>NZ_LJHY01000001.1 GCF_001295795.1 Novosphingobium sp. AAP83
TATTGCTCGACGGATTGCCGCTGTCGTGCTGGCGCGCCCGTGCAAAACTTGGCCCACAGCGCATCCTTCCATTCCTGCATGGATAATGCACCATCAATCCCCGGGACCAAACTTCTAGATCGCTTCTTTCATCGAGCATGACAGGCGCCGACGACGCTATGAAAGCTGTGTCAACATTACCCTTGCCGACGCTTACTTCGGCAAGGGTACTGAAATGATCACGCATCACCAAAGGATCAAGCCACAAACCAGCGAAAATCGGCGCTTGCATCACCACGAGCTCGCAGCTTAATAGCGCTGTCCAGAAGAAGCTCCCAACCGGCTAGTTTACACCGTGAGTGGCGCCAAACGTTTGACAACGGACAGGCGGTCTTAAGGCCGTAATTGACAGGCTTGTGGTTTCGACCAAGGTATGAAGTCATTCCAATTGTAGCTTGTTGATGACCCAAGCGTTTGTTTGAATTAGGAAAATGACATGGCGTTTGCGACTGTTAAGGTTTTGACCACGCATCAGTGGAATGCGGGCTTATTTTCTTTTTCAGTCTCGCGTCCTGCGTCATTCCGCTTTGTCAGTGGCCAATTTGTGATGCTCGGCCTGATGATAAATGGCAAGCCATTGGTTCGTGCATATTCAATTGTGTCAGCCACATGGGATGACAGGCTCGAGTTTCTGAGCATCATCGTCCCGGATGGTCCGTTGACCAGCCAGTTGTACAAGATCACACCGGGCGACGAGATCTTGTTAGGTTCAAAGCCCACGGGAACCCTCACACTCGATGCCTTGTTGCCCGGAAAAAGGCTTCACCTCATTGGCACAGGTACTGGACTGGCTCCTTGGATGTCCATCATTCGCGATCCTGACGTTTATGAACGTTTTGAACAAATCACGGTCCAGCATACGGTGCGACTAATCGAGGATTTGGCATATCGCGATATGCTGGAAAGCCGGATGATGAACGACCCTCTTATTGCTGACGAAGCAAAACAGAAGCTTGTTTATGATCAATCCGTCACGAAATGTCCGACTTGGATCCACGAAAATCGTCGCATAACCACACGTATCGAGTCCGGAGATTATCCGCTCGATCCCCAAACAGATCGCGTAATGCTTTGTGGAAGTATGGGAATGATTAAGGAGACTGGTGCGCTGCTCGAAAATCTAGGCTTTGTAGAAGGCGCACATTCGCATCCTGGAACTTATGTTCTTGAACGGGCATTTGTGGGCTGAGAGGCTGAATCACAAAAGATATTTTAATACAGATTCTTACGATTCTCGAGGTGAATTTTTGGCGACCCAACTTCAAACGCGGCGGCAGTAGAAGCTCCAAAATTGGCCACTCGGCGTTGGTCAGATCGCTTGGCAAAAGCAGTCCCGCTCTGGCATGCCGCCGCCGGGTGGTGGCGGTCCAGATGTGCAACTCCGTCTAAGTCTCGCAACTACGACTGAATCACATCAACCTGATATCACCCAACGTCTTTTTCGGTCGGCCTTTGAAAAACTAGGGACTATTTGCTGATCCTTAAAACATAGATCCCAATATTCATCGCTATGGTCCATTTTATGACCAGAGATCACGATCCGCACAATCCAACAAGATCGGTGGAGGATTGGTTTCCTGCTGTGTAGTTTATAAAAAGCTTATAGTCTCGGACCGTACATTCTTCGCATTCGCGATCCAATGGGTTACCCTCCAAAAGCCGGTAGTTGCCGGCCGGGGTTTCGAGAATGTTCATGATTGGTGAGGGGCTTGTATCGGCAAAGCCTTGATCTTTGCCACCAATATTGATCCAGTACGTCTGGAAATCTGTTTCGATGACCTTGCGCGGTGAGGCTTGATTATCATCTTCCTTCAACCAGAAAACGCAACTCGCCCCGTCAGCGTGGGTTTCATTAAGGTATGCAGGTCCTGCCGACAGCGAATTGGCGATAGCGGCGCCAGCTATGAAGGCGCTCAAGAAGCACGCACAAGTTAGAGATCGAACCATTTGCATTTGCTTCCTTGCAATATTTGGCTGAAGGCACGATTTCCACAAAAATTATTTTTATCATTATATAATCAATAACTGTTGCGGTTTCCACGATCAACTTCCTCCCCGATCCGGCATCGGCATCGGCACCGGCTGTGGGTGGCGCAGAGATCAGAAATCTAGGCTGACCCTGCCAAAGTAGTAGCCGCCGTTGATACCGAACGGCGAGAAGCTCGGGTAGATTTCTACGGCGGGGTTTCCGGCGGCTGCGCTTGCAGCAAGGCCTTGGGCATCGACCCGGTCAGGAAATACGTTGAACAGGTTGTTTGCACCGGCACTGAACGTCAGACCTCGGGCAAGCTGGTAGCTTATGGTCAGGTCGGTTATGACTTTCGCACCGGTTCGGTCAATGTAGTAGCGCCCGTCACCAGGATCGGCATAGCGCGATGATTGGCCGTAAACCGTGTTCCGCAAAGCGATCATCAGCGGGCCTGCGGTAAAGTTCGTGGCCAGAACCATCTTCAGGCGTGGCGAGGCGGTTTCGAGGTTCGAGATCGCTACCAGATCGAAAAGCTGTTGCCCCGATACCGCAAGCTGTGAGGGCGCGTTGCGAATGCGGGTGACTTCGACGTGGTTGTAATTGGCCGCCAACGACCAGTCGAACAGGCCCTTGCCCAAAGGCGTGCGGACGCCCAGAACGAGGTCGATGCCGCGTGCGAGGGTGTCGATGCCGTTCGAAAAGATGTTCACGCCAGAGAACGGCACGGCTTCGAGCGTATTGCCGTTGGCGACGATCGCCGCGTTGACCGCCGCCGAGCGCAGGCTTCCGGCATAAGTGCCATAAAGCGTGCCGCTGCCCACCACACGGTCCCGAATGTTGATCTGATAGAGATCAAGTGAGAGGCTTATAGCCGCTGCGGGCTTGGCCACGATGCCGAAATTGAGGTTCGTCGATTTCTCCGGCATCAGCGGATCAATCCCGATCAGGCGGGCGGCGGAGGAATTGGGGGGCAACTGGACAAATGCCGAATTGGGCTGGACGTTGGTTGCAGAATAGCGCTGTTCGGCAAGGGTCGGTGCGCGAAAGCCGGTGCTGTAAGTGCTTCTGAATGCCAGCGCCGGACTGATCTCCAGCCTGCCACTCACCTTGCCCACCAGCGCATCGCCAAAGTCGCTGTAGTCCTCAAAGCGTGCCGCGAAATCAAGCTGGAGCATGGCGAGCGGAGCAAAGACAAGGTCTGCATAGGCGGCCTTGACGGTGCGGCGGGTTGATCCGGCATCGGTGAGTGAAAAACCGGGAAACGATTGCGAACCCGCCTTGTACCGCGATGCCGGATCGCCAGCGGTGATGGCATAAGTCTCGCGGCGGTATTCGGCACCAAACGCTAGCGTTGTCGGGGTTGGCAGGCCGATGGAGAGCGACCGGTGCGCGTCAAAGTTGATCGTCCACTGACTGTTATCGAGATTGCCATTGTAGAAATCGAACGGCGTTGAGCCGGTATCGGCGAAAAGATCGGCATTGGCGGATCGGGTCACTTCTACCCGGTTGTGATTGATGCCATATGTCGAGCTGAAATCCAGCGACCAATCGCCGACCTTCGTGCGCAACCCTGAGGTGATGCTCAGATCGTCGGATATCACCCAGTCGATTGGCGAAAAGCCATCAGGGTAGAGCGCTGGCAGCTTGGTTGGCAGGCGGAAGTTAGCCCAACCGCCCGATTTTTTGTTGCCATAAGTTCCAAAAGCATAGGCCTCGCCCTCACCCGCCAGCCGCACACCGGCATTGATCGTGGCAAGGTAGGTGCGAGCGCGCGCGTCACCGAAGACTTTGGTGACTAGCGGATAGCCTGCAAGTTCCCGGTACTCGGGATATTCGCCCGATGTGATCGCGCGTTCCACGCGCTGGTCGGGGCCACCGGCATTGCTGAAGCCATGATCGCGGATAGAACCAGTGATATTGACATAGCCCGATGTGCCCAGCGGCAAGCCGAAGTTGGCCGTGCCTTCGGTAGTAATGCCATCCCCCCGGTAATAGCCGCCATGGGTAAGCGTTGCATTCGCGCCCGAAGCCTCGGAACTGAGGATAATGTTCAGCACGCCGGCAATTGCGTCCGATCCGTACTGCGCCGCCGCTCCGTCCTGGAGTACTTCGATCCGGCGGACCGATGTCAGCGGCACGAAATTGAGGTCTGGCGCTGCGCCGCCCTGAAACGGCCCTGCCAGCACCGCAAGGTTGGCCGTGCCATGGAGCCGCTTGCCATTGATCAGCACCAGCGTGTGATTGGGCGAAAGGCCGCGCATCCGCACCGACAGTGTCTCGTTGGCAAGGTCAAAGCCCACGGCCTGAACATTCAGCGAAGGCAAGGCGTTGGCCAGCGTATTGATCAGTGCCCCGCTGCCATCGCGCCTGAGCATTGCAGCGCCAAGGATTTGGACAGGAGAAAGGCTGTCCTCGGCGCGCAGGTTGCTCGTGCGGGTACCGGTAACGATGATATCGCCTTCGGGCGTGGTGTCGGCACAGGCGGGCGTGGTTGCACAGCATAGGCAGCCCGCAGTCGTTGCCGCTGCCAAAACAGCCTTCAAAGACGTGCTGTTCATAGGTAATGCGCCTCGAATTCCAGCGCCTTGCATGGCACCTGCTATAGGGCCGGGAGCTACACAAAAAATCACAAACACAATAGCTTGGCGGGCGCGAATGGCCGTGTAGGGCTGCGTATCGGGCCAAATGGTGCTATGGATAATGCACAAGGGTGATGGGCTGGGCAGATGTAGCCACGGTCGGTTCACCTGACATGACCGAGAATAGTCGTGCCATTGCTTCTTACGTGATAAGCCTTTGTTTTACGCGATCGGACAGAACCACGATGACACCCCAATCACGCAAGACTGCCCTGCTGATCTGCATGGCCGCAGGTCTTTCAGCGTGCACGGTCCTTTCCAAGCCGCCGGTTGGCAATCCCAAGGTGCCGCAGCCGGCCAAGTCCGTTCTGATCGAGCGCTATCTTGGCCGCTGGTATGAACTTTACCGTTATGACGCGGCGTTCCAGAGGGATTGCGAGGCGGTGTCTGCCGATTATTCGCGCAATGCCGATGGCTCGATCCGCGTGCTGAACACCTGCCATAAAGGCGCGGTGGACGGCGCTGTGACAACAGTAACCGGCAAAGCCAAAGTGGTCGATGCCGCCTCCGGTGCCAAACTCAAGGTCTCGTTCTTCGGGCCGTTCTATGGGGATTACTGGGTGATGGACCATGCCGAGGATTATCAATGGTCCATCGTGGGTGAACCGTCCGGGCGCTACCTCTGGGTCCTTTCGCGCGATCCCAAGCCCTCAGATGCCTTGAAAACCCTGCTGCGCCGCCGTGTGGAAGAACTGGGCTATGACTGGTCACTGGTGCGCGAAACCCGCCAATAACGCCAAATCATCACCGAGACACTACCGCCTTTGCTAAGATGCGCGATGCCGCCTTCGACTGCAATGTGCCGTAATTGCGTATGAGTCCTTCCAAAAAGGAAGTTGACTCCATGTTGCCGTGCAGCATTATCAATCCCGGACAAGCGTCAGGGAACTGCAAAAAAACGCGCTTTGTGCCGGGGTAAAACACCGAAACTGATCTTGCCGCGTCGAGCGTGGCGGGGGCTGAGGGCGCATATGCCTTTTGCCCGGTGGAGATGTTTGCCTCGCGGAATTTGGCCGCTGAAGTAGCAAGTAAGCTCATGTTGCAACGCAACAGAGCCTCCATGTCGGAGACCACGGAGCAGGTGTGATGAAGGTGCGGAAGACCTGCGTTTCAGCATAAGGGGGTTAATCGAATGAACAAGAAGACCGGGTTCAAATCACGGGCCATGAGGGCACTGGGCGTAAGCACGATCCTTTCCACGCTGGTTCTGCCAATGACGGCTTATGCAGCCGAACCGCAGGAAGCACCGGCGCCAGCCGCCGATCAGGCCGAAGACCAAAGCGGTGGCCTTGGCGAAATCATCGTCACCGCCACGCGCGATGCTACTTCGATCCAGAAAGTGCCGATTTCGATGCAGGCGCTGAGCACCGAAGTGCTCGCGCAGCGCCAGATCCGCGGCCTCACCGATTTCGCAGCAATGCTGCCGTCAGTCACTTTTGCAGGCATCGGCCCGGGCCGTAACACGCCGTTCTTCCGCGGTATTGTGCCAGCTGGCGGCGCGCGTGAATCGGTCGGATACTATATCGACGATATTCCGATCACCGGCACCGCGCTCCCTGATATTTACGTTTATGACGTTGAGCGTATCGAAGCACTATCGGGTCCACAGGGTACGCTCTATGGCGCAGGTTCATTGGCCGGTACGATCCGTTTTATCTCGAACAAGCCAAAGCTTGATACGTTCGAATTCGGTTGGGATGCCGAAGTTAACAAGTACGGCGAGGGCGATTTCGGCGGCAATTACCAGACCTTCATCAACGCGCCAATCTCCAGCACGCTGGCGGTCCGCGCGATGGCTTTCTACCGCAAGGATGGCGGTTATATCGACAACCTGCCCAACAACGGCAAGTTTGCCGATGGCTCACCAGCCTTGCTGACACTGGGTGACAACAACCCGAACACAAAATTCCTGCTCGACAATGGTGATATTGCGCAAGACGATTACAACACGATCGAGCAATACGGCGGTCGTTTGCAAGTGCTGTGGGAACCCGCTGATGGCTGGTCGATCATGCCGCAGATCACTGCGCAGAAGCAGATCGCCGCTGGCTACTTCGGTTTTGATCCCGATGTTGGCGATTTGGCCGTGCATGATTACGATATCACCGAACAGAACGACCAGTTCTATCAGGCTGCACTGACCATCAATGGTCACATCGGCGATTGGGATATCGTTTCTGCAACGGGCTACTATCAGCGCGAGGTCAGGCTGCGCAACGATTATACCTACTACACCGTCACTTACGACAAGTTCGGTGCTGGGTACGAAAACTATCTCCAGTTCTTTGACCAGAACGGCTGCACGGGTGCTGGCGCGGCACTGAAATGCACCAGCCTGATCAATCCCACACAGTTCTTCCGCAATTTGAACAAACAGAAGAAGTTTACACAAGAATTGCGCATCTCGACGCCCAAATCTTGGCCGTTCGATGTCACCCTGGGTGGCTTCTATCATCGCCAGAACAACGAAGCGAACAACGACTATTCGATCCATGGTCTGGACAAGATCGTCGGCTATACGCGTTCAGGCGGCGGTGATACCAATCCTGCCGGGTTTGGCGTGCCAACCACCGCGGGCGGTACGATGATTCTGGGAACGCCTGCGGTTCAGCGTGACGCATTCTACATGACCCAGAACAACAACAACTGGTCAGACTATGCGATTTTCGCTGAAGGGCATTATAACATAACGCCCGAACTGAAGTTGACAGGAGGCATCCGCTACTTCTGGACCGAATTTGACATTGTCGGTTTCGCCGGTGTTGCAGGTTCGGCGCGCAATGCCGTTACCTCGACGTTTGTGCCAACCGGTGCGAGGGGGTGCCCGGTCCCGTTACCAGCCGGGACGCGGCTTACGTGTTTGAACACAAACTTTGCGGTCGCCGATCAGACAGGCCGTTATAAGGAAGAGGGGCAAACCCATAAGGTTGCGCTGAACTGGCAGTTCGACCCGTCGAAGATGCTCTACGCCAACTACTCAACCGGTTTCCGTCCCGGTGGCTTCAACCGTCCTCTGCGCATTCGCAATATCGGTATCGCCACGGTTCCGCCGTTCCAGTCTGAAACGCTGACCAACTACGAATTGGGCTTCAAAGGCACATGGAACAATATGTTCCGTTTCAACGCTGCGGTTTACATGGAAGACTGGAATAACATCCAGTACTCAGTGGTTGTTTCTGGCGCGCAAGGCGCAGGCATGACCGGCAACGCTGGTAAGGCCCGCGTCTATGGTGTTGAATTCGATGCTGATCTCAAGCTTGGAGAGTTCACTTTCTCAACTAGCGGCGCTTACAACGATGCCAAGTTGAAGGGGGACTTCTGCAACTTTGCGTTTGATCCTGCTTCCCTCTCTATTGCGCAGCTTCCAACGTGTGCCGCTGGCCAGACCGTAGCGGGTTCTTCACCGCCCACCCCGCAGGTTGCGGCTGCCGATGGTACCCGCTTGCCACGCCAGCCCAAGTTCAAAGGAACGTCGTCAATCCGTTATGACACCCAAATGGGTGACATGGACGCCTATGTGCAAGGTGCAGCGCTTTATCAAACCAGCGCAACGCAAGACCTCAACGTGTTCAACAACAACCTTTACGGGAACACGGCAGGCTTTGTCAGCTTTGACTTCTCGGCAGGTATCAAGAAGAAAAACTGGACGCTTGATGTCTTCCTCCAGAACGCTTTCGACAAACGTGGCGAGCTTACGCGCAACACCTTCTGCTCGATCACGTTCTGCTCTGAATCGGCTCGTACCTTCACCATCCGTCCCCAGTTCTTCGGCATGCGCTGGGGCCAGCGTTACTAGAGCATCGTGCGTTTAATCTGCAAGGTACCCTGCTGCGCTGAGATAGTTCCAGCATTCGTCTGGATGTTAGGTAGTGTTTACATTCAGGATTCCCAAAGCAATGAAATTCTGTTCCAAGTTTCTGGCTGGATGGAGGTCAGCATGGATAGATCGACAGGAACTGAGTGACGCGGTTTGGGAGCGGATAGCGCCGCATTTGCCGGGCAAGGCGACCGACCCTGGGCGGACCGGGCGAGACAATCGACTATTTGTGGAGGCGATCCTTTGGTTGGCCCGGTCGGGAGCGCGTTGGCGAGTGCTGCAGAACGAGTTTGGCCGTTGGCACACCGTGTATCAGCGCTTCAACCGATGGTGCCGTAGCGGTGTTTGGGAGAATTTTTTCAAGGCGTTGAACGATGATGCGGACTTCGAATACATCCTCGTCGACCGCACCATCGTGCGCGCCCATCAGCAAAGTGCTGGTGGCCCAAAAAAAGCGATTGATTCGAAGATCGGTTTGAAGATCACGCGCTGGGACGATCAAAAGGCGGCTTGAGCACCAAGGTTCAAGCCGCCACCGATGCATTGGGCAATCCGGTACGCTTCATTCTGACCGGCGGCGAGCGTAACGATATCACGCAGATAGAGACGCTTCTCCACGGGCTGAGAGCCGGACATGTGCTGGCAGACAAAGGCTACGACGGCCGACGTGCCATGGACGCTATCGCTGCCAGCGGTGCAAAGCCCGTCGTCCCAGCCTGGACCATCACCGCCAAACGGCGCACATTCGGCGCGATTATCTACAAGGACCGTAACCTGATCGAACGCTTCTTCAGCAAGATCAAGCACTTCGGACGCATCGCAACAAGATACGACAAACTGGCAAGAAACTACGCTGGCTTCGTCAATTTCGTCGCCGCAATAAAATGTTGCCTCTGCATGTAAACACCACCTAGCGTTCGCAGATTGATCCGACGGCCTTCCACTGGGAATCGACTGTGCGGGCTTTTGCCTTTCGCAGGTGCGCTTTCAGCTTGGCGAAGGCCATTTCGATGGGATTGAGGTCCGGGCTCTAGGGTGGCAGGTAGAGGAACCACGCCCCGCGCGCCTTCAGGATCGCGGCAGCTTTCTCGCTTTTGTGGCTGGAGAGATTGTCGAGGATGACCATGTCTGTAGATTTCCGCTGAGAATTGACCCGGGTGATGGTATGTCCCGTAGAGCGAGACCTCTGCGAAAGTAGCTGACGCGGGCGCACAATTGTGATTCTTTTTGTGAGAGCGAGGAGGGTTTCATGCCGGGTGGATTTGCCGAAGCGTTTTTGCCTGCCGGGTCTGGGCGATGCGCTGTTTGCCGAAGTGTCGCGCCAGCTCGATGCTGCGGGCTACATGGTAAAGTCCGCACCGCTGTCGAACGCACCTTCAGTGAGATCAAGTGCGGACCACACGGCTTCATCCGAATGCGCTATCGCGGACTTGAACGATGCCGCCTCCACGCCGATCTCGCCGCCATCGCCTATAATCTGCGCAGAGCAGCAGGCTGAACGATCAACCAAATCAACCGATTACACGTCCATCAAGCCCATGGGCCAGTCCAAACATTCGCAAACCCAGTGCTGTCACCCCTCAACACGCACTTCATCCTCACGCATGACGCTTTTCGCAGAGGTCTCGCGAAGGCGGGAATGACGAAGGAAAGATGAACGAGAGGTAGCGTAGCATCTATGCTGTTCGCAAAAGATGCGTCTGCCTATTTCCGTGCCGTCGCCAGCCAGCCTGTCAGCCCCCTCACGAACATTGGCCGTGCCTTGGCCTTTTCGGACAGGCCGCCGATGACCTGATCGACCGGGCGTGCGGCATCTGCCGGAAGGCTGGCCTTGAACTCTTGCAGCTTGGCAATCATCGCCGGGTCGGTTGCACCGCTGGCAAGGCTGGCGATGAAGGTCACGCGGCTTTGTGCATCGACCAGTTCTTCAATTCGCGCGCGGTTGGCGATGGCAAAATCATAAGTCGCTTCAGGGAACAGCGCTGCAGATGCCACAATCATCGCGGCACTGGTAGTTTTGCCCGGCGCATCGGCCAACGCCAGATCACGTGCGGTTTTGGCCAGCGCCGGATCGGCTGCACGGCCCAGCAGCGTGTAAAGGAACTGGCGCTCTACCTGGCTGTTCGATGCGCCCGCCATCTTCAGGATCGCATCCCAATCGGCTTTGGTGGCATTGCGTGCAACGATGCCCAGCCACGTGGTTTTCAGAGGGCCGTCCATCGCTTTGGGGTTGTTGACCAGCGCGGCAAAGCGGCTGCGGGCTTGCGCCACCACATCGGCATCGCCCATCGCGCCAAAGCCGCTGATCAGCGTTGATCGCAGATCGGCATCGGGCAGGGTTTCGCTGGTCACAGGCTCAAATCCGAGCGCGATCAGGCGTGGCTTATAATTGGCGGTCACTTTGGCCGCGAGCTTCTGCCTTGCAGCCGGATCGGCTTCCAATGCGCGCCAAGCTCCCACATAGCGCCCGAACGCACTGGCGGCGACAACCGGATTGCCGCTCCCCGGAACCGCTGCCAGCAGATCGAATGCAGGTCCGTATGGCTGATAGCCGCTGCTGGCCAGTGCCAGATTGTCTTGCAACAGGCCGATCTGATCGACCGGTTGCAGCTTGGGCATCGCCGCCTTCAGCGCGCCCAGCATTTTTGGTGTGTATAGCGAGCGGTAATAGCCCAATTGCCCCGCATTGATCACGACAGGGCCACAGCCCTTCACGGTAACCGTGCTCCTGCCGCCATTCAGGCTACCATCAAGGATCGCGCGTACTGGTTCGCCACCTGCGGAAACCAGCAGCGGCACTTTCCACATCGTGGGCTTTGCAGCCACTTCGTCCTTGCGGTCGACGCTGAATTCGCTTTGCGTCAAGGTGAGGGTCGAGACACCCTTCTTGCAGGTCAGACGGTCTACTTTGACCAGCGGGATGCCGGGCTTCGTGGTAAAATCTGCCGCAATAG
The DNA here is from genome assembly GCF_001295795.1 of Novosphingobium sp. AAP83. Taxonomy (GTDB): domain Bacteria; phylum Pseudomonadota; class Alphaproteobacteria; order Sphingomonadales; family Sphingomonadaceae; genus Novosphingobium. Next base: position 11,419 of record NZ_LJHY01000001.1, read on the forward strand.
CGGTCAGGCCGGGAGCACCGGCCTTTTCAACGGCTTGCCACAAGTCTTTCGAACGCGTGTTGGCAAATTTGTGATCGCGCATATAGGCACGCAGCCCATCGCGCCAAACGCTTTCACCGGCAAAGGCCTCCAGCATCGCGATCACCGCTTCACCCTTTTGATAGGTGATCGCATCGAAGGCCTGATTGGTCTCTTCCACGGTCTTGATGTCTTGCACAATCGGGTGCGTGGTCTTGAAGCCATCAAGACCCATCGCGGTTTCGCGCCCGTCCACGCGGTCAAGCAGCGGGAACCAATCGGGGTGGAAATGGGCGGTGGTCTTGGTTTCCATCCAACTGGCGAAGCCTTCGTTCAGCCACAGGTCTTCCCACCATGCCATCGTCACCAGATTGCCAAACCACTGGTGTGCCACTTCATGCGCTTGTGTAGAAACAAGGTTCCGCCGCGCCGCCGCACTGGTGATCGCCGGATCATTCAGCAAGATCCGCTCGAACGTCAGGATTGCGCCCCAGTTTTCCATCGCCGAAAAGAACTGCGATTGGCCCGGTGCCGCCACATTGTCGAGCTTTGGCAGGGGATAAGGCTGGCCGAAATAATCGGCGTAGAACGGGATGAGCGGGGCCAATTCGTCCAGCGCATAACGCGCCTGTTCGCCGCTGCCTTTGGGTGAGACGATGCCCGCCTGCACGCCGGGGGCGGCTGCCTTGGCCATCCTTTCCCAATCGCCAAGTCCGAAGAACAGGAGATACGACGACATCTTCGGGCTGGTGCCAAAAGTGACGCGCTTCAGGCCTTTGTCGAGGCTCTCCTCTTTGGCCACCGGCATGTTGCTGATCGCCATCTGGGTGGCGGGGACAACCGCCGAAAGATCGAAGGCTGCCTTGTAAATCGGCTCGTCAAACATCGGGGCAAAGCGGCGCGCGTCGGGTGCTTCGAATTGCGTGAACAGCCCGCGCACGTCCTTGCCGGTGATCTTGTCAGGGTAATCGAGCGCGAACATGCCGTAAGGCTGGGTATAGATCACGCCGGTATAGACTGTTTCGAGCCGGTACTTGCCGGGGGGCAGCGGCTGGGCTGCGGCAAACTTTGCCGTCTGGCTGGCGCTATCCATGGTTACGGTCACCGGCGTGGCATTGCCGCCTGCGGGGGTGAGCGTGGCCGATGAAATCTTGAGGTCAAGCGCGTGCAGCGTTAGGAACGGCGTCGCTTCGGTTACTTCCAAATCGACCGAAGATGTGCCGGCGAAAGTCAGGTTTGCAGCGTCGGGCGTGATTGCGATTGTGTAATGCAAGGGGTGCGCAACGCGCGGCAGATCGGTGTGCACACCGGCGGCTGCCGACGGATTTCCCGGGATTTGCTGGGCTGTAACCGGGGCCGCAAGGCCCGCGACCGAAAGCGCAATCGCCGAAACAAAGGAAATGGCATGCATTTGAAATCTAACTCCCCGGCGCAATTATATGTTGCAGCCCTAACGCCCCGCCCCGTGCTCTGCGAATCTTTTTAAGGAAACGCGCGAGCGGGTCTTGCCCAATATGGCATATTCAAGACGATGGACGATGACTTTAAGCTTAACCAATGGGCAAGCGTATAATCGCGGTAAGCCCTGCAATCTCGCCATTCACACCGGGCCGGTTGACCAGCGCCAACGTGCCGCCGTGTTGATCGGCAATGGCGCGCGCCAACGTGAGGCCAAGGCCGGTGCCGCCGGTGCCACTATTGCGTGAGGCCTCAAGCCGGGTAAACGGCTCCATCATCCGCGCAATATCGCCCTCGGGAATGCCAGGGCCATCATCCTCTATCCGCAACACAGCCATATGGCCTTCGCGCGCTAGAGAAATGCGCGCGCGCTGGCCATAACGCAGTGCGTTGGACACCAGATTGCGCAAAGCGCGGCGCAGCCATGTGGCGCGGATCAGCAGCACGATGCGATCGGTTTCACCCAGCTCGACCGCTTCGCCCATGTCTTCGAATTCGCCGATGACATCGGCTACCAAAGCGGCAATCTCGTTCGGCTCAATCGGATCTGACGGGCGGCCTACGCGCGCAAGCGAGAGAATATCGTCAAGCGAGCGGTTGATGTCTTCAATCGTGGCAGCCATGCGCCCGCGTTCAACATCATCGTCAACCGCTTCGATCCGCACGCGCAGCGCCGCCAAAGGTGTTTTCAGATCGTGGCCGATGGCACCCAGCATCACGTCTTTTTCATCCAGCATCGCCGCGATGCGGGCTTCCATGGCATTGTGCGCGGTGATCAGGCGCTGGATATCCTCAGGACCATCCGGCTCCAATTGCCCGCCCAGCTTGCGGTTCCCGGCAAAGTCCTCAACGCGGTGGGTGAGCGCTTTGAGCGGGCGGGCGATGCGCTGCACGAGCAGGGCCATTGCGCCTACCAGAACGAGGTAGAGCACGATCGTCTGCCCAACGAGAGGGGCCAGAACCATTATGCCGCCGCGCTCGCTGAGCACGCGGGTGGAAAGCCACTGGCCAGAGTTTTGGCGAACCGCAGCGACAATCAGGCGCGGCATCGGCTGGTTTGAAAATACTGCTAATTCACGGCGATGGCGCTGTATAAAGCGGATGCTGACAGGGTCATTCAAAGGATTACGCTCAAACACAACCACTTCGGCAGCATCGAAGCCTTGCGCACCGAGAATTTCGGCCAGTTCGCGCTCGACATGCCCGAGCCGAACCTCGTCCGCGCGTCGAGGGGATTGGTCACTCTGGGTAAGCTTGAAGCGTCCGCTCGTCCGGTCCTCATTGTCGCGATCACGCTCCCGGCGGCGTTCGGGCGATGGCCCGAGCAAACGGAAAGCGGCCGAACTTACCAGCGAAGATTCGCGCCGATGGCTCTGTTCACGCCAAATCAGCACGGCCGAGATCGTCTGCGCCACCAGCAGGGCAAGCGCGATCGCGCACAGGACCTGACCTTGCAAACTGCGCGGCCAAAAACGCAGGCGTGAAAAGAACGATGGCAAGCCGGTTACACCTCTTCCACCGTGGGTGCGCGTTTTCGCACTTCGGCGGCCAGCATATAGCCACCGCCCCATACTGTCTGGATCAATTGCGGGTTGCGGCTATCGACTTCGATTTTGCGGCGCAAGCGCGAGATCTGGTTGTCTACCGCCCGGTCAAACAAGTGCGCCTCGCGGCCTTGCACCATATCCAGCAGGCGATCTCGGTCCAGCACTTGACGGGGATGATCCAGAAAGGCGAGCAGAAGGCGGAATTCAGCCGACGAAATCGCCACGACCGCGCCTTCCTGATCAATCAGACGGCGCTTTAGCGGATCAAGCCGCCAGCCTTCAAACTCATAAACAACGGCATCGGCAATCTCGCTCGACTGCTTGTTTGCGCGGCGCAATACCGAGCGGATGCGCGCGACCAGTTCGCGGGGATCAAACGGCTTTACCACGTAATCGTCAGCGCCGATTTCCAGCCCCACGATGCGATCGGTTGATTCACCCTTTGCGGTGATGAAGATCACCGGCAGCTTGCGCGCCTCAACCAGATGGCGGCACAGCGATAAGCCATCCTCGCCCGGCATCATGATATCTAGCAGGACAATGTCGCAGCCCATTTCGTTCAGCCGACTGCGCGCCTCGGCTGCGGTCGCAGCTTGCGTTACGACAAACCCCTGGCGGACAAGGTAGTCCGCCAAGGGCTCGCGCAGGGCTGGTTCGTCATCGACGACGAGGACTCGGATCGGCGTGTCGTTCATGACATTCAGTTAGCCGGAGGTGGGGGCGGCGGTCCATCACCCATTACACCCATGCCGCCCTTAAGCATTGGGCCGCGATAGCCGCGCTTCATGCCCATCTTGCCCATCATCGCGCGGCGTTCGTCGGCTGTGATCTTACCGTCCTTGTTGGCATCGGCCATGTCGAAGTGCATTTTGGTGACGGCATCGAATTCGGTACGGGAAACAGCACCATCCTTGTTCGTATCGGCCATGGCCAGCATGCCCATGCCGCCACCCATCATGCCGTAATGGCCCATGCCGCGATGTTTGCCGCGACCTTTGCCACGGCTTTCGGCGCGCGCCTCTTTGCCCGCTTCCATCTGTCTGTGATGTGCCATGAATTCATCGCGGCTGATGGTGCCGTTCTTGTCCGTATCGATCGATGCGAATTTCTCACCCATTTTGGCAGAACGGTCAGCCGGATCGAGCTTGCCGTCCTTGTTAACGTCAAGCTTGGTCCACATCGTGTCAGCCTTTGCCTTGGCTTCGCTCCACGAAATGGCCTTGTCGCCATCGGCGTCCATCTTTTGGGCCGAAGCAGGCGATGCGGTATAAAGCGCCATCGAAGTTGTTGCCAAAACGGCAGCAACAGCGGCGATCTGGAATTTCGTTTTCATGTCGGGGTGCTCCTGTGAGCGTAAAAGAGGAGAAACTGCGGCCATCCGCCACACGGCAAGGAGGGGAGAGGGAGACCTTGCCCAGAGGGGACTGGTTGGGGACAACCGCAGTTTCCATTTCCCTTATCTAAGAGCATATTGTCGCGCGATTATGCCCGGAAGGCCGGTTCTTTGTCGCAATTTGTCGCGCCAATGGCAGGCCGTTCACCAGCCTGCAAGCTGGCGCTTCAGCCCATTACAAAGGCGTTGAGTTTATTGCCGTCGGGGTCGCGGAAATACGCAGCGTAAAAGCCGCCACCGCGCACGCCCGGCGCACCTTCATCGCTGCCACCATTGGCCATCGCCATGGCATAGAGCCGATCAACCTGCGCAGAATCCTTGGCTTCCAACGCGAACATCACGCCATTGCCGACCGTTGCCGGGTTGCCATCGAAAGGCACCATTGCGCCAATCCCGGCCCCGCCGCCCGGAGCACCCCACGCGATGCCCGTAGGAAACTCCATCATCCTGCCAACGCCCAATTCTGCTGCAATCGCATCATAGAATTTGGCTGCACGCGCAAGATCATTGGTGCCAACCGTTACGTATCCAAGCATTGCCTCTCTCCTGTCCACCGAATCGCATATTAAGAACAATAAGTGAACAAATAGGCGTTTATAAGGGGGCGCAGGCAGCTTCCAACCAGATCAAATCGGTGCCCATCAGTTGCGGTGCAAGAACCGCGCGGACTCGCCTGTGATAGCTATCAAGCCATCCGCGTTCTTCGGCCGTCAGCAGCGCCACTTCCACCAGCGTACGGTCAATCGGCGCGAAAGTCAGCGTTTCAAAGCCGAAGAATTCACCTTCCGCGCCCGCGATCTCACGGCGTTCGACCAGCACCAGATTTTCGATGCGAATGCCGTATTCGCCGGTCTTGTAATAGCCCGGTTCGTTCGACAGGATCATGCCTGGCAGCAGTTCCTGCCCCGTTCCGGCTTGCCCGCCCGCTGCTTTGGCAATGCGCTGCGGGCCTTCGTGGACCGACAGGAAGCTGCCAACGCCGTGGCCGGTGCCATGCGCGTAATCAAGGCCTGCGCTCCAAAGGAACTGGCGCGCAAAACTATCCAATTGGCTGCCCGCCGTGCCTTTTGGGAACACCGCGCGCGCCAGCGCGATGTGGCCTTTGAGTACGCGGGTAAAGCGGTCCTTTACTTCTACAGACGGCGCATCTGGGCCGATCCACACCGTGCGGGTGATGTCGGTTGTACCATCAACATATTGCCCGCCTGAATCGACGAGGTAGACGCTGTTTGGTTCCAGCGTGCGGCTGGTCTCTTCGCTCACCCGGTAATGCACCACCGCGCCGTTGGGGCCGGCGCCTGAGATCGTATCAAACGACAAGTCTTTGAGCAGGCCACCTTCGGCACGGAAAGCTTGCAACCGGTCAGCGGCGGATAATTCGGTAACCTCGCCTCGGGGTGCTTCCTGTCCCACCCAATGCAGGAAACGGGCGATAGCGGCACCATCGCGTGATTGCGCGGCGCGGTGGCCCGCTTGCTCGACCGGGTTCTTGATCGCTTTGGGCAGGACCACCGGATCGGTGACCGCGATAATGTTCGCGCCTGCACCCTCCAGCGCTTGGAACACGGCCGCCACCGCACGTTCGGGATCAACCGCCACCTTGCGGCCCCGCAACGCTTCCAGCGCTGGAACAAAAGCATCGCGCGGCTGCACCCGCACCGCATTGCCCAGGTGCGCGGTGAGGTCCGCTGTCACCTTTTCGGGCGCGATAAAAAAGTCCGCCGTGCCATCGGCATGGGCAATCACGAATGACAGCGCGACCGGCGTCCGGTCCACATCGCTCCCTCGAATGTTGAGCAGCCATGCCACGGAATCGAGCGCGGTTACGACAGCGGCATCAAGGCCGTTGGCGGCGAGCCATGCGGCAATATCGGCGCGCTTTTCATGCGCCGATTTGCCCGCGTGTGCATCGGCATGGGGCACCGCGGGCGCAAGCGAGGGCGCGGGCTGGTCTTCCCACACCGAATCCACAGGATTGCGGGCCACCGGAAGCAATGTCGCATCGCTATGTTTCAGCGCCATGGCCACGCCATCGGCCCAGCCCTTGGAATGGAGCCATGCATCATAACCGATCCGCGCGCCTTGCGGCGCATGTTCGCCCAGCCAAGCCGCAACGCTGGTTTGCGGCACCGATTCGTAGGACCAGCACTTGCCGTCCACCTGATCGCGCACTTGCAGGGTATAGCGCCCATCGACAAAGATCGCGGCCTTGTCAGCCAGTACCACTGCCGTGCCCGCCGATCCGCCAAAGCCGGTCAACCATTCCAGCCGCTGGGCATAGCTGCCTACATATTCGCTCATATGTTCGTCGGAAATCGGGATAACGAAGCCGTCCAGTCCGTCCTTCGCCAGTTGCTTGCGCAGGGCATCGAGACGGGCTTCGTGTGTGTGCATCAACATGGGCAATTCCTGAATCGTCGAAAGCCCGCCTTGCGGGCGTCATGGACACACCATAGATGCGAGGAATGACACTTGCCACACCTCCCTTCGCCCCCAAAAAGCCCCACACCTTTTCGCACCACGGGTTGACCGTGTCCGACGATTACGCGTGGTTGCGCGATCCGGGCTATCCGGAAGTGACCGACAAGGAAATTCTCGGTCACCTTGAGGCCGAAAACGCGTGGTTTGAAAGCCGCATGGGCGAACGCAAACCGGTAATCGACAGCCTGTTCACCGAAATGCGCGCGCGCATTAAAGAGGCCGATAAATCGGTCCCGCAAAAGGACGGCAATTTCCTCTACTGGATCGAATACGAAGAGGGCGCGGAATACAAGAAGTGGTGGCGCCGCCCTGTGGGTGTGCCCGATGATGGCAGCGCGGACGAACTGATCCTTGATGAAGTAGCGCTGGCCGAAGGCGTGGAATACTTCCGCCTTGGCGCGATTGCGGTGTCGTCCGATGGCACCAAGCTGGCGTGGTCTGTCGATGACAATGGCTCGGAACGCTTCACCGCGCGGATCAAGGTGATCGCAACCGGCGAAGTCCTGCCCGACGAAATCCCCGGCACCTTGTCCGGCCTGATCTGGGTGAAGAACGATACCGGCCTTGTCTATAGCCTCGCCAACGAAAACTGGCGGACTGACAATGCGCGGCTGCACTGGATCGGCCAGCCGCTCGAAAACGATGTGGAACTTTATCACGAGGACGACGAAGGCTTTCGCGTCGGCGCGGCGCTTTCGGCCAATGAACAGTGGCTTATCATCTCGACCGGCGATCATGAAACCGGCGAAACGCGGCTGGTGCCTGCGCACGATCCTTTGGCCGAACCCATATTGGTCAAAGCGCGGCAAAAGGGCGTAGAATATGACGTCGATGAGCGCGAGGGCGTGCTCTATATCCAGACCAACGACATCCACGAAAACTTCCGCCTCGCTACCGCGTCCCTCAGCAACCCCGGCGAATGGACCACGCTGATCGAAGGGTCGGACGAGTTTTACCTCACCGGCTTTGAACTGTTCCGCGATTTCTATGTGGTCGAAGGCCGGGTGCGCGGCTTGGACCGCATCGAAGTGCGCTTTTATGATGATCCGGCGCGCATCGAGCCCATCGAATTCCCCGAAGCCAGCTATGAAGCGTCGCTGGGCGATAACCCCGAATGGGCGATGACCGTGCTGCGGGTTGGCTATGAATCGATGGTCAGCCCAGCGTCATCGTTCGATTACGATGTCGCCACACGCAGCCTGAAGCTTCTGAAAGTGCAGGAAATCCCTAGCGGCTATGACGCCTCGCTTTATGAAACCGCACGGCTGGAAATCGCAGCGCGCGATGGCACTTTGGTTCCGGTCAGCGTGGTCTGGCGCAAGGATCGTGCAGCGGGTGGCCCGCTTCACCTTTACGGTTATGGCGCTTATGGCATCGCCATTGGCCCCGGCTTTTCGACCACGCGGCTCAGCCTTGTCGATCGCGGTTTTGCCTATGCCATCGCGCATATCCGGGGCGGCGATGATCTGGGCCGGGCGTGGTATAAAGCGGGCAAGCTGGAAGCGCGCACCAACACCTTCAACGATTTCGTCGATGTCGCCAAAGGCCTGATTGATCGCGGCTTCACTGAAGCGGGCAAGATCAGCATTTCGGGTGGATCGGCAGGCGGCGAACTGATGGGCGCGGTGATCAATAGTGACCCAGACTTGTGGGGCGCGGTCGTAGCCCATGTGCCCTTCGTCGATGTTCTGGCCACGATGCTCGATGCCGATCTGCCGTTGACGCCGGGCGAATGGCCCGAATGGGGCAACCCGATTGAGGACAAGGCCGCGTTCGAACTGATCCGGTCGTATTCGCCATACGATCAGGTCAAACCCCAAGCCTACCCGCCGCTAATGGTCACCGCAGGCCTCAACGATCCGCGCGTTACCTATTGGGAGCCCGCCAAATGGGTCGCCAAATTGCGCGAGGTGAAGACCGACACCAACGAACTGATCCTCAAGACCAACATGGGCGCAGGCCATGGCGGCAAATCAGGCCGGTTCGAATCCTTAAAGGAAACCGCCGAGGAATTCGCGTTTGTCCTGTGGCAGTTGGGCGTGGAGGCGTGACGCTACGCGAGCTTCAGTGGCCGTCAAAACTGGCCGTTTTGGCCACAATTGCGACCGCGCTGCTCATCGCGTTTCCGGGAGATGGTCAGCGACTGCTTATTTCGTTTCCTTTGCAAGTATTTGGGCTGCTGATGCTTGCGATTTCACTGTACCGGTATAGGTACTGGTGGTTAATCCTCACGCTTCCAGTTCTGGCCTTTCCCTTGACCTTGTGGGGAACGCTGTTGTTCCAATGTCTGAACGGTAATTGCTTATGAGCAACAGCCACACCCGCAGCTTCACTGCTGGACCCGAGCACATCGATGAACTGGGCCATGTGAACAATGCGGTGTGGGTGAACTGGATTCAGGACATGGCCACCGCGCATTGGGAGGCGGTGGCCCCGCTGGCGCACCAGCAGGCCTATGTCTGGGTCGTAACGCGGCACGAGATCGATTATCGCGGCAATATCGCGCTGGGTGAAAGCGTCGATGCGGTGACGTTCCTGCCCGAAGGCCCAACCGGCGCACGGTTTGACCGGCGGGTGGATTTTACCAATGCAGCGGGCAAGATCATCGTCAGCGCCAAAACCACATGGGCCTTGATTGATCGCGCCTCAGGTAGACTTCTGCGCGTGCCCAAGGACGTCGCGGAACCATTCATGACTCAAAAATAGGGTCAATAAATGGGGACAGTCCCTATTTATTTCGCAATCCATCACACCCGCTCATGCTGAGCTTATCGAAGCATCTGGCGCGGCTTGGGGGCGCTCACCCTTCGAAAGGCCTAGGGTGAGCGTGGTTTGAAGTACGCAATCAGCGTTGCATCACAGTACGTTGCCGTCCTTGTCGCGATAGATCTCGCGTCTGCCGACGTGGTTTGATGGGCCAACGAGGCCATCTGATTCCATCCGCTCGATCCACTTCGAAGCGGTGTTATAGCCCACGCCCATCTGGCGCTGGATCCAGCTTGCCGATGCCTTCTGGCTTTCGAACACGAGCTGGCAGACCTGACGGTACTTGCGGTCCTCGGGATTATCTGACGCGCCATCGATATCGTCAAAGCCGAAGCCGCCATCCTCTGGCTCTTCGGTAACCGAATCGACGTAATCGGGGCTGCCCTGGCTGCGCCAGTGATCGGCCACTTTCTCAACCTCTTCGTCCGAAACGAACGGGCCGTGGACGCGCTTGATCGGGTCGGTGTTGGGCTTGTAGAGCATATCGCCCTTGCCCAGCAGTTGTTCGGCACCCTGTTCGCCAAGGATCGTGCGGCTATCGATGCGGCTGGTCACGGCAAAGCTGATGCGCGTGGGCAAGTTGGCCTTGATCACGCCGGTGATCACGTCAACCGACGGGCGCTGCGTGGCCATGATCAGGTGGATACCCGCAGCACGGCTCTTTTGCGAAAGCCGCTGGATAAGCACTTCGATTTCCTTGCCGACCGTCACCATAAGGTCGGCCAGTTCGTCGACGATCACCACGATTTGCGGCAGGACTTCGTATTCAAGCTGCTGTTCTTCGAACATTTCCTCGCCGGTATCGGGATCGAAGCCGACTTGGATGCGGCGGCCCAGTGGCTTACCCTTGGCTTGGGCCGCGCGCACCTTTTCATTGAAGCCCGAGATATTGCGCACCGCCACTGACGACATCTGGCGATAGCGCCGCTCCATTTCCTCAACCGCCCATTTCAGCGCGCGCACCGCCTTGGCAGGCTCGGTCACTACGGGTGAAAGCAAGTGCGGGATATCGTCGTATGACTTCAGTTCCAGCACTTTGGGATCGACAAGGATCAGGCGGCACTGTGCGGGGGTAAGCCGGTAGAGCAGCGAGAGCAGGATGCAGTTGAGCCCGACCGATTTACCCGAACCGGTGGTCCCTGCCACCAGCAAGTGCGGCATTGTGGCAAGATCGGCCACGATGGGTTCGCCCGAAATATCCTTGCCAAGGATGATCGGCAGCAAGGCCTTTGAATTAGCAAACTTTTCGCACGCGATCAGTTCGCGGAACGAAACCATATCGCGGATCGCATTGGGCAATTCGATGCCCATCACGGTGCGGCCCGGAATGGCCGAAACACGCGCCGAAATCGCGCTCATATTGCGGGCAATGTCGTCAGCCAGACCAATCACCCGGCTGGCCTTGATGCCCGGCGCCGGTTCCAGTTCATACATGGTGACAACCGGCCCGGTGCGGACGGCGGTGATTTCGCCCTTCACGTTGAAATCGTCGAGCACGTTTTCCAGCAGCCGCGCGTTGCGTTCCAGCGCCAGCTTGTCGATCTTTTGTTCCGATCCCGGCGGTGCTTCGATCAGGATATCAATCGAGGGCAATTCGTACTTATCAAACAGATCGCCCTGCCGGACTTTGGGGAAGACGGCGGCAGGCGCGGGATTGCGTGTCGGATCGGAAATCTCGGTCGGCTTGCGAGGGGCAAGCGCGGCCTCGATATCGATGGAGTCGGCCAAGGCGCTCGCTTCTCTGTCGCGCTTGCCCTTTGTGCCAGGGGACGCAACCGGGGCGTCCTCTTCCTCGTCATCATCCAGATCGTCGCGTACAGGTCGGCGCAGGAACGACGGCAGGCTTAACATTCGTGCCCAGTCAAAAGCGAACACGCGGCTGGCAATGGCCATCCCGCTGCCCAGCGCGATTAGTCCCAGTGGTGCGGTGAACCAGATCATTTCGATTTGCGGGGCAAATCTTGCCAATCTCGTAATCCCTGCCGCGCCCAACAATCCTGCCATACCACCAAGGCCCGCCGGCAAACGGCTTGCCGCATTCGGCCCCCACAGGGCCAGCGCCGTGCCGATCAGCGCCATTGCCAGAAACAACAGCAGGGTTGGCCGCCACCAGCGTGGCGATGAAACTTCTCCATCTTCTTCGTCAATGTCGATCAGATCGCTTTCGGCATCCCATAACCGCCGTGCGAACACCCACAGGAGGGGCAAAAGCAAGGCTCCGGGCGCGCCAAAAAACAAAAGCACGCGTTCTGCCGCCCAGGCACCGGGCAGGCCCATCCAGTTCTCGACCGGACTGCCCGAAGCGGTGCTGCCCGAAGGATCGGTCTGGGTATAGCTGACCAGTGCCAGCGCGAGGAATGCCAATACGGCGACCAGCACCCCGCCGCCGATAAGCTCAAGGCTGCGGCGCAAAGACCGGCGCAGTACGGCGCGCCAGTCTGCACCGCTTCCGCGTGCGCTTGATCCTGCCCGGCTTGCCATGATTACGCTTATCCCTGCCTTTACTTGCCCCATCATGCGCCCGAAGGGGACTCACCGTCAAGAATCCCGACGGGTTTTGCTGTGATTCAAACCGTTAAACCAGCCCATCAATCGCGGCCCAGCCGTGGACGGGCAAAGTCGCGGCACGGCGACGCGTCATCCCGCCCAAGGCGATCACCGGGATCGGCGATTGCCGTGCCATGCGCAGAAACCGCACCGGCCCAAGCACTACACCGCCCGGATGCGACCGCGTGGGAAAAACAGGTGAAAGCAGCACAGCGTCTGCCTTTACCCGCACGGCCTCAGCAATTTCAGCCAACGAATGCGCGGTGGCAAGGCGCAGGCCCTTGGTGCCCGCAACCTCGCGCGGACTTCCGTAAGTGCCGTCGACGCGCCAGCCACGCGGCGTTCTGGCCCCGATCATGCAGATGCCATGGGCACGGGCGATGCGCTTCAGGCATTCAAACCGCCGCTGCCGCGCCGACGCTGGCAAATCATAATGCCGGAACACCAGTGCGCTCCCGCGCGGCAGGCGCGCAAGGGCACGCTCCAGCGCGGCATCATTGCGGCGATCGCTGATCAGGATGAGGCGTGGGACAGCCGTCCCTTTGTTGGTCTGGCGCTTTGCCATCTCTGCGCTATAGCACCGCGCCATGGAACAGGCAGCCCCTTCATCACCCCTTGAACATGTCCGCGCCCGCATTGCGACCGCTGCAAAGATCTCTCGCCGTCAGGCCAAAGAGGTGACGCTTGTCGCCATATCAAAAACCAAGCCCGCAGAGGCGATCCTTGACCTGATTTCGCAAGGCCAGCGCGTGTTTGGCGAGAACCGCGTGCAGGAAGCGCAGGAAAAATGGCCTGCGATTCGTGCGGTTCATCCTGATGTGGAACTGCACCTTGTCGGCCAACTGCAATCTAACAAGGCAGAAAACGCGGTAGCGCTGTTTGATTGCATCCATTCGCTCGACCGGTCCAGCCTGATTGTAGCTCTTGCGGCTGCGCAGGCAAAACTGGGTAAGCGCGTGCCTTGCTTCATCCAGGTTAACATCGGCAACGAAGATCAGAAGGGCGGTTGCGCCGTGAGCGATCTCCCTGATCTTCTCGGGAAGGCACAAGCGATGGATATCGAAGTCATCGGGTTGATGTGTGTGCCACCGGCTGGCATCGAACCTGCTCCGTTCTTTGCATTGCTCGACAAGCTGGCGAACGACAGCGGCCTTGAACGCCTTTCGATGGGCATGAGCGACGATCTGGAAACTGCGGTACAGCTTGGTGCAAGCCATGTCCGGGTTGGCGCGGCTCTGTTCGGATCGCGTTAAAAAAACCTTTTATCGTTAACCTTGGGCCACCAACTGAGGGGGCTTTCTACTATTGTCTTGCTTAACGATTTTCTGCCTTCCTTCGCTCTATACCTTCGTGAAAGATAGGGTGAAGGTATGGCCAAGAGCAAGCAGGCGGTGCAACTGCAGCAGATGTCGGTGGCGAACGATACGCTTCTCGAGCGCACCCATCTTGCGGCAATGGCAGCGCAGATCATTGTGCTCGTTACGGTTCTGCTAACTCTTTTTGTCGCCGACATCTATCATGACAGCCTTGCGGGAATCGCAGCGGTTGCGCTTGGCCTTACTTTCGGCGTGCAGATGATCCTGCGGCGCACTGCGCTGACACTTAAACAGCGGGAGCGGGACCACTTTCGCGTTACCAGCGATTCGCGCGAACAGATTCAGGAACTGTTTGCGATGACCGACATGCTTCAGGCCGCCGAAACATACGAGGATGCTGGTGCCGTACTGATGGCCACAGCCCGGCGGCTATTGCCGGGCTACGGTGTGGCGCTTTATGTTTTCAACAATTCGCGCGACCGGCTTGATCTGGCCCGAGCTTGGGACATGCCACAAGAACTTCCTGCGCCTGAAATGCTTTCCCCGTCCAATTGCTGGGCACTCAAACGCGGCAAGCCCCATATCAACGCGCCACATGAAGGATCACTGTGCTGCAATCACCACAGTTCGCAAACGGCCAGTGTCGAAATGCCGATGATGGCATGCGGCCAATTGCACGGCCTACTGGTGATTGCCCACGACGACCAAGAGGGGGCATTCGAGCGGCTTATGGAGATCCGTCAGTTAGGCCGTGCCCTTTCGGACTCGATGTCGCTTGCGCTGTCTAACATTTCCCTGCGCGAAAAGCTGCGCACGCAATCGCTGCGCGATCCGCTCACCGGGCTTTATAATCGGCGCTATATGGAAGACGCGCTGGAGCGGTTCGTCTCACTAGGCTCGCGCACCGGCGGAAGCACGGCGGTCATCATGCTCGACCTTGATGATTTCAAAAGACTCAATGACGAACAAGGCCACGCCAAGGGCGATGCTGTGCTGCGCGATGTTGCGGCCCAGCTTGTGGGTGCATTACGCCCGACTGACGTCGTTTGCCGCTATGGCGGAGAAGAGCTGGTGGCGATTCTGCCGGATTGCTCGCTGGAAGATGCGATGGAGAAAGCCGAAATCCTGCGCGAACGGATCGAATCGCTCAGCAACAGCCACGAATGCGCCATCTCCGCATCCCTCGGCGTTGCCACCGTGCCCGAAACCGCAACATCGGCAACAGACATTTTGCCCATTGCCGATGCAGCGCTTTATGCTGCCAAGAAAGCCGGAAAGAACCGCGTTCTCGCTTCGGAAAAACGCTTGGGCCGTGATGGTCTTCGCTTGGCCTCGGTTAAAGTCGGGCAATCTTGAGGGTGTTTTAACCGCCGTTATAGTGATCGAGTTCGTTGCCGATCAGCGTTACCACATGAAGCAAGTTGGTTGCGCCCGGAGTGCCAAAAGGAACACCGGCCAAAGCCACAAGGCGCGATCCCGCCGTGCCAAAGCCATGACGCAGCGCCATACGCTTGCCCTTGGCGATCATTTCTTCAAAACTGCCGATGTCCTTTGTGCTGACCGCATGCGCGCCCCACAGCAGGCCGACCTTGCGTGCCGTCTTTTCCGATGGCGTCAGTACCAGCATCGGCACGCCCGGGCGTTCGCGCGCAACCCTGCGCGCAGTCGAACCGGAGCCGGTGAAAACGATGATCCCGGCAATCGGCACCGTGTTTACAATGCTGGCAGCGGCTTGCGCCAAGGCGTCTGCGGTGGTGGGATCGGGCAGCGTTTCGATAAAGTGGACGCGCGCGGCATAGCCGGGATCAGCTTCCACTTGTGCCGCAATCCGGTGCATGATCGTCACCGCTTCTTCGGGCCAGGCACCAGCGGCTGTTTCTGCCGAAAGCATCACGGCGTCTGCGCCATCATAAACCGCATTGGCAACGTCGGAAACTTCGGCGCGCGTTGGCGTCGGCGCTTCGATCATCGATTCGAGCATTTGCGTGGCGACAACCACCGGCTTGCCCTGCCGGCGCGCCGATTCGACAATGCGTTTTTGCAGCGGCGGCACTTCTTCAGGATTGAGTTCCACGCCCAGATCGCCGCGCGCCACCATGATTCCGTCGGACAGCTCGATAATCTCTTCCAGCCTTGAGATTGCAGCAGGCTTTTCGATCTTGGCCATCAGTGCGCCATATCCGCCCATCAAGCGGCGCGCTTCGGCCACATCTTCGGGCCGCTGCACGAACGACAAAGCGATCCAGTCTGCGCCATGTTCCACTGCAAACGACAAATCGCGGCGGTCCTTTTCGGTCAGCGCGGGCACAGGCACCACCGCATCGGGCACGTTCACGCCTTTGCGGTCCGAAATCACCCCGCCCACTTCGGCAGAGCACAGGATCTCGTTCTCGTCTGCGCGAATCACCCGCAGCCGCAGCTTGCCATCATCGATCAACAGGCGCTGGCCCTTTTGCAGCACACCGAACAGTTCGGGATGGGGCAGGCATACGCGGGTTTCATCACCCGGTTCGGGGTTGCGATCCAGCGTAAAGTGCCCGGAATGGCGGATGACCGCGCGCCCCTCCTTGAACTTGCCAACGCGCAGCTTCGGCCCTTGTAAATCGCACAAAATGGTAATTGCGCGGTCCAACTTCTTTTCGAGCGCGCGGATATTGGCGATGGTTTGGGCGTGAATGGCGTGCTCGCCATGGCTCATATTGACGCGAAACGCATCAGCGCCTGCACGCACCAGCTTTTCCAGCATTTCCGGATCGCTGCTGGCAGGCCCTACGGTAGCGAGGATCTTTACCTTGCGGCCCCTGGTCATGACAGCGCTCGGATCGATCTTTGCCACAGCTCTGGTACTCCTTATGAAACAATGTCACGCGCTATGGCGTATGCCCCAAAAAAACCCAAGGACCATTACAGTGGATACGAATGCAACACTTATACCGAGCGATGCCCTTGATGAACTTCCCGATGCGGTCGCCGCCGCCGCCTTCCGCCGTCTGGTGCGCCATCTGCGCCACCGCCATGACGCGCAAAACATTGATTTGATGGGCCTTGCCGGATTTTGCCGCAATTGCCTTGCCGATTGGATCAATGATGCAGGCGCCGGTTTTGACAAGGCGACCGCGCGCGAGGTCATTCACGGGCTTCCCGCAGCCGAATGGAAGGCCCGCTTCCAGACCGAAGCCACGCCCGAACAAATGGCGCGCATGGACGAAAGCCTCAAGAAAAACGGCGGCATGCACGGATAGTGCCACCCGATTCCCGAGATTTCCACAAGCTGCACTTTGCCGATAGGCGGCGGCGCGTCTATCAGCGCCGCAACCGATTCACCCGTTACCCGGAGATAGCCCGATGGCCGAAACTGCCGACGACCGCCTGCGCCTGCTGATTGAGCGCATCGAACGCCTCGAAGAGGAAAAGAAGGGCATCGGCGACGACATCAAGGACGTCTACAACGAAGGCAAAGCCGTTGGTTATGATGCCAAAATCATGCGCCAAGTCGTCCGCCTGCGCAAGATGAAGCCCGATGATCGCCGTGAAATGGAAGCCGTGCTTGAACTCTACAAGACTGCTCTCGGCATCGAATAACAAATCGGGTAAGGCTACCTCTTCGTGATAACGGAAGGCCTGTCATGCTCGTTTCCACCACCAGCCTTATCGAAGGTCGTCCGGTTCAGCGCTATCTTGGCGTTGTTACCGGCGAGGTGATCCTTGGCGCAAACATCGTGCGCGACCTTTTTGCCTCCATTACCGATATTTTTGGTGGCCGTTCGGGCAAGTATGAAGAAGTCCTCGCGCGCGGGCGTGAACAGGCGATGCGTGAACTCGAAGACAAGGCGCGCGCCTTGGGGGCCAATGCCGTGATTGGCGTTGATATCGATTACGAAACCATTGGTGCGCGCGGATCGATGCTGATGGTCAGCGTCAGTGGAACAGCAGTAATCGTCTAACCCACGATCATGGCCAGCGTTAGCGCTATGGCGTTTGATATGATGTGGGTCAGGATCGCCGCGCCAAGTCCGATGCGCAGGCGCAGGAACCCGAGCATCAAGCCGGTCCAGAATTGCGGCAGAACCAAGGGAATCGCGGCAAGCGTAAACTTGGGGTAATTCGCCAGATGCAGCGCGGCAAAGGCCAAGGCGTTGATATGAAACAGCCATGGAAACGCCCCGTCAAACCAGCCGGGCCGCTCCTGCTTATGGCGCAGCCAAAACCACACGCCGATCACCGCAGCGGTCGTGGCCAGCAGGATGCCGCCGCCTGCCAGCGGATTGGCTTTGCCAAAGCCCATAAACAGCGCCAGCCCGGCAAGCGTTATCGCCATAGCCCACAGCGCGCGCGGCAATCCGCTCAACCAGCCACGAAAGAACAACTCTTCCAGCACAGGGGCCAGCAAAACCGTGCCTCCCCACAGCGCCAGCGGGGTCATGCCATTGAAGGCATCGGGGGATGGCAAATCAAATATCTGCCGCCACGCCAGCATTACAGGGACCACCACGCCCATCAGCCCGCCCACTTGCATAGCGGTCAGCAACGCCCATCGCCGCCAAGCACCCGCTGCCCGCAAGCCATCAGGCCGCATCGGCTGGGGATTGCGCCAAAAGGCGATGGGTTCCATCAAGGTGGCGAAAACTGTCGTCGGCAGGATCATCGCGCAATCATTGCCCGAAAGCGCGTCGTCCGCTAGGGGCAACTCACATTCCCGCAAGATCAGCAAGAAGCACGGACCATGGCAGGCCATTCCAAGTTTAAAAACATCATGCACCGCAAGGGTGCGCAGGACAAAAAGCGTTCGGCGCAGTTCTCCAAACTCAGCCGCGAAATCACTGTGGCCGCCAAGATGGGCATGCCCGATCCCGACATGAACCCGCGTCTGCGCGCCGCCGTCAACGCGGCCAAAGCGCAGTCGATGCCCAAGGACAACATCGCCCGCGCCATTGATAAGGCAACCAAAGGCGAAGGCGATAACTACGAAGAAGTGCGCTACGAAGGCTATGGCCCCGGCGGTGTTGCCGTGATCGTCGAAGCGCTGACCGACAACCGTAACCGCACCGCCACCAACGTGCGCACCGCGTTTTCCAAGAACGGCGGCAACCTTGGCGCAAGCGGCGCGGTCAGCCACGGCTTCGAACGCCTCGGCCTGATCGAGTATCCCGGCTCGGTGGGTGACGAGGAAAAAGTCCTCGAAGCCGCGATTGAAGCGGGCGCCGATGATGTCGAATCAGATATGGGCGATGGCGATGAAAATCCCGGCAGCCACCAGATCTGGGTTGCGGTGGAAAACCTCCACGAAGTTGCCCGCGAACTGGAAAAGACGCTGGGCGAAGCCGAAGGCGTGAAACTGGCGTGGAAGCCCAGCCTCAAGACCGAAGTTTCAGCAGACGACGCAGCCACGCTGCTCAAGCTGATTGACGTGCTTGATGACGATGACGACGTCCAAACCGTGTGGGGCAATTACGAAATCCCCGACGACGTGATGGAGAAGTTGGGTTGATTTTGCATCGCCTCTGGCCGGTCGCCGCTTTGATAGCGGGGCTGGCCAGTGGTTCGCTGCTGCATTCCCAGCCGGTCAATCCGGCGGTCAGCCAATGTCGCGCCGGTGAAGCCGTGATCTATTCGTGCAAGTTCGGTAAGTCGGTCGGCAGCGTGTGCGGATCAAAATCAGCAGTGCATTATCGCTATGGTCCGCTTGGCCAACCGGCGCTTGATCTTGCCAACCGGTCTGACTGGTCGAACGTGCGCGTCGGCACTGTTCGCGGCCAAGGCGCTGGCGGCTATCAGGAACACGTGCGTTTTTCGAACGGACAGACGCATTACATCGTGTTCAAGGGCCAGGATGGCGAACTGGCGGATCGGCCCGGGCGGACCTATTCGGGTATTTCGGTACAAACTGGCCCGCAGGGTGAAACGACGCTGGCTTCATTGTCTTGCAGTAGCGGGAGCACAAGCTCCGGCAGCATTGTCGATGCCGTGAACAGTCGCTCGCCGGATGATACCGATCTTTCAGAAGAGGCTGACGGCCCATTCGACGCGTGGTTTTAAACGTATGATCATCCTCGGTATTGACCCGGGCCTGACCGTTACCGGCTGGGGTGTGATCTCTAAATCGGGCAGCAATTTGCGCCATGTTGCCAATGGCCAGATCCGCACCAATGCCAAGACCAGCATGGCCGAACGCCTTGTCGAACTCGATGCTGCGCTTGCCGCAGTGATTGCGCTCTACAACCCGGATGCGGGCGCGGTCGAAGAAGTATTCATGAATGTGAACCCGCAATCGACCCTGAAGCTTGGTCAGGCGCGCGGTGTCGCGATGCTATCGATCGCACGGTCGGGCATTCCGGTTGAGGAATACTCGACCAAAGTGATCAAAAAGGCGCTGGTCGGTACGGGCGGCGCGGAAAAGCAGCAGATCCAGCACATGCTCAAGATCCTGCTGCCCGGGGTAAAGCTGGCGGGCGAAGATGCCGCGGATGCGCTCGCCGTGGCGATCACCCACGCCAACATGCTCGGCAGCCACCGCTGAAACGGGCTATGGCGCCTCGGGGTAAGCCGTTAAAACCGGACCTAGCGCTTCAACCAGTGGTCCAAGCCAGGGCTCATAGTTCCGCCAAGGCTCCAGCCCGTCACGGAAGATCGGTTTGCGCACTTGCTCGGAACTGGCGGTGCGCACCGCGCGATCATTGTTGTAGAATTCAAGACAGCCCGGTTCAAACGGCACACCGATATAATCAAGCACGCAGCGGACCTGTGTTTCGGTATCGGCCACCATGTCCTCATAAATCACGCGGTGCACAGCGCCGGGCGCATGGGCATCAAACGCAGCCATCAGCCCCACATAATCGCTGTAGTATAGCCCGATCTCGCCCAGATCATACGTGAATGTCTGGCCGCGCGCGAAATGCTGTTTCCAGCCCGATATGCAGCACGAAAGCGGGTGCCGCCGCGCATCGATGATCTTGGCATTGGGCAGGATCAGCTTGATCAGGCCCACGTGCTGCCAGTTGTTGGGCATCTTGTCGATGAACAGCGGCCGGCCGGTCTGCCGGTGGACCCGCGTGCGCTCGATATACTCCTCGCCCAACCGCGTGCGGTCATCAGGTGTCAGCGAGGCGACCATCGTGGCGAAATCGGCAAACTCGCCCTCGTCCACGCGCGATTGCAGGCGGGCGGCCATCATCATCATCTCGGGCAGTTCCATCGTGCCCTCGATCTGGCTGTGGCTTGCCAGAATCTGTTCCACCAGCGTCGATCCCGAACGCGGCAGGCCCACCACAAAGATCGGATCTGGGGCAGGGCACCCGCCGTCTCCCATCTGCGCAATGAACGCCGCAGTAAATGTCTCCGCCGTCGCGCGCACTTCGGCGCTGAAGCTATCGGCATCGTGCAGCACCATCGTGCGGCGCAAGGCGTTGCCCGCATCGTAATGGCGGAACGATGCGGGATAGTCCCTGGCATCCTCAAACGCTTTGCCGAGCGAGAAGTGCAGGTGGAACACGTCCTCATTCTGCTCGTCCGTCGCAGCGCCCAGCGATGCCAATGCCGCTTCCATTGCGGCAATATCATCAGCGTCGAGCCGTACCGTTTTCAGGTTGGCAAGGCTCCACCATGCCTCTCCCATCGTCGGCTGATACTTCACGGCCTGCCGGTAAGCATGCACCGCCTCGGTCTGTGCGCCCAATGTTTTGAGTACGTGGCCAAGGTTCTGCCAGACTTGCGGCTGTTCGGGTTGCGCTGCCAAGAGTTCTTCATAAAGGCTGCGCGCGCGTTCCTGATGGCCCAGCTTCACCAATACCGATGCCAGAATCAGCTTGTGCCCCGGCGATTCCACCGGCGATCCGATCAGCACTTCGGCATGGGCCAAGGCATCGGGCAGGCGGTTGGTCTGCATCAGCAGGCGGATCAGGAAATCGCGCGCCAGATCAAAGCCGGGAGCCGCCAGAACCGCGCGCTCCACCCATTCGAGCGCGGTGGTCATATCGCCGCGCCGCCATGCAATCTCGCCCACCATGCGGCAGGCGGGCGGATCATCGGGCAAACGCACCAACCGTGCTTTCAGCACCGCGTCCGCCTCGTCCAATAGCCCATCGTTCACCGCCAAAGCGGCCTTCTGCAATTCGGCATCGTGCGATGATGCGTAGATCGCGGATAGTTCCGCCCGCCAAGCATCGCCGGAATGACCCAGCTTGCGCAGGCAACGCGCCAGCAGGAACCATCCCGAAGGAATGCTCGGCTGCACTTGCGTCAGCGTCTGAAGCGCCACCACCGCGCGCGGATTATCGCCAAGCTCTGCGCTCAACTCGCCCAGTTCCCACAGCACAGCGGGCACGCGTGCATTGGCCCGCGCCAGCGCATCCAGCCGCGCCAGCGCCTGCTTGCCCTTGCCGATCCGGCGCAATGCGCGCGCCACGATGAACTCTGCGGGGGGATATCCGGGCGCTTTGGCAAGAATGGCCTCGGCCTTGGTCAGCGCCTTATGCGGCTGCCCGTCCAATAAAGCCTCAGCCTCGGCCAGTGCGGCAGGAGGCGGCGCAGGTCTGCGGAGAGGCGGACGGGTCGTCTGAATCATGCCTCTTGCTTAGGCTGCGCATCAGGACTCGCGTGTACGTCAATCGGCGCAAGTCTCGCCAAGACATCGGCGCGTGCAATTGGGCGCAATTGACAGTTTGCCGCCACCCAACCTGTCACCTGCGCCACCGCAAAGCTGATGCCATACAAATTGCGCTGTTGTGGCACACCGGGGATAGGGCGGGGATAGCCCGAGGCATAGACCGCGCCATCTGCGCCAAGCCCGGGACCCCCGCGCGGCACATCCCAATCCAGCCCCACGCCCAGCACTTGGGGCAAGCACCCCGGCCAGCACGGCGCACCTTCGGCCTCGCGCGCCGCAACGATCAACGCGCCCGCTGCCACCGCCTCATCAGCCAGCGCGGCAAAGACATCGGCATGGGCTGCATTGGGTGTGCCAAGGCTCAGGTTGATCAAGTCCACCTGCGCCTCAATCGCGCAGCGGATCGCCCCTGCCAGCGCACGCGCACTGGCGCGCAAGCCTTCGCGGAACACCCGGATCGGCAGGATCAAGGCGTCTGGTGCCTGCTCCTGGATCGCCGCTGTCACCGCCGTGCCATGGCCTAGCCGGTCAAGCGCTTCGTCCTCACCGCTCAGCACTGTCCCGTCGGCCAGCAGCGACAGGCCGGGCAGCAGCCGGTCGGCAGCAATATGCGGATGCGTGGGATGAACCCCGCTATCGATCACCGCTATGCGCAAGGGCTCAACCATGCGTTGTCACCTGTGGCGCGATGCTGGCAAGGCCATGGTCGAGCCGCAGCACGTGGTCGGCCATGTCGGCCAGCGCGGGCTTGTGCGTGATCACGATCAGCGTGGCGTGGGGTAATGCGCGGCGCAGCCCTTGCGCCACCAGCATTTCGGTCGCTTCATCCAGTGCCGCTGTCGGTTCATCCAGGATCAGCACGTCGGGCTGGCGCAGCAGTGCGCGGGCGATGGCGATACGGTGACGCTCTCCGGCAGACAGCGCGAGGCCGCGTTCGCCCGTGCGCGTGTCCAGCCCTTCGGGCAGACGCGCGATCAGTGGTGCAAGCCCTGCCGCTCCTGCCGCCGCCTCAATGTCGGCACGCGACGCTGTCTCGCGCGCAAAGGCGATGTTCTGTGCAATCGTGGCATTGAACAGGAACGGGGCCTGATCCACCAGCAAGACCCGCGCGCGCAAATCGGCCAAAGATAGCTCGCGGATATCCGTGCCATCGATCGTCACGCGCCCGGTCACCGGATCGTGGAACCGCACCAGCAGGTCGGCCAGAGTAGATTTGCCCGCGCCCGAGGCCCCAAGGATCGCGGTCATCGCGCCCGCCGGAATCGTCAGGTCTACATCGCGCAGCACCGCCTCGCGCCCATGATCCATCGAAACGCCCTCGAACCGGATTTCGCGTTTCACCCCGGTCAAGGGTTTGGGCGATGCTGCCTCGGTCACTTCGGGCGCGGTATCGAACAGTTCGAAAATTCGCGCCAGGGCCACCCGCGCGGTGGCAAGGCTGGATGTGAGGCCCATCAGCGCTTGCACCGGCCCCAGCAGGCGTCCGTGATAGGTGATAAAGGCCACCAACGCGCCGATGGTCATCGTGCCATCGATGATCTGCTTGCCGCCATAGATCATCACCGCCGCGCTTGAAGCGGTGACAATCGTTCCGGGCAGTGCGCCCGTCATGAACGAAACGGTCTGCATCTTCAGCATCGTGGCGATGAAACCGCCATTGGCGGCGCGAAACCGTTCTGCCTGATGGTTCTCGGCGCCCAAAGTGTTGACCGTGCGCATGCCCATGATCGTATCGACCAGCAGGCTGCCGATGTCCGCGCCGCTTTCGCGCATCTGGCGCGAAAGGTCGGTCATCCGGCGCTGGAAGTGCAGGAAGCTTGCCACAGCCAGCGGCACCAGCACGGTTCCCACCAGAAACAGCTTCCAATCCAGCCACAGCATCATGCCCACGCTGCCTGCAAAGAACAGCACGTTGCTGACCACCGAAAGCAGCGTATCGCCCACCACGCGCTGCACATCGGACACATCGCTGTTGAGGCGCGACATCAGATCGCCCAGCCGGAACGATCCGTAAAAGCGGGGGGAAAGCGTTTGCAAGTGCCGCAACAACGATACGCGCATATCGAATAACATCGCGGCGGAAATGGCGACATAGCGGTAGGACACCAGCGCGTTGACCGCGAAGCCGCCGATGGTCGCCCCCACCATCAGCGTGGCGATTTTCACCAGCATGTCCCAATCGCGTTTGATCAGCGCTTCATCGATCATCAGCTTGGAAATCAGTGGTTGCGCAAGGTTCAGCGCGGTCGCCACAAGGCTGGCGAGCAGCACCAGCGCGAGGCGCGGCGCATAGGGTTTGAGCCAAGGCCACAGCCGCCCATATGTGCTCCACGGTGCAATCTTGGGGGCAGGGGGGGGCGTCGGCGATCCTCTCACGCCGCCAGTTCCCGGCGCACCAGATCAAAGCCGTGCAGGGCAAAGCGCGGCTCGGGCATGGTTGCCAGACGCGCGGTGCACCAGTCATATCCGGCGCGCGATGCGGCATATTGTTCGCGCCACCACGGCGATGATCCTGCCCCGCCATAGAATGGCAGCGATAGTTGCAAATGACGGCGCATCGCGGCCAGCAGCATCGAATGGTAATGGGTGATGAGCGCCGCCTGATCTTCCCCTCGGCCCAGCGCGGTGATGACGGCGCTGGCCAAAATCGCCTCGCGCGTCGCCTGCGCAGTGCCATCGCCGCAGATCGGATCGAACGCGAGCGCGGCGGTGCCCAGCGCCAGCCAGCCTTCCCCGGCAAGCTGTTCCAGCATGCGCGGAGATGTGTCGAACGCGCCGCTGGCGGGCTCCATCGTATCGATCAGCGGTGCGATCATCGGTGCTTGCGCCGCCAGTTCCTCAGGCGCGCCACCTACGCTGAGAAGCCATGCCCCGCCAACGCTGTCCGGGATCAGGAACAGCCAGCCATCATCGACGGATTCAACCCAGCATGTCGCCGGATCAGCCTTGGCTGAAAGCCGCACGAGCGCGGTGGAGGACAGCCGTTCGCCAAAGCGCTGCATGTTGGAAACCGGGAACGGCGACATCCCGTGAATGGTGGCGAAGGCTTTGGTGTTGCCCGCATTTGCTAGGCTGGCCTGAGGCGCTGCCGCAAGAGCATCAGTCAAATCATCTTCGGATACGACCACAGCGCCATGCGGCATCGCCACTGCTTCACCGGCACCCCAGCGCACCACGCGGCGCTCGATCCGGGCTTTCCCGGCAAACAAATCGGGCTTGCTAAAAACATCGCGGAGCAGCGCCAGCGCCGGATCGCTCAACATGATGACCGGCACCGGGCGTCTGGAGCCAGGTTCCAATTCCAAGGTAACGCCTGCGCGGTTCAACAGATTGGCTGCGGTCGCTACCGCTACACCCTGTCCGCGCAGCGCAATCGAGCGCCCGCGAAGGAGAACGCTGCCCGTCACTGGGTGATGATCATCCCCGCGCCGGTAGTGTCATTGCCAAGGTCGACCGTCTTGATGTGTTGCAGCGTTTGCGCATCGTACATCTCGATGTCGTAGCTTGCGCCGTAGATATACAGCATCTTGCCATCGCCCGACATGCCGAACTGGAAGCGCGTGCGGCAGGGGAATTCAGCCTTGTTCTTCACCAGATTGGTCGAAAGATCAAAGTGCCAGAATTCGCACCGCTTGTTGCCCACCTTCTCTTGCGTGACAACGGTCCAGCCTTCTTTCATGTCGGCCGAAACCTGCAAACCGGCCATGCCGCCACCCACCGGCGCGGGGCCAATCGGGCGGAAGGCAAAGGTCTTGGTCGCCAGATCAAAACGGCCCACGCCGAAGATCTTGTTGCGGATATACGGGTCTTGCGCGTTAAACAGCGAGACGTACTCGTTCGGGTTGCGCAAGGTCTCCACGCCGCCGCCAAAGCTGACGCCCTCGATGCCGGTGGCCTCGGGCTTTGAAAACTCCAGCCGGTCTTTGACCTTGAGTTCGGCGGTGTCGATCACCAGAACTTTGTCGCGGATCAGAAACATGGTCTTGCCATCGGCAGACATCATGTAATTGCCGCGCCCGCCACCGTTGCGCACGTCTTCTTCAGGCACGTCGACGGTGCGGACAACCGCCTTTTTCTGCAAATCGATCACGCCGAACATCTGCGGGCTGACGGTATAACGATCAGGCAGCTTTTCGAACTTCTGGATCATCGTGTAGAAGAAACGGCCCGTAGGATCGGGCACGCCGCCGTTGAAGCGATAACGCACCGTGGGCGTGTTCAGGCTGAACGAATTGATCACCTTCTTGGTTTTCGTGTCGATCACTTCGATCCCGCTGGTGGTGATCGTCGTCACGTAAATCTTCGATTTGTCGTTAGACAAGCGCATCGAGGTCGGCAGCCCTGAAGCCAGCGTCAGCCGGTCCTGCACCGCGCCGGTGGCTTCATCCAGCACCAACATCTTGTCGGGGTAAGACCCCATGAACAGCGTCGAGGCCTGCGCGGCGCTTGTTCCGGCAAGGAGGACAGCGATAAAAACACCGAGTTTCTTCATGGAAACGCTCTTCCGGTCAGGATGATCAGGGCAGAATGGATCGGGTGCAAAACATCACGGGAAGATGATGTCGAGGCTCCGCCAGTCCTTGGCCGCCGTGGCGCAATTGCTGGCCCAATCGGGTGAATAGTTCACATGATCGGGCACCTGGACCGGCCAGAAGCAGGTGACATAGCAATCGTAGATATCGCGCTCTGCCGGTTGGCATAGGCCCGCCGTGCCGCCGCCTGCATCCACTTCCCAACCGGGCGAGAACGAGATCGAGCACCCCATCGGGGTGTGCATCGGCTTCTGCTGAAGCGCGATAACGTCTTCTTCGGTCGAGGAAATTGTCTCCTCGATCCGCTTGGCCTTCTTGTTCAGTGGTGTCAGGTGCTTCATGACAAGCCCTTTCGTGCAGCAAAGCGTTCAAGAAATTCGGGGTTGCGCGCAGCGACGGTGCCGTAGATTTTCAGGCACGCATCGGTCCATTCGCGGATCCAGTCGCAATAATGCAGATTGGCATGGCCGGTATCGCCATAGCGCACGAAGGCTTCGTGGTGGCACCCGCCCGCGCACAATGGCCGTGCCCAGCACGATGAGCATTCGTACTTCGACCCGACATGGCCGCGCGTGAGAAAGTCGGTGCGCTTTTCCTTGTCGAGCCCGGTTGTGACATGGCCCAGCACATGCGTATCGGCATCGGTAAAGCGGTGGCAGGGCGAAATATCGCCCGATGGACTGACGCCGACAAGGCCAAGCCCTGCACCGCAAGGATGCGATTTGTTGGTGCCCTGGATCAGTTCGCTGATGGTTTCCGACACATTCGAAAAACCGTGCATTTCACCACGCAATGCGAAGGCGAGCCATTCGGCGGCCAGTTCATGGAAGGCAGAAACCACGGTGTCCATGCCATCGCTGTCGAGCGTATAAGTCTGCTCGCCTGAATCCGTTACCGGTGCAAAGCCGACTTCGTGGAAGCCTAGATCGTCCTTGAGGTGGCGATAGATGCGGATTACATCGGTCACGCCTTCGGTCAGGGTGACGCGCGCGGTAATCGCGCGGGTCTTGTGTCCGGCAATCAGCTTGCGCAGGCGCGGTTCCATTACCGCATAAGAACCCTTGCCGTTCTTATAGACCCGGCGCTTGTCCTGAAGATCGGGCGGGCCGTCCATCGATACGGTAACGCCCACCGCCTGATCGGACAGGAACTGGATGATCTCGTCGGTCAGCAGCGTGGCGTTGGTCGTCAGGCTGTAGGTCATCCGCTTGCCCTTGGCGGCAGCGGCTTCGTTGGCATAGAGTACCACATCACGCAGCAGCTTGAAGTTCATCAGCGTTTCACCACCGAAGAACGTGATGTGCGGGCTTTCGCGGTCGCCTGAACTGGTAAGCAGGAAATCAACCGATGTCTTGGCGGTTTCCAGCGTCATGTACTTTGGCTTGCCCGCAGGCGTGGCGATCTTGTCTGCGCCGAATTCATAGCAATAGGTGCAGGCCAGATTGCACTGGTTGGTGACGTTCAGCACCAAAGCCTGCAACGGATAGTCTTCGGGCGGCGCAGGCGGTGCCAGCGGCGCTTCGCGGATTTCGTCCGATATGATGCCGCGCACCGCGCGCAGCTCGCGGATCAGGTCTTCGGCATCGGCGCGCGAATAGTTCGCTTCGATCAGCGCGGCGACCATCTCGCCATAGGCCAGTTGCTTTTCGCCGAGCAGCGCCATGACGCTGGCCGCACCTTCATCAAGCGCGAAGATGGCCCCGGCCGAAGCCAGATAAACAAAGCCCTGACCTTGGGCATCGAACAGGTGAATGTCACCGCGACGGTATTTTGGGGCGAGAACCGTTGTCACTTGGCCACCTCCGGTTGATCCCAGCGCTTATAAGCGGGCACTGTCACGATCATGAACGACTTGGCGGTCAGCGGCTTGCCCAGCGCGTCCTTTTCGGACTTGGCGGTGGCAACGACCCAGACTTCGCCGTAATTGTTGCGGCCCCACTTGCGTTCGGGGTTTGGCCCGTCAATCGCCGGGGTAAACAGCGCGTTCGCGCTCAACTTGCCGACATAATTCACGTCGTCATCGTAATAGACGGTCTGGAATTCTTCCATCGCCCAGGTCACATCGATGGGCCCGAGCGCCACATCGTCCACCGTGTAGGGCTTGCCATCAAGGCCGTTGTCAAAGCCGAGGGCATCAAACTGGGAGTACCCCGGTGTGTGCTTTTCGCTGCCGCCAAGGCGGGCGAGCGAGGTGTCGGGCACGACCTTGAGGTAATCGACCTTCTTGTAGACCGGCAAGCCAGCAGCCAGCACCGATCCGCCAAGCCCGACATCGTGCGCGCCGACGGCGGCGTCTGCGGCAACATCTACGGTCAGCACGGCTTCGGTCGGGCTGGCCGAGACGACTTTGCTCACGACCACACCCTTGCCCAGATCAATGTCGGCAGGCTTCAGTCCAGCGGGGAAGGCATCGCCAATAAGTTTGAGAGTTGCGCCCTTGCTTCCGGCCTTCAAAGCATAAGGCCACACGGCGGCGATGGTGGGTTCGGCAGCGGCGCGGGTCAGCTTTACGTCAAAACCGAACTCTTTGTAATCGCCCCAGAACCAGCGGCCTTGCGCTGATTTGCGATCGGGCGAGAACCACATCGTTTCGCGTGTTTCGTGATCTTCCGGCGCATCGGCGCGGCTGCCTTCGGGGCCGCTTGATGATGTGCCGCGCCATGAATAGCCGGTATAGACAAGGCCCTTGCCCTTGCGGGTGAGGGTCGAGCCATCCTTAAACGATTTCAGCGTGATAGACGTTGTGTAATCATCCTCGCCGCTCGCAGGCGTCACGATCATTTCGCCCGCATAAAGCCCCTTGCCCGGCAGCATGGCACTGACCAACCACTTGCCGCCCAGCTTGGCCGATTGCACCCGCGCATCCCATTTTGCCCATTCTGGCGTGATCAGCGGCGCGTTCTTGTTCATGTACTCCAGCGCCACTTCGACCGGCAGCGGCTTTTTCGCGCCAGCGGCGGGGACGGGCTGGGTGGGATCTTCCACTGCGCGGCGATATTGCGCATCTGCCTGGGAATACATGGCAACGTGGAGGTTGGTCAGAAGGCCCCATTCGGCTTTCGAGCGTCGCCATGAGAGCGGCTGCGCGAAGGCATGACACGATGCGCACGATTGGCGGATCGTTTCGTTGGGGATGTTGGTTTCGTTCAACTGGCGATGCTCGGTCAAATACATAACCGGCTTGGATTCTTCAGGCGATAGGCCGTGGCTGGCCGATAGCGCGCGCACGACAGCCTTGGATTCCGATGGGGTGATGGACAGACCATTCAGCGCGACCATGCGCTTGATCACTTGCGCCCAACCTTCAGGCGTGGTCCGCACCCAAGAGATGCGCGAGAGATTGCCCTTCGCATCTGCGGTATGGCACGTTCCGCACTTTTCGGTGACGATGGCAGCCTTCACCGGAATGCCGGTTTCGGTCTCAACCGGGTTCGAAGGATGGCGTCCGGTGTCTTTGGCTGCTTGGGCCAGCACGAGCGAAGCAGGCAGGGCGGTAAGTCCGACAAACTGCACCAAACGGCTGCGCATCAAGCGCTTTAGCCGACGGTTGGCGGTATCGCGGGTAACGGTCTCGGCCACGCTCATGGTCGCAATTTCCCCCTTGAAGGCTGGGCCGCGCCTCAGACGAGTCGAACGCGGCTCCAACCCAAGACTGGACAGATGTCAAAAATTGGTCAACGCCTTTGTTTGCATCTGCAAAAAATTATCTGGCGCAGGCTTGTGGTCAAATCCCTCCAGTGTTCGCGCAGAACCATCCGCTCATGTGCGGCAATCGGCCATACGCACTTCGCGCAAGGCTTGAGGGGGTGTTATCCGACGGGTTGATCGTAACCGTGCGCGAACAGGGCGTCAAAACGTCGCGCAAACGCCCACAGCAATGCCAGAATCGCGAGGGCAAGCGATGAGACCGCCCAACCCAGTGTCTCGCTGGGCAATGTCTTGCGTTCGATCGTATAGACACCGGGCTCCGTTGCATTGAAGCTGATCAGCGGACCGGAATGCGGGATTTCGCGGCCCTTGTGCATCACCTGCCAGATCGGGAAATCGGCGCGGCCCATCACGATAGGACCGGGTTGGGTAACCGTGATCGCAGCATTGCGCGAAATGCCGGCAAAAACATCAAGGTTGGGGATCCGCTGCGTTCCTGTAATCCCGCGCTTGTCGATGCCGCGCGGCAGGTATTCGGGCGCGTCCGGGCGTTTGTTCTCAACCAGAGCCATATCCATCGGCGTGCGCAGCGTGGCAATGGCGGCAACGCTGAACATGGTGACCGGCAGTATCGCAATGGCGAAGCCGAGCTTGAGCAAGGGTGTCATCTGCGGCTTCAGAACGAGGGCGATAATCGCGGTAAACTCGACCAGACCCAGTAAGCGCCACGGAAACTGCACTTGCGCCAACAGATGGATATCCCAGATAAACGGGATCAGCCCGATGGAGGCCGCAGCGGTCAGGGCTGTGGCAGCTCCCCAATATCCGCGAATGGCAGCGCCAAAAACGATCAGCGCCAGTGCAAGCGCCGGAATTCCCAGCAAGTAGCTGATATAAGGCCGGTTCCAAGGAAACCATGTCGCGGGTTTATAGTAATCGGACCACAGCAGATCGGTGGAAATGGCACCTTGCAGCTGTAATGCCGGGACCAGATAGAAACATGCCAGTCCGATGCCGAGCACACCTGCGACAAGGCCCGGTATCAGCACCCGCCGGTCATCCAGAAATGTCTTGATGCCATAGGGCACGATCAGAAAAACCGTGGCCAGCAGGGCGACCGGAAGGTGCGTGATCAACAGGCCTGCATAGGCCGCTGCCAAGGCGGCAATCGACCGTGCCCCGCGCAAGTTGCGGATGGCCATCACGATCAGCGGCGGCCACATGAACGAGGCATATTCCGCCAAGGCCCCGCGCACGTAAAAGTCGTAAAGGTGATAGGGCGCGGCCATATAGGCCAGCGAACCCAACAGCGCGTGCGGGGTTTGCGGTCTCAGCCAGCGGTACATCATAAGACCCGAAACCGCGCTGAACATCATCGCCGCGATCACGTTGGCAACCGTGGCGCTCAGGCCCGATGCGGCGATGCTGCCCGATACCCAATAGGTCAGTGGGGGATAGAAATAGAACGTCGGCCCGCCCAGCCCTTCGAAGCTCTGGGGAAACCAGCGTGGATAGAATTCGCCGCTGGCAAAGGCCTCGGCGAACTGGGTGGTCCAGATGTAGTTGTAAACACTGCTATGCGATGCGCCGTCTGGATAGAATAACGCGGGCAGGTGAAGAAAAACGGCCAGCAGGACAAGGGATAGTTGAGCTCTTTTGTGGTTCACATTGGCTCTCACTTCAGACCCTTCAACGCGCCCTCCAACCATACCGCGTTCGCCCTGTTGCGAAAGGGGCAATCGATTATTCGCCCATAAAGCGCCGGATGCCGTGCCGCCTGGAAATTAGGAATTCCTTAACCAACAAAATTTAAGAAGTAATTCGACTGAGATAGGCAGAAACATAAGTGCTTTCACCCGCCGCCACGATGGATCAAGCGCCGATCAAAGCGCAGCGATGGCTGGGTGCTGTGGCCGCCGTGGTTGTGCTCGCCATCACAGCATTGCGCTTGCAAGTGGCCGCTGATGCTCCGCTGTGGATGGATGAAACATGGAGCGCGATGATCGCCACGCAGCCCGATTGGGCGGCATTCTGGCGCGAGGCATGGCTCGATTGCAACCCGCCGTTCTATTACGTTTTCCTGCATGGCTGGGTAAGCGTATTTGGTGATAGCAATGCGATGCTGCGCCTTCCGAGCATCGTGTTCGTCCTCGCCGCCGCCGCGCTCCCGCTCATTTGGCAACCCAGCGGCCTGACCCGTTCGGCAGCAGCGGTCTGGGCGGGCTTGATCCTGCTATGGCCACAAGGCTTGGCCTTGATGCTTGATGCGCGCGGTTATGGCCTGATGCTGCTGCTTTCGGTTGCGTCCACGCTGGTGCTCGCCAAGCTGCTGGAAGACTTGTCGTTGCAATGGGCAGTGGCTTGGGTGGCGTTGGGCACGCTGATGTTCCTGACGCATTACTATGCTGCTGCGCTGGTTATCGCCCAAGCGCTGGTTCTGGCGTGCCGTTATGGCTTGGGGATGCTGCGGATCTGGCCTGCCGCCCTGCTGGCGCTGCCAGGCCTTGCATGGTTTGCCAATCATTTCGCGCGTTTGCAGGAATATGCGCGCGGCGATGTTGTGTGGCAGCAGACAACCACTGCCGAGGCCGCGCTGGGCCATGTGATGTACGTTTTGGGCGCGGTCAATCTGGTCCTCTTCACCGCGATCATTGTGATCGTGATTGCGGCGCTGGTGCAGCGTGACCGGCAGTCCGCAAAGCCGCAAAACTTGGGGCTTGTGGCTAGTACAGCAGTCATCGGGCTTGGCATTGCGCTGCTGATCGGGGTGGCTCAGGCATCGCTCGTCAACCGCTATCTCGTGCCTTTGATCCCACCTGCGATGCTGGGGCTGACGTTTATCTTTCAACGCAGTGCGCGCCCGCATTTGTATGGCGCCATGCTGCTGGCCGTGTTCTTGCCGCCCGCGCTCAATGCCAAACAGGCCAGCACCGCCGCTGAAATGCGCGCGGTCTATGGCTTTGAAAGGGCTAGCGACTTTGTCGGTAAAAGCCGCGCTGATCAGGTCGTGTTCCTGTGGGATCACCCTGCGGCCAAGATCCTTGATCGCCAGTCGCTGGAGCAGCTTGGCGGCTATTTCCTGCGCAGGCAGGGCCTGAACCTTCCGGTTCGCACCGTGATCGTGCCGGAAAGCGCCGATGCCAATGCCGTGCTGCGCAAAACGGCCTCCGGCGCACGTCCGGCAGTGATCTGGCTATACAACCGGACAGAGCAGACATCTGCCCGCACCTATCCGCCATCGTTTGCAGATGACCCCGCGTGGTCCTGCCAAAATCCGGCGCCGGACCTTGGCCTGAACCAGCAGTTGGGTGCGATTGCTTGCGTGAAACTGGAGAGAGACAGTGATTGAGAACCTGAAGTTTCCCGTCGCTGGAATGGACGGGCAAGGTCCGCTCGTCTCTCTTGTTGTGCCGGTGTTCAATGAATGCGGCAGCGTCGGCCCGTTCGTCGCAGCGGTTAACGCTGCGATTGCAGGTAGCTGGTCTGGTGCCGAAATGCCGCCACGCTTCGAAATCGTGTTTGTCGATGACGGCAGCAGCGATGGCACGCGCGAAACCGTGCGTGCGATGTGCCGCACCGATCTGCGTATCAAACTCGTCTCGCTCTCGCGCAATTTCGGCAAAGAAGCAGCGCTCAGCGCCGGGTTGAAGGCCGCGTCCGGCGATGCGGTGATCCCGATGGATGTAGACTTGCAAGACCCGCCAGAACTGCTGCGTCCGATGATCGAGCAATGGCGTGCAGGGGCGCAAGTGGTAAACGCCAAGCGTGCTGATCGCAGCGCCGATACCCTGTTCAAGCGGTCTAGTTCACGGTTTTTCTATAAGACTATCAACTCATTGGCCGAATACCCCATTGCCAATGATGTGGGTGATTTCCGCCTGTTTGATCGTGTTGCGGTGGATGCGCTGAACCGCATGACCGAACATTCGCGCTTCAACAAAGGCCTGTTTTCGTGGATCGGCTTCCGTACCGAGACGATTGAATATACCCGCCCTTCGCGCTCGGTTGGCGATACCAAATGGAACGTGTCAAAGCTGCTGGCGCTGGCGCTCGATGGCATAGTGGCATCGACCACTTTCCCCTTGCGTATATGGACAGCGCTGGGGGCGCTCATATCGCTCTCCGCCTTTTTCTATGCCGCATTCCTGATCATCCACACGCTGGCCTACGGGGTCGATACGCCGGGCTATGCTTCGCTGATGGTCGCTGTGCTGTTCCTTGGCGGGCTCAACTTGCTCAGCCTTGGCCTGATGGGCGAGTATATCGGCCGTATCTCCAAACAAGTGCGGGGTCGCCCGCTCTATATCGTGTCTGACACGGAAGGTTTCTGAAGATGGATGCCGTCGCCTATCATTCGCTGCGCGATTTGCAGGACAAGCACTGGTGGTTTGTGGGCCGCCGCAAGATCATTTCGGAACTGATCCGCCGCCTTGTCACCCTGCCCAAGCGCGCGCGCATTCTTGAGGCGGGCTGCGGTTACGGCGGGAACCTTGCCATGCTGGGCCGGTTCGGGGATCTCGACGCTTTCGAATATGAAGAGGGCGCGCGGAACTATGCCTCGGGCCTGCTCAACAAGCCGGTTGCCCCCGGCTTTCTGCCAGACAACATCGGCTTTGCCGGGGAAGCCTTTGATCTGGTGGCGATGCTGGATGTGCTCGAACACATTGATGACGATGTGGGGTCGCTGCGCACCTTGCGTGAGCGGTTGCGCGATGGCGGATCGATCCTGATCACCGTTCCGGCGGTGCCATGGCTTTGGTCAGAACACGATGAAATCCACCATCACAAGCGCCGCTACACCAAAGTAGGCCTCAAGAAGGTATTGCAACAAGCCGGGTTTGAGGTGGCAGACGTCAGCTATTTCAACACCTTGCTGTTTCCCTTGGCGCTGGCCCAGCGGCTTGCCTCGCGCTTTTCGGGCAAGAAGTTTGCAGCCGATACGATGCCCAACCGGTTTGTGAACGGCGTGCTGGAGCGCATATTCGCGTTTGAAAACCGCTTGGCAGGCAGGATCAATTTGCCCATCGGGTTGTCGCTCTATGCCGTTGCGCGCCGCGTTTAGCTTGGGCTTGATCCGGCAACTCGTGTCGTTTGGCGCGGTCGGGGTTGGCGCAACGCTGGCGCATGTGGCGTTGGTGTGGCTTTTGATCGGCCAAGGGTGGCTGAATCCCTATTTTGCCAACCTGTTGGGCACTTGCGCGGCCTTTTCGGTATCGTTCGTTGGCAACGCCGGATTGACCTTCGGCACAAACCGCCTGCTGCGCGATTGTGCACGGCGCTATGTGTTTGTTTCTGCCGCCAGCTTCATCATGACCAGCGGCATTCTGGCATTGGTCCGGCACAATGGCTGGCCGACCTATGCCTATGTCCTGATCGTGCTGTGCACGGTACCGCCTGCCACGTTCCTGCTGGCAAAGCTCTGGGCTTTCAGCGCGCTGCCCGATCGTTGATTACATGTAACTGTCTGCCGAGGGCACATCGACCGGCATATCTGCCTGCTCCCACGGGAATTTGGCACCCCACGGCGGCACACCAAAGCTGATCCACAGGGCAAGCGCCGCTGCGATGATCGCCACGCTCAAGGCCTTGATCCATGAAGCGATGGACGGTTGGGTAACGCTTGTTGCAACCGCGCGGCGACCGCTGATCATCGGGGTCACAAGATCATTCTTGCGCACGAAACGGTAAAACGCGATTGCGGCCACATGCAGGGCGATGATCGCGAGCAGCACGTTGAACACGATGCCATGCGCATCGCTCGCCGCAGTCGCCGTGTCCCACGATACCAGATGGTTGAGCGGCCCTGAACTAACCGCATCGGTATCTTGCGCAAACAGCCCAAGCCCGACTTGCGCACCCAGCAAAGCCAGAAGCGTAACAACACTAAGCGCGCCCAGCGGATTGTGTCCGATATGCGGCGTGTTTTCGGGGGTTTTGAGATAGCGCAGGATCGCGCCCGGCCCCGTTACAAACTGCTTGAAGCGCGCCGTGCTGCTGCCGATAACGCCCCAAACCAGACGGAACACCACCAGCCCCAGCATCGTCAGGCCAAGGGTGAAGTGAAGGTCCATTTGCCGCGTCTCTGCCGACCACCACAGGGCCGGCAGAAGCGCAACAAAGCTCCAGTGCACCACGCGCACGGGAACGTCCCACACCACCACTTTGTTGGGCTGAGCCTGTTCAGTCATGGCGGTTACGATTACGCCTTGGGCTTGCGGAAGCTTTCGTGGCAACCCTTGCAAGAACCGCCAACGGCGCCCGCTGCGGCCTGGATCTTGGCCATATCGCCCAATGCGGCGGCGGCCTGCAAACCTGCGGTCGCGGTTACCAGACGGTCAGTCGCAGCCTTGAATTCTACAGGCTTTTCCCAGATTGCGGGCAAGGCTTCGGTCTTAACGCCAGCTTCAGGACCGGTTCCCTTGGGGAAATGGCCGCTGACCTTCTTGGCCGCTTGGGAAAGTATGGCCGAGTTTGCCTTGATTGTGGCCATATTGACAGCAGGCTTTTTGAATTCGTCAAAAATGCCCTTCATCGCCTTGCCCATCGCTTCGAAGTTCTGATGGCGCAGTTTGAATGCAGGGTTCGGGTTTGCTGCAATTGCACTCACCGCAGGCAGAACCATAAGCGTAGCCGCGATCAAATAACGCTTTTTCATTACTCAAAAACTCCACGAGATCGGATCAATAGGCGCTTCGGAATAGCCAAACATTTGCTTTTCAGCAATTCGCCAAAGTGTATCAAAAAGTATGGCGATATTTTCCCGATTGGCAAGGCTACGGCGCCACCCTTTGTATGACCTTACAGCAACAGCAGCGCAAACGCCAACGAGGCACCAAAGCTGATCACTGTGGCCGCGATCACCGGCAGCACCGGTTTCAGGCCCGTCTCCATCAACAGATCAAGGCGGCTGCGCATAGCCGTGGCGATCACCGCTACCAGCAACAGCCCTTTTGATACGCCCAACGCTGTATCACGAACTGGCACGGGCATGCTGACCAGCGAATTGAGCAGCACCACCGCAAAGAACGCGGTGATAAACCACGGCAGCGCCAACCGCTTCCACGCGGGCCGGTTAGCGGCATCTTCGGCACTGCCGATGGCAAGGCCGGTGATGATGACGATAGGAGCGAGCAGCGCCACGCGGGATAGCTTGACGATTGTGGCATAGCTTCCGGCGGGTTCGGAAAAGGCATAACCCCCGCCAATGGCCTGCGCCACATCATGGATCGATGCACCAATCAGGAAGCCTGCCTGTTGATCGCTCAGGCCAAGATAAGCTGCAAGGATCGGATAGACCGACATCGCCAGCGCGCTGGCCAAAGATACGACGACCAGCGTGATCGCGAATTGCGACTGGTTGAGCCGCTCTTTGCCGATGATGCCATAAAGCGCCATCGCCGCGCTCGCGCCGCAGATCGCCGTCGCGCCGCCCGCCAATATGCCGACATAGCCCGATTGTCCGGCAAGGCGTGCCGCGATGATTCCGGCAAAGAATGTCAGCGCCATCACGACGATCAGCGCGCCGAACGGGGCTGCCCCAAGCGATCCGATCTGCCCGAACGTCACTTGCATGCCAAGCAGCACAACGCCCAGCCGCAGGCAGGTGCGCGAGGCGAAGTCCAGACCCTTATGGCTATAAGGATCGCGCGCGACAAAGCTGAGCGACAGCCCGATCAGCAGGCCGAGCAGAATAATCGGGAAGTGGTAATGTTCCGATAGCCACGCAGCCGCAGCCGCAGCAATTGCGCAAATGGCAAGGCCGTGGAACACCGTGTCGCGCTGTTCGGGTGCGACAGGTTTGTGTTCCGCAAGGTGGATTTCGCCGAACAGGTCTGCCGCCGATGGCAGGCTCGCCCAGTCGATTTCCTTTCTGCTGTCACCTTGCCCTGCCATCATGATCTCCTGCGTTTTCTGTCCTGCGGTGTCATATGCCTCTTTCATTACGCACGAGGTTGGGTAATGTGCAAGCAGGAAGCGTAGGCGACGCTTTGGTTGACCGGAGAATATGCATGAACGCTGGCGGCGGGCAGAAGATCGCGCGTGGCACCGCAATGGCATTAGTGGCGCTGCTGTTTCTTGGCAATGCGCTCAACTATGTCGACCGGCAGGTGCTGGCGCTGTTGAAGCCCACGCTTGAGGCCGAATTCGGCTGGAGCGATGCCGATTACGCGCACTTGGGCTCCTCGTTCCAGATTGCCGCTGCGGGCACCTTGCTGTTCGTCGGCTGGTTTGTGGATCGGCTGGGCGTGCGCGTTGCTTACGCCATTGCGGTCACCGTGTGGAGCGCGGCGGGCATGGCCCATGCGCTGGCGCAGACCGTGCAACAGTTCGTTGCCGCGCGGATCGTGCTGGCGGCGGGTGAATCGGTCAGCACGCCTGCGGGCCTCAAAGCAGCGGCGATGTATCTGCCGTTGAAAGAACGCAATTTCGCCATCGGTTTGATCAACACCGCGCCCAATATCGGCGCAATCCTCACCCCCCTATTGATCCCGCCTTTTGCGCTGGCGTTCGGCTGGCAAGCGGCCTTCTGGGTGACCGGCGCGCTCGGCTTTATCTGGCTGGCAGGCTGGTGGTTTGGCACCCGCAACCTCAAGCCGCTGGGCGATATGCCCGAACGCGCGCGTGTGCCGTGGGGCGTGTTGCTGTCTGATCGCAAGACGTGGACGGTGATCGGCGCAAAGTTCTGCATCGATGCGGTGTGGTGGTTCGTGCTGTTCTGGATGCCCGATTTCTTCAACCGCCAGTTCGGCATGACGCAGGGCGCGCTCGGCTGGCCCATCGCGATCATCTTTACGCTGGCGGCAATGGGCGCGCTGACCTCGGGCGGGCTTTACCCGATCCTGCTCTCACGCGGGAAAAGCGTGAACGCCGCGCGCAAAACATCCATGCTGTTCTATGCGCTGGTTGTGCTGGCCATGCCGCTGGCCTTGTTTACCGGCAACCCTTGGGCAGCCGCCGTGCTGATCGGCTTCGGCCTCTTTGCGCATCAGGGCTTTTCCACCAACGTCTTCGGCATGACCGCAGACATCATCCCCGCCACCCGCGTCGCCAGCGTGATCGCGCTGGGCGCGGTTGCGGGCAACCTTTCGGGCACGGGAATCATCGAATTCGCAGGCTGGTCGCTGACGAACGGGATGGGCTATGGGCCTTTGTTCGCGATTTGCGGCAGTGCCTATCTGTTGGCGCTGGCATTCATTCAGGTGATGATGCCGAAGTTGGAACTGGCGGCGGGTGAGTAGGTAAAAAACCCTCGCCCCTTCAGGGGATAGGGTTGGGAGAGGGGGGAACGAGGCGCACCCTCGGCGATACGCTTATCCCTCCTCCATCGTCTCCCCGGACTTGATCCGGGGTCCCGCTTTTTTCCTTTCCGCGCACAGAGAAGAGGTTCGCGCGAACCCCTTCGCTCGCCGCACGCAGCAAAGAAAAGCCTAACCCCGGGTCAAGCCCGGGGCGACGATAAATGGAACGGCAGCTTTTAGGGCGTCAGTTGTTTGGGTTGAATGACAAGTAGTGGGTGGATAGGCGAACGTCGGCTTTTTTTCATAGCGGGGAGGAGCTGCCATACCGGTTCGCCAATCCCGAAATTCCTATTTCGGCCGGACGATCACTGAGCCGTTATACTTGCCTCTAATTCCGCTCGGACTTCAGCTGCCTGGGCAATCAAGAACGCGGTCCGTTCTTTTGGCGGCAAATAGGGCCCGTGCATTCCGAGCAGATCTCGAAACACAAAGCGCGTGATTGGGCCAGTGTCCGATTTTTCAATGCGTTGCTGGGCGGTTGCGGCAGCTTCGGGTGCATAGCCAGCCTTAAGCATCAGGCGCACGGCCAGCGCGTCAGCGTCCCGTTCCATAATTTTCCGCGTTGCAGAGTTGCGAAGGTCGGCTTCGTTTTCGGTTGATGTATGACCCAGAAATACATGCGCAGCCTCGTGTGAAATTATATATGCCAGCTCATCATCGGAAGGCAGCAATTGCTCCATTCGCTGCGTAACCAGGATATTCGATCCATTCGCATAAGCATTTGTTCGCTTCTTGTTGATTATGACTGCATTGGCTGCGCAGATTTGCTGCCCTGCTATGGCCAAATCCAATTCAGCATCTCCGCGGCGAACCGATAGTGCAAGATGTCCTTTTTCAAAGGCGGCTTTGCTGGCTTCTGCCACAGCTGCCCGCCCTTCGGTGGTCGGAACCAGTGCCACGCCGCCTATTGCAGTAATCTGATCGCCATATCGCAAGCCAGCCAGTCGTGCCGGCCCATCGGCATTGATATAACTAACAACCGTACCGCTGACATCTTCGGGAAACCCCATCGCTTCTCTCCAGGCCGCCAAGGTAGAAGCTCTCGCAGTCGGGTAGATTTCGAATCTGGAGAAACCGAAGTCCGCATGAGTGGCGGGACAGATATCAGTGTTAGCGGCAAGGATCTTTCTTGTAACAACTTGGACCCGGGCATTGGCTTTGTGGGCTGCGCGAAAATCATCAACCGTTGGGGCTTTTGCGCCTGAGAGCAGCAAGCCTGCGACAATCGCAAAAGTTGAGCTGAAAATCACGTTTGATCGCATGAGGTCCCCCCGTAACTTAAAGGCGACAGAGTGATGCTTCCTGCGGCCTTCCCATTGCTAGGTGTCGCTAGCTGAATGCCAGCTTATCACCGCGATCACCGCTGTAGCGGCACGGCAGCATTCGGGATCACGCGAGTTAAACGGGAATGACTGCTTCGGCGTCGTATCCAGAACGGCAGCATTTATCCGGCAACCCCGCAAAGCCGCCAATCCCATAAGCCACCCCAAACAAAAAGAGGCCCCGGACCGTAGTCCGGAGCCTCTTCGTCCGCCCTTGGGAGGGATGGGCGGTTACTTGAACTTGGCGCGCAGGCTGACGCCGAAGTAGCGGTCTGCGTCGCGCGGGATTTGCAGGCGTTGGCCGGCGCTCACGTTGAGCAGGGCATAGGCCTTGTCGGTGATGTTGCGGGCAAGGAAGGTCAGGCGGTAGTTGTCTTCTGCGTCCGAGAAGCCGATCCCGGCGTTCCAGATGCCGTAAGCATCAATCGGGCCTGCTTCGCCCAGATCCGAGAACTGCTTGCTGACATGGCGGAAATCGGTGTCGAGGTAGATCTTGAAGCCGCCAAGATCGCGCTCATAGCTGCCGCCCAGCGTGTAAGTGAACTTCGGCGCGAGCGGGAGGCGCGTGCCGTTGCGCGCGTCAGGCGCGTTGGTCGAAGGGTTCGGGTTGAACCGGCGCACAGTGGCATCGGCATAGGCCGCGCTGGCGCGCAGCGTCAGCCCGTCCATCGGCACGGCCAGCAGATCGGCTTCGAAGCCCTGGCTGCGCACCGACCCGGCGTTGGTCAGGTTCGATACGACCGCGCCGTTCAGCAGCACGAAATTGTTGGCCTGGAAGCCGTTATAGGTGACGGTGAAGGCCGAGGCATTGAACTGCACGCGGTTATCGAGGAACTGCGATTTGATGCCGATTTCAAAGGCATCCGACGTTTCTTCATCAATCGGCACGGCGTTGGTGGGCGCGGTGTGATTGAAGAACACGTTGAACGCAGGACCCTTATAGCCGCGCGTATAGCTGCCATAGAGCATCACATCATCAGACGGGGTGAATTGCAGCACCGCGCGGCCCGAGATGTTGTCGTTGCTGCTTGATCCGGCAGAGGTGTTTGTGCCGTTGCCGCCTGTTGCCAACGTACCGCCAGCAGGGTTGCCGTTGGTGCCGGGGCCGCTGGCGGGAAGGCCGTTGGTGGCATTGACGGCTGGCGCGCGGGTGTGCGTGTAGTCCAGATCATCCTTGGTCCAGCGCAGGCCACCGGTCAGCGCGAACATGTCGCTAAGCCGGTAGGTGGCTTGGCCGAACACCGCATAGTTGCGCGACTGTACATCGCTGAACGAAGTGGCGGTGGGGAACAGGGTGTTGACCGTATCGGCGGTGTTGCAAGGCGTTGCGCCCGATGCCGCAACCGGCAAAGTCGACGTGGTGCAAGTGATGTTGCGGCGGGTGAAGTCCTGCTGGTTGTCCGATCCCCAAACAAACGCGCCCACCTGATAGAAGAACGGCTGGGTCTGGTCAGACGCCAGGCGCACTTCGAGGCTCAGCTGCTGCGTGCGCACTTCGCCGTTATCGTGCAGTTCGCCAGTGCCGACGATGGCACGCGGCAGGAAATCGCCTTCGCGAATTTCTTCGTTCTGCCAGTTGCGATAGCCCGCAACCACACTGAGCGAGTGGCTTTCGAACACATCGAAATCACCCGTTGCGGTCAGGCTCCACTGGCGGTCTTTGGTTTGCGTGACGATGTTGTGATTGACGAAGCGCTGGTTTACGCCTTGCGCCACACCGCCGGGCAGGCCGAGTTCGGCATCGAGCGTTGCGCCACGGCTGACCGTGGTCACATCGGCGCAGCAATCGTCATTGGCCTTGAAGTAATCGGCGATCAGACGGAACTTGGACGTGCCGTTTTCATAATCGATGATGCCGCGCGCACCGTAATGTTCATAGCCGTTGACCGTGTTGTTGCGGCCACCGAACACGTTGGTGATGTTGCCATCATAGCTGCCATAAAAGCCGGTGACGCGGGCGCTGAGGCCTTCGCCCAGCGGGCCGGAGACGGCGGCGCGCAGGCGGTATTCCTCGTCTTCGAAGTATTCGGCGCGCACTTCGCCTTGCAGCGTATCAGTGCCGCCCTTGGAAATCATGCTGACGAGGCCAGCCGAGGCGTTCTTGCCGAACAACGTTCCTTGCGGTCCGCGCATTACTTCAAGACGCTCGATATCGACAAGGTCCATGAAGGCTTGGCCCGAACGGGAAAGCACGACGCCATCGACCACGGTTGAAACGCTGGGTTCAGCCGCGACCGAGAACGTGATCGTGCCCACGCCGCGCATCACGATGGCGCTGTTCGCGCTGGTCGTGCCCTTGCGGAAAGTGACCGACGGGACAAGCTGGGTCAGCCCTTCAAGGCTGACGACGCCGCTGGATTCGAGGCGGTCTGCCGTGATCGCGGTGATCGCAATCGGCACGTCCTGCACGTTTTCCGCGACCTTCTGCGCGGTGACGACGATTTCGGCGATGCCGCCGGATTGTTCAGCCGCTTCTTGAGCGCTGGCTTGGCCGGTAAAGGCGAGCGAAAGGGCGCTGGCGGATAGTGCCAGTGCACGCACGGATGCGGAATGCTTGATCATCGTGGAACTCTCCCTGCAAAAAGCGGTCTTCCAAGGGTAGTCGTGCTCCCTCGTCGATCGACCGCGATTGGCGCTTGAAATGCTATGGCTGTCCCGATATGTCAAGCGGTGTCAGAAAAAGCAGATAGCGGGTGCGGCCATTTCGCCACACTACTGGATATGGTGAGGAAATTGCTTTGCAATTGCGGCTAATCGCCGAAAACGATGGGTTTGATCTCCGCTTCGGAGAGCAACTCGTGCTGCGCCATACTCCCGTCTGTCCTGCGGTGGTCATGGCGCGTGGACAAGCCGATGTTGAGATGTTTCGCGGCAATTTCCGTATATCTGACAATCCTTTCGATGCGATCACTCCGCAAGCTTGGCGTTTGTGCGAAGGTGGGGTTGAACTGCTGGATCAGGGTCATGCAGTCGCTTGCATCGCCATTTCGGGCAATGCGCTCGAAATTCGCGCGCTTGATCCGCAATATGACCGCTTGCGTGTCCTGTTCCATGCCGAACCCGGCGAATGCGTGTGGGGCGGCGGCGAACAGATGAGCTATCTGGCGCTCAATGGCCGCAGCTTTCCGATCTGGACCAGCGAGCCCGGTGTTGGCCGCGACAAATCTACCGCGCTGACGCAGCGGATGGACGCCGAGGGCATGGCGGGCGGCGATTACTGGAACACCAATTACCCGCAGCCCACGTTCCTCACTTCGCGCTGGCTGGCGGTGCATCTCGATGCCACCTGCTACAGCGTCCTCGATTTCACCGACCCTGCCGCCCATGCAGTAGACGTGTGGAGCGGCGCTGCGCGATTTGAACTCTACGCCAGCGATGGTCCGGCAGGGCTGGTGGCGCAATTGTCCAGCCGCTTTGGTCGTCAGCCCGAATTGCCCGACTGGGCGATAGGCGGGGCGATTGTCGGTTTGAAGTCAGGCGCTTCCAGTTTTGACCGGCTTGAGCGTTTCATCGAAGCGGGCGCTGCGGTTTCAGGCCTGTGGTGTGAAGACTG
The DNA here is from genome assembly GCF_001295795.1 of Novosphingobium sp. AAP83. Taxonomy (GTDB): domain Bacteria; phylum Pseudomonadota; class Alphaproteobacteria; order Sphingomonadales; family Sphingomonadaceae; genus Novosphingobium. The sequence continues at coordinate 55,901 of NZ_LJHY01000001.1, forward strand.
GGCGGGCATTCGCGAAACCACGTTCGGACGCCGCCTGTTCTGGGACTGGCACAGCGGCGCGCGCAGTGCAGAGCGCTATCCCGATCTGGCCACCCGCATTGCTGATTTGAATGCGCGCGGCATCCGCTTTCTGGCCTATGCCAATCCCTACATCGCTGTGGATGGCGATTTGTATGAAGAGGCGCGGGCGGGCGGCCACTTTTGCCTGAACCGTGATAATGATGCGGTTCACCTTGTCGATTTTGGCGAGTTCGATTGCGGTGTGGTTGATTTCACCCGCGAAGAGACGCGCGCATGGTTTGCCGAACGTATCTTGGGCCGCGAAATGCTCGATATCGGCATATCGGGCTGGATGGCCGATTTTGGCGAGTACCTGCCCACCAACTTGCGACTGGCCGATGGTTCGGATGCGATGGATGCACACAACCTTTGGCCGGTGCTGTGGGCCGAAGTAAACGCGCGCGCTGTAGCAAGCCGGGGCAAAACCGGCGATGCGGTATTCTTCATGCGCGCCGGTTTTTCGGGCGTGCAGGGCCATTGTCCGCTGCTGTGGGCGGGTGACCAGTCGGTGGATTTCACCCGCCATGACGGGATCGGTACGGTTATTACCGGTGCGCTTTCAGCAGGGCTGGTTGGCAATGCCTATAGCCATTCCGATTGCGGCGGGTACACATCGTTGCACGGCAATGTCCGCACGGCAGAACTGATGCAGCGCTGGTGCGAACTGGCCGCGTTTGCGCCGGTCATGCGCAGCCACGAGGGTAATCGCCCCGACGACAACCTGCAATATGACAGCAACGATGTGCTGCTCGCGTGCTTTGCCCGCTGGAGCCGCGTTCACGCCCGACTTGCACCTTATGTGCGCCACTTGTGTGATGAAGCGCGCAGCCAGGGTTTGCCCGCGCAACGCCCGCTGTTCCTGCACTATCCGCAGGATTGCGCGCTCTTTACGGTGCAGGACCAGTTCCTCTACGGTGCTGATCTGCTGGTGGCACCGGTGATTGAAGAGGGCGCGCGTCAACGTCAGGTTATTCTTCCGGGCGAAGGGATCTGGCGGCATTGCTGGTCGGGTAAGGATTTTGCGCCCGGCACGCATGACATCGCGGCTCCGATTGGCCAGCCACCTGTATTCTACCGGCCAGACAGCGTCTTTGCGCCGCTGCTCGCCGGACTACGGGGGGTATTGGAAGGATGAGCGAGCGGTCAAACATCAGGGATGTGGCAGCACGCGCCGGTGTAGCGGTGAAAACCGTCAGCCGCGTGCTGAACGGCCACCCTTATGTCAGCTTGGAAACGCGCACCAAAGTGGAAGAGGCGATGCGCGCGCTGGATTTCCGGCCAAGCGTTGCCGCGCGCATTCTGTCGGGCGCGAAGTCTAACCAGATCGCGCTGATTTATGACAATCACAGCCCCTATTACATGTTCCAGATCCAGACCGGCTGCTGGGACTATTGCCGCGCCAACAACATCCGCTTGCTGGCGCAGCCGGTGGATGTGGCGGACCCGCTGGTGGGGGAGCAGGTGCGGGGTTTAGTTGATGAAACACATGTTGACGGGATCATCCTGTCTTCCCCTGTTACGGACTGTGATCCGGTGCTTAGAGCATTGGAATATATGGATATTCCGTTTGTCCGCATATCCCCCGGCACCAATCACGCGCTGACCAGTTCGGTGTTCATGGATGATGCCCAGGCAGCCGACGATATGACCACGTATCTGATCAACGCCGGACACCGCCGGATCGGCTTTATCAAGGGCCACCAGAACCACATGGCATCGGACGACCGGCTGTTCGGCTATCGCCGCGCGCTGGACCGGGCGGGGCTGCCCTATGACCCCGTGCTGGTGTGCGAAGGCGAGTTCGATTTCGATTCCGGCGTGCGCGGCGGGCGCGCTTTGCTGGACCAGTCCAACCGGCCCACCGCCATTTTCGCTTCGAACGATGATATGGCCGCAGGCGTGCTGGCGGTGGCGCATGATCGCGGCATCAATGTTCCGGCAGAGCTTTCGGTTGCCGGGTTTGACGATACCACGCTTGCGCGCACCGTCTGGCCGCCGCTGACCACGATCCACCAGCCGATGATCGAGCTTGCCCGCACGGCCACCGAAATCCTTATCGCAGGGGGCGATATCAATCACCGCCGCCTGCCCCATACTCTCGTAGAGCGCGCATCGGTCGCGCCACCAGTCAGGACCAATTCATGAGCCAATTGCCTTTGCCGCCCAGTTTCCGTGCCCTCGGTTCCAGCGATATTGCCGTATCGCCCATCGCCTGGGGAATGTGGCGGCTTGCCGAAAACGGACGTAGCGCTGCCGATGCGGCAAAGCTGGTCCATGCGGTGTTGGATGCCGGGATCAACTTCCTCGATACCGCCGATATCTATGGCTTTGATGGCACGGGCGGCTTTGGCGATGCCGAGGCGCTGCTGGGCGAAGTTCTGGCGGCAGAACCTGCTTTGCGGGACCGCATGGTGCTGGCTACCAAGGGCGGCATCCTTCCGCCGCTGCCCTATGATCAGAGCCCGCAATATCTGGCACAAGCGATTGATGCTTCGCTGCGTCGCCTGAAAGTGGATAGCGTTGATCTGTGGCAAATCCACCGCCCCGATATTCTGGCGCACCCGCAAGAAGTGGCGCGCGCGCTGGAAGATGCGGTTTCGGCGGGCAAAATCCGCACGATCGGCGTTTCAAATTTCACGATCCACCAGACTGCGGCGCTCAGCCACTTCCTGAGCGTGAAGCTGGTGACGACGCAGCCCGAAATCAGCCCGCTGCGGATCACCTGCTTTGAAAACGGCGAACTGGATCAGGCGATGATGTTGGGGTTGACGCCAATGGCGTGGTCGCCGCTGGGCGGTGGACGCTTGGCCGACCCGCAGACACACGAAGAAATTGCGGTGGCAGCCGCGCTTGATGCGGTGGCGCAGGCGCAAGGTGTTTCGCGCACGGTTGCGGCCTATTCGTGGCTGATGGCGCATCCGGCGGGGATCATCCCGATCATCGGATCGCAACAGGCCACGCGCATTGCCGAAGGCGTGGAAGCGCTGAAGGTCACGTGGACGCGCGAAGATTGGTACGCCGTGCTGGTAGCGGCACGCGGCGAGCGGCTGCCGTAAGGCGAGTCGGAATGGCCGGCTCGTGTGCGGGCCGGCGTGGTTCAATCGATAAGCGGCACCGCACCTGCGGGAAGCCGGTGGATGTTTGCGTGTGCAGACTGAAGGAGAGGCATGATGGCCGAACAAAACTGTGAAATCGCCTGGTTCTCGGCGCTGTGCGACGATGACTACGAATTCCTCGGGGTTCCGGACAAGTATCTGCAATCAAGCTGGGAGCATTGCCGCAACATCGTGCTGCGCGCCGAAGAGGGCGGGTTTGACAATATCCTGCTGCCATCGGGCTACAGCCTCGGCCTTGATACCACGGCCTTTGCCGCAGCGGTGGCCACGCAAGTGCGCAGGATCAAGCTGCTGTGGGCCACGCGCATGGGCGAGGATTGGCCGCCGCAATTGGCACGCCGCATCGCCACGCTGGACCGCATCCTTGGCCCTAATGCTGCGGGCACGGGCGGGCGTTTGAACGTGAATATCATCTCGTCCGATATGCCTGGCGAGACGATTGCCAGCGGCCCGCGCTATGCCCGCGCGACCGAGATCATGAAGATCGTGCGCACGCTGCTCAATGGCGAATCGCTCGATTTTCAGGGCGAGTTTTACCAGTTGAAGCTTGATCCGCCGCGTATCGGCACGCTTTCGGGCAAGTGCCCCGCATTCTACTTCGGCGGCCTTTCCCACGATGCGCGCGAATGTGCGGCAGAGGCGAGCGACGTCTATCTGATGTGGCCCGATACCATGGACAAAGTGCGCGAAACCATCGCCGACATGAAGGCGCGGGCCGCCAATTATGGCCGTACTTTGAAGTTTGGCTATCGCGCCCACATGATCGTGCGCGAAACCGAGGACGAGGCGCGCGCCTATGCCGACCGGTTGCTGTCCAAGCTGGATGACGATGCGGGCAAGGCGATCCGTGAAAAATCGCTGGATGCCAAGAATTTTGGCGTGCAGCGCCAGCAGGAACTGCGCGGGGCCGCCGATGGTGACGGCTTTGTGGAGGAGAACCTGTGGACCGGCATCGGGCGGGCGCGTTCGGGCTGTGGCGCGGCGATTGTTGGCACGCCCGATCAGGTTCTGGCCAAGCTGCGCGCCTATCAGGCTGAAGGCATCGAGGCGTTCATCCTGTCGGGATATCCGCACTTGCAAGAGGCCGACATGTTTGCGCGGCATGTCTTGCCGCACATCCAGCACGGTCCGTTAGACATCTGACATGGCAATTGTGGTGGACAGCGAAACGGGAATTTATGACGTCGCCGTGATCGGCGGCGGCGTCAACGGCACGGGCATTGCGCGCGATGCGGCGGGGCGCGGGGCCAAAGTGCTGCTGCTGGAGGCGCGCGATCTGGCCAGCGGCACTTCGTCCAATTCCAGCAAGCTGATCCACGGCGGATTGCGCTATCTTGAGCATTACGAATTCGGACTGGTGCGCGAGGCGCTGGGCGAGCGCGAAAAGCTATGGATTATCGCGCCGCATATCATTTGGCCGATGCGGTTTGTGCTGCCGTGGGTGAAGGGTTTGCGGCCGCGCTGGCTGCTGCGGCTGGGGCTGTTCCTTTACGACCATATTGGTTCGCGCAAGCTGCTGCCTGCAACGCAATCGGTCAGACTTGACCGGCATCCGGCGGGAGCGCCGCTGAAGCCGGAATTCGTGCATGGCTTTGTCTATTCGGATGGCTGGGTGGATGATGCGCGACTGGTGGTGTTGAACGCGCGTGATGCGGCAGATCGCGGCGCAGATGTGCGCACGCGCTGCCCGGTGACGCGGTTGGAACGTACAGCTGGCTTATGGTTGGTCGAAACGCCGCAGGGCAGCTTCAAAGCGCGCTCTGTTATCAATGCGGCTGGGCCTTCCGTCCTCAAAATTCTCGACCGCAGCGGCCAGCCTTCCAGCCAGTCGATCCGTCTGGTGCGCGGATCGCATATCGTGGTGCGCAAACTGTTCGATCATCCGCACCCCTATTTCTTCCAGCTTCCCGACGGGCGCATCTTCTTTGCGATCCCTTATGAGCATGACTTCACCCTGATCGGCACGACCGACCGCGACCATCAGGGCGGGGTGGACAAGATCGAGGCAAGCGCGGAAGAAATCGCCTATCTGTGCGAGGGCGCGAGCCGGTTTTTCAAGGTTCCCGTAACCCCTGCCGATGTGGTGTGGACGTATTCGGGCGTGCGGCCGCTGGTGGATGATGGCTCGGGCAAGCCGGAGGCAGCGACGCGCGGCTATCGTTTTGATGTGAGCGAGGCCGAAGAAGGTGCGCCGATCCTTTCGGTGTTTGGCGGCAAGATCACCACCTTCCGCACATTGTCGCAAGAAGCGGTGGAGCGCATGGGCGAGCGTATTCAGGCTCTGGCTGGCGCGCCCTGGACCGATGGCCAGCCTTTGCCGGGCGGCGATTTTGCGGTGGGCGATGTGGATGACGTTATCGCCACGCTGAAACGACGCTATCCGTTCCTTGAGCCTGCGTGGGCAGAGCGGCTGATCCGCTGCTATGGCACGCTGGCCTATGAGTTTTTGGGCGACGCGGCCACTTTGGCGGAATGTGGCCACCACTTCGGCCATGGCTTGACGGCACGCGAAGTGCGCTATTTGATGGACCGCGAGTGGGCGGTTGAGGCCGATGATGTTTTGTGGCGGCGGACGAAGCTGGGTCTGCGGCTGGATGCGGGCCAGCAGGAAAGCTTGCGGCGGTTTATGGCAGGGGATGAAACGCGATGATCGATGAACGCTGCATCCTGGTGCTGGATGAAGGCACGACCTCGACGCGGGCGATTCTCTATTCGCTGGACGGTGCGGTTCTGGCATCGGCGCAAGAGGAACTGGTGCAGCACTATCCCGCGCCCGGAATGGTCGAGCATGACGCCAGCGAAATTTGGGAACGCACGCTGCGCTGTGCCCGCGCGATGGTGGAGCGCGCGGGCGGGGCAGACCGGATTGCGGGGATTGGCGTTACCAACCAGCGCGAAACCGTGGTGGCATGGGACCGGCAGACGGGCCAGCCGATCAGCCGGGCGCTGGTGTGGCAGGACCGCCGCACCGAGGAACGCTGCCGCGCCTTGCGGCAGGCCGGGCACGAGGCGGCGGTGCAGGAAGCCACCGGCTTGCTGCTCGATCCCTATTTCTCGGCCAGCAAGATGGAATGGCTGTTGCGCAATGTGCCCGATGCGGCGGCGCTGGGGGATAGGCTGGCGTTTGGTACGGTGGAAAGCTGGCTGGTGTGGAACCTGACTGGCGGCTTGCATATCACCGACGTGACCAATGCCAGCAGAACGATGCTTATGGCCTTAACCGGGACGACATGGGACGCAGGGCTGTGCGCTATGTTCGGCGTGCCGCAATCCGCTTTGCCGGAAATTGTGCCCAATGGCGGGCGATTTGGCGAGACCGTGCCGGAACTGTTTGGCAGCGCGATCCCGATTACCGGGCTTGCGGGCGATCAGCAGGCCGCCACCATCGGGCAGGGCTGCTTTGCCAAAGGCGAGGCCAAGGCGACGCTGGGCACGGGCGCGTTTATCCTTTCCAACATGGGGCAGCAGCCGCCGCGATCTACGCACCGTCTGCTGGGCACCGTGCTGTGCGAAGTGAATGGCGAGCGTAGTTTTGCGCTGGAAGGATCGGTCTTCGTCGCCGGAAGCCTTGTGAAATGGCTGCGCGACAGCATCGGATTGCTGGACAGTGCAGGCGATAGCGAGGCACTGGCGCGATCGGTGGAAGACAGCGCGGGTGTGGTGGTGGTGCCGGCCCTGTCTGGCCTTGGCGCACCTTATTGGCTGGCCGATGCGCGGGGCAGCATTACCGGACTGTCGTTTGCCGCAACACGCGCGCATATTGTGCGGGCGGCGCTGGAATCGATCGGCCACGTTTTCCATGACCTCGGCGCGGCGTTTGCGGCGGATGGGGCGGGCTGGTCATTGCTGCGGCTTGATGGCGGGATGAGCGCAAACAACTGGCTGGCGCAAGACATCGCCAATATGCTGGACATCCGGTGCGAACGGCCCGCGGATGTGGAGACGACAGCACGCGGTGCTGCGATCCTTGCCGCTATCGGCCTCGGCCATTTTCAGGATCTGGCCCAGGCGCGCGGGATGATCGCCCCGCGCGATGTGTTCGAGCCGGATATGTTGGCACCAGCGCGCGAGGGCAGGCTGGACCGCTGGCGCAGCGCCGTGGGGCGGCATTTATAGTGCCGCCGCAGCAGCAGCGGCGGTGATTGGCGCGCCTTATGCGAATGCTTGCACTTGCGCCAGTGGCACGCCAACCGCGTCCTTGGCCGAAAGTTTAGGCTCAATCCCGTCCAGCGGCCAATCGATGCCTACCTCGGGATCGTCCCAAGCCAGGCTGCATTCATTCTGCGGCAAATAGGCAGACGTGCATTTGTAGAGAAAGTCGGTGTTTTCTTCCAGCGTCAGGAAGCCGTGGGCAAAGCCTTCGGGCACCCAGAACATGCGCTTGTTCTCTGCCGAAAGCAGCACACCCGTCCATTTGCCGAATGTTGGCGAAGACCGCCGCAAATCGACCACGGCATCAAACACCGCGCCCGATACGACGCGCACCAGCTTGCCCTGCGGTGCGGGGTTCTGGAAGTGCATGCCGCGCAGCACGCCTTTTTGCGAGCGGCTGTGATTGTCCTGAACGAAGGTCAGGTCTAGCCCTGCTTGCGCAAAAGCGGCTGCGTTCCAGCTTTCCATAAAGAAGCCACGTTCATCCCCAAACACTTTGGGCTCGATGATAAGCGGTCCGGCAATGTCGCATGCGGTAATGATCATCTCGCGCCCCGATCATTCAACAATTGCAACAGATATTCGCCATAACCCGATTTGCGCAATGGCTGTGCGATGGCTTCAAGCTCACTATCGGTGATGAAGCCTTGCCGCCACGCGATTTCTTCCGGGCAGCAAATCTTCAATCCCTGCCGCTCTTCGGTGATGCGCACATAAGTGGCGGCATCCAGCAAGGAACCATGCGTTCCGGTATCCAGCCAGGCAAAACCGCGTCCCATGATCTCGACCGACAGCGCGCCCTCATCCATGTAGAGCCGGTTCAAGTCGGTGATCTCAAGTTCCCCGCGCGGCGAAGGCTGCAAATCCCGCGCCCGGTCAACCACGGTGTTGTCGTAGAAATAAAGCCCCGTCACCGCATAGTTCGACTTGGGGGTGAGCGGCTTTTCCTCAATCGTTTCGGCACGGCCATCGCTGGTGAACGAAACAACGCCATAAGCTTCGGGATTGTTAACCCGGTATGCAAAGACGCTGGCGCCGCTGCTCTGCCTACTTGCACTTTGCAACAATTGCGGCAGCCCATGACCATAGAAAATGTTATCGCCAAGCACGAGCGCGCTTGGATCGCCGCCAATGAAGTCGGCGCCAATGTGGAAGGCTTGCGCAAGGCCATCAGGGGTCGGTTGAACCGCGTAAGATAGCGCCACACCAAATGCAGATCCATCTCCCAAGACACGCTGGAACTGCGCAGCATCCTCTGGCGTGGTAATGATCAGTATGTCGCGAATACCCGCGAGCATGAGCGTGCTCAGCGGGTAATAAATCATCGGTTTGTCGAATACGGGCATCAACTGCTTTGAAACACCGCGCGTCAGTGGGTAGAGTCTTGTTCCTGATCCGCCTGCCAGAATGATTCCTTTGCGGGCAGGCTTATTTGCTGTATTTTCCACGTACTATCCCACTTCCGAATTATGTGAGCCCTCTGTAGCTGAAACACTTCCCCCAGAAAGTGTAGATCCGGTTCCAGATCCAACAGGGCTAGCACCAATCGCTCCAAACATGGCGCAACCCGAATATCCGCATGGTATTGGAACAGTATCTCCAAAACGGACGCTGCATCGCAGCATTGTAGCAATGGGTCAAGCCTGACTCCGCATCGGCAAGTGATGGCGCTGATGGTCCAAAGTGGCACATGCTTGCCAAAATTCGCAGGCTGCTGAAAGACTGCGAGGAGAGAATGACGCATTGCAGCATTGTGCCGATTGTCACAGATGTTGCCTTGCGAGTGCAGACGCGAGATGCTTCCGATATCGATAGATCCCAGGAAAGCCGTAAAAAATTCAACTAGAATCAGCATCTCAGAGGCATTAAACAAACGTAAAATCTCGATAATCGAGCTACTTAAGGGTTGACATGTCCATTGGCTGCGATGGGATTTTTCCCTTAAATTGCTAAAAGTAAGGGTTAACACCTAGTTTTTGTTGCGAATCATTTTGCATCGCAGTATGAACTTTAGTCGAGAGGGCGGTAGACGGAAGCGGTACTGCTTTAGGAGAATTTAAATGAGTTTCTCAAAGATTGCCTCGGCGCTTGCTGCGTCTGCACTGCTGGTTACGCCGATTGCAGCGCAAGCCGGAACCCGCGCGAGCGGATCTTCGATCTATCCTGCCGCAGTCTATTCGGCCAACCGCGCATCTGCTAAGGTTGCTGCCGACAACTCGCTGGCACCGCTGCTTTTGCTCGCTGTAATCGTTGGCTCGGTTGCAGCAACTGCGGTTGTTGTCAACGAAATCGCAAAAACACCCGGCGATTGATCGTTTAAGCTCCTTTTGAGCTGGCAAAGCCCGGTCACTTTTGTAGTGGCCGGGTTTTTGGCGTTTTGGGCAATGGGCTGTTTCTATTGCTGATTGTGCCAATAAACGTGAATCACGCGCTGGCTTCGTTCAAACGTATCTTGTGATAGAGCCAAATAAATGTCATCACGAGGCATGCTCAAAACGCCCCTTGGACAGATATCTATATTGTTGATATTGGCCGGTTTGTTCGGTGGCGGCGGGGCTGGCTATGGCTTGTCCAACCTCGTGGTGCAACTTGCCGCACTGGCAATACTCGCGATGTCCTATGAAGCTGTGCGCAGCTTCTTTGCCTCGGCACCGCGCGCGATGATTGCGCTGGTGCTTGCGGCATTGGCACTGCCGCTGATCCAACTCGTCCCGCTCCCGGCCGCGATCTGGTCCGGACTCCCGGGCAGGCAACTGGTTGCCGAAGCTTACGGCTTTGCAGGTGGCCACACCTGGTCAGCGCTCACCGTCAGCCAGGCTCGGACATTTGTTGCTTTTATCGGTTTGATAGCGCCGTTCACGGTCATCGCGCTTGGCTGGTCGCTGGATTGCGAAAAGCGCCAGCGCATCATGGCTGTCCTGATCGGCTTGGGAATGCTTAACCTCGTGCCCGGCATTGCCGAAGCGCTGGGCACGGATGGGCTAAGCCTGTTGTATCCTGCCAGCGCAAAGCCCGGGATCATGTTCGGCCTGTTTGCGAACCGCAATTCGACGGGCCTTTTCCTCGATTGCTGCTTGCTGCTGCTCGTTGCCTTGCCTGTAGCCAAGCGCACTGCGCTTGGTACGCTGGGCAAACTTTTGGTTGCCATCCTGCTAACCTTGGGTGTTTTTCTGACCCAATCCAGAAGCAGCATCGCTTTGCTGATTTTGCCTGCCAGTCTTGCCGCTGCAAAAGCTATAACCGGATACGCCAAGACATCGACGTTCACCTTCGCAACCATATCGCGCGCTTTTGTTGCCGCGGGCCTTGCCTCCGTTGTCCTCATCGGCCTGATCCCGATGCTGGGTGAAACACGTCTTGGCACCATTGCTGACCGTTTCGAACAAGGGGACGGGCAACGCTCTTTGATTTGGGAAGATGCCCGGTTTGCAGCGCAGCGTTACTGGCCTGTCGGTTCAGGTATGGGCACCTTTGACGAAGTCTTTCAGGTCGACGAATCTTTGGAGTACATCTCCCCCCGGCGGGCGGGGCGGGCGCACAATGATTATATCGAACTCGCCATTGAAGCAGGCGGTTTCGGTCTTGCCGTGGTGCTGGGCTGGGTGGCGTGGATCGTTTTTGCCGCATGGCGCGCCGTTTTGACGCCGCAACGCTGGACCGCTCTGGCGGGTGCCGGGATACTTGTGGCCATGGCGCTGCAATCAACGCTCGATTTTCCATTGCGAAACCAAACGATGCTATGCCTTGCCGCATTTGCGCTTCTGCTGATTGCGCCCCCGCGCAAACTTGAACCCGTCAGTAACGGGGAGCCAACGTCATGATCCGTTATGCATGGATTGGCCTTCTGGTGGCACTCGCGTTTCTCGCTGCAGGCGCGCAATTGGATCGCCAAGCGCGGCGTACCCCGATGTTGGCGCCGGTTGTCCCGCAAATGTTCAGGAGCTTTTCGCAAGCGCGGCTGGTGCTGTCCACTGTCCGCTCGGCCGATCCGGCCGAGGCGTTAAAGGCAGCGCAGCTTCTGGTCCAACGTCGCCCCATACCTGCCGAGCACTTGTCGTTGCTGGCCATCGCAACGGTACGCAATGGTGACAACGAGAAGGCGTTTTTGCTGCTGCAAAAGGCTGCCCAGCGCGGCTGGCGCGATTCGGTTGCCCAGCAAACGATGCTGGAAATCGCCACCAAAGCGGGTGACTTGCCCGAAGCAACAAGGAGGCTTGCGGCACTCTGGGGAATGGGTGAAAGCCAGATGCCACTTGCTGCTGCTACGGCCAAGCTAATGGCCAGCGCGGATGGCCGCAAGGCTATGGCGGCCACAATGGCCAATAACGGCCGTTGGATGGATGCCTTCCTTGCCCAAAGCGGAGCTGTGCAGCCGGAGCACTTGGCTGAAACTTTGGCATTGGCGGCCAGGCAAGGTGCGCGGTTTGAATGTTCGACCTTGCAGCGGATCGAAAGTGTTTACACGCGGCGCAAGCTCGATGCCGAAGCCGGATTGATAGCTGAAGCGCGCAAAAACTGCGTGCGCGGGGTCAGTTAATCGCGTTCGCGCACTTTGAATGTGCCTGAAACCCGGCTGCTGCCTGCCCCATTGGCAGCGCCTGAACGTCCGTCCACGCTCGACAGTCCTGAATCAAGGTCAATCACCAGCCGTCCGCCATTCAGGGTATCACCACCACGGCGGAGTGCGACGTTGCCCGTCATCGTGATGATATTGCGGCCAAAATCATAAACCGCCACATCGCCACGCGCGCTTTCGCTGCCGCGCGTGACTTGCACCCCGCCAGTGGCATCAATCCGGTCAATCTGGATGCCGCCAGCGTCTGAATAGGCCACAGTTGTGCGGGCAGCCTGCAGGCGCAAGTCGGTTTGCGAAATGTCTACGTTGCCTGATAGGACCACGCGCTTGGCCTTGTCTTGCACCTCGATCCGGTCCGCCAGATAGTTGACCGGGGCATCGCTGTTGTGGCTGGCGATCCCTTGCGCTGACAGATGCTGTGCGCCCGCGACCAGCGCGGCCGATCCGGCAAAGCCCAACGCAGCCATGCGCAAGGGGCGGGCAGCGCGGATGATTTCAAATCTGGTCATGGCATTTTCATCCTGTCCGGCACCATATGGAGGCGGGCGTTTCCTTGCAGCGTTACCGAGCGTTCCGACAAGTTGGCGCTTATCGTGTCGGCAGAAAATGTGCCAGCGGGAATGCGGCCTTCCACCGGACCACGGCTTTTCAGAAGCTTGGAACCCAGATCAATGTCGACGTTGGTTGCGGTCATCCGGTAACCATCGGCGGTCTGGAAATTGATCGGCCCCACAATGTCGACAATTTCCTTGCCGAAATCATAGGAGCCTTTGCCCGCCGTGAGCAGCGCCGGACCATCATCGAGCAAAATCCGCGCGGTGAGCTGATCGAGTTCGATAGTTGGCACCGCTTGCGTGTGCTGTACTGCAGAGCCTGCGCTTATCGAAAAGCTGCGCCCGTCATCGTCCTGCCCGCGATACATCGCGCTCGACACTTGCACGCGATCATTGAGCACGGCCACCTTGCGGCGATCAAGCAGAAAGCTGATTTCCCCGCGCGGCGATAAGGGTGAAATGATCATGATCGCGACCATCGCGCCGACGGCCGCTGGCAATGCCCGCGCTAGAAAATGGACAAGGCGATCATGAAAGCTGCCGGGGGCAGCAAAGCCCCGGCGCTTGGTACGCATGATGTCGGCTTGCACGGTCATCGTGGCAGCCTTATCCTTTGCACATTACTCGTGGCTGAAGATGTCACGCTCTGCCCAGCCGGCCAGATCGAGACGCGCGCGCATCGGCAGGAAATCGAAGCAGGCCTGCGCAATGGCGGTGCGGCCTTCGCGTTCCAGCCGCTCGACCAGAATTTTGTGCATAGCATGGAGATGGCGCACATCGGATGCGGCATATTCCTGCTGCGCATCGCTCAAAGTGGGCGCTCCCCAGTCGCTGGATTGCTGCTGTTTGGAGATTTCCTTGCCAAGCAATTCGCGCACAAGGTCTTTCAAGCCGTGGCGATCGGTATAAGTGCGGACCAGCTTTGAGGCGATCTTGGTGCAGAATACCGGCGCTGCGACAACGCCAAGATAATGTTCGACCGCTGCAAGATCGAACCGGGCGAAGTGATAAAGCTTCAGCCGGGCGGGATCGGCCAGAACGGCTTTCAGGTTGGGTGCGGCGAAATCGCTGCCGGGTGCAAAGCGGACGAGGTGTTCATCGCCCAAGCCGTCTGAAATCTGCACGAGACACAGTCTGTCGCGGGGCGTGATCAGCCCCATTGTTTCAGTATCGACGGCAACCGGCCCGGGCGCGAGAGCGCCGTCGGGAAGGTCATTTTCATGCAAGTATACGGCCATGCAATGCGCTTAGGCCTTCACCCGCTGCGCTGCAAGCTTTCAGTCTGACTGGAAGGAGGAAGCTGGAGTTGCCGCCTGCAAAGTTTTGCATTCGCCTCCATGGTTCCAAATGGGAGCATAAGTCATCATAACAGTGCGCGAATGTCGCATCACGCAATAGCGGAGCGGAATACCGACCCATGACCAGTTCAACACTCACCCACTTGCAGCGCCTTGAAGCCGAGGCCATCCATATCATGCGCGAGGTTGTGGCCGAGGCCGAAAACCCGGTGATGATGTATTCTGTCGGCAAGGACAGCGCGGTGATGCTGCATCTGGCGCGCAAGGCGTTTTACCCATCGCCACCGCCCTTTCCGCTGCTCCATGTCGATACGACGTGGAAGTTCAAGGAAATGTACGCGCTGCGCAACAAGATGGCGACGACAAGCGGCATGGAACTTCTGGTCTATCAAAACCCCGAAGCGACCGAGCGCGGCATCAACCCGTTCGATCACGGCGCGCTGCACACCGATATGTGGAAGACCGAGGGCCTGAAGCAAGCACTTGATAAGTATGGCTTTGATGCAGCATTCGGCGGCGCGCGGCGCGATGAGGAAAAGAGCCGCGCCAAGGAGCGCATCTTTTCCTTCCGCACCGCCAGCCATGGCTGGGACCCCAAGAACCAGCGCCCCGAACTGTGGAACTTGTATAACGCCCGCAAGAATAAGGGCGAATCGATCCGCGTGTTCCCGATCAGCAACTGGACCGAGCTCGACATCTGGCAGTACATCCACCTCAACGATGTGCCGATTGTCCCACTCTACTTTGCGGACGTGCGCCCGACATTCGAGTGGGAAGGCCAGTTGTTCATGGCCGACGATATCGAGCGGCTGGAAAAAGTGCTCGGCTATCGCCCCGAGATAACCAACCGCTCGATCCGCTTCCGCACACTGGGCTGCTTCCCGCTGACCGGCGCTGTCGAAAGCACCGCCAAGACGCTGCCGGAAGTTATCCAGGAAACGCTGCTGACCACCACCAGCGAACGTCAAGGCCGCGTGATTGACAAGGATGCCGGCGGCGCGGGCATGGAAGTGAAGAAGCAGCAGGGGTACTTCTGATGTCGGACGATAACGTGATCTATCAGACCGAAGCCCTCATCGCCGAGGACATCGAGGCTTATCTTGACCAGCATCAGCACAAGACGATGCTGCGCTTCATTACTTGCGGATCGGTGGATGATGGCAAATCGACGCTGATCGGGCGCTTACTGTATGATTCGAAGATGATCTTCGAAGACCAGCTTACCGCGCTGGAAAACGATTCGAAGAAGGTTGGCACGCAAGGCCAAGAGATCGATTTCGCGCTGCTGGTCGATGGTCTGGCGGCGGAACGCGAACAGGGCATCACGATTGACGTGGCCTATCGCTTTTTCAACACCGAAAAGCGCAAGTTCATCGTCGCCGATTGCCCCGGCCACGAACAGTATACGCGCAACATGGTGACCGGCGCATCAACCGCCGACCTTGCCGTGATCCTGATCGATGCGCGCAAGGGCGTGCTGGTCCAGACGCGCCGCCATTCCTATCTGTGCCACTTGATCGGCATCAAGAACATCGTGCTGGCGGTGAACAAGATGGATCTGGTCGATTACGATCCGGTCATCTTCGACGCCATCGTCAAGGATTACACCGAATTTGCCCGCTCCATCGGGATCGAAGCCTTCACCGCCATGCCGATTTCGGGCTTCAAGGGCGATAACATCACCACGAAGTCTGACAACACGCCTTGGTACTCAGGCCCGACGCTGATCGAGCATCTGGAAACTGTGGAAGTTCTGTCGTCTGCCGACGTGGACAAGCCGTTCCGCATGCCGGTGCAATGGGTCAACCGTCCGAACCTTGATTTCCGGGGCTTTTCCGGCCTGATCGCAACAGGTTCGGTCAAGCCGGGCGATGCGATCCGTGTGCTGCCATCGGGCAAGACCAGCACGGTCACCCGCGTCGTCACGCTCGATCAGGATCTGGATCAGGCGGTTGCCGGACAATCGGTGACGGTGTGCTTTGCCGACGAGGTTGACTGTTCACGCGGCGATGTGATCGCGCTGGCCGACAATCCGCCACAGGCCGCCGACCAGTTTGAAGCGACTTTCGTGTGGCTGAACGACGAAGCGATGATTCCGGGCCGCGCCTATTGGCTCAAGCTTGCCACGCAAACCGTATCGGCCACCGTACAGGCGCCCAAATATGTCGTGAACGTCAACACGATGGAACAGCTTGCCGCCAAGACGCTGGAACTGAACGCAATCGGCGTGGCCGAACTGGCCACCGACAAGCCCATCGTGTTCGAACCTTATGCGCAAAGCCGCACGCTGGGCGGGTTCGTGCTGGTCGACAAGATCACCAATGCCACGGTTGCGGCGGGCATGCTGAACTTCAGCCTCCGTCGCGCACAGAACGTGCATTGGCAAGCATTGGACATCAGCCGCGAGGCCCATGCCGCATCGAAGAACCAGAAGCCTGCCGTGCTTTGGTTCACCGGCCTTTCGGGTTCGGGCAAATCGACCATCGCCAATCTGGTGGAAAAGAAGCTGCACGCGCTGGGCAAGCACACCTTCCTGCTGGATGGGGACAATGTGCGCCACGGGCTGAACAAGGATCTGGGCTTTACCGAGGCGGACCGCATCGAAAACATCCGCCGCGTGGGCGAAGTGGCCCGGTTGATGACCGATGCCGGCCTGATCGTGCTGACCGCTTTCATCAGCCCGTTCCGCGCCGAGCGCGAAATGGTGCGCGGCCTTTTGACCGAGGGCGAATTCCACGAAGTGTTCATCGACACGCCGCTGGAAGAGGCCGAACGCCGTGACGTAAAGGGCCTGTATAAAAAGGCGCGCGCTGGCCAGCTCAAGAATTTCACCGGGATCGATAGCCCCTATGAAGCGCCAGAGGCTCCTGAAATTCGGGTAGACACCACGCGCGAAACACCCGAAGATGCCGCAGAGCGCATCGTTGCTTTGCTGATCGGGTAGAGCCGGGGGCAACGGTGCTTTGGGGGACTGTCTGAATGATCCTGTTTCGCGGTCACGAAGACCACAGCCGTTCCATCGTCAAAGCGATCAGTTGGCGCACGCTGGGCAGCATTGATACGTTCCTGCTGGGCTGGCTGTTCACCGGCAGCCCGGCCCAGGCAGGCGCGATTGCGGGCACCGAAGTGATCACCAAGATCGGCCTCTATTACTTCCACGAACGCGTCTGGAGCTCGATCCACTGGGGCACAAAACGCGGGCCCGAAGGGACGGAAGCAGCGTCTCAACCGGACGGGGCAGGCACGGTTTAGCGCGGTTTTGGACTGGCAGGCCAGGGAGGGCTACTCTTTCCCCCCTTTCACCGTCCCCCCGGTCTGTACAGCTTGACCCGGGGTCCCGCTTCTTTTCTTTTTCGCGCAGAGACCGCCACGAGCGCAGAGATGTGGAGAATGTACAAAGCCTCCCATCGATCCACGATCCCCTGTGCTTCCCCACGATAGGTCTCTGCGGCCTCTGCGCTCTCTGCGTGAACTACCGTTCTTGCCGCACGCCGCAAAGAAAAGCCTAACCCCGGTTCAAGCCCCGGGGTGATGTAGACGACAAAGCAGCCGAATCCTGCTAGTGATGCTCATGACAGGCCAGCGCTAAGGGCGGTCCGCGATAATGCGGAGTGTCTCTTTTTCGATGTCCCCAATGATGCGTTCGACCTCATCCGCAGCGCGATGCAGAAACGTAGAAGCTGGCTCACGGGAGGTATTCAAAGCCCTATTGAAGCATACTGCCAAGGTAGGTCCTATCTCGACGTGGAACTGAGATTTTGCGGAGCATCGAGCAAAATACACGCGATTTCGGGTAGTGCGCCATTCACTGATAAGGGTGAACTCGGCATCAATTATTCCGTTCTGCGTCTTAAAACCTTCGGATGTGAGGTGTGCAGCCGATATAACCTTGTGTGTATCCCGGTTCCGCAGCTTGTTAAGGGTCCATATAGTTCGGTTCCCGGTTTCGCAGGCGCCTTCTTTGACCATGAGGGCGATGATATCTTCATGGACATCTTTGCACGTTCTTCGCTTGATAGCTTGCTGGATGCCATCGGTTGTGTCGGCCACCAAGAATTTGGTCTTTTCAGGGTCACCGCCAGAAATCACGACAGCACTGGCGTAAACAGCATGATCGAGGGCGTCTCGTAGGTCTCTTGCGGCTGCCTTGACGTCCATATTAATCCGCATGGGGATGCCAGAAGCAAACTGGACATAGAGAAGTATCTCTCCGCTTTTTGGGTCGACCTCGGTTCCGCCGATGTTACCCTTGTTGTTGAGAAAGGCTTCTGCTCCAAGTTCGACGCGGGCGATGTGTTCCTTCGCCTCTTTTAGTAGGATGCGTGGACTGTCGAAGGGATTATCCATAACCGAAAATGACCACCAGCAGGAAGATGACGTGCTTCACCGGATGCTGAGCACACCACCTAACCCACATAAACCGCCAAAAGAGTCGAGTCCGGAGCCCAAAAAACGCAGGACAAATACACCGATTAATGGCGCTTTTTGTCTGGTGTGGGTTCCAGGATTGCAGTGCCGGATTCCAGTGACAAGTTTGAAAACCCCCATTCAGAGCATTCATGATTTAACGGTCCTCGTAGCAAGAAGCACAATTTCTCCGCGCCTCGGCGCGAACCTGATTTGCCAATGCCTGCGCCAAACGCGCGCCTATTCCGGAAAGCGGACCACCGCATCGCCTTCTGTCCAGGGCGTGAACTTTTCCATGACTGCCGCAAATAGCGCCGATTCCACGTGGCCCGCCAGCCAGCGTTGCACGTGGGGCAAGTCGAGACTGGCGAACCATGCGGCGTCTACGCTGGCGAACTGGCGCACGAAGGGCATGACGGCCATGTCGGCCAGCCCGCGTTGTGGCCCGCACAATTGGCCATGGGCGGCCAGCCGGGCCTCAAGATCGCGCAGGAAGGTAAGGCCGTTTTCGCGGTGGGCCAGCGCATCCGAGCCGTGGCGGTCGGGGTATTTGTAGCGGTCAAGGTCGTGCTTGAATGCGCCGTCATTGCGCGCGATCAGGGCGGGATCGTTGCGGGCAAGCCAGCTTTCGGGATCACTTTGCGCCAGCGCCCAGTGCATCACCTCAAGGCTTTGTTCGATCACCGTTCCATCGGGCAGGACCAGCACCGGCACCGTGCCTTTGGGCGATGCGGCGAGCATGGCGGCGGGTTTGGCGGCCAGCTTTACCTCGCGCAAGGCGCAGGTCGTCCCGCTGATCGCCAGCGCCAGCCGCGCGCGCATCGCATATGGGCAGCGGCGGAAGCTATAGAGGACCGGCGTCACCCGGCGGCAAGCCCGATCAGCGAAATTTGCCGCCCATAACCCGCCTCGGCGCGGTGCGTGGCGCGGCGGAACGAATAGAACCGCGCCTCTTGCGCATAAGTGTCTTCGCCCAGCATGCCGACTTTGCCGGTGCCCGCATCGCGCAGGTGCGAGGCGACATAGCCTTCCAGATCGAACCATGCGTGGCCTTGGCGTCCGGCGCGGAAGAAGCGCGCGTTCTCTGGCGCTTGTTCCAGGAAGCGCGCCTCGAACACGGCGTCCACTTCATAGCTTTTCTGTGCGATGCAAGGCCCGACGACGGCGGCGATGTTTGCGCGACTGGCACCCAGCGCTTCCATCGCCTCCAGCGTCGCCTCGCACACGCCGGTGAACGCGCCCTTCCACCCCGCATGGGCCGCGCCGACAACGCCTGCGGTGGCATCGTGGAACAGCACCGGCGCACAATCGGCGGTCAGCACGCCCAGCACAATGCCGGGGCGGTCGGTCACCAGTGCATCGGCCCTGGGGCGGTCAGCATCCGCCCAGGCTTGAGCCACCGTTACCACATCGGCGGAATGGATCTGGTAGCAGGTCTGCAATGTGCCGCCCGGGCGCACCGCCGCCACCGCCAGCGCGCGGTTCTGCGCGGTCAGCGCGGGGTCATCCTCGCTATAGCTGACGTTCAGCCCCGCCAGTTCGCCCGTGCTCACCCCGCCGCGCCGGCCCAGAAAGCCGTGCGCCGCGCCTGCCAGCAGCGGATGGGTCAGCGCCTCGACGCTCACCCTTCAAGGCTCTTGGTCACCTGCTCACGCACATCGCGCGAAAGGTTGGGCGCAGCGGCAATCCGCTCGAGCTCTGCGCGCATCAAGGCGGCGCGGGCTTCGTCCACCTTCTTCCAGCGGCCGAGCGGTGGCACGAAGCGCGCGGCGACGTTGCCGTTGATCGGATCAAGCGCGAGGATCAGGTCGGCGATCAGGCGATAGCCTTCGCCGCCTTCCTTATGGAACGCCTGCGCATTGACCGCATAGGCCATCCACAGCGCGCGCACGCGGTTGGGGTTGGTCAGGGTGAAATCGGCGTGGCTCGCCAAAGCCTTGACGTGTTCTGTGGCGTTGGGGTTCAGCGATCCGGCCTGAAGCGAGAACCACTTGTCGATCACCAGCATGTTGCCATCGAACCGCGCGTGGAAATCGGCCAGCGCGGCTTCGCGCTGCGCACAATCTAGGCTGCACAGCACCATCAGCGCGGATTGGCGGTCGGTCATGTTGGTGGCGGTGTCGTATTGCGCCTTGGCGCGGGCCGCGGCTTGCGCAGGGTTGGCGGGCGCGAGATAGACTAGCGCCTGCGTCTTCAGCTTGCGCGCGCCGCGCGCGGCGGCATCAAGGCTATACGGCACCGCGCTGCACCGGTCATGCAGGGCCAGCCACTTGTCCTGCAATGTCTCACCCAGCCAGCGCTTCAACCCCTCACGCTCGGCAAAGATGCGGGTCGGATCAGCGCGGGTCAGCTGTTCGGCAAGGTAGGCCTCGCCCGGCAGGATCAGCAATTCGCCGCGCATCAGATCATCAAGGGCGGTGTCATCGAGAATCGCCGCCATCGCATCGCCAATCGCCGCGCGCCCGGATGCGCGCTCGGCATCGGACATCGCGCCCGAAACCGCGGCCACCAGATGGCGCACGATCAACTGCTGCATCGCCTCATAGCGCGCGAAGGGATCGTCATCATGCGCGGCGAGGAACACCAGATCATCGGCGCTGACCGGCGCGATGATCTCGACCGGTGCGGAGAAGCCACGGTTGATCGACAGCACCGGCGGCGCGGTGAAGCCTTCGAAGGTGAAGGTCTCCTCGGGCTGGGTCAGCACCAGCAATTGCTCGCCGTTATGCTGGCCTGTAGCATGATCGAACAGCGCGGTGCGCAGCGGGATCACCATGGGCTGCTTGACCGGCTGGCCGGGGGTGGGATTCATCGTCTGGGACAGCGTCAGCGCCACCGTTCCGCCCGCAAACGCCACCTTTACGCCCACTTTGGGTGTGCCTGCCTGTTCGTACCAGCGGCGGAACTGCGCCAGATCAATTTCCGCTCCGTCTTCAATGGCTTGGATAAAGTTCTCGCAGGTCGCCGCCTCGCCATCGTGGCGGTCAAAGTAGAGCGTGGTGCCTTTCAGAAACCGCTCCATGCCGGTCATCACGGTCATCATGCGGATCACTTCTGCGCCCTTGTTATAGACCGTGGCGGTATAGAAGTTGCTGATTTCCTGATAGGAATCGGGGCGGATCGGATGGGCGAGCGGGCCGGAATCCTCGGGGAACTGCGCCGCGCGCAAAATCCGCACATCCTCGATCCGCTTCACCGGAGGCGAGCCGCGATCCGCGCTAAACTGTTGATCGCGAAGGACTGTAAAGCCTTCCTTGAGGCTCAGCTGGAACCAGTCGCGGCAGGTGACACGGTTGCCCGACCAGTTGTGGAAGTATTCATGCGCGACCACACCCTCAACCGCGTCGTAATCGCCGTCGGTCGCGGTTTCAGGATCAGCCAGAATATAGCGCGTGTTGAAGACGTTAAGCCCCTTGTTCTCCATCGCGCCCGCGTTGAAATCGCTGACCGCCACGATGTTGAAATCATCAAGGTCATATTCGCGGCCGTAAACCTCCTCGTCCCACTTCATCGAAGCGATCAGCGAGTTCATGGCATGGCTCGTACGCGATTCATCACCGGCGCGGACATAGATCGCAAGGCTGACCTTGCGGCCCGACATTGTTATGAAATGGTCGCGCGAAGCCACCAGATCGCCCGCCACAAGGGCGAACAGATACGAAGGCTTGGGCCACGGATCGTGCCATTCCGCCCAATGCGTGCCATCGCCGTTATCACCCGCCGCCACGGGGTTGCCGTTCGACAAGAGCACCGGAAACGCGGCCTTTTCGCCACTCATCCGCACCGAATAGACCGAGAGCACATCGGGCCGGTCGGGGAAGAAGGTGATGCGGCGGAAACCCTCGGCCTCGCACTGGGTGCAGAGCAGGCCATTGGAGGCGTATAGCCCGGAAAGCTGGGTGTTTGCGGCAGGATCGATTACGGTTTCGATTGTCACATCATGCGCGCCGCCGGGCAGATCGATCACCAGATCATCGCCATCTAGCTTCCATGCGGTGTGGGCCACACCGTCAACGGAAACGGCCTTTGCCTCAATACCTTCGCCATTGAGGCGCAAGTGGGGAGAGCCGGTGCCAGCGGGGTTTTTGCGCACTTTCAGCACCGATTTCACGACCGTCGCATTGAGCGACAGCGCAAAGTCGAGCGCGATTTCGGGCACCAGCCATTCGGGCGGGCGATAGTCCGCACGGTGGATGACGGATGGGGGGGCGAAGGGGGCGCTGGACAGATCGTTCATGCCCCCAACTTAGGAAGCGATGGCCTATGCGGCAATCGCGGTTATAGTGCTTTGTATGAATAGCATGCTGATTTTCGGAATGGGCTACACCGCACAAGTGCTGGCCGGACGGTTGCGAACTCTTGGATGGCAGGTGCGCGGCACCGGCAGCGTGGGGGATTTGGCCTTTGCCGATGGTGCTGCGGTGCGCGCCGCGCTTGCCGAAGCGACGCATGTGCTGTCATCCGTGCCGCCAGCGCGCGATGGCACAGAGCCGGTGCTTGACGCTTATGGCGCGGATATTGCCAGCAGCGGGGTGCAATGGATCGGCTACCTTTCGTCCACCGGAGTCTATGGCGATGCGGGCGGGGCCTGGGTTGATGAAAGCACGCCCGTGGGAAGGGGCCGCCGCACCGCGCGGGCCGATGCCGACCTTGCTTGGCAGGCGCTGGATGCACGGGTGCGCTTGTTCCGTCTGCCCGGCATTTACGGGCCGGGGCGCAGCGCGCTGGACCGTGTGACCGAGGGCCGCGCGCACCGTATTGCCATTCCCGATCAGGTGTTTAGCCGGGTCCATGTGGAAGATATCGTCAGCGGCGTGATGGCCGGATTTGCCGGGCCTTCGGGCGCCTATAATCTGGCCGATGACCTGCCGTGCAGCCAGAACATGGTGATCGAAGCAGCCGCGCGTATGCTGGGCATTGCGCCGCCGCCGATGCAATCGCTGGAGGAGGCGAACCTTTCACCCATGGCGCTGGCGTTTTATGCCGAAAACCGGCGCGTGGCGAATGGCAAGGCCAAGCGCGTGTTGGGGTGGAAGCCCGCGTTCCCGACTTACCGCGAAGGCTTGCGCGCATTGAGTGCCAGCACCAGCCCCAACATCGCCAAACCGGCCCCAGATGCTGCCAGAACGGACCAGCGATAGCCTTCGAATATGGTCGACAAGATCATCGCGATCACCGGCACCAGAACCCCGTTATAGGCTCCTCGCCCGGTGCCAAGACGTTGCAACAACCTGAAATAGAGCGGGAAGGTTACTACCGAACCGATCAGGCCAAGATAGAGCACACCGAACATATAGCTTGGCCGCGTATCGAATTGCGGTGGTCCTTCCACGGCAAAGGCAAACAAGCCGTCCATCGCCGCGCCAAACAGCATTCCCCAGCACAGCAACGGGATCATCGGCTGGCTGCGCGCACTTTTGCTGCCCTGCAAGACATTGGCGAGCGAGGCGCTCAACAAGGCAGCGACAGTCAACAAGATGCCGACGAGGACTTTTCCTTCGGGCGGGGCCATGCGGTATTCATGGATCAGCAGCAGCGCGATGCCCGCGCCCGCCACGCTTGATCCGGTCATGAAGCCGCGCGTCACCGGTTGTTTCAACCAAAACCAGCCAAGCAAGGCATTGGGCACCAGCAAAAGCGCGAACAGCACCGCCACGATGCCCGACGTCAGGTGCTGTTCGGCGCGATAGACAAACTGGAAGTTCATCACGAACTGGGTAAGACCCAGCAAGGTTGCAATCCGCAGGCCAGCCCCGTTTATCCGCAGCGATTCGCCCCGGACCAGCGCAAGTGCAGCCATGCCCATGGCGGCGACCGAAAATCGCCAAGTCACCGACCAGCTTGGCGGAACGCTGCCGATCTGGTCTTTGATCACCAGCCACGTCGATCCCCAGATCAGCGCAACGATGAAGAATGGCCCGGCCACGTTCCACTGCCAGAAGCGCGCCTGCCCCGGTATCTCTGTGCCGGGTAGTTCGTGTTCAGGCGGTGAGTTCATAAGGCGGCAATCGCGCGGGCGAGGGCGGCAACATGCGCCGGGTCGCTGTTCCATGCGGTGACGAGGCGGACGGCCCCTGCTGCCCCTGCGGGCGCTGTCCAATCGTAGAAATCAAAGCCTTGGGCGCGCAGTGTGGCTTGTTCTGCGGGCGAAAGGATCACGAAAATCTCGTTCGCCTCAACCGGATGGAACACCCGCGTTCCGCAAGCTTGCGCCAGTTCTTGCGCGGCGGTATTGGCCGCGCGCGCATTGTCCAGCCACAGATCGCCCTCGATCATGGCCACTATCTGCGCGGCCAGATAGCGGCCTTTCGATTGCAAATGCCCGGCACGCTTGCGGCGAAAGCGGACCACATCGGCCAGTTCCATATCGAAGAACACCATTGCCTCGGCGTTCATCCCGCCATTCTTGACCATGCCAAAGCTGAGCGCATCGACGCCTGCCTGCGCGGTCAATTCTGCCGGATGGCAGCCCAGATGCGCCACCGCATTGGCAAAGCGCGCGCCGTCCATATGCAAGCCCAGCCCGCGCCCTTGGGCGAGCGAGCCTATGGCGGCGACTTCGGACGGCGTATAGACCCGGCCATATTCGGTGGCTTGTGTGATCGATATGGCGTGGGGCTGCACCTGATGCACGCCATCGCGCAGCGGATCGATCACCGCGCGGATGGCATCGGGCGTCAGCTTGGCACCCTCGCCGTCGGCCAGCATGAGCTTGGCCCCGTGCGTGTAAAAGCCCGGAGCGCCGCCTTCGTCCATTTCGATATGCGCTTCGCGGTGGCACACCACGCCGCCGTGGGGCTGCGCCATCGCGGCCAGCGCCAGACAATTGGCAGCGGTGCCGGTGGCGACCCACATTGCGGCGCATTCCGTCCCGAACAGATCGGAGAAGGCATCATCCATCCGCGCCGAAAGGGCATCGCCATCATACCCCGAATCGGGGTTGTCAGCGGCGTGCATTGCCTCCCAGATGCGGGGATGGACGGCGGCGGTGTTGTCGGAAAAAAATTTCATTGGAAACCGCAATGTCTGTGCGTGCGTTTCCGGTCAAGCAAGGAGCGGAGACTATGGCAGAAAAGGCGGCCCAGGGAACCTTCGGGGTAACGATCAGCCACTTTGATCAGGGCGCACGCGGGGAATATCATGCGAAAGTGGCGGGCAGCGATGTGATCGGCCGGTTGACCTATAGCCAGCAGGGCGATGTCGTGACCGCAGATCACACCATTGTACCGCCCGAAATCGGCGGGCGCGGCGTGGCAGCCAAGCTGGCGGAAGCGTTGATCGCCGATGCGCGCAAGACGGGTTTCAGGATCGTGCCGCAGTGCAGTTATATCGAAGCCGCATTCCGCCGGAACCCGGAATGGGCCGATTTGCGGGCGTAGCAGCCTTGCGCGCAACCAGCCCCGCACGGTGCCTGGCGGAAGTGGCCTAGATCTGCCCTTCAGGCTAAGTTGACCAATTCATTAATCATTTTTAACCTAGACCTATAAAGTTATAAAAATGAGGTCAGGGGGATATGCGGGAAAAGCTTCTGGAACTGGCACGTGCCCTGCACGCGTTGGCCAATAGCACTGGTGAGCCGGAAAACATCAGGCTTGAGCCCACAAAGGACGAGCTTCTGGGCGAGGCCCGGCATCAATTCAAAACGCGACTGTTGCGCGAAGCCCATTTTGAAGGCCTGCCGTTTCATGAAACCGGTTGGGAAATCCTGTTGGAACTCTACATAGCCGAGGCTGAAGGGCGCAAACTTAATGTTACCGCGATCGGGCTGGACGGGCATATTCCTACAGCCACGCTGGTCCGGTGGATTGCCTTGCTTGAACAGCGCCAACTCCTTGTGCGCCAGCCTGACACCACAGATCGCAGGCGAACATGGATTTCGCTTACCGCGCTTGGCATCGAGAAGCTGGATTTTTGCTTGTGGGCATGCATCCGCTAGGCCGAGCGGATGATGTTATGCTTTCGAGATCGGCCATCACCGGGTAAGGTACCGGTTCGGGGAAATGGTGCTGCTGGGGAGGATTGAACTCCCGACCTCAGCCTTACCAAGGATGCGCTCTACCACTGAGCTACAGCAGCACACCATTTCCAAAACTGCCTGACCGTTTGTCCGCGGACGGACGGGGTGGGCAGGGGCGGGCTAATGACGGTGGGGGGATGCTTTGTCAAGCAGCGGGTTTGGCAGAACTTGCAGGATAACGCCAAGGCGGGCACTAAAGAGGGCGATGACTGACACCAAATCCCCTTTAGGCCGCGAGGAACGCCCTGTTACCCGCGAGGAACGACTTGCCGCGCGGCTTCGTGAAAATCTCAAGCGGCGCAAGGCACAGGCCCGCGCTTTAGGCGATGACGGACAAAACGAAGCCGAATCGCAGGAATGTGGCCTTCCCAAAACAGCAGCGTAACGCTAGGGCTCTGCTCAAATCTTCACAGTAATAGAGAAGCCTTGATGCCCCGCCTGATCTTGATCCGCCACGGCCAATCGCAATGGAACCTTGAAAACCGCTTCACCGGCTGGTGGGATGTTGACGTGACCGAAAAGGGCGCGGCTGAAGCCTTTGCTGCGGGCAAGCTGCTAAAAGACAAGGGTATCCTGCCAACGCTGGCCTTCACATCGCTGCAAAGCCGCGCGATCAAGACGCTGCATCTGGCGCTTGAGGCGGCAGGCCGGTTGTGGTTGCAGGAAGACAAGGACTGGCGTTTGAACGAGCGTCATTATGGCGGGCTTACGGGCCTCGACAAGGCGGAAACCGCGGCCAAGCATGGCGATGATCAGGTGAAGGTCTGGCGCCGCAGCTTTGATATTCCGCCGCCGCCGCTGGAAGCAGGCAGCGAATTCGATCTGGCCTCAGATCCGCGCTATGCCGGGATCACGGTGCCCGCCACCGAAAGCCTGAAGGACACCATCGCGCGCGTTTTGCCGTGCTGGGAAGAAAAGATTGCGCCTGCGCTGAAGGCGGGGGAAACGGTGATCGTTTCGGCCCACGGCAACAGCTTGCGCGCGCTGGTAAAGCATTTGTCCGGCATTTCGGACGAGGACATCACCGGCCTTGAAATCCCGACCGGCCAGCCGATCATCTATGAACTGGATGACAATCTGGCTGAAATCGAACGCTATTACCTGTCGGAGCGTTGAGCGCTAAGGCACGCTGTTGAGGGGCGGGGATCATGCACAAGCCAGCCGTTGCAATTGTTATGGGCAGCCAGTCTGACTGGGAAACGATGAAGAACGCCGCCGCTGTGCTGGAAAAGCTGGGCGTTGCGCATGATTGCCGCATCGTTTCGGCCCACCGCACGCCAGACCGGCTGGTGGCTTTTGCCAAGGGCGCGCACCTTGAAGGCTTCCGCGTTGTCATCGCAGGCGCAGGCGGCGCGGCGCATTTGCCGGGCATGGTCGCATCGATGACGCATCTGCCGGTGCTGGGTGTGCCGGTGGAATCCAAAGCACTCAAGGGCATGGATTCGCTGCTTTCGATCGTGCAGATGCCGGGCGGCATTCCCGTGGCGACGCTGGCCATCGGCGTTCCGGGGGCAACCAACGCCGGAATTCTCGCCGCTTCGATCCTCGCCACATCGGACGAGGCTTTGGCGCAGCGGCTGATCGCCTTCCGCACGGCGCAGACCGATTCGGTTGCGGAGAAGCCGGTCGGATGATTGCTCCGGGCGAGACCATCGGCATTCTGGGCGGCGGACAACTGGGCCGCATGATTGCACTGGCCGCAGCCAATCTTGGCTATCGCTGCCACGTTTACGCGCCCGAAGCCGATCCGATTGCCGCCGATGTCTGCGCCGCCTTCACCCAAGGCGCGTTTGACGATAAGGCCGCGCTCTCGGCCTTTGCCGAACAGTGCGCCGTCGTCACCTACGAATTCGAGAACGTCGCCGCAGGGCCACTGGGCGCGATTGCGCCCCACGCCCGCCTGCACCCGCCAGCGCGCGCGCTCGAAGTGGCGCAAGACCGCGTCAACGAAAAGACCTTTGTCGAGGCGCTGGGCGGCAGGCCCGCACCATGGGCGCAAGTCGATTCGCTGGATGATCTGAAGGCTGCCGTCGCCAAAATCGGCGCGCCCGGTATCCTCAAGACGCGCCGCGATGGTTATGATGGCAAAGGCCAGTGGCGGATCATGACGCCCGCCGATGCCGATGCGCTCGATCTTGCCGGTGTGCCGCAGATTTACGAAGGCTTCGTCAACTTCGCGGCGGAGTTCTCGGTCATCCTCGTGCGCACCGCTGCGGGCGAAGTGCGGTTCTGGGATTCGGCGGAAAACGTCCACAAGAACGGCATTCTTGATCGTTCCACCGTGCCCGCCTCCCAAGTGATCCTCGATCAGGTGGACGAAGCGCGGGCGCTGGCCGCCAAAGTCGCCGATGCGCTGGACTATGTCGGCGTGCTGACGCTGGAATTCTTCGCCACGGCACAAGGTCCGGTGTTCAACGAAATGGCGCCGCGCGTGCACAATTCCGGGCACTGGAGCATCGAGGGTGCGCTTACCAGCCAGTTCGAAAACCACGTCCGCGCCATTTGCGGGCTCCCCTTGGGCTCAACCCAACTGGCCGCCAAAGGCGTAGTGATGGACAATCTAATCGGCGATGATGCGCACGATTGGCCCGCCATCCTTTCAGACAGCGCCAACCATCTGCACTTATATGGCAAGGCCGCCGTCCGTCCGGGGCGCAAGATGGGCCATGTCACCCGGCTGGTGCTGTGACGGTTCATCCCAGAGTCAGGCAGGGCTTGTTTCTGATCTATGCTCGCGCCGATAACGGCGTGATCGGGCGCGACAATGCGCTGCCCTGGCGGCTTCCGGCCGACCTCAAGCGGTTCAAGGCGCTGACCATGAACAAGCCGATGATCATGGGCCGCAAAACCTTCGAAAGCCTGCCCGGTTTGCTGCCAGGCCGTCGCCACATCGTGCTCACGCGTGATGCAGGCTGGTCGGCAGACGGCGCAGAGGTGGCCGCGAGAGTTGATGAGGCGCTGGCCCTTGCCGGTTCCGGCGAAGTGGCTGTGGTCGGCGGTGCAGAGATTTACCGCCTGTTCCTGCCGCTGGCGGCGCGGGTGGAATTGACCGAGGTCCATGGGGACTTTGCAGGCGATACCGTGATGCCGCCGCTTGGGGCAGAATGGCGCGAGGCCGCGCGTGAAGAACATGATGCGATCGACAATCGCCCCGCCCATGCCTTCGTCACACTCGTCCGCGATAAGCCTAAAACATGACCTGTGTCCGGCTTGACGTTGCCGATATGTGCGACGACATACGCGGCGTGATGGACCGTAACGCAATCAAAACAACGCAGGCCACGCAATGATTCGCCTGCACAGCCTTGAACCGGTGCCCGAAAACTTGCGCGGCGGGATCGTTGCGCTGGGCAATTTCGATGGCTTCCATCTGGGCCATCAGGCCGTGGTGGGCGAGGCGATCCGCTGGGCCAAGGCCGAGGGCCGCCCTGCGATTGTCGCCACGTTTGATCCGCATCCCGTGCGCCATTTCACGCCTGATGCCGCGCCCTTCCGCCTGACCACGCTCGATCAGCGGCAGGAACTGTTTGCCGCTGCCGGGGCCGATGCGATGCTGGTTATCCAGTTTAACGCAGCAGTTGCGGGGATGACGGCGCAGCAATGGATCGAACAGGGACTGGTCGGCCATCTGGGCGCGGTGGGCGTGGTTACCGGCGATGATTTTACGTTCGGCAAGGGGCGCGGCGGCAATCCGCAAGTGCTGGTCGATCATGGCGCAACCGTTGGCCTGCGTGCCAAAGCGGTCAGCGCGGTGACGCTTGAGGGCGAGGTCGTCTCGTCCAGCCGCATCCGCGATGCGCTGAAATCGGGCGATTGCGAAACCGCCACGCGCCTGCTCACGCGGCCATTCGCGATGCGCGGGCCGGTGCAGCACGGTGATAAAGTGGGCCGCACGATTAACTTCCCCACCGCCAACCTCGATATCGGCGCCTATCTGCGCCCGCGCTATGGCATCTATGCGGTGACGGGGCGTTTGCCAGATGGCCGCGTGCTGAAGGGCGCGGCCAACATCGGCATCCGCCCGACGTTTGATCCACCCAAGGAATTGCTGGAGCCGCATTTCTTTGATTTTTCGGGTGATTTGTACGGGCAGGAAATCGAAGTCGCGTTTCACCATTTCCTGCGGCCCGAGGCGAAGTTTGACGGGTTGGATGCGCTGGTGGCGCAAATGGCGCGGGATTGTGACGAGGCGCGGCGGTTGTTGGGTTCGGTTTAAGAGGGGTTCACGCAGAGACGCGGAGAAGAAAAGGGAGGCGCAGAGGAGCAGGCTTAGGCCGATAGGCCGCTGCAATATCGGACCTTGCGTAAATCGCTATGGTTGAGATTGAAAAGCGGCTGCGCCCAAAGCTCCCCTCCGCGTCTCTCCTTCTTCTCTGCGTCTCTGCGTGAACCTCTTATTCTTCAAACCAAGATCAACGCGCCAAACACTTCCCCAAAGCGCCGGATTGTTCTAACGCGCGGGGCTTATGACCGAACCACGCGATTTCCGCCCGACTGTCTTCCTGCCGAAGACCGATTTCCCGATGAAAGCCGGGCTCCCCCAGAAGGAGCCGGGCATTCTGGCGCGCTGGCAGGCAGAAGACATTTACCGCAAGGTGCGCGAGGCGCGGAAGGGCCGCGAAAAGTTCATCCTGCATGATGGCCCGCCCTATGCGAACGGCGATATGCACATCGGCCACGCGCTGAACCATATCCTGAAAGACATGGTCTGCCGCACGCAGAACCTGCTCGGCAAAGATGCGCCTTACGTTCCCGGTTGGGACTGCCACGGGTTGCCCATCGAATGGAAGGTTGAGGAAGAATACCGCAAGAAAAAGAAGAACAAGGACGAGGTTCCGCCAAAGGAATTCCGCGCCGAATGCCGCGCCTATGCTCAGAAATGGGTCGATGTGCAGCGCGAACAATTGAAGCGCCTCGGCATCAATGGCGATTGGGACAACCCCTACCTGACGATGGATTCGCAGGCCGAGGGCACCATCGTGCGCGAACTTTTGAAGTTTGCGGAATCGGGCCAGCTCTATCGCGGGGCCAAGCCGGTGATGTGGTCACCGGTTGAAAAGACCGCGCTGGCCGAGGCCGAGGTTGAGTACGAGGATATCGTCTCGACCCAGATCGACGTGGCGTTCGAGATTGTTGAGTCGCCGATTGCGGAACTGGTTGGTGCTTATGCGGTGATCTGGACGACGACGCCTTGGACGATCCCGGTGAACCAGGCTTTGGCTTATGGGCCGGAGGTTGAGTATCAGCTTTATGAGATTGTCGCTGGCGGGCATCCAGATCATTTTGACGCACTAGCAGCAGCATATCCATTACATGGCAAGAAGGTGCTAATTGCGTCATCTCTCAAGGACGACTTTCGCCGCCGCCTAGAAAGCTTAGCCCCAGTTATTGAAGTTGATGGAAATGAGCATCGAGTCATTCCACAGCTAACCCGTGAAATCGGAGTGGCTCCAGACACTTTCTATGTTGATGCTTTAAAAGGCGCCGACCTCGCCGGAACCATCTGCCAGCACCCGATGGCAAAACTCTTCCGTCGCCCCGTGCTTGACACGGGGCTTGGCTCTTCTTCAAGCGCCGCGCCGGAAGGGGAAAGCCAAGCCCCGGATCAAGTCCGGGGCGACGGTGGTGTTGATGTGAACTCACCACTCGCCGAATTTTTCCTACGCCCGCGCCCCCTGCTCGCAGGCGATTTCGTCACCACCGAAAGCGGCACTGGCCTCGTCCACATGGCGCCCGATCATGGTGAGGACGACTTTGCGCTGTGCAAGGCGAACGGCATCGAACCCGTGTTCGCGGTGCTGGACGATGGCAAGTACCGCGAGGACTGGGCATGGCTCGGCGGGCAAGGCTCGGTCATCAATCCGAAGTTCAACGCACCTGATGGCCCGATCTGCACCGCCTTGCGCGAAGCGGGCGGGTTGCTGGCGGCGAGTGCCGATTACAAGCATTCCTACCCGCATTCGTGGCGTTCGAAGGCCAAGGTGATCTATCGCTGCACGCCGCAGTGGTTCGTGCCGATGGACAAGGCCGGTGCGGCTTCCAGTGGCACGGTTCTGCCTGTGCTTACCCATGTGCCCGAAGACGCCGATACCGTCGGCGCGCGGCTGGTGCTGGATGGCGCGCCTGCGGGCACCATCGGCTATCACCGCAGCATTGATTACATCGCGATTCCTGTTGGCGATGAGTTGCATGTTGTGCGCGAATCGTATGCCGAGGCGTATTGCGCGCAAGCGGGCGTAAAGTTCAAAATCGCGGCGCTGTTCAAAGGTGCGCTGCTGGCAGGGGCCACCGCTGAACTGGATGGCGTGAGCCATATGCTGGTGCAGGACGATGACGTGCTGCCCGAAGGCAACACCGGCTTTTCCATCGGAGCGGCTGCGGCCACGCTGCGTGAAAAGGCGATCAAGGCCATCGCCGACACGCGCTTTGTGCCCGAAAAGGGCCGCAACCGCATTGGTGCGATGGTTGAAGGGCGGCCCGATTGGGTGCTCTCGCGCCAGCGCGCATGGGGTGTGCCGATCACGCTGTTCGTGGATCGCAAGACCGGCCAGTATCTGAACGATCCGGACGTGAACGCGCGCATCGTCGCCGCTGTCATGGCAGGCGGCGTGGATGCGTGGGACGAGGAGCACGCGCAGGAATATCTGGGCGATGCCTACAAGCTCGACGATTTTGAGCGCGTCACCGACATTCTGGACGTGTGGTTCGATTCCGGTTCCACCCATGCTTTCGTGCTGGAATCAGGGCGCTGGCCGGATCTGTCATGGCCCGCCAATCTCTATCTCGAAGGCTCTGACCAGCATCGCGGCTGGTTCCAGTCCTCGTTGCTCGAATCCTGCGCCACCCGTGGCCGCGCGCCTTATGATGCGGTGCTGACGCACGGCTTCACGATGGACCAGAAGGGCATGAAAATGTCCAAGTCGCTCGGCAACACGATCAGCCCGATCGATCTGATGCGCGATTATGGCGCGGATATCCTGCGGCTCTGGGCGCTCTCGGTCGATTTCACCGAAGACCACCGCATCGGCAAGGAAATCCTTGGCGGCGTGGCCGACCAGTACCGCAAGCTGCGCAACACTTACCGCTACCTGCTCGGCGCGCTTGAGGGCTTCTCGGAAGACGAGCGCGTGCCCGTATCGGAAATGCCCGAGCTTGAGCGCTATATGCTGGGCTTGCTGAAGCGGCTGGATGGCACATTGCGGCAGGCGGTGGATGACTTCGATTTCAACACTTATGTCCGTGCGCTGACCGAGTTCTGCAACGAAGACCTTTCGGCCTTCTTCTTCGATATCCGCAAAGACAGCCTCTATTGCGATGCGCCGACGGATTTGAAGCGCCGTGCCTATCGCACCGTGCTTGATACGATGTTCCACGCGCTGGTGCGCTATGGCGCGCCGGTGCTGGTGTTCACTGCGGAAGAAGTGTGGGCCTCGCGCTATCCCGAAGCGGACAGCGTCCATCTGCTCGAATGGCCCAAAGTGCCCTCGGCAGGGCGCGATGGTGATGATGGCGAGTTGTGGCTGTTCGAAGATGGCGAGCCCTTGGTTTCGTGGGCGTCGCTGCGCGAGATGCGCCGCGAAGTGAGCGAGGCGATTGAACCGCTGCGCCGCGAAAAGGTCGTCGGATCCAGCCTCGAAGCCAAAGTTTCCGGGCCATTTTCCCAGGCTGTCGACATTTTGGCTGAACTGTTCATCACCGGTCCAGTATCCTACAGCGATACGCTTCAGGTGACCCGGACGACTGACCATAAATGTGGCCGC
Organism: Novosphingobium sp. AAP83; assembly: GCF_001295795.1. Lineage (GTDB taxonomy): Bacteria > Pseudomonadota > Alphaproteobacteria > Sphingomonadales > Sphingomonadaceae > Novosphingobium. The sequence continues at coordinate 89,841 of NZ_LJHY01000001.1, forward strand.
TGCTGGCGCTCGCTGCCCGAAGTTTCGCATGATGGCGATCTGTGCGGGCGGTGCGAGGAAGTTGTCGCTGAAATTGACGCAGGTGCTGCGGCGTGAGTTTGAAGCGTTTGCGCATCGAGGGCGTGGGTCTCGCGCTGGCGGTTTTTGTGATCGACCGTGCGGTCAAAGCGCTGATGGTCGGCCCGCTAACCTTGCGCGAAGTGGGCTTGATCGATCTGCTGTCGATGTTCGATCTGCGCTATGCTGAAAATTATGGCGTCTCGTTCGGGATGTTTTCGGCCACATCGCTGGAAATGCGGTTCGGGCTAATCGGCGTTACCGCGCTGATCGCCACGGGTGTATGCATCTGGATGCTGCGCGAAACGGCGCGCGGCGATATCCTCGGCCTCGGCTTAGTGCTGGGCGGGGCCATCGGCAATATCTATGATCGCCTGATGTTTGGCTATGTGATTGACTATGCCGATCTGCATATCGGGGAATGGCGTCCGTTCCAGATTTTCAACCTTGCCGATGTGGCGATCACGTTCGGCGTTCTGATACTGCTTGCCCGCTCGTTCAAATCGCGCGAAAAGCCCCTTGATAGCGGCGACCATGGCGCCACGGAGAATGCATGATGCGTAAAGTTGCCGTCCTTGCCCTCGTCGTCTCAGTATCGGCTGTGCTTTCTGCTTGTGGCGGCGGCGGCAATTCGCTGCTTAACCGCGATCGTCCGGATGAAATGGCCGTGACCCGCGCCGCCCCGCTGGTGGTGCCGCCAGACTTTTCGCTGACCCCGCCCAACCCTGGCTCGCCGCGCCCGCAAGATACAGATGCAGGCCGTCAGGCTTTGGATGCACTGTTCGGTGGCCCATCGGCGCGTTCGGGGATTGAAACCGATTCGCTCAACCGTGCCGGTACGGCAGCAGCCTCGATCCGTTCCACCGTGGGTGATCCGCAAACGCAGACCGTGGCCAAGGGCCAGGTTGTGCGCGATATCCTTGCTGCGCCCGAGGGCGATGGGCAAGCCGCATCGGCATCGATCCCGGGCTGATTCCTGCGGTCAGGCGCTAGTCGAAAAGCCCCGCTTGTGCGGGGTTTTTCTTTGGCAGACGCCAATCGATGCTGCCCCGCCCGTGGCGTTCGAGAAAGGCGTTGGCTTGGCTGAAATGGCGGCATCCGAAAAAGCCGGTATAGGCCGATAGCGGGCTGGGGTGCGGCGCTTGCAGCACAAGATGGGGGCCAGCCACAAGCGCCGGAATGCGCGCTGCCTTCTTTTGCGCATGGCTGCCCCACAGCATGAACACGGAAGGGCGATCCTGCTGTGCCACAGCAGCGATCACCGCATCGGTAAACGGCTCCCACCCGTATTTCTGGTGCGAGCCTGCTTTGCCTGCCTCGACGGTGAGCGCATTGTTGAGTAGCAGTACGCCTTGCTGCGCCCAATGCGTGAGGTCACCGTGGTCTGCGCGCGCAATGCCCAGATCGTTATCCAGTTCCTTGTAAATGTTCACAAGGCTGGGCGGCACTTTCACGCCCGATGGCACTGAAAACGCAAGGCCATGGGCCTGACCCGGGCCGTGATAGGGGTCTTGCCCCAGAATAACGACGCGCACATGTTCGGGCGGGGTCAGATCAAGCGCGGCCAACCTCTGCGAGCGAGGTGGGTAAATCGTTTTGCCGCTGCGCTCTTCTCTTTCCAATAAGATGCACAAGGATGTGATGGCGGGATCTGAATCAAGCCAGCCTAACGATTGATGCCATGCCGCGTTGGGAAAAACTGTCATAATTGTTGTTTATGGCCGCATGCACTATGTAGCAACTTCAACGCCTGCATTTTGCAGAAGGTTATTGCTGGGCTTGTCAGCAATTGCAGCATTGGTATTAGTCTCTATGCTGCTAGTGCGAACAAATGTGATCGTGCATAGGGCTGCAAGCCCGGGCAGCGCGTCCAATTTAGCGAAGTGGTGATAAGCGCATGAAGATTGCGATGGTTGGTTCTGGGTATGTAGGGCTTGTGTCCGGTGCCTGCTTTGCTGATTTCGGGCACGACGTGGTGTGCATCGATAAGGACGCCAGCAAGATCGCCAGCCTTGATCAGGGCGTGATGCCGATCTTTGAGCCGGGGCTTGCCGAGTTGGTCGCCAGCAACGTCAAAGGCGGGCGGCTGACATTTTCGACCGACCTTGCCGGATCGATTGCCGGTGCGCAGGCCATTTTCATCGCGGTGGGCACGCCGTCACGGCGCGGCGATGGCCATGCCGATCTCAGCTATGTCTATGCGGTGGCACAGGAATTGAGCGAGCATCTGACCGATCCTGTGGTGATCGTTACCAAATCGACCGTGCCGGTTGGCACAGGTGACGAGGTGGAGAGGATCATTGCCGAGAGCGGCACCAGCGCACAATTCGCTGTCGTATCAAACCCTGAATTCCTGCGCGAAGGCGCGGCCATCGGCGATTTCAAGCGGCCTGACCGCATCGTGATCGGCGCCGAAGAAGAATGGGCGCAAGGGGTGATGAAAGAGGTCTATCGCCCGCTGTTCCTGAACAAGGCACCGATCCTGTTCACCTCGCGCCGTAGTAGCGAGCTGATCAAATATGCCGCCAACGCGTTTCTGGCGACCAAGATCACGTTCATCAATGAAATGGCCGATTTGTGCGAAAAGGTTGGTGCCGATGTGCAGGACGTTTCGCGCGGGATCGGGCTGGATGGGCGCATCGGCGCAAAGTTCCTGCACGCCGGGCCGGGCTATGGCGGTTCATGCTTCCCCAAAGATACGCTGGCGCTGCTGAAAACCGCCGAGGATTATAATAGTCCGGTGCGGTTGGTCGAAGCCGTGGTCAAGGTCAACGACAGTCGCAAGCGCGCGATGGGCCGCAAGGTGATCGAGGCCTTGGGTGGCGAGGCGCGGGGCAAGCGCGTGGCGCTGCTGGGGCTGACGTTCAAGCCCAACACCGATGACATGCGCGATGCGCCATCGATCGCGGTGGTGCAGGCGCTGATAGATGCAGGCGCAGAGGTGGTCGCCTATGATCCCGAAGGTATGGATGCCGCGGCTGCGATCATGCCCGGCGTCACCATGGTGGCAAACACATATGAAGCGGTCGAGGGCGCGGATGCGGTGGTGCTCGTCACCGAATGGGATGCCTTCCGCGCGCTCGATTTCAGCCGCGTAAAGCGCCTCGTCAAAGCGCCCGTGCTGGTGGACCTGCGCAATGTCTATGATCCTGGCGAATTGCGCGCGGCGGGTTTTGCCTATTCCAGCGTGGGGCGGCCCTGAAGCCTGCCCTGGTTTACTGGCTCCGGCCTTCAGGCAACAACCCTAGCCGCACCATTTCCGCCTCAAGCGCGGGAGCGTTGCCGGTGAAGTGAAAGGTGTGCCAGCCAAGGCGGCTGGCTGTTGCCACATTGGCGGCGCTATCATCTATGAACAGCATGGTGGCAGGGTTGCGGTCAAAGCGCTGTGCGGCCAATTCGAAGATTGCCTCATCTGGCTTTACCAGACGCTCGACGCCCGAAACGACAATGTCCTGCATGTGATCGAGGATCGGGAAGGTGGGGCGGAATAGCGCCCATGCGTCTGTGCCGAAGTTGGTGATGGCATACTGGGGCACCGCGCTCTGCGTCAGGCGTTCGATCAGTGCGTGGGTGCCTGCGACGGGGCCGGGGATGCTTTCGAGCCAGTGGGTGGCGTAGAGCGCGATCAGGCTGGCGTATTGCGGGAATTCGGCCTGCCGGGAGGCGACCATCTGCGCGAAGGGGACGCCGACATCGTGCTGCATGTGCCAGTGTTCGGAGACGATATCGGTTATGAAGCGGCGGCGTTCCGATTCGTCGGGGATGGCATCGCGATAGATTCGCCCCAAATCCCATTCGACAAGTACGCGGCCAATGTCCCAGACGACGGCTTCAATCATCTTTTTTGCGCCCTACAAACGACAGCGCCCCCGTTGTTAGGCGGGGGCTATGCGCTTCGCAAAGAAGCCAAAATCTGTCGTTGGCCGTGTTTCCGATGCAGCCCCGCCGTCGCGAGACTGCACCGAAACTGATAAAATCAGCCCTGACGCGCTTTGAAGCGCTTCTGGGTCTTGTTGATCACATAGACGCGGCCACGGCGACGGATCACGCGGTTATCGCGATGACGGTCTTTGAGCGACTTCAGGCTGTTGCGAATCTTCATGTCGAATCCCTTTGCCCGAAGCTGACCGGGCTGAAAACTGAAGCGTGGCCGTTAAAGAGGGCATTGCCGCAAGTCAACCTTTCACCGCACCAAACGGCAAAAGACTCTTATCCTTTATCAAGAATTTCGCCGAGTTTACGCTCCCACGCGACGGCGTGGGCGACGATTGTATCGAGATCGGCATAGGCTGGTTCCCAGTCCAGCGTGGCCTTGATAAGGCGGTTGTCCGATATCAGCGCTTCGGGATCGCCGGCGCGGCGGCCCTGCATGTGGCGCACAATCTTGCGATTGGTCACGCGATCCACAGCATCCAGCACTTCGAGGACCGAGAACCCGCGACCATAGCCGCAGTTCAAGATAAGAGAGCGTTCGGGCTCTGCCACCAATGCTCCGAGCGCGAGGACATGGGCGGCGGCAAGATCGGAGACGTGAATGTAATCGCGCACGCCGGTGCCATCGGGCGTGGCCAGATCGGTGCCGAACACGCCAACCGATTCGCGTTTGCCCAGTGCCGCTTCGACTGCGACCTTCATCAAATGCGTGGCGCCAGCGGTGGATTGGCCGACGCGCCCTTGCGGATCAGCGCCTGCGACGTTGAAATAGCGCAGTATGCAGAAGTTGAGCGGGTGGGCAGCGGAGACGTCGGCCAGCATCGCCTCGGTCATGAGTTTGGACATGCCATAAGGATTGATCGGACGCTGGGGGCAGGACTCGTCCACGCGGGACACATCGGGCATGCCATAGGTGGCGGCAGTGGACGAGAAGATGAAGTGGGGCACGCCGCCTTGCACTGCTGATTCGATCAGTGCGCGGCTTTTGACGGTGTTGTTGTGATAATATTTGAGCGGATTTTCGACCGATTCGGGCACGACGACCGATCCGGCGAAATGCATGATTGCTTTCACGCCCTGTTCGGCGATGATCCGCGCAACCAGTGCAGCGTCTTCGATATCGCCCTGATAAAAAGGCACACCTTCGGGAATGGCAAAGCGGAAACCGGTGACAAGGTTATCGATCACGCAAACCGGCCAGCCAGCGTCCTGGAGGGCAAGCACGGCGTGGCTGCCGATATAGCCTGCGCCGCCTGTGACGAGAACGGGAACCTTGGTCATCAACGTGTTACTCCAAATTTGTGGCGGCTTTACGCGTGCCGACGCATTCATACCAGTGACAGCGCGGCGCGGCTATCGCCAGTCCGTGGCCGCGCTTAACGTCTTGCTGCGCCAAAGTCCCTATAAGGATGTACCGGAATGAACGTGAAATTGCTTATATGCGCAGCCTTGCTGTTGCCGGTGCCAGCGATCACACAGGCTCAGCCTTTTGGTGGCCGGAGCGGGCCGATGATGGGCCAAGGCTGGCGTGGCCCTGATAGCAGGCAAGCCAGCCAGCCGGACAAGCGAATCACCGTGGAGGCTTTCCGTTCCAGCGATGCAGGCGAAGTGCTGGGCAAAGGCGCGATTACGGTGGCGGCAACATCAGGGGCCGAAGCGGAGTGGAAGCTGCCGGTCTATGAAGCGGCGGTCGTCGATCAACTGGCCAAGCTGGGGTATGATACGGCGGTGAGCGGCGCTGATGGCGGGCAGATTGCGCAGATCGGGATAACGCATAACGTGCTGGTGCCCGAAGAGGAGAAGCGCAAACCCGTTTCAGGCGCGATGGAAGTGGGCGTTTCCAATCGCGGCAATTACACCGCGATGGCGCTCAACGTGGACCTTTCCAAACCGCGCAAGGCGATTGTGGCAACGCGCATGGACGTGCGCATCCGCGACAAGGCTTCGGGCCGCGTGCTGTGGGAGGGTCATGCCGAAGCCCAGACACGCGAGGACGATGACGGGCTGAACAACGGCGCGGTTGCGGCGCGGCTGGCCTCGGCCCTGTTTGCGCGGTTTGAAGATGCAACGGTGATTGCGCCTGCCGGGTGAGCTGTTGTGCCGTTTGCCATTGCGGCGAAGCGGCACGCACGCCATCTTGGCACCAGGATAGAGGGATGCCCCGTTTATGAAACGCTTTGCTGCCACGTTTGCCCTTGCGGCACTGATCGCCACTCCATTGGCCGCAAAGCCTGCGCCGGTTGATGTGACGCGCTTTCACACCGCGCAGACTTTGCCCCGGCTGAAGGGTGCGGCGGTGATCGTGGAAATGGCGCCGGGGAGTGATCCCGCCAAAAACGGACAGGGCTTGGAGGAGGGCCTTTGGCGTGAGGCTGTGGCGCGCGAATTGACCGCTGCTGGCTTTGGCACGGCAACGCCGGGCGCGGCGGACGGCATCGTGCAAGTGATGGTCGAGCGCGAGACGATCCAGCGGGCCAACCGGCGCAATCCGGTAAGCGTGGGCGTGGGTGGACAGACTGGCGGATTTGGCAGCGGGCTGGGCGTCGGGTTGGGGTTCAACCTTGGCGGCGGGCCTAAGGATGTGGTGCTGACGCGGCTTTCGGTGCGCATCCGGGACCGGGTGACTGGCGATTCGCTGTGGGAAGGCCGTGCCGAAACGCGCGAGAATGCCAAGGCCAAGGAAGCTGCTCCGGCGCTGGCCGCAACCCGATTGGCGCACGCCCTGTTCGCGGGCTTCCCCGGAACCTCGGGTGAGACTATCACCACCAAATGAGCGATATTTCCATAAACGCCGCGTTTGATTCCGGCAACATCAACGTCCTCTCCGTTGCGGGCACGACTGCGCGGCTGGCGATCCGCAAGGACAAAGCGTCCGATTTCTTCCAGTGGTTCCATTTCCGCGTGGATGGCGCTGCGGGCAGGGAGGTGACGCTGAAGATTACCGGCCTTGGCGCGTCGGCCTATCCCGGCGGCTGGCCTGCCTATCGCGCGGTCTTTTCCGAAGATCGCGAATACTGGGGACGGACAGATACTGCGTATGATGCGCAGGAAGAGGGCGGGACGCTGACCATCCGTCACACGCCACAAGCGGGGACATGCTGGTTCGCCTATTTCGCGCCCTATTCGATGGAGCGGCATCATGATCTGGTGGCGCAAACGGCTGCGTGTGAGGGCGTGGAGTATCGCAATCTGGGGCTGAGCATCGAGGGCCAGCCGATCGATTGCCTTTCGCTGGGCGACGGGCCGCAGCAGGTTTGGCTCTATGCGCGCCAGCATCCGGGCGAATCGATGGCCGAATGGTGGATGGAAGGCGCGCTCGATATGCTGACCGATCCGGCCGATCCGCACGCACGCGCGCTGCGCCAGCGCTGCCGGTTTCATGTGGTGCCCAATGCCAATCCCGATGGATCGTGCCGGGGCCATTTGCGCACGAATGCGGTGGGCGTGAACCTGAACCGCGAATGGCGCGAGCCGACGAGCGAGCGCTCGCCCGAAGTGCTGGCGATCCGCAATGCAATGGATGCCACGGGCGTCGATTTTGCGATCGACGTGCATGGCGACGAAGCGATTCCCTATGTGTTCATCGCGGGATTCGAGGGCATTCCTTCGTGGACCGAGGCGCAAGGCGCAGGGTATACCCGCTATCGCCAGATCCTTGAGCGGCGGACGCCCGATTTTCAAACCAAGCGCGGCTATCCCACCGCCGGTGCAGGCCGCGCCAACCTGACGATGTCGACCAATCAGGTGGCGGAGCGCTTCGGCGCGGTGGCGATGACGCTGGAAATGCCGTTCAAGGACAACGACGACCTGCCCTGCGCCGCGCAAGGGTGGAGCCCCGAGCGGTCCAAGCTGCTGGCACGCGAATGCCTCGCCGCGCTGCATGAATGGCTAGAGGGTTAAGCGCCTTTACGGTTTGTTAAAGGCTTGGGGCGCATGTAACGGCAATGGCCCGCGCTATTGCCCTTATCCAAGACCCCTTGCCTGCGCTCGCGTTGAAAGACGCCGCGCGTAGGGTGATTGTTCTGGGCTGCGCTGCGGCGCTGATACTGGCGGGCAATTCGCTGCCGTTCTGACCGGCGGGTTTGATGGCGTTTCGGGCCGCTAAAGTATCTCCAGCACTTTTTCTTTGGGCCTGCACAGTCGCACGCCTTTGTCTGTCTCAACCAAAGGGCGCTCGATCAGCTTGGGTTCTGCTGCCATGGCGGCAAGCACGGTTGCATCATCGGCAGAGGGCAGCCCGCGTTCTCCGGCATCGGTGCCGCGCAGGCGCAAGCCCTGCTGCGGGGTGAGCCCGGCATCACGGTAAAGCTGCGCCAATTTGTCAGCAGTGGGCGGGGTCTTGAGGTATTCGACCACGGTGACATCGGCCCCTGCATCCGTCAGCATCGCCAGCGCGTTGCGCGACGTGCCGCAGCCGGGATTGTGCCAGATCGTTGCCTTCATTGCTGCTGCCCCTGCGCCCGTTTGGTGTGGCAGGCTGTTTAGCGCGCTGCGTATCTGCGGCAAGCCTGATGTCTTGTGGCGTCCTTGATCCAGATCAAGCTTATTGCGAATTTTTCGCAATAAATATCTTGCAAATGAGATTGCCTCGCAATAGTGAACTTCTTGCGAATGATAATTAAATCAGGAAGTTACTGTGAACCGTCCCCTACACCGTCCCCTCAACCGCCTTGCAAGCCTGCTTTTGGCCGGATCCACGCTGGTTCCAGCAGCAGCTTACGCAGACGAACTGATCCCGGCGGACGCAGGTTTTGCCGATCCGGTGATCGTGGTGACCGGCTCGGCTGACGGCTATCGCCCGGTCGATGCCAATGCTGTGAAGACGCCGACCCCGTTGGTGGACGTGCCGCAGACGATTACGGTGCTGACGCGTGAGCAGCTTGATGATCAGGGCATCACGCAACTGGGTGATGCGCTGCGCTATGTTCCGGGCGTGGTGCTGGGCCAGGGCGAAGGCCACCGCGACCAGATTACCCTGCGCGGCCAGAACACGACCGCCGACTTCTATCTCGACGGCTTGCGTGACGACACGCAATACTACCGCTCGCTCTATAACATCGAGCGCGTCGAGGTGCTGAAGGGTGCCAATGCGCTGCTGTTTGGCCGTGGCGGCGGCGGCGGGGTGATCAACCGTGTGAGCAAGACGCCCGACTTTGATGGCGTGCAGGGTCAGGCCACCGCCAATGTCGACAGCTTCGGCGCATTTGCACTGGCTACCGACTGGAACCAGCCGCTGGCCGAAGCCGTCGGCGCGCGGCTGAATGCCACTTACGAAGAATTCGACAATCACCGGCAGGAATTTGAAGGCCGCTTTATCGGGGTAAACCCGACGCTGGCGTTTGAACCGGGCGATGCGACGCGGGTAGAGCTTTCGTACAATTACGACGATGATCGCCGGATAACCGATCGCGGGGTGCCATCGCTGGGCGGCAAGCCGCTGACCGGTTTTGACGATACCTTCTTTGGCCGCACCGATCTGAACACAGCCACGGTCAAGGCGCACATCGCGCAAGCCCGCGTGGACCATGAACTGGCGGAAAACCTCAGCTTCAATGTGCTGGGGCAATACAGCCACACCGACAAGTACTACGGCAATATTTTCGCTGGTGGACCGGTGATTGGCAACAGCGTTGTTCTTTCGGGTTATGACAGCGCCACGTTGCGCGATAGCTGGGTGGGGCAGGCCAACCTTGTGTGGACAGGGCAAACCGGCGGCATCGGCCACACTTTGCTGGCAGGGGTGGAAGCCGCCGATCAGGATACGCACGCCACGCGCCGCAACACTGCCAATGCAACCGTGACGCTGGCCGAGCGGATTGTTGCGCCTGCCTTCACGTATGGCAATTTCGTCACCAACAGCCGCACCGATGTGCGCACACTTTCTGCCTATGTGCAGGACCAGGTGGAACTTGCCTCGTTCCTGCAAGTGGTGGCAGGCGTGCGGTTTGATGAATTCCGGATCACCGGCCGTAACGCGATCAACGGCGTTGGCGCTTCGCGGACAGACAAGAAGTGGTCACCGCGCTTTGGTGTGGTGATCAAGCCGCAACCGAACGTGAGCTTTTATGGCAGCTTTACCCGCAGCTTCCTGCCGCAATCGGGCGACCAGTTTGGCGCGCTGGATGCAACGCAGGCAACGCTGGCGCCTGAACAGTTTGAAAACCTGGAAGCAGGCGTGAAATGGGACATCAATCCCGGCCTTGCCTTCACCGCTGCGGCATACCGGTTGGAGCGCGACAATTCGCGGTTTAACAATCCCGTTACCGGCCTGCCCGAACTGTCAGGCAAGACGCGTACCAAGGGCATTGAACTGCAATTGGCGGGCCGCGTGACGCCCGATCTGCAAGTGAGTATGGGCTACACCTTGCAGGATGGCGAGGTCCGTTCGCAAACCACCGCCGCGCCTGTCGGACGAAAGCTCTCGCAACTCCCGCGTCACCAATTTGCCGCATGGACGCGTTATGACGTGACCAAACAGCTTGGATTGGGATTGGGCGTGACGCATCAATCGGGCAGCTTTGCCACGATCAGCAACGCGGTTACGCTGCCTGCGTTCACCCGCGCGGATGCAGCGGTGTTCTATGACCTATCGGATCGCTTCTCGGTGCAGTTGAACGTCGAGAACCTGACCGACACCGACTATTTCCCCGCCGCGCACACTGACAACAACATCTCGACCGGTGAACCGCTGAACGCGCGCATTTCGATCAAGGCCAAGTTTTAAGAGCTAACCCCCGTTGGCGTCCTTCGCCGGTCCCCCCCACCCCCCCACCGGGGGAGGGCGCCACACTTTTCAAAGCTACCCCGCGCCCGGTGCGGTGATCGCCGGTGGCGGGGCGGCGCTGATCGTTTCTTCACCGCGCATCACGCGGGCTGCGCGCTGGATGGCGCGGATCAGGCGGGGATAGACGCCGCAGCGGCAGATGTTGGTGATGGCCCGCGCGATGTCTTCATCCGCCGGATTGGCGTTGGCGGTAAGCAAAGCGGCGGCGGCCATGACGATGCCGGGCGTGCAAAAGCCGCACTGGATGGCTTGTTCGGCCACTAGCGCCTGTTGCACGGGATGCGATCGGTCTGATGAAAGACCTTCGATCGTGGTCACGTTGCGGCCCTCTGCCTCGCCCAGCAAGAGCGTGCAACTGGGCATCGCCTGTCCATCAACGATCACCATGCATGCGCCGCATTCCCCCGTACCGCAGCCATATTTGGTGCCCGTCAGGTTTGCGCCATCGCGCAGCGCCCAGAGCAGGGGCGTATCGTCTTCGAGGCGATACTGGACGGGCTGGTTGTTGACGGTGAGGCGGGCCATAGGCGGGGCTTAGCCTGCCTGTGGCCTCCCGATCAATCCCGCCAGCTACGGTCAATCTTGTCAATCCGCCGGGTCCATGCGGCAAAGTCTGCTGCACCGGGAGCGCCGCCTGCGTTGACTTGTCCCAGATCGCGCTGGTGCACTGCCACGATATCATCGCGCACGCGGATGACGGGCTGGCCCATCGACAAGGTGGCCATCTGGATTTCACAAGCGCGCTGGAGGCTCCACTGCATCAGGAACATCAAGTGCAGCGTGGGTGCGAGCACGACCGGACCGTGATTTCGCAACATCAGGATGCGCTTGTCGCCCAGATTGGCGAGCAGACGTTCGCCCTCTTCGGCGCGGACGGTGACGCCTTCGAAATCGTGATAGGCCAGCTGGTTCACGAAATTGCAGGCATAGAAATTGACCGGCATCAGCCCTTCTTCAAGGCTGCACACGGCCATCGTTTCGGTGGTGTGGACATGGCTGATTGCATGCGCCCAGGGCAGATGGCGGTGGAAATAGGCGTGCTGGGTAAAGCCCGCCTTGTTCACCGGATAAGGGCTGCGATCAAGCGTGTTGCCATCAATATCGATTTTGACGAGGTTCGACGCCGTCACCTCGCTGTAGAGCAGCCCGAACGGATTGATCAGGAACGCGCCCTCTTCATCGGGCACTTTCAACGAGATGTGATTGTAGATCGATTCCGACCAGCCGAGGTGATCGTAAATGCGGTAGCACGCCGCCAGTTCTTGGCGCGCATGCCATTCGGCTTCGCTACATTCGACATTGGGTCGCAATTGGGTGGCCATCGTGCGCTCTCCGGGTATTATCTTGTACTATGTGTAACTTGTATCGCATGACCAGCAACGTGCAAGCCATCGCGCAGTTGTTTGCGCCTGTGGTGAACACGCAAGTGAACTTGCCGCCATTTCACGAGATTTACCCGGATCGTGAGGCGCCTGTCTTGGTGGCGCGCGATGACGCACGGCGGATCGAGACGATGCGTTGGGGTTGGCCGCCGTCCGGCGACGTAAAGCGCCCGGTAACCAACATCCGCAACCTTGGCTCACCGATGTGGCGCACAGCGCTGGGTGATCCGGCGCGGCGGTGCCTTGTGCCGGTGACAGCGTTCTCGGAATGGTCGCACGCGGCAGATCCGGTGACGGGGCGCAAGCGCAAGCACTGGTTCGCGCTGAAAGAGCAACCGCTGTTCGCCTTTGCCGGACTGTGGCGAGTGGCAGAGGACGGTGCGCGGTTTGCATTTTTGACCTGCGAGCCCAATAAACTGGTGGGGCGCATTCATCCCAAGGCGATGCCGGTGATCATCGGTTCGGCGCAGGCGGCAGATCGCTGGCTATCGGCCGACGGCGTGGGTGCGGCGGCGATGCAGCGGGCCTATTCCGATGCAGCGATGATTGAGTTGGATTTTCCGGAGGAGCCGCCGGTGCAGGCGAGCTTGTTTTGAGCGAGACTTAGGCTTGCATGGCAAGTCTTAGTTGCAGCGGGGTGGGCATTCCGACGATTGTGTAAACCAAAAAAAGGGCCAGCCCGAAGGCCAGCCCCTTGATTTTGTTCGGCAAAAGCCTGAGCGAGATTAACGCTTCGAGAACTGGAAGCTCTTGCGGGCCTTGGCCTTGCCGTACTTCTTACGTTCAACGACGCGCGGATCGCGGGTCAGGAAGCCGGCAGCCTTGACGGCGCTGCGCAGTTCGGGTTCGAACTTTGACAGGGCCTGAGCGATGCCATGCTTTACCGCGCCGGCTTGGCCCGAAAGACCACCACCCTTGACGGTGCAGACGATGTCGTACTGCTCTTCGCGACCGGCAACCTGAAACGGCTGGTTGATCACCAGGCGCAAGGTTGGACGGGCGAAATAGACGGTCTGGTCACGGCCATTGACGGTGACCTTGCCCGAACCAGGCTTGAGCCATACGCGGGCAACGGCATCCTTGCGGCGGCCGGTTGCATACGAACGACCCTGTGCATCGACTTCGCGATCGCGGATCGGTGCTGCTGGACCCGTACGGATGACAGGAGCGGCAACTTCGCCTTCTGCGGCAGGAGCCGAAGGAGCAACGGGTGCAGCAGCGGTCAGATCCTTGAGATCAGCCAGGCTGGATACTGTGTTGTCGGTGTCGGCCATGATTATGCACCCACCTTGTTCTTGCGATTCATCGAAGCGACGTCGAGCGCCACTGGCTGAGTGCCTGCATGCGGGTGTTCTGCACCGGCATAGAGGTGAAGAGCGCGCATCTGCGCACGGCCCAGAGGACCACGCGGGATCATGCGTTCGACCGCCTTTTCAATCACACGCTCAGGGAAACGACCGCTAAGGACCTTGTCCGCAGTCACTTCCTTGATGCCGCCGGCATAACCGGTGTGCTTGTAGTAGATCTTGTTCTTCAGCTTGTTGCCGGTCAAACGCACCTTGTCGGCGTTGATTACAACAACGTGGTCGCCGCAATCGACGTGAGGCGTGAAGCTTGGCTTATGCTTGCCGCGCAGACGATTGGCGATGACGACGGCCAGACGGCCAACCACCAGACCTTCGGCATCGATCAGATGCCAGTTCTTTACCACCTCGGCCGGTTTAATCGACCGGGTGACCTTGCTCAGTGCCTTCATGGCGCTTCGGTTCCCTGAATTTCAATACCCGGACACAACAGGCGGTTGCCTGTGCATCACGGCGAGGAAGCGCGCCTTTGTTGCATATGCCCCCCGGAGTCAAGCAAATCAGGGTGTTTTTGAGGAGGTAAAATAATACCTCTCCACAAAGGCGCTCCACAATGCACAGATACATATGGCAAGTGAATCGCAATGTCGGCTTGGCAATGTTGCAACTCGTGATACTTCAGCGATGTTTCGATCAACGGCCACTCACGCTTGTCGTATGCCCGATGTTCATCAAAAATGATGCCGGCGTCCGATGCCTGCACAGGGCAAGCGTTGCCGGCTAAGAGAGCGCAATCGCCATGCGATCATGGCCACCCTGAAAAGATCGTGTTGCAGCAGGACCGGCCATGGCGTGGGAGCCTCGTCAGCGTTAGTCGCCGCGAAAACAGAAAATAGCAGTAGCGCAGCAAAAACTGGCCGATAAGGCGTGGAAAAAACTTTTGCAGATAATCGCGAAGCCCTGAATTTCCTGCAAAACTGCCAATTCCGGAACACGGATATACAGTATATTGCATTGCACCATCATAACTTACTTGCTAGACGAAACCGTCTTTCTTTCGAGGTTTTGGCACTGCGGCAAAAATAGTCGAGCCCGGAGGTGTTTCTAAGTGGAACCCCGAACAAAGGCATATCGAGGCTGAAGCATGATAAGGTTCAGGAGATAACGTTGAAGATTGCCATTCTCGGTCTCGGTTACGTGGGCTGCACAGCAGCAGGATGTATTGCCAGCCAAGGTCACCATGTATTGGGCATCGACGTCAGTAATGGCAAAGTCGAAACGCTTAATTCGGGCAAGTCGCCGGTCTTTGAACCGGGGCTTGATGACCTCATCGCCAAGGCCCGCGCAAATGGCCTGCTCGAAGCGACAACGGAAATCGGCGACAAGCTGGACGACTGCGATATCGCGATTGTATGTGTCGGCACGCCGAGCGGAGTCGATGGCGCCCACAACATGAGCTACATCGTGCAGGTTACCCGCGCGATTGCGGCAACGATAAAGCCCGATCGCAGGACGCCGCTCACCGTCGTCTATCGTTCGACGATGCGGCCGGGAACGACCGAGCAAATGATCCAGCCGATTTTCCGCGCGCTTCTGGGCGATGCCGTGGACCAGCTGGTCGAACTCGTTTACAATCCGGAATTTCTGCGCGAAGCGACCGCGATCGAGGACTATTTCAATCCGCCCAAGATCGTGCTGGGTACGCTAGACGGTGTGCCGTCGGAAAAGATGGTCGCGCTGCACGAAGGGATCGAGGCACCGATCTTCCATGTCGGCATCCGTGAAGCGGAGATAACCAAGTTCGTCGACAACACTTGGCATGCGGTGAAAGTCGCCTTTGCCAACGAGGTCGGGCGCGTATGCCAGAACATCGGCATTTCCGCGCGCCAAGTCCACCAGATATTCGTCTCGGACACCAAGCTTAACATCTCGCCATACTATACGCGTCCCGGTGGTCCGTTCGGAGGATCGTGCTTGCCGAAGGACGTGCGCGCGTTGCAGCATATCGCTGCCGATACAGGATCGCAGGCGCACCTGTTTGACTCGTTGCTGCGCAGCAACGACGCGCACAAGCATCACCAGTTTCTTCAAGTAACGAACGGTCTGAAGCCGGGCGCACGCGTGCTGCTCGTTGGACTTGCGTTCAAGGCCGATACCGACGACCTGCGCGAAAGCCCTGCGGTGGATATGGCGCGCAAGCTGCTCGACGCCGGCTTCGCGCTCGACATCTATGATCCGCAACTGAAGCCTGAAAGCCTGATTGGTGCAAACCTTGGGTACGCTTACGCAATCCTGCCCTCGATCGACG
This sequence comes from Novosphingobium sp. AAP83, assembly GCF_001295795.1. Taxonomy (GTDB): domain Bacteria; phylum Pseudomonadota; class Alphaproteobacteria; order Sphingomonadales; family Sphingomonadaceae; genus Novosphingobium. The sequence continues at coordinate 105,609 of NZ_LJHY01000001.1, forward strand.
GTTTGCTCGTCGACAAGGCTACCGCACAATCACGCCAGTATGGAGCGGTTATCGCGACAAACCGCCTGATCAAGGATCTCGATCTGGGTGACAATCGCATCGTCGATGTGAGCTCGATTGCATGACGCTGCCAGTGGCGATAGGGGATTTCGAATTCCCGACAGAAATCCCGGGACATCCGCTGGCGGGCAAGAAGGTTCTCATTGTGGTTGAAAACCTGCCGCTGCCGTTCGACCGGCGCGTCTGGCAGGAAGCACGAACGCTCAAGGCAGCGGGCGCCGAAGTGGCCATTATCTGCCCCACCGGCAAAGGCTATGAGAAGCGCTTCGAAGTGATCGACGGCATCGACATTCACCGCCATCCGTTACCGATCGAGGCGAGCGGCGCGCTGGGTTTCCTTCTGGAGTATGGCGCGGCGCTATTCTGGGAAACAGTTCTCGCGTGGAAGATCTACTTCCGGCGCGGCATAGACGTGATCCAGGGCTGCAACCCGCCGGACCTGATCTTCCTGGTGGCTCTCCCGTTCAAGCTGTTGGGCGTCAAGTACATCTTCGATCACCACGACATCAATCCCGAGCTTTACGAAGCCAAGTTCAACAAGCGCGGCTTTTTCTGGAAATTGATGGTCCTGTTCGAAAGGCTGACCTTTAAATTCGCCGACGTTTCTATGGCAACCAACCAATCCTACCGTAGGATCGCGATCGAACGCGGCGGCATGGCGCCCGAGAAGGTGTTCGTGGTCCGCTCCGGCCCTGACCTCAGTCGCCTGAAGCGTGTGCCCCCGGTCGAAAGCTGGAAGAACGGGCGGCGCTTTCTGGTCGGCTATGTCGGCGTAATGGGAGACCAGGAGGGGATCGACCTGCTGATCGATGCCGTCGAGCATATCGTAAAGGTAGAAGCTCGTGAAGACATCCAATTCTGCCTCGTCGGGGGTGGACCGAGTCTGGCCAAGCTCAGGGAGCTAGTGATCGAGAAAGGTCTGGCCGACTTCGTCCAATTCACCGGGCGCGCGCCTGATCAGGACCTGTTCGAAGTGCTTTCGACAATGGATGTCGGGGTCAATCCCGATCGCGTCAATGCGATGAACGACAAGTCCACGATGAACAAGATCATGGAATACATGTCGCTGGAAAAGCCGATCGTGCAGTTCGATGTCACCGAAGGTCGCTTTTCGGCGCAGGAGGCATCGCTCTACGCCAAGGCGAACGACCCGGTCGACTTTGCAGCAAAAATTGTCGAATTACTTGGCGATCCGGAACGGCGTGCGGCAATGGGCGCGCTGGGGCGCAGGCGGGTCGAGACAGAGCTGAACTGGAGTCATCAAATTGGGCCATTGGTCGCAGCCTACCGTTGTGCCTTGGAACTTGAATCCTCACCAGTAACGTAACTGCCTCGATCCCTTAACGAGTTTTCACCATGATGCCGAGTAAGCGTGTGTATTGCCACCCGGCCATTGCGACAACCAGGCTGGAGCCAATATCGATCAGCCAGTTGAGGTGCGGACCTTTGTAAAGAAGAGCGTCGACCGGGTGGAACGAGATCAGCCTTAGAGCTACCAACATGGCCATCGTGGTTAGTCCCAAGCGCCCCCACCTGACCGCATTATCGAGGCGCGAGCGGGAAGGTCGCCAAGCGCCAGATGCGCCAAAAAGGATGGCAAACAAGGTCAGGATTGCAATTGCCGCGATCGGTCCCTGGATGGTCCGTCGCATTGTATAAGTACCATTAGCCAAAAGGGTCTGGCGCAACAAATCCCGCAAGATTTCTTCAATTCCCAAAATGCGCATCAAAGCCAGCACGATGAAGCAGCCGCCGGCAAAAAGCCACGCACACCTTTCGGCCATCGGCCGGTCGCGTTTGAAAGCATAAATAAAAGCGAGTACGCAAATTGCTGCAACCGTGAGATAGATAGTACTGCCGGCGAGAGTCAGAAGCGAGTATCCATTCGCGATCATCAGTGCATTCCCGTTCAAAGGTTGCTTTTCAAAAGGCCTGATATCGCTTTAGCTCTTGTTCGGAAAGATGCGTTTGTTGTTGCAGTGCACAACAGTTGTGGCATAGGGGTTGCGAAGAACATGTGCCAAGGTATATGCAACTTTCCGTACTCATTCAGGGCGCTATCTCGGATGCAAAGTTTTGGTTTTTGGCCTTGCGCCCGTATTATTGTCGGCATAACGCTTGCTGGTGCGCTTGCCGGGTGTGGAAGCAGCCCGCCAGTTCGTGTTGGAATGGCTACGACCGGCGCGGTTACAGAGTATGGTCAGGCTGATTATTCTGCCACTGAACCGGCGCTATATGTGCTGCGACCTGCCGATATCATTTCGGTCAACGTATTTCGGGAGCCTGAACTTTCGATCCAGAACGTGCCAGTGGGCGCAGACGGCATATTGTCTCTACCCGTCGTGGGGGCCTTGAAGGTCGAAGGTATGACCACCCGCGAAGTCGAGCAGTACGTTATGCAGAAGCTTGGCGCGGGTATACTTGTCAACCCAAAGGTCAGCATCAACGTGATGCAATTCGCATCGCACGTGGTGACAGTCGAGGGGTCGGTCGAAAAGCCCGGGATGTATTCGTTCAAACCGGGTACACGCCTTTCTGGCGCGATCTCACTTGCTGCGGGGCCAAGCCGTGTTGCCAAGCTTAATGAAGTTGCTGTATTTCGCCAGCGGGCCGATGGCATCGCTGTCGCCAAGTTCGACTATGCTCAGGTGCGCCTCGGCACGATGATGGACCCTGTGTTGCAGCCTAATGATCGCATTATCGTGGGTACGTCGGGCCTCTCGCAGTTTTGGCAAGATTTCCTCAAGACCGTTCCCGCGTTGGCGATCTTTACACGCCTTTGACGGCTCGAGGTTTGCGCTATGGATGAAAAGGTACAAGCTCGCATGTCAGAGGCCAACAGCCGCGAATCCTGGGTAGACCAATATCTCCCAAGGACGGATGGCGCAGCCATCGACCGAACTGGTAATCTGATCAGCCTTGAAACGATCAGGGGATTGGCGTTTCGCCAGCGGAACCTGCTCATTGGCGTGATTTTGGCAGTCTTAGTCCTTAGTCTCGTTGCCACTTTGATGACCAAGCCGGTTTATCAGGCATCTGCGACGGTGCAGGTCGATTCGAGCCAGGCAAACATTGTCGAAGGCCAAGACCTTGAACCCGCTATGCGCGGTGGAGAATTCAGTCGCTATATGAGCACGCAAGGCGCGGTGATCATGAGCAAACGCATGGCCTACCAAGTTGTTGACACGCTCAAGCTGGCGGATAACGACGAACTTCTCGGGGATGCTGCCACTACCCGCCCTGCAAACCTGAGCGATGAAAAATGGAAGGCCAGGCGTCGCGAAATCGCTGCTGCGATTCTCAAGGGTGGCGTCTCGGTGGTCGTGCCGGATGACATTCGCATCCTGACGATCAGCTTCAAGTCCGAAAACCCTCGCCTCGCGGCGAGCATCGCCAATGCTTACGTCGACAACTTTGTGCTCGAAGATACCCGCAGGGGTATCGAAATCAGCACGTATGCGCAAAATTACCTGACGACCCAGATCAGAGAAATCGGCAACAAACTTCAGAATGCCGAAATGGCAGCCAATGCCTATGCCAAGGCGAACGGGATTATCGCCACCACCGCCCCGGCAGCAGGCGATACCAATGGTGCATCGCCACCTGCGACGATTACTGTTGCGACCCTTGGTACGGTTTCGGGCACCTACACTGAAACGCGCAATCGCCGCATTGCTGCCGAGCAACGCTGGCGTAACGCGCAAGGTCTTGCGGCATCGCAACTCCCCGAGGTGCAGGCTAACAACGCGATCCAGGCACTGGTCGCTGAACGGTCGAAGGTTGCAGCGCAGATTTCGGAGTTGCGCCAGCGTTACGGCGAAAACTATCCGCAAGTCAGTGAAGCGCGAGCGACGCTGACGTCTCTGGACAGCCAGATCACCCGGCTAAGCACTGACGTCAAGAACAGTATTCGCGATCAATACCAGCTTGCATTGCGTCAGGAAGAAGCACTTTCCGGCGAATTGAAGAAGGTTTCGGGCGACACGCTGGACGAGCAAGACCGCCGTGTACGTTACAACCTGCTCGACCGCGAAGCCGCGGCTTTGCGGACGCAGTTGGCCGCCTTGCTTGATCGCTACAATCAAGTCGCAGCCGCCGCCAATATCCAGCAGGGCGCGATTACCAAGGTCGATGATGCATCGGTTCCGGGGGCGCCTATATCGCCGAACCTGACCAAGAACCTGCTAGCAGCGATGGTAGTGGGCATTGGCCTAGCCGTGGCTCTGGCGGTTCTTCGCGACTCGCTCGATGACAGGTTGCGGTCTGTCGACGACGTCGAGCGGAAGCTCGGCACCCCGTTGTTGGGCTTTACCCCCAATGTCGAGAGCATGGATGTGGAGGCGCAGGTAGCCGATCCATTCAGCGCGCTCATGGAATCCTACTCTTCGCTTCGAACCTCGCTCGACTTTGCGCAGTCGGGTGACAATCGTGTATTGATGGTGACGTCCAGTCAGCCATCGGAAGGCAAGACGCTGACCGCAACCGTGCTTGCACGCAAGTACGCGGAGCTGGGTCACAAGACGCTGTTGATCGACGCGGATCTTCGCAAGCCTACGGTTTCTGCGATGTTCGGAGCGACCAAGCGGCCGACGCAAGGATTTGTGGAAGTCCTGCTGGGCGATATCGACCTGCAGTCTGCATTGATCAAAGGTACGATTGACAACCTTTCGGTCCTGCCGGTTGGTTCGATTCCTCATAATCCGGTCGAGATCCTATCCTCGCCACGGCTTGCGGAATTCATCCAGAAGTGCCGTGGCGATTATGCACTGATCATGATCGACTCCGCGCCGGTTATGGGTCTGGCCGACGCTCCGCTGGTGTCGCGTCTAGTCGACGGCGTCGTGTTTATCGTTGAAGCCAATCGCTCGAACTTCGGGCAGACCAAGACCGCGTTGCGCCGTCTTCGTTCAGTAGGCGCCAATGTGCTTGGCGTCGTCCTGACCAAGTATCGTTCGGCCGAAGCTGGCTTGTCCTACGATTACCATTACAACTATTACTCCTACGGCCACGGGAAGAAGGACTGATCGAGCCGGTTGGGAGATCGAGGCGATCTTTTGGGTTGAGAGGTGGCTTTCGGAGGCTGTATTTCAACCCGTTCTGCTGCAAGAGCAAGGAACGACGTGACCGCCCCTCCCTCCAACCGGCCTTTGATTGTGCACGTATCGGGGGATTTCCCCGATCCGGTGGAGCCCTTCAAGACACCGGTTATCCGCACTCTGATTGATCTGACGGCCACACAGTTCAAGCACCGCGTCTTTTCCTTGAATCGCCTTGCGCCAAGCCCTCGTCAGCTTGCGAGAGATGTTTTCTCCGGTAATCGCGCAGATCTTCGCGGCGTCCGATCAAGCGATTTCGCCTATGGTACGGCGATTGAGTATGCAGCGCCGTCGAAGGGCATCTTCCACGAGACGATACTCGTAAAGCTGGGCAACTGGCTCGCGGGTGAACTGGCCAAGGGGGAAAGACCGGCCCTGATCGTGGGACACAAGCTCTCTACCGAAGGGCTTGTAGCAGAGCGGGCGGCGGATCTTCTAGGCATTCCCTACGCGGTCTCGATACAGGGCGACACGGATACCAAGATCGTCAGGGCGCGGCCCGACCTTGCCAAAAGCTTCTCGCGTGTTTTTCATCGGGCCAGTACGGTATTCCCTTTCGCCCCTTGGGCATTGCACGCGATGGAAGATAGGTTCGGGCCGCGTCAAGGGCCATCGCGCCTGCTGCCCTGCCCGACCGACATCGACACGCCCGTTGCGCCACTGGCAGGCGGCAGCGGGTTCATCTCGGTATTCCATTTGAAGAATTACAAGCGAAAGAACTTGCCGGGCATGTGCCGTGCCATGAACGTCCTTCGTTCCCGCGGGGTCGAGACAAGCCTGAAGGTCGTGGGCGGCGGGTCGCAATCCGATTTCGCAGCTTGCCTCAGGGAAGCGGGCGCGCAGTCTGTCGTCGGGTTTCCGGGAGCAAAAGACCGGAGCGGCATTCGCGACGACATGAGCCGGGCAGCAGGCTTCGTCATGCCGTCATTACGGGAGAGTTTCGGGCTGGTTTTTATTGAGGCTCTGTTCTGCGGCCTTCCGATCATCTACCCGCGTGGTGCCGCCGTGGACGGGTTTTTCGAAGGCAAGCCTTTCGCGATCAAGGTTGATGCGCACGATCCCGAAGCAATTGCTGACGCCATGCAGCATGTGCTGGTCAATGAGTCATCGATGAAAGCAGCACTGGCCCAGTGGCAAGTGACCGACGAAGCGGCCCGGTTCACGAGGGAATGGATAAGCCGTGAATTTGCTGCCGGTATCGCTGAAGCGATTGCCAGCTAACGCCCTCAGCCTGCATCATCCCGCACTGTCCGCTGGCCGACAATGCGCGCAGGTGATCCAGCTACGATCGCAAAAGGCGGGACATCGCCCTTCACGACTGCGCCGGCCGCGACGATAGCGCCATCGCCGATCCTTGCTCCAGGCAGGATAACGGCGCGCGTTGCCAGCCACACGTCATTTCCGATCTCGATGTCTGCTTCCCGCATGGCTTGATCCGTGACCGGGCTTCCTTCGTTGTAAGCGTAGGTTGCGGCCGTGAGCATCACCTCCGGCCCGAACAGCACGTCGTCACCGATTCGGATACGCCCATCGCGCGGACCTGCCCATATATGGCAGCGCGAACCCAGCCTCACCCTGTTACCGATTGTAATCCGGTCGGGGTTGGAAAACACCACATCCGGGCTGATGCTCGGAGATACACCAAGCGAAATCTGCCGTAAGGGCGTGACGTGACTGTAGTTGTAGTAATTGACCAGCTTGAACAAGTGCGCCCAGGCCCTGGGATCGAATGTCGAGGCCAACAACCGCACGAGGCGCCCCATACGTCCAATAGATTTCTTCCTCGGCAGAGCAGAAGGATCAGCCACAGTCAGTACCCCCGCAGCCACTCGCCGCGCTTCTTCCAAATGTTGTGCCAACTGGTCTCCTGATCGCTCTTGCCGGTGACGCGCGATTTGAACCAGGCGCCGAGCCTGCGGTTGGCAATCCACAGCCACAGCAGGCCAATCCCCAGCCGGGCCCTTGGCTTGCTCCAATGATCGCGGACCAGCGTGACTTTGGATTGCAGCACACGCAGCACCTTGTCCTCCCGCTTGTTGCTGGAAGCACCGACGAGATGCATGATCTGCGCGTCCGGCGTGATCATCGGGCGGCAGCCCAGCTTGGCTGCACGCAGGCAGAGATCGTGTTCCTCGCCATACATGAAATAGCGTTCGTTGAATCCACCGAGTTCGCGCCACAGCGCCGTACGGATCAGCAAGAAACAACCGACGACGACATCGACATGCCTTACACTGTCACGCTTCCACCCGCCGATACCCTCGGGATTGAAGAACGTGGTATCGCGAAACACTCTGGTTAGCCCGGTCGCAGAGCAGAACAGGCTCCAAAGTGTCATCGTGTTCCAGCATGACGCGATATTCAGCGATCCGTCAGGAAATACTGTCCGCCCGCCGACGATGCCTGCTTCGGGGTGTTTGCGACCGAAATTCACGAGATTTTCGATTGCGCGCGGATACGTTTCCGTGTCGGGATTGAGCAGGATGAGCCATTCCGTATCTGCCATTTCAGCCACGGCGTTGTTCGCGCGTGCAAAACCGATATTGTCGGTGCTGCGGATCAGCTCGATGTCGGGGAATTGCTGTGCGACGGCATCGGCTGAACCGTCGTGCGACGCATTATCCCAGACGATGACACGCATGGAAACGGCTCCAGCGTTTTGAAGCAAGGTTTCGATGGCCTTGATCGTGAGTTCGCGCGTATTGTAGCTGACGATGATAACTGTGGTATCATGCGGCTGTGTTGTCGTCTCCGTCACTGGACGCCCCTCATCGCAACGTGGCCCGATTTGACGCGGGCGGGGTGACCGCAGCTGGTCCTTGCAGCGAAAGAACCATGCCAAGCAGCATGAAGAACCAGCTCGCCATCGGGCCAAACAGCGCGACGGAGAAACCCGCTACCGCCAGGATGAACACAGCGACTCCCAGTCCGACTAGAAACGTCCGGTCAGTCAGGTTTGCGAACTGTGTGAGGCGGGCCACCGAGTAAATTGCTGCAATAGACAACGCGAGAAATGCAATTGCGGCAATCAGGCCATGCCGCATCGCCAACAGCAGCCAGTAATTGTCCACGCTCCCAACCATCCAGCTTAGACGCTCGTATTCCTTAAAACCAATTCCGAACCAGGGATATTTTTCAACCGAGCGCCAGCCGAAATACCAGATCAAACGACGAAAATAGCCAGTCGCGGGATTAAGGCTTGCGCGGATTAGAAAACCGCTCAAACCGCTGCCGGAAGCGATCTGGATGAACAGCATCATGGCTGCAGCCAAGACAAACAGCAGCCGCCATGTCAGAAATGCCGCATATCTGCCGGCATAGTCATAAGCCAGCAACCCAACTCCCAGCGCGAGCGCGAAGAGCGCTGCAGAGCTGACCGAGAAGAATGAAAGAAAGCTTGCTGCGATACCGGCATAGAGCGGCCAGCGCCGCAGGCCCGATGTCCAGTATAAAGGCAGCAGAGCGGCCAGAAAGATGCCAGCGAGAATTGGGTGATTGAACGGTCCGGACGCGCGCAGCAGCCCAAGACGAACTTCATAATAGCCACCAGTCAGCAAGCCTACTGCGACACCGTTTTCGTAGCGGGACAGCGCACCGAATATCGAGGCGGCGAGAGGTTTGATGATTTTCTCGTGAGTTATACTCTCGACCGCCATGATCGCACCGACAAAAGCAACGCCCGGCGCGATTGCGAGCAGCAATCTGCGCAGGTCAGAAAGGTCCTTTATGCTGACGCGTGCGATCACGTAAGGTGCGATCACATCGAAAGCGAGAGCGGCGCCACGCACGAAACCGTCGCCAAATCCGTAGACCGCGACAAAGGATATGATCATCCAGCCGCTGCCAATGAACATCCAAAGATCGGCTGGCCGATAATTCAAATGGCCACGTGCCAATCGGGAGAGCACCCACGGCAGCAACATGAAGCATGCGATCCGCCAAGGATACAATTGAAGCTCTGCGACAGTGATGCGCACTTCTTGTGGCAGTAGCGTCGAATAGGCGACAAGCACGACCGGCAGGATATCGAGGAGTGACCGCCGAGCAGGAACAGGTACAGCGCGGGCCATATGTCCGCCTGGAACCGGGCCATCGACCAAAATGCGCGACATTGCCGTCAAAATGCCTGACCTCCTTGGCTCAGGCGGTTCTTGCCCTATTAGACCAACTGCCGCAAGCATCTGTTGCAATGCAACAAGCCTGAATCTGCTTTCCTACAATATGCGCCCTCTGATATGCCAGTTGTTCTTGTTATGTTCAACTTGGAGGACCATCATGTTCGTCGACCCTTTCATTCACACCAGCAATAACCCGACATCACCCGCCGAGACCTGCTTCGAGATTATTCCGAACGATTCAGCAGACATCCAGATGGCAACCAAGGCAATCTATGTCGGTCAAGGTGGAAACCTGGCGATCATCTCTGTCCGCAACGAGTCGCCCGTGACATTCACGAATATCGCACCCGGGAGCATACTGGACATTCGCGTCCGGCGGATACTGGTTACCGGTACGACTGCCAGAGAGATCGTGGGGCTCGCGTAATGGGACAGTTCTCGTTTGGCTTTCGCGCGCAGCGGCTGCGCGCAGGGCAATCCAGTGCCCGATTGCCCTCGCTCGTACCAGGCGCAGCCTGGACCGGTTTAGCAAATTCGGGCTTCTCCGCCCTACCCGCCGATCCTGTGCGCACAACCGCCAAACCCATCCTCCGGCTCATGGTTGTACCCAGCCAGCACTTCACCGAAAGAATTGTCATCGGTGTCATGGCCGGTGCAAACAATTCAGGCTCGCTGATCGAGAATATGGGTCTGGAGATGGTGCGGGTCCATTATGAAGGGCGATCAGCCGACATCACCGCGCCGAGTTTCCAGAAAATCGTCGATGCAAATGGTCAGGAGCGGGAATACTTCGGGTGGTGGGCCGAACTGGTAAACGATGGCCGTTATGGTCATGCTCACATATACTTCGAGGCGATTCCGCTCGACAGTACGATGCAACGCCGGGTCATCGGCCCTTTCCGGTTCAGTCCGCAACGGGTGCTTCATGACCACACGATCGAGATCGCGCCGTCGCTGCCTATTGTTGCGGGCAAACGTTACCAGTCGATCACCGACGCCCTGAGGTGGTTGCGCCAGCAGACGGCACAGAACCCGCTGGTGACCATTACCGAGCTAGGCACATACAGCATCGATGACACCGGTGGTTCGAATGCGGGAGGCAGCGGTTATTACACGATTACTGCATCTGCCCCGGTCACGATCACCCGGAATGACGAGGCCTCCTTGCGCGCCAGAATCGACGGGCTTTGCCTGCGCGGTGCGAATATCACTCTCGATTCAGCACGGACGCTGCGCATCTTCCATGAAGGGCTGGGCAACCAGCACTGGTTCGATGGCGTGCGCGTCATCAACTCGAATGGCCGCTACTCGCTGTGGAGAAAAGGCCAGCGACCGGTTTCCGTCTTCTTTGGCGGCCGGGCATACATAACCGAGTGTACCATCAGCGCGTTGTCTTATGGGGTGACCGCCGCCACCCTTGCCCGGGGCAACACCCTTGCCAGCGGCTACAACGACGGTGCGACCAACGCGGTCTGCGTGGTACACAACCGGTTCGACGATCTGGACAGCAACGAGGGCTGGAAGGTGAATGTGCCGGCATTGTCGGTCGTCTATACCGGGCCTGAGAGCGTTGCGACCATTGCAATCTCAGGCGGAAACGAAAACGACGGACGTGTGGTCACGGTTACTTGGGGCGCACAGTCCGCAAGCTTTGTTCTCCGCAACACCTCGGCCGCATTCATCGCCGGCACAAACTATAACGTTGCCAATGTCGTAGACTGGCTGAACGGCCTCGGTGTCGGTTTCGCAGCCACATTGCTGGATGACACGCGCCGCGCGACCGCGCTGTCCATCGACGGCAATCGCGGCTCTGCAGTCGCTCCGACAAACGTGAAAGACACCCCGCAGACGCTGGTCACCTATTTCGATCTTCACACCGACTGGTATCAGCAGAATCCGGCCAGCACGGGCGAACCAAACGAAAATTACGCCATCGCATTCAATACGGTCACGAATTTTGCCGGGCAGGTTCTGTTCCTGTCGGCAAGCACCCCCGCACTTGACTTCCTTGTATTCAACAACGCCTTCCACACCAAGCCGGATGTCACCAATTACAGCCAGTTTGGCCGGTCCGTGCACAGCCACGTCGTGATCGTGCACAACACATGGAGCAACCAGCGGCTACTATTGCGGGTCGATCAGGGTTATAATCCGGACTCCTACTGCATGCTAACCAACAACATGCTTGCGGACATGTTTTGGTACGGTGTCCCGGATGGAGGACTTCTCATTTCCAAGAACCATCTCTTGGAAGGCGCGTCAGGGCAAGGCCTCGGATCTTTTATTTCGCAAGGCGGGAATAGCGAATCCAATCTAGCTTCAGGAACAGCGGGAGACTTCACGCCTAGCGGTTCACTCGCATCAAACCGCAAGGAGGCAGTTGTCGCTTTCGACCGGACGGGCCGCAGGCGTTCTGCCTCGGACGCAGCGGGATGCGACGCGATTGTATGACGTGAGACGGGGCAGTTTGCTGCCCCGTCGCCTTTGCCGGATGCCTTGATGCCCCGCTTCGCGACGGCAATCGTTTCGCATCAGCACAAATAATCCCTCGCCATTCCTCAACCGGCGACTTTTGGATCAGGCTCTTAGACCGACCCGGCTCAGCGCTTCTCGACAAATCCGGCCCGGCAAAGACTTGTGTTGCAGCGCCGGCTGCTCAACAAAGGTCCATGTACACCAGGCAACGCAGAGCGAAACTCCGAGCCCGGTCACGAACAGGAGAAGGCTAGAAGTGAACGGCCAGATGTTGGTCAGGATCGTAAGCACGACCGCGTGCGTAAGGTACAGCCCGTATGAAAGGTCGGCCTTGGCCAGCAGGTCAGACCACGGAAACCGACAGGTGCCGATCACGATCACAAGATAGGCGATAAGCGGGGGTGCCAGAACAAACGCGGCCTTGCTGCCGAGGCACAGCAACAAGGCGGCCAACGCTCCGCATGCCCATGCAAACGAGACGGGAACGCGATCGCCGAACAGATAGAGCAGGGTGCCAGCCCCGAAATATCCGAACAGGAACAGCAGCACGAACAGCGCATTTTTGTCCTGCGTTTCGGTCAGCGGGCCGTAGAGCATGAGCATAGCAACCATCGCGCCCGCCCAGAGCGCGAGGAACAGCCACTTCCTGCGCAAGAGTCCGGCCAGCGACGCTCCGGCCAGAATGATATAGCACATCCATTCGTAGCGCAGCGTCCATAGCGCGCCGTTGACGTTGCTGGTTCCGTTATGGCTTGTTACGCCCGGTAGTTGCAAGCTGAGCGACGTGGTCATGTTCTTGAGATAGAGCCAAGTCTTCGCATTTGCGAAGTAATCGGCAAGCGATAGTGTAGTCAGCAATGGTCCGACCAGCAGCGCGGTGGTTGCCACCACGAGAACGAGCAGCGGCATAATGCGCATGAAGCGGCGGCTGAGATATTCGATAACATTGCCGTTTTTGGTCAGGCCCGGGGTAACAAGAAAACCGCTCAACGCAAAGAACAGCGACACAGCGAGCAGCCCCAGCTGGGTGTAGCCATTGCTGAATGCAAACAGCCAGTCATCGCGGACCGGATCGATCTGAAGAACCAGTGAATGGTGCAGCACGACAGAACTGGCGGCCACAAGGCGGATCGTGTCAAAGCCTGGGCCGTGGTTGCCCACCTCCGCGAAAGCCTGCCTGAGCGTCTTGGCCCGCAAAATTACAGCTCCCACGGATGAATTCATTTCGTATGTGCACAAACTGCTTAGATTGTGCAACAAGGCAATGACAGGCAGGCTCGCGTGCAGGTTTGCCCTCAAAAGATTGACAGCCAGCGGAGTTTGCAATGGCAGTGCCTACGTTCGATGTTTCGATTGCTGCACATTATGTCCCGAAACGCATTCCCTACCTTGCTGAAGTGCTTAAGGCGGTCGTCGAATGGGACCGGCCTTCTGTAACAGTGACGCTGGTCACCAACGATATTGCGATCGCCGACGAACCGTTGATTGTCGAGGCGCAAGCCGCGCTGGAAAAGCGCGGCTTTAAGGTACGCTTCGATGTCGCGCACGGGATGGCCCACCCGTGGCACCTGACCTGGTGGCACAAGGCTCACCTTCGTGAATGGTTTGAACGGAAGGGTACTACCGAGGACTTGTTCATGTATATCGAGGATGACATTGTCGTCGATGCAGACAACGTCGCGTACTTTACGCGCGAGTTGCCCAAGACCAAGGCAGTCGGCTGCCTCCCCGGTTTTCTGCGCTTCGAAAAGCGCGCCGATGGCGTGATCATGTCGCCCGACTACCTCGGGTACCAGATCGTCCAGCCCCAGGAGACGAAAACGATCGACGGGCAGGTCTACGTCGCGCCGACCTTTTCGTATTGGGCGGGTTTCATCCTCGACCGCGAACTGTGCGCCGAATACTTTGCCTCGCCGTGGTCAGATCTGGAAAAGGCAGACACCATGCCGCAATCGTACAAGCATTCGTGCCGGGTCCAGTCGGCCTGGGCATTGACCTACTGGAACGTACCGGAAGGCCTGCATTCGCGTTATGTTGTGCCGGTGGACGCGAACCTCGACCCGTTGCGCTGTGCCTTGGTATGGCACTCGGCCGACAATTATTCGATCTCAAACCAGTACAGCTTCGGCACTGTGCGTATGGCCGACATCTTCCGAAAGGGGGGTATCACGGCAACAGTAGACCAGCTGTTGTGGAAGGCCTCCGCCTTCCGTCGGCGCATTGGTGACAAGATCGAGCGCGAAAAAGCCAAGCGACTTAAGGCGTCCCGCAAGGCTGTGTGAATCTGTTCATCGGAAACGGGTTTGGCAAGCGGGAATGAAAAACGCTATAGACTATCGTCCATCCGCAATATGATCTGGCTATCAAAAAGGGCGTCCATTGTACAACTTTACCGCGATCAATCGGATTGAAGGGCTTGATGGACTAAGGCTTTTTGCAGTGGGGCTTGTGCTCCTTGGGCACTTCGGTTTGCCCCTCGTGCCGGCGGGTCTTGGTGTCACGATCTTCTTTTTCATAAGCGGCTTCTTGATCACGGTTCTCCTTTCGCAAGAGATGCGGGAGAACGGCTTCATCGGGGTCAAGAATTTCTATATTCGGCGCTTTCTTCGCTTGGGGCCGGAGTTGCTTGGTCTAATCGCGGGTTCGATCGCCTTGGGGGCAATTATTGGCACCGGGCCAAAGCTGATCGATATTTTTGCCGCGATTTTCTATTTTACCAACTACTATATTGCGTGGCTCTATTTTTATTTTGGCGCAGATTCGGTGCCGTATTGGACGCACCTTTGGTCATTATCCGTTGAAGAGCACTACTACCTGACATACCCCGCCATCTTCGGCTTCGTGTTCAGCAACGCGCGAATAAGGAGGGTCTTTTTTGCGTCTATCTTAGGGGGCTGCCTTGCTTGGCGAACCTTTCTTGTCGTGATGGATACCTTCCCGCTAACTTGGACAAATCCTTACACATATATGGCCTCCGAAGCACGGATGGATTCGATAGCTTACGGTGCCCTGTTCGCGTTCATCGCCCAAAAGCGACGGCGTGTAGGTCCTCTTGCAAGCGGACTTTGCCTGATGGGCGGGCTAACATTGCTCGCTTTGTCACTGGCTATACGAAACCCAGAGTTTCGCGAGATCTTGCGTTACTCGGTACAAGGCATCGCTTTATTTCTCATCTTTGTGCATTTGTACCTTTCCCAAAACAGAAGCCCATTAATGTTCCTCCTCGAATCAAGGGTTTCGCGGGTAGGCGGACTACTCTCCTATGGCGCTTATCTCTGGCATAGCGAGGTTCTGCGCGTCTTCGCAGCCATTGGTCTTGGCACGAGAAGTACAAGCCTGACCGCCAAGCTCATGTTCATTCCGCTTGGCATCGCCGTGACCTTCTTGTTGGCGTGGATCAGCTTCCGTGTGCTGGCCATGCCCGCATTGGGCCTTAGAAAGCGCTTCGGATCGCACACCCTTTAGTTATGGACGCGCGGTCGGGCATCGTCCGTCCAGCCATGCAGGCAGGATGCGGCGGGCGCGCCGTTCATAAAACCCGATGATCGAAAACCGGCGCTCGTCGAGTTCGCGCGCCAGAATACCGGTGATCAGGAACCCCGAAATCACAAAAAAGATGTCGACGCCGACGAAGCCACCAGGAAACGCCGAAAGCCCGGCATGGTTCAATACCACCGGCACCACTGCAAGGCTGCGCAGCCCATCGAGATCGCGGCGGTAAACAATATCAGACATGAACGGCAATGTCCTTCAGGTACGGCGTAGCGGTTACAAAGGATTGTCCCCTTGCTGCACCGCAATCTTTATCGACGTGCAAGAGAATTTTCACCAGCAATATTGCTCATCCGTCTTCGCTGTTGCACAAGGGACAAGCTATTCCCGTCCCTCAACAAACTCCTCGCAAAAGGAATGTGATGTTTTTCTATGACATAGCATCACATTCTAGAACTCGAGCACATCCAGCTTCTCACTCATGAACGCCAAGGACACCCTTTAATGCTGAAGAAGATTCGTCGGCTGCGTGATATCGCCCGCTTCATGTATGCGCAACGCATCGTCGGGTTCGACGTGTCGGATACACCTTGGCTCGACGAAGAGACCGCCCAGTGGCTGGAAGCGCGTCTGGCGAAAACTGCGATGTACATGGAGTTCGGTGCTGGCGGGTCGACCAGGCTGGCGGGGCGAATGAAAGTGCCTACCATCTCGGTCGAAGGGGATCGCTACTTTGCAAGGTCTGTCCGCCGCGGGCTGGCAGCCGATCATCAGGTAACCGTTCTGGATGCTGGTATTGGCACCACCGTCGAATGGGCGATTCCTTTACCTGGCAAGCCCAACGATCAGCGCGCTGCCCGGTGGGCAAACTATGTCAACGCTCCCTTTACTGCGTTGGCTGCACAGCAGCGGCCGTTCCCCGATCTGGTTCTCGTGGACGGCCGCTTTCGCCGCGCCTGCGCACTCAAAACCGCACTTGAGGCTGGACAACACGCAGCCAGCGCTGAATTGCTGTTCGACGATTATTTCGACACCGGTCGCGAACACTATCATGTCGTCGAGGAAATTCTCGGCGCGCCGCAAAGGATCGGACGCTCGGCTATCTTCTCGATCAGACCGGTCAACCCGGCGACACAGGCCCATGTCGACGCGGCAATCAGGGATTACCGCTAGCCCTTACCATCAGGCATCAGGCCGAGTTTGCGCTTAACACGGGTTTTCAGTCGTTCGAGTTGATAGCCCAGCGTCTTGCGCTTCTCGGCCTTGTTGGCGTGAACGAACGATCCCTCGGGTACATCTGTCCGGTTCAGAAAGGCGCCCAATTCGCGCCATCCATCTCCCTTCTCGAGATTCAAGACCAGAAAATCGTTGGGCCGATCGGCGAAGTAAGCCTTCACGGTGTCGTTGTGCGCCAGGTAAACCTCGTGATAGCGCTCCTTGTTCCCGGCTGGTGCAGGGGCGTCTTCGCCATAAGTCATCTGCCGCATCGGTGTGGGCGTTTCGCCGAAGTGCTTGACCATGGAATCATACCAGGTGTCGGCATCGCGCTCGGTTAGGATGAACTTGGCACCGGGGAAAGCTTGATCAAGCTCGCGGAACATCAGCGGCCAAGGCATATCCTGCACTGCGTCGTACTTTTGCGCCAGTTCCAGCCCAAGTTCTACATAGCGAGCGCGCAGTTCGTCCAGCGGCAGGGTGGTGCCGAAGTAGTCTATCACCGAATAGCCGAGATGTTCTAGCGCTTCGCCCAGTGACGACGTGCCGGTCTTCTGAAATCCGATACCAAAAACCTTGGGTTGCACTGTTGTTTCTCCGTTGCGCAAAGACTAATTCAGGAATGCAGTATCACGTTTAGCGTTTCGTGCGAGTTGGTTTGAGTCTCCGCACTTTGCCGAGAATATCGACAACGAAGTTGCGGATATCCGGAGACAGCCACAGCGACCACACCCCGATGATGCCCAGCACCGCCAGCTTGGCAATCACTTCAAGCAGGCTAAGACCCGGCAATAGCAGCGTTGCAGCCAGTGTCAGCGCCAGCAGGCCAACGGCTTGCAGCGAAAGACGCAGCGACATGCCCAAGATGCCGGAACGCCAGCCCAGTAACAGGAAATCGGCTGCGCCCCGGATGATCAGGCCGACCGCCACACCAGTAATTCCATACCATTTCGCCCCCAGATAAATGATCAGCAGAAACGGTATCACTTCCATAAGCAGCGTGGTCGTCGTATCTTTCGGGCGACCGGTCGCTCGCAGCATCATCGCGGGCACAACGCTTGCCGACAGGTACATAGAGGAAAAGGCGACAAGCTGACCGACCAGAGCGGATCGGCGGGCGAAATCGGGGTCGATCCAGATCGCGAAAAAAGGCTCGATAGCAACGATGGCCGCGGCCGACATGCAGGTCGATGCCGCCAGATTCACACGCGTCAGCTTTTCAGCGATAATCGTGAAGCCATCCTTGTCGGCACGCGAGACTTTGGCGAACATGGCTTGACCGACGGCACGCGAGAACAGTTGTGTGCGTTGCAGCAGGTTGGCAGGCACCGCGTATAAGGCCACCGATGCCGGGCCTAGCAGGCTGCCGATGACGAAGCGGTCCGAATTTACCAGAAGCTGCCGACCCAGCGCGCCCACACTGGTCCAGATGCCGTAGCCCAGCATGGGCTTCATCCACTGCCGCCGATAACGGGGCTTCCAGCCTGCGGGCACGTGCTTGAACGTAACGAACAGCAGGAAAGCGAGCGAGATCAGCTTGCCGATCATGCTGGCCGGGACAGCATAGGTCAGGGTCGGTTCGAACACGATGATCGCAAGCAACGGCAACAACTGTTCGAGCATCGTGCCCATGAAATTGCGGATGTTGTAGAGCAGGAACTTCTCCCGCCCGATCAGCGCACCGCTCAGGACGCCATTCACGGTGGTGATCGGCAAACCCACTCCGATCCAGCCCAGCACACCCATGACTTCGCCGTAAAGCTGCGGAGACAGGTCCATGAAATGGCCGAAGATCACCCACGCCCCGGCCATTGCGACCACAGCGCCGGCAGCGCCGAACACCAGACTCAGGACCAAGCCAGTCCAGAATATCTCCTCCTTCTCGCGACCCTCGTCCTTGGCGCGGCGCGAGATTTCGTACTGGACCGATTGTCCTACGCCGAAATCGAAGAAGAACAGGAAGCCAGTTAGCAGCCAGACCAGCACCAGAGTTCCGTAGCGATCCTCGCCCATCCGCGAAATGAACATCGGGACTGTGACGAACATGACCGCCAACGGCCCGATCAGGCCAGCCAGATTGTACGCAGCGTTGCGCTTCACCGCCATGAACGAACTCCGCTGGCACGAAGGTCACGCATCGGCGAGAATGACGAAAAGGTCTGCGTCTGCGGCATATGCAGCAAGCGCTCAACGCGCCAGCAGCGGGCGCCACCAGTCCTCGTTGTCGAGATACCAGCGGACCGTATTGCGTAGGCCGTTCTCGAAATCGTGCTGCGGGACATAGCCGATTTCGGCCCGCGCCTTTGTCTCGTCGATCGCGTAGCGACGGTCGTGGCCTTTGCGATCCTCGACGAACGTCTTGAGCTCACTGGTCGGACGAGCCCGGGCAGCAGGCGCATCGGGGTAGCGTTCTGCAAGGCCCTCGATCTCGGTGAAGGCGCGATCGACTTCGGCGCAGATGCGGTCGATCACTGCCATGTTGGGCAACTCTTCGCCGCCGCCGATGTTGTAGGTTTCGCCCGGCTTGCCGTGGCGGATGGCCGCCTCGATCCCCCGGCAATGGTCCTCGACATAGAGCCAGTCCCGCACATTCATGCCATCGCCGTAGATCGGCAGAGGTTTGCCCGACAAGGCGTTAAGCATGAACAGCGGGATAAGCTTTTCGGGGTAGTGATACGGCCCGTAGTTGTTCGAGCAATTCGTCGTCGTGACGTCCAGCCCGTAGGTATGGTGATAGGCACGCACGAGATGATCGGACGCAGCCTTGGATGCCGAGTAGGGTGAATTGGGCTGGTACTGCGTCGTCTCGGCAAAGGCCGGATCATTGGGGCCGAGCGATCCGTAGACCTCGTCGGTCGAGATATGGTGGAACCGGTGCGGCTGTCCGCTGCCACCGTCGAGCCAGACCGCCCGCGCGGCCTTGAGCAGGCTGTTGGTGCCAAGGATGTTGGTATCGATGAACGCATCCGGCCCGGTGATCGAGCGATCGACATGGCTTTCTGCTGCAAAGTGGACAATCGTAGCGACATTACGCTCGCGCAGCAGCTTTTCGACGAGATCGGTGTTGCGGATGTCACCGACAACCAGCTCTGCCTGCTCGACGCCTGCGATGGTCGAGCGGTTGCCGGCATAGGTGAGGCAATCGAGCACGACGATCGCGTCATCGGGATGCGTCTTGCCCCAATAGTGAACGAAGTTGCCGCCGATGAATCCGGCACCGCCGGTGACTAGCAGGTTAGCCAAGTGCCTGTTCCTCTTTGAGCATTTTCCGCAGGTTAGCGCGCCAGTGAACGGCCTCGTCGCCGAGCGCGGCGCGGGTAGCGCTTACGTCGAGCACGGAGAATGATGGCCTTCTTGCTGGCGTCGGGTAATCTGTCGTGGCGATGGGCACGATGTGCGGCACACGGTGCAACAGGCCGATGGCCGTTGCCTCTTCGGCAATGGCGACGGCGAAATCGTACCAGCTGGCAACGCCCGCATCGCGGTGATGCCAAATGCCCCGCTTGTCAGCCATAGCGAGCCCCCAGAGCGTCCGAGCAAGGCCTGTTGCCCAGGTCGGTGAGCCGATCTGGTCGGCCACAACGCGCAATTCATCGCGCTCGCGCATCAGGCGCAGCATTGTCCGCACGAAGTTCGCGCCCCCAGCAGCGTAAACCCAGCTGGTGCGAACGATGATTGCCGCATCGCCCGCCGCATCCTCACCTGCGGCCTTGCTGGTGCCATAGACCGATTGCGGATTACGCAGGTCTTCAGGACGGTAGCCATGCCCGGCAGTCCCATCGAACACAAAATCGGTCGACACCTGCACGAGTTTGCCGCCCGTGCGCAATAGCGCGGCGGCTAAGGCGGCTGGCGCTCGGGCATTGATAGCTTGCGCAAGGTCGGGCTCGCTCTCGGCCTTGTCAACTGCGGTATAAGCGGCAGCATTGAACACGACATCGGGTTCTTCGGCGTCGACCATGCGAATGAGGGCATCACGGTCGGAGAGGTCCAGCGCGGCGCGATCAAGCGGGACGCAGGTCCACCCCTTAGGCGCAGTGCGCAAGAGCGCCTTGCCGACCTGACCGTTTACGCCTGTTACTAATGCCTTCACGAAAAAGCGGTCACGTTTTCGAGATACATGCCCGTCGCAGCTATCACTCCTTTTCGTGCCATCCAATTCAAGCCTTCTATTCCCGCGAAGCACTGCTGATGTATACATAGCGCTTCTATCGATTGCTAGCGCAACCATTTGTGCATTGCAGCATATTGTGCCTTGCGGTCAATGGTTTTTGTGTGAAAACGTGACCTCCTGGTTTTCCTCCAAGAACGATTAGAGTCTGGCCTGAAGTAAGGATAGACGATGAAGCGAACGAGGTTTTCAGAAGAGCAGGTCATTGGCGTGTCGAAGGAGACGGAGGCGGGCGTGGCAACCCCAGCATTCAGATGATCGACAGCGCAATAGTCCGGACACATCATTGTTCAGCCGACGCTAAACGGGGGGCTTCGTGTCAGGTTCTTTCGGCCTTCGTTGATTTCGTTCTGCCAATACCGTAAATTTTTTGTGTTTTTGCAATGGTTGGCTTCGGAGTTAAGCCCTTGTTCCCAAGAATGTTTGGATATTTGGTTGGTTTCGTATTCGCCACTGCCGCGTTGGGGGCAACGGCCAGCGAAGTCGTTTGGCCCGCCAGTCTCCGCCAAAATCTGGATCGCGTTGGGCAAATGCAGTGGCGGTTGCGACAAGCTTCGAATAGCCGCTGTGCCAAGACCGTAACAGATATAGGTGCCGGCTTTGACCATAGAGGGGCTTACGCAAGTCGCCATTGGCAATTGCTGGAGGAAACTTTGGGCATGGCAGCCGATCCTGTTCTGGTTGGTGTGGCACCAGGCAGCCCGGCATCGAAGGCTGGCTTGGCGTCTGGTGATACTGTGGTTTCGATTGGATCGGTGTTGAGCGCAGAGATTAGCGCTACGCGACGCGAGGGTGAGTCTGCCGCCGAAGTGTTTGATCGTTGGATAGAACAGAGCCCGGCTGGGAAGCCGCTGGTAATCGAGGTACGTCGCGGAACGCGCACCGAGAAAATGACCATACTCCCGCTCAGTCAATGCGCTATAAAAATAGTATTCAAAACTGATGCGAAAATCGATGCGTATAGTGATGGACGAAATGTCGCTGTGACGACCGGATTGATTGAATTTTCCAATAACGATGACGAACTGGCGCTCGCGATTGCCCACGAATTCGGGCATGCAATTGCTCGTCATTCCGGCAAGGTTGGTCTCACTGAGCGTCGCGCGCGCGAGGATGCGGCGGATGCGATCGGTATACGGCTCGTTGCTTGCGCGGGGTTTGATCCCCAAAAGGCAATGATCCTTTACAGTCGTTTGGCACGCCGGGATATCTTAGGGTTTTTGCGTGCGCCAACCCATCGAAAGTACAGCGCTCGCATCGAACTTATGTCGCAGGCTTTGCGCGCTAACGATGGTTGCATGATCAGTTAGGCCCTGATTAGGCAAATTTCGGCCACCGGTTTTGGCCGGGATATTCCCTGCAAAGGTCAAGGTTGGCGTAGTCAGAATGCCCGGTCATGCACAAGCACGACGAGGGTGTTCAAAATGATTTTGATGTCACGCAAGATTGTCCAGCCATCAAGGTATTCAAGATCGGCTTGCAACCGGTTGGCAAGGTCGGTTTCCGTGTCGGTCGCACCGCGCAGGCCGCGCACTTGTGCAAGCCCGGTCAAACCCGGCTTCAACGAGTGCCGGAGCCAGTAGCGATGATCGACTTCCCAGAACAGCTTGTCGCCTGCCAGTGATCCGATCGCGTGGGGGCGGGGGCCGACAATCGACATTTCACCGCGTAATACATTGAATATCTGGGGAAGCTCATCAATGCTTGTGCGGCGGATCAGGCGACCGATCCGCGTAATGCGGTCGTCATCCTTGCTGGCGGAACGTGCGCCTGTGGCGTCGAGCTTCTCGATCCGCATGGAACGGAATTTGAAGATCGGAAAAAACCTGTTTCCGCGACCGGTGCGTTTCTGCACAAAGAATACAGGCCCGCCATCTTCCAGTTTGATCAATGCGGCAACAAGTACCAACAAAGGGGAAAGGACAAGAACTGCGCTGCCTGCAAGTGCCATATCAAGCCCGCGCTTTATGGCCCGTGCACGAAAGCCCAGCGGACCGCTCGCCACGATCAGCGCGCCGTACCCACGCTCACGTCGCGCGCCAATCACGCCAAGGCTGTTGACTTCCGGCTCGATGATTTCGCCCGAAACGTTCGCGCTTTTGAACACAAGTGCCCAAGCAGAACGGCTTTCGCGCGAGCACGAAACCATCACGCGGTCCATGTTCATCATGTAGAGGCCAAGCCGGTCCATCATGTGGGGGTCTGACAGGTCGGGCGCCAGATGGTGTTCGCGGGCATCTATATGGTACGCATGCGGCACACGCAGCGGCGCTCCGCCATCATCAATCAGCAGTATGTTGATTCCCGCCACGCCGCAGCGGGCTTTGATGACCGGCCGAACAAGGCCGCGATACCAAATTAGCAGCAGCATTGCGAAAACAAGGCCAAGAATAGCCGAAACACGCGAAAAGTTTTCCGTGCTTTTCGTTGCAAAGCCAACGAACAGCAAAACGCTTTCCGCCCCCATCAAGGAGAAAGTGGCCCGAGCCCTGGCAAAATTTGTGCGCCGCAAAGATTGCAGCGAGTAAACTTGCACACTGAGCGCGATCGTCCAATAAATCGGAAGCAAAACCTGCCCGTGTACAAGCGATGCTTCATCAAAAAAGCTGCCGAGATAAACCCAGCTGGCCACGCACAGCCCGCCCAGGATTGCGGCACCGTCAAGTAGCAGCATTCCGATGTAGAGTTGCAGCCGGCGCTGCTCAAGTTGTGGCGCAAGCGGAAGCGTTATTCTGCGCCGGTCTTGCGACTGGCGCATCTCGCTTATAGGGACGTGCTTGGTCATCACGTGTCTCGCTGTCAAATGCCACTAAAGCCCGTCCAACACGACGAGCTAAAATCCGGAGAATCCCGTATTGGTGCGCTGACCCATTAACTTGCTGCACTGCGGGAAACTACCAACCGTTTTGGACATATCAAGGTCGAAGATAGACATAAGTGATAAAAATCACTCGATATAGCGCGATTCTAAAACACTCTACCGCACTGCGGCACGCGCAATTTCAGCAAGGCCTTGCGCAAGCATCAGCTCGCCGTTGCGGCTATCCGAAATCAATGTGCGGTGCAGCATCGACAAGCGTTCGGTCAATCGTACCAATCTGGCGCCGCGCCAGCGCCGCAATTGTGCAGTAAGATCAGGCCGGTCACGGAAGAAGACGCGCTTTGAAGCGACTTCCTGTTCCATGAAGCTCGTCACATCGCCGCGCTCGCCCATGCGTGCAGCCAATTGCACCAATTGTGCGGCGCGGCGCTCGAATGCCAAAAGCAGACCAACCGGATTCAGGCCCATTTCGCGCATCCGCGCCAATTCTCCGGGCAATTTGCGCGCATCTCCGCCCAACACAACATTGACCAAGGGCATCAGACTATCATCTTCATTTGTCGCGCAAATTTCATCCAGCGCAGCGGCGGTAGCTTCGCGCGGAGCTTGTGGTGATGCATCGAGATAGAGCGCAAGCTTTTCGATCTCGCTGCGCGCCATGCGCGTGTCCAAGCCGGTTGACCGGGCAAGGCGTTCAGCAAGGCTGCCGTTCAGTTTAACGCCCACTGCATCGCCCATGTCGCGCACAGCATCCGCCACGGATTTCAGGTCTGGCAGATAAAACATCGCGACCATCGCGGTTGCTTGGTTGTCCAGTAATTTGGCGATTCGGGACTTATCGGTGGCGGATGTCGCAACAATCAGCACCGGCCAGCCATCCACAGGGCTTTCCAGCAGCGCTTCTACAGAATCATAGGCATCGTCACCGGCCGCGCGGATATGGATGATTCGTTTGTCACCGAAGAGGGAAACCGAGCGCGCCTCGTCGGCCAGTTTTACCGGATCACGTTTCAGTTCCGCGCCGGTTAATTCTACCTTTTCTGCCTCACCCAGCAGGCTGGCGATCCGGTTCGCCGCATCGCTGGCGCCTGCTTCGTCAGGGCCGCAAAAATAGAAGATACGGCATTCGCGTGCTGCTCGCGCAGCACTTGCGGCAAAGGTCTTCTGGTTAAGCTTCACTTGGCCTGGTTCATTTCTGGGCCCGGATCATTTTGCGTCGCGCAGCCGCACCGAAACGCGCGTCACGATCTGGTCTGCCACTTCCTGTGCCAGATTTTCCAGC
The DNA here is from genome assembly GCF_001295795.1 of Novosphingobium sp. AAP83. Taxonomy (GTDB): domain Bacteria; phylum Pseudomonadota; class Alphaproteobacteria; order Sphingomonadales; family Sphingomonadaceae; genus Novosphingobium. Next base: position 130,339 of record NZ_LJHY01000001.1, read on the forward strand.
GCGGTCTGTTCGGCCGCGATAACGGCATATTCGCTGTTGACCACATCGAACCCGGCATCTGATCCGGCAGTGGCATCAAGCAGCACATTGCCAGAGGTCAGATCGACCAACTGGTAGCGGGCGCGCAAGGTCCGCCTCTCGCGCGTGGTCGTATCATTGGACAACTGGCCCAGCCCCTCGACCGTATCATCCAGTCGGATATCCAGGCGATAGCGCGCTGTGCTGTTTTCCTGCCCGGCGCCAAGCCGGTCGGTCAAGGCATTGCGTACCAGCCAGCCCGATTGGCCTTCGATCGGGCCAACGCTCACACCAGAAAGCGCGCGGGCAACGCCGCCGCCGCTGCCACCGGCATACATCGGCTGCAACCCGCAGCCGCCCACCAACGCCAGTGGCGCGATCAGCAGAGCAGCAAACAGGGCAGGGCGCTTAAACAACGAGGTTCACCAGACGGTCGGGCACAACGATCACCTTTTTTACTTCCGCCCCTTCGAGTGCACGCTGCACTTTCTCCGAAGCAAGGGCAAGGCGTTCGAGGTCTTCTTTCGAAGTGCCCTTGGCCACGGTCAGCGTATCGCGCAGCTTCCCTTTAACCTGAATGGCCACGGTCACTTCATCATCGACCAGAAGCGCGGGATCGACTTCAGGCCAAAGCGCATCGGCAATCAGGCCCGAATCGAAGTTGGCAAAAGCTTCCTCGGCCAGATGCGGCATCATCGGAGCAACCAGCAGCAGCAGGCTGCGGATTGCCGACGTGCGGCTGGCCGAGGGCGCAGCCTTTTCAATCGCACCGGTCAGCTCATAGATGCGCGCCACGGCCTTGTTGAAGCCCAGCGCTTCGATATCTGCCGCGACGGCAAACACGATCTGATGGGTCTTGCGGTCGAGGGCCTTGTCCTCTCCTGTCGCATCAGAATCAAGCTGGCCGAACAAGCGCCACAACCGCTGCACAAACCGTGCGCAGCCTTCGATCCCGGCCTCGGACCAAGGCAGGTCGCGCTCGGGCGGGCTGTCAGACAGCATGAACCAGCGGATCGCATCCGCGCCATATTTCGCCACGATCTCGTCCGGGTCCACCACGTTCTTCTTGGACTTGGACATCTTGATAACGCGGCCGACGTCAACCGCTGCGCCATCGGCCTTGAGCGTTGCGCCTTCGCTGCTGCGCTCAATTTCGCTTGGCGCAAAGAAGATCGGCTGCCCGTTTTCAGGGTTGCGCCGTTCATACGTCTCGTGCGTCACCATGCCTTGCGTAAACAGGCTGGCGAATGGCTCGGTCACCTCGATCTTGCCGATACGTGCCAACGCACGGGTCCAGAAGCGGGCGTAAAGCAAGTGCAGGATCGCGTGTTCGATCCCGCCGATGTATTGTTCGACCGGCAGCCAGCGCTTGATCTCTTCGGGATCGAACGGGCGGTCGGCGGGCTGGCTGGCAAAGCGCAGGAAGTACCACGACGAATCGACGAAAGTATCCAGCGTATCGGTCTCGCGCCGTGCGGCATGGCCGCATTGCGGGCAATCGACATGCTTCCATGTCGGGTGGCGGTCGAGCGGGTTGCCGGGCACATCGAAGGTCACGTCTTCGGGCAGGGTCACCGGCAAGTGCTTCTTGGGCACGGGCACTACGCCGCACACTTCGCAGTGGATGAACGGGATCGGCGTGCCCCAATAGCGCTGGCGCGAAACGCCCCAGTCGCGCAGACGCCACACCGTCTTGCCTTCGCCAAAGCCGCCGGCCTCGGCGCGGGCGATCACTGCTCTACAGGCAGCCTCTGCTGTGCAGGGCAGAATTTCGCTACTGCCTACCAACAGCTTATGCATTGCAGAATCAAGGTAGTCTTGAGGCTCTGATTTAAACTTATGCTTTGTCAATTCGTAGGCTGATGATCGGAAGTCGTGATAAACACTTTTTTCCGAATTTCCTTCGTCGAGGAAGGTTTGTTCAAATGCGATCTGCAATGATGCGTCCCAATCTATCCCGGTAGGAATATGCTGAGCCTCAATTGGCAGGCCATATTTGGTGGCAAAGTCGAAATCGCGCTGGTCGTGCCCCGGCACCGCCATGATCGCACCGGTGCCATATTCCATCAGCACGAAGTTGGCGATGTAGACCGGCAGATCGGCCCCGGTGAACGGGTGCTTGGCGGTGATGCCCGTATCGAAGCCCAGCTTTTCAGCCGTTTCGAGTTCAGCCGCCGTGGTCCCGCCCTTTTTGCACAGCGCGATGAAATCCTGCGCGGCCTGATTGCCCACCGCAGCGGTTTGCGCCACGGGGTGATCTGCCGCCACGGCGACAAAGCTTGCGCCAAAGATCGTGTCGGGCCGGGTGGTGTAGACTTCCAGCTTATCGCCGCTCGAAAGATTGAACGCGAATTGCAGCCCCTGGCTTTTGCCGATCCAGTTTTCCTGCATCGTGCGGACCTTTTCAGGCCAGTTATCCAGCGTGGAAAGACCTTCGAGCAGTTCATCGGCAAAGTCGGTGATCTTCAAAAACCACTGGTTCAGCTTGCGCTTTTCGACCAGCGCGCCCGAGCGCCAGCCGCGCCCGTCGATCACTTGTTCGTTGGCCAGCACGGTGTGATCCACCGGGTCCCAGTTGACCGTCGATTCCTTGCGGTAAACGAGGTCTGCTGCGTAAAGGTCGAGGAACAGCGCCTGTTCGTGGCCGTAATATTCCGGCTCACACGTTGCAATTTCGCGGCTCCAATCGAGCGCGAAGCCCAGCCGCTTCAACTGCGCCTTCATGTTGGCGATGTTTTCGCGCGTCCAGCCGCCGGGGTGTACGCCCTTTTCCATTGCGGCGTTTTCGGCGGGCATGCCGAAAGCGTCCCAGCCCATCGGGTGTAGCACTTCATGGCCGCGCATCCGCTTGTAGCGGGCCAGCACATCGCCCATCGTATAATTTCGCACATGCCCGATGTGGATGCGCCCCGAAGGATAGGGAAACATCTCAAGGACAAAGCTGCGCGGCTTGGTGCTGGCATCATTTGCACGGAACGATTGCTGTTCGTCCCACACCTTTTGCCAACGCGTATCGGCAATCGCAGGATCGAAGCGATCTGATGAAGTAGTGGCGGGCGGCGTGGTTGAAGATGCGGTCATGGTCGCTCCTCTAGGCAGAGCAGCCATGACACGCAAGATTCGCCTGTAACGGGATTAGCCGGTGATCGAGGCACGGCGCAGGTCACGCGCCTTGGTCAGGATGATGTCTTCCAGCTTCTGCACGGTCACGGCCTGAACCGGTGCATCCACCCATTGGCCGGTGGTTGAGATCTGGCGGCTGGCGGCCACGCGCAAAGCATCGGCGCGAAGGTCTTTATCGACGATGGATACCGTCACCTTCATCCGCTCACCGGGGTTCTTGGGGTTGGTGTACCAATCCGTGACGATGACGCCGCCGTTGCTATCTGTCTGAAGCAGAGGCATAAACGATAGCGCATCAAGGCTTGCGCGCCACAAATAGGCGTTGACGCCGATGGTGGTCACTTGGCTGGCTGCAAGGTCTGCTTGTGGCCGATCCTTCTTGCCGCAACCGGTGGCAAGGATGGCCAAGGCTCCGATGACGATGCCGCGAACTACCAAAGTGCGGGTGTTGCGCGCGGTCTTAAAAGTCTTGGTCACGTGGTCACAGTCCTTGGCTTGGCGGCCTTGCGAAGACACCGGCTTATTGCCGATTTCCGAACACAAGACCGTATCGTGCTATACAGCGTCTTGAATGCCTCTATCACCCCCGCGCGCAGTGTCGCAAGCACGTTGAGCGCACTGGATCGGATTGATCCCAATGCACGCCATGGCGGTGAACGCTCGCTGAATGCGCGCGCAACTGTGGATATTGCGCCACACGTTTAAAGGAACGGCTTGAAAGTGATGCGGGCTATAGAAATTTAAATCCTTCAGGCGTAGAGAGATGGCAGGTCGGACTTGGTGACAAAAGCTTAGAGTTTTTGTAAGCTAGGGTCTAGCTTGGATAAGTAGCAAAATCAGGCTTTTCGGGGCGAATCAGTTTATCATGGTCGGCAATGGCAAAAAATCGAAAGCAGCAGGCGTGATGCGCCGTCGCTTCCGTACGCCTTTTGTCGCCGCCGCTTCGGTGGTCGTGGGGCTGGCTTTGGCACCAACGGTGAGCAGCGCTTTCTCCAGCGGCTTTGATACAACACCTGTCAGTCTTGCAGCGCGCGGCGGAATCGGTTCGTTCACCCCCGCTTCTGTTGATGCGCGGCTGGCATCGCAAATCACGGTTCGCGCACTGAAAACCGGCAAATTGTTCCGCTTCACGCCTGCGGGTAATGAAACGCGGGCAAACCGCGCGGTAACCGTTGCAGTCCGTCTTGATTCGCAAAGTTCTTTCGGCTTCCCGGGGCGTACCCCACTTGCTGATACCGCTGTTCAGGCAGGCGCTTTGCCAATGCGGATCGCTCCAGTTGCTTATAACCTTGGCATGGCACGCGGTTTTGCAAGCTTCGCTGGCACATCGTCAACTGCGCTTCAGGATTTGCAGCGGATCGATATGCCCGATCTCGCAAAGCTGAAGTCGGCACCTTCAACCCCGTCTGCACCATCGCGCTTTGCGCCGCGGGTTGAACTGGATGGCCGCGATCGTGCGGGTCGTGCGCCGCGCACGCTCGAAGGCCAAGGCGATTATCAGGTTGATCTGGGCGGTAGCTACCGACTGACCCGCAATCTCAATGTTACCGCTGGCGTGCGCTACTCGCCTGAGCGTGATCGTTTGCTGCCTCTGACAGATGGCAAGCAAGATAATCAGGCGGTCTATGTCGGAACACAGTTCCGTTTCTAATTAATACTATTATTGCAATTTGCTGCTGCGCACCAATTCGGTGCTGCATGTGCAGCATAAGGGCATTCTATAACTTGTAGCTTTGCGATCACCGACTTACGATAGACCTCCGAGAGGGAATATTGGGAGCATTGATATGACGCGAGTTGCAGTCGTTACAGGTGGTAGCCGCGGGATCGGCCATGCGATTTGTCTTGCGTTGAAAGCGCAGGGTCGCACCGTGGTGGCAAATTATGCCGGCAACGAAGAAAAGGCTCGCGCCTTCACTGCCGACACAGGCATTCCCACTTACCGCTTTGATGTTGGCGATCATGAGGCAACCTTGGAAGGATGTGCAAGGATCGCCGCAGAAGTTGGACCCATCGATATCGTCGTTAACAACGCCGGCGTCACCCGTGATGGCGTGCTCCACAAGATGAGCTTCGACGACTGGAACGATGTCATGCGCATCAACCTTGGCGGTTGTTTCAATATGGCCAAGGCAACGTTTCCGGGGATGCGTGAGCGTGGCTGGGGCCGTATTGTGAATATCGGCTCGGTCAACGGCCAGTCCGGTCAGTACGGCCAGGTAAACTATGCCGCTGCCAAGTCTGGCATCCACGGCTTCACCAAGGCTCTCGCACAAGAAGGTGCCAAATTTGGCGTGACGGTCAACGCGATTGCGCCGGGTTACATCGATACCGACATGGTTGCTGCCGTTCCGCCTGCCGTTCTCGAAAAGATCGTGGCAAAGATTCCTGTAGGGCGTCTGGGCCAGGCCGACGAAATCGCACGCGGCGTCGCCTTCCTGACCGCTGAAGAAGGGGCTTTCGTCACCGGTTCGACGATGTCGCTCAACGGCGGCCAGCACATGTATTGATAGTGTCGGGGCAGGTGCCCAGCGCCTGCCCCCACTCTCCATGGCTATTCCTTATCACCCTCCGGTAAAACGCTCGGTCGAGATTGCCGGGCACAAAACCTCGATCAGTCTCGAACCGTTGTTCTGGGATATGTTGCGCCATGCGGCGTTGCGTGAAGGCTTACCAATCAACGCTCTCGTGGCGCGAATAGATGCTGAAAGAATAACCAGCCCAACGCCGCCGGGGCTTGCGGGGGCTATCCGGATATGGCTGGTTACGACGGCTACGGATCAGGATGCCGATGGGGTTGGTGCGGCCTGAGCTGGAACCGCAGCTTCGGGCAGGGCGGGCAATTCGCGCTTTTCCAGCATGTCTGCCGCGCCGTCCAACGCGCGGGCTTCGTCCTGCGTCACCCCGCCCGGCTTCTCCTCTTCGCTTGCGCTGCAAGCTGTCAGCATGATCGCCAAGGCGAAGGCGGGTAGGGTGCGCATGGGGTAGTGTCTTTCCCGAACGGGTCGTTACCCGCGATAAATCGGCTTATTGCGCTGGCTTTGCGTCTGCCTCGTCTTCGGCTTCTGCCGCCTGCACAGCAGCGGCAACAGCGGCTGCATTGTTGGCCGTATCGCGCACGGCGTCAGCTTCGGCATCGGCGGCAGCAGAAGCATCAGGCGCTGGTGCCATCGGCGCAGCAGCTGCCGAAGGTTCCATCGGAGGCAGTTCATCAGCGGGCATTTCAACCGTATCTTCAGAAGCAGCTTCCGATGCATCGTCCGAGCGCCCGCAGGCAGTGATCGCAAGGCTGGCTGCGGCAACAATCGCAAGACTGGCGTACTTCTTCATGGAATTCCCTCTCATGGGCCAGGCGCCCGGAACACACATCACCTGCAAGTATTCTTGCGGTGTATAAAATCGGTTATTATCGGTCACGCTCGGCGAAGGCAAATGCATCCTGCATCAATGCACTACGCATTTTCTAACATATGATATAAAGTATTCTTTAAGTCTATTGACGGATATAAAGGTTTCCTTATATGCCATATGCCATGAACATCCACGACGCCATTCGCGCGCTTGATGACACTACGCGCCTGCGCATTATGCGTCTTCTCGCCAGCATGGAACTGGCGGTGGGCGAAGTGGCGCAAGTGCTTGGCCAAAGCCAGCCCCGTGTGTCCCGCCATATCCGCATCCTGTGCGATTGCGGGCTTGCCGAACGGCGCAAGGAAGGGGCCTGGGTATTCCTGCGCAGCTCGGTTGGCGAAGCTTCAGATAATCCGCTCGCAGCAGCTATCGCCCGTCTATTGGCGGTTGCCGAACAGCAAGACATCGCCTTTGGCCGCCGCTGTGCCGAAGATCGCCAACACCTTGATGCCATCCGTGCAGCACGGGAAAGCCACGCGCTCGATTGGTTCTCCCGCCACGCTGACGAATGGGACGAATTGCGCTCGCTCCATATTGCGGATGGTCCGGTTGAGGCCGCACTCACCGAAATGCTGATGGAAGTGGCGGACGAGGGCTCCCTTGGCCGGCTGCTCGATGTTGGCACAGGTACGGGACGCATCGCTGAATTGTTCGGCCCGCACGCCGCGCGGATCGTTGCGTTTGACAAAAGCCCCGATATGCTGCGGATTGCCCGTGCCCGGCTTCAGCACTTGCCTGCCGATAGCGTGGAACTGGTGCAGGGCGATTTCGCGCAATTGCCCTTTGCCGCGCGCAGCTTCGATACGGTCCTGCTGCATCAGGTGCTGCATTATGCCCAGGCGCCCGAGGCCGTTCTGGCAGGCGCTGCCCGCGTCACGGCCCCCGGAGGCCGCGTCGCCATCGTCGATTTCGCCGCGCATGATCGCGAAGACTTGCGCCAGACGCACGCCCACGCGCGCCTCGGTTTCTCCGACGCGCAGATAGAGGCCATGCTGCTCGACAGCGGCTTTGTCCCGCACGCTACACGCGCGCTCGCGGGCCATGAACTCGTCGTCAAATTGTGGACCGGCATCCGCCGCGAAGACAGCGTTGCCCAGTTTGAACCCCGCCAGCTTGCCCGGAAGACCTGATCCCCATGAACGCCAGCTACGACCAGTTGCGTGAAGCGCGCACCGCCCTTGATACCCCGCTGTTTGCCGGGCTTCCGGGCGATATCAACGTCTCGTTCGAATTCTTCCCGCCCAAGACCGATGCGCTGATGGCGCAATTGTGGGACGTGGTGGAAACTCTGGCACCTTTGGAGCCCCACTTCGTTTCGGTCACTTATGGCGCAGGCGGATCAACCCGTGATCGTACCCACGGCACCGTCGCGCGGATCATCAAGGATGCCAAGCTGCCCGCAGCTGCGCACCTGACCTGCGTGGATGCCACCAAGGCCGAAATCCGCGAAGTGGCCGAAAGCTATTGGGAAGCAGGCGTGCGCCACATCGTTGCACTGCGCGGAGACATGGGCGCTCCGGGCGTGCCGTTCACCCCGCATCCCGAAGGCTATGCCAATGCGGCGGAACTGGTCGCGGGGTTGAAGACCATCGCTCCGTTCGAAATCTCGGTTGCGGCCTATCCCGAAAGCCACCCGGATTCGCCCAGCCAACAGGCCGATATCGATAACCTGAAGCGCAAGCTGGATGCCGGGGCCACGCGCGCGATCAGCCAGTTCTTCTTCGAGCCCGAAACCTTCTTCCGCTTCCGCGACAAGTTGGCGGCGGCTGGTATCGATGCGCCCGTGTTGCCCGGTATCCTGCCCGTCTCCAACGTCGCGCAAACGCGCAAGTTTGCTGCGGCCTGTGGCGCTGCGATCCCGGCCTGGATGGACGGCCTATTCGAAGGGCTCGATACGCACCCCGGCTCGCGCCAGCTTGTTGCGGCGACGATCTCTGCCGAGTTTTGCCGCCGCCTTTATGCCGGTGGCGTGCGCGATTTCCACTTTTACACCCTCAACCGCGCCGAGCTGTCTTACGCGATCTGCCGCTTGCTCGGCCTTCGCCCGACACGCCCCGCGCTGGAGAAAGCCGCATGACCCTCGCTCCTTCCACGGCGCGCGCCGCCTTGCTCGAACAGGCCAGCCAGCGCATCCTCATCACCGATGGCGCGTTCGGCACCGAGATCCAGAACTTCAAGCTGTCCGAAGCCGATTATGCGGGAGCGCTCGGCCTTGCCAAGGACCAGAAGGGCAACAACGATATCCTCGCGCTGACCAAGCCCGAAGTGCCCGAATCGATCCACCGCGCTTATTTTGCGGCAGGCGCAGACATCGCCGAAACCAACACCTTCAGCGCCAATCGCATCAGCCAGGCCGATTACGCGGCCGAACATCTCGTCCGCGAAATCAATGTCGAATCGGCGCAACTCGCCCGCCGCGTTGCGGATGAATTCACTGCCAAGGATGGCTGCCCGCGCTTTGTGGCAGGGGCTATCGGTCCTACGAACAAGACGCTTTCGCTAAGCCCCGATGTGAACGACCCGGGTTTTCGCGAGGTTGATTGGGACGGCATGGTCGATGTCTATGCCGAGCAAGTACATGCGCTGGTTGAAGGCGGGGCGGACTTCATTCTGATCGAAACGGTGTTCGATACGCTGAACGCCAAGGCTGGGATCATGGCAGTTCGCCATGTTGAACAGGCATTGTCGCGCGAAATTCCGATCATGCTGTCGATGACGCTGACCGACCTTTCGGGCCGCAACCTTTCGGGCCATACGGTCGAGGCTTTCTGGTATGCCGTGCGCCACGCCAAGCCGGTTACGATCGGCCTCAACTGCTCGTTCGGGGCCACCCAGTTGCGCCCGCATGTTAAGTCATTGTCGGAAATCGCCGACACCTTGATCATGGTCTATCCCAACGCCGGTTTGCCCAACGAACTGGGCGAATATGACGAGATGCCCGCCACCACGGCGGGCCTTGTCAAGGAATGGGCCGACCACGGGCAGGTGAATATTCTGGGCGGTTGCTGCGGCTCCACCCCTGCGCATATCGCGGCGATGGCCAAGGCGGTTGAAGGCCTTAGCCCGCGCAAGTTGCCGACACCCGAAACGGCGACGCGGCTGGCAGGCCTCGAGCCATTCATCATGGCGGCCTGATCCTATAACCCCTGCCCGTCCGTGTCGAGCGTAGTCGAGACACAATACGCGGCATCTCGACTTCGCTCGATGCGAACGGATATTTTGAAGATGACCAACACACCATCCGGCTCGCGCTTCGTCAACGTCGGCGAACGCACCAACGTCACCGGCTCTGCCGCGTTCAAGAAGCTCATCCTTGCAGGTGATTATACCAAGGCGGTCGAAGTCGCGCGCCAGCAGGTTGAGAACGGCGCGCAAGTGATCGACGTCAACATGGACGAGGGCTTGCTCGACGCGGTCGAGGCGATGACCACGTACCTCAAACTGATCGCTGCCGAGCCTGACATCGCGCGCGTGCCGATCATGATCGACAGTTCGAAGTGGGACGTGATCGAGGCGGGCCTTAAATGCGTTTCGGGCAAGCCCATCGTCAATTCGATCAGTATGAAGGAAGGCGAGGAAGCGTTTCTTTCCCAAGCACGCAAGTGCATGGATTATGGCGCTGCCGTGGTCGTCATGGCCTTTGACGAAAAGGGCCAGGCCGATACCAAGGAGCGCAAGGTCGAAATCTGCGCGCGCGCCTACAAGCTGCTGACGGACATCGGTTTTCCGCCCGAAGACATCATTTTTGACCCCAACGTCTTTGCGGTTGCCACCGGCATCGAAGAGCATGACCGCTATGGTCTGGACTTCATCGAAGCCACTGCCGAGATCAAGGCGCGCTGCCCGCACGTCCATATCTCGGGCGGGCTTTCCAACCTTTCATTCTCGTTCCGTGGCAACGAAATCGTGCGCCGGGCGATGCATTCGGTGTTCCTCTATCACGCGATCCCGGCGGGCATGGACATGGCCATCGTCAACGCTGGCCAGCTTGATATCTATGACCAGATCGACCCCGTTTTACGCGAAGCCTGCGAAGACGTGGTGCTTAACCGCAAGCCCACAGCGGGCGGCGATCTGACTGCGACCGAGCGGCTGATCGACCTTGCCGAAAGCTACAAGGGCAAGGATGTGATCGCCGAAAAGGCCGCAGAGGAATGGCGCGGCTGGGACGTGGTGCGCCGCCTTGAACACGCGCTGGTCAAGGGCATCGACGCCTATATCGTTGAAGACACCGAAGAGGCGCGCGCGGCGATTGATGCGCGCGGCGGCAGGCCCATCGAAGTGATCGAAGGCCCGCTGATGGAAGGTATGAACACGGTTGGCGATCTGTTCGGATCGGGCAAGATGTTCCTGCCGCAAGTCGTCAAATCCGCGCGCGTGATGAAAAAGGCGGTCGCCCACCTCATCCCCTATATCGAAGCGGCCAAGCAGCCCGGCGCGAAAGCCAAGGGCAAGATCATCATGGCCACGGTCAAGGGTGATGTGCACGATATCGGCAAGAACATCGTCGGCGTGGTGCTCCAGTGCAACGGCTATGAAGTGATCGATCTGGGCGTGATGGTGCCGTGGTCAACGATCCTCGATACCGCGCAGAAGGAAGGCGTCGATATCATCGGTCTTTCCGGCCTGATCACGCCGTCATTGGACGAAATGGTCACCGTTGCCGAAGAAATGCAGCGCGCGGGCATGACGATCCCGTTGCTGATCGGCGGGGCCACGACCAGCAAGGTGCACACTGCGCTGCGCATCGATCAGGCCTATGAAGGCGCGGTCGTCCACGTGCTGGATGCCAGCCGCGCGGTGGGCGTCGCCTCGCAACTGCTGTCCGATACGCAAGCCGAGCCGTTTATCAAGGCGACTGCTGCCGAATATCAGCACGTGCGCGATGCGCGTGCGGGCAAGGGCGCGAGCAAGCTGCTCAGCCTCGAAGATGCGCGGCTCAATTCTTATGCGCCGGACTTTTCCGAAAAGGCTCCGCCGCCCGAACAGCCGGGGCGCCATGTTTTCGAAGATTGGGACCTTAACGATCTGGTCGATTGCTTTGACTGGACCCCGTTCTTCCGCGCTTGGGAACTGGCCGGAAACTGGCCGCAGATCCTTGATGACGAGATCATCGGCGAATCCGCGCGCAGCCTCTATGCCGATGCGCGCGCGATGCTGGATAAAATCATCAGCGAGAAGTGGCTGACCGCCAAGGGTGTCGCCCAGTTCTGGCCTTGCGCAAGGCACGGCGATGACGTGGTGCTGCACCCGAACGACGATGAAATCTCGGTCCGTTTGCCGTTCCTGCGCCAGCAAGTGATAAAGAGCCGTGATCGCGCGAACTTCTGCCTTGCCGATTTCATCGATCCGGCGGGCGATTGGCTTGGTGGTTTTGCCGTGGGCATTCACGGCATTGATGAGCACCTTGCGCGCTTCAAGGCGGACAATGATGATTATTCGGATATTCTGCTCAAAGCCTTGGCGGATCGCTTTGCCGAAGCTTTTGCCGAACGCCTGCACCAATATGTCCGCACCACGCTATGGGCCTATGCGCCGGGCGAGCAATTGACCAACGAAGCGCTGATCCGCGAACAGTATCGCGGCATCCGCCCGGCGCCGGGTTACCCTGCATGCCCCGATCACACATTGAAGCCGATTCTGTTCGATCTGCTCGATGCCACGAACACGGCGGGCATTACGCTGACCGAATCACAAGCCATGCTGCCCACCTCGGCGGTATCGGGCTTCTACTTCGCGCATCCCGAAAGCCAGTACTTCGGCGTGGCCACTATCGGTCGTGACCAGTTGGAAGACTATGCAGGCCGTCGCGGGATGGACTTGCCGGTGATGGAACGCTGGCTGCGTCCGAATCTCGACTAAGAAGGCGTGGTGGCCCTCCACAAGCCACCACACCGGACGTCGCAGGCCTACCACCCCAGCGTCGCCATTCCCCCGTGGGCGGGAATCCGGTTGGTTATTGCAGTCCGCTGGCTGCAATCCGCGATTGCGCACGCTGCCGCAGATAATCCGCTTCTACATCGCAGCCCGCTTGCCCTGCCAATACGCCCAGCGCTGCGCCAAGGCCGTGGTGTGCCAGTTCATCAATCGCGGCGTCGGTATCTTGCCCGAGTTCGGCGGCGAGCGATTTCAGCACGCGCGCCATTTCGGCAAATTCCACTTCGCTTTCCCAAGCCGCTTTGCATTCTTCCCGTTTTACAAACGCGGACCGCATTTCAAAGCCCATAGAATTGTCTCCCAGTCGCCGGCGGGAAGAGTTCCCGCAATGTCAGCAATGGTGCGGCAATGTGCCCAATGGGCGATTAATCTTAACCCGCGCGCGATGCCGGAGCGCCATTATGGTTAAGCGGTAACTCACATTCGCGCGCGTCTCGCACAATTGTCAGGCGGCTGCGGACCGGAGGTCGTTTAGGGTGCGGCAAACCATAACATGAGGATGCCGACATGGCCCACATCGATCCCGTCGCCCGCCTGATCGCGATTGAAGAGATCAAGCAGCTCAAAGCGCGCTATTTCCGCTGTATGGATACCAAAGACTTCATTGGTCTGCGCGCCGTGTTCGCCGATGATGCCACGTTCGATGCAAGCTGTTCGCTCAGCATGGAACCGGCCGAGGATGCTGCGGCGTGGATTCATTCCGGCGGGGATGTCATCGCGGCCTTTGTCGAGGCTGCTGTCGCGCCGTTGCGCACGGTCCATCACGGCCATTGCCATGAGATCGAACTGGTTTCGGAAACCGAGGCATGTGGCGTGATTGCGATGGAAGACCAGATCTGGGACGCGACCGGCACGGATGTGGTGCTGCACGGCATGGGCCATTATCACGAGACGTACCGCAAGGATGCCGGACAATGGCGCATCCTGACTTCACGAATCAGCCGTCTTCACATTATTTTGGGGTGATCCGGGTTTTGCTTGGAGCCTGTGATCTGGCATAGAGCCAGACGTGACTTCTGGCGACGACCCCTACGACCTCGATTTTCCACCCGACGATGCCTTTGCCGAAGGTATCTATTCGGGCTTTCCTGATGACGACGAGGTTGCGCCACCCCGGCCAGTTGCACCGCCGCCACCGGTTTACGCCGATGCCCATGAGGCGCTCCATGCGGTGTTCGGCTTTCCGGCGTTTCGCGGGGTGCAGAACCTTGTCGTGGATCGCGTGTTGGCGGGGCAATCGACGCTGGCGGTGATGCCCACCGGCGCGGGCAAATCGCTGACCTATCAATTGCCTGCGGTGATGATGGAGGGCACCTGCATTGTCGTCTCGCCGCTGATCGCGCTGATGCATGATCAATTGCGCGCCGCCACCGCCAACGGCATCCGCGCCGCCACGCTCACCAGCGTTGATACCAACCGCGAAGAGACAATCGCGCGCTTTGCCAACGGCGAGCTTGATCTGCTCTATGTTGCGCCGGAACGCGCCAGCCAGCAGCATTTCCGCGATCTTCTGACGCGCGGGCGTATCTCTCTGTTCGCGATTGACGAGGCGCATTGCGTTTCCGAATGGGGCCACGATTTCCGCCCCGATTACCGCTTGTTGCGTCCGATGATGGACGCGTTCCCCGATGTCGCGCGACTGGCGCTGACCGCTACGGCAGACCGCCACACCCGCGCTGATATCCTTGAGCAACTGGGTATTCCCGCCGAAGGCCTGATCGTTTCAGGGTTTGACCGGCCCAATATCCGCTATGCCATGCGCCCTCGTGACAACCCCTTGCGCCAGATCAAGCAATTGATGGAAGAGCATCCCGGCCCCGGCATCGTCTATGCCCCCACCCGCGCGCAAGTGGAGAAACTGGCCGGGCAATTGAGCACCGTAAGCCGCCGGGTTCTGCCCTATCATGCCGGGCTTGATCCGCAGGTGCGCGCGGGCAATCAGGCCGCGTTTGTGGCGTCCGAAGATATGGTGATGGTTGCCACGGTGGCGTTCGGCATGGGCATCGATAAGCCCGACGTGCGCTTTGTGGCGCATGCGGCCTGCCCCAAATCGATTGAGGCCTATTATCAGGAAACCGGCCGTGCGGGGCGGGATGGCGATCCGGCAGTGGCCGTGATGCTGTGGGGCTCTGAAGACTTTGTGCGCGCCCGCCAGCGTGTTTCCGAGGTAGAGGAACACCGCCGTGCGGGCGAGCGCGTCAGGATTGATGCGCTGGTAAATCTGGTGGAAACGCCGCATTGCCGCCGCGCCATATTGTTGCGCCACTTTGGCGAAGACCCGCCCGAAAAGTGCGGCAATTGCGACAATTGCCTGGAAGCGCCGGGCATCACCGATGGTACGCACGTGGCGCGCAAGTTGCTTTCGGCGGTCTATCGCACGGGGCAGTTGTTCGGCTTTGGCTATGTTGAAAAAGTGCTGACCGGCGTGGCGGATGAACGCATCACGCAGCGCGGCCATGATCAGCTTTCGGTGTTTGGCATCGTGACCGCTGATGAAGCACCTCTGCTGCGCCCGTTGGCGCGTGCCTTGCAGGCGCGGGGCGCGCTGGTGGCGACCGAACATGGCGGGCTGGCGCTTGGCGGTGATGCGCGGGCGATCCTGAAGGGTGAGGCAGAGGTGCCACTGGTGGTCGTGCCCAAGAAGGAGCGCACCAGCCGCCGCCGCGCTGCCTCTCCGGGCGCTGCGTTCAATCCGGTGGGCGATCCGCTGTTTGATGCGCTAAGGTCTTTGCGCCGCGATATGGCGCGCGAGGCGGGCTTGCCGCCCTATGTCATCTTCCACGATTCGGTCTTGCGCGAAATGGCGGGAACGCGGCCCGCCAGCCTTGCCGAACTCGGCCAGATCGGGGGCGTGGGCGGTCGCAAGCTTGAGGCCTATGGCGACCGGTTTCTTGAGGTGATCCGGCAGTTTTGAGGGAGAAGCCGCTCCTTCGGGAAAGGAGCGGCTTAACTCACGCCTCGGTCATATCCCTTGGAGCTTCCCCCCGCGTTTTCCACAGCGAGAACACCACCCCGCCTGCAATCAGGCCGAGGGTAACCCCGAGGCTCAGCCCCGGCGGGAATTTGTCACCGCCCAACAGGAAGTCTGAAACAAAGATCTTCGAGCCGATGAAAACCAGCACCGCTGCCAGCGCATATTTGAGGTAAACGAAGCGGTCGATCATCGCGGCCAATGCAAAGTACAGCGCGCGCAGGCCAAGGATCGCCATGATGTTTGAGGTGTAGACAACAAAGGTATCGGTGGTGATCGCGAAAATCGCAGGCACCGAATCCACCGCAAAGACAAGGTCGGCCAGATTGATCACCACCAGCGCCAGAAACAGCGGCGTGGCAGCGTTCACCAGCTTGCCGGTCTTGGGATCGGTCACTTTCACGAAGAACCGCTGGGCGTGCAGTTCCTTGGTCACGCGCATGTGGCGGCTGATCCAGCGGACGGCCACGTTGTTGCCGATGTCAGGATCGTGGTCGGATGCGAAGAACATCTTGATGCCGGTGAACACCAGAAACGCCGCGAAGATATAGAGCACCCAATAGGCTTGCTCCACCAGTGCTGCACCGCCGGCAATCATCAAACCGCGCAAGACGATCACCGCCACAATGCCCCACAGCAAGGCTCGGTACTGGTATTTGGCTGGGATGGCGAAGAAGGTGAAAATCATGCTGATGACAAAGACATTGTCGATCGACAGCGCCTTTTCGATGGCGAAGCCGGTGAAATACTGCATCCCCAGTTCAGGGCCTTTTTGCACCCAGACCCAAGCACCAAACGCCAATGCAATCGTGATGTAGAAAACGGTCAATTTCACCGATTCTGCAATGCCCATCGCCTTGTCCTCCTTGTGGAGGATGCCAAGATCGAACGCGGTGAGCACGATGACGATGCTCAGGAACGCCAGCCAGAACCAGGCGGGGGTACCGAGCCAATCGGCAAAGAGAAAATCCATCAGTCTGCTCCGCTCATCGTTTCGCCGATGCAAGGCCCGGCGGCTATACATCACCCTGACGTGCATTTCTCAGTGTCAAATCGTTTCCAATTGACATTAAATCGTGCGCAAGAAGTGTTACGTACAAACAGAATCGCAATGCATTGCTGTTATTCGTGGTATGATTACAAACCCGATATCGGATTTTGAGGTGCCTCATGACGGACATGCATACCGCCAGCAAGGAAACGCCTGCTTGGACGACTAGCGGCTACTTTATGCTGATTATCCTCATCGCGCTGTTCGTGATGACAGCGGCGCGTTTCATGGGTGTGGCCGCCGGCAATGTCAGCGAGAACGATATTCTTGGATTTCTGCTCGGCATGATCTTGGGGCCGATTGGCTTCGTACTGATCGCCAAGGGTTTTTACATCATTCAGCCCAATCAGGCCGCGGCGATTACTTTGTTCGGTTCCTATCGCGGTACCGATCGCAGCCATGGTTTGCGCTGGGTGTGGCCGTGGATGAGCAAGACCCGCGTATCGGTGCGCGCCAACAACGTCGTGTCGGAAAAGCTTAAGGTCAACGATCTGCGCGGCAACCCGATTGAAATTGCGTGCAACGTGGTGTGGCGTGTGTCCGATACGGCGCAAGCGCTGTTCGATGTGGATGATTACAAAGCGTTCGTGATCGTCCAGATCGAAAGTGCGGTGCGCTCCATCGGCTCGCGCTACCCCTATGACGATATCGAACACATGGAAGTGACGCTGCGCGGCAATCATGACCAGATCAATGATGAGTTGCGCACCGAACTGAACGCGCGGCTGGTGCTGGCGGGCATCACCGTGGACGAATGCGGGCTGACGCATCTTGCCTATGCCCCTGAAATTGCAGGAGCGATGCTCCGCCGCCAGCAGGCCGAAGCGGTGATTTCGGCACGGCGCAAACTGGTTGAGGGTGCGGTTTCGATGGTCGAACTGGCGCTGAACCAGCTTTCCGAAAAAGGCGTGGTGGAATTGGACGCGACACAGCGCGCGGTGCTGGTTTCGAACCTGATGGTCGTGCTGTGCGGTGAACGCGATGCGCAGCCCACACTGAACGCCGGATCGATTTGACAAGCTGAGGCAACGGCCTGTCAATCATTGCGCGCTATTCCTGCCGCCAGAGAAGCGAAGCGGATAGCGCATGATGAACACCCCGAAGGCCTTCAAACCTGCGCTCGCCATCATCGGCCTGATCGCCGCCATTCCGGCCACGGCGCTATGGGCACAAGGTGCGCGTACGCCCTATACCGTGGCTGAAACGGGGCGAAGCTTTGCCGCGCTGCAAGAGGCGGTGAACGCGATTGGCGAGGGCACCGGCACGATACGCATTGAATCCGGCACTTATCGCGATTGCGCGGTGCAGGCGGCGGGGGATATCGGTTTTGTGGCGCAAGTGCCAGGGCAAGTGGTGTTTGATGGCGGGGCCTGCGAAGGCAAGGCGACCATCGTGGCGCGCGGTCGCTCCACGCGGGTTGAAGGGCTGATCTTCCAGAACATTACCGTTCCCGATGCCAACGGTTCGGGCATCAGGTTGGAGCGCGGCAACCTGATCGTGCGCCAATCGTGGTTCCGCGATAGCGAACAGGGCATCCTTTCCGCCGATGATCCGACGGGCGCGGTGCTGATTGAAAAGTCCACATTCTCGCGGTTGGGCCGGTGCGATCGCGGGCTGTCTTGCGCGCATTCGGTTTACTTCGGCGATTATGGCAGTGTCACGATCCGCCGCAGCCGGTTTGAGGCAGGGCGCGGCGGGCATTATGTGAAAAGCCGTGCGGGCCGCATTGAAGTGAGCGAATCGAGCTTTGACGATACCGCCGGCTCCACCACCAATTACATGATCGATGCGCCAGCAGGAGCAACCGGGCGGATCAATGACAACATTTTCGTGCAAGGGCGCGACAAGGAAAACCACAGCGCGTTCATCGCCGTGGCCGCCGAGGGCAAGCTGCACAGCTCGTCGGGCCTTGCCATTTCCGGCAACGACGCGCGCTTTGCCCCCGGCGTCAGCCGTTGGTCGGCATTCGTGGCCGATTGGTCGGGCGATCCGCTGACCATCGGGGAAAACACGCTGGGCACAGGGCTGACCCGCTTCGACAAGCGCTAAGCTTAAAGCAGCAAGTGCCCGGTGCGGTCGCGCTTGGTATCGAGATAGCGCTGGTTGTGGGGGTTGGCGGGAAGCTGGTGCGCAACGCGTTCGGTCACCTCCACGCCCAGTGCCTGCAAGGTTGCCACCTTTTGCGGATTGTTGGTGAGCAGGCGCAGCCGGTTGACGCCCAGCAGATCGAGCATCCGTGCCGCCACCGGAAAATCGCGCGCTTCGCTGGGCAGGCCGAGCCTTTCGTTGGCATCGACTGTATCAAAGCCCTGATCCTGCAATTCATAGGCGCGCAGCTTGTTCACAAGCCCGATCCCGCGCCCTTCCTGCCGCAGATACAGCAGCACGCCCCAGCCGCCCGCATTGGCCTCCTGCGCCATTTGTGATAGCGCCGCGTCAAGCTGCGGGCCGCAATCGCATTTGAGGCTGCCGAGCACATCACCGGTCAGGCATTCGCTGTGCAGCCGCACCAGCGGTTCGCGCTCGCTGGTTTGCGTGCCAAGGATCAGCGCGACATGTTCGCGCAAGTCATCGCGCGCGCGGAACGCGACGATTTCGGCGTGTTCGCAGGCATGGACGGGCAGGCGCGCGCGGGCTTGGATCGTCAGGTTCAGCGGGTCTTTGAACTGCGCCAGATCGGCGGCAGACACTTCGGCAGCGGTTTCAATGCCGGTGGAAACCATGAACGCGGGCAGGATACCGGCCAGCCGCGCCAGTTCCATCGCTGCTGTCGCGGCTTCAACTGCTTCGATGGGGTCAGCCTTGAACGGCCCGCGCAAGGGGCTGCCAAGGTCTTGCGCCGGATCGGCAAGGTTGCGCGCGGCTGAAAGGCTGAACGGGTCTGCACCACGGATCAGCACAGGCGCTTGCGGAACGGCGGCATCGCGCTGGTTCGCCAGCTTCAGCGTGGCGGCGCGCGCATCAGAAATTAGCAGGCGCGCGGCATAGATGCCGGGCTGGGCAAAGGCGGTTTCGGCGGGCAACAGATCAAGCGCGCCGTCCGCACTGGTGACGCGGATGGCCCAACCGTGGCGCAATGCGTCAAGCGCAAGGGCGACGTTGCGCGACCCGCTCAAACGTCAATCTCGGTGATCAGCGGGATGTGGTCCGAAGGCTGGTCCCACTTGCGCGTTTCTTCGACAAAGCGGTGCCCGCGCGTTTGCGCTGCGGCCTGCGGCGAGGCCCACATGTGATCGAGGCGGCGGCCCTGATCCTTGGCGCGCCAATAGGAGCGGTACGACCACCACGAATAATTGCGTTCCGGCGCGGGGATATGCTTGCGGCCCAGATCGACCCAGCCATGCGCATCGGCAAAGCGTTGCAGCGTCTCCACCTCAAGCGGGGTGTGGCTGACGACTTTGAGCAGCGCCTTGTGGTTATAAACGTCGCACTCCAGCGGCGCGATGTTGAAATCGCCGACGATCATGGTGGGGCGATCAATTGCTTCGGCCCAGCGCGTCATGCGTTCAAGGAAATCGAGCTTCTGCCCGAACTTGGCGTTCACCTCGCGGTCGGCCACATCGCCGCCTGCGGGGATATAGACGTTTTCGAGGATCAACCCCTGACCCGGCCCGGTCAGTTCAACGCCGATATGCCGCGCCTCGCCATTGTCCTGCCAATCGTGTTTGCTAAATTCGCGGAAGGGAATGCGGCTGACCGTGGCGACGCCGTGATAGCCCTTCTGGCCATGCACTGCGCGATGGGTATAGCCCAGCTTTTCAAACACTTCGTGCGGAAACAGGTTCTCCGGCGTCTTGATCTCCTGCAAGCACAGCACATCAGGCGCTTCCTGCAAAAGAAAGCGTTCGACCTGATCGGCGCGGAGGCGGACCGAATTGATGTTCCAAGTGGCAATAGAGATCATGCCATGGGCTTTAGGGTTGTGAGGCGGGGTTTGCTAGATGGGATGTGGGGGTAGGCGATCTAATGTCGAGGTGCATCTGCCATCGCATCAGTCCCCGCGCAGACCGAAACACAGCCCGTTTTATTGGAGTGTTCCCAAATAAAAATCGCCTTCCGTGACTGTTGATAGCTTACGGAGAATTTCCGGGTCATCCTGAGTCGCGGAAATCAATTGGCCCCTTTGGGTTAGGAGCCACACCAGCCTCTTCTCGATGCCAGTCGTCACCGGATCATCGGTGATTTGCACGGTGATGCGGCGCAGGGACACGCCTTGGCCAAAGGATGCGGCAAGATTGTCCGGATCGACCCGCTCCACCGTCTTGGGATCACGAACATCGCGAAACCGCACCATGATAGGATAACCCCCAACCGGCTTTTGATCGGCGAAACGTGGAGCAAACCAGCGCGGGACGACGTTCAGCTTGCGGTTGGCACGCACAGCTTCAATCTTCGCGCCAAAGCGATCATCAATGGGAATCGATGGATCATCAGGCTCGGGCGTAACACCTGACATGATGCCCGCCGCCCAACCATGCGAAGCTTCACTGCGCAGGAGGACAAACAGGGTCTGGCCCGGTGCAATATCCACCGCCACCGCCTCCCCCTTGGCCTGCGCAGAGGCACCGCCCAGCGTGGTCCCGACCTCGCCTGCGGTCACTTCGATCACGCTTGATCCCGTTCGCAAGCCTTGGGGCGTATCAACCTCGACCGTCAGGCGATAGCGGAAGGGTTTATAGCTTTTGACAAGCCCGCAACCGCCCAACAGCGCCATCGCACCGCCAGCAAACCATCCCAACGCCGCCCGCCGCGCGATTCCATTGCCGCCCCGATCACTCATCCACGCTCACCTGCAAATCTGTCGCGATTATGGCATTTGCAAACACACCCGCCGTAAACCCACCCCCGGCCCCTCCCTTAAGGGAGGAGAGCGAGACTTATTGAGCCAAAGGCGAAATTAGTCGCCGCGGGGAGGGTTTCCGAACCCATCGTGCTGGCAAACCACATAATCACCAAAGCTGTGCTGCAAATGGATAACGCGATGATCTTAAGAAACGGACGACAATCACCACCACATCGGCGCTTTCGCGAAGGTCTGTTTCCTCAAGCCGCTTCCTGCAACCGCCGCACAACAGGCTGCACATGCTGGCGCGCGCGCCACAGATCGTAGTTCGCCTGCATCGCCAACCACGCCCGCGCCGTGCTTGCGCCTGCCTGTTCCAGCCGCAAGGCCAGATCGGGGCTGATCGCGGCCTTGCCGTTCAGCACTCGTGAAAGCGCAACACGCGACATGGCAAGGCGACTGGCCGCTTCGGTGACGGACAGGTTGAGCGCCGTGATCACTTCATCGCGGAGCAGTTCGCCGGGATGGGGAGGGTTGTGCATCATGGTCATGACCTCAATGGTAATCCTGATAATCAACAAGTTCGGCGTCTGTCCCGACGAAGCGGAAGGTGATGCGCCAATTGCCATTGACCCAGACTGACCAATGACCTTTCAAATCGCCCTTCAACGGGTGCAGTTTGAAGGACGGCAAATTTATGTCCTCTGGACCAGCCGCCACTTCGAGGAGACCCAGAATGTTCCGGATTTTCTTCACATGCGAGGCTTGGATGCCCCGCGTTGTGCCGGTGTTATAAAAAGCCTCAAGCCCTTTGTGCCGGAATCCGATTATCATGATTATTTGTATCGCGTATCGTTACGCGATGCAAGGCTTGTCCACTTGGCAGCCTTTGTAACGCGGGGCGGCACGGCGGCTTTCAATCCTCTCAGGACGAAAAGCCGCCGCTCACGCTCACAAATTCGCGGCAAACAGTGCCAGCATGCGGCCCCATGCCTTTTCGGCTTGGGCTTTGTCATAGATCGGGGCGTCGAGGGTGCACCAGCCGTGTTGGGCGGGGTAAACTTCGATTTCGGCGGGGCGGGCAGCGGTATCGGCGGCGGCGCGGAGTTTGGTTTTTTCGTCTGGCGCGCGTTCATCATCGTTTTGGGCGATGGCGATGAGGTAGGCGGCTTTGGTTTTGGGCAGCAGGTTGATCGGGCTTTCGGGCGCATCGCCAACAAGGCCGCCGCCGTGGAACGAGGCGGCAGCGCCGACGCGGGCGGGGTTGGCAAAGGCGGTGCGCACGGTGAACGGGCCGCCCATGCAATAGCCGCACGAGCCGATCTTCTTTTGGGTATCGACTTCAGGCTGTTTATCGAGCCAGTTCACGAAGGCGGCGGCATCGGAAACCGTGCCCGCAGGCGTGATCGCGGCGATCATGGGCTTGAGCTTTTCCTGCCCCGGCGGCGTGCGCCATTCCATCAGCGAATTGAGGATCGGGACCGGGCTGGAGCGGTAATACTGGTTGACCACCAGCACGGCAAAGCCCGCTTCGGCCAATTGCGTGCCCATCGCCTTATAAGCATCGCGCAAGCCGGCGATATCGGGCCACATGATCACGGCGGCGTGTTTGCCCTTGGCGGGGGTGACGAAGAAGGCGTCGGCCTTGCCATCAGGCGTATCGATGGTGACGGTGCGACTCTTCGTTGCAGGGCCAGCCGCCCCGTTGGCGGTGGTGCAACCCGGCAGCAGCGAGAATGCTGCGACGCCTGCGCCGATTGTTGCAAAATCGCGTCGGTTCACGCCTGCTTTGCGTTCCCACACAGCGTTCTCGGCTTCGGTGAATTCATCGCACATGCGCCAGTTTCCTTCGCTAACCGTCCATTGCCCAGATTAGCGGGGATGCATGACTAAACAAGAGACTGGAAAAGAAAGGTGAAAAGCACGAGCCTTGCAATTTTCCTCTCGCATTCATCGTAAAAATTGTTAGCGTTGTCGCAATGATAAACGGCTTGGGAGAGTCGGCATGATTGATGGCGCAAGGCGCTCTGTTTCAGAGTGGGGCCCAAGGTGATGACCGCCAGGGCAGCAGTTTTGAATGCGGACGATCAAATCGTCCAGCGTCCGATCCGGCTGAGCACGGTCGCAGCGGTGCGCCGAAAAGCCTCACGATCACGCGTGGGAACGCCTTTGAACAAATCGGTACTGACATTGGCCATGGCGGGCAGTGTGCGTGCAAACAGCGCTTGTCCCGCATCGGTCAGGCGGACAGGTTTGCGGCGGCGGTTTGTTTGGTCGAAGCCTGGTTCGACCAGCCCGCGCTGGATCAAGCTAGCAAGTGCGCGGCTGACGTTCATCGGGGCAACGCCCATGATACCGGACAATTCGTGTCCGGCCAATTCGCCTTCACCGCCCAGCGCCAGCACGATTCGCAAATCGGTGGTGGTGATGTTCATCGGATCAGCCACACCTTCACGCATCGGACCACCGATAAACGTACCCAGTTTGAGCAGATCGATCAGGAGGGCAACCTCGCTGTCAAGCCCGAGATCGGCAACTGCGACTTCGGTTTTCGGGATTGGTGGTATCTGGTTGTTCATCGCAAGCCTTTATCGCCGTGTTCGCACCGGTGGGCAAGAGGGCGTGAGGGCGGCCATGAACCACTGTGGATTTTTTGCACCACTTGCGGTGCGATGTGATCCAAACAAATGTTAGGCTTGCAAAGCTGAAATTAGTATGCCTTACTAACAATTATTGAGGACAGTCTCGCAGAAGACTTTAAGGGAGAGGGATATGGCGAACGCCACACGTACCGCATCGTTTGTGCGCCTTTTTGCTGCGGCTAGCTCCGCAGCAATGGCTCTTAGTGCCACGACAACAGTGTTTGCGCAAGAAGCGCAAGCCGACGAGCAATCGCAGACGATTCAAGAAATCGTTGTTACTGCACAGTTCCGCGAACAGAAGCTGCAAGATACGCCGCTGGCGATTACGGCCGTCACTGCAGAATTGATCGAAGCACGCAGCGCGACTAACCTTGCCGATGTAGCCAAAGCTGCACCAAGCGTGGTTCTGCGTCCTGCGTCGGCTTCGTTCGGTAACTCGATTACGGCCACGATTCGCGGGCTTGGGCAATTGGACTTCAATCCTGCGCTTGAACCCGGCGTTGGCATGTATATCGACGATGTGTATTACCCGCGCCTGACCGGGGCAAACTTCGATCTGCTCGATGTTGAGCGTGTCGAAGTGCTGCGCGGCCCACAAGGCACGTTGACAGGCCGCAACTCAGAAGGTGGTGCCATCCGCTTCGTTTCGCGCAAGCCTACCGGCGAAGGCGGCAATGTCTCGGCTACTTATGGTAGCCGAAACCGCATGAACTTGCGCGCCACGGCTGATTTCAAGCTGACCGAGAACCTGTTTGCACGGATTTCGGGCACGTTTGCAGACCAAGGCGGCTATGTTGATGTGATCGACTATGGCTGCGCAGTCCCTGCCAGCGGCGTCCCATCAACCGTCGGTGGCACCAATTGCAATCTCTATAAGCAGGGCGATGTCGGCTATCGCGCGCTAAAGGGCATGCTGCGTTATGCCCCCAACGATGATCTCGATATCATGATTACTGCCGATTACATGAACGACGCGCGCAACAATGCGCCTGAAGTTCTGCTGTTTGGTACAGGCGGCAATCCTAACACCCGCACATCCAACGGCCTACCGCTTAGCAACAACTTCATCTGCGGGCCGCGCTGCAACTATACAACAACCGGCAGCAACGCAGGCAGCTGGCAGGCTGGCGTGGCCATTCCGGGCTTGCAAGGATTGCCTCTGGCCGCAGTGGCAGGCCAGCAGCAAACCCTTTATGAGGGTTGGGGTGTTTCGGCCAACATCGATTACAAGTTGACCGACAGCCTGCAAATCCAGTCGATCACTGCTTATCGTGCTTGGGATACGTCGTTCAGTGTGGATGGTGATTTGTCGCCGGCCAACACCCAGTTCGGCAACAACGCGCTTAGCCACTGGTTCTGGAGCCAGGAACTGCGCCTCAATGCAAAGCTCGCCGACAATCTGGATCTGACTGTCGGTGGTTACTATTCGGACGAGTTGACCACGTATTACACGTTGCAGGACATCCGCTACGTTTCCGTTCCTGGTCTTCCTCCGGCACTGTCACCGCTGTTCCCGCTTCAGTTCATTGGGAATGACCCGGTTGACACCGAAGCCAAGGGTGCATTCGGTACGCTGATCTACAAGCCAACCGAAGCCATGACGATCACGGCTGGCGTGCGCTACAGCGAAGACGCCAAGGACTATACGTTCTTCCGCTACAATCTTGACGGGCGCACGATCAACGCCTTCCTTGATGGCATCGGCGCAGTTTATGGCGCAGGTTTCAGCGGGCCCGATGTTCGCGATGCAAACAGAAACGGCAATGTGACCGAAATCGTTTCGTCACTGACCGGCCGTACCGCCAGCTTCCGTGGCAGCCGTTGGGACTATCGCCTCAGCTTGGATTACCGCTTCTCGCCAGAAGTCATGGCCTACGCCACGACGGCGACGGGCTATAAGGCTGGTGGTGTTGGACCACGTCCGTTCAATGCTGCACAAGCACGCGGCTTCGGTCCGGAAGAAGTGACGTCTTATGAACTCGGCATCAAAACCGACCTTTTGGACCGTCGTCTGCGGGTGAACGTGTCCGGCTTCTACAACAACTTGAAGAATGCCCAGCTCACGCTGCTGGAATGCCCGCAGTTCGGTGGCCCCGGCCCATGCGCCTTGCCGCAAAACGCTGGTGACGCAACGATCAAGGGTTTTGAATTTGAAGCGTTCTTCAATCCGGTTGCCGGCCTTCAGTTCGATGCTTCTGCCTCGTACCTCAAATACACTTATGACTGCGTAAACCCCGCAGTTGTCGGCTTGCCTGGTGGTGCGTGTTCGTCCGATCCAGCGGTTATTTCGCGCTTGGCTGATCAAGCGCAAGGCTGGCAGTGGAACTTTGGTGCGCAATATGAAGCCGATCTTGGTAGCGCAGGTTCGCTGACTCCGCGGATTGACGTCAACCGTCAGAACGCATTGCCCGGCAACGTCCTGCGCGCTGCTCCAGGTTCGCCATCCGAGCAGTTCGGTCAGGTTCCAGGCTACACGATCACCAACGGTCGTCTGACATGGCGCAACGCAGAGCGTGATCTGGATATCTCGCTTGAAGTGACCAACGTGTTCAACAAGTACTACTTCCTCAACAAGTTTGACCTATCGGGTTTGGCAGGAAGCATTCTGGGCCAGGTCGGTCGTCCACGTGAATGGGCGCTGACGGTTCGCAAGAAGTTCTGATTGGTGATGCGTTAAATGGGGGTGGGGCGGCCAGCAATGGCCGCCCCTTTTTCTATTGGTTCAAACCATAACAAATGTTAGCTTGCATACCTGATCCGAATCCGGCGGGATCAGGGGGAGAGTCTATGCTGACGCGCACTGATTATGACCGCTATGCCGCAGCGTTTAACGCCAAAGACTATGACGCAGTGGCCGACTTCTATGTTGATCCGCCGTTGATGACATTTTTCGGCGTGGAAATCCGTTCGCGGCAGGCGCTCAAAGATTTTTATGCCTTTCTGCATGATCACGTGAACGAAAGCGTGCGTGTGCTGAACTTTGCCGCATCCGAAACATTGACCGCGATTGACGGCGTGATCCGCGTTGAAGCGGTCAAGGATCTAACCCGTGAGGCGCTGGACGAACGCGGGCTCTTCGGCTTCTTTCCCATCACCAAGGGGGAAGTGCAGGAAATGCGGCAGTTTATTTTCTATACCATTGAAAACGGCCTGATTGCGCGCGTTGAATGCGCACTGGCCCAGCCATAAGAGGATGACAGCCATGAACCCCGAAGGCGTGAACGTCGCTAACCCCGATAAGCTGTTCATTGGCGGACGCTGGGTGCCTGCCAATTCTGGCCGGACAATCGAGCTTGTCTCACCCAACACCGAACAAGTGGTTGGCCGCGTGGCCGAGGCAGACGAGGCGGATATGGACGCAGCCGTTGCCGCCGCGCGCGAGGCGTTTGACAACGGGCCTTGGCCGACCACACCGCCCGCACAGCGTATCGCGGCTTTCCGTGCAATGATCGCGCACTTGGAAACGCGTTTGCCCGAACTGGCCAAAGCATGGACCGCGCAAATGGGCGGGCTGGCCTCGTTTGCAGGGCCGATGCACGGCGGCGGCATATTTGCGCTGGGCCAGATTGCGGGCTTTGCCGAACAGTTCGAATTCGTGCAGACCCGGCCGAGCCAGGCGGCAGCAGCAGCGCTGATCGCCTATGAACCGGTGGGGGTTGTTGCGGCCATTGCCCCGTGGAACGGGCCGTTCGGGATTATGGCCAACAAGGTTGCCTATGCCTTGTTAACCGGTTGCACCGTGATCATGAAGCCTTCGCCCGAAACCCCGCTTGAGGCCTATATCATCGCCGAGGCCGCAGAAGCGGCGGGCATTCCGGCAGGCGTTGTCAATCTGGTGACGGGCCACCGCGAGGCGAGCGATCATCTGGTGTGCAACCATGGCGTCGACAAAGTCTCGTTCACCGGGTCGAGCGTGGCGGGCAGGCGCATCGCCTCTGTCTGCGGCGGGCGCATGGCGCGTTGCACGCTGGAACTGGGCGGAAAATCTGCCGCAATCATCCGCGATGACTTCCCGATCGAGGCTGCGGCCAAGATGCTGGCGGGCACGATCACGCTGATGAGCGGACAAGTCTGCGCGATGTTGAGCCGCGTCATCGTCCCGCGCCATCGCCATGATGAATTGGCTCAGGCTATTGCGGCTGAAATGCGTCAGACACGTATCGGCTATTCCGATGATCCTGAAACGCAGCTTGGCCCGGTAGCGATGAAGCGCCAGTTGGAACGCATTGAAATGTATATCGCAGAGGGCAAGCAAACCGCCGACCTGATCACTGGCGGCAATCGCCCGGCGCATCTCAATCGCGGCTACTTTATCGAGCCGACGCTGTTTGCCAACGTCAGGAATGATAGCCGCATTGCGCAGGAGGAAATCTTTGGTCCGGTATTGAGCCTTATCCCGGTCGAGGACGAGGAAGACGCCATCCGCACCGCCAACGCCAGCGAGTTTGGTCTTAACGGGTCGGTGCTTACGACCGATGCTGATGCAGCGTATCGCATTGCCCGGCGCGTGCGCACCGGCGGCTTTGGCCAGAACGGTTTGCGCATGGATTTTGGCCTGCCGTTTGGCGGATTCAAGCAATCGGGCATCGGGCGCGAGGGCGGACCGGAAGGGCTGTTCCCTTACATGGAGTTGAAGACGATCCTGATCGACGCGATGCCGACGCAGTTGTGAAGCAGCAGGGCCTTGCCGTAGACCGCGCCGTAAAGTGCTTCGATCTCGTTCAATTCGGCAAGGCGCGGATCAAGCGCAAGCGCGGCAATCGCCTTGGCTGTATCAATCGGGCTGCCGCCGTCAAAGCCGATCACACAATCGCTGCCGCTCCAGCGCAAGGCCTCCAGCGCTTGTTCGACCACGGCCAAGGTTGGGATCAGGCACGGTTTCGGCAAAGACCTGCACCGGCATTCCTGCAGCTTCCAATAGGCCCACCAATTGCGCCGCCATCCCCGATTGCAAAAGAAAGCTATCGGTCACCACGAATGGGCGTTTAAGCCCGCATTGCACCATCGCATCGGGCAATTCGTAGAGGGCACCTGCGCCGATGCTATTTTTTGCCGCGCAATTTGTTTAGCGCTTTAGCGCCTTTTTGCGCGTCAGCGTTGGGGTCGTCAGCGCCCTTGACGCACTCGACGTAATTTTCGCGGCCCATTGCCCCATCTAAGGCCGCGCGCGAGCCAACGTCAGTTGCCACACCGCCGCCAGATCGGCTGCCGTGCTCGGGCGTGGGAAGCTCCCCGGCCTTTTCGATCAGTTCATTATCGGCCCTGCATATCGCGCGCTTCGGCCGGAATATGCACCACCAGCCCTTCAAGCGCCTCGGTAAGTTCGATCTGACACGAAAGGCGGCTGGTGCGAGTGACGCCTGCGGCGAGATCGAGCATGTCTTCTTCGTCATCGATGGCGGCGGGCAGTTTGTCGAACCATGCTGCATCAATCACCACGTGGCATGTGGAACAGGCCATCTGGCCTTCGCAAGTGCCTTCCAATGGCATCCCTTTGGCTTGACCCAGTTCCAGCAGACGCGTTCCAACCTCACCTTGCGCGGCGATCTTTTCGCCCTGCGGGGTTACGAAGGTGACACTGACCATGGCTTAAATTACTCCCTGAAGTTTCACAGCGGCATGGA
Organism: Novosphingobium sp. AAP83; assembly: GCF_001295795.1. Lineage (GTDB taxonomy): Bacteria > Pseudomonadota > Alphaproteobacteria > Sphingomonadales > Sphingomonadaceae > Novosphingobium. The sequence goes on from NZ_LJHY01000001.1 coordinate 159,899, forward strand.
CGGCCGCAGCGGCCTCAATCAGATCCTCTTCCCGTGTATAGCGTCCGAAGCCGAGCCGGATCGCGGTTTTGCTATCCCTGTCCGAAAGTCCGAGCGCGCGCAAGACATGGCTTGGCCTGCCAGAGCCGCTGGCGCAGGCAGAACCGGCAGAAAATGCAACAGTGCGGCATTCTGACAACAACCGTCCCACATCAAGACAATCCAGCCGCAAACTCATATTGCCGTGCCAGCGCCGGGTGGGGCAGCCGTTCAGCGTCCAGCCGGCGAACAGCGAACGGGCAACCGTCCACAGCTTTTCCACATGCTGTGAGTCGCTTGTTCGCAAACTTGTGCACAAGGCCGCCGCCGCGCCAAATCCGGCACAGAGCGCAGGACTGAGCGTGCCGGAGCGCAAGCCGCCCTCTTGCCCGCCGCCGTGGATCAAGGGGGCAAGGGCTATGCCATCGCGCACCCACAACGCGCCGATGCCCTTGGGCCCATACAGCTTGTGCGAGGACACAGCGATCATATCGGCAAGGGCTGGCGCTGCGAGTTTGCCTGCGCCCTGCACCGCATCGCACACGAACAGCGCGCCCATTGCGCGTGCCCGCTGCGCCATGTCATCGACCGGTTGCACGGTGCCTATTTCGTTGTTCACCTGCATTACCGCGACGAGACCGGTGCCCTCGTCGATTGCCACGTCGGGATCGACCAGCCCTGTTGAATCGACCGGCAGCATCGCGACATCCGGATCAACAAAACGCGCCGTATCAAGCACGGCGGCATGTTCGATGGCCGAGACGGCCAGCCGCTTTTGCCCCGATCCGATTATGGCAAGATTGAGCGCTTCGGTGGCCCCCGAGGTAAAAATCACCCGCCCCCCTGCCGGAAACAGCGTGGCGACTTGCGCGCGCGCGACCTCAACGGCAGCAGCGGCCATGCGCCCCATCTTGTGCGGACTGTGCGGATTGGCAAAGCCGGTTGCTTCGGCCCCTGCCAACCAAGGCAGCATGGCCGCGCGGGCCTCGGGGGCAAGCGGGGTGGTGGCCTGATAATCGAGGTAGATCATCCGCGAATCTCCCGCCACAACGCGACGAACCGTGCGATGTCGTCCGCGCTTGTCTCGCGCCCGATCGATACGCGGATGACTTCGCCAAGGCCTTCAACGCCCATTGCGGTGAGCACGTGGCTAGCCTTGAGCGAGCCTGACGAACAGGCGCTGCCTGCCGATACGGCGATGCCTGCGCCATCAAAGCGGATCAATTGCGCGGCGCTCGATTTGCCCGGCATGCGATAAGCGCCGATGGTTGGGCTGCGCGGGGCATGGGCGGCGATTACTTCAGCGCCCAGATCAAGCAATTGAGCCTCCAGCGATTCCCGCAATGCTGAAGCGGACTTGAGCCAATCGTGGCCCGCCTCCAGCGCGGCGGCCATGGCGAGAACTTGCGGCAAAGGCTCGGTCCCCGCGCGATAGCCGCGTTCCTGCCCGCCGGTGGGGGCGAGCAGGGCGTAATCGCGCACCAGCAGCGCGCCGATGCCGACAGGACCGCCAAATTTGTGCGCCGAGAGCGCGATCATGTCGGCTTGCGGCAATGGGAGCTTGCCCGCGCCTTGGGCGGCGTCGACCAGCAGGCGGGCGTTGTGGGCTTTCACAAGTCCGGCAAGCGCCGCCAGATCCTGCACGACGCCGGTTTCGCTGTTGACGTGCTGGATGGCCACCAGCGCCGGGGCTTGGCTGACAAGCGCCTGTTCCAGTTCCGCAAGGTTGAGCAGTCCTTCGGGGGTTACGCTGATGCGCAGGGCATCGGGAGTGAGGCGCAGCACGGCTTCGTGCTCAACCGCGCTGGTCAAGGCGGGGAAGCGCCGGTTTGCCGGGGCGTGGTTGATCGCCAGAGAGAGCGCCTCGCTCGCTCCGCTGGTGAAGATCACCTCGCCGGTCCAGCCGAGCGCTGCCTTCACCCGCGCGCGGGCATCTTCCAGCGCAGCGCGTGCGGCGCGGCCTGCTTTGTGCGGGCTGGAGGGGTTGGCCCAGATGCGGAAACCCTCCTCCATCGCGGCCAAGGCTTGCGGCAGGATCGGCGTGGTCGCAGCGTGGTCAAGATAGATCGGCAAGGCTATTCCCGGAAAAGTTGCTTTTAGGACGTTGCTTTCTATATAGCCAGCAACACATTTCCCAGCCCCGGCAGCTTCTGCCGTCGCGGCCAGAACGCAGGCACCCAATGCCCTCAGTCATTTTCCCCGGCCCCGAAGGCCGTCTCGAAGGCCGTTTCCAACCTGCCTCGCGCCCCCGCGCGCCAGTAGCGATGATCCTGCACCCGCATCCGCAAGCGGGCGGCACGATGAATGATCGCATCACGCAGGCGATGTACAAGACATTTGTCGCGCGCGGCTTTGCCACTTTGCGGTTCAACTTCCGTGGCGTTGGCCGCAGCCAGGGTTCGTTTGATAACGGCATTGGCGAATTGTCCGATGCCGCATCGGCGCTTGATTGGGTGCAATCGATCCACCCGGAAGCCAGCACCACATGGATCGCGGGCTATTCGTTCGGCGCGCTGATCGGCATGCAGTTGCTGATGCGCCGCCCGGAAATCCGTGGCTTCATCTCGGTTGCGCCGCCTGCCAACATGTATGATTTCAGCTTCCTTGCACCATGCCCTGCATCGGGCATCATCGTGCAGGGCACGGCTGATACGGTGGTCACGCCCAACGCGGTGCAAAAGCTGGTCGACAAGCTGCGCACGCAAAAGCACATCACGATCCATCACGATGAAATCCCGCGCGCCAACCATTTCTTCGAAAACGAAATGGACGACATGATGCGTTCGGTCGACAATTACCTCGACTTCCGCCTTTCGCCGGAATGCACGATCCGTTGATGGCAGTAACCCGCGCCATCTGATTGATTGGAATCAGATGGCGCGCTTGTTCAGTCCGCCAGTGCTGCGATCAGCGCGGCACTGAATGCGGGGATATCATCGGGCATACGGCTGGTGATGAAGTTGCCGTCCACGGCAACTTCCTGATCGACCACGTTGGCACCGGCGTTGGCAAGATCGGTGTGGATCGAAGGCCAGCCGGTGAGCGTGCGGCCATCGACGATGTCTGCCTCTACCAGCAACCACGGGCCGTGGCAGATCGCGGCGATGGGTTTGCCCGCATCGTCAAAATCGATGACGAGATCGACCGCGTCTTCGTTCATGCGCAGGATATCGGGGTTCATCTGGCCGCCGGGCAGCAGCAGTGCGTCAAAATCTGCGGCGGAAACTTCATCCAGCGTGGCATCAACGCGTACGCTATCGCCCCAGTTGTGGTCCTTCCAGCCTTTGATCGAGCCGGGCTTCGGGCTGGCGACGACGGTTGCAAAACCGGCATCTTCGAGCGCTTTTTTGGGGCCGAGCAATTCGGATTGTTCAAAGCCGTCGGTCGCAAGGATCAGGACACGCTTGGTCATGGGGGGGTCTCCGGGAAAAAGGGGTGGCCTGCGCAAGAGGGGCGGGCCGTGCCCTTACAATTGACCGGGATAGCGGTTGTTCCCCAGCTTTTGGTCTGCGCCCTTTTGTTTAGGGGTACAGGTTGCTAAGCCGGACGGGCCATGGCGATCACCACAGACAACGAACCCGATCCGTTTGACGCTATTGTCGACGCGCCTTTCGATTCAGCGCTGTCGCAGCGCTATCTCGTCTATGCGATGTCCACCATCACCGCGCGATCGCTGCCGGATTTGCGCGACGGGTTGAAGCCTGTCCACCGCCGCCTGCTGTGGGCGATGCGCCAGTTGAAGCTGGACGCAACCGGTGCCTACAAAAAATCGGCGCGCGTGGTGGGCGATGTGATCGGCAAGTATCACCCGCATGGCGATTCCAGCGTCTATGATGCGATGGTGCGTTTGGCGCAGGATTTTGCGCTGCGCTATCCGCTGGTCCAAGGCCAGGGCAACTTCGGCAACATCGATGGCGATAACGCAGCGGCCTACCGCTATACCGAAGCGCGGCTAACCAAGACCGCGATGCGCCTGATGGCGGGGCTGGAAGATGGCACGGTTGATTTCCAGCCGACCTACAACGGTGAGGAAGAAGAGCCCGAGATTTTTCCGGGGCTGTTCCCCAACCTTCTGGCCAATGGTTCCAGCGGCATCGCCGTGGGCATGGCGACCAATATCCCGAGCCATAATGTGGCGGAGATTGTCGATGCAACGCTGCTGCTGATTGATAATCCGGCGGTCGAACACGCCCAATTGATGGAAGTGTTCCACGGGCCTGATCTGCCAACCGGCGGCATCGTGGTGGATAGTCCTGCCACGATTTCGGCGGCCTATGCCAGCGGGCGCGGGGCGATCCGGGTGCGCGGGCGCTTTTCCACGGGGCGCGATGAAGCGGGCAACTGGGAAGAGACGGGGATCGAAAAGCTGGGCGGTGGCCAGTGGCAACTGGTCATATCCGAAATCCCTTATCAGGTGCAGAAGAGCAAGCTGATCGAGCAGATTGCGCAATTGATTGCCGACAAGAAGCTGCCGATCCTTGAAGATGTGCGCGATGAATCGGACGAGCAGATCCGGCTGGTGCTGGTGCCCAAGAGCCGCAACATCGATCCCGATCTGCTCAAGGAATCGCTGTTCCGGCTGACCGATCTGGAAAACCGCTTCGGCCTGAACCTCAACGTGCTCGATGCGCGGCGCACGCCCGGTGTGCTGGGGCTGAAGCTGCTATTGCAGGAATGGGTGATCTCCCAGATCGACATCCTGCTGCGCCGTTCGCGGCACCGGCTGGAAAAGATCGCGGCGCGGCTGGAACTGGTCGGCGGTTATATCATCGCCTACCTCAACCTTGACCGGATCATCGAGATCATCCGCACCGAGGATGAGCCCAAGCCGATCATGATGGCCGAGTTTGACCTGACCGACCGTCAGGCAGAAGCCATCCTCAACATGCGGCTGCGGTCGTTGCGCAAGCTTGAGGAAATGGAGCTGCGCAAGGAGCAGGCCGATCTGATCGCCGAGCAGGAAGAGCTGCAAAAGCTTCTCGACGATCCCAAGCTTCAGAAAAAACGTCTGAAGCGCGATCTGAATGCGCTGCGCAAGGAATATGGGCCGGACACGCCGCTGGGCCGCCGCCGCACGACGATTGCAGAAGCCGCGCCGACGCGTGAATTCAGCATGGATGCGATGATCGAGAAGGAACCGGTGACGGTGATCCTGTCAGCCAAGGGCTGGATCAAGGCGGCCAAGGGGCATTTGCCGCTGGATAGCGATTTCAAATTCAAAGAAGGCGATGGCCCCGCCTTTGCAATGCACTGCCAGACCACCGACAAGCTGCTTGTGGCAGTGGACAACGGGCGGTTCTATACGCTGGGCGCGGATAAACTGCCCGGCGCGCGCGGCTTTGGCGAACCGATCCGCACGATGGTAGACATTGATCCCGAAGCGCACATCATTGCCGTTGTGATTTATAAACCCAAGGGCCAATTGCTGCTGGCGGCCAATACCGGACGCGGCTTTGCGGCTGAAATGGACGAGCTGCTTGCCGAAACGCGCAAAGGGCGCGGTGTGGTTTCAACCAAACCCGGCGTAAAGCTGGCCGTGGTGCGCGAAATCGCCGCCGAGCATGATCACGTCGCGGTGATCGGCGACAATCGCAAACTGGTGGTGTTCGGCCTCTCCGAAGTGCCGATCCTCGCCAAAGGGCAGGGCGTGACGCTGCAACGCTATAAAGACGGCGGCATGGCCGATGTGATCACGCTGAAGCTGGAAGACGGGCTTTCTTGGACGATGGGCGGCGACAGCGGACGAACGCGGACGGAGAAGGACTTGCTGCCGTGGAAGGTCGCGCGCGGGGCGGCAGGACGCTTGCCGCCGAACGGGTTTCCGCGGGATAACAAGTTCTGAGCAGCGTTCCCTCTTGCATGAGGGTGCGGCCCCGGTAGACGTCCGCTCCTGAACAGGAGAGTCCAATGGAACGCCCGCGTTATTCGCTTGAGGGCCGTATCGCGCTGATTACCGGCGCATCGTCTGGCTTGGGGGCGCATTTTGCACGGCTCTATGCGGCGGCAGGGGCGGCAGTGATTGTCGGTGCGCGGCGGGTTGAGCGTGTTGCGGCATTGGCCGACGAGATTAACAGCGCAGGCGGCAAGGCGCTGGCTGTGGCGTTGGACGTGACCGACGAGGGATCGATCATCGCGGCGTTCGATGCGGCAGAGGCGGCGATTGGTGTGCCCGATGTGGTTCTGGCAAATGCTGGGGTGGTGGATGCTGCCCGATCTATCGACATATCGGCGGCTGCGATGCGCCAAGTGGTCGATACCAATTTCAACGGGGTGTATCTGACAGCGCGTGAGGGCGCACGCCGCATGATCGCGGCGGGATCAAAGCAGAGCGAGCGGGGGCGGATCATCCTGACCGGATCGATCACCGCGCAGATGACCGCGACGGGCGATGCCGCCTATGCCGCAACCAAACTGGCGGTGCAGCATTTGGGCCGCCAGTTTGCGCGCGAATGGGCGCGGCTGGGGATCAACGTCAACGTGATTCAGCCCGGCTATATCCGCACCGAAATTGATGGCGAATGGTTCGATAGTCCCGGTGGCCAAGCGCAAATCGCATCCTGGCCGCGCAAGCGCCTGACCGATGTTTCGGCGCTGGATGATATGGTGCTGTTCTTCGGATCGGATGCCTCGCGGCAGGTGACGGGGACTTTCATTTCGCTGGATGACGGGCAGTCGTTGTAAGGGATTTAAGGGGTTTAAGGGGTTTCGCGCAGAGGCGCAGAGGAAAAAGAGGGCGCAGGGGGCGGCGAATGTCCCTTTACCTCGTCCCCCCAACTTCGTCATTGCGAGCCCCGCATAGCGGGGAGAAGCAATCCAGAGCCGTTATGCGCCACTCTGGATTGCTTCCTCGGCTTCGCCTCCTCGCAATGACGATGGCTTGGTTGCAATGTAGGAAATCGCCAAAGGTTACGCGGATTGGCGCAGGTCACTCTCAGCGGTCTCATTTTCCTCTGCGCCTCTGCGCGAACCCTTACTGGTTAGGCAGACCCGCCAGCATGTCCGGCGTCAGGACTTGCGGCAATTGGCGGGCCTCGCCGCCTGCGGGATACCACAAGTAGAGCGGGACGCCTGCTGCGCCTTGGGTGGTGAGGAATTTGGTAATGGCCGGATCGCGGCGGGTCCAATCGCCGATAAGCACGACGACGCCTGCTTTTTTGAAGGCTGCGCGGGTGGATTCGCGTTCGATGGATGTGCCTTCGTTGACTTTGCATGAGAGGCACCAATCGGCGGTGAAATAGGCGAAGACGGGCTGTCCGCTTTTGCGGGCCTGCGCCAAGGCGGCTTCGCTGAAGGGCTTGGCGGCAAGGAGACCGCCGCTTTCACCCGCGCCAGCGGTGGCAAGGCGTGGCGCTCCGGAGAAGGCCACGGCGGCAAGGGCGAGCGTTGCAGGCGCGACCCAGCGGGCGACGGCGCGGCCTTGGCGCTGGCCCTTTCCGGCAAAGGCCAGCACGACGACGAAAGCGGCCGAGAGCGCGACGGCGGCGGCGGCGAAGGTCTCGCCACCCAAGCGCCATGCCAGCCAACCCAGCGCCAGCGCGGTGAGCGCCATCGGCACGGCCATGATCCGGCGAAAGCGGTCCATCCATGCGCCGGGTTTGGGCAGCAGGCGGCGCAGTGCGGGGATGAAGCCGAGCAGCAGGAACGGCAGCGCAAGGCCTAGGCCCAGTGCGGCAAACACTCCCAGCGCCGCCCACCACGGCAGGACCAGCGCCGCACCCATCGCGGCGGCCATGAACGGGCCGGTGCAAGGTGTGGCGACGAATGCGGCGAGCAGGCCGGTGGCAAATGCGCCCGATGATCCCGCGCCACGCTCAATCGAGAGGCCCGGGAGTTCGAACAGGCCCGCAAAGTTGGCGGTGATGGCGACAGCCAGCAAGAGGAGAACCGCGACGACGCCGGGTTCCTGCAACTGGAACGCCCAGCCGACTTGTTCTCCGCCCGCGCGCAGGGCGAGCATGACGCCGCCCAGCGCAAGGCAGGCGAGGACCACGCCGCCGGTATAGGCAAGGCCCTCGGCTTTGGCGTTGTGCGAATTGCCGCGTGCCAAGGCCAGTGCCTTGAGGCTGAGGATCGGGAAGACGCAGGGCATGACGTTCAGCACCAGTCCGCCAAGGAACGCCCCGATCAGCGCAAGGCCGAGGACTGATACAGAAAAGGCCGCGCCGCCCACTTCATCACCGCCACTTGGCACGGTGCCAGGGGCGGTAGTGAAGGCAATGCCGCCCGCATCCTTGTCCATGGTGAGTACGCCTTCGACCGTCGCGGGGGCGGCAGAGCCTTGGCCGAGCGGCACTTCGACGACCAGCGTATCGCCATTGCGGAAGAAGCGCTGCGGGGCGGCGTAATCAGCGAGGCGTTCGGTCGAGAGGAACAGGTGCGGGGCATCGAGCGGGGCGCTGGCCGGGAAGGGCAGGGCGATGCGCAGGGTTTTGGGGCCGAGCGCGAATGTGCCGGTGCGGTCGAGCGGAGCGGGGAGGGCCGCGCGCCAGCTTTCGAACCGCGCGTCCTTTGCACCTACGCCGATGGTTATCGTGCCCGATAATTCGGCGCGTTCGGGCACGCAGATTTCGTTTGTGCAGACCAGCCATTGCGCCTTGACCTTGATCGGCAGCAGCGTGCCGGGGGCGGCATTGGCGGGGACTTTGATCGGGACGAGCACGGCATATTCGTGTTCGTAAACATGGTTCATCAGCCCCTGAATCAGCAGCGTTTGCGGCACAGGAAACTGCATCGCGCCCGCGCTGGCACCCGCAGGCAGGGTCCAATCGAGCGAAAGACCATAGCCCGCATCGCCGGGGTTGGACCAATAGCCGTGCCAGCCCGGCTCTGGTTGCATCAGCAGCGCCAGCGTGACAGCTTCACCCGGCGCGACCGGACCTTCGGCGAGCAGCGAGGCGCGCATGTGATTGGGTGCGGCGCGGGCAGGAATGATCGACAGGCTGAGCGAAAGCCACAAGGCCGTCACAAACATCGCTATAGTGCGCATTGTCGGCGAGAAGGGCATCGGTTTCCACCACAAGCCCCTTGAACCGGAACGCCGCCGGGGCCATGCGTAGCGCTCTGGCAGCGTCCTACGATTGGCCTCGGCCCAAGTCCAGTCTGCGTGCCCGATGGAGTATGTCCTGCGTGAAAAACTTTGCCCGCAAAGCCGCCTTGTTGCTTGCCGCTGGTGCTCTTCCCGTGGTGCCCGCCATGGCGCAGGAAGCCGCCCAGCCGGTTTCGCAAACCGTGCCCGCCAACGCCCCGCGTCTGGTAGTGGCCATTGCGATTGACCAGCTTTCGTCCGATATCTTTGCCCAATATCGCCAGCGCTTTACCGGCGGCTTTGCGCGGTTGACCAGCGGCGCGGTGTTTCCGGCGGGCTATCAAAGCCACGCGGCGACCGAGACCTGCCCCGGCCATTCAACGATCCTGACGGGCAACCGTCCGGCGCATACCGGCATCATCGCCAATTCGTGGATCGACCAGTCGGTAAGCGTGGGACCGAAGCTGGTCTATTGCGCCGAAGACGTTGCCAAGCGGACCGCCGGATCGCGCGATTACGTGGCCTCTGTCAAAAACCTTCTGGTGCCGACGCTGGGCGATCTGCTGAAGCGGGTCAATCCGGCGGCGCGCAACATCGCGGTTTCGGGTAAGGATCGCGGCGCGCTGATGATGGGCGGGCACGATATCGATCAGGTGTACTGGTGGAAGGGCAAAGGCTTCACCACGCTGGAAGGCCGCACCTTGGGCGCAACCGCCGTCGCGCAAAACGCCGCGATCACCGCAACTTTGGCCAAGGGCGCGCCTGCCTTTGCATTGCCGGCCTGGTGCGCGCGCAATGATCGCGCGATTCAGGCAGGCACTGCTACCGTCGGCACAGGGCGCTTTGCTCTGAAGGCCGGGGCAACAGATGCTTTCCGCGTTTCACCACGGCTGGACCGTGCAACGCTGGATCTGGCGGTAAAGCTGGTCGACGAGGAGAAGCTGGGCAAGGACGCCGTGCCCGATGTGCTTTCGGTCAGCCTTTCGGCCACAGACTATGTTGGCCATGCTACCGGCACCGAGGGCGCAGAAATGTGCATCCAGTTGACGCAGCTTGATCTGGCACTGGGCGATTTCTTCGCCAGCCTTGATCAGCGCGGCATTGATTACGCGGTGGTGTTGACCGCAGACCACGGCGGGTTCGACTTGCCCGAGCGTTTGCATGAACAAGCGCTGGAAGTATCGGCGCGCGTGACCAACGATGTTTCGCCCGAGGCGCTTTCGGCCACTTTGGGCAAGCGTTACGGGCTTGAGCCCAAGGATCTGATCCTGTCGGACGGGGCATCGGGCGATTACTGGGTGCGCGCCGATGTGGCCCCGGGCCTTAAGGGCAAGATCGTGGACGATGCCAAAGCTATGCTGGAATCCAACAGCCAAGTAGAGGTTGTGCTGACCGCTGCCGAGATTGCCGCAACGCCGATGCCAACACACTCGCCCGAAGTGTGGACCATGGCCGAACGCGCTCGTGCATCATACAATCCGCTGCATTCGGGCGATTTCGTGGTGTTTTTAAAGCGCGGCGTGGTGCCGATTCCGACGCCGCGTGCAGGCTATGTGGCAACGCACGGTAGCCCGTGGGACTATGATCGCCGCGTGCCGATCCTGTTCTGGCGCAAGGGGATGACCGGGTTTGAACAGCCCAGCGCGATTGAAACGGTGGACATCGCGCCCAGCCTTGCCGCATTGGTGGGGCTGAAAGTGCCCGAAGGTTCGTTTGACGGACGCTGCCTTGATCTGGATGGTGGCGCGGGCAATACTTGTGGAGCGGCCAAATGAATGAAGCACATGCTGACGTTGTGATCCTGGGCGGTGGCCTCGTCGGCATGACTTTGGCGATTGGTCTGGCGAAAGCCGGGATCAGCAGCCACGTGGTGGACAATTCAGACCCTGCGGCGCAAACCGCTGAAGGGTTCGATGGCCGCGCTTCGGCGATTTCAACCGCAAGCTGGAACTTGTACGAACACCTTGGCATGGCCGAGGCGCTGGCTCCGCTGGGCTGCCCGATTGCGTCGATTGCGGTGACCGATGCGATGAAGCCGGGGCGGATCGATTTCCAGCCGGGTGAAGCCGATGGCTCATTGGGCCGAATGTATGCCAACCGCGATCTGCGCATCGCGATGTATGCCGCCGCTGCGCGTGAAGAGGCGATTAGCTTCCACCCCAACGCGCACGTCGTCACGCGTGAGCGCGGCGAGCATGGGGTGAGTGTCACGCTGGCCGATGGCCGCGTACTGAAAGGGCGGTTGCTGGTGGGGGCCGAGGGCCGCAAATCACCCACGCGCGACGAGGCTGGTTTTACGCCTGCCCGCTGGGACTATGGCCACCGCGCGATCATCGGGGGGCTGACGCATGAAAAGTCGCATGGCAATGTGGCGTGGGAAGTGTTCTATCCGGCAGGGCCTTTTGCGCTGCTGCCGCTGCTGGATGGCGCAGACGGCGTGCACCGTTCGGCGCTGGTGTGGACCGTGGCGGAAAAGGACGCTGCCGCTGTGCTGGCCATGCCTGATGCAATGTTCATCGGCGAAGTGGCAACACGGATGCACGGCATCTTTGGCAAGATCGAACTGGCGGCCCCGCGCACATCCTATCCGCTGAACTTCCACCACACCGTGCGCGTCGTGGAGGAACGGCTGGCGCTGGTCGGCGATGCGGCGCACGGGATGCACCCGATTGCGGGGCAGGGCCTGAACCTTGGTCTGCGTGATGTGGCCGCGCTGGTCGAAGTGCTGTCAGATGGCGCGCGGCTGGGGCTGGATGTGGGCGATGCGCAATTGCTGGCGCGTTATGAGCGCTGGCGTGCCGCCGATACCTTCATGGTGGCCACCGCAACCGATGTGTTGACGCGCCTGTTCGGCCTACCCGGACGCGTGCCCTCGGCCATCCGCCGCTTCGGCATGGCAGGTGTGCAACGTATGGGACCGCTAAAGCGCTGGTTCATGGATGAGGCGCGCGGGATGAGCGGTGATCTGCCGAAGTTGCTGCGCGCGGCTTGAGGCGTTGGGCTAGGGCAGCCTTGTTTGCCCGGCTGGCCCCATAACAAAACCCCCGGACCGGGGGCATTGGTCCGAGGGTTCCATTTTGCGTTCGTCACGCTTGACTGGGCGGCTTGTAAGAGACCGGCAACAGGGGGGAAACCTGTCTCAACCGCTGCGTCGACAATCTGTTTAAGCCCCTGCCGCTTGCCCTTGGATGAACGGGGCTGAAAAGCCTGTCGCAAGTTGTCGCATAAGGAGCACGCCTTGCAGTTGAGCTGATGCGAACAGGCGACGGGCTGTGGCGCAGGGCAAACAGATGCACCGAATCATAAGTCGTCCTCAGCGCGTGGTCGGGCGGCGCGGGTCGGTCCAGTTAAAAGTCTTGTCGTCCACCGCGATGCCGTATTGATGGCCCGAAAGGCGAATCGTGGTGCGCTTGTTCTGCGAATCGAGCGCGACCCACGAATCGAGTTGCAGGCCGCCTGGCGCTGCGCCGTTGCGCACGAAGATCATCGTGATCGTGCCATATTCGGGGTGCTTTGGATCACGCACTTGCAGGCTGGTGACGCCCGCATCGCCAGTGGGCAGCAGTTTGGCAAAGCGCGCCACGTCTTTGCTCGGGTTCAGCAAGGCGCCCAGCGGGCTGTTGCCGATGGGCCAGCGCTGCACCTGGCGGACCTGATAATCGATCATGGTCAAGGCCTTGCCATCGCCCACGATCAGCAGCGGCACGCCTTTTTGATATTGGAAGCGGATTTTGCCGGGGCGCTTCATCGTCAACACGCCGGTGGTGTTCTTGCCCGAACGGTCAGTCTGGACAAAGTTTGCCCGCAGCGTGGAAATGCCGCGCAAGGCAGCAACTGCGCGGTCAACCTCGGCGGACGGGGCCTGTGCCGATACGGCAACGGGCGCGATGGCGGCGGTCGCAGTGCCCAGGACAAGCGAAAAGGCCACCAAAGGGCGGCCCAGTTTGTGGAGTTTTATCAAAATCGTGTTCATCGCCGTTCCTTGCAGTGTCGGCGTTGAACTCGCCATGAACCGACCCGTTCCAGAAAGGATGGGTGGTTCAGGCGGTCAATAGCAAAAACGCAAAACGCGCCTTTACTTGATCTTGGCTTCCTTGAACTCGACATGCTTGCGCACGACGGGATCATACTTGCGGAAGACCATCTTCTCGGTCGTGTTCCGGGGGTTCTTCTTCGTGACATAGAAGAAGCCGGTGTCTGCGGTCGAGACCAGACGGATCTTGACGGTGGTTGGCTTTGCCATTGCTCTATCCTGAACTTTTCGCGCGCGATTCTGAAACGAATGTGGCGGCGCGTCGCCACGCCGCCGTCATGTGGGCGGGCAGTTGGTGTAGAATCAGGGCAAAGTCAAGCGCGCAGTCATGCAAAGCGTCAATTGCTGACGCGGGATTTGCGTGATATTGGTTGCATAAGAAACCACATCAGGCAAGCAAGCCCGTGCCCTTCGATTATACTTGTCTGTCTGCAATGCCAGAAGGCGTCTATACCGCGCCTTTGCGCCGTCCTGCTCATGTCGGGGAGGATTGGCTTGAGCCTGCGCAGAACCGCTACACAGCCGACGAACACGCGATCTGGGATGCGCTTTACGTGCGCCAGATGGATTTGTTGCCGGGCCGGGCTTGCACGGCCTTTCTGCAAGGGTTGGAGCGGCTTGATCTGGGTCACGGTGGTGTGCCCGATTTGGCGCGACTATCATCCGCTCTTGAGGCTCTGACGGGCTGGAGCGTGGTGCCGGTGCCGATGCTGACCGATCCGACATATGCCGATTACATGCAGGAATATGGCCGCGCCGGGTGGAAGGCGATGCAGCACAACCGGTTAAAGGCGCTTGGCGCGCTCTATTGGTACACGGTGGAGTTCGGACTGTTGGAGGAGGCTGGCACCTTGCGCGCTTATGGTGCGGGCAGTCTGTCCGGCCCGCGTGAGGCGGTGTTTGCGCTGGAGGCCTAATCGCCCAACCGGATCATGCTCAACGTTGACCGGGTAATGCGCACCGATTACGTGATTGATGACCTGCAACCGACCTATTTCGTTATAGAGAGTTTTAAGGACTTGTATCACCAGACTGTCGACCGCGATTTCGATAGGCTTTATCGCGCGCTGGGGCCGGGGTTCACTTATGCTAATACTGCGGTGATCGACGTGGACGATGTGCTGCACCGTGGCACACTGGAATACCATCTGCGCGGCGGGCACACATCGCAGGCCGATGCCTTATAGCCAAAGAAAAGCCCGGCACTGCACAAGGCAGGCCGGGTTCTCGGATGATTGATCGCGATGTGCGATCGCCTTACATTTTGTCGGCGTTATCTTCCATGGCATCTGCTTTGGCTTCACCGGCGTCGCGCACGGCTTCTGCCTTTCTATCAATAGCGCTTGCTGATGCATCGACCATTGCATCTGCGGTGGCTTCCATCGCATCAGCGGTTGCTTCGGTTGAGGCGCGGACTTCGCCAGCCTGATCTTCGGCGGCATTTTCTTCCTTGCTGTCACATGCCGAAAGGCCAAGGCCCATGGCGATGATCGAAGCCATTATGGCGCTTTTGAAAATAGGTTTCATAGGTAAACCCCCTTGTTCAATTGAGATTTGGCTTAGAAAGGGCGATCCTTGCGGACCGCCCTTCGAGGTTGGTTGCGGCTTGCTAAACAGTGTTAGCGAACCGAACCGCGACGGACGAGATTGACGATGGCGAGCAGGATCAGTGCGCCGAGGAATGACACGATCAGTGTGGGTGCAGAGATACCCGCGGTGATGCTACCGCCGCCAACGAGGGGTGCCAGTAGGAACCCGCCGAGCAATGCGCCGACAATGCCGACCACGATGTTCAGGAAGATGCCCTGCTGGCCATCTGTGCGCATCACAATGCTGGCAAGCCAGCCGAGGATGCCGCCTACGATAAGAAGAATAATTAGGCTCATTTGGATAACCCCTTGAAGTACAGTCTGTTCGGTCAATCCCGAACAGGGCACTTGGTTCCGCAAATGCGGTGGGGCGTTTTAGGGATCAGCTTTGAATCAGCGCAGCGACAGCCAGATAATTGCGGCTGCTCCGGCCACGATCCGATACCACGCAAATGGCTTGAAGCCCGAGCGGCTAACGTAAGCCACGAAGAAACGGATGACCGCCAGAGCCACCACGAAGGACACGGCAAAGCCTACCGCGATTTCGGCCCAGCCAACGCCCAGCGTGCTTGCCATGACGGCCTCGCGGTTATCGATCAGTTCCAGCGTGGTGGCGCCCAGCATCGTGGGGATGGCAAGGAAGAAGCTGAATTCTGCGGCTGTGCGCCGTTCAATCCCCATCGCCAGCGCGCCCATGATCGTTGCGCCTGAACGGCTGACGCCCGGAATCATCGAAACGCATTGCGCAAGGCCTACGCCAAGCGCTTGGCGCAAGGGCAATTGGCCGATGCCGGTCAGCTCACCCGTCTTGGCGTGCTTTTCGATCACAAGGATCGCCACGCCGCCCAAGATCAGCGCCCAGCACACCACCATCGGACTGCCGAGCATCACATCGATCTGGTCTTTGAGCAGCAGGCCAAGGATGGCCGAGGGGATGAAAGCCGCCAGAAGGTTACGCAGGAACCGCAAACTGATCGGTTCAAGCCGCAGCAGACCCATGCCCACGGCCCAGAATGTCCGCCAGTACTGCACCACCACCGCCAGAATCGCGCCCAACTGGATCATCACGTTGAACATCGCCCATTGGTGGGAGTCATAACCGAATAGTTCGGTCGCCAGAATGAGGTGACCGGTGGATGATACTGGCAGAAACTCGGTTAGCCCCTCGACAATGCCGAGCAGAATGGCGGTGACGATCGTATCCATGGGCTTCCCTAATCCGGAAATCTGGCTCTAAGCTGCGATGCCTTCGAACTGAAGCTTGGCAAGGCGCGCATAAAGGCCATCGGCGGCAGACAGGCTGCTATGCGTGCCCTGTTCGACAATCCGCCCGCCATCCATCACGATGATCCGGTCAGCCGCGCGGATCGTGGCAAGACGGTGCGCGATGACCAGCGTGGTGCGGTCTTTCATCAGGCGGTCGAGCGCTTCCTGAACCAGCCGCTCGCTTTCGGCATCCAGCGCGCTGGTGGCTTCATCCAGCAGCAGGATCGGCGATTTGCGCAGAACCGCGCGGGCAATCGCGATCCGCTGGCGCTGTCCGCCCGAAAGCCGCGCGCCATCTTCGCCAAGAAACGTGTCGAGGCCTTGCGGCAATTCGCGCAGGAAGGTTTCAGCGTTCGCAGTGTGGGCCGCTTCCCAGATTTCTTCATCGCTGGCCGACCAGTTGCCGTAGCGCAGATTGTCGCGCGCAGAGGCGGCAAACAGCGTGGCGTCTTGCGGTACCAGAGCGCTGCGGGCGCGCACTTCCGAAGGATCGGCGCTGGTCAAAGGCACGCCATCGATGCGCACCATGCCGCCGTGCGGATCGTAAAAACGCTGCGCGAGCAGGAACAGCGTCGATTTGCCCGCGCCCGACGGGCCGACAATGGCGACTGTCTCGCCCGGCTCAACCGTCAGCGAGAAATCATCCAATGCCAGCACTTCGGGCCGCGAAGGATAGCGGAACGAGACGTTCTGGAACGCGATCTGGCCGCGCGGGGGCAGCGGTAGCGCGGTGGGGCGGGCAGGGGGGGCGATGTCGGGCTCTTCGCGGAGCAGCTCGTTCAGGCGTCCGGCAGCGCCAGCGCCGCGCAGAAGGTCGCCGTAGACTTCGGACAGGGAGCCCGCAGCGCCCGCCACAAGGCCAGCGGTGATGACGATGGCAAAGATGGTGCCGCCGCTGATCGTGCCTTGTGCCACGCCCAGCGCACCTTCCCACACCAGCATGGTGATCCCGCCAAAGATCAGCAGGATGACGACGGCAGTCATCCCTGCACGTAGCGAGATACGGCGCAGGGCGGTTTGAAAGGTGGCCTCAACCTTTTCGCCAAAGCGGTCCAGTTCGCGCTTTTCCTGACCAAAGGCTTGCACGATCTTCATCGCGCCCAGCACTTCTGCCACGATCACACCGATTCCGGCCACACGGTCCTGGCTGGAGCGCGAAACATTGCGCACGCGCCGCCCGATCACCACAATGGGCAGGACGACCAATGGAATGCCGACCAGCAGAATCGCGGTCAGCTTTGGCGCGAGATAAAACAAATAAATCAGGCCGCCGATGGCCGTGATCGTGTTGCGCAGGGCAACCGATACCGTGGTGCCAACGACCTGTTCAATGATTGCGGTGTCCGAGGTCATCCGCGAGGAGATTTCCTTCGGGCTGTTGCTTTCAAAGAACGAGGGAGGCAAGCGCAGCAAGTTTCCCTGCACCCGCAAGCGGATATCGGCGACCACGCGTTCACCCAGCCACGATACAAAGTAAAAGCGGCAGGCCGTGCCGATGGCGAGTACCAGAACGATCAGCAGCAAATACTGGAACCAGCGTCCCAGCTCTTCGACATTGGCCCCCGCGGCAAAGCCTTTGTCGACGATCAACCGAAAACCGGCAGGTATCGCCAGTGTTGCCCCTGACGTTACCAGCAGCGCAGCCGAAGCGGCAGCAAGCCGTCCGGGGTACTTGATCGCCTCGCGCCAAATCATGCGCAAAGGGCCAAGCGTGCGGGCGCGGGCAGGTTCGGCTGGTTTGAGTTCCTCTTCCATGCAGCCCGCCTAGCCTATGGCGCGCGATGCTGAAAGGGGGCGGATGGCGCGCATTGAAATTGTTGCGTTGCACAATTCAAAAAATCGCTGCAATCTACAGTACACGAGTCTCCGCCGGTTGTTGTTAGTTGTGCCCGGCAACAAAACAAAAAAGGTGTTCGCAGTGCTATATAAAGCTTATGAACTTCAGCGTTCGATGATGAACGCCAGCAGTGCTCTGGCATCAATGACAGCAGATATGCTGAATCATGAACGCAACCCTTGGGCAGGTATTGGCCCAACCCATATGATGGCGTCGGCGCTGGAGGTGTTTGCCCACGCAGCCGCGCCGCGCGGCAAGCCGGCATTCGGTCTGCGCGTGATCCATGTCGATGGTGCGCCGCACGCGGTGAAAGAAACCACAGTTATCACGCGCCCCTTCGGCGATCTTAAGATGTTTACGCACGATGGCTTGCCCAAAGATGCGCCGCGCCTGCTGCTCATTGCGCCGATGAGTGGGCACTATGCCACGCTTCTGCGCGGCACGGTTGAGCGGATGATGGAACGCTGCGTGGTCTATGTCACAGATTGGGCCGATGCCAAGTATGTGCCCTTGGCCGAAGGCATCTTCGATCTTGATGACTATATTGATTATGTCATTGGCTTCCTTGAACATGTTGGCCCGGGTGCGCACGTTATGGCAGTGTGCCAGCCGTCGGTTCCCGCATTAGCGGCCACTGCGATTATGGGCGCTGAAAAGCATCCCTGCCGCCCTGTGTCCCTCACGATGATGGGCGGGCCGATTGATACCCGCGAAAGCCCGACAGCGGTCAATGATCATGCGGTTACCAAGCCGCACGTGTGGTTCAAACATAACGTCATCACCACGGTGCCCGTCAATTATCCCGGTGAAGGCCGCCGCGTTTATCCAGGCTTCGTTCAGCTTGCCAGCTTCATGTCAATGAACCTTGGCAGCCATATGATGAGCCATTACAAGCTTTATCAGCATCTTATGCAGGGCGCTGATGATAGTGCCGATGCCACCAAGACGTTCTACGATGAATATCGCGCCGTCTGCGATCTTCCGGCAGAATTCTATCTGCAAACCGTGGACATTGTGTTCCAGCGCCACGCCCTGCCCAAGGGCGAAATGCTCCATCGTGGCAAAGCGGTTGATCTGAACGCCATCACCGATACCGCGATCCTGTGCATTGAGGGTGAACGTGACGACATCTCGGGCATCGGCCAGACCAAGGCTGCGCTGAAAGTCACGCCGAAGCTTGGTGATGACATGAAGCAGTATTTCCTCGCCCCTGAAGTGGGCCACTATGGCATCTTCAATGGCTCGCGCTGGCGCAATTCCATCGCGCCCGTGGTGGAGCAATGGATCGCCAAGTTTGAAAAGAAGGCCAAAAGCCGCAAGCTGACCGTCGTCGCTTAAAGCCTCATCCTAAACGCTGCGAATCGGGCCGGTCAGACGCAATGTTTGGCCGGTCCTTTTCTTTGCGTCCTTACCTCTGTGGTTCGGCAGGCGCGTGTATTGCTTAGTATCTTGATAAACTCCGTGCCGATTTTGAACAAGACCGCGCAGGTTGGGCAAGTTTTGGCGCTAAAATGCGCTCTGCAATAAAGTGAAAGACTTCGGAAACTTGTGGTTCGGCCCGATTTGGCATTTGCTCTGCCATGATGATGGACCATGCAAACGCCAGCGATCATGAACCAAGCGCTCTTGCGCAGGGGGCCGAAGCCTATCGCGCACCGTCCCTGATCCCCCGCATCAGTGTGGTCCTGCCGGTCCACAACGGGGCGGCCTATCTCAGCCAGGCCATCGTTTCCATTCTTGGCCAAACGCTCACCGAAATCGAACTGATTTGCGTGGATGATGGCTCAACCGACGATACGCCGCAAATTCTCCTCCAGCACGCCGCTTTGGACAGCCGCGTACGGATCATCACCAACCGCCCCAATCGCGGGCTTCCCGGAGCGTTGAATGTGGGCTTTGCCGAGGCGCGCGGGGCTTTGCACTGCTGGACCTCGGACGACAACATCGCCCGTCCGCATATGCTCGAACGCTTGGCTGCCGCACTTGACAGCCATCCGCATGCGGCCATTGCGCATGCCAATTATAGCGTGATCGATCAACGCGGCACCGTGACCGGCTTCCAGAAAGTGGGTCCGGCCAGCGAGATACTATTTGGCAACCGGATCGGGGCAGCGTTCCTCTATCGCGCTGAAGTAACGCAGACTTTGGGCGGCTATGACGAAGCGCTGTTCGGGGTCGAGGATTACGACTTCTGGCTGCGGGCGGCGCGCAGTTACTCTTTTGTCACGCTGGACGAAGACTTATATCTTTACCGCCGGCACGGTGCCAGTCTGACCGACAGGCGTGCCCGCACCATTCACCGGTTGGGCGCGCAAATCATCATGCGCGAACTCGCGTTTGTTGATGATCCTGCCTTGCGGGCACGCGTGCTTCTTGAACATGGCACGGCCAGCCGCGTCGATCCCCGTCTCGGGATGCTGGTGCAAGCCTGCGCGCTTTCCCCGATGCAGGCGTTGCACCGTGCGCCCGTGATCGCGCGCCATCTTGCCGCCCATGCAAAGCGGTTGCTGCAAGGGCGCGGGGAGTGATGCTTTTGCAGAATGAGGGCTGTGTTGCGCGTTCTCAAACAAAGATCAGCGCTATCCAGTCACAAATCAGCGCTGGTTTGTCCTCACCTTCGATTTCGACGGTAACCTCCATCGTTTGCTGCCATTGGCCGGGGCGCTTTTCCGCCATTTCCAGCAGCTTGAACACTCCGCGAATGCGCTTTCCCACCCGCACCGGTGCAAGGAACCGCGTGTGGTTGCTGCCATAGTTGACACCCATCTTGATGCCCGCCAAGTTTGGGCAATCGCTTGTGTTCACCATCCGCGAAAGCAGCGACAGGGTGAGGAACCCGTGCGCGATCGTGCCACCAAACGGGCTGAGCCTTGCCCGTTCAAGGTCTACGTGGATGAATTGAAAATCATCGGTCGCCTCGGCAAATTTGTCCACCCGCTCCTGCGTGATTTCGATCCATTCGGACGTGCCGACAACAGTGCCCGCCAGCAGGGCGATTTCGGCGGGGAGAAGCGATCTTACCATGCTTTTGTTCAACTTTGCAAAGGGGTTAGACCGAACAATGGCGGCAAGCGGAACCGGGTGCAAGCCCGTCTAAGTGCCCAATTAAGCCATATTTTGCGCAGGGGTAGTTCCTAATTGCCAACAGCCTGCTACGCTAATGAAGGTAAATCTGAAAGATGCTGAACCAATAATGACGCCAACCGCCCCTTATCGCCGTGATATCGATGGCCTGCGTGCCTTGGCAATTCTTCCGGTACTGGCGTTTCATGCAAAGATATCAGGCTTTACGGGCGGCTTTGTTGGCGTTGATATATTCTTTGTTATTTCAGGATTTTTGATCACGGGCATTATTGCGCGTGAGGTTGATGGCGGCACGTTCTCACTGGTCCGTTTCTATGAACGCCGCGCCCGGCGCATTTTGCCCGCGCTACTTGTCATGATTGCTGCGGTGCTGGTGTTGGCCGCATGGTTTTATCTGCCCGATGATTTCGCTGCGGTGCCGCGTTCGGCGCTGATGACGCTGATTTTTTTGGCCAATGTCTGGTTTTTCACCAAGACGGGGTATTTCGGCGGTCCGGCCGAAACGATGCCGCTGCTACACTGCTGGTCGCTTGCGGTGGAGGAGCAGTTCTATGTCGTGTTTCCGCTGGTGCTATGGATTTGCGCCAAGCTTGCGCCAAAGCGGCGCTGGCAGATCATCGCGCTGCTCGCCGCGCTCAGCTTTGGCTGGGCATGGTTGAAGCAGGCCGATACCGATGGCTTTGCCTTCTACCTTTTGCCCACCCGCGCATGGGAAATGATGGCAGGATCGCTGCTCGCGCTTGCCGCGCCTGTGCAAGCCAGTGGTCGGACCCTGCGCCAGTTACTGGCGTTGGCCGGATTGGCGCTGATCGGCTGGTCGGTTGCCACATATGATCGCGGCACTGTGTTTCCCGGTCTCGCCGCTTTGCCGCCAGTGCTGGGGGCATCGCTGTTGATCCGTTATGCGCCGGGGACGTTGGCGGGCAGGGTGCTTTCCGCCGCTCCGCTGGTTTGGGTGGGATTGATCTCGTACTCGCTCTATCTGTGGCATTGGCCGCTGATCGTCTTTGCCGAATACCGGCTGGACCGCATGCTGGATGGTGCTGACCAAGCCGCGATTGTCATCGGCAGTTTCATAGCGGCATGGGCAAGCTGGCGTTTTGTGGAAAGGCCATTCCGTGATCACCGCCGGATCAACCAGCGCGCGATCTTTGCATATAGTGCCGCAGGAATGGCGGCGGTTGCGGCGGTATCATTGGCGATGTTGCCGCTGGGCGGGTGGAGCGCGCGATTTTCCCCGCAAGTTATCGCGCTTTCCGGTGCGGTTAACGACATCAGCCCAAAGCGCGATGGCTGCGTTTTGGTCGATGAAGCAGGAGCTACACAGCAGGAATGCGTGCTGGGTGCTGCTGTTCCGCCCACAGCCGCATTATGGGGCGATAGCCATGGCATTGAGCTGGCTTGGGCGCTTGGCCAAAAGTTTGGAGACGAAGGCCGCGCTCTTGTCCAGCACACCCGCGCCAGTTGCCCGCCGGTGATGGGTTATCAGATTGCCAATGATCCCGCCTGCGCCCGCAGCAATGGCCGGGTGATGCAGCGGTTGCTGGCCCAGCCGCAAGTCCGCACGGTCTACCTCGTCGGCTTCTGGGCCAGCCCCACCTATCGTACAAGCAACATGCAAGATCTGATCGACGAGACGATCGCGCAGCTACAAGACGCGGGTAAGCAGGTTGTGCTGATCGGCCCGGTGCCGTCGCAGTCCTTCGATGTGCCGCGCCGCCTTGCCCAAGCTGCCGCGCAAGGCAAACTGGAGGCCGTGCAAGGGGTAAGTCTTTTGCATTATCGCCGGGAAACTACGTGGTTCACCCGCAATTACCGGCGGTGGGAGAACCGCGGCGTGGCCGTGATCGATCCGCTGGCCATATTGGCGCACGGCGATCGTACCCGGCTCATGCTTGATAACAAACCGCTATACTTCGATTCGCACCATCTGAGCGTTACCGGAGCGCAGGCGGTCGTCTCGCTGGTCAAACTTGCGCCGTAGCCATCCCGCGCCCTGGCTCTGCCACCAGCGGCGGAGTTGATGCCTTGCGGAACGGCACCGGCTTTGCCGTGCTCACCCGCTTGATATAGCCCCACAATCCGCATTGCAGGCCGACCAGCATGTAACAGAACGGCTGGAACGCGATGCCCACGAAGGTGGACCCTACAAGATAGATGATCTGCGCTTGTTGTAGCGCCTCGGCCAAAGGCGATACCCAGCGGAATGCCTCCGACGTCTCCTTGCGATAGCGGCGGCGCAGCACTTCCATTTGCCAGACCCCCAGCAAGTGCAAAGCAAGCCAGAGGGCAAGCCCGGGATAGCCTTGTTCGCCCAGCATTTCGAAATAGCTGGAATGATAGGCCCGCGCCTGATCGACCACAGGCTTGTATTCCAGCGCGGTATTGTTGTCGCCAGCCGACTTGGCCTCGACGGTATCGTAAGAAATGCGGTTCTGGCGATAGGCATCAAAGCCTCCGCCAAACGGGCGGTCTTTCACAAATTCCAACGTCCAGCGCCACACCGCCACGCGCGTTGAGGCGGATTGGTCGGACTGGTGATTGTTTATCGTGCCCATCCGCGCCACGAATTCTGCGGGTAGCAAAGGTATCGCAACCAGCGCCCCTGCCGCCATCAGCGATATGATCAGGGCTTTGCGCTTGGCCGTACGCAGCACCAGCGCGGCCAGCACGACCACGCAGACCAGCCCCGTGCGCGCGCCCGTACCGATCGGCATGAGCGCGCAGGCAAAGCACAGCGCCCAGGCGAAGGCTTTGACGCGCCATTCGGGCGGAAAGATCGTGCCAAAGCGTGATGCCCACAAAGCCAGCGGGATCACCGCGACGGCCACTGCCGATATGATCGATCCTTCATAAAGGCCGGTGTTGTTATCAACCAGCAGGCGCAATTCACCATAGCCCCCGCCGCCCGCCAGCGTCTTGATGCCGCCACCAATCACGATCACGCCGATGGAAAGCACCATGACCAGCGTCAGCGCCTCGATCCGCAGCCGCGTCCGCAAAGTCAGCGGCAGGAACAGCGCAAACAGCAGTGCTTTCCACACCCACGCCCATTTCTCGCCTGCTTCCAAAGGAAAATCAGCCGCTTGCGTGGTTAGTCCGCAATAGACGAGCATCAGCAGCAGCAAAAACTGGCGCAAGGAAAAGCGCGTTCCGTTCTTGTCCTCGGCCACGAACCACGCGGTAAACGCACAAAGGAAGGCGATCAGCGATATCGGAATCTGGCTGAGGATGCCCCAGCTCACCTTCTGCGGTGAAACGATGTCGATGTAAGTATAGGCCAGCACGAAGATAAACGGCTTGCGAAAACCCGCCCCGATAAAGGCCAGCACACAACTTAACAGAAACAGATCAAGCATCGCGCCCACCTGTATCGCGACGGCCCTGATCTGGTGATTCGCGCTTTTGCAGGAAGTGCCCTTTGCGGCTTGGCAGCGATGGATCGTCGTCCAGATCGTCACGGTGCAACATCCGCCAGACGGCAATCGCCATCAGCAGGTGTGGCAGGAAGAGCGTGAACTTGTCGATCATGGCAGAGCCCTTGCTAAAGCAATGAGGTTGACGCGGCGTTAAGCCTTGTTGTGGCAGGGATGGTCACCATGACACGCGTCCTTCACGTCCTCGACCATTCGTTGCCGCTGCAAAGTGGCTATACCTTCCGCACCCGTGCGATCCTCAAAGCGCAGCAGGCCATGGGGCTTGAAGTGCGCGCCGTGACCGGCTTGAGACAGGAAGGTCTGGCCACCGGTGCCGAATCGGATACGGTTGACGCTTTGCAGTTCTATCGCACACCCGGCGTTGCCCAAGGCTTGCCGCTCCTGCGCGAATGGGGTGAAGTCTCGGCGCTGGCCGAACGGATTGTCGCCATCGCGCAAGATTGGCGGCCTGATGTGCTCCACGCCCATTCTCCGTCATTGTGCGGCATGGCGGCGGTCAAGGCCGGACGGCGGCTGGGCATTCCCGTGGTCTACGAAATCCGCGCTTTCTGGGAAGACGCTGCCGTTGGCAACGGTACAGGCCGCGAAGGCAGCGCCAAATACTGGCTCACCCGTGTGCTGGAAAACGATGTGGTCAGCGGTGCGGACCGGGTGGTTACCATCTGCGAAGGGCTGCGGCAGGATCTGGTCGCGCGCGGCTTTACGCCTGAAAAAATTGCGATCATGCCCAACGGCGTCGATCTTGATCTGTTTGGCGATCCTTTGCCCCGCGATCAGGCATTGGCAAAGGAACTTGCGCTGGGTGATGGGCCGGTGATCGGCTTCCTCGGCAGCTTTTATCCTTATGAAGGCCTTGATGATCTGATCGCGGCCATGCCCGCCATTGTCGCCCAAGTGCCTGGCGCGCGGCTGCTGATGGTGGGCGGCGGTCCTGCTGACGCGGCATTGCGCGCGCAGGCCGAAGCGTCGCCTGCGGCTGATGCCATCCGTTTTGTCGGCCGCGTGCCGCATACCGAAGTGGAACGCTATTATTCGCTGGTCGATGTTGTCTGCTACCCGCGTAAAGGCATGCGGCTGACCGAACTGGTCACGCCGCTGAAACCCTTGGAAGCCATGGCGCAGGGCAAGCTGGTGGCAGCTTCCGATGTTGGCGGCCACCGCGAACTGATCCGTGACGGGGTGACCGGCACTTTGTTCCCGGCCGATGATCCGGCGGGCTTGGCGGCAGCCATGGCGCAGATGTTAACCGCCCCCGAAAGCTGGCCCGAACGACGCAAATTCGCACGCCACTGGGTGGGCGAACATCATGATTGGGCGGCAAACGTCAGACGTTATCAAGTCGTTTACCAAGCGCTGATACCACATTTCAAAATGGTGGCTGCGGCAGCGTAAATCGTCCGGCCTCCTGAATACCAAGCTGTTCCCGATTTTCTGAAAGACAGGATCCACCGCCCGTGACCGCGACAAAGCGCAAGCCCAAGCCCATCACCGCGAATCCGCTGTTTCCGCTCGTTACCGGATTGTGGTTTGCAACGCTTTTGGGGCTTGGCAGCTTCGCTACTGCACCCATGCTGCTCGAAGGGCCAGTTCTGGCGCTGGGCATCCCGGCATTGATTCCCGCTGCGGCACCGCCTTTGGGATTTACCACGCGAATCATATTTGCCTTGGCGATGATGGGCTTCGGTGCGCTTTTCGGGTATAGTCTGGGCCGCTTCCTGGGCCGGGAAAAGACCGCCGCGCCTGCGCGGGCGCGCGGCTTCGGCAAGAACGCGGGTGCGGCTCCTGCATCCAATGCGCGCCGTCCGATCAATGCTGCCGAAGATCTTGGCGCACCGCTTGATGCGCCGGTCGAGCAAGAAGCCTCCGCACGACGCCGCCCTCTTATCCAGACCGAAGAACCTCCGGTCGTCGCGACGCCCGCCTTTCTGGCCTCACCCATCGAAGAAGCGCCCATGGCACAAGCGCCTGTTGTTGCGGAAAGGCCGGTCTTTTCCGAAAGGCAGGTTTTTCAGCCATCTGCCGCCGCGCCCACTCCGCCGCCTGCGGCCAGACCCGCCGATCCGCTAGACCTCGACTTGCTGCTGGAACAGGCGCAAGTGATCGAGCCCGCGCCATTTGCACCCTCACACCCCCCCTTTGCAGTGCCCCGGCAAGCGCCCCCGCCGCCAGTCACTCATGCACAGGCGATCCCGGCAGAGCCTATCGTCGCAGCGCCCGAAGTTGCGCCCGCTCCCGCTGAGCCAGCCCCCGCTGCGCCACAGATATTTGCAAAAACTGATGAAGTTGCTGCGCAGTTGGCACCGGCACCGGCACCGGCACAGCAGGTCTTCATTCAGCCTGCCGCTATTCCGCCTGCCGCTATTCCGTCTGCCCCTAAACTCCATGCACCCACGCCGCCAGATGCGTTCCTTCAGGCGCGCGCTGCCGATGCAACGCCGCTGGATCGCACGCCGCTTGAAAATCTAGGGCTGGTCCAGTTGATCGAACGCCTTGCCTTGGCGATTTCCCGCCGCAGACCGCAAGATGCGTCTTTCGATCAACCGCCGTTCAAAGCGCCCGAAGCTGTGGCACCGGCACCAACTCCAGCTCCCGTGCTACAGGCACCTATCGCGCGGTTCGAAAAATCGCCTGACGTGCCGCCTGTTGCCGACAAGCTGCTTGTCCCGCCGGTTGTTCAGGCCGCACCGGTTTCGGTTGCTGCTGAACCGGAACGCGTCGTCCAATTGCGCCCGGCGGCCCCTCAAGCTTTCGCCGCTCCCGTTGCTGATGATGAAGCGGAATACGAGGAGCAGGATGCTGGTCTTGAACGCTTCTTGCGCCTATCCCCTTTGCTTTCACGCAAGCCTGAAGAAGTCGCAGAAGCTTTCGGCGTCACCAACAATCCGGCGCCCGAGCCTGAAGTTGCCGAAGATTGCTATTCCTCGCTGCTGGATATGGCACCGGTCGTCGCCCGCCGTGAACCGCTGCGGATCGATGATAGCGTGATCGATGACCATGCCGTGATCGAACCCGTCGTCGTTTTCCCCGGGCAGGAATCCCCGTGGCAGCAAGAAGCGGCAAAGGCGGCGCAAATGTCATCCGCGCCAGCCCGCCTGTTTGAACGTCCATCGGTAATGCCGGTGCCGGGATCGCCACTTGCATCACCTGGCCGCGCCGCCCCTTCGCCACACCTGCCCAATACGCGTGGTGCAGACCAAGCCCTGTCGTCCGGCAATCCCTCTGCCGCGCCGGTTGCCGGCACGCCCGATGCCGAAGAAGCGGACCGTGCTTTGCGCGCGGCCCTTGCAACGTTGCAACGGATGACCGCGCGCGGATGATTTTCTGCCAAAAGAGCCCGTAGCTTCGGCCCTTTCTGCCGTATCGCATCCGTATTTCCGGGCTTAACCGCGCGCTTAGCCTTGCAGCGCGGTTGCAAAATAACTTTCATGCAGTCATGGGGAGCCTCCGCGCAACTTTCGTCGCCTTCGGGCGTCGTGATTCGTGCGTCGTTCCTCTTTTTGGATGCAGGAAAAACTTCGAAATGGGATTTCCGCCGGTTCAGGGCCTCTACGATCCACGTAATGAACATGACGCTTGTGGTGTGGGGTTCGTCGCTCACATTAAAGGCCGAAAAAGTCATTCCATTGTTGATCAGGCACTGGAAATTCTGCGCAATCTTGACCATCGCGGCGCGGTGGGCGCTGATCCGTTGCTGGGCGATGGCGCAGGCATCCTGATCCAGATTCCCGACCAGTTATTCCGCAAATGGGCAACATCCGAAGGCAAGGAATTGCCGCAGCCGGGCGATTATGCCGTGGCCATGTGCTTCCTGCCGCAGGATGAGGCTGCGCGCCTGTTCGTCACCGAATTCTTCGAAAAGTTCATCGCCAAAGAAGGCCAGGAACTGATCGGCTGGCGTGATGTGCCCACCACACTGGATGGCTTGGGCAAGGCCGTGATCGAGCAGATGCCGGTTATCCGCCAGTGCTTTATCAAGCGCGGTCCTAACACGGCTGATCAGGCTGCGTTCGAACGCAAGCTGCTTGCCATCCGCAAGCAGACGCAGAACCCGCTGGCGATGATGGCCGAAAAGCACGGTCTGCCCGGCGTTACCCAGTTGTATATGCCCAGCTTCTCGACGCGCACCATCGTCTACAAGGGGCTTTTGCTCGCCAATCAGGTTGGCTCATTCTACGATGATCTGTGTGATCCCGATTGCGTGTCGGCACTGGGCCTTGTGCACCAGCGCTTCAGCACCAACACCTTCCCCAGTTGGAAGCTGGCGCACCCTTATCGCTTCATCGCGCATAACGGTGAAATCAACACGGTTCGCGGCAACGTAAACTGGATGAACGCGCGCCGCCGCACGATGGAATCAGAGCTGCTTGGCCCTGATCTTGACAAGATGTGGCCGCTGATCCCGCATGGCCAATCAGACACTGCCAGCCTCGACAACGCGCTCGAACTGCTGCTGGCCGGTGGCTACAGCCTTGCCCATGCGGTGATGATGCTGATCCCCGAAGCATGGGCCGGCAATCCGTTGATGAGCCCTGCGCGCCGCGCATTCTATGAATATCACGCAGCATTGATGGAACCATGGGACGGCCCTGCCGCCGTGGCCTTCACCGATGGCCGCCAGATCGGCGCAACGCTGGACCGCAATGGTCTGCGTCCCGCGCGATTCTCGATCACGCGTGATGATCTGATCTGCATGGCTTCGGAAAGCGGCGTTTTGCCGTTCCGCGAAGAAGATATTGTCCGCAAGTGGCGGCTCCAGCCGGGCCGTATGCTCCTGATCGATATGGAGCAGGGTAAGATCATCGAAGACGAAGAGATCAAGGCCGAACTCGCTGCCGCCGAACCTTACGAGGAATGGCTGGAGCAGGCGCAGTACAAGCTTCAGGAACTCGATGTGGTCGAGCCTGAACTTGCTGCGCTTCCGGTGGAAACCACCTCGTTGCTCGATCGCCAGCAGGCGTTCGGTTATACGCAGGAAGATATCTCCAAGTTCTTGGAGCCAATGGCCATTGCTGGCGATGATCCGCTGGGTTCGATGGGCACCGACACGCCGATTGCGGTGCTGTCAAAGCGTTCGCGTCTGCTCTACGATTATTTCAAGCAGAACTTCGCGCAAGTCACCAACCCGCCGATCGATCCGATCCGCGAAGAACTGGTGATGAGCCTTGTCAGCATGATCGGTCCGCGTCCGAACCTGCTGGGCCACGATGCCGGCAGCCACAAGCGCCTCGAAGTCGATCAACCGATCCTGACGAATGAGGACATCGCCAAGATCCGCACGGTTGAAGCGGCGTTGGATGGTGCATTCCGTACTGCCACGATTGACACGACATGGGCCGCATCTGCTGGCGCAGACGGTCTTGAAATGGCGATCAAGGAAATGTGCTGGGCCGCCACCGAAGCGGTGTTGGCCGATAAGAACATCCTGATTCTGTCAGACCGTGGCCAGAACGAAGACCGCATCCCGATGCCAGCGGCACTGGCGACGGCGGCTGTGCACCAGCACCTTGTCCGTCAGGGCCTGCGCATGCAAACCGGCTTGGTTGTTGAAACCGGCGAAGCGCGCGAAGTGCATCACTTCTGCGTGCTGGCAGGCTATGGCGCCGAAGCGATCAACCCTTACCTTGCGCTTGAAACGCTGGAGCAAATCCGCGTTGCCAAGGAACTTCCACTTGAGCCCAAGGATGTAAAAAAGAACTACATCAAGGCCATCGGCAAGGGCATCCTCAAGGTCATGTCCAAGATGGGCATTTCGACCTACCAGTCGTATTGCGGCGCGCAGATCTTTGACGCGGTCGGCTTGTCGAGTGCGTTCATCGAAGCCTACTTTACCGGCACCGCCACCAGCATCGAGGGCGTTGGCCTCAAGGAAATCGCGGAAGAAACCGTGCGCCGTCATGCAACGGCCTATGGCGATAATCCGATCTACAACACGATGCTTGATGTCGGCGGCATGTATCAATCGCGCACGCGCGGTGAAGAACATGCGTGGACCGCATCGAACATTGCCAACCTGCAACATGCGGTGCGCGGCAACACCTCTGAAAAGTATGCCGAATTTGCGCAGTCGATCAACGATCAGTCCGAACGGCAATTGACCATTCGCGGGCTGATGGAATTAAAGAAGGCTGATCAGCCGCTCGACATTTCCGAAGTCGAACCGGCCAGCGAAATCGTCAAGCGTTTCGCCACCGGCGCGATGAGCTATGGCTCGATCTCGTGGGAAGCGCACACCACGCTGGCCGTGGCGATGAACCGCATCGGCGGCAAATCGAACACCGGCGAAGGCGGCGAAGACCCATCGCGGTTCAAGCCGATGGCCAACGGCGATTCGATGCGCTCTGCAATCAAGCAGGTCGCCTCGGGCCGCTTCGGCGTCACGGCTGAATACCTCGTCAACGCAGACGATGTGCAGATCAAGATGGCACAGGGCGCAAAGCCCGGCGAAGGTGGCCAGTTGCCCGGCGACAAGGTCGACAAGACCATTGGCAAAACCCGCCACTCAACGCCGGGTGTTGGTCTCATTTCGCCACCGCCGCACCACGATATCTACTCGATTGAAGATCTCGCGCAGCTCATTCACGATCTCAAGAACGTGAACACAACTGCGCGCATCTCGGTCAAGCTGGTATCCGAAGTGGGCGTTGGCACCGTGGCTGCGGGCGTTTCCAAGGCGCGCGCCGATCACGTGACGATCTCGGGCTATGAAGGCGGGACCGGCGCATCGCCGCTCACTTCGCTCACGCACGCAGGCTCACCATGGGAAATCGGCCTTGCCGAAACCCAGCAAACGCTGCTGCTCAACAACTTGCGCAGCCGCATTTGCGTGCAGGCTGATGGCGGCATCCGCACCGGTCGTGATGTGGCTGTTGCCGCGCTGCTCGGCGCTGACGAGTTCGGTTTCGCCACCGCACCGTTGATCGCGGCGGGCTGCATCATGATGCGCAAGTGCCACCTGAACACCTGCCCTGTC
Organism: Novosphingobium sp. AAP83; assembly: GCF_001295795.1. GTDB lineage: Bacteria > Pseudomonadota > Alphaproteobacteria > Sphingomonadales > Sphingomonadaceae > Novosphingobium. The sequence goes on from NZ_LJHY01000001.1 coordinate 191,158, forward strand.
GGCGTTGCCACGCAAGACCCCGTGCTGCGTGCGCGCTTCACCGGCCAGCCAGAACATGTGATCAACTACTTCTTCTTCGTTGCCGAAGAATTGCGCGCGATCATGGCCGAGATGGGCTTCCGCACCATCGCGGAAATGGTCGGACGGGTTGATCGGCTCGATACCAACAAGGCGATCCATCACTGGAAGTTGGAAGGCATCGATCTGGCCAAGCTGCTGCACAAGGTGGAACCGGTTGAGGGCACGACCCTGAACTGGAGCGGCACGCAGGATCACGGCCTCGAAGCCGCGCTTGATCAGGTTCTGATCAAGGGTAGCGCTGCGGCTCTGGAAAGCGGGCAGGCGGTGCGCCTTGAAAGCAATGTTATCAACGTTAACCGTACGGTCGGCGCGATGCTTTCGGGTGAAATCGCCAAGAAGTACGGCCACAAGGGCTTGCCCGACAATACTGTCCACGTCTCGTTCAAGGGCGTGGCTGGACAGTCGTTCGGTGCATTCCTTGCGCATGGCGTCACGCTGGATCTCGTCGGCGATGCCAACGATTATGTTGGCAAGGGTCTTTCGGGCGGCCGCGTGATCGTGCGCCCGCCAGCGCATGTGGAACGCGATCCTGCGGAAAACATCATCGTCGGCAACACCGTGCTCTATGGCGCGATTGCGGGTGAGGCTTACTTCAACGGCGTTGCCGGTGAACGCTTTGCCGTGCGCAATTCGGGCGCTGTCGCCATTGTCGAAGGCACGGGCGATCACGGCTGCGAATATATGACCGGCGGTGTCGTTGTGGTGCTGGGCAAGACCGGCCGCAATTTCGCCGCAGGCATGTCGGGCGGTGTGGCTTATGTCTATGACGTGGACGGCAACTTTGCCGATCTTGCGAACAAGGCGATGGTCGATCTTCTGCCCGTGTCGGCAGAGCGCGATGACGAGGATGGCGCGGGCCGTCCACAACAGCGCGGCGTTGACGTCTATGACTATGGCATGGGCGATATGCTCTACCACGATGCTGAACGCCTACGCGTTCTGGTCGAACGTCACCATCTCTACACCGGCAGCAAGCGGGCGCGCGAAATCCTTGATAACTGGGCCGAGGCTCTGCCAAAGTTCGTCAAGGTGATGCCGCGTGATTATGCACGCGCCCTGCGCCAGATGGAGGCCGAGCGCCTCGAAGCCGCGTCCGTCGCGGCTGAATAAGGGTTTTAATACAATGGGTAAGGCAACAGGCTTTCTCGAAATCGACCGTAAGGACCGCATCTATGATGCGCCTGCGGAACGGCTGAAGCACTATCGCGAATTCGTCATCCCGCACGATCCTGCGGGCCTGAAGGGGCAGGCCGCGCGCTGCATGAACTGCGGCATTCCGTACTGCCACAACGGCTGTCCGGTGAACAACCAGATCCCCGACTGGAATCATCTGGTCTATGAGAATGACTGGCGCGAGGCGCTGACGAATCTCCATTCGACCAATAACTTCCCCGAATTCACCGGCCGCATCTGCCCCGCCCCGTGCGAGGCGGCGTGCACGCTGAACATTGTTGATCAACCGGTGACGATCAAATCGATCGAATGCGCGATCGTCGACAAGGGGTGGAAAGAAGGCTGGATTGAACCACAGGTCCGCGCCAAAAAGACGGGCAAATCGGTTGCCATCATTGGCTCAGGCCCCGCCGGAATGGCCGCTGCACAGCAGTTGGCGCGCGCGGGTCACTCGGTCACGGTGTTCGAAAAGAACGACCGGATCGGCGGTTTGATGCGCTACGGCATCCCTGATTTCAAAATGGAAAAGACGCACATTAACCGCCGCGCGATGCAGATGGAGGCCGAAGGCGTCCAGTTCCGCGTTGGTGTTGAAGTGGGCGTGACCGTTTCGTTCGCGAGCTTGCAGGAAAATTTCGATGCCGTTGTCCTGTCGGGCGGTGCCGAAGATCCACGCGGCCTTGGCATCCCCGGCGCCGAACTGTCCGGGGTGCGCATGGCGATGGAATTCCTGACCCAGCAGAACAAGCGCAATGCAGGCGATGATGAACTGCGCGCCGCCCCGCGCGGCTCGCTGCTCGCCACGGGCAAGCATGTCGTTGTAATCGGCGGCGGCGATACCGGGTCGGATTGCGTCGGCACGTCAAACCGTCAGGGTGCGGCCTCGGTCACCCAGCTTGAAATCATGCCAAAGCCTCCCGAAAAGGAAGACAAGGCACTGTCATGGCCGAACTGGCCGTTGAAGCTGCGTACCTCTTCCAGCCATGAAGAAGGTTGCGAACGCGAATTCGCAGTGTTGACCAAGCGCGTCGTTGGCGAAAACGATGTCGCCGGCCTCGAATGCGTCCACGTTGAGTGGGTGAATGGCCAGATGCAGGAAGTGCCCGGCAGCGAATTCACGATCAAAGCTGACCTGATCCTCCTTGCGATGGGCTTTGTCGGCCCGCGCAAGCAGGGCCTGTTGGAACAAGCCGGTGTCGAACTCGATCCGCGCGGTAACGTCAAAGGCAACGTCATCGATTACAAGACCAGCGTCGAAAACGTCTTTGCTTGCGGCGACATGCGCCGCGGCCAAAGCCTCGTCGTCTGGGCGATCCGCGAAGGCCGCCAGTGCGCCCGCGCGGTGGACGAAGCGCTCATGGGTGTCAGCGAACTTCCACGCTGAGGCTCACCGCTGATTGAGACAAAAAAGGGGCGTCCAACCGGGCGCCCCTTTTTGCATCTGGCCAATCATTTCCCGAACCTCGTTCGTGTCGAGCGTAGTCGAGACACCGTGCAAAGTGTCTCGACTACGCTC
>NZ_LJHY01000010.1 GCF_001295795.1 Novosphingobium sp. AAP83
ACACGCAGAACCGCAAGATATTGCTGGAATTGAAAAACTTCCGAATCAGGGTCTTACACAAAAAATACCGCTATGACTCCGATACCCGTCAGGAAATTGATGACATTTGGTCTACCTGCTTCGCCGATATAATTGCAGACCAAAGTCAACCGGTTGATCAGCCGGTAGCACCGGCGACGGCTGATCAGTGAACTCGCCTTTGAACGAGGTCGGTGAGCTGTTGCCTGACGGGCGAACCCTTTATCGCCTGCAATCCAGAAAATCGCTGGAACTGTCACTTTCGACTGTTGCCCCTTCGGGAAGCATTGAAGTGTTTCCGCAGGTAGAAGAAAGGGGGCTTCTATTTCTTCAATTTAGACGCCGCCGGGTCATATTAACCGCTGGACCATATATCGGGATAATTCCCCTTACTCCGCAGATTTCCGTGGACGTGCGGCCAAAGTTGCCCGTCAGCAATTTGTCTCGCGTTCTGGACATTGCTCACCGCTCGCTTTCCTTGTTACCCAATGCAAGCCGCTTGTATCTAAATGACACGTTAGGCAGCGCCAGCGTGTTGGAATTTCTAGCGCTGAACTTTCGGGATTCGCTCATGCCTATAATTGAGGGCGGATTTCTCAAATCCTACCAACCCAAGAGCCACATTAGCGGTAACCCCCGCGGCAGACTGGAACTAAACGGGACTCTGCGAGCATGGGCCAAAGGTCAGCGACATTTGGCCCAGACGTCCACATTTGAGCAAACATCAGATGTTCCCGTGAATCGAATCCTAAAGGCTGCATTGCAGCACGTTCTTTTGCGCATGCAGCCGACCAGCGATGAAAAGAAGAAGCTGATCCGGTCAGTGAATTTGACATACGGGAGTTTTCCTTCAGTTATTGGAGGGCTTCGCATTCCAGATTTAGAAGCTGTGCGGGGCGATATCGCTGGACTACGCTTCCCTCAGCAACGCGCCTACTATTATCGAGCAACAGAAATTGCTTTGATGATATTGTCTGGAACAGGTATTTCACTTGATACAACCGGCGAGGATGTGTCTCTATCATCCTTCATTGTGAATTTTGATGAGATTTTTGAAGAATATGCGCGACGGGTTTTGCAACTGCGTCGACCAAATCATGTCTTCGTACGCGATGGTAATCGAGATGGAAAACGTCCGCTCTTTGATAACAAAAAGGGACAGCTCGCCCAACCAGACATAGTCTTAGGTATAGCGGGCGCGCGATCGCTTATAATTGAAGTAAAATATAAAGATAAGCCAAATAGAGATGATATAAATCAAGCGGTAACCTACGCTATTTGCTATCGAACAAATATAGTTGTATTGGTTCACCAATGCGATGGTGATTCTACTAGAGGTCTTTACGATATAGGAAAAATAGATCATGTCGATGTAAAGGGTTATGGTATAGATCTAGGCGCAGAAGATTTGCATTCAGAAGAAAGTTCGTTCTCTTCGTCGATTTTCGGATTGGTTCCAATCAATAATTAGTGCATAAAATAGACTGCGACTTTTTATTCAGCATGATCGTCATTGCCCGCTTGGCGAACGGATCGTCGGCAAGGTGGGGGTCGTTACCCGCGTAATTTGGCGGATAATACTCGATCTTCCCGATGATCCGATGCCCTGCCATTACTAGTGAGGCGCAGTAATGCTTGCCGTATGGGTTATTTTCAGGCGTAAATGTGTCAAAACGCCTGACCGCGCCAGCGACCTCATTCAACTCGCCTTTCGGCAATCCCGCGATGGCCAGCGTAAGGGGGACTGGCCCTCACTACCCGTGGAACGGAAGCGGTCATTGAGGCGAGCGATTGCTGCCCGCCTCGCATCGCCAGCCATCATGCGGTTGCCTGCTTGGTTTTGCGCTTAACCTTACGGTCGGCAATCGCAGCCTTTGCTTGTATGTCCAGTTCACCAGCTTGGACTGCTTCAAGGATCGAATTGATAACAGCGGGCAAACCTGCAAGGTTTTCAACCTCCACGGCATTCATCCCCTTGGCCAGTTCGAGTGGTTTGCTGCCGTAGCGGATTTGGAAGAACGTCTTGCCGACAGCATCCGTAAACCAACCCTTACGGACATGACGCGGGGCATCAACACGGACCTTTGCGCCCGCTTCGTTGGTGCGGGTAACGCGCTTGGTGGCCCTGAACGCCGTTCCGCCGATTTCTGCTTCTGCGAGTGCCTTCTGCTCGTTGAGATAGCTGACCAACTTACCGCGCAGCACCTGCTCGGGCGTCAGGGTCACGTTGCGAGTGGCAGCGGTCAGCTTGAGGGTCTTGAGGATCGACATTTTCACTTCTCCTTGGCCTTTATGGTCAAGGTCAGTCGATGGCATCGTCGTTCAGACGGTCGATCGGAGATTTCAGGTATCTATTCGAATCATCTGATCGTTTGATGCCGCTGCGGGCGGTTAACTTTTCCACAATTCGCATATGGTATCACAATAAGCCTAACTGCGGAGAACACGCCTTGCCCTTGGCCGACCGATGGACTGATTTCTTTCGCTCGCAGGTTGAGAACTGGGAAGTAGGCTTGCCCAACCTCAAGATCACCAACGCGATGTATCAAGAGTTTGGCAGTGCGGCGGCGGCATTGATGGAAAAGCTGTGCCCTGATGATGCTGAACCGAACGGAACGGAAGACCGAACACTTTACCGCGTCTGGCTCGGCGTCAAGACCCACGCATATGAACCTTGCCCTATCGAATTTGATTATTATCAGCACCTTGCCGCGCTTTATCAAGAGTGCGGGCAGATCACTCAAAGTGAGCTTGATGCGTATCGCGACTACAGCGCTATCGTCCGCACGAGGGTCTGAACCAACCTATAGGCCTGCTGGCGCAGCGATCATGCGATATACCGATTGGCGATGGCATCCCAACTCACGTGAAATCGCGCCTGCCGACATGCCCTGAGCGGCCAACTCCCTGACCCGCTCAGCATCAATCCGAGCCTTGCGCCCCTTGTAGACCCCGTTGGCCTTGGCCTTCGCAATCCCTGCGCGCTGTCGCTCCCTGCGAATGTCGTTTTCAAATTCCGCCACCGCGCCCAAAATCGCGAGGGTCAACTTTCCCGTGCTGCTGCTGGTGTCGATGCTTTGGTGGACGCATTGAAACGCCACACCCTTGCGGCTGAGTTCGGCCAACAGTTGGAACAGGTCGGTCAGCGAGCGAGCGAAACGGTCGAGCCTGCTGACCACGATGCTGTCGCCCTCGCGGACAAATTGCAGCATTTCGATTAGCCCCGCACGGTCACGGTTCGTGCCGCTGGCCTGATCCTGAAAGATGCGCTCGCAGCCGTGAGCAGAAAGTTCGTCCATCTGGACGTCCAAACATTGGTCCGTGGTGCTGACACGCGCATAGCCGACAATCATTTGTGCTCCTGTCACTTTTGGTTCTGGAGCCACACCATCTGATGTCATTTTAGAGGGAAATCGACCTAAATGTGACAGCCGCAGCGCGGAATGCGACTGTCACGACAGGGACTACCTGAATGCGGCGCAAGGCGGCGCTTCACTACTAGTGAGGAAAAAGAAACGGACTGCCCGACCTATAGAATACGAAAATTGTCCCCAAAAATTGTTCGCATCTTGTCCGCTTGATCTAACAGGAAACTGACTTCAGCGAATTCAAAACCGAGCAGGTGCAACCCTGTTATGCGATGCCGTCCTTGCTCGACCTGAATACAGTTTTCCAACCCGATAAACTTAATGCGGGGCAACCTCGCTGCGCCGCTAACGATATCCAACATCGCAATTTCCAACCTTGCTGGGATCAACTCGGCCTCGTCAATCAGTCCACGAAGCGTTTGGACGGCAACGCATGCCACACCTGATTGCGTTTCGACCTGCGACAATGGCATGGGCATTCCCGTGAAGGTCGGTTGCAGGGAGTTTGCGAGATTATCTCGGAATGCTCGCTTTTGGTCGTCACTCAGCGGCTCTCGCTTCAAATCGTCAAAGCCGACGGGAACCCCGTGACGTTTCGCAATGTCCCGCAGTATAGCGTCAATACCCATCTCAAGCCGCCTCCAATTTTTTGCGTTCGCGATGCTTCCTGACCCGCTCTTTGTTTGTCATAGGTCGTACGGCCTTAGGGCGACCAACTTTCCCGACCTCCCAATCTAGCCCCGTGCTGAGCTTGCTGATTACCGCCCCGGCAAATTTGCCCGCGATCCATTCCGCGCTGGCACAGCTGGGTACGATGACGGTCACGGGAGCAATGGCATCGGGATCGCGCAGCGAGCAGCGCATGATGGCCTGATATTCTGCCTGATAGCAGATCACCGTGCGGATTTGATGATCGCTAAGGCCGAGCATTCCCAGAAACTTCGCGCTGGCATGGTTGTGAACGAGCGCAATGGTGCTGGCCACGGCGTGGCAGGAGATGAAATGCGGTTCGTTGAGGCCGTGGCTGACGGCAGGCAAGCGGTCGCTGCGATCAAACATCAGCATGTCCGCTGACTTGTTGGCTACCCATAGAAAGCGCTGCCCGGCGAAAAAGCGCTGGATGAAATCGCCGACTTCATCGAGCAAAGTTAGCCCTGTGTCGTCGCTGACCCGCTGAGAGCGTGAAATCGACCATTCTTGCTCGAACAGATAATTGACGGTTAGACGCGGGCCGTTCTGATGGCTGTAGTAACGCAAGGCCTTGGTCAAAATCGGATGCGGCACGAAGCTAACATCCGTGCGCGTGCCCCACAGTACGAACAATTCCGTTTCCAGCGCATTGGCACCCATGAGCGTCACGGAATTAAACCCCTGAACGAACTCAGGCCCAAGGATCGAAAAGAAATTGATTTCCCCCTTGGCTTTGCTGCCGTCCAGCAAGGCCTGATAGCATTCTGTCTCCACCATGACGGTGCGATGCTCGTCCAACAGATGGCTGGCGATTTGGCCGAAATGGTCCAGCAGTTCGTCCTGGCTGTCGTTGCGTAGCAAGGTTTCCAAGGGCGCTTGATGGCCAGCAGCAATCTTCACCGCACTGATGCCACGGCCAAGGTCTTCCAGTTTGATATGGTCGGTCAGGTGCGTGTGGGTCTTCACGATCCGAAGCGTCAGGCACTCGAACACACTGGGGATTTCGTCTACGAACAAATCCCAATGTTGGCGATAGGCCGCTGGTAAACGCTTGAGCGCTTCGTGGCTCACGAGCAGAATTTGGCCTTTGGCTGCGTCCGTACCGGCCATGTGGGCTTCAATGCGCGGCATAACGGCATCCTGTTGGGCATTGCTGTAGATGGTTTTGACCGACAAGCCGGGATTTTCGCGGCGCAGGTTTACAGCGGTTTGTCGGATGAGGTGCGTGGTCGGCTGCGCGATCAGGATTTTCCTGTTCTGGCTGGCCACCAACTTGGCCGCGTGTTGTTCGAGTTGGTAGGTTTTGCCTGATCCAGCAGGCGCAGAAACATAGTAAATTCGTGTATTCATTCGATAGTGTTCTCCTTTGTCCCAGATGCCATTGTCCGAGCATCATTCCCGCCATGTGTCCCTTTGTCCGTGTTCAATGAGCGGCGGCGAGAACACGATTTGGACAAATGCGGGATGCCGCCGCTCAGTTTTATTTATCTTTTCGCAAACGGAATTGGCCCGATTTACGCTGTAACACGGCACCAGACATGTAATTTTTATATACTGTCTTTAAGATAGTTTTCGTTACATCAACCAATTGAAAAGAGGCTCAAAAACGACGCAAAGCGGCGTATCCAAGCCAGCGAGCGCAGCGAAGTGGCTTGGATAGGCAGGCGGTGTTGTTTTTTGTGGCGTTGCGATTGGCGATAGCCAGAGCAAGGCCATAGCAATCATCAACATATCCCGCACCACGCCTGCGGCTCTGGCGCGTGATAGCAATTGGCCATTCGGCCCGCATTGGAAGCTTCGCCGTCCAATACGTCCCTGACACGGCCATTGCTTGCTTGTTTGATTTGTATTCAGGTATCTCAATCGACGGACGCAAAGCGGCGAACAGATTGGCGAAGCCTTTTTCGTCTGGTGCCGTGTTACAGGCTTTAACAATACTCCAATGCAAAAATGGATAGGTTGGATTGGATCAATTCTGTCATCTACCGCACGATTAAGCACGGAATTATTCAAGTTCATTCACTAGGGAAAAAATTGAATCTTTTACGGTGTATGAAAGAGTATTCCACTGGCATAGCGTGGGTGCACTTGGCATAACTAGGAAAGATGCCCCTTGCCGCATTTTCGGCAATCATATGCCCGCGTAGAAGCGCACGGCTCGTCAGTTCCTTCAATGACGTTCTAGCTTTTTCATTGTCTGCATTTGGCTCTGCTGACGGGTCTAACAAGCGGTGCTGCACACTCAAGCCCGCCGTCGCCCCAATTTGCCACAAGGTCATTTTCGGATTTGCCGACTTTACATGCAGGCATTTGAGGTATCGCATCATCGTCGCGTAATGCAGCTTTGACGAGCGCGCCAGCTTGAAGGCTGCGTTGCCTCTCAGCGTATTTGCTCCACTTCGAGCTTCACGCTCAGCTATTTCATCGACCATCTCAGAAATCTGCTTCATGATCTGCGCCTTCGGCAGACCAACGGGTATTGAAGCGATAATCGACGTTGGCTGAATTTGGTCCAGCCACTCCTCGTTTAGATAATCCCTGACGCTGCTTCGTATGCGCGCCAAGCGATCATCCTCATCATAGTGCCTGATAGACCCCAAAGGCGTCACCCTTGGACGGTCCTCAGATACACCGAATTGCGGAATAGCTACGGATCGCCACCATCGATTGATGGACATGAACCTTACGTCCCCAAAGGCATCATATACCCTAAGGACAGTGTCAAAATCGGCGGGCAGATCGCCACCGCCAAACGACACACCAGTCCTGAAATAACGCGCTCGTTCATAGCTTGGGCTTGCCCTGAGATACCATCCCCAGAGCTTAAACCAGTTTGCGTCGTCACCAACGATTGACAGGTGCTTTTCTTGCATTGGGGGTTGGCCAGAATCCTAAAAATAATCTTGTCATTCACGTAACCAGACAACCTTTCCGTATCAAGGCCTCACGACGCCGCATTGTGCCGCGTCGATGAAGGAGAATTGAAATGCCAAATACCACTGTCACCGACGCCACGCCGCACGAACAGGTTATCTACAGCGCGCGTACAGGCATCACCCGTGCGGACGCGCGCGATTTCAGGCGTGAGCGCATCGAGGATGTCGTAAAGGCGTTCAAAGCGAACGTGCTGGCCGCAGACAATAAGGCCATCGCTAAGCTAGAAACTGATACGCGCACGATAACGTACAAGCAGCTTCAGGAAGTCTACAAGATCGGCTGGGTAATCAGGCTGAACTCTGTTGATGCAAGCGAGTTCAAAATAGTTCTTGCCGACAACGGTCTTGGTAATCTCGTCAAAAATCTAAACTCGAAAAATTTTTGGAAGGCTCTCGTTACACTTCTTTACGGAAACGTACAAGAAGTTGAAACTGAGGATGGCAAATCAATTGTCTGTACGCCTAATCGTTCCGCTGAAAAATACGCCAACGTTCTCCGTTACCTTGGCGAAAAAGGCGTAGATAAGGACAAGGTGGTCGAGACCATCCAGAACTTCAACGACTCTGAATTCGGTGGCGGCCTTCTGGGTATTGAGATGCGGGATCGCAAGCGCAATCCTGGCTCCACATCGAAGCCTGCTTCTGTCCCTACCAATTTGAGCTGTAGTCAGCAAAGCAAGCGCGACAAACTCATCGCACGTGGCGAGGACGCAGGCCTGAATGGCGACGTTTTTGCTGCCGCAAAAAGCGTCCCTGAGACTTTGCGCTACGGGCAGGCCGTCTTCAAGGTTGTTGACGGGAAAATGGTGATCGTTGGTTACACGGACTGGGGCCGGGCCAAGTACGAAAATTACGTCATCCGTCGCGGGCGAAAGTTCCAAAAGGAAGACGACAAATCGCAAGCCAATGAAGATGCTCGTCAAGCTAAGCTCGATGCAGATGCCCTGAATGTTATTACCAGCGATGGGACGCAGGATCAGGTCGCTGCTCTCATCCAAGCAGGCGTTCCAAAGGACGCTGTGCAACGAGCCATTGCAAACGCAATTGCTGCGATCCCCGTGCCAGCAGACTTCAACGACTTCGCTAGCCCTGATCCTATGTAAACGCCACATGCCAGCGCGTTAGTCTGGCTGCACATCGAACCCACGGAGAGCGCCATGCTCGACGGCGAAGGTGAATGCCCACTGTCTCCCATCAGTGGCGGTGGGCATTTTTATATCCACAATCTCAAGGAGGTCATTATGCACCCACTCAATCGAAAATATCTGTTCACTAGGGCCCGTAATCGCAAAAGCTCGGGAAGTTTCGGCTACATCGTGATGTTCGAAACACAGAAAAATGCTTGCGGCTTCCACGTTATAGCTCGACCTGACGAGGCCCAATTCTTTAATATCTGGCAAGATGAATTCTGCAAAACAATGGACACAATTTACAATAAACGACGGACAATGTGGGGTCGTGTTCGACCTGTCAGAATTGCATTTATGACATATTTCGAAGACCCGAGGCTTACCAATGAATACCACGCACTTTATTTTCATTGGTGGAAGACCAACAAGTTTAAGCACTTCTGCAACAATTACGTCGTGTTGAAGCTTTAATAGACCGACAAATGACACATGCCACCGCGTTAGTGTGGCTATATAATACCCACGGAGGGCGTCATGCTCAACGGCGAAGGTTCGTAAACGCTCTCACGGTTCGCCGTGGGGGCGTTTTCATTGTCAAATTTCACTACTAGTGAGCCAACCCATGAAGTTTTCTACATAGTTAATCTCATTCCACCTCACTACACCGCTACACTCGTAGCCATTCGCGTCTGGTTTAGATCGACATGACAGCTCGTCAGCGTATGTGGGTAGAATGGAGGTCTGACCTGAAGACTGAGAGCAGATCGAAGATCAGTTTGATCGTTGCTGTAAGGTTCCTGAATAGGAAATCCGTTTTGCGCGTTCCGCTGCTTTCCGCTGCTTCTGTTGATCCTTGACCGATTGCAACGCCTGCTTGGCAGTATCAACCTGACGTTTTCTAGCAGCCACCATGGATTGCTCAGGTGTCATGGGTTTCTTGGGCTTGCGCGGTTTTCGCGGCTTGTTGGTGGCGAATTCATAAAATCTCATATTGTATTTATGCGGCAGCAGTCGATCTATAGCACCTTTTCCCACTCATCAGCGTTGAAGCCCAGCAAGATGCCGCCGTCATATTCGACAATCGGGCGCTTTATGGCAGATGGATTTTCCATCATAATCGCAATAGCTTTCTCTATGTCCAAATCCGCTTTCACGTCGTCTGACAGCTTCTTGAACGTCGTCCCAGCGCGGTTCAGCACTTTCTCCCAACCAAATTTGTCGATCCAAATAGCTAGCTTGTCGGCGTCTGCCCCAGCTTTCTTGTAGTCGTGGAAGTTATAGGCAACGCCATGCTCACCAAGCCAGGTGCGAGCACGTTTGACAGTATCGCAGTTAGGAATCCCAAACACTATGGCGGCCATTGCAATCCCTTTATTCTGTATAATTTTCAATAATTTAGGTCATTCTAGATTTTGTCTACAACCCTTGCATTCTGCTCGCAATTGGGGATGCCGTAAACCGTGATGCTCATGGAGTCTGCCTGTTGAAGTGGTGCACGCGCGAAGGGGTGCCTGCGTAGAGGGTATAGCTTTCGTAGTAGTCGGTGCGGCCTTTGGCTTGCATTTCGGCGTGTTCGGCCACGCGCCGCCAGGCAAGGGCTGCGTCCATATCCGCCCATTCTGACAGCGCGATGACTTCGCCATCGGTGGCGGTGTAGCTTTTGAAGCTGAGGAAGCCGGGTTGCGCGTGGGCGAGCGCCTCCATCTGCACCGCGTCAGCCGAATAGGCGGCGGCATCGATATCGGCGCGTTTGCGGTTTCGGAAGACGACGAGGTACATGGGCGGAGCTTAGCGTGTCGGGCCACCGCCCCCAACCCCCTCCTCTGAAGAGGATGGGGCTTTTTTCTGCTCCCCCTCCTCTTCAGACGAGGGGGCCGGGGGGTGGTGTTGCGTTTTCACCAATATTCGGACATTGCGCGCCCATGAGCCTGAACAGTTTTGGTCACGTATTCCGTTTCACCACCTGGGGCGAAAGCCACGGGCCGGCGCTGGGCGCTGTGGTTGATGGCTGCCCTCCCGGCCTTGCCTTGAGCGAGGCGGATATCCAGCCCTATCTCGATGCGCGCCGCCCCGGCCAATCGCGCTTTACCACGCAGCGGCAAGAACCCGATCAGGTGCGCATCCTTTCGGGCGTGTTTGAAGGCAAGACCACCGGCACGCCGATCAGCCTGATGATCGAGAATGTGGACCAGCGCTCGAAAGACTATGGCGATGTCGCCAAGGCCTATCGTCCCGGCCACGCCGACTATGCCTATGACGCCAAGTACGGCTTTCGCGATTATCGTGGCGGCGGGCGATCTTCGGCGCGCGAAACCGCAGCGCGGGTGGCCGCCGGCGGCGTGGCGCGGCTGGTGATTCCGGAAGTTTCCATCCTTGGCTATGTCAGCGCGATTGGCGGCGATGCCATTGATATGGCGAACTTTGACGCAGCCGAAATCGGCAACAACCCGTTCTTCTGCCCTGATGCACAAGCCGCTGCCCGCTGGGAAAAGCTGGTGGATGACGCGCGCAAATCGGGTTCATCGCTGGGCGCGGTGGTGGAATGCGTGGCCACGGGCGTGCCTGCTGGCTGGGGCGCGCCGCTCTATGCCAAGCTTGATGCCGAACTGGCGCACGCGATGATGGGTATCAACGCGGTGAAGGGCGTGGAAATCGGCGATGGCTTTGCCGCTGCGGCCAATACTGGCGAGGGCAATGCCGATCCGATGCGGCCGGGTGTAAACGCACCGGAGTTTACCGCCAACCATGCCGGCGGAATCGCAGGTGGCATCTCCACCGGACAGCCGGTGCTGGTGCGCGTCGCGTTCAAGCCAACCTCTTCGATCCTCACACCCATGCCCACGATCACGCGTGAGGGCGAGGCGACCGAACTGTTCACCAAGGGCCGCCACGATCCGTGCGTGGGGATTCGCGGGGTGCCGGTGCTCGAAGCGATGATGGCGCTGGTGCTGGCGGATCAAAAGCTGCTCCACCGCGCGCAGTGCGGGTAAGCCACAGGCTCCTCCGGTGTGGTTGGAGAGATAGTCCCTTCCGCGATAGGCAAGAGGGGTTCGCGCAGAGGCGCGGAGAAGAAGTCGAGACGCGGAGAGGTGTTGCGCTTGCGGCAACGCCGCTCATCAATCTTTGCCTTGCCCCTTACGCGATCGTTGATCGACAAAGGGGCCTTCGGCCCCCACAATCTCTCTGCGTCTCCCCTTCTTCTCTGCGCCTCTGCGTGAAACATTACAGCCTTTGATGCCCGCGCCGCAGGTTTGAATCGAGACATAGACGTTAAGGGTGACGACGGTCTGTCGGGATGCCATGCCCAAGGCTCACCCGCCGCACCACAAAGGTGGTTTGAAGCGCTTGGGTTTCGCGTGAAAGGTCGTTAGTCTCAGCCGCAACATTCTTGCGGGAGCATTCCTTTGGCCAAGCGCCTCACCTTATACATCCTTGTCGGCATGGTGCTCGGCATCATCGTCGGTTACGCGCTCAACACCGGTTACGCCAAGGGCGATGCAACGCTGGCGTTCACCGCCGATACGCTGAAACTGCTGCCCGATGTGTTCCTGCGACTGATCAAGATGATCGTGGCGCCGCTGGTGCTGGCCACCATCGTCACCGGCATTGCCAGCATGGGCGATAGCGCGGCGCTGGGCCGGATCGGCGGGCGTTCGCTGGCGTGGTTCGTCACGTTCAGCTTCGTTTCGATCACGCTGGGCCTGATCATGGTCAACCTGCTCAAGCCGGGTGTCGGCCTTGAACTGACGCCAACCGGCGATCTGGGCGAACTGGCGACGGGCGATTTCACCTTCCGCCACTTTGTGCTCTCGGTCTTCCCCGCCAGCCCTATTGAAGCGATGGCCAAGAACGATATTCTGCAAGTGCTGGTGTTCTCGCTTTTCGCTGGCATCGCGCTGTCTGCCGTGGGCGAAAAGGGTGCGCCTTTGGTGCGCGGGGCCGAGGCCTTGGCGCAAGTGATGCTGACGATCACCGGCTATGTCATGCGTTTTGCCCCGTTCGCGGTGTTCGGCGCAATCTCGTCGGTCATCGCGCTGCGCGGACTCGGCATCATCGTGACATACGGCAAGCTGGTCGGATCGTTCTACCTCGCCATGCTGATCCTGTGGGCGATCCTGCTGGGCGCGGGTGCAATCTTCCTGCGCGGGCGCATCTTCACGCTGATCCGCTATATCCGCGAGCCATTGCTGCTCGCCTATTCCACCGCGAGTTCCGAAGCTGCGCTGCCCAAGCTGTTCGAGCAGTTGGACCGCTTCGGCGTGCCACGCCGTATATCGGGCTTTGTCCTGCCGCTGGGCTATAGCTTCAACCTTGACGGGTCGATGATCTACACCAGCTTTGCCGCACTGTTTATCGCGCAGGCCTATGGCATCGAACTGCCGATCTCCAGCCAGATCGTGATGCTGCTGACGCTGATGGTCACGTCCAAAGGCATTGCCGGGGTGCCGCGCGCCAGCCTTGTGGTAATTGCCGCAACGCTCAACCAGTTTGGCCTGCCGGTCGAAGGCATCGCGCTGGTGCTGGGCGTCGACCACTTCCTCGACATGGGCCGCAGCGCCACCAACGTGGTGGGCAATGCGGTGGCAACATCGGTGATCACCAAATGGGAAGGCATGTTGCAACCACCGCTCGACCCCGATGCCGAACCGCCGGAAGCACCTGCGCATACAGCCGCCGATGGGCGGGCGGGGCTGAACCTCGATCCGGTGAATTTCGAGGGCTAACCCAAAAATCCTCCCTGTTTTGCCGAAGGCCAAACGGGGAGGAATTTGACGCCTTACTTCACGAACTCAACCGGCGTGAACTGCCCTAACCCGCACGATCCGCGCGGCATGAAGCCGGGGCCACCCAGGTTGGCAAGGACCGTGATGATATCGACATTGCACACCTGGCTGAGCGATGTCGCATAAGTGAAGGTGCGTTCAAAGCCGAGGCCGTTGCAACGGCTGGGCAAACTATTGCGATACCAGCGGTTGTTGCCGGTGCGGAAATCGATGGTGTGATCATCGCGGACGCGCGATTCACGGATCGACTGGATCGGGAGGCAAGTGACCGGGTCACCCACAACCTTGACCGCAGGGGTATCTTTGCTGTGACCACTGGTGTTTTGGCGTCCGCCGCCTTGCGCCGCGCATCCGGTGAGCGCTGCTGCGGTGAGGAGGGTAAAAGTCATGCGCTTCATGTCATGCTCTCCTGCTTCTTGGCTACGCGCGGCTTTTTTGCCGCCACTGCCGGTTTCGCCCCCTTCTCCAGAACTTTGACCTTAAAAGCGCAAAGGTCAACCAGCGGGCAGTGCCAGCATTCGGGCGTACGCGCTTTACAGATATAGCGGCCGTGCAGGATCAGCCAGTGATGCGCGCCCACGCGGAATGGCTGGGGCACATGTTTCTCAAGCCCCTTCTCGACCGCCAGCACGGTTTTGCCCTTGGCAAGGCCGGTGCGGTTGCCAACACGGAAGATGTGCGTATCGACCGCGAAGGTTTCCGCGCCAAACGCGCAGTTCATCACAACATTGGCAGTCTTGCGCCCCACGCCGGGCAGCGCGGTCAGCGCATCGCGATCTGCCGGAACCTCTCCGCCATGTTCGCGCACAAGGATTTCAGCCATCGCCATCACGTTCTTGGCCTTGGCATTGAACAGGCCGATGGTCTTGATGTGGCTTTTGAGGCCATCCTCGCCCAGATCGAGCATGTCTTGCGGCGTCTTCACTTGCGCAAACAGCTTGCGCGTCGCCTTGTTCACGCCAACGTCGGTTGCCTGTGCCGAAAGCGTCACCGCCACCAGCAACTGGTAGACATTGCCATATTCCAGCTCGGTCTCGGGCGATGGATTCGCCTCGGCCAGACGGCGGAAGAATTCGAAGACGTCCGCCTTTTTCATCAGAGGCCCAGAACGTCGGGCATGGTGTAACGTCCTGCATCACGGCCCAGCAGCCATTCCGCCGCGCGGACCGCGCCCTTGGCAAAGATACCGCGATTTTCCGCAAGGTGCGAGAAGGTCAGGCGTTCATTGTCGGCCAGAAAGTGGACCGAGTGATCGCCCGCTACGCTGCCACCGCGCAGGGAAGCAAAGCCGATGGTGCCCGCCTTGCGCGCGCCGGTGATGCCATCGCGCCCGCGTACGGCTTCGTCGGCCAGATGCACACCGCGCCCTTTGGCGGCAGCCTCACCCAGCAGCAGAGCCGTGCCCGATGGCGCGTCCACTTTCATACGGTGGTGCGTCTCGACGATCTCGATATCCCAATCCTCGCCCAAGCGCTGCGCCGCCTCTTGCACCAAGTGCGAAAGCAGCGTGACGCCCAGCGAGGTATTGCCGGTTTGCAGCACGGGAATGCTGACCGCTGCGGCATCGACCAGCCAGTGATGGCGCTCTTCCAAACCGGTGGTGCCGATCACGATGGGGATGCCCGCATGGATCGCCACATCCAGATTGAACTCCAGCGCGGCAGGCGCCGAGAAATCGACCAGCACATCGCTGGCCTTGGCGAGCGCGAGCGGATCACCGCCCTTGTCGATGCCGCCGGCAAAGCTGTGCCCTGCCGCAATGATCGCGGCCTGCAACGCATTGCCCATTCGTCCAGCGCTGCCGATAATTCCGATTCGTGTTACGTCTTTGGTCATTGCCTGTCCCTTGGTCGCTGTGCTTCATGGTCCCGATGCAACACCTGCGCAATATCGTCATTCTCACCGGGGCGGGAATTTCCGCCGAATCGGGCATTGATACCTTCCGAAGCGAAGGGGGCCTATGGGAACAGCACCGGGTTGAGGACGTGGCCACGCCCGAAGCATTCGCCCGCGATCCCGATCTTGTCCTGCGGTTTTACGACATGCGGCGCGCGGCGATCCAGACCAAACAGCCTAACCCTGCGCATGTCGCACTGGCGCGTCTTGACCGCGAATGGCCCAAACGGGCAGGCGGCGAAGTGCTGATCGTCACCCAGAATGTCGATGATCTGCACGAGCGGGGCGGGGCGCTCAACGTGCTGCACATGCATGGCGAACATCTCAACGCGTGGTGCACCGCTTGTGATGCACGCCACCGCTGGACCGGCCCGCTGATCCAGCGCCCGCCCTGCCCGTCGTGCGAAGAACCGGCGCTGCGGCCCGATATCGTGTGGTTCGGCGAAATGCCCTACCGGATGGACGATATCTATGCGGCGCTGTCCGAGGCTGATCTGTTTGTATCGATCGGCACGTCTGGCGCGGTTTACCCTGCGGGCGGGCTGGTGCGCCGCGCGCGCGATCTGGGTGCGCAAACGCTGGAGTTGAACCTTGAACGCAGCAAAGGCTCGGCGTGGTTCCATGAGACGCGGTTGGGCCCTGCCAGCGAAATCGTGCCCGCGTGGGTGGATGAATTGCTGGGTGCTTGAAGCGAAGAAAGTTGGTTCACGCAGAGACGCGGAGAAGAAGTGGAGACGCGGAGGGGTTGGTTTTGACGGCGAAGCCGTTTTTCAAACCTGACCAAGCCTTCTTGTGCATGGCCGGATTTTTGGGAGGCCTTGCGGCCAAGACTGCCCCCTCTGCGTCTCCACTTCTTCTCTGCGCCTCTGCGTGAAACCCTTTACAAGGCCTCGCCACACCCCCCGCATTCCGCATCCTTCGCAATCCGCATCGTGCGCAAGCCGGGTTTGAGGCCATCAAGCACGTGCAACTGGCCCCATTGCGGATCGCCCAGCGTGCTCACGCCTTCGAGCAGCACGCGCATCGCGGCCATCGCCCCGAATGCACCCACCATGCCCACCATCGCGCCCAGCACGCCCATGTCGGCGCAGCTATCGCAATCCTCGGCATCAAAGGCATCACCGACAAAGCAGCGATAGCACGCGTGGTCGGTACGGTGCCCAGCAAAGTTCGCCACTTGCCCCTGAAACCGGCCGAGCGCGGCAGAGGTGAGCGGGATGCCCGCCGCCACACATGCATCTGATACCGCAAGCCGGGTGGCGAAGTTGTCGCAGCCGTCCAGCACAACATCAGCGCCTGTAATCAGGCTGTCGGCATTGTCGCGGGTGATGCGGATGACATGGGGCGTGACCGTTAAAACCGGATCAAATCGCGCGGCCCATGCGGCGGCAGCAGCGGCCTTGGGCTGGCCAATGTCGGCCTCGGTATAGATCGTCTGGCGCTGGAGATTGCTGGCCTCGACCACATCATCATCGATCAGGGTCAGGTGGCCAATGCCTGCTCCGGCAAGGTACTGAAGCGCGGGCGAGCCGATGCCGCCCATGCCGACCAGCACGACATGGCTTGCGGCCAGCCTCGCCTGCCCCACCGCGCCCACTTCAGGCAGGACGATATGGCGGGCGAAGCGGTCGAGGCGGTCTGGAGTCATGGCTTGCAGTTAGGGATTGCGGGTAGAAAGAGGAAGGGGTTCGCGTAGAGACGCAGAGAAGAAGTGGAGGCGCAGAGAGGTAGTGCGGGGCCGACAGGCCCCTTTGTCAATCTACGATCACGGCAGAGGCCGAGGCTAAGATTGTTGAGCGGCTTTGCCGCAAGCGCAACATCTCTCCGCGTCTCAACTTCTTCTCTGCGTCTCTGCGTGAACCCTCTTGAAACCCCTTTAATCTTCCAACTGGCGCAGCAGCGTGCGCACATCGCCGTCCATATCGGCATCGCGCGTGCGCAGTTCCTCGATCAGGCGCACGGCATGGATCACCGTGGAATGATCGCGCCCGCCAAACTTGCGCCCGATTTCGGGGTACGAACGCGGGGTGAGCACTTTGGCGAGATACATCGCCACCTGACGCGGCCGCACAACCGCGCGGGCGCGGCGCTTGGAGGCCATTTCGGTGCGATCAACGCGGTAGAACTGGCAGACCGTGCGCTGGATTTCATCAATCGTGATGCGGCGGCGGTTGGCCGAGAGGATGTCGGTCAACTGTTCTTCGGCCAATTGCAGCGACACCGGCTGGCCGGTGAGCTGGGCATAGGCGATCAGCTTGTTCAAGCCGCCCACCAGCTCGCGCACATTGCGGTTGATCGTGCGGGCAAGGAATTCGATCACATCGGACGGCACTTGCGTGCTGCCAAAGCGTACGAGACGGTGTTCGAGGATCTTGCGGCGCAGTTCGATATCGGCAGGCTGGATATCGGCAACAAGGCCCATCGACAGACGCGAGAGCAGGCGTTGCTCCACCCCGTCCAAAGCCTGTGGCGCACGATCAGCGGCCACGACAAGGCGCTTGCCAGCGCTCATCAGCGCATCGATCGTGTGGAGGAATTCCTCCTGCGTCGATGCCTTGCCGATGATGAACTGGATGTCATCGACCAGCAGCATATCAAACCCGCGCAGGCGCGATTTGAACTCGATCATCTCGTTCGAGCGCATGGCTTGGACGAATTCGATCATGAAGCGTTCGGCCGAGCAGTAGAAGATGCGCGCACCCGGCTTGTTGGCGGCAAAGGCGTGGCCGATGGCATGGAGCAAGTGCGTCTTGCCCTGCCCGGTCGAGCCTTTGAGATAGAGCGGCGAGAACTGTGGCGTTTCAATCGCGGCCATGCGCTGTGCGGCGTTCAACGCCAGCACATTGGCCGAACCCGAGACGAATTCGGCAAAGGTCAGCGAAGGATCGAGGCCCGACAGCGCGGTATCGGACATCATCGGTGAGCCCGCCATCTGTGCGGCCATGTGCGATACCATGCGCGGCTGCACAGCCGCGTCACCACCCAGCCGCAGTTCGGGCAAGGAACGGCGGCGCGGATGCACGGTGATGCGCACCTGACGTACTTCGGAACGCGCGATCTTCCACGCAAGGCTGAGGCGATCGGCAAAGCGGTCAGCGACCCAATTGGCCGAGAATTCGGTCGGCAAGAACAGATCGAGCGTGCCAGTTTCCTTGCAGAACGAACCAAGCTGGATCGGCTTGATCCATTGCGTGTGAAGCTGCGGCCCAAGGTCCTTCTTCAGGCCCTGGCTGATGTCGGCCCAGTCTGCTGCCAGATCCAGCGCTTCCTGGTCTTCGATCATCGCGTTATCCCGCCCTTTCTTGCTTGTACTGCTACGTTCGGTGCTTGCGGCTACCACGATCCCCAACCCCTCCGTGATGGCGCCCCCACCCGTGCTTCCGGACACGACGCCCTGCGTCTGCCCGGCGATACCTGCATCCACACGCTGTATGGCGTTCTCTCTTGCGACTTCTTGCATCTTCACCCGTCGCTACCCTGACTGCCAAAAACTTGCGCGGACCGATCAGGTCCCGCAGGCACAAATTTTCTGTGCCCGACCACACAGATGTATAGCGGACGACAATGGAAATGATTTCAGTGATACCGGAAGACGATGATTCCCGTCGTCGGTAGGAGCCCTGTTTATTGGCCGATTACCCATGAAGGCAAGCGAAGGGGCGCAAAAAAACTGAAATAAATGCCCTTGACTCGCCAATCCCCGCAGAACTGCATCAAGCTATTGATAAGTAATATTTTTCCAGAATAGACCAAGCGAATCGTGTTGTTTCCGTGACTTGCTGCGTCTGCACACTGTCACAATGCTACATTCGTAGGTCATTCACGCTTTGCTATGTATGACATACGAAAAAGGCCGACGGGTTACCGTCGGCCTTTTTGCATATATATTCGCGTATATATCCTGACACACGCTCCTTAGGCGGTCCCGACCGGGCGGCCAAAAGCGCGAATCGGCAGTCGCGAATCAGAGAGCGGCCACCCGCTTGGTCAGGCGCGAAATCTTCCGGGCAACCGTGTTCTTGTGCATCACGCCACGCGCAATACCGCGCGCCAGTTCTGGCTGTGCAGCCTTCAGCGCTTCAGCAGCGGCGGTCTTGTCACCACCTTCAAGCGCGGATTCGATCTTCTTCACGAAGGTACGGATGCGCGAAAGACGGTTGCCGTTGATTTCGGCGCGACGGTCATTGCGGCGGATGCGCTTGCGAGCTTGCGGCGTGTTGGCCATGTTTTCCTGTTTCTCGTCCTGTGGCGGGCCGCACGAGACGGGCCGCGAAAATCTTCTGGGTGGTGGCAATACACCACCGGAAAGCGGCGCCCTTAACGGTAGCGCACCGAATCGTCAACAGATTCGGCGCAACTCGACGCGAAGTCCATCGCGCGGCTTCGGGATGGGCCAAGCCTGCCACGAAGGATCGCGGCCTGCTTGCATGGTCACCTCGTAGCGCGTGAGAATGTGACTGACCAGCAACTTGACCTGCATATAGGCAAAATGCAGACCAAGGCACATGTGCGCGCCCCCGCCAAACGGCACCCACGCATATTTGTGCCGCCCCGCCACATTCTCGGGCGTGAAGCGCAGCGGATCGAAGCGTTCGGGATCGGGCCAATGCGCGGGATCGGCATGGGCCGCTGCCGGACTGATGCCGATGTTCGTGCCCGCCGGGATACGGAAGCCGCCAAATTCGAAATCGCGCAGTGCGCGGCGCGGCATGTTGGGTACCGGCGGCATGAACCGCAGCGCTTCCTTGAACGCCAGCTCAGTCAATTCCATCTGGCCCAGATCATCATAACCGACAGGCAGACCATCGCCGCCCGTCACCGCGCGGGCTTCGGCGCGCAGCCGCTCCTGCCAGCCGGGATTCTTGGCCAATTGCCAGAACAGCACCGTGGCCGAAGAGGTGATCGTATCATGCGCAGCCATCATCAGGAAGATCATGTGATCTACCACCACGTCTTCAGGCAAAAGCGTGCCGTCTTCGCGCGTGGCAAGCGCGAACTGGCTGAACATATCCTGCCCCGGATTGGTCCGGCGTTCCCGCAACAGCTTGCCGAAGTAATCGACCATCAACCGCCGCCCGGCAACGCCCTTGCCCATCTTGGTGAACGGCAGCGGCCTGCGCACCACGCCGACCGAGGCCTGCACCATGTCGACAAAGGCCTTGTTCAGCACATCGGCCTCTGGCCCCAAAGGCAGGCCCAGAAAGCTGGAGGCAGCGGTGTCGAGCGTCAGCGCCTTGATCGCATCGTAAAACTGCATCGGACCGCCCCAGCGATCCACAGCATTGCCGATATCGGTGTTGAGCACCCCGCAATAGGCACGCATCGGTTCGGGCTTGAACGCGATCGACAGCGCGCGCCGATCAGCGCGGTGGGGTTCAAAGTCCATCAGCATGAGCCCGCGCGGGAACAGCAGGTTCAGCACCGGTCCCCAGCCCTGTTCGTTCGAAAACAGCTTGTCGCGATCAAACAACACGAGTTCATTGGCTTCAGCGCCGATCAGGTTCACCCCGCGCCGCCCGAAGCTGCGCGTGCGATAGACCGGGCCGTAGGTTTCGGTCATGCGCTGCTGGAATCCGATCGGATCAGACAATTGCATGATCGTGGTGCCCATTACCGGCCAGCCATCCTCGCCGGGGATATGATCAAGCTTGTGATCGCCATCCAGCCGCACCCAATGCGGATTGGCGCGATCCGTATGGAGTTCGGCCTTCAGATCTGGCGCAATAGTGGCCATGATATCTCCCGGTTTTGTACATTTAACCGATCAATTAACATGGATATCCGAAGACGCCAAGCGCGATTAGATCCAGCCCGCCAGTTCGCGCCGCACCAGCGTTTCCAGCATGGTCATGCCGTGATCGCCTGCGTTGAGGCAGGTGAGCGAGGCAAAATGCGTACCGCCTGCTTCAAAGAAATCTTCCTGCCCGCGAATCGCGAGTTCCTCCAGCGTTTCAAGGCAATCGGCGGAGAAACCGGGCGCGGCAATCGCGATGGCTTTGGTGCCCTTTTGCCCTTCGGCGATCAGCACCGTATCGGTTGCCGGTTCAAGCCACTTGGCCCGGCCAAAGCGCGATTGGAACGTGGTTTCAATACGCAGGCCGGGATGTGTTGTGGCAAAGCGTTCCGACACCAGCCGCGCGGTTTTGCGGCAATGGCAATGATAGGGATCGCCCAGATGCAAAGTGCGCTCTGGCATGCCGTGGAAGCTGAGCATCAGCAGTTCGGGTTTGAAATCCAGCGCATCGATCTGGCGGCCAAGATCGGCATGCAGCGCGCTGATATAGGCCGGATCATCATGATAGGGCGGCAGGGTGCGCAATGCGGGCAAGCGGCGGCGAGCCTTGATCCAATCGGCCAGCGCATCAAGCGCCGAGGCGGTGGTTGCGCCCGAATAGTGTGGATAGAGCGGGGCAACGAGGATGCGTTCGCACCCGGCCTCCAGCAGCGCATCAAGCTCCTTGGCCATCGCTGGCGATTGATAGCGCATCGCGTGGCGCACAATCGCTGCATCGCCCAATCGCACTTGCAGCGCGCGCGCCTGTGCTGCGGTAATCGCCGCCAGCGGTGAGCCTTCATCAGACCATACTTGCGCATAGGCGTGGGCCGATTTCTTGGGCCGGGTATTCAGGATAATACCGCGCAAGATCGGCTGCCAGATCAAGGTGGGGATTTCGACCACGCGCTTGTCCGAAAGGAATTCCTTGAGATAGCGCTTCACCGACGCGGTATCGGGCGCATCGGGCGTGCCAAGGTTCACGACCAGAACGCCGACTTTGCCGGTAGCGATAATCGGGTGATCAGCGGGGCGTTGCATTGGAATCCTTTGGAAGGTTTATAAGCCTTCGGAAATCAGCGGCAGGCGGCGGAAACGCGCGCCCGTGGCAGAGAATAAAGCGTTGGCAACAGCAGGAGCCACGGCAACCATACCCAATTCACCCGGGTCGAACGGCTCTGCCTTACTGTCGGCAAAGACAATATCAACCTTGGGGCAATCGGCAAGCAAAGGCAGGCCCAGTTGCGATAACCGGCCTGCCAAGGGCCGCCCTTTAGCATAACTTGTGGATCCGCCAACCGTATGGGCCAGACCGAACATCAACCCACCCTCTATTTGTTGGCGCGCGATGCCCATATTCACAATACGTCCAATATCCACATAAGCGCTGATCCGCTCTACCCGCACCACGCCTGCCTCGGCGCGGGCCGTTGCCACCACCGCGATAAAGCCCGAACGCGGCGTCTCTTGACCGGTGGCCCCATCTTCTCCGGTGGAAAGGTCCATGCGGTGGCAGGCAATGCCCTGCCCCGATGCCTCAACCCCGCCATCCCACTGCGCCAGCCGCGCCACCCCGCTCAGGCAATCAACCAGCCGGGGCTGCCCCTCCAGCATGGCGATGCGGAACGACAGCGGTTCCTTGTTGGCAAGGTGCGCCAGTTCATCAATGAAGCTTTCGGTGAAGAACGCGGTGTAGCCGTGCGCTTGGCCCCGAAACCGCGCCGTGGGCAGGCCCAGCGCCACCGGCACATGGTCCACCGCCTTTGCCGGGATACGATACATCGGCAGCGCGCCTTCGCACGCCATCGGATCAGCGCTGTCCTGCAGGCCCAGCGCATCGCCAATGCCCCAGCCATCCAGCAGCCGCGCGCCTGATTCGCGCGCCGTGGCAGGCATCGCCAGCCGCGCGCGCCAGCCGAGCACCTGGACTTTGTCCGGGCTTAACGCGCCATCGAGTTGCGCCGAAAGCGGCGTGCGCGGCACACCTGCCAGCGATTCCTGCCAGCGCGAATATGTAAGCTGTACCGGCTTGTTCAGTGTGGTGGCAATCGTGGCCACTTCTGCTGCGATCCGCACATCCAGCCGCGCATCGAAGCTGCCACCTGCATGCATCGGATAGACGATCACATCATGGCGCGAGAGGCCTGCCGCCCGGGCTGCGGCCCGCCTTGCGCGTTCGGGTGCCTGGGTGGCGATCCACAGTTCGAGCTTGCCCTGCCGCATCCGCGCTGTGGCGCTCGCGGTTTCGAGCGGGGCGTGGAGTGCGGGTTCAACATCATAGCGCGCCGAGAGGCTGGGCTTTGTCAGCAGTGGATCGGGGTCACCCTCGGCATAGACACGGGTCGGCTCGCCCTTGTTGAGCGCCTTGTCGATGGCGACCAGCACCTTTTCGCTTTCGGCCACAGGGCCATCAGCCTTGAACTGCGGCTCCATCGCGCGCACTGCCTTGTCGGCAGCGTGCCAATTGGAGGCAACGGCAGCCAGCCAACGCTTGGCCCGCACCACGCCCACCAGCCCGCGCACCCCGGCGGCGGCCTGTTTGTCATAACTGGAAAGCACGGTTGCGCCCTGCGGCCCGTGCGCGATGGCGGCAAAGACCATGCCGGGCAGGCGCACATCGCCTGCAAAGGTAAAGCTGCCATCGACTTTGGCGGGAAGATCGATCCGGGGATGGCGTGGCGGCGCCCCTTCGGGATATTGCCCCGGCGGCTCACGCGGGGGATCGGCGCGCAGCACCGGAATGGCGGGCGGATCGAATGTCACCGCGCTATCGAGCAAATCGGCAAAGGACGCGCGCTTGCCTTGGTAGCGCACCTCGCTGTCCTTGACCTCGCATTCCTCCCAGCCAGTGCCCCACCGGTCTGCTGCTGCCTGCGCCATCATCGCCCGCAATGCAGCGCCCGCTTCGCGCAACGGCGTTTCAAACGCGGCCAGCGCCGTGCCATCGGCGGTGATCATCACTGGCTCGCGTTCGGCATGGAGGCGCGGGAGAAGGCCCGTAGGATCATCCCCCAACGCTGCAAACACCGGCATCCACAGCGGTGCCCAATGCGCCGAAAGCACCGGATCGGCATAAGCTGCGCTGATCGGCGCGGCCTCAACCGCAACCTTGCGCCAATCGGCCCCCGCCTCATCGGCGATAATCTGCGCCACCAGCGTGGTGATGCCCTGCCCCATTTCGCAGAACGGCACCGCCACGGTCAGCACGCAATCCGTCTTGCCGCTCGCTGACCGGACTTTGCCCACCTTTAGAAAGGCATCGACGACATGTTCGTCCTTGCCCGCCACCAGCGGCACGCCATGGCGGCGAGGGATGAGCGGAAAGGCGATAAGCAGCGCGCCGCCCACCCCTGCGCCCACCAGCATCCCGCGCCGCGTCAGCCGCATCAGCGTTTGGCGTCCAACCATGCGAGCACGCCGCGCGCGATGGACAAGAACGCCTCTGCCTGCGGGGTATCGCCTGCTGCGGGCGGGTTGCCTGCATCGCTTTCCTGCCGGATCGCCAGATCAAGCGGCACACGGCCAAGGAACGGCAGGCCCATCGTCTTGGCCGCAGCCTCGGCCCCGCCATGGCCGAACGGATCGCTCTCCTCGCCGCAATGCGGACAGATATATCCCGCCATGTTCTCTACCATGCCGATCAGCGGCACTTTGCCCTGTTCGAACAGACCGATCGCACGCGTGGCATCCATCAGCGCCAGATCCTGCGGCGTGGAAACGATCACCGCGCCTGCGGGCTTATGCTTGGCAAGCATCGTCAATTGCACGTCACCGGTGCCCGGCGGCAGATCGACGACGATGATTTCGGTCTCGCCCCAATGCGCATCGATCAACTGGTTCAGCGCATTGCCCGCCATCGGCCCGCGCCACGCAATGGCCTGTCCGGGTTGGACAAGGTGGCCCATCGACAGCATCGGCACGCCATAGGGGCTTGGTATCGGGATCATCTTGTTGCCCTCTGCTTCAGGGCGGCGGCCTTCGGTAGAGAGCAGGCGCGGCTGCGAGGGGCCATAGATATCGGCATCAACCAGCCCGACCTTGCGCCCCAGCCGCGCCATCGCCACGGCAAGATTGGCCGATAGCGTCGATTTGCCGACGCCGCCTTTGCCCGATCCCACCGCAATGATCACCCGCGCCTTGCGTTCTGCGGTCATGCCAAGGCGCACTTCAGCAACGCCTGCTTGCCGCGCCGCATCGCGGACGGCCATTTCCAGCTTGTCGCGATCCAGCCGTTCCAGCCCGCCCACTTCGAGCATGATCGTTGCCACACCGTCGGTCAGCTTGCAGGTTTGCAGCCTGTCTCCTGCCGCTGCTGCCAATGCTTGCGCCAAGCCATCTTCTGTAATGCTCACACCAAATCCTAAGCTATTCTGTCGCCAGCCTCCTAGCAGATGAATTTTGGGGAATGGACACTGTTTTTAACGGAATCCGCTCCTATAGTAGGTATCATGAACAAACAGGTTGGATGGATCGCGCGATTGGGCCGGGAACGGGGACTTTTCATGGCGGGCAAGAAAAGCCCCTGGGGATCAGGCAGCGGAGAACCGCCAGCATCGGGGGATGAAGGATCCGCATCCCAAGGGGACGCTCCCTCTGATGGCCCGCGCAACCCTTGGTTGCCCCCACAATCAGGCGACGCACCAAGGCGTGGCCCCAATATCGAAGACATTTTCCGCGCCCGAAAGGGCGGCGGGGGTGGCGGCGGAGGCCGTGGCCCAACCATGCCGCGCCTGCCGCAGCGGCCCGATGGCAAATCATGGGCCCCTGTGGGCGTTGCGATTGTGGCCGCGATCTGGCTTGCCACCTCGATGGTCCACCGCATTGCCCCGCAGGAAAAGGGCATCGTCACCACGTTCGGCTCTTATTCGCGCACGCTCGATTCCGGCATGGCGCTCACCATGCCCTGGCCGATCCAGCAGGTCAGCGTCACCGACGTAACCTCGATCCGCCGCGAATCGATTCCCGAAGGCGATGGCGAAAAGCTGATGCTGACGGGCGATCAGAACTTGCTGTTCCTGACCTATCTGGTCCGCTGGAACATCAAGGACCTCAAGCAGTATTCGTTCCAATTGGCCGAACCCGATCAGACCGTGCGCGAAGTGGCCGAGGCCGCGATGCGCCAGTCCATCGCCGAGGTAAACCTGAACGATGCGATGGGTTCGGGCCGCCAGCAGATCGAACAGAACGTGCGTGACCGCATGCAGCGCGTGCTTGATGCCTATCGCTCGGGCGTGTCGATCCAAGGCGTCGATATCAAGAAAACCGATCCGCCGACCAAAGTGGTTGATGCGTTCAAGGAAGTGCTGGCAGCGCAACAAGATGCGCAAAGCGAGATCAACCGCGCACAGGCTTGGGCCGAACAGCTCACCGCCCGTGCAGGCGGTGAGGCGACCGCGTTCGACAAGGTCTATGAACAGTACCGGCTGGCGCCTGAAGTCACGCGCCGCCGCATGTATTACGAAACGATGGAGCGCGTATTGAGCCAGACCGACAAGGTCATCCTCGAATCGAACAATGTGCAGTCCTATCTGCCCTTGCCCGAAATGAAGCGGACCCAGCCCAAGCCAGCCGCAGGAGGAAATTGACATGACCTTCCTGCAAACGCTGTGGAATGACCACAGGGTGCCTATCATCGCTGCCGCCGTCGCGCTCGTCGCAGCGGGAAGCTGCCTCAAAGTCGTCGATGAAAAGACGCAGGCCGTGGTGGTGCGTCTGGGCCAGCCCGATCGCGTGATCAACCGCTTCCGCCCCGATGTTGAATTCGGGCAAACCGGCGCGGGCGTGGTGTGGCGCATCCCGTTCATGGAACAAGTGGTCGAAATCGACCGCCGCATCCTTGATCTGGATATGGAGCGCCAGCAGGTGCTCTCGGCCGATCAGCGCCGCCTTGAAGTGGACGCCTTTGCCCGCTTCCGCATCATCGATCCGGTGCGCATGGTGCAAACCGCCGGAACAACCGAACGGGTGACCGAGCAGCTCCAGCCGATCCTCAATTCGGCGCTGCGGCAGGAACTGGGCAAGCGCAGCTTCAATTCGCTGCTGACCGCAGACCGGGGCAAGGCGATGGAGCAAATCCGCGCCGGGCTTGACCGTGAAGCGCGCGAATATGGCGCGCAGATCATCGATGTGCGGATCAAGCGCGCCGATCTTCCCGAAGGCAGCCCGCTGGAATCAGCCTTCACTCGCATGGCCACCGCGCGCCAGCAGGAAGCCGCAACACTGCGCGCCCAAGGCCAGAAAACCGCGCAGATCATCCGCGCCACGGCTGAGGCGACTGCCGCGAAAACCTATGCCGATGCCTTTAACAAGGACCCGGCGTTTTACGATTTCTACCGCGCCATGCAAAGCTACGATGCTACGTTCCGGCAGAAAGATTCGAGCACATCGATCATTCTTTCGCCGGATAACGAGTACCTTAAGCAATTCCGGGGCAAGTGAACCGGCCTTGATGAACAAACATGAACGCCGTCATTCAAAATCCGTTCAGGCGGAACGGCGTGAAATAGGCACTGACGACGTCAAGGATGCCCGCCTCGGGCTTCCTTGTAGACAAAGAGGATCAGCCACGTGCGATATGCTTACGGTGTAACTTCAGCGCTGCTTCTGGCTGGCAGCGCATTGACTTTGATGACAGGCCTCCCTGCTGGCGCGCAAGTTGCGCAAAACGATCAGGCAGAGATGCGCACGATGGTGCCGCGCCCCGGTGCGCCGCTCAGCTTTGCCGATCTCACGCAGCAGCTTCAACCTGCGGTGGTCAACATCTCCACACGCCAGCGCGTGAAAGTGCAGGCGAACAATCCGTTTGCTGGCACACCGTTTGGCGATCTGTTCGGCGGTGGTCAGGGTGGCGGCGCTCCGCAAACGCGTGAAGCGCAATCGCTGGGTTCAGGCTTCATCATTTCGGCTGATGGCTATGTTGTCACGAACAACCACGTGATCACGGCTGACGGACAGGGTGAGGTCGAATCGATCACTGTTACCACACCCGATGGCACCGAATACCCCGCCAAGCTAATCGGCAAGGACGCCGCATCGGATCTTGCCGTGCTGAAAATCAGCGCGCCCAAGCCCTTTCCGTTCGTGAAGTTCGGCGATTCGCGCAAAGCCCGCGTCGGTGATTGGGTCATTGCCATCGGCAACCCGTTCGGGCTTGGCGGCACGGTGACGCAAGGGATCGTTTCGGCGGTCTATCGCAACACCGGTTCAGGCTCTGCCTATGATCGTTATCTGCAAACCGATGCCTCGATCAACCGGGGCAACTCGGGCGGCCCGATGTTCGATATGGCGGGCAACGTGATCGGCATTAACAACGCCATCTTCTCCCCCACCGGCGGCTCGGTCGGCATTGGCTTTGCCATTCCGGCAGAAGTTGCAGCGCCCATCGTTGATAAGCTGCGTGCAGGGCAAGCGATTGATCGCGGCTATCTCGGCGTGCGCATCCAGCCCTTGTCCGAAGACCTTGCCGCATCGCTGGGCCTGCCCAAGAACCGCGGCGAATTCATCCAGGCTGTCGAACCTGCCCAAGCAGCCGCCAAGGCCGGTATCGAGGCCGGTGACGTGGTGGTGAAGGTTGATGGCAAGGACGTCTCGCCCGACCAGACGCTGTCGTTCATCGTCGCCAACACCGCACCTGGCAAGCGTATTCCGATCGAACTGCTGCGCAACGGCCAGCGCATGACGGTGCAAACCGTCGTCGGCAAACGCCCGACCGAAGAAGAGCTGGCCAACCAGAGTTTTGACCCCGATGCAAAGCAGGACGAGGACACTTTTGCTGCCAAGCCGCAGCAAGGGCCCAGCGTTCTGCAAACATCGCTCGGCCTTGTCGCCATCCCGCTGACCCCGCAAATCGCGCGGCAATTGGGTGCAGGCGAAGATGCCAAGGGTGTGGTGATCACGGCAGTAGATGGATCGTCCGATGCCGCCACAAAGGGATTGCAGCGCGGAGACATTGTGCTGTCAGCCAATTACGTTGCTGTCACCAGCCTGGCCGATCTGGAAAAGATCGTGCGCACCGCCAAGACCGAGGGCCGCGAAGCCGTGCTGCTGCGCATCCAGCGCCGTGGCCAGCCCGCCACCTACATGCCGGTGCGCCTGCGCTAAACCGCAGGCCGATATCCGACAAAAGAAAGGCCGCTCCAGCCGGAGCGGCCCTTTTTGTTTGGCAATCAAACATGCCACAAAGCAAAGCCATCAATGCGCGGACGTGCCCTTCACGCGCTTGATCGTGCCGGAAAAGCTCATCACCACAGCATCGCCCGAAGAAATCGTGCCGCGCACAAAGATCAGGCTGCGTCCGGCGCGGGTGCACTCGCCGCGCCCGGTCAACAATTGGCCGGGGGGCGCCGCGTTGATGAACTCGGAATTCATCGTCACGGTCACCCCGTACACTTCATCGCCGCCACTTCCGGCCACCATGAACAGGGTATAGTCGGCAAAGGTCATCAGTGCGCCGCCGTGAACGGTGCCGTGTCCGTTCACGTTCTTGCTGTCCGGCAAAAATCCCGTCACGATCCCGCGCTCATCCCGCTTTACAAAGAACGGGCCGCTCGCGTCTTCGAACGGGTCTTTGCCTGCCCACTTCCACCAGCCCTGCCACGGGGCCTGATCTTCGGGCAAGAAGTTACCCCGGATCGGGGATTGGCTCGAAGGGGTATCCTGATCGCTCATGCCACCCCCCTGACTCAGCCACAGTCGCTTGTCGAGAGCATTCAGGCCGCAGCTTGCTCAACCGTCGCCATGATCTGGCTGGCCAGTGTCTTGCCCGAAAGCCACGCGTTCTCCACGCGCGGCCCCAGCAGCCAGTCACCACAAATGCCGATTTGCGATTGCGGGCTCCACAGCGCTCCCAGATTGCTTCCGGTAGACATCGCATAACGCCAGCGGTGGGCAATCGCCGTCACCGGCTCGGGCATCTTGATGGAAAGCGCGCCGCTTAAGGCCGATAGCAATTCTGCGGCCACCATGTCGCTGGTCTCTTCGATATGCGCGCTCGACCAGTTGGGATTGGCCTGAACCACCCACGTTTCCGGACCCTTGCGCCCCGGCTTTGCCGAATCACGCGCCGCCCAGCTAATCGATCCCGCGTCGCGCACGGTATCGCGTCCGGTCGGCAGCTTGGCGTCAAATACGAACATCCCTGTCCAGCACGGCTGTGATCGCGCCGCCAATGCGGTTGATGCGAGCGACAGGTCGTGCAGCGCGACAATCGCTGCGGCTTGCTCGGGCGGAAGCGACACCACCACCGTATCAAACGGCCCGGCATCCGCCCGTTCGCCGTCAGCGTTCTCGCCAGACAAGTACCAAAGCCCGTCACGCCGCACCAGTCCGCGCACGCACCAGCCGAACGTCACGTCATGATGATCGGCCAGATCGCGTACCACCGCGCTCATGCCCGGTACGCCAACCCAAGCGCCGGTTCCGGCGGCAGGCCACGGCGCAGCCACTCCGCAGGCAGACCAGCGCGCCACTTGGGCCATGAAGGCAGGATCGCGCACCGTGAAATACTGCGCGCCATGGTCAACATGTGTCTCACCCAGTGGCGTATTCAGCCGCTTGGTAGACATCCGGCCCCCCGGCCTGTGGCCTTTGTCAAACAGGGAAACCATGTGGCCGGCGCGTTTAAGCCGGTCCGCACAAGATAGGCCGGCCATGCCGGCGCCAACGATTGCAACACGCATTGTCACTGTGTCCCGTGGCTCAACCACGTCCCATCAACGACAAAACTTCCTTGCGGCTGCTGGCATCGTTGAGGAAGCACCCTAGCATGCGGCTGGTCACCATGCCCACGCCGTGCGTCTTCACCCCGCGGCCCGTCATGCATCCGTGCTGCGCTTCGATCACCACAGCCACACCATGCGGCTGCAAATTCTCCCAAATGCAGTTCGCCACCTCGGCGGTCAGCCGCTCTTGCACTTGCAGGCGCTGGGCATAGCCGTGCAGCACGCGCGCCAGCTTCGAAATGCCAACAACGCGGTCCTTGGGCAAATAGGCAATCGATGCCGTGCCCGTGATCGGGGCCATGTGATGTTCGCAATGGCTCTGGAACGGAATATCGCGCAGCAGCACAACATCGTCATATCCGCCCACTTCCTCGAACGTGCGCGAAAGGTGCACGCCGGGCTCGCTGGCATAGCCGCTGCAATACTCCCGCCAGGCCCGCGCCACCCGCTTGGGCGTATCGATCAGACCTTCACGATCCGGCTCATCACCTGACCAGCGCAACAGTGTGCGGATTGCGTCCTGCACTTCATCGGGCACCACGATCTTTCCATCTTCGCCAACGACGTCAGCCATGCCGGAGGAGGCGGCGAGGGAAGGGGAAAGTACGTTCATCGGCCAAGGACTCCGGCAGGCAGTGTTGCTGCAATGTTGACCGAATGCGCGCCACCCCCATCGGGAACAACACGGACCAAAGGGCACGGCTTGGAATGCAGGGGAAACAGGCGTATGTAAGGTCCATGTCCATAGCCGAAATGATCAATTCCAGCCCGACGGCAGCCGTCATCAGCAACCCGCGTTTACCGGACAACCCGATTATTGCCTGCAATGACGCGTTCGTTGAACTCACCGGCTACCCGCGTGAGGAGATCATCGGCCGCAACTGCCGCTTTCTGCGCGGCGAAGGGACCGAGCCTGAAAAGGCGCTGATCCTGCGCGAAGGCATCTGGCGACACCAGCCCGTGATGGTCGAAATCCTGAACTACAAAAAGGACGGCACCCCGTTCCGCAATGCCGTAATGGTCGCCCCCATCTTCGATTCTGCGGGCGAGGTGGAATACTACCTCGGCTCGCAAGTCGAGATGGCCGCCGATCAGGCCCACGCCAACGATATCCGCCGCAATGGCGCAGCCGAACGCGTCGAGCGCCTCAGCCGCCGCCAGAAGGAAATCCTCGTGCTCATGGCCTCGGGCAAGCTGAACAAGCAGATCGCATATGAGCTCTCGCTCAGCGAACGCACCGTCAAGATGCACCGCTCTGCCGTGCTCAAAGGGCTGGATGTAAAGACCAGCGCCGATGCGATCCGCGTCGCTATCGAAGCCGGTTTCTAAGCGGCTTCCGGAAGGAAAATCCTGCCCGCCGGTGCCAGACGCAAGGCATCGGCAAGCTCGATCACATCGGCCACAGCCCGCGCCTCATCAAGAGTAAGGCCTTCAAACCCCGGCAAGAACGCGCGGCACGCCTGCAACAAGTTGCTGGGTGATCGCTCCAACTCAGAACGATACTCGCCCAAAGTCCGGCACCCGTCGATCGCGCTCCACGCAACGCCCGTGGGCGAGGGCCGCTCATGATAGGCCCATAGCGCCTGCACCGCCCGCTCTACCGCAATCCGCGCCTGATCCACCACAGCATCGCCCGATGCCCGCGCTTTAAGGCGTTGGCGATAGCGGCGTTGGCGTTCGGCGTTGGATAAGGGCATCTGCGCAGACTAGCGGTTAACCACGTTGCCAAACAGTCCGTTACGTTACCTAAGCGGGCGCTAACTTCTGCCACCCGAACTTTGATCCGGGTCGGCAACACCGCCGCCGCCAGCCTGCTGCTCGAACCCGCCTGACAAATGCTTTGGCCCCGTTCAGTACCTCCCCGGCGGATCACTCGCCGGGAAGCTCTCGTCCGAGGCCTGATCTGTGCGGTCCCAATGCTCGGGATCGGATCGCATGCCTTCCACACCGGCAGACCGGACTTGCGAAAAATTGTGGTCGGTGGCTTCGCCATCGGCAAAGGCCGCGTGGCCGGTCGCCGCGTCCCTGCTTTGCGATGCGCGATAAATCGCATAACCGGCCGCGCCAACGACCGCCCATTTCAGTAAGCCCATATCCTGTCTCCTTGGGAAGAGCGTTCCCGTTTGAAGACATAACGCGCTGAATCACAAAAGGTTCTGCGCGCAGGCCCGATAAGCGCCCAGTCGCCCTATTGCGGTGGTTGAGGCGGTCGCTGGCGGCCGGTGGCGCGGTTCAGGAAATCGTCATTGGCCGCTTGGGGCGCTTCATCCGGCACGCCTTCGGGCGTGACATTGGAATCGTCAAATGTCTCGACCGCAGGCTCACGGTCCCGGCGCGACGGGTCCACCAGATTGCCCTGCTCATCGACATAGAAGTATTCATCGGGATTGCCGAGCATGGCTTCGTCATCCGGCTCAAGCTGCCATTGCGGCAGTTTCAGCTCGGTATCGAACTTTTCAACCGGGCGCTTGGCCGTGGCGACTTTCATGTAGGCCGCAAAGGCGCGCGCGGGTGCGGCACCGCCCTGAAGGCCCGGAACCGCTTTGGCATCATCGCGGCCCATCCACACGCCCGTGGTGATCCCGCTGGAGAAGCCAAGGAACCAGCCGTCCTTGTTGGAAGATGTCGTGCCGGTTTTGCCCGCAACGGGGCGGCCAATCTGCGCTGCGCGCCCGGTACCGATGTTTACCGCGGTCTGCATCAGGTCGGTCATCCCGGCGGCCACATAATTGGGTATCAATTGCTGCGGGTTATCGGCGCGATAGCTATACAGCAGTTCGCCATCCGTCGTCGTCACTTTGCGGATGCCGAATGGCGCAACCGACATGCCTTTGGCCTGAACCACGGCAAAGGCGCGAACCATATCGATCACGCGCACATCCGATGATCCCAGAACCATCGATGGCAGGGTATTGATCGGAGTGGTGATGCCCAAACGCCGTGCCATGTTGGCCACTTGCCCGAAGCCCACCTCGTTGCCCAACTGGGCGGCCACGGTGTTTTTGGAATAGGCAAAGGCGGTGCGCAGATCGATCTCACCGGCATAGCGCCCGCCATCGTTGCGCGGAGTCCAGTTTTCGATCGTCACCGGTTCGTCCACCACACGATCATCGGGGGTATAGCCCCCCTCCAACGCAGTCAGATAGACAAACAGCTTCCACGCCGAACCCGGCTGGCGCACCGCATTGACCGCGCGGTTGTAGTTCGAATTGACATAATCGGTGCCGCCCACCATCGCCAGCACCGCGCCATCGCGGTCCATCGAAACGAGCGCGCCCTGTGCGCCCTTGGGCGCAAAACCAGCAATTGCAGCAGTCGCTGCGCGCTGCATCACCGGATCAAGCGTGGTCCACACTTCAATCGGCTGGTCATTTTCCGGCAGGATCAGATCAAGCTGCGGCAGTGCCCAATCGGTAAAATAGCGCGCCGAATTCTGGGCGTCGCGGTCTTCAACCATCTTGACCTTTTTCAGGTTGATACCGGCGGCTTCATCGGCAGAGATCACGCCATTGCTGACCATGGTTTGCAACACCACGCCCGCACGGCCAATCGCCGCATCCGCATCTGCCGTGGGTGAATAGCGTGATGGGGCCTTGACCAGCCCGGCAATGATCGCCGCTTCGGGAAGAGTGATCTCTTCCCCCGGATGGCCGAAAAACTTCCGCGCAGCCGAATCGATGCCATAAGCACCACCGCCGAAATAGACCTTGTTCAGATAGAGTTCGAGCACCTGGTCCTTGGAAAACTTCTGCTCCAGCGCCAGCGCCAAAATCCATTCGCGCGATTTTCGCCCGAAGGTCTTGTTGTTGTTCAGGAAGATATTGCGCGCCAATTGCTGCGTGATCGTCGATCCGCCTTGCCGCCATGCGCCTTTTTCTACACGCACCATGACAGAGCGCACGATGCCGATCGGATCAACGCCCCAGTGGCTGCGGAAACGACGATCCTCGACCGAGATCATCGCATCTTTCATCGGCTGGGGAATACGCTCGTAAGGCACCCATTTGCCATAGCTTGGCCCAAGTGTGACGATTTCCGAACCGTCTGCCGCGCGCACCACGATCATCTGTCCGGTCTGGCTGGACTTCAGTTCCTGATAGCCCGGCAGCGAACGCACCGTCACCGCCACCGCGACACCCAGCGCAAGCGCACCAAGCAGCATGAAGCCTGTGCCCCACACAAACAGCCGCCCGATCCACCGGCGAAACGCCGAGGGCTGTGCAGGTTGCGGAGAAGACCGGCCGCCATCAGAGCGGCGGGGAATATCCCGTCTGGCCATCAGTCTTGTACCGCTTCCCTCATCTTGGCGCAGGCATGGTCAACCATGACCGCCCAAACACCTTGCTGCCCTATGCATAGGGCAATCGTAACGCAGGGTTAACCGTTAATTCGCGATTGCGCCAAGACGCTCGCTGACGCCCCCGGCCTTTTGGCGATTATGTCCATCGCAAACATAGCCTCGTCATTTCGAGGAAGCGAAGCTGCCGAAGCTGAAGGTTGTGATTGCCAACGCCGCAATCACCTCAATCCTTGGGAATGAAATCGAGCGAGGCGCTGTTCATGCAATAGCGCAGGCCGGTGGGCGCAGGGCCATCAGGGAACACGTGCCCCAGATGTCCGTCGCAGCGTGCGCAACGCACTTCGGTGCGAACCATGCCGTGGGCGGTATCGCGATGTTCATCAACCACATCGGATTCCAGCGGCGCATAGAAGCTGGGCCAGCCTGATCCGCTGTCATATTTGGTGTCGGATCTGAACAAGGGCGCGCCGCATCCGGCGCAAGTGTAATCGCCAGCCGCCTTGTTCTTTTCATAAGCGCCAGTAAACGCGCGTTCGGTGCCGCCTTGGCGAAGCACGTGATACTGCTCGGGCGTCAGGCGTTCACGCCATTCGGCTTCGGACAAGTTGAGTTTGTCAGGCATGCGGTATCTCCTTTGCCGCGAATATGGGGGGCCACAGCGCCCCGCTCAATGCCGCTACCCTTAATAGTGTGTTTTCTCGTCCGGCTTGGCGAGGGTGTAGCAGTGCGCCACTTCATACTTGTCGATGCCACCTTTGCCATCGCCTGCTTCTGCGGCAATGGCCTCGCGCGTTTCGGCCATGGCGCGATCTGCCTCACCGCCGGTTTTGCCCGCTGCAATCAGGGCCTCGCGTTCCCGCGCCGAAAGGACCGACGCCAGCGTTTTCAGATCGCGTGCCGCCGCGCTCAAGCCTTCGCGGGCATATATCTCGTCATAGGCCAGCGTCATGATCGCGGCACATTGGCGCAAGCCGGGCGTGACAAGCGGGGAAACCGCAGCATCCAGCCGCACCGTACAAGGCTTTGCCAGCGCGGCCAGCGCCGCATCGGGTTCGGCTGCGGTCTGAAGCGCCCGCACTTCGCCCGCGATCAGGTCGCGCACGGCGGCACGATCAATCCCGGCCTCGCGCATCACTGCCACGCCCGCATCCGCAAAGAACCGTTTGCCGCGCACGCTCAGCGGCGGCCATCCTGCAAGGCTTTCGCCACCTGACTGCACCGTTGCAACAATCGCAAAGGCCGCCGCGCAACGCAGCGCGGCGCGGTGGTCCTCGCTCAGGCGCGACAAGTCTGGCACCGGCGGTGCACTTGTTTGTGCGGTAACAGCAGATGAAAGAGCCAGAAGCGCCAAGGCAGCAAGAATGCGCATAACCGCTATGGTACGCACAAAAAGAGACCGCGAATAGTCATGCTGTTCGCGGTCTTTTCAGGTTGGCGGGCCAGAGAGGGTGTGCGTCTGGCGCGCGCTGGAGTTTGGATCAATCGGCGGCGGACTGGTTGCAACGGGCAAGGTCTTCGGGGTTAAGTTCCCCTTGCGGTGTGGCAAAGCGCGTGACCGGGCCGACCTTTTGCACTAGCCGCGCGCAGACCATGACGGGGCGCGAAGTGTCACGCGGGGCAGCGCAAGCAGCGCCTTCGCACTTCCACAAGACGCCCTTCTGGATCACCTTTTGCGCACCATCCATCGGGCGGCTGAGCGTGGCTGAATAGAACGGGCCGTTAGTGGCCGCGCGCGCTGGCGCTGCGGTCAATACAAAGCTGGCTGTCGTAGCCATCACGGCTATGAAAGCGGGCAGAAGCTTGCGGGCAGTTCCGCGATAATTTCCTGAAATCATGTGGTTTCCCCTGAATGTGGTCCATTGGGGCACCGGAAAAGCGCTATGCTTGGAGAGGATGCCAATTCCGTTGCGATTCGCTACCTATAATGACCAGTTTTTAGTTGCAACTAAAAACTTATAAAAACTCTGCGCATGTGTTACATCAACTAAACCATGGAAAAGCTCCGCGAACCCCTGCATGAAATCGCCCAATGCGGCCTGCCCCTCGCCCTCGAAGCAATGGGTGAACGCTGGTCATTCATGATCCTGCGCGCCGCCTTCAACGGCGTGCGCCACTTCGAAGATTTCCTCGAAGCCCTCGGCATTGCCCGCAACATCCTGTCAAACCGCCTGTCGCGCTTGGTCGAAGTGGGCATTTTGAAGCGCGAACATTGCGCCGACGATCGTCGCCGCATCGAATATCGCCTGACGCCCAAAGGTCTGGACCTCCTGCCCGCCATGCTCGCGCTGCGCCAGTGGGGTGAAAAGTGGCAACTTGGCGTACCCGCCAACCCGGTGCTGTGCGATGCGCGCGATGGCCTGCCCATCGCCGCCATCGGCATTCGCGGCCAGGACGGTCGCCCGCTTTCGCCCGAAGACCTGATGTGGCGGGATCGGGGCGAACTCGACGCCAGCAAAGCCCCGCTCAAACTTCAGGACGTCGGCTAAAAAGCAGGGGTCATCGGCCACCCGACGACCCCTTGAGTCTGGCCCGGACGGGGGACTAATCCGGCCGGGCAAACGGGTGGATCGCGAGGCCTTAGCGCGCTGCCAGCATCGTCTGCT
Source organism: Novosphingobium sp. AAP83 (assembly GCF_001295795.1). Taxonomy (GTDB): domain Bacteria; phylum Pseudomonadota; class Alphaproteobacteria; order Sphingomonadales; family Sphingomonadaceae; genus Novosphingobium. The sequence goes on from NZ_LJHY01000010.1 coordinate 37,218, forward strand.
GGACCTTCACTTTGGCACGGCGCGCTTCGGCAAAGGCCTTGGCAAAGCACTGCTGGTTGGCCGCCGCTTCGCGCAGCGGATTGGTCGTGCCATTGAGACCACATACCTTCTTGGCAGCACGCTTGAGCCGCTGGTCAAGCTTGGCGTTGCCTGCCTGCGTCGTCAGATCGAGATCGGCGTAACCCACGAGGCGGGTCTCGGCAAAGGCGGGTTGGCTGGCCGTCAGGGCAAGACCAAACAGGCTGGCGGCGATCAGAGAATTGCGGATCATGGCGTCGTCCTTCAAAAAGGGCCGGAGCACATCCGGCGAGAGAGTTTGCGATGACCGGGCCAGCTTGGCGTCGGGGGTCGATGGGGACTGGCTAGCCACCGCATGCATTCTCTCTACGCGCACCGGTGCACGCGTTCGCCCCTGCCTCGACCAGCTTTCCCTAGCGTCCGACGAGCGCCGCCCGCACCGGACGAACAGCAATTTCCGGTCTACGAACTGCACGTGTGACATTTGACCAACAAAGTCATATCGTCTGCGCCAATGGCTATTGTGATTACCTTCCTCCTGGGCATCGGCAACTTTGCCCTCCACCGCGCCGTCATGGACAGCGGCCATCCCATGCTTGGGAAAATGCCGTGGTTTTACCACGCATTGGGTGGCCGCTTCACGATGATCGTCGAATTCATGCTGCTGTTTGCCGCACTGATGTTTGCCGCCGATGGCGTGGTAAGCGGCCCCATCGCCTATGTTGTCTATTCGGTGCTCAACAGTTTTTCAGCCTACCTGATCCTGACTGACAGGGTTTAGGAACAATCGCCTGGCCTGCGGGTTTATCCGCTGCGATGGACCTTTCTCCCCTCTGGCTGATCACCAATGCCGCAAGCGGCAGCAATACCGATGCGGCGGTGGAAGTCCTTGCGGCGTTGCTCGGTGCTTCTGGTTGTAAGCCCATGCGTCTCATCCGCCTTCCCGACGAGGACTTGCCCACTGGCATGGCCTTGGACGCGGCAGGCGTGAAGACTCTGGCGGTGTTTGCCGGTGATGGCACAATCAACGCTACGGCCACCAAGGCCGAAGGCTGGGATGGCGCGATTCTGGTGCTTCCCGGCGGCACGATGAACCTGCTGTCCAAAGCGCTGCATGGTGATGTTACCGCGCAAGATGTCATCGCCCGTCTTGGCGCTGGCACATATGACCGCCTCCCCCGACCCGCCGTTCGCACATCACAAGGCACTGCGCTGGTCGAGGTTCTGGCCGGCCCCGGCGCGATGTGGGCCGATGTGCGCGAAAGCGTGCGCGACTTCGATTTGGGCGCAGTTGCCGAAACCTTCTCCATAGCTTTACGCGAAACACGCGAAGGCGCGGGGGTAACCATCGCCACTTGCGCCGCCGCCAAGGCAGACGGCTATCGCGCGCTGCGCGTGGCGCCGGAAGAGGATGGTTTGCGGGTCGAGGGGTACGACTTCAACGACCTTGCCGATTTTGCCGCGCAAGGCTTTGCGATGCTGATCAAGCGGGATTTCCGCCTTGGGCCACACGATGATCTTGGCCATTTCAAAGCGATCGAGTGCTCCAGCACAAGTCCCATCCCGTTGATGATTGATGGCGAACGCCGCCAGGGCGGCACGACCGAAAAGTTCACCCGCATTGTCTTTCCGGTAGACTTTATTTCGACAAAACACGGCGGGGATTGACCCGCAGTGCGTGAACGGCAATCACCCCTTTCGTCATGACCCGCCTGTTCCATATCAGCGATATCCATTTCGGATTGGAAGATCGCCGCGCGCTCGATTGGGTGGCGCAATGCATCGCAACCGAAAAGCCTGATGCCGTATCGATCACGGGCGATCTGACGATGCGCGCGCGTCACCGCGAATATGCAGCTGCGGTGCAGTGGATCCAGTCGCTGGGCGTGCCGGTGACGGTCGAAGTGGGCAATCACGACCTGCCCTATTTCAACCTTATCGAACGCTTTTTCGATCCCTATCGCCGGTTCCATGCGATAAAATCGCTGCTGGAGCGTGAACTCGATCTGCCCGGCATGGTGATCATTCCGTTGAAAACCACAGCCCGCGCGCAGTGGCGGCTCAATTGGTCGAAAGGCACCGTCGGCAAGTCCGCTCTGGACCAGACACTGGCTGCGATAGACGCTCTGCCATCCGGCACGCGCGCAGTGGTGGCGTGCCATCATCCGTTGGTTGAGGCCGGAACACGCGGCAAAGCGCTGACCCGGGGCGGCAGCCGCGCTTTGGCCGCGCTGGCCAGCCGCAATGTCTGCGCGGTTCTTTCTGGCCACGTCCACGATCCGTTCGATCTCATTCACCCCACACCCAATGGTCCGGTGCGGATGATCGGCGCGGGCACCTTGTCGCAACGCGTGCGCTCCACCCCGCCCAGCTTCAACGAACTTACGCTGACCGGCGGCGATATCACAGTGCGCGTGCGCAACCTTGAACACGTGTCCACGCGCGACATGCAGATCGATGATGTGCCTGAAAACGCGATGCCTCCGCGCTTACAGGGTGAGCCGGTCGCGCCAGTAGGGGCCGTGCCCGAGGTTGATCCGCCGGTTTACTGAAAATCAGTTGCCGCCAAGCCCCATGTTATCAATCAGGCGCGCAGCCCCCATGCGCGCAGCCACCAACAGTCTGGCAGGCTGGCCGGAAAACGTCGCCAATTCCGCAAGCGTCGCCGCATCGCGCAAATCGGCATAATCGACCGACAGGAATCCTGTGGCGAGGATATCGGTGTTGAGCGCGGATAGGCTCGCCGTTACATCCGCCCCGCCTTCAATCGCCGCAATCGCTTTGCGCATCGCCGCCGAAAGCCCCGCTGCCTGATCTCGTTCGGCCGCAGTCAGATACTGGTTGCGGCTGCTCATGGCGAGGCCGCTGGCCTCGCGCACGGTGGGCACGCCGATGATGGCATCGGTTTTGGGCAAGGTCAGATCAAGGTCGCGGGCCATGCGGCGAATCACGGCCAGTTGCTGCCAGTCCTTTTCGCCAAACAGCGCTACATCCGGCCGCACCTGATTGAACAGCTTGCACACCACTGTGGCCACGCCATCGAAATGACCCGGCCGTGCCGCACCGCAAGCCACCTCGCTCACCCCTGAAACCGAGACATTGGTGGCATAGCCATCGGGGTACATCTGATCGACCGTGGGAGCCCACAACACCGCCACGCCCTCTGCTTCGAGCAGCGCAGAATCGGCGGCCATCCGGCGCGGATAGGCATCAAGATCCTCGTTCGGCCCGAACTGGCGGGGATTGACGAAGATCGAGGCGACGACATGGTCAGCATGCTTGGCCGCTTCGCGCACCAGCGTCAGATGTCCTTGGTGCAACGCACCCATCGTGGGGACAAGCGCGACACGTTTTCCCCCGTTTTTGAGCGCATCGACCGCTTCGCGTAGCTCAACAAGCCGTTTGATGGTTTGCACGCGAGGCCCCTCTCCACTAAGTCTGATGGGAAGGGCGATAGGAGGGCAAGCGTCCTCCCGCAAGCCCGGCCCGCGCACCACAAAAGAGAGTACCGCCCTTGTCGAATGGCCCCCACCGCATCGTCTTCGCCAACGAAAAAGGCGGCACCGGCAAGTCGACCACGGCGGTCCATGTGGCCGTGGCATTGGCATATCAGGGCGCGCGCGTGGCCGCGATTGATCTTGATGCCCGCCAGCGCACGATGCACCGCTATTTTGAGAATCGTGCGGAAACCATGCGCCGCCGGGCCATCGCGCTGCCCACCGCTACGTTCGAAGTCTATGACGCGCAAAGCGTCGAAGAGCTTGACGCCCTGACCGACCGCTTGGCTGAAACGCACGATTTCATCGTCTATGATACGCCCGGCCGTGATGATCCGCTGGCCCGTCACGTAGCCACCCGCGCCGATACGCTGGTGACGCCGCTGAACGACAGCTTCGTCGATTTCGATCTGATCGGGCAGGTGGACGCCGAAACCTTCAAAGTGCGCCGCCTGTCATTCTATGCCGAACTGATCTGGGAAGCGCGCAAGAAGCGGGCGATGGCCACGATCACCAATGCCCGCCGCGAAATGGATTGGGTCGTGGTGCGCAACCGCACCGGCTATACCGAAGCGCGAAACCAGCGCCGCATCGATACCGCGCTCACCGAATTGTCCAAGCGCGTGGGCTTTCGCATTGCCAGCGGCTTGTCCGAACGCGTGATCTATCGCGAATTGTTCCCGTCAGGGCTGACCTTGCTGGACAAGGGGCATCTGGGCGAACTGGGCACCAGCCACCTTGTTGCCCGGCAAGAACTGCGCACGCTGGTCGCCGGCCTGAAATTGCCGGTATCGGCAAAGGCGGACTCGGCCAAGGCTACGCTGGAGAGCGCGGCCTGATGTTCAAAGTTCTTGCGCTTGTCGCCCTTGTCAGCATCGCATGCAAAATGCTGTCGGGGCGGTGGCCGTGGGAATTGCTGGCGGGTGATCCTCGCCAGAACAACGAAGCCAAAGCGCGCAACCTGTTGGGCATTTCAACCTCTGCGGGCCATGACGAGGTGATCGAAGCGCACCGCCGCCTGATCACAAAGGTCCACCCCGATCGTGGTGGATCGAATGAGGCTGTTTACGAAGCCAATGCTGCCCGCGACCTGCTGCTTGCCCGGTTGGGTGATCGCCGGAACGGTTAAGCGCGAGGCGATGCGCCACAGTTTTGATCCCTCGATCCTGCGCGAATACGATATTCGCGGCGTGTTTGGCGAAACGCTGGGGCCGGACGATGCGCACGCCATCGGGCGCAGTTTTGCCACGCGGGTGGCGCAAATTGGCGGCAAGCGCGTTGTGGTGGGCTATGATGGGCGGTTAAGTTCGCCGGTGCTGGAGCAAGCTCTGGTTGAAGGGCTTACCACCAGCGGGATCGATGTGGTGCGGATCGGCATGGGGCCAACCCCGATGCTCTATTTCGCTGCCGCTTCACTTCCAGATATACAGGGCGGCATTCAGGTAACCGGCAGCCACAATCCCGCCAATCACAATGGCTTCAAAGCGGTACTTGAAGGACGATCGTTCTTTGGGGCCGATATAATCGATCTCGGGCGCATCGCCGATGAAGGCCGTTGGGTATCGGGCAATGGAACCGTCACCGATGTTGCCATCATGGATGCCTACGTTGGTCGCCTGCTCGGCGGGCTGGACGGCGTCGACCGATCCGCGCTGGAGGGCTTGCGCATCGGCTGGGACGCTGGCAACGGCGCCGCTGGCCCCGTGGTCGAGGCTATGGCTGCCAGACTGCCCGGACACCATGCTTTGCTGTTTACGTTTGTGGACGGCCATTTCCCCAACCATCATCCTGATCCGACTGTGGAGGAAAACCTTGCCGATCTTGTGCAGGCTGTCGCGGCGGGAAACCTCGACTTCGGAATAGCATTCGACGGAGATGGAGACCGAATTGGAGTAATCGACAGCGCTGGCCGCACGATTTGGGGCGATCAATTGCTAAGCATTTTTGCGGAAGATGTGCTGCAAACCTCGCCCGGAGCAATAATCATCGGCGATGTGAAGTGCAGTAGCGCGCTGTTTGAGCGGATTTCCGCGCTTGGCGGCATTCCGCTAATGTGGAAGAGCGGGCACTCCTTGATAAAGTCCAAAATGAACGAAACTGGTGCGCTGTTGGGCGGCGAAATGAGCGGCCATGTCTGCTTTGCCGATCGTTACTACGGATTCGACGATGCGCTTTATGCGGCTACCCGCTTGATCGCTGCCACGGCTCGGCTGAACAAATCGGTCACGCAGATGCGCGCAAGCTTGCCCACAATGATCAATACACCCGAGCTGCGGTTTCAGGTTGATGAAGCGCGCAAATTTGCCGTCGTTGCCGAAGTGGCGGCGCGGCTGCGCGCAGAAGGTGCCCGGATCAACGAAATTGACGGCGTGCGTGTTGACACCCCCGACGGGTGGTGGCTGCTGCGCGCGTCCAACACGCAAGATGTGCTGGTGGTCCGCGCGGAAAGCCGCAGCGATGCGGGCCTTTCACGCTTGCTCAAACACGTTGATGCGCAATTGGATGCATCAGGCATCGCGCGCGGCTCGCAATTCGGCCACTGATAACCATCTTGAGCCAGATGACAGACCAGGACGGACCCAAGCGCGCAAACGCAAACTGGCTTTTCGGCGCGCCCGAGGCAAAGGGCATGTCCGAACCCACGCTGACGACACGGTTGGGCGAAAGCGCGCAATCGCTGGATGTGACGCGAGGCTTTGCTGCGGCCCAGGCCCCTGCCGAGCAAGCCATTGCGATGGCGCGCGATCCGTTTGCGCGGCCTGTACTGCTGGGCCTGGAACAGAATGCCGATGCGGTAATGCCGGGCTGGGCGCACGAACAGGCGCTGCAAAGGCTGCTATTGCCCGAAGCCGCTGGCGAAGGATTGGCTGCGCTCGAAGGCTGGGAGGAGGCAATGGCGCGCGGCCACCTGAAGGCGGTGTTGCACAATGCCGAAAACGTCAGCGCCGCCGCGTTTGACGCGCTTGATGATTGGCTGGCGCAGCTGCTCTGCGATAGCTGGCCGCGGTCAGCTCCGTTGCTTGAGCCTGCCGCGCGCGTATTTCTGTGGGGGAGCGAGCGCGGCAAGGAAAGCGGGCGCGCAGCGGTTATGTTCCTGAACAGCCGCCTGCGTGGCTTGCACTTCCTTGAGGACGTCCAAAGGACTGGCCATCCATGGCACAAAGCTTGGATCGAGCTTGCCACACCCGCCCAACCGGCGAGCCGTCGCGGACTGTTCATCCGGCGCGGTGATGTGGCAATGCTGCTCGAAGAGATTCGGAACAATTTTCCCGAGCTTGAGCAGCATTTCGATCCTGTGCGGGTGGCGCTTTGGGTGCAGGATGAAGCAGCGGCCAACGCGCCAGGCTGGCTTGGCAAAGGGCTATGGATCGCGCTTGGGCTTGGCGTGCTGATCTTCTCGATCCGGAGCCTGGTATCATAAGGCACCGAAGGCCATCCTTTCGGTTGCGCCTGCCACAACCTATCTAAAGAGCGATGACGCTTCCTTCCTCCATCGCTGATTGGTTTGCGCAGCGGGGTTGGCGCGTGCGGCAGCATCAATGGGATATGCTGGCGGCGGCGCGGGCGGGCGATCACGCATTGCTGGTGGCCGATACCGGGGCGGGCAAGACGCTGGCGGGATTTCTGCCAACGCTGGCCGATTTTGCAGGCGATTCACCGCCGGGTGATGGGCTGCACACGCTCTACGTTTCGCCGCTGAAAGCCCTAGCGCATGATGTGCAGCGCAATCTGCTGACGCCAATTGATGACATCGGCCTGAAAGTGCGGGTCGAGACGCGGAGCGGGGATACACCGTCGGACCGCAAGGCGCGGCAGCGGGCCAAGCCGCCGCATGTGCTTTTGACCACGCCAGAATCGCTGTCGCTGCTGCTCAGCTATCCCGAATCAGCGACGATGTTTGCCGGGTTGAAGCGGGTGATAGTTGATGAAGTACATGCGCTGGCTATTGGTAAGCGGGGTGATTTGGTAGCGCTTTCGCTAGCACGGCTGCAATCGATTGCGCCTGATATGCAGCGGGTCGCATTGTCGGCAACGGTGGCGGATCCGGATGACTTTCGGCGCTGGCTGGGGCCGCAGGGCGATGCAGCTTCGGTGCGGTTGGTACTAGGCGAGGTGGGCGCGCCGCCCCAGGTTTCGATCCTGCACCCTGAGGACCAGCGCGTGCCGTGGGGCGGGCATGCGGCGGCGTGGGCGGTGCCGCAGTTGTATCAGGCGATCAAGTCCAACAAGACCACGCTGATCTTCACCAACACACGGTTTCTGGCCGAGTATATTTTCCAACTGCTGTGGGACGTGAACGACGACAAGCTGCCCATCGGCATCCACCATGGGTCGCTTTCCAAAGAGGCGCGGCGCAAGGTTGAAGGGGCGATGGCGCGAGGGGAACTGCGCGGGCTGGTGTGTACGGCCAGCCTCGATTTGGGGGTGGACTGGGGCGACATCGATCTGGTGGTGCAGATGGGTGCGCCCAAGGGCTCGTCGCGGTTGCTGCAACGCATAGGCCGCGCCAATCACCGGCTGGATTGTGCGAGCAGGGCGCTGCTGGTACCGGGCAACCGCTTTGAATTTTTGGAAGCTTTTGCCGCGCAGGAGGCGGTTGAAGACGGGCAGCGCGATGGTGAGGATTTCCGCGCAGGAGGTCTGGATGTATTGGCGCAACATGTGATGGCTTGTGCTTGTGCCGGGCCGTTCGATGAAGCCGCGCTGCTGGCAGAGGTGCGCTCGTCCTATTCCTATCGCTGGATTGATGCGGCGCTGTGGACCCGTGTGCTCGAATTCGTGGCGACGGGCGGCTATTCGCTGCGCGCCTATGACCGGTTCAAGCGGATTGTGCGGGACAAGCAGGGCATGTGGCGGCTGGTGCATCCTGAACACGCCGCGCGGCACCGGCTGAACGCGGGGATCATCATTGATTCCGAGATGCTGGAGGTGCGCTTCCGCAACGGTCGGAGCCTTGGCAAAGTCGAGGAAAGCTTTGGTGCCTCGCTTTCACCCGGCGATACGATCCGTTTTGCCGGGATGGATCTGGAAGTGGAGGGCGTGCGCGATCTCGACCTGATCGTGCGTGCGGCCAAGAAACCGGGCCAAATCCCGAGTTACAACGGTGCGCGTCTGCCGCTGACTACGCATCTTTCCGAGCGTGTGCGGGCTTTGATGGTGGATCGTCCCGGTTGGGCGCGCTTTCCCGATGATGTGCGTGAATGGCTGGAGATGCAGGACTGGCGCAGCCGCTTGCCCGGCCCCGGTGATTTGCTGGCGGAGAGTTTCCCGCACAACGGACGGCATTACACGGTTTACTACACCTTCGAGGGGTGGAACGCGAACCAGTCGCTGGGGATGCTGATCACGCGGCGGATGAACGAGCGCGGGATGATGCCGTTGGGCTTTGTCGCCAATGACTATGCCCTGGCGGTGTGGGGCGCGCGCGCGGTGGATGATCCGGTGCCGCTGCTCTCGCCCGATATTCTCACGGACGAGTTCGTGGAATGGGTACAGGAATCGCACTTGCTGCGGCGGGCGTTTCGCGAAGTGGCGGTGATTTCGGGATTGGTTGAACGCCAACACCCCGGCAAACGCAAATCGGGCAAGCAAGTGACGTTTTCGACCGACCTGATCTATGACGTGTTGCGTAAGTATGAGCCCGATCATCTGCTGATCGAAGCTGCATGGGCTGATGCGCGCGCGCGGATGACCGATGTTGGGCGTTTGGGTGATCTATTGGATCGTGCAGCGGGGCAATTGGTCCATGTAAAGCTGGACCGCGTGTCACCGCTGGCTGTGCCGGTGCTGGTGATGATCGGGCGCGAAACACTGCCTGCGGGGGCAGCGGATGATGAGATGCTGCTGGAGGCCGAGAGCCTTGCAGCAGCGGCGATGCGGGCGGATTGAGCGTTGCTGGACTGACGCGCGCGTTTGCAAGTTGGTATTGCGGGTGGATCCATCCCGAGTTGGTGAGCACCGGGCTGGATTGCTTCTCCCCGCTGCGCGGGGCTCGCAATGACGAAGGTGGATGGGATGGAGGTTGGTGGCGAGGCGCTGGTTGAGGCCCCCACGCAAAAAGGGAGCGGATTACGCCGCTCCCTTTTCGTGTTTTGTGCAACCTTGCGGCTGGAAAACGCGAGACTTTCTGGAAAGCTTATTGAGCTTTCGAGAAGGTCGCGAAGTTTTCGTTGCCGACGAAGCCGAACTTCGAAACCTTGGAATCGGTGATGATCTTCATCACGCGGTTCGTGATCTCGTAGCTGGCATATTCCTCGGGCTGGAACTGGAGTTCCGGCTCGGGATTGATCGCCCGGGTCGATTGCAGAATTGACACCAACTGACCTTCTGTGATCGGCGCACCGTTCCACAGAATCGCGTTCGTTGTCGTCAAAACAAGCTTGTTCTTGATCGGATCGATCACTTGATTAGGCGACGGTGGCTGTGGTTGCGGCAAATTGATGTTTACCGCGTGGGTCGCCACAGGGATGGTGATGATGAACATGATGAGGAGCACGAGCATGACGTCGATCAACGGCGTCGTGTTCATTTCCATCATCGGCTGGCCATCATCGGATCCAGCGCTCATTCCCATCTTAAGGTACTCCTGTTCGTTCTCTGGTCCGGCTGCACTTGGTTAAGTCCTTGCGGACTTAGCCGTTTGGATCAACCGGGGTTGAGATGAAGCCGACCTTTGGATAGCCAGCAATCTGGACGTTATAGATGGCCCCAGCAATACACTTCCAAGGCACGTTAACGTCACCACGGATCTGCACTTCTGGGATCTGTTCCGGATCCATATTTGCCGCGCCGCCTTCACGCTTCACAATCGAATCAAGCCGATTGAAAGCCTGCTGGTACAGCTCGTTGTTATCTACCGGGACCGAGTTGTTGAAATAGACGCGGCATTGGCCAGTGCGCGAAGACCCTGCATATCCGGGTTCCTTCGGGCTACGGCCTGCCTCGTCAGTCGAGACGACCGAGAGCATCAGGTTGTCGACCTTGTCCTGCGATTCTTCGCTGGGAAGGATGGGGACCTTAAGCTTTTCGATCGACTGGATTGCGACCGGCACCGCGATAAGGAAGATGATCAGCAGCACCAGCATCACGTCCACGAGCGGCGTGGTGTTGATGTCCGACATCGGGCGTTCCTGACCGCCAGCGCCGCCTACAGACATTGCCATGGGTTACATCCTATCTGTTCTGATCCGCGGAAGTTGCCGGAGCCTGCCCCGTGGGGTTGAGGCTCCGGCAGAAGCCCCGCGTAGAACAGGTCGGCGTCTAGCGCCGACCAGAGGTTACAGAATTACTTCTTGACCGGAGCGGCCGGAGCAGCAGCAGGCGCAGCCTTGATAGCTGGCTTGACGACACCCTTGGAATTGATGTTCGCAAGCAGATCGGTCGAGAAGCCCGAGAGCAGTTCTGCGATCTTCTTGTTGCGTGCCTGAAGCCAGTTGTAGGCAAGCACGGCGGGAACAGCCACGAGCAGACCGAGTGCGGTCATGATCAGAGCTTCACCCACTGGGCCTGCCACCTTGTCGATCGATGCCGAACCGGAAAGGCCGATGGCGATCAGCGCGTTGTAGATGCCGACCACGGTACCGAACAGACCGATGAACGGCGAAGTTGCGCCCACGGTTGCAAGGAACGGCAGGCCGCCAGCAAGCATCGAGTTGATCGACGCTTCCGAGCGAGCGAGCGAACCGTGGAGCCAATCATGGGCTTCCATCGAATCGGTCATCTTGCCGTGCTGGTCTTCGGCGTTGAGGCCATCGTCAACAACCTGGCGCCATGCGCTGTTCTTTTCGAGCTTTGCAGCGCCTTCACGCAGCGACGGCGCACGCCAGAACGCGCTGATGTTGGCGTACTGCTTGAGGATCTTGTTCTGTTCGAACAGCTTGGTGAACATGATGTAGAACGAACCGAACGACATGACGCCCAGGATCACGAGCGTCGCGATGCCGATGTAGTTTGGCTTACCATCCGGAAACAGTGCTTCCATCAGGCCGAAGGCCTTCTTTGGCGCAGCGTTGGTCGCCGCAGCGGCAAGGTTGTAGATGAACATTGCGAGTCTTCCTCTTCAAATCAAATCAAAGTGCGTGAAAGCCAGTCGAACGGGCTTTCGTGTCCGTTCGGCTAAATCAGTCCTTTGGAATGACCCAGCGAATTGAGTTCGAATATGAGCCCGAAGCCGGGTTGCCATCACCATCACTTGCGGGCGTAAAACGCGCGCGGCGACGAACGTTGGCGCATGTCGCTTCGTCAAGGTCGGGGCTGCCTGAAGATCTGGTGATCTGACAATCCGTAACCTTGCCATCAGGACCCACTGTTACGCGGAAACCTGTTGTGCCTTCACGCTCTTCGCGAAGTGCTCGCGAAGGGTAGTCATTCGACGTCGCCCAGTTGCCTGGATTGCCTTTTGGCGCTGCGCCCTTGGGTTGGAACCGAGGAGCAGGCGGTGCAGCAGGCGGCGGCGGTAGAGCCACCGGCGACGGCGGAGGCGGCAATGGTGGCGCCTCATTAACTGTCTGCACTTGCGGTGCAGGCGCGTTAAAGCTGATCGGCGGCGGAGGCGCGACGACCGGCGGTGGGGGCGTGTCATTCTTCGGGGGAGGAGGCGGCGGTTCTTCCGGCGGCTTCTCTTCCTCGATTTTGACCGCCGCGGTTATCTCCTTCACCTTCGTGTACGCCTCGCTCGCCAGCCCGGAGACCAGCGCGTAACCGATGACGACATGAAGGATCGCAACGATGATGAGCGCGGTGATCTTGTTACCGCTCATCTGTTGGTCAACGTATGCCATTCAGCTCCAATACTCCTGATCGTCCACCTTGGCCAAGAGCACGCGGGTGCGCGCCCTAACCAGAGTGGGGCCAGCACGACAGATCGGTGATCCGCGCGAAAGCCAATCCAGCAAATTTCAATCCACCCTGCCGGCAACCCGGTCCACCGACGCAACCCGGGTGGGTTGGCGGCGGCAAGCGTCGGGCTGCTTGTTTTTGGATTGCCCGAACAAGGAGCATTCTTAACGGCGAAGCCAAAGGCGCGCAAATGCTTTAATCCGTTAACTGTCGATTCATGGTTGCACTGGCTGAAATTGACGGAAATAGCAGTATGGAGACGCCCTCTTATGCTGCCGGAAAGGCAAAAATGACCACGTCTGCAACACGATCCACATTATCCACCCTTGTTATCGCAGGGTTGCTGAGCAGCATTTCAGCAACGTCGGCAATCGCCCAACAAGGTGCGATTCGCGCAGGCGGCACCGCTGCAATCAAAAGCGCAACCGCTGTTTCGGACAATCTAACATATGCCGATCTGGCCAGCCTGACCGATTCAGCCGAAGTGGTTGTACGGGTGCAAGTGCGCAAAGTAACCCGCCTCAAACCCGAACAAGCGCCAGGGTTGAAGCCCGGCCAAGCCCGGGTTTTGATCGAAGCGCGCACCACCGCATTGCTATTTGGCCCGGCCATGGGAGAAGCTGTGCGCTATCTGGCGGATATCCCGCTTGATGCCAAAGGCAAGTTGCCAAAGCTGGTCAAAGCGCAAATGCTGATCTTTGCGCGCAATGTTGCGGGGCGGCCGGGCGAATTGCGACTGGTTGACGGGGGCGCGCAAATCGGTTGGACGACTGGCGTTGAAGCGCGGGTGCGCGCGATTCTGGCCGAACTGCTTTCTGCCGAGGCAGCGCCCCGGATCATGGCGCTGCGCGAAGTCCTGTTTGTGCCCGGCAATCTGGCTGATGAAGGCGAAACGCAATTGTTCCTCCAAACCGAAAACAGCGCGCCGGTTTCGTTGTCCGTAATACGCCGCCCCGGCATGGACCGGACGTGGGGGGTCAGCTTGTCGGAGATCGTCGATCAGGCTGCGCGCCCGCCCATGCGCGATACGCTGACCTGGTATCGCCTCGCCTGCTTCCTGCCGCGATCAATCCCCAAAGGCGCGGCGCTGTCGGGCAGCGAACAGGAGCATCGCGCTGCTGAAGAGGACTATGCCTTTGTTTTGCGCGAACTGGGGGAATGCAGCCGTACCCGCGCGCCAGTGATACGCTGATGTGATGCGCTGAAGTGATTGTGGGGCCACTTCACCCTGTTGCCCCGGGCGCGCCTGTCGCCTAAGGCCCGCGCGACTATTTTGGCGGACGGAACAGATATGAGCGAACCTTTGCGCATCGCACTTGCCGGACTTGGCACAGTGGGCGGCGGCGTGATCCGGGTGATCGAGGCCAATGCCGACCTGATCGCGCGCCGCGCCGGACGGCCTATCGAGATTACCGTGGTCAGCGCGCGCAATCGCACCAAAGATCGCGGCTTCGATGTCTCGCGCTATGCGTGGGAAGACGACATGGTGATTCTGGGCGAGCGGCCCGATGTCGATGTGGTGGTTGAACTGGTTGGCGGGGCCGATGGTCCTGCGCTGGCGCTAGCGCGCACGACGTTTGAGGCAGGCAAGGCACTGGTGACCGCAAACAAGGCGATGATCGCGCATCATGGCGTGGAACTGGCGACCAAAGCCGAAGCGGCGAAGGTGGCGCTGAAGTTTGAAGCGGCGGTCGCAGGCGGCATTCCGGTGATCAAGGGCCTGAAAGAAGGCGTTGCCGCAAACGAGATCGCGCGGGTCTATGGCATTCTGAACGGCACCTGCAATTACATCCTCTCGACAATGGAAGATACCGGGCGCGACTTCGCCGATGTGCTGGCAGAGGCGCAGGCCAAGGGCTATGCCGAGGCTGATCCGAGCTTTGACATTGATGGCATCGATGCTGCGCACAAGCTGGCGATTCTCTCGTCTATAGCGTTTGGCACGGCGGTAGATTTCAAGCCGGTGGCGGCAACCGGCATCCGCCGCGTGTTGGCGGCTGATATCGCGCAGGCCGATGCGCTCGGCTATTACATCCGGCTGATCGGCATGGCGCAGACCGAGATTGATGCAGACGGCAACCGCCGCCTGTTCCAGCGCGTGCACCCGCACCTTGTCCACCGCGACCACCCGCTGGCGCACGTGGATGGCGCAACCAATGCGGTGGTGGCCGAGGGCAACTTCGTAGGCCGCCTGCTGTTTCAAGGCGCAGGCGCAGGTGATGGTCCGACCGCCAGCGCGGTTGTGGCGGACCTTATCGACATTGCACGCGGCGATATCGGCGCGCCGTTCTCAATCCCGGTGGCCGAGCTGGATCATGCAGCGCCTGCCGATGTGGGGCACCGCACGGGCAAGGCCTATATCCGCTTTAACGTGGCAGACCGTCCCGGCGTGCTGGCCGAGATCACCGCGGCTATGCGCGATGCGGGCGTTTCGATCGAAAGCCTGATTCAAAAGGGCAATTCGGACAATGCACAAGTGATGGTGGCGATGGTGACTCACGAAGGGCCAGAAAGCGCGATCACAGAAGCGCTGCGCCTGTTGGATGGGTCACCCGCGCTGGCCGAAGCACCCTTGGTCATGCACATTCTGAGGGATTGAACGCAGTTTACGCCCGATTACGGCGCAGGTATTTCACCATTGGCGATGCGTTCTGCGTCCGAACCCGGCGGTGGGGCAGGCAAAGCCTTGATGTCGAAGTAGTATACTGGCGCAGGGGCACTACCCATGCCGATGCAACCCCGGCTGCAATCACGCAGTCCCGAGACGCTGGGCGCACGCGGTCTGCCATCGTCGGTTGATTTTGCAGTGTCGGTTTCACCGCGCAGGGGCAGACGCTCCCTCTCGCTCGCTTCCTTGCCGCCACACACGACGATGGTGCCATCGGCGCGCTGCATCGGACGGCAGCGTTCTGCTTGACGGCCGGTGAGCAGCCGTTGCGACATGGCCGCATCATCTTGGGGAGCGGTAGTTCCGGGCAGGGTTGGCCCCTGTACAGCTGCCGCTGGGCCGGCCTGACCAAGGGCAATCGTCGGCATTGCAGCAAAAAGAAGCGCAATGCAGGCCAGAACTGTTACTCTCTGTCTCGACAAGACCCTGCCCTCACGTCTACTACTCTGGGTCATACCCACGTCACTTGAGCCACGTATTTATTGCTCAGTCTTAAATTGATGTTCACGCATACGTTTGCATAGTCAAAGGCCTGCGTCGACCCGGTACTACCGGTTAGACCCTGCACAATGGCTGAACATACGGCCTGCGTGATCAAGCCCGCTTAGACCTATAGGGAGCCACCGTGACCGAACAGCCCAAAAACCCCGCCCCATCAAAAGTTCTTGACCGCGTTCTCGTGCTTGAAATGGTCCGCGTGACCGAAGCCGCCGCCATCGGCGCATCCCGCCTGATCGGCCGGGGCGACGAGAAAGCCGCTGACGCTGCGGCTGTTGAAGCCATGCGCGCAGCTTTCAACGAACTGGAAATGGACGGCACCGTTGTGATTGGAGAAGGCGAACGTGACGAAGCGCCTATGCTTTATATCGGTGAAAAGGTTGGCGCAGCACCGGGCCGTGGCCCCAAGATCGACATCGCGCTTGATCCGCTGGAAGGCACCACCATCACCGCGAAGGCTGGTCCGAATGCGCTTGCCGTGCTGGCGGTGGCCGAAGAAGGTGGTCTGCTGAACGCACCGGACGTCTATATGGACAAGCTGGCGGTTGGCCCCGGCTACCCCGATGGCATCATCGATTTGGACAAATCGCCAACCGAAAACGTCAAGGCCGTGGCGGCGGCCAAGGGCGTTGAACCTGGCGATATCATTGTGTGCGTGCTGGATCGCCCGCGTCACGCCAATCTGATCGCTGAATTGCGCGCACTGGGTTGCGGCATCTCGCTGATCCCCGATGGCGACGTTGCAGGCGTGATCGCGGTGACCAACGACGATACCGGAATCGATATGTACATGGGATCAGGCGGCGCGCCTGAAGGTGTGCTGGCTGCTGCTGCGCTGCGCTGCGTTGGTGGTCAATTCAAGGGCCGCTTGCTGTTCCGCAATGACGATGAACGGGGCCGCGCTTACAAGTGGGGCATCACTGACCTGAACAAACAGTATGACCTGAGTGAACTGGCCAAGGGCGACTGTATCTTTGCCGCCACCGGTGTAACCGATGGTTCACTGCTTGATGGCGTAAAGGTCCGGAAGGACGGCGTGATGACGACTGAGAGCGTGGTGATGCGCGCTTCATCAGGCACCGTGCGCTGGGTTAAGGGTGAACACCGCCGGGGCCGCTAATCCTTTTCAAAGCCACGAACAAACAAGCCCGGCGACCCGACAAGGTTCGCCGGGCTTTGTTGTTTCAGCCAGCGGCAAGCGCCAGGCGCGGCGCGGCACGTTCGTTTTGCAGAGCAGAGTTGCGCCGCAGACCTTCGGGATTGGCCACATGGGTAGGGCGCGACCTCTTTTCACGCGTGCGGAATGAGGAGACGAGTTGAGTCAGGCGTTCGGCCTCTGCCGACAGACTGTGGGTTGCAGCTGACGATTGTTCGACCATCGCAGCATTGGCCTGCGTCATCCGGTCCATATCCGCGACGGCCATGTTCACACTGCCAAGGCTTTCCGCCTGGCAGCAAGCGGCCTGCGCAATGCGCATGATCAGCGCATCAACTGCGGCAACCTGATCAACAATCCCGCCAAGCCTCTTGCCGGTTTCGCCAACCAGACTGACGCCTTGCCCCACTTGCGCCGTACTCGTCTCGATCAAGACCTTGATATTCTGCGCTGCTTCCGCCGAGCGTTGCGCCAAGGCGCGCACTTCGGTGGCAACCACCGCAAAGCCTTTGCCTGCCTCGCCTGCTCGCGCCGCTTCGACACCGGCATTGAGAGCAAGCAGATTGGTTTGAAACGCGATGCCATCAATCACCGTGATGATCTGGCTGATTTCCTGCGCCGATGCCTCAATCGCGGCCATGGCTTCGACCGAGCGCCGCACCACTTCGCCGCCTTCGCTGGCCTGACGGTGCGTGGCATTGATCGTTTCCTGCACGCTGCGCGCGCCAGCTGCTGTGTCGCGCACACTGGCGGTAACCTCGCTCATCGACGAAGCGGTTTGGGCAAGGCTGGATGCCTGTTGTTCGTTGCGGAAAGCCAGATCATCGCTGGCTGCACGAATTTCGGCAATCGCAGCGGTAAGGCTGGCCGATCCCACGCGCACAGTGCGCAAGGCTGATGCAAGCGCGTCAACCGCAGTGTTGTAATTCACACGCAGCTCTTCGTAGCCTTCGGGGAAGGATTGCTCGATACGGTACTCCAGATTTTGCCGTGCCATGCAATCAAGCCCTGCCGATAGCGCTGCCACAACGACTTGCTGATCTTGTGCTGCGGTTTGCCGCGCAATGCCATTGCTGCGAAAAACAGCCATCGCGCGTGCCATGATGCCAATCTCGTCATTGCGATCTGATGCAATGGCGACTTCGCTGTAATCACCATCGGCCATGCGTTGCATCGTTTCAGCCGTATCGACCAATGGTGCCACAACGCGGTTACGAATCAGGCGGGAAGCGGCGTGGATCAGGCCAATGACGGTAAGGGCAAGAAGCAAAAAGCCACCAATCAGGAATGTGACCACAGTATAGGCATAATCCATCAGCTCAGCGCGGTATGCGCCTGATTTTTCGACAAGGCGGGCAACTGCGGCGTGCTGCCGCTGGTATGCCGGAGTAAGTTCTGCGGCGTGGACTTGGCGCATGGCATCAACATTGCCCGCCTTGAGCGCGGGAATGAAGCGCGCATCAAGTGCCGTCCAGAACGCATCCGCTGTGCCGATGGTGGCAGACACCTGATCGCGCAATTGTTCCGGAACAGGAGCCTCTTTCCAGTAGGCCTTGCGCTGGAGGAATAGTGCATGCTCCTCGTTGAGCGCGGTGAGCGCCTCTGCCGCATGGTTAGGGTCGGCCAGCATCCACGTCGCGTGAAGATAGGGCTCAACCACAAATGCGGGTGGCGGCAAGATGTCGGCAAGCAATTCGTCCTGCAGCAGGTTATGGCGATGCAACGGACCGCCAAAGCGAATGTAGCCCACCCCCAGAGACGCCAGAGCAATAGCCAAGACGAGCAAGCCAATCACCAGCTTGGCACCGCGCGATGTCTGGTCCTTGATCATACGAAATATGTTCCATACTGCCCAATTTCAGCCAGCATAGTTACCAAGGTACAGTTAATTTCGGAGTTTCGGGCACTTTCGCAAAATCCGATTAGTAAAAATGCGTGTGACTTACAATAAAAGCCTATTTTTCAATTGCGCCCCTCGCCATTGCGAGGAGGCACGGCTGACGAAGTCAAGGGGACAAAGCGAAGGTTATGTTGGCAAACGCGATAATCGCCAAAGAAAAGCCCCGCCGGATTGCTCCAGCGGGGCCTTCTAGTGAACTATACTAGCGAAAAGGCTCAGGCCTCGTCGTCACCCTTGATCAGGTAATCACCCGCATCGGCGTCGAGACCGTGGGTTTCACCTTCAACAGCGGCCAGCGGATCATCGCCGATAGCCGCTTCAGGGCCTTGCGCCAGTTCGGCAGCACGCTCTTGCGCTGCAGTCTTTGGTGCGATCAGCGATTCCTGCAGCTTACGATACGAAGCGCGCAAGGCCGCATCGCGCGACGTTGCCGCAACGCGCATACGGTTCATGCCCGCGCCGGTCCCGGCAGGGATCAGGCGGCCAACGATCACGTTTTCCTTCAGACCGATCAACGAGTCCGTCTTTCCTTCAACCGCCGCCTGCGTAAGCACGCGGGTGGTTTCCTGGAACGACGCAGCCGAGATGAACGAACGTGTCTGGAGCGATGCCTTGGTAATGCCGAGCAGCACGGGCTTGCCTTCGGCTGGCGCAAAGCCTTCCTCAAGCTTGGCGTTCACTTCGAGCATTTCTTCAAGGTCGACTTGTTCACCGGCAAGCAGGGTGGTGTCACCACCGTTGGTGATTTCAACCTTTTGCAGCATCTGGCGAACGATCACCTCGATGTGCTTGTCGTTGATCTTCACGCCCTGCAGACGGTAAACTTCCTGGATTTCCGCCACGAGGTATTCGGCCAGAGCCTCAACACCCATGACTTCCAGAATGTCATGCGGATCAGGCGAACCCGAGATCAGGTTATCGCCCTTCTTGACATAGTCGCCCTCTTGCACATCGATCACGCGGCTCTTTGGCACCAGATACTCGACCGGTTCACCCTCTTCCGGGATAATCGCAATCTTGCGCTTGGCCTTGTAGTCACGCACGAATTCGATGCGCCCGGCAATCTTGGCGATGATCGAATTGTCCTTGGGCTTACGCGCTTCGAACAGTTCGGCAACGCGCGGCAGACCGCCGGTGATGTCGCGGGTTTTCGCAGCTTCGCGCGATGCACGGGCGAGGATTTCACCCGCTTCAACACGCTGGCCATCTTCGACCGAGAGCGTGGTGCCCACGGCGAGAAGGTAGCGTGCGGCTTCACCTGAATCGTCATCAAGCAGGGTCAGACGAGGACGCAGATCCTCCTTCTTGCTGCGGTTGATCGAACGGTTTTCGGTGATGACGCGGCTGGTCATACCCGTGGCTTCGTCGGTCTGCTCGGTCAGGGTCTTGCCATCGACAAGATCCTGATAGCGCACGATACCGGGCTTTTCGGTGATAACCGGCGTGGTGAACGGATCCCACTCGGCCAGACGATCGCCCTGAGACACGGTTGCTCCGTTCTCGTTGATCAGGTGCGTACCGTAAGGAACACGGTGGATCGCGCGTTCGCGGCCATCGGTATCCATCAGCACGATTTCACCGTTGCGCGCCAGCGACAGACGACGGTTGCGCTTGTCAGTGATCGTCGGAATATCGCGATAAATCACGGTACCATCGCTGATCGCTTCCAAGTGCGACTGTTCGTTTACCTGCGCTGCACCACCGATGTGGAACGTACGCATGGTCAGCTGCGTGCCCGGCTCACCGATCGACTGCGCGGCGATAACCCCGACAGCTTCACCGATGTTCACCGGCGTACCACGCGCCAGATCGCGTCCGTAGCACTTGCCGCACACACCTTGCGTTGCTTCGCAAACCAGCGGCGAGCGAATACGCGCCGACTGGAAGCCCGCAGCTTCGATGCGGGTAATCGCAGGTTCGTCGAGCAGATCGCCCTTGAACGCCACGATTTCGCCGGTCTTGGCTTCGACCAGATCATCGGCCAGCGTGCGGCCAAGAATGCGTTCGCCAAGCGAGGCGATGGTCGCGCCGCCCTGAACGATCGAGCGCATTTCCAGCGCACGTTCGGTTCCGCAGTCTTCCTCGATCACAACGCAGTCTTGCGACACGTCGACCAGACGGCGGGTCAAGTAACCCGAGTTTGCCGTCTTGAGCGCGGTATCAGCAAGGCCCTTACGCGCGCCGTGAGTCGAGTTGAAGTATTCAAGAACGGTCAGACCTTCCTTGAAGTTCGAGATGATCGGCGTTTCGATGATCTCGCCCGAAGGCTTGGCCATCAGACCGCGCATACCGGCAAGCTGCTTCATCTGCGCTGGCGAACCGCGCGCGCCCGAGTGGCTCATCATGTAGATCGCGTTGATCGGCTTCTGACGACCCGTTTCGGGATCGATTGGCGAAGCCTTCAACTCTTCCATCATGGCGTTGGCCACTTGGTCACCGCAACGGCTCCAAGCGTCGATCACCTTGTTGTACTTTTCCTGCTGGGTGATCAGACCGTCCTGATACTGCTGTTCATAGTCAGCAACCAGTTCCTTGGTTTCATCGACCAGAGCGTCCTTGCTGTCAGGGATGATCATGTCATCCTTGCCGAACGAGATGCCGGCCTTGAACGCATGGCGGAAGCCAAGGCTCATGATCGCATCGGCGAACAGGACAGTGTCCTTCTGGCCGGTGTGACGGTACACTTCGTCGATAACGTCGCCAACGTCCTTCTTCGTCAACAGACGGTTGACGACGTCGAACGGCACCTTGAAGTTCTTGGGCAGGCATTCGCCAATCAGCATGCGGCCCGGCGTCGTTTCGAAGCGCTTGAGGTACTGCTTGCCGTTTTCATCGGTCTGCGGAACGCGGGCGATGATCTTGGAGTGGAGCGTTACCGCCTTCACTTCCAGCGCCTGATGCACTTCGGCCATATCGGCCAGCATCATGCCTTCGCCCGGCTCGCCTGCGCGGTCCATCGAAAGGTAATAGATGCCCAGGACCATGTCCTGCGAAGGCACAATGATCGGCTTGCCGTTGGCTGGCGACAGGATGTTGTTGGTCGACATCATCAGCACGCGCGCTTCAAGCTGGGCTTCCAGCGAGAGCGGAACGTGGACGGCCATCTGGTCACCGTCGAAGTCGGCGTTGAAGGCCGAGCAGACGAGCGGGTGAAGCTGGATTGCCTTGCCTTCGATCAGCACAGGTTCGAACGCCTGGATGCCAAGACGGTGCAAGGTAGGTGCACGGTTCAGCATGACCGGGTGTTCGCGGATCACTTCGTCAAGGATGTCCCAGACTTCCTTGCGTTCCTTTTCGACCCATTTTTTGGCCTGCTTCAGGGTCATCGAAAGACCCTTGGCATCAAGACGCGCGTAGATGAACGGCTTGAACAGTTCGAGCGCCATCTTCTTGGGCAACCCGCACTGGTGCAGCTTCAGTTCGGGACCGGTCACGATAACCGAACGACCCGAATAGTCGACGCGCTTGCCCAGAAGGTTCTGGCGGAAACGGCCCTGCTTGCCCTTGAGCATGTCCGACAGTGACTTCAGCGGACGCTTGTTGGCACCGGTGATGACGCGGCCACGGCGACCGTTGTCGAACAGCGCATCGACCGCTTCTTGCAACATCCGCTTTTCGTTGCGTACGATGATGTCTGGAGCGCGCAGTTCGATCAGGCGCTTCAGGCGGTTGTTGCGGTTGATCACGCGGCGATAGAGATCGTTGAGATCCGAAGTCGCGAAACGGCCACCATCCAGCGGCACCAGCGGGCGCAGTTCTGGCGGGATGACCGGCACGACTTCAAGGATCATCCATTCAGGACGGTTGCCTGAATCGATGAACGACTCCACGACCTTAAGGCGCTTGATGATCTTCTTGGGCTTGAGTTCGGACTTCGTGGTCCGCAGCTCTTCCATCAGATCGTCGCGCTCTTGAACCAGATCGAGGTTCATCAGCATGTGCTTGACCGCTTCTGCACCGATACCGGCCGAGAAGGCGTCTTCGCCATACTCGTCCTGCGCGTCGAGCAGCTCGTCTTCGGTCATCGTCTGGTACTTTTCGAGCGGGGTCAGTCCCGGCTCGGTGACGACATAGCTTTCAAAGTAGAGGATGCGCTCAAGAATCTTGAGCTGCATGTCGAGCAGCAGACCGATGCGCGAAGGCAGCGACTTTAGGAACCAGATGTGCGCGACCGGTGCGGCCAGCTCGATGTGACCCATGCGCTCGCGGCGCACCTTGGTGACGGTGACTTCAACGCCGCACTTTTCGCAGACGACGCCCTTGTACTTCATGCGCTTGTACTTGCCGCACAGGCATTCGTAGTCCTTCACCGGACCGAAGATGCGGGCGCAGAACAAGCCGTCACGCTCAGGCTTGAACGTGCGATAGTTGATGGTTTCCGGCTTCTTGATTTCGCCGAAGGACCAGCTGCGGATACGCTCAGGCGACGCCAGACCGATCTGGATCTGGTCGAACGTCTCAGGCTTGGCAATCTGGTTCGTGAATTTAGAAAGTTCGTTCATTTTGTGCCGTTCCCTTGCCCCATTGAGAGGCGCTGGACGTGAATTTCTGGTCGAAGGAGCGGGCGACGGATGAACCGCCGCCCCTTATCCTTACTCAGCAGCCTGCGCGAAATCGTCGTCGTCGGTGTTATCCAGCGATGACAATTCGACGTTGAGGCCGAGCGAGCGCATTTCCTTGACGAGCACGTTGAAGCTTTCGGGAATGCCGGCCTCGAAGGTATCGTCGCCCTTGACGATGGCTTCGTAAACCTTGGTGCGTCCGACAACATCGTCCGACTTCACAGTGAGCATTTCCTGCAGCGTGTATGCCGCGCCATAGGCCTGAAGCGCCCAGACTTCCATTTCCCCGAAGCGCTGACCACCGAACTGCGCCTTACCACCCAGCGGCTGCTGGGTAACGAGGGAGTACGGACCGATCGAACGGGCGTGGATCTTGTCGTCAACAAGGTGATGCAGCTTGAGCATGTAAATGATGCCCACAGTCACCTTGCGGTCAAACGCTTCACCGGTGCGCCCGTCATAGAGGGTCGACTGGCCCGAGGTATCGAGACCTGCCTTAACCAGCATCGCCGTCACGTCGCTTTCACGCGCGCCATCGAACACTGGCGTACCCATTGGAACGCCTGCCTTGAGGGTTTCGGCCAGCTCAACGATTTCCTGCGTTGTGCGGTCATCAATCTCGGCGTGATAGTTCTCGCCGTAGATGTCCTTGAGCTTGTCGATCAGCGCGGTTGGTGGGGGGGCCACTTCCGGGTTCGGATTGGCATGACGCCATTCTTCCAGCTGATGCGTGATTTGCTGGCCAAGACCGCGTGCAGCCCAACCAAGGTGCGTTTCGAAGATCTGCCCGACGTTCATGCGCGAAGGCACGCCCAGCGGATTAAGCACGATATCAACATGCGTGCCATCTTCAAGGAACGGCATGTCTTCGACCGGCAGGATGCGCGAGATAACACCCTTGTTGCCGTGACGGCCAGCCATTTTGTCGCCCGGTTGCAGCTTGCGCTTCACCGCCACGAAGACCTTGACCATCTTCAACACGCCCGGAGCCAGCTCGTCACCGCGCTCCAGCTTTTCCTTGCGATCTTCGAACTTCTCCTGGATCGACTTCACGGTAGCGTCGTACTGCGCCTTGACCGCTTCAAGCTGCTGCTGGCGCGCATCGTCGGCAACGGCAAACTTCCACCATTCGTAGCGCTCGACATCGGCAAGTACCTGCTCGTCGATTTCGATGCCCTTCTTGATGCCCTTTGGCGCAGCAGCGATGGTTTGACCCATCAGCATGTCACGCAAACGGTTGAAGGTGGCACGATTAAGAATGCCGCGTTCGTCTTCACGGTCCTTGGCGAGGCGTTCGATTTCCTCGTTCTGGATCGCACGCGTACGGTCATCGATTTCGATACCGTGGCGGTTGAACACGCGCACTTCAACGATGGTGCCGGCAACGCCCGGCGGAAGACGCAGCGAGGTATCGCGCACGTCCGAAGCCTTTTCACCGAAGATCGCGCGGAGCAGCTTTTCTTCCGGCGTCATTGGCGATTCACCCTTGGGGGTGATCTTGCCAACGAGAATATCACCGGGGTGAACTTCTGCGCCGATGTAAACGATGCCCGCTTCGTCGAGGTTGCGCAGGGCTTCCTCGCCGACGTTCGGAATGTCGCGCGTGATGTCTTCCGGCCCAAGCTTGGTATCGCGGGCCATCACTTCGAATTCTTCGATGTGGATCGAGGTGAACACGTCGTCTTTCACGATGCGTTCGCTGATCAGGATCGAGTCTTCGTAGTTGTAGCCATTCCACGGCATGAACGCGACGAGGGTGTTGCGACCCAGCGCCAGTTCGCCCAGCTCGGTCGAAGGACCGTCGGCCAAAACGTCGCCCTTTTCGACGACATCGCCTACCTTCACCAACGGACGCTGGTTGATGCAGGTGTTCTGGTTCGAACGCTGGAACTTTTGCAGGGTGTAAATGTCCACACCCGATTGGCCGGCTTCGATATCGCCCGATGCACGGATCACGATTCGCGTGGCGTCAACCTGATCGACGATCCCGCCGCGCAGTGCGCCAATGGCAGCGCCCGAATCGCGCGCCACGGTTTCTTCCATGCCGGTGCCGACAAACGGTGCGTCGGCCTTGACCAGCGGCACAGCCTGACGCTGCATGTTCGAGCCCATGAGTGCGCGGTTGGCGTCATCGTTTTCCAGGAACGGAATGAGCGATGCGGCGACCGAAACGAGCTGCTTTGGCGAAACGTCCATCAGCGTGACGGTATCACGCGGAGCCATCACGAATTCGCCGTTCTGCCGTGCCGAAACCAGTTCTTCAACGAAGGAGCCATCAGCCGTCAGTTCAGCCGAAGCCTGCGCCACGGTGTGCTTCTGCTCTTCCATTGCGGAAAGATAGACCACATCCTTGGTCACCTTGCCGTCGGCAACCTTGCGGTATGGCGTTTCGATAAAGCCATACTTGTTGACGCGGGCGAAGGTGGACAGCGAGTTGATCAGACCGATGTTCGGGCCTTCCGGCGTTTCAATCGGGCAGATACGGCCATAGTGTGTGGGGTGAACGTCGCGGACTTCGAAGCCTGCGCGTTCACGCGTCAAGCCACCTGGGCCCAAGGCCGAAACACGGCGCTTGTGCGTCACTTCGGACAACGGGTTGGTCTGGTCCATGAACTGCGAGAGCTGCGAGGAACCGAAGAATTCACGCACCGCAGCCACGGCTGGCTTGGCGTTGATCAGGTCGTTCGGCATAACGGTTGAAACGTCAACCGACGACATGCGCTCTTTAACCGCACGTTCCATGCGCAGCAGGCCGACGCGGTACTGGTTTTCCAGCAGTTCGCCCACCGAACGTACGCGACGGTTGCCAAGGTTGTCGATGTCATCGACTTCGCCCTTGCCGTCCTTGAGGTTCACCAGTTCCTTGACCACGGCGAGAATATCGTCGGTGCGCAAGGTGGTGACGGTGTCTTCGCAGTCGAGGCTCAGACGCATGTTGAGCTTGACGCGGCCCACGGCCGAAAGGTCGTAGCGGTCAGGATCGAAGAACAGGCCTTCGAACAGCGCTTCGGCGGTTTCGCGCGTTGGCGGCTCACCCGGGCGCATGACGCGGTAGATATCCGAAAGCGCATGATCGCGGTCAGGCGACTTGTCGGCCTTCAGCGTATTGCGAATCCAAGGCCCTGTCGTGACGTGATCGATATCGAGCAATTCGAGCTGGTCGATGCCGACGCGGTCAAGCACTTCGAGGTTTTCAGGGCCGACTTCGTCGCCTGCTTCGATCCAGATTCGGCCGGTTGCGTCGTCGATCAGGTCCTTGGCGGCATAGCGGCCAAAGATTTCCTCGGTCGGGATCAGCAGTTCGGCAAGGCCATCCTTCAGCGCCTTGTTGGCGGCGCGTGGGGAAATCTTCTGGCCTGCGGCAAAGATGATTTCGCCCGAGCGGCCATCAACGATGTCGAAGGTCGGCTTCGTACCGCGCCACTGTTCGAGCACGAACGGAACCTTCCAGCCGGATTCGGCGCGGGTCCAAGTGACGGTTTCATAGAAGTGATCGAGGATCTGGTCATCAGCCAAGCCCAGCGCATGCAGCAGCGCAGTGACCGGCAGCTTGCGCTTACGGTCGATACGGACGTTGACGATGTCCTTGGCGTCGAATTCGAAATCGAGCCACGATCCGCGATACGGGATTACGCGGGCAGCAAACAGATACTTGCCCGACGAGTGCGTCTTGCCGCGATCGTGATCGAACAGAACGCCCGGCGAACGGTGCATCTGGCTGACGATCACGCGCTCGGTGCCGTTGATGAAGAAGGTGCCGTTTTCGGTCATGAGCGGGATATCGCCCATGTAAACGTCCTGCTCTTTGATATCGATGAGGCTCTTCGTCTCGGTCTCGGAGTCCACTTCAAATGTGGCGAGCTTGAGCGTGACCTTCATCGGTGCCGCATACGTGATGCCGCGCTGGCGGCATTCGTTCACGTCAAATTTTGGCGATTCAAGGACGTAACCGTCCTTTTCCTTGATATCGAGGCTCGCGGTGCCGGCAAAATCGCCGATCGGGAAAACCGAACGCAGCGTCTTTTCGAGGCCCGAGACATAACCCGTCGAAGGATCAGACCGCAGGAACTGCTCGTATGATTCGCGTTGAACTTCGATCAGGTTGGGCATCTGCACAACTTCGTGAATATCACCGAAGATCTTGCGGATACGCCGTTTCACACCGGGACGACCGGGAGCTTTTGTAGCCATGAAGGTTACGAGCCTCTTTCAAGTACTATGCTGGAAAACCAGCGGAAATCTGCCACGCGCAGCGTGTGGCGCCACCAAACACCTAAAGGCCGCACGGCGCATGATTTTCCGAAAACGGAAGCCATGGCCCGCAGCCTTTTGCGTCAGATAGATTGCCCGGCCGCTTCCTTCCGTGGCCTTCCCCTGCGCATGGGACGGCCTTGCTCGAAGCGAGGACAGTGGCGGCATATAGGGGGCGTGCGGGCTTAAGTCAAAGCCGATTGCGCAGGTCGGCTACCTACAATGCTTGACTCTGCGTGGCTTGGCCGCCAAAGGGGCGCCGACCGGCAGTCCTTTCGGGGTCCGCCGATCATCCGTCCGAGACAGTTGGTGTGCAGGGTTTGCCTGCGCTTAATGTCCAGCCAAGGCGGGGAAAAGAGTTTTCACGGCCCACATCGCTCCTGAACGGGAACGAGCCTGTGCCGCCAGCGTCTGCTTTTTCAAGCGGCGCGCCTCCTTCCCTTGTCAACGGACTCGCCGGTGCTCGTATGGGCACCGTCAAACGTAGCCGGCCGTCTAGGGATCATCCCTGCACGGCCATAGTGAAGGAGTTAGGCATGGATCGTTCGCAGAAAGCCGAATCGGTCGCATTCCTTAACGGCGTCTTTTCCGAGGCCGGCGCGGTGGTCATCACCCGCAACCTCGGCATGACAGTGGCCCAGTCCACCGTCCTGCGTAACAAGATCCGTGAAGCGGGTGCTACCTACAAGGTTGCGAAGAACAGTCTTGCCAAGCTTGCCGTCGCGGGCACCGATTACGAAGGTCTGAGTGACTTGTTCACCGGTCCTACCGCAATCGCGGCATCCGCCGATCCGGTTGCTGCCGCCAAGGCAGTGGTCGAGTTCGCCAAGACCACCGACAAGATTGAAATTGTCGGCGGTGCAATGGGTTCGCAGGTTCTCAACGAAGCAGGGATCAAGGCACTTGCCACGATGCCAAGCCTCGACGAACTGCGCGGCACGCTCATCGGCCTCATTCAGGCTCCGGCCACGAAGATCGCCCAGCTCACGACTGCTCCGGCAGCCAAGCTGGCCCGCGTCTTTGGTGCCTACGCCGAAAAAGAAGCCGCATAAGACTGTTCGATTTCTCGCCGATGGCTTTGCCGTCGGACCAAAACAAATCAGGAGTGAATTATCATGGCTGACATCGCCAATCTCGTCGCCGAACTGTCGAAGCTGACCGTTCTTGAAGCCGCTGACCTTGCCAAGGCTCTTGAAGAAGCATGGGGCGTTAGCGCCGCTGCTGCTGTTGCTGTTGCCGGACCTGCTGCAGCTCCTGCCGAAGCAGTCGAAGAAAAGACCGAATTTGACGTGATCCTCACCGGTGACGGTGGCAAGAAGATCCAGGTCATCAAGGAAGTCCGCGCAATCACCTCGCTCGGCCTGACCGAAGCCAAGTCGCTCGTTGAAGCCGCTCCTAAGGCTATCAAGGAAGGCGTTTCGAAGGCTGAAGCCGAAGACATCAAGAAGAAGATCGAAGAAGCCGGCGGCACGGTGGAAATCAAGTAATCTTCTCTACCAGTTTCGCGGGTGTCTTGAAGCGCCCGTGGATGGAAAGGGCGGGGCCTCGGCTCCGCCCTTTTTCGTGGGCGGGAGTCAAGCGCCAGACACATCCCCTTCAGGCGCAACCGGCACCATTACGCGCACTGACAGGCCCCCGGTATCGGCCCGGCCAAAGGCCAGTGTGCCGCCAAAGCGCTGCAACAGGCGATGCGCGGTCGGGATGCCGAGGCCGAAGCCTGCGGTATCGCGCGCGCGCGCTTCATCAATGCGATAGAACGGCGCGAGGATGCGTTCGAACTGGTCTTCGGGAATGCCGGGACCGTTGTCTTCGACTGTGATCGACCAACGCCCGTCGCCTTCGGGCAGTACATGCACCTCGGCGAACCCGCCATAATGGATCGCATTCTCAACCAGTGCGCGCAGCACCAGCAATAGCGGCTCACGATAGGTCTTTAGGATGGCACCGGGTGCAACCTCCAGCCGCGCCTGCCCCGGGAATGTGCCGCCCAGCAAATCCGAGATTGCCGCGCCCAGATCAACAGTCTCGGGCGCAGCGGTGAGATGCTGTGCACGCAAATACTGCTGGAGCGACATCAGCATCGCTTCCATTTCCGAAGTGCTATCGCGCACCAGTCCGCCAATTTCAGCGTCATCGATCAAATCGGCGGCGATCGTCACGCGTGACAGGGGCGTGCGCAGATCATGGCTGATCGCTTCGAACGAGCGTGCCTGATCTTCAAGCATGGCGGCAATTCGGGCCTGCATAGCGTTCATTGAGCGGGCAAGGCTGCGCAAGTCATCCGGGCCACTTTCACGCACAGGTACAAATTGGCCCTGCCCGATCGCATCGGCGGCATCGGTCAATTCGCGCAATGGCCGCGTCATGACCCGGAGCGACCACAACGCAAGCGCAAGACAGAGCCCTGCGGTTGCCAGTGTGAGCACGGCAGCGCGCAAAGCGATAGGCCAGCTTGAGCTGATATCGCGCGACCGGAAGTTAAGCCAGCGGCCATCGGGCAGGCGCATCGCTCCCACCAGATCGCGATAGCCGCCGTGCGAAGGTTCGATCCCCAGCATCAGCGCTTTTGCGCCAAGCGCCGGCTCCCAATGCAGGATGTGGCCCCGGATTTCACCAACAACCTCGTCCGGCGGGCCTTGGGTAATGTGAGGTTGCGTCGCGAGCGCCACCTCAAGGTGGCCGGTGGACATCGTTTGCGCCAACGCTTCGGGGGCGACATCATACATGCGCTGACTGACCACCAGCAGTTCTGCCACCCGCCGTGCATGATCTTCGCGCAAAGTCTCTTTGTCTATCGCATTGTAAAACAACAAACTGGCCAGCGCCTGCACGGCCGCGAGCAACAACAGCAACGTGGCGGCACGCACCGCCAGCCGCGACAGATTCGGCCTATGGCGAAGCGTGGTTGTTTTGCGCTTACGCAACGCCGGTTCGGGCATGCTCTCCATCACCCGACGCTTGCACCGGTTTGCCTCTTGGTCAACCTGTGTGACGGCCTGGACATATTTTGTGATCAATGATGCAAGGCGCACGCATGAATCCAACCCGATGCTGACTCTGCTTTCCACAAGCCACCTCCGGCCCTATGGCGCGACATCTGATGTTTGAAAAACCACCCTTGCGTTACATCGAAGAACTGCGCGCGATGCTCCACCTTGCTGCACCGCTGGTGGGTGCGAACCTGCTGCAAATGGCCGTGTTTGCAGTTGATGTGGTTTTTGTGGCGCGGCTCGGGCCGGTTGCATTGGCCGCCGCATCGTTATCGGTATCACTGTTCGGCTTGCTCATCTGGAGCCTTTCAGGCCTCGTTGGCGCGGCGGCTCCCTTGGTCGCGGCCGAACTTGGCCAGCGCCGCCATGCCGTACGCGAGGTGCGCCGCACCGTGCGGATGACCGCATGGGCGGGTTTGCTCGGCGCGATTGTGGCGATGGGTGTGTGCCTGCTGGGCGAACCGCTGATGCGCGCAACCGGCCAGCAAGAGAATGTCATCGCCCTGGCCGTCCCGTTCCTTGGCGTGCTGATGTGGGCCGCCATCCCGGCGACATTCGCCGCGCTGCTGCGCACATTCGTGGCGACGATGGGCCGTCCCGCGATTGGCACCGCGATCACCGGCATGGCGGTGGTGGTCAATGCCTTGGGCAACTGGCTGTTTGTGTTTGGCAATCTGGGCATGCCCGAAATGGGGCTAACCGGATCTGCGGTTTCCAGCGTGGTGACCACTTGCGCGATGCTGCTAGCTTATATCGTGGTAATCCGCACCGACCGCCGCTTGCGCCGCTACCGCCTGATGGGCAGATGGTGGAAGATCGAACGCAAACGCTTTGCCGATGTCCTGCGCATTGGCCTGCCAATTACCGCTACGATTATAGCCGAAGCCGGAATGTTCAACGGCGCGGCGTTCCTGATGGGCCGGATTGGCGAAGTTGAACTTGCTGCACACACCGTGGCGCTGCAATTTGCCGCTATCGCGTTTCAAGTGCCGTTCGGCGTCGCTCAAGCTGCCACGATCCGTGTGGGCCTTGCGTTTGGGGCCGCTGACCGGGCTGCGATTGCGCTGGTTGGCCGTGTCGCGGTCGTACTCGGCATGGGCTTTATGGTGCTCACCGCCAGTGTGATGCTATTTGCCCCGCGCCTTGTGCTACGCATCTATATTGACCCCGATGCGCCCCAAAACGCAGAGATGGTGCGTCTTGCGATCCAGTATATGGTGATTGCCGCTGCCTTCCAGTTATTCGATGGCGCGCAAGCCGTCGGCGCTTCGTTGCTGCGCGGGTTACAAGATACGCGTGTGCCAATGGGTTTTGCGTTGTTTGGCTACTGGGTGCCCGGCATTGGCACGGCGTTGGGCCTCGGCCTCTATTCACCACTTGGCGGGCTGGGCGTATGGATAGGCTTGATGGTCGGGCTGGTCGTCGTGGCTACGCTCATGCTCTGGCGTTGGAAAAATCGCGAGCAGATGGGGCTATTACCCGCGTAAGGGCATTTCTTCGTCGGCATGAAAAGAATCTCGTGCAAACCCATTGACGACCACTGCGCACGCACCCATATCCCACCCGCTGGCACTCTCCCCTTGAGAGTGCCAAGCCTCATTTTTTAGTATGGAAGAGGGAGAAACCCATGTCATTCCGTCCGTTGCACGACCGTGTGCTGGTACGCCGCGTCGAAGCCGAGGAAAAGACTGCTGGCGGGATCATCATTCCTGACAGCGCCAAGGAAAAGCCAGCCGAGGGCGAAATCGTCGCTGTCGGTACCGGTGCTCGCGCCGAAAACGGCACGATCACTCCGATGGACGTCAAGGTCGGTGACCGCGTTCTGTTCGGCAAGTGGTCGGGCACCGAAGTCAAGGTTGGCGGCGAAGACCTGCTGATCATGAAGGAATCGGACATTCTTGGCGTGATCGGCTGATCATCCGGATTTTCCGCCTGACCAATTCAAATTTTCAAAGGAAATCAACATGGCAGCCAAGGACGTAAAGTTCGGCCGTGACGCTCGCGAACGCATTCTGCGCGGCGTCGACATTCTCGCTGACGCAGTGAAGGTCACGCTCGGCCCCAAGGGTCGCAACGTGGTTATCGACAAGAGCTTCGGCGCACCACGCATCACCAAGGACGGCGTAACCGTCGCCAAGGAAATCGAACTCAAGGACAAGTTCGAAAACATGGGTGCCCAGATGCTGCGCGAAGTGGCTTCGAAGGCCAATGACGCAGCCGGTGACGGCACCACCACCGCAACCGTTCTGGCACAAGCCATCGTGCGCGAAGGCATGACCTCGGTTGCTGCCGGCATGAACCCGATGGACCTGAAGCGCGGCATCGATATCGCCGTCCTCAAGGTCGTCGAAAACCTCAAGTCGCGTTCGACCCCGGTTACCGGTTCGGCTGAAATCGCACAGGTTGGCATCATTTCGGCCAATGGCGACGTGGAAGTGGGCGAAAAGATCGCTCAGGCCATGGAAAAGGTCGGCAAGGAAGGCGTGATTACCGTTGAAGAGGCCAAAGGTCTCGAATTCGAACTCGATGTCGTTGAAGGCATGCAGTTCGATCGCGGTTACTTGTCGCCATACTTCATCACCAACCCTGAAAAGATGACGGTCGAACTCGAAAACCCGTACATTCTGATCCACGAGAAGAAGCTGTCCTCGCTGCAAGCGATGCTGCCGATCCTCGAAGCGGTTGTGCAGTCGGGCCGTCCTCTGCTGATCATCGCAGAAGACATCGAAGGCGAAGCGCTTGCGACCCTCGTCGTCAACAAGCTGCGCGGTGGTCTCAAGATTGCTGCCGTCAAGGCACCTGGTTTTGGTGACCGTCGCAAGGCGATGCTGGGCGATATCGCCACGCTGTGTGCTGGCGAAATGATCTCCGAAGACCTCGGCATCAAGCTTGAAACCGTGACCCTTGGCATGCTCGGTCAGGCCAAGAAGGTTACGATCGACAAGGACAACACCACGATCGTCGACGGTGCCGGTTCGGCTGACGAAATCAAGGGCCGCGTCGAGCAGATCCGTGCGCAGATCGAAGTTACGACTTCGGACTACGACCGTGAAAAGCTGCAAGAGCGTCTTGCCAAGCTTGCTGGCGGCGTTGCCGTGATCAAGGTCGGTGGTGCTACCGAAGTTGAAGTGAAAGAGCGCAAGGATCGCGTTGATGACGCGCTTCACGCTACCCGCGCTGCTGTCGAAGAAGGCATCGTCCCCGGTGGCGGTACCGCTCTGCTCTATGCAACCAAGGCTCTCGAAGGCCTCAAGGGTGCAAACGACGACCAGACCAAGGGCATCGACATCGTTCGCCGTGCCATTCAGGCTCCTTTGCGCCAGATCGCACAGAACGCGGGCCATGACGGTGCGGTTGTTGCCGGCAACCTGCTGCGCATCAACGACGAAAATCAAGGCTTTAACGCCGCGACTGACGTCTATGAAAACCTCAAGGCTGCTGGCGTGATCGATCCTACCAAGGTCGTGCGTACTGCGCTTCAGGATGCGGCATCGGTCTCAGGCCTGCTGATCACCACGGAAGCTGCGATCAGCGATCGTCCAGAAGACAAGCCTTCGATGCCACCAATGGGCGGCGGCATGGGCGGTATGGGTGGCATGGACTTCTAAGTCCAAACACACTTACGCCAAACAAGATCAGGGGCTGGAGGGGAAACCTTCCGGCCCTTTTTCTATGGCCTCATCAGGAGGCTGGACGGGTCCGTTCGTAAAGGTTCACCGTGGCCCCGTCGGAAAAGGCGTGGGCATCATATTGCGAAAATCCCAACCGCCCGGCCAACCGGATGGAGGCGGTGTTTTCAGGGTCAATCATGCAGGCGACACGGGTTTCTTGCTGTGTTCCATCAAACCATTCCAGCGCGGCGGTCATCGCTTCAATAGCATAACCTTTGCCCCAATGCTTTTGCGCGAACATCCAGCCCGCTTCGGGCACATCATCCAGACCTTTGCCAAATCCGCGCAGGGATTGGAAAACGCCTGCCTGGCCGATCAATTCGCCGCCTGCCTTTTCCCGGATCAGGAACATGCCATAGCCATAAAGCTGCCATGAGCCTGCCGCACGCAAGGTTCGGGAGAACATGTCGGCCGTCGGGTTTTCAGGCGCAGGCCCCAGAAAACGCTGCACTTGCGGATCGGCGACCAGATCGCGCAGCCGGATATAATCGTCGCGCCCGGCAAGGCTGAGAACGAGGCGTTCGCTTTCCAGCCGTATTGGCGCGTTCATAATGCCCTATCCAGAGCATGGAGCGAAAGGCCGACCAGTCCGCCCACCAGTGTGCCATTGATGCGGATGAATTGGAGATCACGGCCAACCGCACCCTCGATCCTATCGGTTACCGTGCGCGCATCCCAACGCTTCACGGTTTCGGACACCAGCCGCACAATCTGCGCGCCATAGCGTGTGGCGACGCCCACCATGGTGCGCCGGGCAAAGCGATTGACGACGCGCTGCAACCCGGTATCGCGCTGCAAGGCGTGGCCCAATTCGGCAAGGCTTGCGCCAAACTGGCCGCCAAGCGCGCCTTGCGGATGGCGCACAAGTTCCAGCATGCGCGCGCGTCCACGCTCCCACAGACCATCAAGCCAACGCGCAAAGGCCGGGTTGGCAAGCACTTCGCGCTTCATCTGCTCCACTTTATCGCGCATCGCCGGATCATTGACCAGATCGTGTGCAAGCGCTTGCAATCCCTCTTCAATTTTGACGCGCACAGGGTGATCGGGCACCACCAGCGTTTCGGCCAGCAACTTGTAAATTCCGTCAAGCACCGCATTGGCGAGCTTCCCGTCCAGCCCGGTCCAGCGCAGGATGGTGTTGGCGCGTTCGTGGATCATCGTCTTGATCAGGGGCTCGTTGGCTTCGATTGTCTCAGCCGTTTTGCGGATCAGGCTTTCGATCACCGCCATGTGCCGCCCATCTGCAATCGCGGCGCCGATCAACTGGCCCAGCAGCGGGGCAAGGTCGATCTTCTCCAACTGGCGGCGCAGTGCGCCTTTGGCCAGACCGCCAAGTTCTTCGGGATCAAGCGATTCGAGGATATCAGCCACCAACCCCGCCGCGCCATCGCGCAGACGGCTTTCGCCGGTGCGCGGGTCTGCCAGAAAACCACCGAGCGCAGCAGCAGCGTTAACCGCCCCCATCCGCCGCGCGACGACTTGCGGGGTGAGAAAATTGCTTTGCAGGAACGCCGCCATCGTATCGGCAATGCGGTCCTTGTTTTCAGGGATGATCGCGGTATGCGGGATCGGCAGGCCCAGCGGATGGCGGAACAATGCGGTGACGGCAAACCAATCGGCCAACCCGCCAACCATCGCTGCCTCGGCGAAAGCGCGCATATAGCCGAATGCCGGATGGATATGCTCCACCTGTCGCATGCCGAAATAGATCGCCGCCATCACGACCAGTAAGCACGTTGCCACAATCCGCATGCGCCGAGCGCGGTCTATGGGGCCAGCCGGGCGCAACCCGAAAGTGCGGCGCGCAATGCGGGGCGCTGTTGATACGATGCCATCGGAGGCAGTTGATAGAGGTGCGGTCACTCCGCCGGGAATGCCTCGGGCGTCTTTTCGTTCCATGCACCCGGCTCTTGGCCCAAAACATTGCGTGACAGCCAAGGTCCGATGCGCTTTTCAAGGCCATCGGCCAAGCTGAAGCCCGCAGGAACGATCAGTAGCGTCAAAAGCGTCGAGAGCGTCAACCCGCCGATCACCACGATGCCCATAGGCGCGCGCCATCCGGAATCCGAACCCAGTGTCACAGCCGTGGGAATCATGCCCGCCACCATCGCCACTGTTGTCATCACGATAGGCTGCGCGCGTTTGTGACCCGCCTCGGTAATTGCGGCAAGCTTGTCCTTGCCCGCAGCCATTTCCTCAATCGCAAAATCGATCAGCAGGATCGAGTTTTTGGCGACAATCCCGAACAGCATGAGGATGCCGATGAACACCGGCATGGATAGCGATTGTCCGGTTGCGGCGATGGCGATCAGACCGCCGAGTGGCGCGAGGAACAGCGAGCCCATGTTCACCAATGGCGAGATAAAGCGGTGATACAGCAGGACCAGCACGGAAAACACGAGCAAGATACCGGCGCCCAGAGCGATGCCAAAGTTACTCAGCATTTCAGCTTCAAACTTGTCTTCGCCTGCCGCCGTGTTCGAAACGCCTTGCGGCAGGTTCTTCATGATCGGCAACTTCAGGATTTCCGTCATCGCTTCGCCCTTGATCACCCCGGGCGGCAAATCTGCGCCGACATAGACGCGGCGGTTCTGGTTGTAGCGCTGGATTTGCGTAGGTCCGGAACCAAAGGTGATTTCGGCAACGCGCGAAAGCGGCACGGAACCGCCCGAAATGGTCGGCACCGGCAGGTTTTCCAGCGTCGACAAATCGCGGCGTGATTCCACCGGCAACTTCACACGGATAGGCACCTGACGATCAGACAGCGAGAACTTCGCGCTGTTCTGGTCAATCTCACCCTGCGTGGCGATACGGATCACCTGGCTGAGCGCTTGCGTGGTGACGCCAAGATCGGCGGCAAGGTTGAGCCGGGGTTTGATGATCACTTCGGGCCGGCGCAAATCAGCGCCGACGCGGGGCGAGACAACCTGCGGGAGTTTGCTCATCTGTTCGATAAGCGTCTGCGCCGTTTTTTGCAGCACTTCGGGATCGGACCCGGTCAGCATAACGCTGATCGGCCTGCCCGAACCGCCGCCGGGGCCGCTTGGACCATTGGCCACGAAGTTGGTCCGCACATCGGCAACTTGCTGCAAACGCGGGGTCATTTCCCGCTCGAAATCGATGCTCGACCGCTCCCGATCCTTGCGCAAGTTCAGGTATACCGTGGCCCTGCCCTCACGCACCGATTCAAGCGCCGATTCAAATTCCTGTTCACGGTTCACGACGTTAACGATCTCGGACACTTTGCGATCAGTCTGCGCCAAAGTCGTGCCGGGCACCATTTCGATACTGACCTGGCTGGAATCGCTATCACTTGTCGGGAAGAACTGGCTGGGAATCGAAGTCCCCAACAGCACGGTCAGAACAAGCGCAACCAGACCGATTCCCATCATCCAAACGCGATGATCGAAGAACCGCGCTAGGATACGACGGCGCGGGTTCTTTTCCCGATAGGCCCTGGCTTTCGATGTATCGAGCGACCAGCTCAATACTTTCATATAGCGGTCCATCCAGACCCCGCCACCATGCTCGGCCTCGCCATGGGCTTTGAGGAAATAGGCCGCGATCATTGGCGTGATCATACGCGCGACCAGCAGCGAGAACAGCACCGCGATCACCACGGTCATGCCGAAGTTCTTGAAGAACTGGCCCGAAACACCGGGCATCAGCGCAACCGGGAAGAACACGGCGACAATCGAGAACGTGGTGGCGACAACCGCAAGGCCGATCTCGTCTGCCGCATCAATCGATGCCTGATAGGCCGATTTGCCCATCCGCATGTGGCGCACAATATTCTCGATCTCGACGATGGCATCGTCGACCAACACCCCGGCCACAAGGCCCAGCGCCAGCAACGACAGCTGGTTGAGCGTAAAGCCCATCAGATCAAGAACCCAGAACGTGGGGATTGATGAAAGCGGAATGGCCACAGCCGAGACAATCGTCGCCCGCCAGTCGCGCAGGAAGAAGAACACCACGA
This sequence comes from Novosphingobium sp. AAP83, assembly GCF_001295795.1. Lineage (GTDB taxonomy): Bacteria > Pseudomonadota > Alphaproteobacteria > Sphingomonadales > Sphingomonadaceae > Novosphingobium. The sequence continues at coordinate 75,246 of NZ_LJHY01000010.1, forward strand.
TCACAGCCAGAATCGCGCCTTCAACCATCGCGTTCATCGAGGAGCGGTACTGGTCCTTGGTATATTTTACCGAGGTGAACAGTTCGACGAAGTGAACTTTTCCGCCCTGCTCCGCCTCAAGTTTGCGCAATTGAACGACCGCACCATCATAAACCGAGACGTCGGATTCGCCGCGCGCGCGCGAAACCGCAAACGTCACAACCGGTTTGCCGTTGAACTTTGCGATCGAGGTTAACTCGCTGAAACCGTCGCGGACTTCGGCGACTTCGGCCAAACGTATTGTGCGTCCGTTGGACAAGCTAATCTCGGTCTGCGACAGATCATAAGCCGATGTAGCATTGCCCAACACGCGGACCGACTGGCGCGAACCGGCAATTTCGGTGCGGCCACCAGCGGCGTTGATATTCACCTGCCGCAAAGCAGCGTTGATCTGGGGCGCTGTGACACCGAGCGAATTCATCCGCGCCGGATCGAGCGTGACAGCGATTTCGCGGCTGACACCGCCTGACCGGCTTACTTCTGCCATGCCGGCAACGGTCAACAACCGCTTGGCCACCGTATCATCGATATACCACGATAATTGCTCAAGTGTCATGTCATCGGCAGCGACAGCAAAGTAGGCAATCGGCTCTGACGAGGTTTCCACCTTGAATACTTGCGGTTCAAGAATGCCTTCAGGAAGATCGCTGCGGATCTGGTCAACCTGGTTCTTGACCTCGTTGACCGCCGCGTTGATGTCCTCGCCGATCTTGAACTGGACCATCGTCTGGCTGTTGCCCTCCGACGCGGTCGAAGTCAGCGTATCGACGCCCGCGATCGAACGCACGGCGGATTCAACCCGTTGGGTAATCTGGTTTTCGATTTCCGATGGCGCGGCGCCCGGCTGGGCAATCGATACGATCACCACAGGAAATTCGATATCCGGGTTGTCCTGCACTTTCATCTGCATGAACGAGACAAGCCCGGCCAGCGTCAGCCCGATGAACAGGACAATCGGCACGACCGGGTTGCGGATGCACCAGGCCGAGATGTTCTGGAAATTCATGCCGGTTACTTTGCCTGAACCACTGGTTTTTGAGCCGCCGGGTTTGGAGCCAGTTCGCGCTGCGTCGGGACCGGCTGCACAAGATCACCGGCATTGAGGAAGCCACCAGCGCGCAACACTATCTTTTCTGTACCTGAAATGCCCTGAATAACCGAAATGCCCTTTTCGCTCACCTCGCCTGTCTTCACATCGCGGCGTTGCACCTTGTTATCGGAGCCCACGACGAAGACATAAGTGCCCTTCTCGTCGCTGAGGATCGCCGATTCGGGCAAGAGCGGGGCGACAACGGTGCCCGAACGCAGTGCGGCGTTGGCAAAACCACCCGGACGCAAAGCAGCATCATAGCCCAACGCAATGCGCGCGATGCCCTGGCGCGATTGCTGATCAATCGTTGGCGCAAGCTGCCAGACCTGACCGGTGAGGACACGGGTTGTGCCAACAGGTGTTACGTCTGCCGCACTGCCAACCGCAACGCGGCCCATATCCGCTTCGGAAAGCCGCGCCTGCAATTCCATTTCACCATCGCGCGCCAACGAGAACAGCACACCGCTTCCCGAGCTTACCACTTGCCCCGGTTCGACTGCGCGGGTCAGCACAAGGCCAGCGGCAGGAGCAACAATGTTGAGCCGCGCTGCGCGTGCACCCAATTCGCCAAGTCCGGCACGCGCAACACGAACGCGCGCTGACGCTGCATCGCGGGTGGCGGTTAACCGATCAATATCTGCCTTGGAGATGAATCCCTTGGCCACCAGTTTCAAAGCGCGGTCAAGGTTGGCCTGCGCCAGCCGTGCATCGGCATCGGCAACGGCCACATTGGCCGATTGGCTAGCGATCTGCTGGGTCTGCACTTCGCGGTCAATCACCGCCAGCACTTGGCCTGCGCGCACCCAATCACCGGCATCGACCAGCACTTGCGTAACCTGTCCGCCTTCACCGGCTACGCCCACGGGCATCTGGCGACGCGCAGCGATCGTACCGCTGACGTTGATCGCGGCGGTAATGGTGGTCTGGCCCGGAATAACAACCGAAACGACTTGGGCTTGTCCTGCGACATCTGCGCCTTCACTTGCAGTGCTGCCCCGGTGCATAGCCCACCACGCACCAACCACCAGCAGCACGACAACCGCACCGATGGCCCATCTACGCCGCGAAGGCGGGGTTTCATCCTCAGGAGAGAGGATGTTCAGTTGCTGGGCGTGGTTTGCGTCAATGGTCGTTTCGTAATTCATGCTTTTCACTGCCTTCGTCCCGTACCGGTGCGAAGGCTGGCCCCTTCATGCTTGAGTAGGTGAGTTACATTTATAACGCACTCGCCGCAAGCAAAGCGGCGTCACCACAGTGGCGCTCCAAGACCCCGTAATAGACCCGCTTCCGACAAGTGGCAATTACGTCTCGACGAAGGACTTATGCCGAAATGGAGAACGTGTCTTTCTTGCACCTGTATTTTTTTGTAACGCTGAATACCAGCAGCGTGATCGATCGAACTCCATACAGATCCGCATATGATCGGAAAATATGACCCAAAGACTTTGGCCATCGACGGCCCCGGCAATGACGCACAAAACAACGGCCGCCTTCCCGAGGGAAGGCGGCCGCCGTGGATGGAGCCGGTCTGAATGCGTCAGTACTTGAGCTGGCGCTCGTACAGATCGCGGTAATGCTGGATGCGCGTCACACGGAGGCCTTGCATGCCTGACCGGTCAACCGCGCGCTGCCACGAGGCAAATTCCTCAAGCGTGAGGCTGTAGCGCTCGCACACCTCGTCGATCGTAAGGAGGCCGCCGTTGACGGCCGCAACGACTTCAGCCTTGCGGCGCACAACCCAACGCGTAGTGCTGGGCGGCGGCAGGCTGTCCACCGTAAGCGGCTCCCCGAGCGGGCCGATGACTTGAGCGGGGCGTATCTTCTGGTTCTCGATCATGTCAGTCTCGTTCTTCAGCGAGGCCCGGTCGCAAAGCGACCTTCCGTCCGAACAGTTGTGCCCAATTGCGCTTTGCAATTCGCTGAAGAGACTGGGTTAACACGGCCTTCACCTTCTGCTGATTGCGCTGAAACGCCCGAAAATCCCGTTGCGATGATTCGTGCCGCCCGTCCGTGAAAACTCCCGGCAGAAATTGTTTCTTCTCCCGCACTTGCTGACGCTATAATCCGGCGCAGATCCTGCGCTGCGGCTATGCGCGAGCAGAGCTCATGCCAGTTCATGGGACGCAGTCCGTCCCCTGTAACGGGTAGAGCGAAGGCGCTGGGTTGGTTAAGGCTCATGTCCATCGCTGAATGCTTTAGAACCGATACCGCTAAGGTCCGGTAAAGAGGCCATTTAACTTTTGTTGATGATCCTTACCGGTAGTTCAGACCTGCCCCATGAGGCGCGCGAAACCGTGCTTTGCCCTCATCCGAAAAAGGACTATGGGCTCCAAATGTCTCTGATTTCCGCACTTCCCGATGTGTCCGGCCTGTTTGACTTAGCGCAACCACTACGTGCAAAACGCATTGTTGTGGCGATGTCTGGCGGTGTCGATAGCTCGGTTGTGGCCGGAATTGCTGCCTCAAGCGGTGCCGAAGTGATCGGCGTCACGCTCCAGTTGTACGATTATGGGGCAGCTACCGGGCGCAAAGGCGCGTGTTGCGCAGGCGACGATATCCGCGATGCCCGCAATGTGGCCGATAAACTTGGCATTGCGCACTATGTTTTCGATCACGAATCAAGCTTCCGCGCCGAAGTGGTTGAGCGATTCGCCGACGATTATCTGGCCGGGCGCACCCCCATCCCTTGCGTACGCTGCAATATGGGGCCGAAATTTACCGATCTGTTCGCGATGGCGCGCGATCTTGGCGCAGATTGCCTCGCCACCGGGCATTATGTGCAGCGCGTGATGGGATCGGCCGGCCCCGAATTGCACCGCGCAGCTGATCCTGCGCGCGATCAATCCTATTTCCTTTATGGCACAACCGAAGCCCAGCTGGATTTTCTGCGCTTTCCCTTGGGCGGATTGCCCAAGACCGAAACCCGCCGAATCGCGCAGGAACTGGGCCTGACCGTGGCGGGTAAGCCCGATAGCCAGGACATTTGTTTCGTGCCTGATGGCGATTATGCCAAAGTGGTGCGCTCCGTCCGGCCTGAAGGCGATGCGCCGGGCGAGATTGTCCACGCCGCGACCGGTGAAGTGCTGGGGCAGCATCGCGGGATTATCCATTATACGGTCGGCCAGCGGCGCGGGCTTGAAATTGGTGGACAGCCCGAGCCGCTTTACGTGGTCGGGCTTGATGCCGCGAATCGCCGCGTTCTGGCCGGGCCGCGCCAGCTTTTGGCGGTGGGCCACGCCACGATCATCGAAACGAACCGGATTGGCCCGATGCCGCAAGGGCCGCTCACCGCCAAAGTGCGTTCGATGGCCAAGCCCGTGCCAGTCACGCTAGAGGGCGCCTTCGGGGAAAATGCCACGGCCATAATCCGCTTTCATCAGCCCGAATATGGCGTTGCGCCCGGGCAAGCTGCGGTGATTTATGCCGAAGAGCGCGTGGTTGGCGGCGGCTGGATCGATACCACAGCGCCGTGGGCCGCCTGAAGCGCCATCACTTCCACGAATCGAGCATGCAGCCCCAGCCTTCTCGATACGTCGCCTTGTCGCTAACGATCCAGGCGAATCGGGCGGTAACGCTGCGCTCTTGCGCATCTTCGCTCAGGCTGACGAATTCCATTCCGGGCTCGAAGTCCTGTCGGCAGGCTGACAATTCGCGCCCACCCACGAACCGGCAAGAACAGGCCACGCGCGCGCCATAGCTGGCACCGGTCAGCGCAAAGCTGCGCAAAGGCGAGAGAAAAACCACAAGCAGCACCGCGAACAACGCCAACACGAACAGCAACCAGCGCAACCAGCGCCTGCGGCGTGGCGCGATGGTCAAAGACGGAATTGTGGGGGAACTGTTGTTGCCGGTTGCCATCGATACACGTTCTGGTGGAAGGACAGACCTGATGGCCCGCCACACGCTCTCTCTTATCCTCTCACTCGCCATGCTGCCAGCCTTGGCTGCATGTTCGCAAGGGTCGAGTGAACCCGACGCGCCTTCGGCTATATCAGATCAGGCCCTAAAGGCAGTGGTCAAGGATCCCGGGGTTAACCGCGGAAGCCTTGCCCGTGCCGTTGATGCGCTGTTTGCGCCCGAAGCTGCGGAAACCCGCGCGCTGATCGTCATGCATAACGGACGGATCGTGGCCGAGCGTTATGGCGAGGGCGTTCACGAAAATACGCGGCTGGTCAGTTGGTCGATGGCCAAGACGGTCACGAGCGTGATGATCGGGATGCTGGTGTCCGATGGCCGCCTGCGCCTTGATGAATCCGCGCCCGTCCCAGCATGGCAGCGCCCCGGCGATCCGCGCGGCGAGATCACGCTGCGCCAGCTTTTGCAAATGCGTTCGGGCCTGCGCCATTCCGAAGCGATCGAGCCGGTGTACGAATCGGACGAAGTGCGCATGCTGTTCCTGGACGGGCGCGATGATATGGCGCGCTATGCCGAGGATCAGCCGCTTGAAGCCGAACCCGGTCGCAAGTTTGAATATTCCAGCGCCACCAGCGTGATCCTTGCCGATCTTGCTGCGCGTGTGCTTTCGCCTGCGCCCGATCCTGAAAGCCGCCGCCGCGCGGTGTCGGAATATCTGCGCACGCGGTTGTTCGAACCGGCGCGGATGAAGTCGATGATGCCCGAATTTGACCGCGCGGGCACGCTGGTCGGCGGTTCGCTGATCCATGGCACTGCGCGCGATTGGGCGCGCTTTGGAGATTTCCTGCGGACCAAGGGATCGGTCAGGGGCGCGCAAATGATGCCGCGCCAATGGATCGATTTCATGGTCACGCCCAGCCCGCGCGAGGCGCAATACGGCGCGCAAGTGTGGCTGAACCGCAAGCCGACGACAGGCGAGCCGTCCCTCTTCCCGGATCGCGGCCCCAAGGATCTTTACGCCTGCCTTGGCCACCTTGGCCAATATGTGCTCATCAGCCCGAGCAGTGGCCTTGTCGTCGTGCGCCTTGGCAATACGCCGCAGGAGAAACGCTGGCCGGTGACGGACCGGCTGGCCGATATCGTCGCGCTTTATCGTTAATTCACGGCAGCCGGAACAGGCCTTCGACCACGGTCACGCATGCCCCGCCGAGCAGCACGCGGTCCCCTTCAAGACGGCAGGCGAAGTCTGCCCCGCGGGCCGATGCCTGATGCGCCGAAAAAGCTGCACGCCCCAGCCGCTTTGCCCAGAACGCGGTCAACGCGGCATGGGCCGAGCCGGTGGAGGCGTCCTCATCGATCCCTGCACCCGGCACGAACACGCGGCTGACCACGTCTGCGCCCGAAGCGTGGCCTGTGCCCGCTGCCGTCGCGATGAACTGCACGTCGCCATAGGATGCCAGGGCTTTGAAATCAGGGGTGAGCGACAACACGTCGGCGGCGCTATCATAGAAGAAGATATTGTATTCCCCGCCCCGCCAGACTTCGTGCGCGACGGCAGAGCCCAGCAATGGCAACGCTTCATCAAAAGGTGCGGGCGCGGTTTCCATCGCGGGGAGCGACAGGACATATCTCTCACCATCGCGCACCACTTCAAGGATACCCGCCTGACGTGTGGCAAAGGTCACCCGACCGCGCATCGGGTCTTTTGCCAATACGACATGGCCTGATGCCAGCGTGGCGTGGCCACACATTGCCACTTCCACCGCAGGGGTGAACCAGCGCAGTTCGAAATCCGCAGCGCCGGTATGATCGGGCACGAGGAACGCGGTTTCGGCAAACATGTTTTCCGCGCCGATGGCCTGAAGCGTTGCATCATCAAGCCATGCTTCGAGCATCATCACCGCCGCCTGATTGCCCTTCATCGGCGTGGTGGTGAAGGCATCGACGTGGAAATAGGGAACTTTGCTATCGGTCACAGGGTGGGCGCTCCCGTATTGGGTGATCCTTGCGCAAGGATGGCCGGGCTGGTGCCGTCTGCTCCCGGAGCAAGCAGGTTTTCCGCGCCCATCGCTTCTTCATCCACCAGCCCTTCGGGATCGGGATGGATCAGGATTTCGACGCCGGGAAATTCAGCTGTCAGCTTTTCCTCGATCTCGTCCATCACATGATGTGCTTGCGTTACCGTCATCCGCCCATCAATCCAGACGTGGAACTGCACGAAGTCGCGATTGCCGCTCGTGCGGGTGCGCAGATCATGCAGCCCCCGCAATTCGGGATGCTGCGCGACGACCGCCAGAAACCGCTCACGCTTTTCGATCGGCCATTCGTGATCCATCAACTGTTCGATTGCGGCTTGCGATGCGCCCCATGCGCCCCATGCCAGCCAGATCGCAATGCCAAACGCAAATAGCGCATCGGCGCCCGCGATTCCGGCATATGTATCGAGCAGCAGCGCGGCGATCACCGCGACGTTGAGGAACAAGTCCGACTTGTAGTGCACATTGTCGGTGCTGATCGCGAGGCTGCCTGTTTTGCGGATAACATAGCGTTGATAGGCGAGCAGCGCGAAAGTGGCGGCCAGCGCGATGGTTGATACGATCACGCCTGATTCGGCCTCAGCCACTTGCGCGCCACCAAAAAACTGCCCGATGGCGCGGAAGGCAAGGCCAATCGCCGAGATCGATATCAGCACGACCTGAAACATCGCGGCGAGCGCCTCGGCCTTGCCGTGGCCGAAGCGGTGGTTCTGGTCATCGGGCTGGGCTGCCACCCACACGCCCAGCAGCGTGGCAAGGCTTGCGATCAGATCGAGCGCGGTGTCAGCCAAAGAGCCCAGCATGGCGGTCGATCCAGTCGATAGGACCGCCCACACCTTCATCCCCACCAGCAGCACAGCCACCGTAATGCTCGCCAATGCGGCCTTTCGGTTGAGATCATTGTGCGTTTGGGTGGTGGTCATGTCCATGAGACGCGCCTTAAGGGTAAAGCAGGGTACTGGTCCAGCCGCCCGCGCCATCGGCAACAAAACGGCGGCGTTCGTGCAGACGGTAATCGCGATCTTGCCAGAATTCTATGGCTTTGGGGCTGACACGGTATCCTGACCAATGCGCAGGCCGCGCAATGTTTCCATCGGGATACTGCGCGCGCAGTTCTTCCACCCGGTCAAGATAGGTCTGGCGACCGGGCAAGGGCCGCGATTGATCGGATGCTGCCGACCCCAGCCGCGATTCGGGATGGCGGCTGGCGAAATAAGCGTCAGCTTCGGCGGCGGTGACTTCTGTTATCGGGCCTTCGATACGGATCTGGCGGCGCAGCGATTTCCAGTGGAACAGCAGCGCGACATGGGGGTTGGCTGCCAGCTCGCCACCCTTGCGGCTGTGGAAGTTGGTATAAAACACAAAGCCGTCCGGCCCGTGACCTTTGAGCAGGACCATGCGGCCCGAAGGCAAACCATCCGCTGTGGCGGTCGCCAACGCCATGGCGTTGGGATCGTTGGGTTCGCTTTGCTGCGCCTGCGCGAACCATGATTCGAAGATCGCATGGGGATCGGCGTGCGGGATCGCGTCAGACGTTTGTTCAGAATTCATGCGCGTTTCCTGAATAAGTTTACACAGTTTACACTGTCCAGAGAGACAAACGCAGGCCTTCTCGCCGCGCCTTCATCTTGCACCCATTTAAGCGTTTGATCCGCACTTTCCGGCGGCGTTTCCATGATCGGGATCAATTGCATAGCCCAAGGGCCTACTCCTCGAACATGAAGTAGGAAAGGTAACCTTGCGGGCAAGCCAGCTTAACCCTAGCTAAGGCCCATGGCAGATCCTTATTCCACTCTGGGTGTTCCCCGCAGCGCAACCGAGAAGGACATCAAGTCCGCATATCGCAAGCTTGCCAAGGAATTGCATCCCGACACCAACAAAGACAATCCCAAGGCAACCGAGCGCTTTTCCGAAGTGACCAATGCCTATGACTTGCTGTCTGACCGCGACAAGCGTGCGAAGTTCGATCGCGGCGAGATTGATGCTGATGGCAATCCGGCGGGGGGTTTTGGCGGCGGCGGCTTTAGCGGGGGCGGCTTCGGCGGCAATCCGCGCGGGCACCAAGGCGGTTTCGGTGCTTCACCCGAAGGCATCGACATTGGTGATATCTTCGAAGGCCTGTTCGGAGGTCGTGCCGGTGGAATGGGTGCCGGAATGGGTGCCGGAATGGGCGGGGCAAGGCGCGGCCCGCCGCCCAAGGGCGCAAACGTCAATTACCGGCTGCAAGTGTCCTTCGTCGATGCCGCCACGCGGGCGGATCAGCGGATCACCTTGTCCGATGGCAAAACGATAGACCTAAAGCTCCCTTCAGGATTGGAGCAGGGCCAACAAATGCGGCTGGGCGGCAGGGGAGAGCCCGGCCCCGGCGGCAACGGCGATGCCATCGTCACCATCGAAATCGGCGCGCACCCGTTTTATGAACGCGATGGCGACAATCTCCGCATGGACCTGCCGATCAGCCTGACAGAAGCCGTGCATGGCGCAAAAGTGAAAGTACCAACCGTTGATGGCCCGGTGATGTTGACAGTTGCCCCCGGCACATCAAGCGGACGCACGTTGCGGCTGAAGGGCCGGGGCTTTTCGCGCAAGGACGCCACGCGCGGCGATCAACTGGTGACGCTGCAAATCGATCTGCCCGCCGATGATGCCGATCTGAAGGCGCGTCTCGATGGTTGGCTGGACGCAAGAGACATCCGAAGCAAGCTGGGTGCCTGAACCGGCAAAGATGCCGCCGCCGCTTGGCGGCGCACCGGACTTATCGCCCGAAGCGCGGCGGCGCGAGGCCTTGCGCTGGCGTGAAGGCCTAGCCGAAGCGCGCGAACGCCTTGGGCCGGGCAACAGGGCTTGGGACGTGGCCAAACGCGTGTTCGTTGGCGCATGGAATGATGGTTCGATCCATGCGGGCAACCTTGCCTATATGATGATCATCGCGCTGTTCCCCTTTTTCATCACTGCCGCCGCCGTTTTTTCCGCCATTGGCGAGCCCGACCAGCGGGCAGCGGCGATCAACACCGCGCTGATCGCCTTGCCACCAGTGGTGGCCGAAGTGATCGAACCGGTTGCGCGCAGTGTGATCGATGCGCGCAGCGGATGGTTGCTGTGGGCGAGCGGATTTTTCGGGCTGTGGACAGTTGGCAGTCTTGTGGAAACAATGCGCGATATCTTGCGCCGCGCTTATGGCACGCAGTGGGAGCACGCCTTCTGGCGCTATCGTCTGGCATCGACCGGCATCACCCTGGCCTCGGTCGTGCTGATCCTGCTCTCGATCATCGCGCAAGTTATCATCGGCACCGTGCAAGAGGTGATCGGGGCATTTCTGCCGCAGTTCAATGCCTTGATCGGCATGCTGTCGCTAAGCCGGATCGCGCCCGCGTTCATTCTCTACGGCGCATTATGGCTGCTGTTCGCCTCGCTCACCCCCGGCGCTTACCGGGGCCGACGCTACCCGAAATGGCCGGGCGCTTTGTTCGTAACCCTCTGGTGGATAGGCGTAACGACAATGCTGCCCACCGTTCTGCGCACGTTCTTTTCCTATGATTTAACCTATGGCAGCCTTGCCGGAATGATGATCGCTCTTTTCTTTTTCTATCTTGTCGGCTTAGGGATGGTGGTTGGGGCCGAACTCAACGCCGCGCTTGCCGAAACACCGGAAGAGCGTGACATGCTGGGACAGGCTGATGAGCGCACCCGTGTGGTGCGAGAGACGATAAGAAGCGAGAACGAGAGCGCATGACCGGATTGATGCAGGGAAAGCGGGGCCTGATCATGGGCTTGGCCAACGACAAATCGCTAGCATGGGGTATTGCCCAGAAGCTGCGTGAACAAGGCGCGGAACTCGCGTTTTCTTATCAGGGTGAGGCGCTGGCCAAGCGTGTGCGTCCACTGGCTGAAAGCCTTGGGAGCGATTTCCTGATCGAATGCGACGTGTCGGATATGGACGCGCTCGACACCACGTTTCAAACGCTAAAGGCGCGCTGGCCGACGATTGATTTCATCGTCCACGCCATCGGTTATTCCGACAAGACGCAACTGCGTGGCAAGTTTTACGATACCACGCTCGACAACTTTTTGATGACGATGAACATTTCGGCCTATAGCTTGGTTGCCGTAACCAAGCGTGCCGTTGAAATGATGCCAAATGGCGGCTCCATCGTCACGTTGACCTATTATGGCGCGGAAAAAGTTGTTCCGCATTACAACGTGATGGGCGTGGCCAAAGCCGCGCTCGAAGCCAGCGTCAAATACCTTGCCAACGATTGCGGCCCGATGGGCATCCGCGTGAACGCGATTTCGGCTGGCCCAATCAAGACACTGGCCGCCAGCGGCATCGGCGATTTCCGCTACATCCTGAAATGGAACGAGCTGAACAGCCCGCTGCGCCGCAACGTGACCATCGACGATGTCGGCGGCGCAGGGCTCTATCTGCTGTCAGACCTGGCTTCGGGCGTGACAGGTGAAACGCACCATGTGGATGCAGGCTATCACACTATCGGCATGAAGCAGGAAGACGCGCCGGATATCGCGCTGAGCTGAGGCGAGCTTTCTGCTGAATTCGCGAAGCGAAGTTGTTTCGCGCAGAGGCGCAGAGGAAGCAGGGGCCGCAGAGGCGTTGCGCAACTTCTCTGCGCTCTTTGCCTCCTCTGCGCCTCAGCGCGAAACTTTTTAAATCGCTACACGGTTAAGGCTGCGCAGGAGTCGCCGGCGCAGGCTCGCCATCGCGTTCGCGCTTCAAACGCGCTTCGTATTCTTTTTCAATCTGCTCAACGCGCGCTTGTTCGGCGGCGGCTTCGGCGTCAATCGTCTCAAGACGCTTGGCGCGCTCTTCTTCGATCAGCTTGCCAAACTGGACGTCCGGCGAACTTTTCTTTTCGGCGTAAGCGCGGTTAACCAAGTTCAGGACACAACCGGTTGCACCGCCAGGGCCCACCGCAGAGCAAGAGTTGACCCCGAACGCGCCAACCGTCTCATAAGCGCGCACGCGTTGACTCCAGGCCTGGTTTACAGGCGCATTGGGATTATCACGGAATGGTTCGGGAATGCGGAAGCGCTCCTGCTCGTCTTTGCGCGCGCAGACCGTGATCGTGCCATCAGGCGATGCCGGGCACGGATCATCACCATAGACGATAATCTGGTTGACCCGCTCTCCGGCGGGATCAGTTAGCGCCGAATTCTGCCCGTGAGCCGGGAGAGCAAAAGCGCCAGCGGCAAAAAGGGCGGCAGGGATCAGGCGCTTCATCATGGAATCTCCGGTCAGCTTTGCCCCAATATAGGCCCGCCGTGCTGTGAATGGTAGATGAAGCTTGGGAAATTGCCTGCAATCAAATGCGCATCAAATCCGTTTGCTGGCCGCAATCGCCACGCGGCAGCCCAAACGGATGGCTTGGAACAGCACCGGATAGGCAGGCGCTTTTTCCGCACCTGCGGCAAAAGCGGCGTCACGATGCTCACGCTCATCGTCACGAAATTCGCGGATCATCGTGGCCAATTCAGGGTCTTCATCGCCCAGTTCTTCGAGCTGTTCGGTATAGTGCTTGTCAATTTCCGTCTCAATCGCGGCGGTGCAGGCCATAGCCGCTTCGGGGCCGAGCAGCGCGGTGGCGGCACCAAGCGCAAAGCCAGCGGCAGACCACACCGGTTGCAGCAACGTGGGACGCACGCCGCGTTTGGCAATCAGCGCATCAAACTTTTCGCGGTGCACCGCTTCTTGTTCGGCCATCGCGGCGATTTCTGCCGAATGCGGCGCGCGGTTGCCCATTACGGCCAACTGGCCTGCATAAATGCATGTCGCGCCGAATTCTCCGGCTTGATTGACGCGCAGCATTGAGGCGTTCTTGACCACGATCAGGCTCCCTTTCGGCCTTTGCCGAGCAACGCGAATATTAGCACAGCGCCACCGATTGATAGCAAGAAGTTATACCCGGCCAGACTAATCCCCAAGAGAGACCAAGGGGCGACATCGCAACGGACAATCGGCGCGTTCATAATCGCGTCGAGCGGATTGCCGCCGCTCGCCATTGTGGCACAAGAGGTGATCCCTTCCCACCAGCCATATTCAACGCCAGCGTGAAACCCGCCGATCAGGCCCGATGCGCCGATGCAAATGGCCGCAAGAATCACCGCCAGATCGCCTGCGCCTTTCCCGCGAATAGTCAGCGCCAGAACCGCCAGCACAATGGCGGCGACGTGCGGATAGCGTTGCCACCAGCACATTTCACACGGATAGAGCCCAAAGCCATATTGCGAAATCAGCGCGCCCGCCATCAGCGCGGCGGGCACGATCAACGCGAGCGCATAGGCGGCGTTTCTGGACTGGACCGATGTCATGGCCCCCGCGCCTTATTACCGCTTCAGCTTGGCCACAAGTGCACTACGGGGCGCAGTACGGTTTAGCGTTTGCACCGCATAATAAAGCTGGAAGTCCTTGATATTTTTGGCCTTCAACTCTTCCGGTGTCATCTTGAAGCGCGGATCGTCGATCTTGTCCTTTTCAAGATCCTTGTCGTCCAGCTTGATTTCATTGATCAAATGGCCGCGCAGATCGCTTTCACGATAAGACCGCATCGCGCGCTTGCGCAAATCCGGATCGGAAATCTGCGGCACGGCAATATCGGGATCGATGCCGCCTTCCTGCACCGATTTGCCCGACGGCGTATAATAGCGCGCGGTCGTCAGCTTAATCGCAGTATCGCGGTCGAGCGGGATCAGCGTCTGCACGCTGCCCTTGCCGAAGCTGCGCTGGCCCATCACCACAGCGCGGTGCTGGTCTTGCAAGGCGCCCGCCACAATTTCCGAGGCCGAGGCCGAGCCTTCATCGATCAGCACGATCATCGGCACGCCCTTGGCAATATCGCCCCGGGTCATCATTTCAGCCGGATAGACCTCGTTATCGCGGGCGTAGCGGCCACGTTGCGAAACAATGGTGCCCTTATCAAGGAACAGGTCGGACAAGGCCACAGCCTCATCCAGCAAGCCGCCGGGATTGCTGCGCAGATCGAGCACGAGGCCAGTGACTTTGCCGCCCGTCTTGGCCTTCGCTTCGTTCCACGCCTTTTGCACCGAAGCGCCCACATCGGCGCTGAAGCTGGAGACGGAAATGACCGCGACGTTGCCCTGAACCTCCCATTCGACAGGCTTGAGTTCGATGATCTTGCGCGTGATCGTGACGTCGAACGGCTCATCGCGGCCCGGGCGGAATACGCTGAGGCGGATTTGCGTGCCCGGAACGCCGCGCATCTGATCCACCGCTTCATCGAGCGATCCGCCGTAGATCAGCTTGCCATCAAGGTGCGTGATGTAATCGCCGGCCTTTATGCCGCCCAAATCCGCCGGGCTGCCCTTGGTTGGCGCGATGACTTTGACTGCACCATCATCAAGCGTAACCGACAGGCCAAGCCCGCCGTAGGAGCCTTCGGTCTGGGTGCGCAGATTTTCGAAATCGCGTGCATCCAAATAGGAACTGTGCGGATCAAGCGTTGCGAGCATGCCCGAAATCGCGCCCTTGAGCAGTTTTTCATCGTCCACCGGCTCGACATAATTGGCCTTAACCCGCTCATATACCGCAACCAGTTTGCCGAATTCGGGGCCCGAGCGCGCGTCAACTGCGGCAAGGCCAGCCGTGGTGACCGGCAGCAGAGCAACAGCGGTTACAAGCGCGGTGGCGCGCAGGAGAGGAGCCAGCTTCATTGCCCTTGGGGCCTTTCGCGAAGGTGCATGCATATGACAGTTGTATAACCGCCCGTGAATTAACGCCAGATGAGGTTTTGGGGCAGCGTTATCAAGTTTATCCGCCAACATGCTCCAGCGGGTTCACCGGTGTGCCATCGCGGCGCAGTTCCACCGTCAGCACCGGTCGCCCCGGCCCGGCACCGCCGAGCGGAGAGCCTTGGACGACTTTTTCGCCCACGGTTGCGCTAATTCGGCCAAGGTTGGTGACCAGCGTGGTCCAGCCGCCGGAATGCTCGACAATCACGATGCGGCCATAGCCGCGATAGGCCCCGGCAAAAGCGACGCGACCATCGGCAGGGGAAACAACTTGCGCCCCGCCGCTGGCGACCAGCGTGATCCCGGTGGTAAGGCCCACTTCGGCGCGCTCGCCAAAGCCGGAAACGAGGCGGCCTGAGACGGGCAGTATCCAGCCAAGGCCTGAAGGTGGTGCCGGGGTGGCGTTGGCGGGCGAATCGACCACCAACAGCACTTCGCCGGGGCGGCTTGGTGGAAGGACAGGCCCCGGCAGCGCTGCTAGGCGCGCGCGCATCGTGCCATCGGTTTCAAGCTGCCCCATCAGCGCGGACAAATCGCGCGCCTGTTCGGCCAAAGCCATCGCCCGGTCTGCTTCCCGGCTGGCGACGCCTTGTGCCGCGCGGCTCTCAAGCCGCTGGCGGCTTTCCAGCGCGGCGAGCTCGGTCTGGCGTTGTTTGAGCACTGTTTCACTGGCCTGCCGCTCCGCCGTGGCAAGACGGGCGTCTTCTTGCAGCTTGCGGCCGCGCTGGATTTCAGCGCGCAAACCGGCGGTGCGGCGCTGCACTTCGGGCAGCATGGTTTCCATGACAGCGCGCAAATAGACCGTATCGCGCAAGGATTCGGAGCGGACGAGGCTGAACACCAGCGGGCGGCGCGCCATCATCTGCAAGGCCGCCGTCAACCGCACCACCGGCTCTTGTCGTTCGGCCATGCGCCCGCGCAACTTCTCGCGCTGGCGATCAATCCAAGCGATTCTGGCCCCTGCCAGCTCGATCTCGGCCTCTGACTGCTGGATGCGCGCCGCCACAGCAGCAGTTTCGCGGGCGGTGCGGTCTGCTTCGGCGCTGGCGGCGCGGGCGGATTGTTCGAGCTTTTCGGCCCGGGCGCGGGTTTGTGCCAGCGCTTGTCCGGCAAGGCGCAAAGCCTCCCCCGCCTCACCGGCATCGGCATAGACGCTGGCCTGCTGCGCCGTAGCTTGCCAGCCCGCAAGACCGGCCAGCACCAGCATCGCAAGAACAAAGGCGCAGCGTGACATCATGGCAGTGCTTATCCCTCGCGGTGATAAGGATGGCCAGCAAGAATGCTGGTAGCGCGCCACAACTGTTCGGCCAGCATCGCGCGGGCCAGCATATGCGGCCACGTGGCTTTACCAAACGCGATCAGAAGGTCTGCCGAATCACGTGAGGAATCATCGTGGCCATCTGCTGCGCCGATCAGGAACCGCGTTTCGCGCACCCCATCATCGCGCCACCGGCCAAGAATGGCGGCAAATTCGCTGGAGGTAAGCTGCTTGCCGCGCTCGTCCATTGCCACGGTGCGCGACGGGCTTTGTGCAGGCGGCGGAATTTGCCCGCCACGATCAGGCAGTTCGGTAACTTTCCAGCCCCACGAAATGCGCTTGGCATAACGATCCACCAATTCCGCTTCGGGCGAGCGGCCGATCTTGCCACGGGCGATGATGTGGAGAAGCATTCCAGCGGTGTAGCGGGGATTGCCGGGGAATAGAAGACAAGGGGTTCGCGCAGAGACGCAGAGAAGAAAGGGAGGCGCGGAGAGGCTGCATTTGCGGCGATGTCGCCCTCTCAGTCAGACCTTGCGAAACAGTGGAGTGGAGAATGAGACATAGGGCCGTCCGGCCCCTTTTTTATCTCTGCGCCTCCCCTTCTTCTCCGCGTCTCTGCGTGAAACGAAAGAAAAAGCGTCCCCTAAACAGGATGGTTGCGAAACTTAACGCGCCACCGGCGGGTTTGATCGTAGCGGGGTGGGCTCCAACGCCGCGAACTTCGCCAGATCCGCCCTGCCCAGCATCAGCACATCCTCATGCGGCACCGAGTTGGTCAGCGCATAGAAGGCTGCGGCATTCTCGCCGGTGAGGCCCATTTCGCGGTAGTAATTGACGTAGGCCTTGTTGACGGGATCATTGGCAGCAAAGTCATCGGGTTCGCGCCCGTTTTCATCAATCCACGAATGGACAACAAAGGCCGCGTCCGGCGCGGCGCTACGGGTGGCGCCTGCAAGGAAAAGCTCCACCGCGCCCGACCGCACAGAACCGTGATCGGGCACATGGGTGGCGATGCCGCGCGCGCGGATCATCCGGCCCAGACGCAAGTTGGCGTAATCATCGACCGTGCCCGGGCAATCGGCCATTTCCAGCACGGCAATGCCGGGATAGGCGCGCAGCATCTTCTGGAAGTCTGCGGGTGAATAGCTGTCCGTCTCGGCCACCAGCGCGGCGCGCGTATCATCCAGCACCGTGAACGGCCCGAAACTGGCCAATCCCCTACGTGCCTGCGGCTGGTGCAGCCCGACCAGACGTTCGGACCCGGCCTCTTCTACCTCGACGACGGTCGTCTCGGTCCATTTGACGCCGTTTTCCACCCATGTGCGGGTATAGACCTCACGCGCCGCAGCAGGCTGGCAGGCCAAAAGCGCGGCGAGGGCAGGAAGGATCAGGCGGCGGAACATGAAGTGTTAATCGGCCCGGGCATCTTGCCGAATTGCGAAGGAAGGCGGTTAAACTGCGTTTACTTTGATATTTGCAACGGCAGAGGGGTTCACGCAGAGACGCGGAGAAGAAAGGGAGGCGCTGAGATGCTGCGGATGGCCGCAAGGCCAATGGTGTCTTGCCAACCTTGCGGCAAGGGCATTGTGGGAGTGCGGAGAGCGGCTCTGCCGCAAAAGCCACCGTCCCCGCGTCTCCCTTTCTGCTCCGCATCTCTGCGTGAACCCTCCAAGTGCCTCGAAAATGGCGTAATCCTGTCGCTTTCGCTTCCCCCCGCGCGATTCACTAAGCATTGTCCCGCATTGGACAGGAGAGTTCATGGTCGCACTGGTATCGACGGTTGCCTATCTCGGGCTTGAGGCGCGCAGCGTTGAAGTGCAGTGTCAGGTGGCGCCGGGGATGCCCGCGTTCAAGCTGGTGGGCCTGCCTGATAAGGCCGTGGGCGAAAGCCGGGAGCGGGTATCATCCGCGCTCTCGGCGCTTGGCCTTGCCTTGCCGCCCAAACGGATAACGGTGAACCTGTCGCCCGCTGATCTGCCCAAGGAAGGCTCGCATTATGATCTGCCCGTGGCGCTGGCGCTGCTGGCGGCAATGGGTGTGGTCGATTTGGAACAGATTGCCGATTATGTGGCGGTGGGAGAACTGGCGCTGGATGGCCGCGTCTTGCCATCGCCGGGCGTATTGCTGGCGGCATTGCACGCCAGCGGGCAGGACAAGGGCCTGATCTGCCCCGCCGCGCAAGGGCCGGAGGCGCGCTGGGCCAGCGGGATCGATGTGATCGCCGCGCCCGATCTGGTCGGCCTGCTCAATCACCTCAAAGGTACGCACCGCCTGCCCGCGCCGAAACAGGGCGAGGCCGAACCCCCGCGCCGCCGCGCCGATCTGAAGCAGGTGAAGGGGCAGGAAACCGCCAAGCGCGCGCTCGAAATCGCGGCGGCCGGTGCGCACAACCTGCTGATGAGCGGGCCTCCCGGCGCTGGTAAATCGCTGATGGCATCATGCCTGCCCGGTATCCTGCCCGAATTGACGCCCGCCGAAGCGCTCGAAGTTTCTATGGTCGCCTCAGTCGCCGGAACGCTGGAGGATGGCCGGATCAGCCGCGCCCGCCCGTTTCGTGCACCCCATCATTCCGCTTCGATGGCGGCGCTGACAGGCGGCGGATTGAAAGTGCGCCCCGGTGAGGTCTCCCTCGCGCATCTGGGCGTGCTGTTCCTTGATGAATTGCCCGAATTCCAGCGTGCTGTGCTCGATTCGCTGCGCCAACCGCTCGAAACTGGCGAAGTTACCGTCGCGCGCGCCAATGCCCACGTTACCTTCCCCGCGCGCGTACAATTGATCGCAGCGATGAACCCCTGCCGCTGCGGCCATCTTGGCGATCCGGCGCTGGGGTGCAGCCGCGCGCCGCGCTGTGCCGCCGATTATCAATCCAAAGTCTCCGGCCCGCTGCTCGACCGGATCGATCTGCACGTCGAGGTTGATCCGGTCTCCGCCGCCGATCTTGCGCTGCCGCCGCCCGCTGAAGGATCGGATCAGGTCGCCGCGCGCGTGGCACAGGCCCGCGCAATCCAGACCGCGCGGCTGGAGGGCACGGGCCGCCGCACCAATGCCGAACTCGATGCCGAACTGCTCGACACTTATGCCACGCCCGATGAGGCAGGCCGCCGCCTGCTCGCCCAGGCCGCCGAAGCGATGCGCCTTTCAGCGCGCGGCTACACCCGCATGCTGCGCGTCGCGCGCACCATCGCCGATTTGGGCGGCGCAGACACCGTGGGCCGCATCCACATCGCCGAAGCGCTCAGCTACCGCAGGGTTGCGCCAAGGGCTTAGACGCTTCGCGCCCTTTGCGCCTTTGCGCGAAACAAGAATCAGAGACTACGCCCGATAAAGATCAGCACCATTGCCCCCACAACCGAGGCGAGACAGCCCGCGCGGTTCACCCCGTCGCCAAAGGTGCCGCCGCTACGCCAACTGGCGAACACCCCCGCCACCAGTGCACCACCCACGCCGAGCAAGATGGTCTTGAGCAGGCCAATATCGACAGCACCGGGATAGAAAAACCGTGCCAGCACGCCGATCACCAACCCGGTAAATACGATGGATATAATATTCAGCACGGTCGCGCTCCATTTCTGTGGACACTTGATATGGGGACGGTTGACCGGTTCTTGTCCACAATTTGATGACCGGCACCAAATAAATTCCGATGAGCGTCAATTGGCACTTGAACTACCGCTTTCTCGGCGCGTCGCTGCACTGCAACATAAGGCATGAAGCGACGAAACGAATCGGACATGCGACGAAGCGAGTCCCCATCAGCACCTTTACCCTCTTGTGTCTGGAACCGGTTAGGGCACTATGGGTTGTGGTCAGACTTCGGGGGAACCTCTAGACCTTGTTTTAGAACTTTGATCCGCATTTTTCGCATGTTGGCAATGGTTTGCCGCTGGGGAAGCGTTTCGGGTTGTGATTTGTGTTTGCTGCGGTGCGGTTACTGGGAAATATGTTCCCGATGTGTTCCAAATCCGCTATGTCGGGGCATCAGCCCTGATTCGATGGAACGATATGCCCGATCGCTCTGCGCGGGCATTCATACAGGGGTTATGACGTGGATTTCAGAACGGCAGATAGCGCGGTGGCCGCACAGGACGAACTGGCCCTTGCTGAACAGGCATCTGCCGAAGACGCAAAGGCGATTGATATGAGCACCCAAGACGAAGGCAGCGATGCGCTGGTCGCCGGAATGGCCGCAAGCGCCGCTGCGGCTGTGATGGCTGCTGCAGCTGAACCGGAAAGCGATTCCAAGAAGGTCAATCCGCGCCGCTTCACCATCGTCACCGATCATGCGCGTGATGCGCGCCTCACCGATTTCGGCAAGGACACGCTCGACGACCGCTATCTCCTGCCCGGTGAGAAGTATCAGGACCTGTTCGCGCGCGTGGCCGATGCCTATGCCGATGATCAGGAACACGCCCAGCGGCTGTATGACTACATCTCGAAGCTGTGGTTCATGCCGGCAACGCCCGTGCTGTCGAACGGCGGGACGGGACGCGGCTTGCCGATCTCGTGCTATCTCAACTCGGTTGACGATAGCCTTGAAGGCATCGTCGCCACGTGGAACGAAAACGTCTGGCTCGCCTCGCGCGGCGGCGGCATCGGCACCTATTGGGGCCAGGTGCGCGGCATTGGTGAAGCGGTTGGCCTGAACGGCAAGACCAGCGGCATCATCCCGTTTGTGCGCGTGATGGATTCGCTGACCCTTGCAATCAGCCAGGGTTCGCTGCGCCGTGGTTCAGCGGCGTGCTATCTCGATGTCAGCCATCCTGAAATCGAAGAATTCCTCGAAATCCGCAAACCCTCGGGCGATTTCAACCGCAAGGCGTTGAACCTGCACCACGGCGTGTTGCTGACCGATGATTTCATGGAAGCCGTGCGTGATGGCCGCGAACATCACCTGCGTTCACCCAAGGACGGTTCAATCCGCGCCACGGTGGATGCGCGTTCGCTGTTCCAGAAGCTGGTGGAAACCCGCCTTGCCACGGGTGAGCCGTACATCGTCTTTGCCGATACCGTGAACCGCATGATGCCCAAGCATCATCGCGATCTGGGACTGAAGGTGTCCACTTCGAACCTGTGCTCGGAAATCACCCTGCCCACGGGCCGCGATCACCTCGGCAATGACCGTACGGCGGTGTGCTGCCTCTCGTCGCTGAACCTTGAAACGTGGGACGAATGGAACGCAGACAAGCTGTTTATCGAAGACGTGCTGCGCTTCCTGGATAACGTGCTGCAAGACTACATTGACCGCGCGCCCAGCGTGATGGACCGCGCCAAGTATTCCGCGATGCGCGAACGCTCGGTCGGCATGGGCGTGATGGGCTTCCATTCGTTCTTGCAAATGAAGGGCATCGGCTTTGAATCGGCCATGGCCAAGGCGTGGAACCTCAAGATGTTCAAGCACATCGCGGCCAAGGCGGATGAAGCCTCGCTGATGCTGGCGCAAGAACGCGGGCCTTGCCCTGATGCTGCCGATATGGGCGTGATGCAGCGCTTTTCGTGCAAGATGGCGATTGCGCCGACTGCCTCGATCAGCATCATTTGCGGCGGCACATCGGCCTGTATCGAACCGATCCCGGCCAATATCTACACGCACAAGACGCTGTCGGGCTCGTTCGTGGTAAAGAACCCGTACCTGCAAAAGCTGCTGGCCGAAAAGAGCAAGGATTCCACCAATGTGTGGAACACGATCCTCGAAAACGGCGGGTCAATCCAGCACCTCGATTTCCTCTCGCCAGAGGAAAAGGCGGTTTACAAGACCAGCTTCGAAATCGACCAGCGCTGGCTGCTTGAATTCGCGGCAGACCGCACGCCCTATATCGATCAGGCGCAGTCGCTGAACCTCTATATCCCGGCAGACGTTGATAAGTGGGATCTGATGATGCTCCACTTCCAGGCATGGGAACGCGGTATCAAGAGCCTCTATTACCTCCGCTCGAAGTCGGTGCAGCGCGCAGGCTTTGCCGGCGGGGTTGAGGCCGACAACACCGCCACCGCGCCCGTGATGGAACTCGCCGCCGCCGAAACCGACTACGAGGAATGCCTCGCCTGTCAGTAATCGCCCTTTGTTGAGGTAATGTCATGCCCACCCCGGCAGTCACAGCACGTCCCAAGACGTCCGACCGGCTGCCGGGGGGCGTCAGCGCCCTGTTACACATGGCGACACTTCGCGGCTTGCCGGAGGGCATAGCTATCCGCGATAACACTTGTGCTTGCACAATCCCAGTCAAGCCCGCTAAGGCGGCTTTTTCTGTTTTTGCGATCAATTCGCATTATCAAAAGGATTCGTATCATGCGCAAGTGGCATCGCTGGATCACGGTATTTTTCGGCGTTTTCATGCTGTGGATGGCCTTCACCGGAGTCGCCAGCCACGTCACCGCGTTATGGCCAGCTGGCGAGCAGGCAGGACCACCGCCCGTACCTGCGGGCTTCGTCTGTCCCGAAACCATGTTGTGCCGCCCCAAAGCGCCTCCGGGCGGGGTAAAGTCGCTGGTCGGCTGGTTCCATCACCTGCATTCGGGCGAGGAGTTTGGCCCCGTCGGCACGGCCATCTCGCTGATGACCGGTTTAGCGCTGCTGTTCTTCAGCATTTCGGGTCTGTGGATGTATTTCACGATGTGGAAGAACCGCAGCGATCGCAGTTTGAAGCCCGGCTGGTTCTGGAAGTAGGCACGCGCGGGGGTGCCCACCCCGCTGCGACTAACCTCGCCTACGGCTCGCTAAGTCTCGCGGCCCTCCCGCATGCGGGAGGGCAAAAGCAGCGCTCTTCTTCCCCCCTCTCGCATGCGGGAGGGGTCGGGGGTGGGCCTGACTTAAGCCCTCCCCCCTCACCCGCAAGCCTATTCCTCTTCGAACAAATCGTGCGCCACGGCACCATTGGCCGAAAGCCGCACCTTGTCGCCTTCCACTTCGGCCACCAGCCCGCACGACAGGTAATGATGGTGGCCCGAATGGCTGCTGCCTTCATGCCCCGCGTCATTTTCCGCTTTGGTCAGCTTGATGCGGTTGCCGACAATGCCGTCGACGGTGCCCACGTGCGTGCCGTCCGCGCCGATCACTTCCATGTGTTCGCGGATGTGCGCCGACCAATCGGCGTTATTGTTGTTCGCGTGTTCGTGTTCGCCCATGGCAAATCTCCTGCGGTATCGGGAACGTCTGGCCTTCCCGGAGCATCCGGCGGCCTTGCGTCAGGAACGGCCAGCAGCCCCGCCCGTTCCGCACCATTCCTGAGGGCTGCCCGCAAGCCGCCCACCCTGCCCTTCGTGGCTGGGGAAAACTGCCCCGCTATCCCCGGCCAAACGCGCGCCCGCGCTTTGCCCGCCCCCGCCCCATCCCTACATTACCAGAATCAGCACAGGACGCCCGATCATGTCACTTCTTGAAGCCCGCAAGACATATAAGCCCTTCGAATATCCCTGGGCCTATGAATTCTGGAAGCGCCAGCAACAGATTCACTGGATGCCCGAAGAAGTGCCATTGGGCGAAGATTGCCGCGATTGGGCGCAGAAGATTTCCGAGCATGAGCGCAACCTGCTCACGCAGATCTTCCGCTTCTTCACGCAGGCCGACGTGGAAGTGCAGAACTGCTACCACGAACAATATGGCCGCGTGTTCAAGCCGACCGAAGTGAAGATGATGCTAGCCGCGTTTTCCAACATGGAAACCGTGCACATCGCCGCATATAGCCACCTGCTTGACACCATCGGCATGCCCGAAAGCGAATATGGCATGTTCCTTGAGTACGAGGAGCTGAAGGCCAAGCACGATTACCTGCAAACCTTCGGCGTGGACAATGACGAGGACATCGCGCGCACGCTCGCCATGTTCGGCGGCTTTACCGAAGGCCTGCAATTGTTTGCCAGCTTTGCCATGCTGATGAACTTCCCGCGCTTTAACAAGATGAAGGGCATGGGCCAGATCGTCACATGGTCGATCCGCGATGAATCGCTGCACTGCGAAGGCATCACCAAGCTGTTCCACGCCTTCGTGGCCGAGCGCGGCTGCCTGACCAAGGCGGTGAAGGAAGACATCATCGATTGCTGCCAGAAAACGGTGCGCCTTGAAGACGCGTTCATCGATCTGGCCTTTGAACAAGGCCCGGTCCCCGGCATGAGCGCCAAGGAAATCAAGCGCTACATCCGCTACATCGCCGACTGGCGCCTGTCCCAGCTTGGCCTGCCCGCGGTCTACATGATCGAAGATCACCCCCTCCCCTGGCTCGCCCCGCTGCTCAACGGCGTAGAACACGCCAACTTCTTCGAAACCCGCGCCACGGAATATTCGAAGGCCGCCACCAAGGGCGACTGGAACACGGTATGGAGCAGCTTCGACAAGCGCCGCAACGCGAAATCGGCGGCGAATGAGGCCGCGCCGGTTGAGGTTGAGGTGGATATGTTTGCTGGGGCTGGGATCGCGGCGGAGTGATTCTGTCATTTTGTTAGTTACGCAATGGGCGGCGCAGTGATGCGCCGCCTTTTTCTTGTCAAAAACGCCGCATTAAGGGGACAATGACGATAATTGATCGATTGGTTGTTGCCGCAATCAAGCCGGTGGTGTACTGTTTTCCTTGAAAGGAACGGCGCCATGAATGACATTTTGCAAGCGACGCAAGCATTGCGCGATCAGGCATGGGACGCATTGAGATCATCTCCCGCATTTGCTCAAGTATGCGCCCTTGATGATGCCGTTGTTGCAATGGGTGGCGCATCCATTCTTGGGCTTGCTGCAGAAAAGCCTAGCGCTGCGCCGTCTGCAGGCACCTTCCGCCCGTCATCCGGCAATGTGACAATCAACGCGGTTTACAACAAAAGCGCAAAACGCATTTCTCACGCAGCAGCTGCTTATCGAGCGCTGACACTTGCTGGCCGCCCCATGCAATCGCCTGAATTGCTCAATGCTGCGAGAGCTCAAGGTGCGGACATCGGCGGCACAAAGCCCATTATCAATATGACATCATCGTTATCGCGCAGCGATGAGGTTTACAGTTTGCGAATTGGCGGCGTTCCCCACTGGTGGATCATTGGGCAACCGTTGCCGCATGATTATGCTCTAGCGCTTGAGGCTTCACCTCTTGAGCATGGCCAGTCCGGCATATTTGATGAGCAAGAAAGGAGTAATGATGGAACCCCCATAGAACTTGCCCTTTAGAACGGAAAAAGGCCGACCTTTCAGCCGACCTTTCCGTTCGAAAACCGGCATCACGAGATGCACAATTCACGCCCTTAGCAAGCATGATTGTCGCAACTCGTGATGCCACCGTCAACCAAATTCACAGGAGGCGTCTATGCCTAGTGAGGATGGCTATATCTTCCGCCAGTGCATCACGCTGCGCAACGGACAACGGATCTGCAAGCCCAAGGGGCAGGCCTTCCGCATTCCGATCAGCAAGAAGCCGGTGTCGGTCGATCGCCCTGATAACGATAACTGAGTTGCAAGGAGGGTGGTCAAACGACCACCCTCCGTCTCTGCGGAGGCAGAATCATGGGTTACATACGATCATCTGCTATCTGGGCAGCAAAGCACGACCCCATCTCGCTGAGATTGACCTTATGGTTTAAGGATGGAGGGCACCCCTACGATTACTTCGGTGTCCCAAGGCGGGTATATCAAGGATTGCTGACCGCGAGTTCTGCAGGCAGTTATTTTAATGCCTATATCCGCGATCAGTACTCAGCTTGATTTGGATGCTGATTTCCAAGGCGAGTGTATTCAACTTCCCCGCATACCACTCTCACCGTCCCACCTCGACGCAACCGTTGAAGCCCACCCCTAACCCCTCCCGCAAGCGGTAGGGGGATTGTGGGGTGTTTGGGTTTGGCGTTTTGCGTGGGTTTGAAGGGAAGGTTCAAGAAGGAAAGAAGAAGGAAGGACCCATCCCTAGCCCTTCCCGCAAGCGGGAAGGGGACTTTGTTGCTCTTTTTTGCTTTCTTGTCCCCTTCCCGCAGGCGGGAAGGGTTAGGGATGGGCATTCGGCGATAGCCGAAGTTTGCGCGCCTTTACCGCCAGGGCAATTGCGGCAACGACGCCTTCAAGATTCTCGCGCACATCGGCGTTGGTAAAGCGCAGGACTTGATATCCGGCTTGCGTCATGAAGTGATCGCGCGCGGCGTCGTATTCCGGGCGCAGGTCGTGGCTGTGGCCATCGAGTTCAACCACGATCTTCCATTCGCGGCAGAGGAAATCGGCGAAGTAGGGGCCGATGGGCATCTGGCGGCTGAACTTTGCGCCGACGGCTCCGCCGGTGATGGAGCGCCAGAGCAGGCGTTCGGTGGGGGTGGCCGCGCGGCGGAGCGTGCGGGCGCGCTGCGTGTTGCGGGGTTTGAACGCGGGCATGGGGATTTGTTGCGCCTTGGCGGAGTGTGCGCAATCCGGGTTGCTGCGGGATTGGCGGGATTTTCTATAAGAAGGGAAGAAAGGCCCATCCCTAGCCCTTCCCGCAAGCGGGAAGGGGACTTCAGCGAAAAGGGCGGCTCCCCCCGGAGACCGCCCTTCTTTTTGCCCCGCGGTGAGCGGGGGCTTTGACTGTGTTAGCCTTAAGCTGCTTTGGCCTTGGCAAAGCGGCGGCGGGCGACGAGGCCTGCAGCGGCTGCGCCGAACAAGATGATCATCGAGGGTTCGGGAACCTCCGTGCCACTGCTGGTGCCGGTGCTGGTCGTCGTGGTCGTGTTCCCGCTGGTGGTGTTGCCACTCGTCGTGTTGCCGCTGGACGTGGAGGTCGACGATGAGGTTGACGACGACGTTGATGACGAGGTCGAGCTGCTGGTGCTGCTCGATGTCGAGGAACTGGATGTCACGTTGCCCGAGGACGTCGATGACGACGTGCTGGTGCTGACATTACCCGACGACGAGGACGTTGACGACGACGTGCTGACGTTGCCCGACGAGGTCGAGGACGACGAGCTTGACGTGACATTGCCCGAGGACGTGCTTACGTTGCCGCTGGAGCTGGAGACGTTGCCGCTCGATGACGACACGTTACCGCTGGAGCTGGAGACGTTGCCGCTTGACGAAGAGACGTTGCCCGAGCTGGATGTGACATTGCCCGACGAGGTCGACGATGAGGTGGAGACGCCGCCCGTGGAGGTCGAAACACCGCCCGTCGAGGTGGAGGTGGAGACGCCGCCGGTGGACGACGAAATCCCGCCGGTCGATGTCGACACACCGCCGGTTGTGCTGGAACTACCGCCGGTGCTGGTTGATCCTCCGGATGTGGAGGTTGACCCGCCCGAGGTTGATCCGCCCGAGCTGGATGTGGACCCGCCCGAGGTGGAGGTGGAGCCGGTGCTGGTGGACGAGATGACGACGCTGCCGCCGCCCCCACCGCTACCGCCGCCGCCACCGCCGAAGAAGCCGCCGAAGAAGCCTCCACCGAAACCGCCGATGCCGCCGCCCCCGATCACCACAGGCACACCGCCTGCGCCGCCACCCATTGGCTGCGGCGGCATCGGCGGCATATAGGGCACTGGAACCATCGCCATTTGCTGTGCGGGTTCACAGGTCTTGGTAGTGGTTGTGGTCACGATACGGCGGGCGCGGTGCACTTCGCGTGGGGCGGCGCGGCGTGCGATCTTGCGCTTGGCCGGTTGGGCCTGCTTGACCTTGACCGGCTTCACGCGATGAATTTCCCCTCGCGAAGGGGCCTCTGATACGTGGACTGCGCCGCCGCCGAGCATTGCTCCGCCTGCTGCTGCTGCCGCCAGTTTTGCCAAAGCCATCCGAACCGACATGATCTGTGCTCTCGTTCTTCCCTGGGAAAGCGCTTTAGCAAAGAGGGGTTAACGCTCTGCTTGCCTTTCCTGACAAATCCAAAAGCGCAGAACGATAAGGGCAGAGCAATGCCGTTAACCGTGTTGGAGGGGTGGAATCTGCCCGAAAATGGGACCGCGATGGTGTGGCCAGCAACAATGTCCCATTATGGAACCGAATCCGCAGATAGTCCTTATGCAATCACTCATCATCGAAGAGCGATGGGGCCGATCCGGTAGGCGGGGTGATTCCCAAATGCAGCCACCCACGGTCATTCAAGCAGCGCCCGCGCGCGGTGCGAGCGACAAGGCCAAGCTGGATCAAATAGGGCTCGATCACTTCCTCGATCGTGTCACGCGGTTCGGAAAGGCCGGCCGCGAGCGTTTCAACGCCAACCGGCCCGCCTTTGTAGATATCGGCGATCATCATCAGGTAACGCCGGTCTTGCAGATCAAGGCCGATCTTGTCGACTTCGAGCCGGGTCAGCGCGCTATCGGCCACGCCTTGGGTGATGGTTTCAACGCCATCAACTTGCGCAAAATCGCGCACGCGGCGCAGCAAGCGGCCTGCAACGCGCGGTGTGCCGCGCGCACGGCGGGCAATTTCGGTCGCCCCGCCTTTATCAATGCCCACGCCCATCAGCGATGCACCGCGCGCCACCACGCGTTCGAGTTCGGCCACCGAATAGAACTGCAAGCGCACCGGAATGCCAAAGCGGTCACGCAGCGGGGTTTGCAACAAGCCTTGCCGCGTCGTCGCACCGATCAGCGTGAAGGGCGGCAGATCGATCCGCACCGAGCGCGCCGATGGCCCCTCGCCTATGATAAGATCGAGCGCGCGGTCCTCCATCGCCGGATAGAGCACTTCTTCGACCACGGGATTGAGGCGGTGAATCTCGTCAATGAACAGAACATCGCCCGATTCAAGATTGGTGAGCAGCGCCGCCAGATCGCCTGCCTTGGCGATGACCGGGCCGGACGTGGCGCGGAAATTGACGCCCAGTTCGCGCGCGATGATCTGCGCCAGCGTGGTCTTGCCCAATCCCGGCGGGCCGAAGAACAGCACATGATCCATCGCCTCGCGCCGCATCTTGGCCGATTCGATAAACACGCGAAGGTTATCGCGCGCGGCTTCCTGCCCCACGAATTCATGCAGCGTTTTGGGGCGCAGCGCGGCATCGACGTCTTCGTGCTGCCGGTCAGGGGAAAGGAGGGGGTTGTCTGTCATGGAAGATCGGAATCCTGCACTTCACGCGAGTGATGAATTATGCGCAGAATCTGCACCCACCGTTCTTCGACCAAATAGTACACTTGGTGCTGTCCATATGAGACACTGCGAATGCCATCTCCAAGTTCTGGGCGAGCAGGACCCGAGCGCGGATAGCGCCGGAGCCGGTCAAAAACGTTGGAAAAGCCCCGCGAGTATTGATCAGCTCTGTCTTTTCCAAAGATTGTTGCGCCGTATTCGTCAATTTGATCAAGGTCTGCAAACGCGGCTGCAGCCAGCCGGATATCAACCATGCCGCGCCCTGCGGGCAGCGATGATCTCTTCGATCAGATCCTCGGGTTCGCCATCCACAATTCCAGAGGCAAGCCCTTCTGCAATCTGTTCGCGGAGCCAATGAATGCGCTCGGCCCGGTCTTGCTCGCGCCGGACGAGATCGCGCAGCAAGTCAGCGACATCGACGTAATCCCCTGCAGCTGCGCGCTGCTCAAGCCAGTGAAGCATGGATTCGGGGATGGAAAAGCTGAGGTCGGTCATGGCTGGATCATACCGTTTTCGGGGCGGGATGGCAAAGTTGTAAACCTCTTTGCGAAATCACAAGATCAATGTCTTCGTGCTGCTGTTCAGGGGAAAGAATCGGGATGTCGGTCATTGAGAAGAGCGTCTCACTCGCGGCCAAATTGATTCCCACGCATTAGACCGTCGTTCAAGGATAGCGAACACTCCCGGAAAATCACTTTCATAGAGGTCGTGTTGCATGGATAGGTAGGAGTAAGCGTCGCTCCATGGAACTGTTGATGGAATCGAAGATTCTCGTCCACGAGAAAATGGAAACAGACTTCCTGCAATCACATGCAGTCGCGCACTTTGAACGACGTACTCCTCAATATTTTGAGTAACACCAAGTAGTTGCTCTTCGCGTTGAAGGCTTTCAGTTCTGGCAACCAAAACCTGTATTTCGTTAATCAATTCACACACACAATCGACAAGAGCGGTATCGAATGTAGCCTCTATGAAGGCTTGAAGCGCTGCGATCAGTCCATTTGGTATTGTAGGCGGTTCAAAGACAGGTGCCATTGAAGAGGGATGAGTGAGCTGATTGTGGAGGCTGATCAACTCAACGATCATAGTTCTTGAAAAGCCGGTTATCTCACTCAAAGCGAGTGGCAACGTAGCTCGAGCAGCAAGGAATTTGCGACCTCGGCGCTCTGTTTCATGCCTTTCTGATTGTCTGATTTGAGAATGGAGTAACAATGTTCCGATAACGGCCGCTAGAATTGCCAAGATGCCGCCAACTAGAGTCTGCCACTCAAATAAGCACTGGCTAAAATCATTGATCCAATCTCGCGGAATTCCGCATTGGAGCCGATCAGTAATGCTCACCCCGCCGCCCTCTTCAGCGCCACGCGCACAAGGTCGTTCAGCCCCGCATCCTCGCCCAGTTCCTCGACCGCTTTGGCGACGGCGGTGCTGGCGACCGCAGGTTTGAAGCCAAGGTTTTGCAAGGCCGAGAGAGCGTCGGCGCTGGCCGAGCCTGGCGGGGTATAGCCGATGTCTGCGCCCGTGCCTGCGGGTGAGACGTAGCCTGCGAGACCGCCTGCCTTGTCTTTCAACTCGTTGACGATGCGGCTGGCGAGTTTGGGGCCGACGCCGTTGGCGCGCGCGACCATCGCGGCATCGCCGTTGGCGCAGGCGCGCTGCAATTCTTCGATGGCCAGCGCCGAGAGGATGGCGAGCGCGACTTTGGACCCCACGCCTTGCACCGCTGTGAGCAGGCGGAACCATGCGCGTTCGCCCGCGCTGGTAAAGCCGATCAGGCGCTGGTCGGTCTCGCTCACCTGCATTTCGGTGTGGACGACGACTTTATCGCCGCGAATGCCAAGATGGGTGAGCGTCTTGGCCGAGCATTGCACGAGGTAGCCGACGCCGTTCACGTCAATCACGGCCCAATCGGGGCCTGTATCATCAAGAATGCCGGTAAGCTTGGCGATCATGGTTTGTTCTTATGCACTGCGCTGGGGCTCTGCGCAAGCCCGAGGCCGAAACTCACTCTTCCGGCGCTGCGCGGGCGATCATGTCCATGAAGTTGCGCGCGGCCTCACGGTCGTCCGGATCCTTGAACGCGACGTCCAGATCGGGTGCAGCGCCGAGCATATAGAGCAGCGACCACATGCCAAACCGGCGCGCGCGGTCTTTCTCGAGCCCGAAATCGACCAGCATATGTTCAACGCCTGCCTCCAGTGCGGCAGGGGTGGCGGCGGCAAGGTCGTCCGTGCCGAAATACCGGCGCATCTGGTCATCAAATTCCATGCGCCGGACTTATGGTACGCCCGCGATCAGCGCAAGCGCACAGCAAAAAGCCCGCCGGGGATGATCCCGGCGGGCCTTTGTCTGGGCTATGCCTTGCCGCTTACGAAGCGAGCTTGCGCAGCACATAGTGCAGGATGCCACCGTTCATGAAGTATTCGACTTCATTGGCGGTATCGATGCGGCACAGCGCGGTGAAGGTGAACTTCGTGCCATCGGTGCGGGTGACTTCCACTTCCACGTCCTGGCGCGGTTGCAGGCCTGCAACGCCCAGAATCGTGAAGGTATCATCACCGGTCAGGCCCAGCGAGGTTCGGCTTTCGCCTTCGCGGAACTGCAATGGCAGCACGCCCATGCCGACGAGGTTCGAGCGGTGGATACGCTCGAAGCTTTCGACGATGACCGCGCGCACACCGAGCAGGTTGGTGCCCTTGGCTGCCCAGTCACGGCTGGAACCGGTGCCGTATTCCTTGCCTGCGATCACGACCGTTGGCGTGCCAGCGTCCTTGTGCTTCATCGCCACATCGTAAACCGAGCCGACCTCCTCGCCATAGCGCGAGAAGCCGCCTTCGGTGCCGGGGACCATTTCGTTCTTGATGCGGATGTTGGCAAAAGTGCCGCGCATCATCACGTCATGGTGGCCGCGGCGCGCGCCGTAGGAGTTGAAGTCTGCCTTGGCGACCTGATGCTCCATCAGCCACTTGCCCGCGGGGCTATCGGCCTTGATCGAACCTGCGGGGCTGATGTGGTCGGTGGTGATCGAATCGCCGAGAATGAGCAGAGGCTTGGCTTCGATGATGTCGTTCACCGGAGCAGGCGTCATCGTCATGCCATCGAAGTACGGCGGGTTGGCGACATAGGTCGACCCGGCGCGCCACGAATAGGTTTCAGAGCCCGTGACGTTGATCGCCTGCCAATGCGCGTCGCCCTTGTAGACGTCAGCATAGCGGGCCTGGAACATCGCGCGGTCCATGCAACCGGCCATCGTGGTGGCGACTTCAGAGTTCGAAGGCCAGATGTCCTTCAGATAGACGTCAACACCATCCTTGCTGACGCCGATCGGCGTGGTGGTGAAGTCCTCGATCACCGTCCCCTTGAGCGCATAGGCGACCACGAGCGGTGGCGAGGCGAGGAAGTTGGCGCGCACGTCTGGCGAGACGCGGCCTTCGAAGTTGCGGTTGCCCGAGATCACGGCGGCGGCGACGAGGCCGTTGTCGTTGATCGCCTTGCTGATCGGTTCCGACAACGGGCCGGAGTTGCCGATGCAGGTGGTGCAGCCATAACCGACAAGGTTGAAGCCGACCGCATCGAGGTGTTCTTGCAGGCCTGCGCGGACGAGGTAATCGGTGACGACCTGCGATCCGGGAGCCAGCGAGGTCTTGACCCAAGGCTTGGGCTTGAGGCCAAGTTCGTTCGCCTTCTTGGCGACGAGGCCCGCCGCCACCAGCACGCCGGGGTTCGAAGTGTTGGTGCAGGAGGTGATGGCCGCAATCGTCACATCACCATCGCCGATATCGTAATCGGTGCCAGCCACGGGAACGCGCTGCTGCGCCTTCTTGTAGGTGTTGGCCATATCGGCGTTGAACACGTCATCGACTTCGGGAAGCGAGACGCGGTCTTGCGGGCGCTTGGGGCCTGCAAGCGATGGCACGACAGTGGCAAGATCGAGTTCGAGCGTCGAGGAGAAGATCGGCTCAACCGACGGGTCGATCCAGAAACCCTGCTCCTTGGCATAGGCTTCGACCAGCGCGATCTGCGCTTCTTCACGGCCCGTAAGGCGCAAGTAATCGAGCGTCTTTTCGTCAATGCCGAAGAAGCCGCAAGTTGCGCCATATTCGGGTGCCATGTTGGCGAGGGTCGCACGGTCTGCCAGCGAGAGCGAGGCAAGGCCGGGGCCGAAGTATTCAACGAAACGGCCCACCACGCCATGCTTGCGCAGCATGTTGGTGGCGGTCAGCACGAGATCGGTGGCGGTGACACCTTCCTGCAGTTCGCCCACCATCTTGAAGCCGACGACTTCGGGGATGAGCATCGATACGGGCTGGCCGAGCATTGCGGCTTCGGCTTCGATCCCGCCAACGCCCCAGCCGAGCACGCCAAGACCATTGATCATGGTGGTGTGGCTGTCGGTGCCAACGCAGGTATCGGGATAGGCGACAGTCTGGCCGTTCTGGTCAACGCTGGTCCACACCGTTTGCGCGATGTTTTCAAGGTTCACCTGATGGCAGATGCCGGTGCCGGGAGGGACGGCGTAGAAGTTGTTGAGGCTTTTCGAACCCCACTTGAGGAAATCGTAGCGCTCCATGTTGCGCTGATATTCGATTTCCATGTTCTGTTCGAAGGCCTTGGGGTGGCCGAATTCGTCCACCATGACCGAGTGGTCGATCACGAGGTTGACCGGCACCAGCGGGTTGATCTTGCTGGTATCACCGCCAAGCGTGGCAATGGCATCGCGCATCGCGGCCAGATCGACCACGCAAGGAACGCCGGTGAAATCCTGAAGCAGCACGCGCGCGGGGCGGTACTGGATTTCGTTGTTCGAGGCCGAAGGGTCCTTCTGCCAATCGACAACGGCCTTCACGTCATCGGTCGAGACGGTGAAACCGCCATCTTCGAAGCGGAGGAGGTTTTCGAGAAGCACCTTCATCGAGAAAGGCAGGCGCGAAACGTCGCCGAACTTTGCCGAGGCCTTCTTCAATGAATAGTAAGCGAACTCTTGGCCGCCGACGGTCATCGTGCTGCGGGTGCCGAGTGTATCTTGTCCGACCTGGGTCATGGCGTTGAGTCTTCCCTCCTGTCGTGGCCGTTGCTGGCAAAGTGCCGCGCGGGGAAATGCGATGGATTTTGTCCACGCAGCGCGGCGGGTAACGGCCTGAAAGCGACTGCCCGATGCGCGCAAACATGGCCCCCGTCAAGGCGCTAGTTGATGAAACACATGCGCGTAAAAACTAATTAACGCGTAATGATTATCATTAGCATAAGTTGCAGCGATCTTGCTCGAAAATGGCTCAATTCGGCAGTTCGGGCCGTGGCGCATCAGTTTTGCGCCACGTAGCATAAAGGCAGCCCGCCACGATCAGCACGACGCCGCAGACGGTCTGCAAGGTGACCGGTTCGGCAAAAGCGATCCAGCCCACCACCGCAGCCCAGAGGAACGCGGTATATTCCAGCGGAACCAGCACTTGCGCCTCGGCCCGGGCATAGGCCCAGCTGAGCAGCATCAGCGACACAGTGGACATCGCGGCCGATATCACAATCAACCCCCATGCCGCCGCGCTGGGCCAAGGCGCCCACCACCATGCGCCGATGCCGAGGAACAGGAACGATACGAGCGTTTGAAAAAAGGCGACTTCTTCAGGCCCTGCCAATTGCGCTTGCTGGCGCTGCAACACCAGATTCCACGCATAGAGCACGGCGGACACGAGAATCGCGATCAACCCTTTGACAGCATTCGCATCGATCTGGCCTTCAAACTTGCCCAAACCGATCACCGCCACACCAATGAGCGCGAGCACCGAGCCGGCAATCGCGGCGGCTTCAATCTTCTCGCCCAGCATGACGGCGGCCAGATAGAGCGCGATCAGCGGCGCGATAAACGAGAGCGCGATACCTTCGGCCAGCGGCGTGTGGACCAGCCCGTAGAAAAACAGTGTGGCCATGCAGGCCGCCACCACCCCGCGCAGGATATGGACTTTCATCGTGGCGCGCGCAGGCCAGCCCTGACGCGAGCGCAGCCAGAGTGGTGCCATAATAACCGAACCGGCCAAGCCCCGCCAGAACATGGCGGCATAAGCGCCGACCATAATCGAAGCGGCTTTCATCACGCCATCCATGATCGAGAACAGGCCCAAGCCCAGCATCGTCGCGAGGATTGGCATCAAAAGGGTGCGGGGCGCCTGCATGTGGGCGGCTTAGGCAAAGTCGGCGGCGATAGGAACCATCTTGTGTGTCAGGCATGACAGAATTCAGGCTGTGGCAAGGCGCAATGCTTGATCGCGCTTCCGGCATGGGGCAGGAACGCTGTGACAGCACCGGATTTGCATATGGCGACAGCCGTTGCGCGGAATGACAGGGATACGAACGTGAAGCGTGTGATCGACGGGACCGGCCTTTCCGGGAAACTTGGCGTCGCAATGTTGGGCCTGATGCTTGTTGCCCAACCGCTTGCTGCGCAACCTCTTGCTGTTCAGGCCAAACCCGGCGCAGCCCCTGTTGACCTGACCGCGCAAGATATGCCAACGCCCGCCGCCGTTGCAGCGCCGCAGCCGCCCGCGCCGATACCGCATTGGTCCCAGACAGATGCACAAACCCTGCTCGCCACGATCAAGGGTATTGGCGCAGAAGGTCTGTTTGCCAAGGATTACCAGCCGGATCTGCTGTCTGCGGCCATCGCCAAAGGCGAAAGCCCGGAACTGGACGCGATTGCCACGCGCCTGTTTACCTGGCTGGCCGAAGACTTGCGCGACGGACGCACGCCGATGTCTGCGCGGGTGCAGTGGTTCGCGGTCGATCCCGATCAGGACGTAAACCCGACCTCGCTGATTCTGGCTGATGCGCTGGTGCGCCGCGATGTGAAGGGCGCGCTGATGGCGCTTGCGCCAACCGTGCCCGATTATGCCGCATTGAAAGAGGCGCTGCCCAAAGCGCAAACGCCCAAGCAGGCCGCGCTGATTCGCGCCAACATGGACCGCTGGCGCTGGCTGGCCCGCGATCTGGGACGGCAATATCTGCTGACCAACGTGCCCGAACAGATGCTGCGGATCACCGTGCGCAACAAGATCATCAAGACCTACAAGGTGGTGGTCGGCAAGCCCGGCCGCACTGCAACGCCGCAACTGGCCGAAACGGTTGAGGGCGTGATCTTCAACCCGACATGGACCGTGCCGCAATCGATCGTGGTGGGCGAAGGGCTTGGCGCGCGGCTGGTGAGCAATCCCAAGCAGGCCGAGCGCGAGGGTTACAAGGTGACCAAGCTTTCCGACGGGATGATCGTGGTGGTGCAGCAGCCCGGCGATAACAATTCGCTGGGCCGGATGAAGCTCGACATGCCCAATGAGCATGCGATCTTCCTGCACGATACCCCGAGCAAAGCCGCGTTCAACCTGCCCGCCCGCGCGCTAAGCCACGGCTGCGTGCGCGTTCAAGGCGCGACCGAACTGGCGATGACAATGGCGATTCTGGGCGCCGGGATGACGCCGGACGAAGCCGTCGCGGTCCATTCGTCGAAGGAATATACCAAAGTCCCGATGACCAAGACCTTTCCGGTCTATCTGACGTATTTCACGGTGGCGCGCGACGTGACCGGGATGCTGCGCTCGTTCGCCGACATCTATGGCCGCGATGCGCCGGTGCTCGCCAGCTTTGCCCAGCCGCGCAAGGAACACACCACCCAGCGCAAGAGCACCGAGGAAGTGATCAAGCTGGATAATCCGCTTTAGAATTGCTTGTTGTAAAGTGAGGACACGGCAAAGCGTTTGTGCGCGCAAGGCGCGCTATACATCATCGGAAGAAGCGATAGAGGCCGCAAGGGCAAGCGGCCTCGTCCTGTATCCCTACAAGTGTGACCGGTGTTTTCGCTATCACCTGACCAGCCGCACCAAGGGGCGGCGTCAGCCACGGCCAGTGGTGTCGGGGAGCTGATTTGCTGTGACAAGACCTGTCAGGTCGCACTTGTTTCAGGGGTCATCCCTGCGTTCAAACTTTGGAGGGTTTCACGCAGAGACGCAGGGCAGAAGGGGAGACGCGGAGAGGGCACGTTTAGCTGCAACGCCTTATTCCCGATCAGGCCGCGCGCAATCCGGCTTTGTCATCCATTAAAAGCGGCTTTGCCGTCACGCCCGACGCCTCTGCGTCTCGACTTCTTCTCTGCGCCTCTGCGTGAACCCTTTGTCGTGCGCAGCTTCAGCCGAGGCCCAGCCTGTCGGCATAGATCAGGCGGCCGCCGGACAATTGCCACAGGGCGTAATTGAAATCAGCCTCGGCCATCGCAAAGCAGCCGTCCGAACGGCCGAGTTTGCCGAAGCGTTCCAGCATATCGGCGTTGGCATATTTTGCCGGGTGCAGCACCACGGCCCGATCCAGCACGTTGGAATTGTCAGGCGAGAGGCCACCCAGCCTTACCGATGTGCCGTATTTGCCCTTGTACCATTCGTAGGTGACATAGGCCCCGCGTGAGGTGGCAAGGCTGCCGACTTCGTTCGAGAAGGTCTTGAGAAAACCGTCATGTTCCGGATCGGAGCCGCGCCCGTGCGAGACGAGGAACGAGCGCACTTCGCCGCGTTCCAGATTGGCAAAGTGGAAGCGCGGCAGCGACGATGGCATGGCGAAATCGGCGATGGCGGCAATATCGGTACTCCACAAGGATGCGCGATGCCGCTCAACTTGTTCTTTGGCCACTTCCAGAATGCGGCGGTGCTGTTCATTGGGATAATAGACCGCTGCAGCCACGCGCGGCGGGAACACCACAGCAGCAGCGCTTGCCACTGCGCCTGCCAGTACCGTCCGTCTGTCAACCACGATGCTCATGCCCGGTCCCTATCACGCGGCATCCTTATCCAGCGTGAACGAGGGCTATTCTAGCGGATTGCAACAGGATTTCCAGTATCTGTGTCTAAGCGTTTCCGCCAAGGCGCAGGAGCGCCTTGCCGTCCACCCGCATCACCGTCCATTCGTCCATGAACTTGGCACCGAGCGACTTGTAAAAGCCGATGGAAGGTTCGTTCCAATCGAGCACCCACCATTCCAGCCGCGCGCAATCGCGCTCTATCGCCAAAGCGGCAAGGTGCGAGAGCAGCGCCTTGCCAAGGCCGCTGCCGCGCGCTTCAGGCTTGACGAACAAGTCTTCGAGATAGATCCCCGGCTTGCCTTCGAAGGTGGAGAAGTTGTGAAAGAACAAGGCGAAGCCTTGGGGCGTGCCATCAAGTTCGCCGATAACGACTTCGGCATAAGGGCGGGGACCGAAGAGCTTTTGCCCAAGGACGGCTTCATCGAAGCGGACTTCGTGGGAGAGCTTTTCATAGTCCGCCAGTGCGCGGATCAAGCTGGCGATCAGCGGCAGGTCTTCGGCAATGGCTGGGCGGATGGCGATGGTCATGGGGTGAGGCTGCCAAGTTTCTGGGTAGGCGAGCAGTTCCTACTCCGCCGCCTCGGTCGTATTTCCGGCGTCGGTCGTCGCGTTTTCCAATTCCGCGGCTTTGGCTTCGACCAGCGACACGATGTGTTCGAGCATATCTTCGGATTGCACAGTGTGGTCGGTCACGCCCGAGAGGTAGACCATGTGTTTGCCGTTGCCGCCGCCGGTGAGGCCGATATCGGTTTCGCGCGCTTCGCCGGGGCCGTTGACCACGCAGCCCAGCACAGAAAGCGAGAGCGGCGTCTTGATGTGTGACAGGCGGCTTTCGAGCGCTTCGACCGTGCGGATCACATCAAAGCCCTGCCGCGCACAACTGGGGCACGAGACAACGCGAACGCCGCGCGTGCGCAGGCCCAGCGATTTGAGGATTTCAAAGCCGACGCGCACTTCTTCTTCGGGTTCAGCCGAGAGCGAGACGCGCACGGTATCGCCGATGCCCGCCCAGAGCAGGTTGCCGATGCCGATGGAGGATTTTACCGTGCCCCCGATCAAGCCGCCTGCTTCGGTGATGCCCAAATGCAGCGGGCAATCGACCGCTTCGGCAAGGCCCATATAGGCTGCGACCGCGAGGAACACGTCGGAGGCTTTGACTGCGACCTTGAATTCATGGAAATCATGGTCTTGCAGCAGCTTGATATGATCGAGCGCGGATTCGACCAGTGCTTCGGGGCAGGGTTCGCCGTATTTTTCGAGCAGGTCTTTTTCGAGGCTGCCGGCGTTCACGCCAATGCGGATGGCGCAACCGTTGGCCTTGGCGGCGCGGACGACTTCGGCAACGCGCTGGTTGCTGCCGATGTTGCCGGGATTGATGCGCAAGCACGCCGCGCCCGCATCAGCGGCTTCCAATGCGCGCTGGTAGTGGAAATGGATGTCGGCGACGAGCGGGACGCGGGCGGCGCGGGCGATCTGGCGGAAGGCAGCGGTGCTTTCCACATCGGGGCACGATACGCGGATAAGATCGGCGCCTGCATCTTCGCAGCGGCGGATCTGGTTGATCGTGGCGACTGCATCGGAGGTGAGCGTGTTGGTCATCGTTTGCACGGTGATCGGAGCATCGCCGCCGACGGGGACCGCGCCGACCATGATCTGGCGGCTCTTGCGACGCGCGATATCGCGCCAAGGACGAATAGATGACATGAGGCTCTCTATAGAGCCAAGCTGTGACGACGGGAAGGCGCTATAGCTTTTTGGCGAACATGAATTCGGGATCGCAATGATCGCCCACCCAGAATTCGATGTCAGCCACTTTTTCGAAGCCGAAACGCCGATAAAATGCCTGTGCCTGGGGATTATCGGCATAGACCGAGAGCTGCATTTCATCGGCAGACCAGCCTTGCGCCTCTGCCTGTGCCCATTCCATCAGTCGCGCACCGTGCCCGCGCCCGATCAGATCGGGATCGGTGTAGAGCTGTTTCAGCTCCATCGGTGATTGGGCGGCCGTGTGTGTGGGCAAACCGCTAGTGCGCGCAATTTTGCAGAACGAGGCCAGCGCGCCACCTTGTTCAATCACGGCGATGCACAAATCGGGGTTGGCCAAGTCTGCCAGAACGCTGGTGACGGCGTAAACCTTTTCAAGAAACTGGCCTAAGTTTTCCGCGCTATACAGATGGCCGAATTTGACGACGAAGGCGCGGCGTCCAAGATTGGCAAGCGCGGCGGCATCGGCGGGTGTGGCGAGGCGGAGTGTCATGGGGTCCGCTTTAACGCCACGTTCTGCGTTGCGCTACGGGATCAGCCTTCCTTTTCGGCCTTAACTTTGGTGTAAGGCACGAACTGCCCCAAGCCGACCGTACCGCGCCAGAATCCGACGTTGCGATCGATCATGCGGACAATATCGACGTTGCACAATTGCGCGCCCTAGGGCGTCGTCAGCATGATATCGTCATCATCCAGCAGGCTGGCACCCGATTGGGGGCGGTTAACCCAGATCGTGCCGCCCGATTCATAGGCAATCGCAGTATCATCATAGACCCGCGTCTGCGTAACGCGGGGCAGGTAAATGCAGTTCACCGGCGCGCCCGCAACGCGGCCTTCAAGCTTTTTGGCCAAGGCCTCTTCGGGAGTGACGCGCGATTTTGCATCAGCGGCAACGCCTGCGAGAAGCAGCGATCCGGCTGTGAGACAGGCAGCGAAGGTGCGGGCAACTCTGATCATGGCGAGAATTCCTTTTCGAGTCGTTCCCTCAAGGATGCCAACCACTGCCTGAACCTTGACTGACCAGTGCGCTTTAGCCGGTGCCGCCAACGGTCAGGCCTTCAACCAGCAAAGTGGGCTGGCCAACGCCTGCGGGCACGCTTTGCCCGCCCTTGCCGCATACGCCGACGCCCTCATCAAGCGCCAGATCATTGCCGATGCCGGTGACGCGGGTGAGCACGGTGGGGCCGTCGCCGATCAGCGTCGCGCCCTTGATCGGCGCGCCCAGCTTGCCGTTTTCCACCAGATAGGCCTCGGTGCAGGAGAACACGAACTTGCCACTGGTGATATCGACCTGCCCGCCGCCAAACGACTTGGCGAAAATGCCGTTCTTCATGCGCGAGAGCAGTTCGGACGGATCGTCGTTCCCTGCGCGCATGAAGGTGTTGGTCATGCGCGGCATCGGGGCATGGGCGAATGATTCGCGGCGGCCATTGCCGGTGGGAGCCACGCCCATCAGGCGGGCGTTCAGGCGGTCCTGGATATAGCCCTTGAGGATGCCGTCCTCGATCAGCACGTTTTCCTGTGTGGGCGTGCCTTCATCATCGATGGTGAGCGACCCGCGCCGTCCGGGGATCGAGCCATCATCGACCACGGTAACGCCGGGCGCGGCCACACGTTGCCCGATACGGCCCGAAAACGCGCTGGTGCCCTTGCGGTTGAAATCGCCCTCAAGCCCGTGTCCGACCGCTTCGTGCAGCAGCACACCGGGCCAGCCAGGGCCGAGCAGCACGGTCATCTCACCGGCTGGAGCGGCAACCGATTCGAGATTGACCAGCGCTTGCGCCAGCGCCTCGTCAATCGCGCGGTTCCACGTTTCGGGCGAGAACAGATCGTCATAAAGCCGCCTGCCGCCGATGCCGAACGAGCCGGTTTCGCGGCGTCCGTCCTGTTCGGCCACGATGGAGACGTTAAGCCGGACCAGCGGGCGCACATCATGGCCGATGAAGCCATCGGCGCGCACGATTTCGACCACCGACCACGAACCCGAAAGCGAAGCGGAGACTTGCGCCACCCGCGAATCCCGCCCGCGCGCGGCGGCATCGATGGTTTCGAGCAGCTTGACCTTGGCTTCGAACGGCACGGCATCAAGCGGCGAGGCATCGGTATAGAGGTGGCGATTGTTGTTGCGCGGCGGCGGAGCGGGCTGGCCCTTGGCCGGATCGAGCAGCTTGAGCGTTTCACCCGCCCGCGCGATGGCGGCGGCGGAAATTTCGTTGGCATGGGCAAAGCCGGTCATCTCGCCCGAAACGCCGCGCAGGCCGAATCCGGCATCCCGCGAATAGTCCGCCGTTTTCAACCGGCCATCGTCAAAGCCAAAGCTCTCGCTGGCGATGAATTGCAGATAAAGCTCGCCATCGTCGCAGTTTTGCAGCGCCTCACGCGTGATGCGCTGGGCGTCATCAGGGGTGAGCAGGCCGGAGCGGTAGAGCAGCGAGCGGGGGTCTGTCATAGTCATCCCCGCTGATATAGGCGCTCAATCCGCAAAGGCCAATGCAGGCATGCGTTAGCGGAAGAAGAACAATAAATAGGGACAGTCCCCCTTTTTTGCAAAAAGGGGGACTGTCCCTATTTATTGGATTGGTTTTTGATCAGGCTGCTTGCGCGCTGTCGGCGGGGCCGCCCTTGAGGATGAAGCGCTTGTCGCAATAGCCGCATTCGACATAGCCGCGTTCATCGATTTCAAGCCAGACGCGCGGGTGGCCAAGTGCTGCGCCGCCGCGAATATCGGTGGCACCATCGCATTTGACGCGGGCGGTGTTGGTAAAGACGGTTTCAGGAGCCTGTTGCATGGCGGCAGCGCTAGCAAATGCAGCGGGCGCAGACAATTGCGTTTTGATGCGGCTTGGGGCAGGCAGCAACACCATGGACACCAGCCCCGCACTCGCCCCCGCCATCCGCATCAAAGATCTGGTCAAACGCTATGCCGCCACCGGCAAATCGGCGGGCAAGCTGGCGCTCGACGGGGTGAGCTTTGACGTGCCGCAAGGACAGATTTTCGGGTTGCTTGGCCCCAATGGTGCGGGAAAATCGACGCTGATCAATACATTGGCCGGATTGGTGATGAAAACATCCGGCTCGGTAGAGATTTGGGGCCACGATATTGATCGCGATGTGCGCAATGCCAAAGCGTCGATCGGCATCGTGCCGCAGGAAATCGTGTTCGATCCGTTTTTCACGCCCGCCGAAGTGCTGGACAATCAGGCGGGG
This sequence comes from Novosphingobium sp. AAP83, assembly GCF_001295795.1. Taxonomy (GTDB): domain Bacteria; phylum Pseudomonadota; class Alphaproteobacteria; order Sphingomonadales; family Sphingomonadaceae; genus Novosphingobium. The sequence continues at coordinate 118,095 of NZ_LJHY01000010.1, forward strand.
CTTTATGGCGTGCCCAAATCGATGCGCCGCACGATGGAATTGCTGCGCGCGGTTCATCTGGAAGACAAGGCCAATGCTTATGCCCGCTCGCTTTCGGGCGGGATGAAGCGGCGTTTGCTGATTGCCAAGGCGATGGTCCATCGCCCTCCCGTGTTGGTGCTGGACGAGCCGACCGCCGGTGTGGACGTGGAATTGCGGCGTCAATTGTGGGAACTGGTCAGCGAAATGAACGCAGACGGTGTGACCGTGGTGCTGACCACGCACTATCTGGAAGAAGCCGAGGAATTGTGTGACCGCATTGCGATCATCAATCACGGCAAGCTGATTGCCAACAAGCCGACGCGAGAACTGGTGGACATGGCGCGCGAGAAAATTGTCGTGCTGACGCTGGATCGCGATGTCGCTGCTGCACCGCAACACGAATCGTTTGCAAAATGCATCAGCACTGGCCCCAGGCAGGTTGAAATAACGTATGACAAAGACCGCGTTACCGCAGGCGAAGTGATGTCATTGGTGCAGGGCCAAGGCTATGCCATCGTGGATGTTTCAACCCGCGAGGCCGATCTGGAAGACGTCTTCGTAAGCCTGACAAGCCGCCCCCGGAATTAACCCTTTTTCGGCAGTTTTGTGCTCGAAAATCAAGGCCTTCTGAGCTTGCGTTTACGCCAGCCGCCGTGTTCGAGGCGACGGATTAGGGCACCACAAGTCTTGCACGTGCCTTCATGATAGAAGCCGGTCCACTCAACCTCCTCGCGGATCGGTCGATGTCTGTTGAATAGGCAAAGGAGGCGCTTCATGATATTTAACCCGTTGCGCTTATGGCAAAAACTACGGATAATTACTTAATCTGCTGCGGGTGCGAAGCAAGCCCCTTGTGGCTTTCGTCACAATATTTCGAATTGTACCAATACCCACAGGCAGGTCTATCCAGAGGGATAGTCAACAGCTAGGGCAAGCTCCCGCGCCCACCTGGCCGGGAATGAGGATGGAGAACCGCCCATGAGCGGCGCGCAATCGATGCCCAAGGAACTGGAAGCACACGATGTTCTGATCATCGGATCGGGTGCAGCGGGGCTTACCGCCGCGCTGGTGCTGGCCGAGAAGTGTCGCGTGCTGGTGCTGGCCAAGGGCGCGTTGGATGGCGGATCGACCAATTGGGCGCAAGGCGGCATCGCCGCCGTGCTGGATGCGGGCGATACATTTGATGATCATATCCGCGATACCATGATTGCAGGCGCTGGCCTGAACCGGCGCGAAACGGTGGAGTTCGTGATCGAGAATGCGCCCGCCGCAATTCACCGGTTGAGCGACCTTGGCGTGCCGTTCAATGCCGAGGCGGGATCATTGCATCTGACGCGCGAGGGTGGCCATTCGCACCGCCGCATCGTGCATGTGGATGATGCGACGGGTGCAGCGGTGCAGAAGGCGCTGCAAAAGGCGGCAAGCGAACACCCCAACATTACGCTCCTGCCGGGCCGAACCTGCATCGATCTGATCACCGGACGGCATGAGGCGGCACGCTATTCTGGCTCTGGCCGGGTGTGGGGCGTCTATGCGCTGGATGAGGCGACGGGCCGCGTGGAAGCGCACACCGCGCGCGCGACGATCCTTGCCACGGGCGGCGCGGGCCGCGTTTACCAGTTCAGCACAGCGCCGCGCGGCGCAACCGGTGATGGCATAGCCATGGCGTGGCGGGCGGGCGCACGCGTTTCCAACATGGAGATGATGCAGTTTCACCCGACCTGCCTGTACAATCTGGACGTCAAAAACTTCCTGATCACCGAGGCGGTGCGCGGTGAAGGCGGCCGGTTGATCAATCCGCGCACGGGCAAGCGGTTCATGGAATTCTATGACGCTGAACGGCTTGAACTGGCGCCGCGCGATATTGTGGCGCGCGCGATCGATTCGGAAATCAAGAAGTTCGGCCTCGATTACGTGCATCTGGATATTAGCCATATGCCCGCCGATTTCGTGAAGGGGCACTTCCCCAACATTTACGAAAAGCTGATCGGTCTTGGCATCGATATGACCACGCAACCGATCCCGGTGGTTCCGGCGCAGCATTATACCTGCGGCGGCGTGTTGATTGATCTGGACGGACGCACCGATCTGCCGGGGCTTTATGCCGCTGGCGAATGCACCGAAAGCGGGTTGCACGGGGCAAACCGGTTGGCGTCGAATTCGCTGCTCGAATGCTTTGTGTTCGGCGATGTGGCCGCGCGCGATATCTTGCGCCGCTGGGACAGCTTCGATGCCCCGCCGCCGGTGCGCGCGTGGGACGAAAGCCGCGTGACCGATTCGGACGAAGAAGTGGTGATCAAACAGAACTGGACCGAAATCCGCCGGTTCATGTGGAATTACGTGGGCATCGTGCGCACCAACAAGCGGCTGGAGCGCGCCGCACACCGCATCCGGATGCTCAGCGGCGAGGTCAACGATTACTATGGCCACTTCCGCGTGACGACCGACCTGATCGAGCTGCGCAACTTGCTGCAAAGCGCGGAATTAATCGTGCGTTCGGCGCGGGCACGGCATGAAAGCCGGGGCCTGCATTACACGCTGGACTACCTGCAAACCGATGATGTTGCAGTCGATACGGTGATTGTGCCTTAGAGTTCTACAATCAGTCCCGCCAATCGCTCCACTTCGGCGCGGTCATGGCTGACGTAAAGGATGGGCAGACGCACTTCGTCGCGCAGGCGTTCGATCACCAGCATCACTTCCTCGCGCCGGGCGCGGTCCAGCGAGGCGAGCGGTTCGTCCATCAGCAGGAAGCGCGGGCCGCTGAGCAAGGCGCGGCCAATGGCTACGCGCTGCGCCTCGCCGCCCGATAGCGTGCGCGGCCAGCGGTCGAGCAGGTGCGCGATGCCAAGGAATGCGGCGGCGTCCTCCAGCGTCATCAGGCTGCGCCCCTCGGCCCGCGCTGCGCCATATTCAAGGTTTTGGCGCACGCGCAGGTGCGGGAACAGACGGCTATCCTGAAACACATAGCCTGCGCGGCGTTGCTGCACGGGCAGATCGATGCCAAGGTCGCTATCGAACAGCACTTGGCCTGTAAGCGCAATGCGCCCGCGATCAGGGCGGAGCAGGCCTGCGACCATGTTGAGCAGCGAGGTCTTGCCCGCGCCCGATGGTCCGAACAGCGCGGTCACGCTGCTGTCGCTGGTGAAGTTTGCGGTGACTTTGGCCTCGCCCAATTGGCGTTCGGCGCGGACTTCAAAGGACATGACCGCCCCTTCCCGTGCGCCGCGCCAGGGCTTCGGATGCCACCAGCGCGCCGAGCGAGAGCAGCACCGAGACGGCGACGAGCCGGACGACCTGGGGTTCAGCCCCCGGAATCTGGAGCGCGCTGTAGATGGCGAGCGGCAGGGTTTGCGTCTCGCCCGGAATGTTGGAGACGAAAGTAATCGTCGCGCCGAATTCGCCCAGCGAGCGCGCAAAGCCGAGCACCGCGCCTGCGATCACGCCGGGCAGCGCCAGCGGCAGGGTAATCGTGCGGAACGTGCGCCAGCGCGATGCGCCCAGCGTCATCGCGGCTTGTTCCAGTTTCGGGTCTACTGCTTCAAGCGAAAGCCGGATCGCGCGCACCATCAGCGGCAAAGCCATGACCGCAGCAGCCAGCGCCGCGCCGGTCCAGCGGAACAGGAACGTGAGGCCGAGTGTTGCCTCAAGCAGATGCCCCGCAGGCCCTTGCGGCCCGAACGCGATCAGCAGGAACCAGCCGGTGACGACGGGTGGCAGGACAAGCGGCAAATGGACCAGCGCATCGAGCAGGACTTTGCCGGGAAAGCGCCCGCGCGCCAGAGCCCATGCCATCGCAAAGGCCAAGGGCAGCGAGAGGCCCACCGCCATCGCGCTGACTTTCAGCGAGAGGCGGATAACCTCCCATTCCTCTGGCCCCGGCATCGCTTAGCGCGCACCAAAGCCGCGTCGCGCCAAGATCGCCCGGCCTTCGCGCGAGAGGAGGAAGCGGCGGAAGGCTTCGGAATCAGGGTGCGTGGATGTTTTGAGCAGGGCGATGGGATACGTGATCGGCGGATGGCTGTTGGCCGGGAACACGCCGATCACGCGCACTTTTGCCGAGGCGCGGGCGTCTGTGGCATAGACCACGCCCAAGGGGGCCGCGCCGCGCTCTACCAATGCCAGCGCCGCGCGCACGTTTTCGGCAGGGGCGATGCGGGAGGCCACCGCGCGCCAGACGCCCAGCTTTTCCAGCGCGGCTTTGCCATAGCGGCCCGCCGGAACCGCCGCAGGATCAGCCATTGCCAAGCGTCCGCTGCCCATCGCGCGGGCAAGGGGAAAACCCGGTGCGATGGAGAGTTGCGCTTTGCTTTGCACCGGCGCGATCAGGACCAGCCGGTTTTCCGTCAGCCGTGCGCGGGTGCCGGGGCGGAGCAGGGTTTTGGCCTGCGCATAGTCCATCCACTCCTCGTCGGCCGAGATGAACAGATCGGCTTTCGCGCCAGCCTCGATCTGGCGGGCGAGCGCGGAGGAGGAGGCGAACGAGAGCACCGGGCGGGGATGGCGCAGCGCGGCCCAGCGGTTGGCGGCGTCGCTCAGCGCTTCCTGCATGCTGGCAGCGGCCAGCACTAATGGCCCGCGCGCCTGCGCGTGGGCAGGCGTTGCGGGCAAAAGCACTGCCAAGGACAGCGCCAGTGCAAAACGGACGAAAGCGATCAAAGCGACTCCGGGGACAAGCTATATCCGTTGGTATACAGACAGGCTACGCCCGGACAAACCCTTCTTACCGCCCCATCAAGGTTCGTGCCTGACTGGCGACTTGCGCCAGCATGGCCGGGCCGACCGTTTGCGCGGCCTGGGCGCGGTCCACCAGCGAGCGGAACTGGCGCACCGGAACGGCATTGACCGCCAGCCAATCGGCCACGAAAGCATCGGGCGATTTGCCTTGCGAGCGCTTGAGGAAATCGAGCCGCATCTGTTCGAAATCGCGGGCGAGACCTGCGATAAGCAGACGCTCCCACGGATCGGACGGGTTCATCCGACGCGCCGCCTGTTGCGCCCAGTCCAGCCCAAGCGCCGCGCCCAGATCGGCAAAGGCTCCGGTCAGCGCGCCTGCATCGACGTTCAATTCGCCCGCGAGATGGGCAAGGCCGATGGCGCCGTCCATATCGTACAAGTGGACCAGCCGCTCGGCGATGGCGGGCGGAGTTCCGGAGGCGGCCAGCTCCTGCGCCATAAGCCGCGCCTGTGCCTGCGCCTCGCCGCGCAGCAATTGCGCGGCGGTGTGCGAGAGCAGGGCAACGCCGCCGAACAGGTCTTCCATCAGATCATCAGGACGCATGGTACCGCGCCCGGCGCGCAGCACATCGGCGATGTGGCCGCGCAAGCCGAGGGCGGCCTTTTCGAACAGGGAAAGCCGCAGCACTTCGGGGATATCGGCGGTATCGAGCATGTCCCAGGTGGTGCGCAGATCGAGCAGGCGCTCTGCCGCGACGAAGGCCGAGGCCACTTGCGCCAGCGTGCAACCTTCCTCCTCGCACAGTTCAAACGGATGGACCGGGCCGAGCCGGTTGATGATGCGGTTGGCCAGCTTGGTCGCGATGATTTCGCGGCGCAGGCGGTGATGGACAATCTCGGTTTCAAACACCTCGCGCATTTGCGGCGGGAAGGCGGCGATCAGCTCTTCTTCGAGCACCGGATCATCGACGACGGGGCTTTCCTCAAGCGCGCGTTGCAGCACCAGCTTGCTGCTGGAAAGCAGAACCGCGAGTTCGGGACGGGTCAGCCCCTGCCCCGATACCGCGCGCCGGGCGAGGTCTTCGGGTCCGGCAAGGCCTTCGGTCTTGCGATCCAGATCGCCGCCTTCTTCGAGCACATCGATCAGGCGGGACCACGACGGCATCGTGGCCGCACCGCCCCGTTCGGCGATGGACAGCGCGAGTGCCTGCAAGCGGTTGTCCTCAAGCACCAGATGCGCGACGTCGTCGGTCATCGACACCAGCAGCTCGACGCGGGCATCCTCGGTCAATTTGCCCGAGCGTTTGGCGGCGGCCAGCGCGATCTTGATGTTGACTTCGTTATCCGAGCAATCGACGCCTGCCGAATTGTCGATGAAATCGGTGTTGATACGGCCACCGAGCAGCGCAAATTCGATGCGTGCGGCCTGCGTAGTGCCAAGGTTCGCACCTTCGCCGATCACCCGTGCGCGCACTTCATTGGCCGATACGCGCAGGGAATCGTTGGAGGGATCGCCCACATCGGCGTTGTTCTGCTGGCTGCTCTTTACATAAGTACCGATGCCGCCGAACCAAAGCAGATCGACTTGCGCGCGCAGGATGGCTGATATCAGTGATTCAGGATCAAGTTCGGTTTCGGCGACACCCAGCATGGTCTGCACTTGCGGGGTTAACGGGATAGCCTTCATCGAGCGCGGATAGACCCCGCCGCCTTGCGAAATCAGGCTCTTGTCATAATCGTCCCAGCTTGAACGCGGCAAGGCAAACATCCGCGCGCGTTCGGCCCAGCTTGCCGCCGGATCGGGATCGGGATCAAGGAAGATGTGGCGGTGATCGAATGCGGCGACCACTTTGAGCGCCTTGGATAGCAACATGCCGTTGCCGAACACATCGCCCGACATATCGCCGCAACCCGCCACGCGCACCGGCTCTGCCTGCACGTCGACACCCAGTTCGAGGAAGTGGCGGCGCACCGACAGCCATGCCCCGCGCGCGGTGATGCCCATCGCCTTGTGATCATAGCCTTTTGATCCGCCACTGGCGAAAGCATCGTCGAGCCAGAAGTCGCTGGATTCGGCGATAGCATTGGCAACGTCGGAGAAGGTGGCGGTGCCTTTATCGGCGGCAACGACGAAATAGGGGTCTTCGCCATCGCGCACGACCACGGCTGCGGGATGGACCACTTTGCCCTCCACGATATTGTCGGTGATCGACAGCAGCGTGCGGATGAATACCTGATAGCTCGCCTTGCCCTCGGCCAGCCAGCCTTCGCGATCGCGCGACGGATCGGGCAAGTGCTTGGGATAGAAGCCACCCTTGGCGCCGGTGGGCACGATCACCGCATTTTTCACGCGCTGCGCCTTCATCAATCCGAGGATTTCCGTGCGGAAGTCATCGCGCCGGTCAGACCAGCGCAAGCCGCCGCGCGCGACAGGCCCGGCGCGCAAATGGATGCCTTCGACACGCGGCGAATAGACGAAAATTTCGCGCCATGGCACCGGACGCGGCAGGCCGTGGACCAATGCGGAATCGATCTTGAAGGCCATCGCCTCTGCCGCTGCGGGGGCAAAGGCATTGGTGCGCAAGATCGCCATAACCAGCGCGCGGAACTGGCGCAGCAGGCGGTCATCGTTGATTGCGGCAACGCCTGCCAGCCCTGCACGGATATGCTCTTCCGCCGCGCTGAAGGCCGCTTCACGGTCGCCTGAAAAGGCCGGATAATGGCGCGCGACAAAGGCATCGATCAATCCGCGCGTTACGGCGGGCGCGTTCTTCAGGGCCTCTACCACCGTCGGGATGCCGAAGGTCATGCCCGCCTGGCGCAGATAGCGGTAGAATGCGCGCAGCCAATTGGCCTCGAGGGCAGAAAGGCCCGTTGCCACGATCAGGCGGTTGAACGCATCGTCCTCTGCCGCGCCATTGAGCACGGCGGCGAGCGAGCCTTCGATTGTGCTGGCGCGGCTCAACAAATCGCTAACGCTGCTATCGGCAGGGTGCGCCACAAGGAAATCATGGACATAACCGAGTTTGCCGCCATCCAATGGCGTTGGCATTTCTTCCAGCACACGGAAGCCGAAGTTTTCCAGCACCGGCACCGCATCAGACAGGACGATGGCTCCTTCACGCTGATAGAGCTTCAGCCGCAGCGCTGTTTCGCTTGCGTTCTGGTGCAGCCTTGCGGCGCGGCGAGGCGCTTTGCTGCCCGAGAGCGTGCGCAACACGCGAATGTCGCGCGCGGCCTCTGCCGGACCGTAGGAATTGCGGTAGGATAGCGGGAAGGCATCGGCATAGCGCGCGGCGATGGCAGCGGCGCGCGATGGTTCTTCGGTAGTGGCCAATTCGGTTTCAACCGCGCCTGCCCAGCCGCGCACCATGGCCTGCAATTGGGCATCGAGCGCGGCTTCGTCGGGTTGGGCGGCCTGTTCGCGCACATCGAGCACAAACCGGAGCATTGCCAGCGTGCTACCTTCCACTTGCAAGGCCCAATCAAGCACTTGGGCCGCAGCGCTCGCCTCCAGCATGTGCTGGATCGCAAGGCGCACGTCTGTCGACAAGGCATCGCGCGGCAGCCACACGAACGCGAACAAGTGCCGCGCCAGCGGGGCTTGCACCAGCGCCAGCCGGGGGCGTGGCCTATCGACCAGACTCATCATCGCGGTGGCGACGCGTTCAAGATCGGCATCGGCAAAGCTGGCGAGCAGATCGTGCGGAAGCGCGGTCATCGCGTGGACCAACGCCTTTCCGGCGTGGCCGTTGGGCGAAAAGCCGAACTTTTCCATCAGCCCGGTCAACTGGCTGCGCAGGCGGGGAATACGATCCGGTGCGGCGGCCAGAGCAGCGCTGGTCCACACGCCAGCGTGGACCGATAGCGCGGTGACTTGGCCCTGTTCCAGACGCGGCACGATGAACAGATCGAGCGGCACGCGGCGATGGACGTTGGCGATGCGGTTGGCCTTGACGATCAGCGGCACGCGGCCCTGCCCGTCAATCCCGGCTTCATCAAACCAGCGGAAGGCGCGGTCATAGGAGGCAGCGGCGAGCAATTCGTCTGCGCTTGCCCGGCAGATGCCGCGCGGGTTTTCCTGGGCTCCGTTGCGCAGCCGCGTGACGCTGCCCAGTTGGGTGAGCATGCCATCGGCCAACCAGCGCAGCAGCGCCGCGCCTTCGGGATCGGCCAGATTGGTGGCATCATCGCGCATCGCGGCCTGCATTAGCGGCCAATCGGCAACGGCGGCGCGCACATCGCCCAGCGTTGCTTCCAAGGCCCCGATCAGCGCGCGGCGCTGGCGGGCATCGGCGCGCACGGTTTCAAGATAGACGATGGATTCGCGGCGTTCGCCAGCGGCATCGCCCTCGGGAAAATCGATCAGCGTGCCATCGCCATCGCGGCGGACGGCGACGACGGGGTGGACCATGCGATCAATCGCCAAGCCCTGCGCGGTGATGGTCGAGGCAATCGAATCAACCAGAAACGGCATGTCATCGTTGATCACCGCGATGCGCAAATGGCGCGTGCCGCTGGTTGAACCGCTGACGCTTTCGATGGCGATGGCAGGTTCGCTGCCCTTGCGCAGGGTGGCCGCGTTGGCGGTGAAAAGCGCGGCTTCGGCCAGACGCGCCGCATCAAAATCGCGCGCTTCATCGGGCAGGAGCGCGGCCATGAAACGGGTGATCAGGGCCTGTGCGTGCGGATGGGCAAGGTCCGGTGTGCTGGTATCTGGGGCAGCGGTGGACGATGATGGAATTGCGGACTTCGACGCCATGCGTGGGTTCCCGGCTCTCTCGTGAGGGAATATTTCCCCCTTTTGTAATTATGTGACTCGGTTTTGTATCAATTATGCTGAAGTTAATCCAGCCATTGCAAGCGGGCAAGTCCGGTTCATTGACGCGGGCCGGTTAACTTTGCGGTTGGCAATGCCTTGGCCGACTATATGTGCCGAACCATCTCGGAATTGTGAATTTTGGTGGCCAAAACGGGATCGCTTTGGGGATTATGCCCGTTGCGCAAAACATTCCGTTATGGCGAGGAGGTGAAGCAGACGAAGTTCGAGTCAGGCAGGAACCAGCCCGTGGGCGGCTTCCATCGTCAATTGCAGCGAACGCCGACGCGCGGCTTGATCAAAGATCGATGCGGCAACGACCACTTCATCGACGCCGGTGCGTTCGGCAAAGGCGGCAAGGCCTTTGCGCACGGTGGCAACGCTGCCGGTGGCGCTGACTTGCCGGACATGGGCGAGCATGGCCAGGGCCTGGGGCGGCAGGGAATCGCGGTAACCGGGAACCGGTGGTTTGAGCTTGCCGGGATTGCCCGTGCGCAAGGCCACGAAGGCCTGATCCATCGACGAGGCGAGCAGTTCTGCTTCCTCGTCAGTATCGGCGGCAACAATGTTGATCGCGGCGGCGCAATAGGGCGCAGGCAAAGTGTCGGACGGTTCGAAGCGTTCGCGGTAAAGCTTCAGCGCGGCATCGAGATGATCGGGCGCGAAGTGCGAGGCGAAGGCATAGGGCAGGCCGAGCATCGCCGCCAATTGCGCGCCGAACAGGCTGGAACCCAGAATCCAGATTTGCGGTTTGGCGCCTTTGCCCGGTGTGGCCTGTAAAGGAACGCGCGGATCGCCTGCGAACTGGGCTTGCAATTCGACCACATCGGCGGGGAAATCCTCTGCCGCACGGTTGGTATCCTTGCGCAAGGCGCGCACGATGCGTTGATCCGCCCCCGGCGCGCGGCCAAGGCCAAGGTCGATCCGCCCCGGAAACAGCGCATCCAGCGTGCCAAACTGTTCCGCGATCACCAGCGGGTTGTGATTGGGCAGCATGATCCCGCCCGACCCGATGCGGATGGTGGATGTGGCCTGCCCGATATGGGCGAGCGCCACCGAGACCGCCGCGCTGGCAATACCCTCCAGGCCGTGATGTTCGGCCACCCAATAGCGCTGGTAGCCGCAGTCTTCCGCGACTTTGGCGGCGGCGGCGGCATTATCGAGCGCCTGGCGGACCGTTCCGCCCTCAACCACGCTGACCAGATCGAGGACGGATAACTTCATGGGGTTGCAGGCTTTTCTGTAGCGAGGGGCGTTACCGATGTAGGCACAGACCCTAACTGTTCAAGGTAGCCCTTTGCAACCTTTCCGGCCTCGCCATCGGGATCGGCGGCCAGAACGGATGCCCACGATTTGCGCGCGGCCTCATCGCGGCCATCGAGAACCGCGATCACGCCTGCTTCAAGGCCGATTCCGGGATCGCGCGGGGCATATTGCACGGCGATTTCAATATCGCGCTGGGCGCGCGGCAGATCGCCATTGCGCCGGGCCAATGTGGCCGAAAGCAGCCAACCCTCGGCGTCTTCAGGCGCAAGACGGTGGACCTCGTCGAGCGCGCCGCCTGCTTCGGCCAAGCGCCCCAGGGCGACAAGGGCGCGCGACCGGTCCGCCTGGATTGCGCCAAGCGCGGCGTTATCGGCGTAATCCTTCACCGCCACGGCGCGGTCAAACCAACCGAGCGCGACGTCTGGCTTTCCGCCTGCCAAGGCCGCGTTGCCCGCCATCGCCATGAGCGGAACGGCGGCCACTTCCTGCTGTTTGGGAACACCCGCCACGCCTTGGGCAAAAGCCGCCAGCGCGCCATCGAAATCGCCTGCATTGGACAGGATCAGGCCGAGGCACTGGTTCGCCCGTACATTCTGCCCATCATCGCGGCCTTCGCTTACCCAGTTTCGCGCATCGGCCAAAGCGGCTTGCGGATCACGCGCGGCTTTGGCGATGCAGGTGGCGAGCCGGTCCGGTTTGGGACTATCGGGCTTTATCATCTCAGGCTGTGGCTCAACCTCTGCTGGCGGGCGACGACGCGGGATGGGGAGCGGCGAGAGCTGTCCGCCGCGCGACTGGTTTGGCCCGACCTGCATCAGGTGCGCCTCTTGCGCCAATTCGACAGAGAACGTCGGCGCGGGCAAATCGATCATCGCTTTATCCTTCAAGGCGCATCGGCTTCAAGATTGGCAAGCTCGCGCAACAGCAAAGCGATATCGCTATCCCGCGAAAGCCGGTGATCGCCGTCCTTGATCAGATGCACCTGCACATCGGATGAACGCAAAGCCGAGGCCAACCGCAGCGATATGTCCCACGGCACATCGGCATCGTTCTGCCCGTGCAGCAACCGGACGGGGCCATCAAACGCCACGCCGGTTTTGAGCCGCTTGCTGCGTTCGCCATCGGACCAGAACAGCGCGTGCGTGGGGGTGGGCTCGGGCCCGTAAGGATTGTCCTCGAAGATCGTCTGCCCCGCCGCCAGCGCGATCCGGTGGCTTTGCGAATAGCCCCATTCGGTGAAATCGGGCGCGGGCGCGATGCCGACCAGCGCCTTTGTCCGGTCGCCCAACGCTTCGGCCAGCAGCAGCATCAGCCAGCCACCCATGCTCGATCCGATGACCAGGACAGCGCCCAGTCCGAGGTGATCGACCAGCGCCAGCACCTCATCACGCCAGCGCGACAAGCTGCCATCGGCGAAATCTCCATCGCTTTGCCCGCAACCGGTATAATCAAGCAACAGGCAGGCGCGACCCCGTTCCTGCGCCCATTGCAGCACTGCCTGCGCCTTGCTCCCGCTCATGTCCGACATGTAGCCGGGCAGGAACACGATGGCGGGAAGGCGTCCGGCCAAAAAGCGATAGGCCATCTGTTGGCCCGATGGCAGGGTGAAGCGGGAAAGATCGGTCATCGCACAATCATGGCCCTCCCTTTTGCCGTGGGCAAGCCCGTCATGAAGCCGCATGGCAAAGTGATCGGCAGGGCAGGAATTGCGGCGGCGGCGCTCCTGTGCCAAAGCGCGGGTCAACGCTTTAAGGCTTGAGAGAACCCGATGTCCGAGTTGCTGAAAATCACCCTACCAGATGGTTCCGTGCGCGAGGTAGCGCGCGGCAGCACGCCTGCGGATATCGCCGCCGCCATCGGCCCCGGCCTTGCCAAAGCGGCGCTGGCGGCGCGGGTGGATGGCGAACTGGTCGATCTTTCGCGCCCCTTTACCGCCGATGCGCAATTGGCGCTGGTGACCGCCAAGGACGAGGCCGACGCGCTCGATCTTGCCCGCCATGACTTTGCGCACATCCTTGCCGAAGCGGTGCAGGCGCTGTTTCCGGGCACGCAGATCACCTTTGGCCCGAGCACCGACGATGGCTTCTATTACGATTTCGCGCCGGCCGAGCGCCCGTTCACCGATGAGGACCTGCCCGCCATCGAGGCGCAGATGCGCAAGATCATCGGCGCGAACAAGCCGCTGCGCCGTGAAGAATGGAGCCGCGAACAGCTTATCAGCCGGTGGAAGCGGCAGGGCGAGAGCTTCAAGGCCGAATGGGCCGCCGAGCTTCCGGGCGATGAGCCGCTGACGGTCTATTGGTCGGGTGATGATTGGCTGGATATGTGCCGTGGGCCGCATTTGCCATCCACCGGCAAGCTGGACCCAACCGCGTTCAAACTAACGCGCGTTTCGGGGGCCTATTGGCGCGGTGACCAGAACAACGCGATGCTGAGCCGCATTTATGGCACCGGCTGGCTGAACAAGAAGCAGCTTGATGCACACATGACGCGGCTGGAAGAAGCCGCCAAGCGCGATCACCGCAAGCTGGGCAACGAGATGGACTTGTTCCATCTTCAAGCCGAAGCTCACGGCAGCGTGTTCTGGCATCCCAAGGGTTACATGATCTGGCGCGAGCTGGAGGCCTATATGCGCCGCGCGATTGATGGCGCGGGCTATCGCGAGGTCAAGACCCCGCAAGTGATGGACGCGCGCCAGTGGGAGCAATCGGGCCACTGGGGCAAATACCGCGAAAACATGTTCGTCATCCCCGACGAAGTGCCGAACGTGGATGATGAAGGCCCGGTGATTTCGGGCGAGGCCGACTGGATGGCGCTCAAGCCGATGAACTGCCCGGCGCACGTTCTGATCTTCCGGCAGGGCCTGAAATCGTACCGTGATCTGCCGCTGCGCCTTTATGAAAACGGCTGCTGCCACCGCAACGAGCCGCACGGCGCGCTGCACGGGCTGATGCGCGTGCGCCAGTTTACGCAAGACGATGCGCATATCTTTTGCCGCGAAGACCAGATCGTGGATGAAGTGCAGGCGTTCTGCGAACTGGCCGACCGCGTCTATAAACACTTCGGCTTTACCTATTCGATCAAGCTGGCGCTGCGCCCTGAAAAGCGTTTCGGCACCGAAGAGATGTGGGACATGGCCGAAAGCGAGCTGCGCGCCGCCGTGGTCCGCGCAGGCCTTGCCACCGAACAGTACGGCTGGGAAGAATTGCCCGGCGAAGGCGCGTTTTATGCGCCCAAGCTGGAATGGCACCTGACCGACGCGATTGGCCGCACCTGGCAGGTTGGCACGATCCAGTCTGACCGCGTCCTGCCCGAACGGCTTGATGCCAGCTATGTGGCCGAAGATGGCGACAAGCACCGCCCGGTCATGCTGCACCGCGCGATCTTCGGATCATACGAACGCTTCATCGGCATTCTGATCGAGCATTTTGCGGGCCGCCTGCCGGTGTGGTTGGCGCCGGTGCAAGCCGTGGTGGCGACCATCGTTTCGGAATCCGACGATTACGCCACCGAAGCGCTGGCCAAACTGAAGGCTGCGGGCATCCGCGCCGAAAGCGATCTGCGCAACGAGAAGATCAATTACAAGGTGCGCGAGCATTCGGTGGCGAAAGTCCCCTATCTGCTGGTGGTGGGCAAGCGCGAGGCCGAAGAAGGCACCGTGGCGATCCGCATCTTGGGCGAACAGCACCAGAAGGTCATGCCGCTGGACGAGGCCATCGCGATGCTGGTGAGCGAGGCGACTGCGCCTGATTTGCGCTGAGGCTGCTGCGGTCGCGTGGATGGTCCCTGAGCCGTGAATGAAGAGGTTTCGCGCAGAGGCGCAGAGAAGAAGTGGAGGCGCGGAGGAGGGGGCTGGACGCGAGGCCGTCCGGAAAATCCGGCCATGCACAATATGGCCTTGTCTGCTTTGAAAATCGGCCCCACCGTCAAACCCGACCTCTTTGCGTCTCGTCTTCTTCTCTGCGTCTCTGCGTGAAACCTGAAGCGCCAACCCCGCCCATGCTGAGTATGTCGAAGCCCGCTCATCCTGAGCTTGTCGGAGGATCGCCCACGATAACGGCTAATTAAGCGGTTTCCCCTATGTCGCTCTGACAAGCACGCCCGAGGGACCCGAACCGATGACCCTGCATTTCCGCGCTATCGCTGCGCAAGCCGCTGAAGACAGTGCCATTTCCGCCGATGAAATTCTGGCCCTGCGCCGTGCGGCGTGGCCCGATGGCAAGATTGATCCCGAAGAAGCCGAGGCGATCTTCATCCTCAACGACCAGATTACCGCGCCGACGCTGGAATGGAGCGACTTCTTCGTTGAAGCGCTGGTGGAATTCATCGTCAATACGACAGAGCCCAGGGGCTATGTTTCGGAAGAGAACGCGCGCTGGTTGATCGAGCGGATCGAGCACGATTCAAAAGTGTGCAGCCTGACCGAACTGGAACTGGTGGTCAGCGTGCTGGGCAAAGCGCAGTCAACGCCTGAAAGTCTGCGCGTTTTCGCGCTGGAAATGCTGGAACAGGCCGTTTTGACCGGCGCAGGGCCAACGCGCGCGGGCGGCCACCTTGATCCGGGCTGTATCAATGCGATGGAATGCGCGCTGATACGTCGCGCGATCTTTGCTTCGGGCAGTGACCGCCCCGCCGCTGTCAGCCAGCGCGAGGCCGAATTGCTGTTTCGCCTGAAAGACGCGACACTGGGCGCGGCCAATGCGCCCGAATGGGAGCGTCTGTTCGTCCAGGGCGTGGGCAATTATCTGCAAGGCTGGCAAGGGGCCAAGGGTCTGACGCGCGAGCGCGCGGGCGAGCTGGAAGCGTTCATGAATGATCGCACGAGCAACCTTGGCCGGTTCTTCGGGCGGATGGCCACGACCAATGCCAGCGGATTTACTCAAGCCGTTCGCGCAATAGGTTTTGGCCGCCGCCAGCCCGAACGGGATTTTGCCGCAGAGGCTGCGCGTGAACACGCGGTTACGGATGTCGAAAGCTTGTGGCTGAGCGCGCGGATCGATGCCGACAATCAGGTTGATGCGCTGGAAGAAGCGCTGCTGCGGTTTCTTGACGAAGACTAGACGGTAAAGCTTTCACCGCAGCCGCAACTGCCCTTGGCGTTGGGGTTCTGGAACACGAATCCAGCGGTGAAATCGTCCTCCTGCCACTCCATCGTGCTGCCGATCAGGTAGAGCACAGATCCGCCGTCGATGAAAAACAGCCCGCCGGGCGTCTCGATCCGCTCATCCATCGGGTTTGCTTCGGTGACATAGTCCACCGAGTAAGCAAGGCCCGAACAGCCCCGGCGCGGGGTGGACAGCTTTACGCCAATTGCGCCTTCGGGCGCGGTTTCCATCAGATGCGCAATCCGCGCTTGCGCAGATGGCGTCAGGATCACAGCGGCGGGGCGCTGGCGGACTTTGGTCGTCACTTCGGTCATCGCACTATCTCCCCCCTCCCAAGCAAAAACGAATTTTGGCGGGAGGGGACGGGGGTGGGCCTTCTTAACATAGGGATGCGCGTGGCCTCTGCCCACCCCCAATCCCTCCCGCCAAAATCCGATTCAGGCCGGGAGGGGGGAAACTCATAACATCCCAAGCTCAAGCTTGGCATCATCACTCATCTTTTGCGGGTCCCACGCGGGGTCCCACACCAGATTGACTTCTGCATCACGCACGCCGGGGACCGCGCAGACGCGCAGTTCCACTTCAGCGGGCATCGATTCGGCCACCGGGCAATGCGGCGTGGTCAGCGTCATGTTGACGATCACATGCGCTTCGTCATCGACTTCCACGCCATAGATCAGGCCGAGATCGTAGATGTTGACCGGGATTTCGGGATCGAAAATCTCTTTCAGCGCGCTGATCACGCCTTCGTAGATGTCACCGCCGGGTTCGCTCGGGCTGACGCCTTCAGGCGTGGCCGCAAGGAAGCCTTCGAGGTAATCGCGTTTGCGCTCCAGCTTTTCAGCGGGCGTTTCTGCCGGTTCGGGAATGTCATCAACGCGTGCGCGGCGCGGCATGCTTACCGCTTCAACTTCCTCGACGGCGAATTTGGGATCCTCAACGCTCATCCGAAAATCCTCTTGGTCCTTTCGATACCGCGCACCAGTGCGGCGATATCACTTTCATCGCTGTAAATGCCAAAACTGGCGCGGGCCGTGGCGGGAACGCCAAGGTGATCCATCAGTGGCTGCGCGCAATGATGGCCTGCGCGGATGGCCACGCCTGCTTCATCAAGGATCGTGCCCAGATCATGGGGGTGTACGCCCTCCATCGCAAAGCTGACGATCCCGGCGCTTTCCTCAGGCCCGAACAGGCGGATCGAGTTCATCGCTTGCAGGGCTTCGCGCGCCTTGGCGACCATCGCGGTTTCATGGGCATGGATCACATCGAGCCCGACACCAGTGACGTAATCCGCCGCCGTGCCAAAACCGATAGCCTCGACAATTGCGGGCGTTCCCGCTTCAAACCGCTGGGGCGCGGGCGCATATGTCGTCTTTTCAAACGTCACGCGATCAATCATCGCGCCTCCGCCCTGCCATGGCGGCATGGCATCGAGGATTTCGGGCTTGGCCCAAAGCGCGCCGATGCCGGTGGGACCATAGAGTTTGTGGCCCGAGAACACATAGAAATCGGCATCAATCGCGTGAACATCCACCGCAATGCGTGCGACCGATTGGCAGCCATCGAGCAGGATCTTCGCGCCGACATTGCGCGCCAGCTTCACCGCATGTTCCACGTGAAGCACTGAGCCGAGCACGTTGGAAACATGCGCGAACGAAACCAGCTTGTGCGCAGTCGTTAGCATCCGTTCGGCGGCGGCAAGGTCGATCTGGCCGTCTTCGGTGATCGGGCAGACGTCGATTTCCACGCCGGTCCGGTCGCGCAGCAATTGCCAGGGCACGATGTTGGAATGATGCTCAAGCTGCGAGAGCAGGATGCGGTCACCGGCCTTGAGATTGGCCACGCCCCATGTCTGCGCGACGAGGTTGATCGCCTCGGTTGCGCCGCGCGTGAACACCAGTTCGCCTTCATTGGCACCGATCAGCGCGGCAACCTTGCGGCGTGCAGCTTCAAAGGCCAGCGTCATATCAGCCGAACGCGCATAGACGCCGCGATGGACCGTGGCGTAATCGCTGCCCAGTGCACGCACCATCGCATCAATCACCACTTGCGGCTTTTGCGCGGTGGCGGCGGTATCGAGATAGTGCCAGCGGCTGCCGTCCGGGTTGACGAGGCCGGGCCAGATTGCATCGCGGGTGAGCGTTGCGGTGGTCACAAGATCGCCTCCAGCGCATCGAGCGCGGCTTGCGTCAGCGTCTCTTCATCGGCAGCGCCGACAAAGGCTTCGGCGATAAATGCCTGCAACATCAGCTTCTTGGCCTGCGCTGGCGGAAGGCCGCGCTGGGCAAGGTAGAACAGGCTTTGCGGATCAAGTTCACCCACGGCGCAGCCATGTGCGCACTTCACATCATCGGCATAGATTTCAAGTTCGGGCCGCGCATTGGCGGTGGCAGTGCGATCAAGCAGCATGGCGCGGATCGATTGCGAGCCATCGGTGCCAATCGCGCCGCGCGCGACAGCCACTTTGCCAAGGTAGGTGCCGGTGGCGTGGCCCGCCAGCACCGAACGCACGATCTGCGTGGATAGCGCATCAGGCTCGGCATGGGTGACTTGCGTCACGATCTCGGCGGTCTGATCGCCGCCCGCGATTTGCGCCGCGCCAAGGTGGAACTTGGCGGCTTTACCCAGCGTCACAGACACCGCGATCCGGCCATAGGCAGAGCCTGCATTAAGCAAGCGCAGATCGAATGAAGCGCCGTCTTCCAGCACGATCGAAAGATCACGCGCATCGGCATTGGTGCCATCAAGGACCAGCGCGAGTGCGCCTGCTTCGCCAGCGGCCACACGGATTTCCTGTGTCGCCAGCGGCCACAGCGGTTCCAGCGCAGCGAGATCCGCATAGCGGAAGGCCTCGTCGCGGCGGGTAGGAAGGGTCAGCGTATCGCTCACGCTGCCACCGCCTCGTAGCCTTGCTCTTCGAGTTCGAGCGCCAGTTCGGGGCCGCCGGTGCGCACGATGCGGCCACCGGCCAGCACGTGGACGAAATCGGGCTTCACGTAATCGAGCAGGCGCTGGTAGTGCGTGATCAGCAGCACGGCTTTATCGGGCTTGCGCATGATCGCATTGATGCCTTCACCGCAGATGCGCAGCGCATCGATATCGAGGCCCGAATCGGTTTCATCGAGGATCGCCAGCTTGGGATCGAGGATGCCCATTTGCACCATCTCGGCGCGCTTCTTTTCGCCGCCCGAAAAGCCGACGTTTACCGGACGCTTGAGCATGTCCATCTCCATGCGCAAGAGGCCTGCCTTTTCCTTGGCCAGCTTGAGGAATTCGCCACCCGAAAGTGGTGCTTCCCCGCGCACCTTGCGCTGGGCATTGGCAGCTTCACGCAGGAACTGCACAAAGGAAACGCCGGGAATCTCGACCGGATACTGGAAGCCAAGGAACAGGCCCGCCGCCGCACGCTCATGCGGTTCCAGCGCGAACAGGTCTTCGCCTGCAAAGCTGACGCTGCCGCCGGTCACGTCATAGCCGGGCCGTCCGCCCAGCGTATAGCCCAGCGTCGATTTGCCCGCACCGTTCGGCCCCATGATCGCATGGATTTCGCCAGGATTGATGGTGAGCGACAGGCCCTTGAGGATCGGCTTGTCAGCAACAATGGCGGAAAGGTTTTCGATTTTGAGCATGGGTTTTCTCGCTTAGCGCCGGGGCGCACCGTAGGAGCGGTTGGCAGGGCGCGAATTGGCGCGGAGTTCTTCGTAGCGGGCTTTCATCGCGGCAACCGTGTCGCGCGAGATGCCTTCGGGATCGGCCAGCACTTCCTCGGCGGTGTAGCGCACCACTTTGATGCCGACTTCGGTCAGGCTCTTGTCGCGGCGGTGTTCGATTTCGGCGGGCACATCGCCTTCATCGATCAGAACGACCAGCTTCAGCGGCAGGCAGGCGAAGTTGGCGATGGCCGAGCCGATGACGGTGAAGCTTTTGGGCTTGTACTGGCCCAGGTCTTCCTTCGCCAGTTCATCAGCCAGCGCCACTTGGGCAGCGCTCGGGTTGCGTTTGCGTTCGCGCGCCAGTTCGTGGATCGCATCAAGCCGCGATTCCGCAATGTTCCAGCCGCGCCCCTTGCGCTGAAGCTTGGGCGCATCTTCGCGTTCACTGGCGGGGCGCAGGGTAAGGGTTTTTTTCAACCGACTGATCCTTCAAGGCTTATGCCGAGCAGCTTTTGTGCCTCGACCGCGAATTCCATCGGCAATTGCTTGAGCACTTCGCGCGCGAAGCCGTTGACGATCAGCGCGACGGCGCTTTCCTGATCGAGGCCGCGCTGCATGGCGTAGTAGAGTTGATCGTCGCTGATCTTCGACGTTGTGGCTTCGTGTTCGATCGTGGCGGTGGGGTTGCGCACTTCGATGTAGGGCACGGTGTGCGCGCCGCAATCAGCGCCCAGCAGCAGGCTGTCGCACTGGGTGAAGTTGCGCACGCCATCGGCACCCGGCGCCACGCGGACGAGGCCGCGATAGGTGTTATTCGACTTGCCCGCGCTGATGCCCTTGGACACGATGGTTGAGCGGGTGCGCTTGCCGTTGTGGATCATCTTGGTACCGGTATCGGCCTGCTGGTAATTGTTAGTGACGGCGACCGAGTAGAACTCGCCCACCGAATCATCACCGTTCAGCACGCACGATGGATACTTCCACGTGATGGCGCTTCCGGTTTCGACCTGCGTCCACGAAACCTTTGAGCGCTTGCCCTGGCACAGCGCGCGCTTGGTGACGAAGTTGTAGATGCCGCCAAGACCCTCGGCATTGCCGGGATACCAGTTCTGCACGGTGGAATACTTGATCTCAGCATCGTCCATCGCGACCAATTCGACCACGGCGGCGTGAAGCTGGTTTTCATCGCGCATCGGCGCGGTGCAGCCTTCGAGGTACGAGACGTAAGAGCCCTTGTCGGCCACGATCAGCGTGCGTTCGAACTGTCCGGTGTTTTCGGCATTGATGCGGAAATAGGTGGAAAGCTCCATCGGGCAGCGCACACCTTCGGGAATGTAAACGAAGGTGCCATCGGAAAAGACCGCGCAGTTCAAGGCCGCAAAGTAATTGTCATGCATCGGCACGACTTTGCCGAGCCACTTCTTCACATGCTCAGGATATTCGCGGATCGCTTCGGAGATCGAGCGGAAGATGACGCCAGCCGATTCCAGCTCCTTGCGGAAGGTGGTCGCGACCGAAACAGAATCAAACACCGCATCCACCGCAACGCGGCGTGCGCCTTCAACGCCCGCAAGCACTTCCTGCTCGGCCAGCGGAATGCCCAGCTTTTCGTAAATGCGCAGGATTTCGGGATCGACCTCATCAAGGCTGCCAAGCTTAGGCTTGGTTTTGGGCGCGGCCCAATAATAGGCGTCCTGATAATCAATCGGCGGCACGTTCAGCTTGGCCCAATCGGGCGTGGGCATCGTCAACCAATGGCGATAGGCCTTAAGCCGCCATTCGAGCATCCACTCCGGCTCGTCCTTTTTGGCCGAGATATAGCGGACGGTATCTTCGGACAGGCCTTTGGGGCCGTATTCCTGTTCGATATCAGACGACCAGCCGTGTTCGTAATCGGCCACTTTGGCGGCGGCATCGTGGGCTGCCTGATCTTTGATGTATACGTCGTCTGTCATGCCATAACCTCCGCCACCGGGGCCGCAAACGCGGCAGGACGGGACAATTGGGTGAGCGAAATTCCGGCCAGCGCGCCGCGCAATGCTGCATCAACGGCGGGCCAGTGCGGACGGATTGAGCAGGCGGCTTCCAGCGTGCAATCATGGCGGCCATGTTCGCTGCACGGCGTCAGCGCAATAGGGCCTTCGACCGCCTCGACAATATCGGCAAGCGTGATCGCGGCGGCAGGGCGTGCCAATTTTAGCCCGCCACCTGCGCCGCGCACCGATTTGAGCAGGCCTGCCGCTGATAGTTTGCTGACCAGTTTTTGCACCGTGGGCGCGGGCAAGCCGGTTTCATCGGCCAGTTGCTGGGCCGAAACACGCGCATGCCCGCAATGGCGTGCAGCGGCGCTCATCGTTACGACGGCATAATCGGCCATACTGGAAAGGCGCATCGTCTGGCTGGTCCCGGGCGGCCTGAAAGTAAATCAGACCGAATCACTCCGGTTATCTAGGCGCGTGATTCGCAAGATACAAGGTGCCGTGCATTTGCCCGAAATGCCGACAGGATCGAGAACGGCCCAATGGACAGGTACGCAGCCTGGACGCATGAAGATAACGTGAAAGATGTTTAAGTTTCGGCAGGAGGCAGACGGCCCGAAAACACGGGGTTTGCAACGCACCTGAATTGCGCAAAAAAAGGCGGCCGAGATCTTTAAAGGTGCTCGGCCGCCCTAAAGTCGAGAACTCAGCACATAAGTGCACCGAGCCCTTCGGGTCGCGTCCCCTAGCTACGCAGTCCGGTCGATGATGAATTGTATGAATTCGACAAAATCGGTTGCATCACGGCAACATAAAACAATAATTCGATGACGATTGCTGTCATTTTCGCGAAGTTGGGACTTGGCCATTGTTATAAGCGGGCGCAATGAGCCACAGAACTTTGCGCCGGGGGCCAACTCGTTTCCGTCGTTTGTTGACTGATGCTTATCTGGACCGATCCCTGTGACGCCTTATTCCTTTTTGCGCCCATTGCTTTTCCGCATCCCGGCAGAACCTGCCCATCGGCTCACCATCGAAGCGTTACGTTTGATGCAAAGCGGAACCCACGCAGCGCCAACAGCGACGCTGGCGCAACGGATCGGCGGCATTGTTTTTCCAAACCCGGTCGGCATGGCGCCCGGCTTTGACAAGAATGCACAAGTGCCCGATGCGATGCTGGGTTTGGGTTTCGGCTCGGTCGAGGTGGGCACGGTCACCCCGCTGCCGCAGGAAGGCAATCCCCAGCCACGCCTGTTCCGGCTGGTAGAAGACCGCGCGGTGATCAACCGCATGGGGTTCAACAACGAAGGCGCACAGGCGGTTACAAACCGGTTGATGCGGCGGCGTGAAACGGGCGCGCACGGGCTTCCCGGCGTTGTTGGCGTCAATATCGGGGCCAACAAGGAATCGCCCGATCGCATTGCCGATTATGCGCAGATGACCCGGATCATGGCCCCGCTGGCATCTTATCTTACAGTCAATATCTCGTCGCCCAACACGCCGGGGCTGCGCGCTTTGCAGGATGAAGGCGCGCTATCGGCCTTGCTCGATGGCGTATTGGAAGCACGCGGCCACACGCATGTGCCGGTGTTTCTCAAGCTCGCGCCCGATCTTGAACCTGCCGATATTGACAGCATTTGCCGCATCGCATTGGAAAAGAAGCTGGCGGCGCTGATTATTTCGAACACCACGGTCACGCGTCCGGCGCTGCGTTCGGCCCATGCGGGCGAGGCAGGCGGGCTTTCGGGTGAACCTTTGCGCGAACTGGCGCTGCAACGCTTGCGCGATTTCCGCAAGGCCAGCGGCGGGGCGATCCCGCTGGTGGGCGTGGGCGGCATTTCGACGGTGGACGATGCGTGGGACCGCATCCGCGCCGGTGCGAGCCTTATCCAGCTTTATAGCGCGCTGGTCTATGAAGGGCCGGGCCTTGCCAGCCGCCTTGTCAAAGGGCTTGAAACAAAGGTGCGCGAGGCGGGCCTATCGTCCATTGCAGAGGCGGTCGGCAGCGAATAGCTTGGACTGCATGATAATCATTCGCGCGCTTCGCTTTCTCCCACTCGTTGCAGCTCTTTCGGCGGGCGCTTGTGTGCCGCCGCCAAGCGCTGCTGTCCCGGCCCGTACGCCGCTTGCCGCTGCCCGGGATGGCGTACGCGACGATAGCGCGGGTCTCGTTTCCGCCGCCGATCCGCGTGCAGCAGAAGCGGGGGCGCAAATGCTCCGGCTTGGCGGCAGCGCGGTGGACGCCTCTATCGCCACGATGCTGGCGCTGACCGTGGTCGAACCACAAAGCTCTGGCATTGGCGGGGGCGGCTTTCTGGTGCTGGGCGATGCCAGCGGCAAGGTCGAGACAATCGACGGGCGGGAAACCGCACCAAAAGCCGCCACGCCGCAATGGTTCTTTGTCGATGGCAAGCCGCTGTCTTATGGCGAGGCTATTCCCGGCGGGCGCAGTGTGGGCGTGCCGGGCAATGTGCGGCTGGCGGCACTGGCGCACAACAAGCATGGCAAGCTGGCATGGCGCACCCTGTTCCAACCAGCGATCAGGCTGGCGCGGGAGGGCTATCAGATCACCCCGCGCATGCATGCCTCGCTGACCAATGCGATCCGCACAGGCGCGCTGGATCCTGATGCCCGCGCGCTGTTCTATGGCGCGGATGGCCAACCGCTGCCGGTGGGCACACTGGTGCGCAATCCCGCCTTGGCCGCCACGTTTGAAACGATTGCCGCGCGCGGGGCGGACAGTTTCTACAAAGGCGACAACGCCACCCTGATCGCCGCCAAAGTGGGTACCGCAGCCCGCAATCCTGCGCCGATGACCACGGCAGACCTTGCCGCTTATAAGGCGGTAGAGCGTCCGGCTGTATGCGGGCAATACCGCCAGTACCGCATCTGCGGCATGGGTCCGCCATCATCGGGGGCGACCACGGTTTACGCCATTCTCAAGCAGCTTGAACGCTTTGACATGAAGGCGCTCGGTCCGGCGAGCCCCGAAGCCTGGCATCTGATCGCCGAATCCCAGCGCCTCGCCTATGCCGACCGTGAACAATATGCTGCCGACTCCGATTTCGTGGCGGTTCCGGTCAAAGGATTGGTTGATCCGGCCTACCTTGCAGCACGTTCGGCGCTAATCTCGCCAAGCGCGACGATGCCCACAGCACTGCCCGGCACTCCGCCCGGAGCGACGCTGGCCTTTGCGCAGCCCACCCGTCAGGAAGAGCATGGCACCACGCACTTTGTCACAGTGGACCGCTGGGGCAATTCGACCAGCTATACCTCGACCGTCGAAGGCCCCTTCGGATCGGGCCTGATGGTGGGCGGCTATTACCTCAACAATGAGCTGACCGATTTCAACATCATACCCGACAAGAATGGCAAACCCACCGCCAACCGCGTGGAAGGGGGCAAACGCCCGCGCAGTTCGATGGCCCCGACGCTGGTCTATGGCCCCGATGGAAAGCTGCGGCTGGCGGTGGGTGCAGCGGGCGGCACGACTATTCCGGCGCAAGTGGCCAAAGCGATTATCGGCGTGCTCGACTGGAACCTTTCGGCGCGTGATGCCATTGCCCTGCCCACGGTCTTTGCACCGGGCGGTGAAACGGTGTTTGTGGAAAAGGGCACGGCACTGGAGGCGATGATCCCGGCGCTTCAGGCCTTGGGTCATGCCAAGATCACGGCCCGCAGCCCCTCTTTCAAAGCCAATGCCATCGAACATCTGGACGGCGTGTGGCGCGGGGCCGCCGATCCACGCAGCGAAGGCGCTGCTGTGGCTCCTTGAACAGTTGCCGTAATGAAACTGCGGCACTAGGTTAACATCCGACAAACAGGAAGCCGGAGGTCTAACCGGCTCCGGGGCGAGGAATGTTGACGTGCAGCTTACCGATTTTGCAAGCTATCCCAATCTTGTTGCGATGTTTCTGGATCGGGCGCAGGCGCGTGGCGAAAGCCCGTTCCTGTGGGCCAAGCACGGTGGGCAATGGCATTCGCAAAGCTGGGCAGATGCTGCGCGCCAAGTGTGCCTGCTGGCCGAAAGCCTGCGGGCGCTGGGCCTTGATGCGGGTGACAGGGTAGCGCTGGTATCGGAAAACCGGCCGGAATGGGCGATTGCCGATCTGGCGATCATGGCGGCGGGGCTGGTGACCGTGCCGACCTACATCACCAATACCGAACGCGATCACCTGCATATTCTGGAGAATTCGGGCGCAAGGGCGGTGATCGTCTCCACGTCCAAGCTTTCGAACGCAGTGCTACCCGCCGCCCTTGCCGCCCCTTGCGTCGAACATGTGATCGGCATGGAGCCGCTGCGCCAGATGCAGGCGGGGAAGCTGGCATTCCATGACTGGGCGGCGATGACATCAGGCGATGCAGCAGCGGCACGGCGGGCAGTGGATGCGCGCCTTATCGCGGTGGGCCGCAACGATCTGGCCTGCCTGATCTATACCAGCGGTACCGGCGGTTCCCCGCGCGGGGTGCGGCTGCATCACGGCTCGATTCTGTGCAATGTGGATGGCGCGGCGCATATTCTGGCGCAGGATTTCGGCTGGGGTGACGAAGTGTTCCTTTCGTTCCTGCCGCTGTCCCACGCTTATGAACATACCGGCGGCCAGTATCTGCCCATCGGTATGGGCGCGCAGATTTACTATTCCGAGGGCCTCGAAAAGCTCGCGTCCAATATCGAAGAAGTGCGCCCGACGATGATGGTGGTGGTGCCGCGCCTGTTCGAAGTGCTGCGCGCGCGCATCATGAAGCAGGTGGAAAAGCAGGGCAAAGTCGCCAATTATCTGATGGACCGCGCGCTGAACATCGGCATGCGCAAGGCGGCAGGCAAACGCCGATTGCTCGACCTGCCGATGAGCGCCGTTCTGGAACGCACGCTGCGCCCCAAAATCCGCGCAAAGTTTGGCGGGCGACTAAAGGCGATGGTTTCGGGCGGTGCACCGCTGAACCCGGATGTCGGCGTGTTTTTTGAAGCGATGGGCCTCACCATGCTGCAAGGCTATGGCCAGACCGAATCCGGGCCGGTGATCTCGTGCAACCGCCCGCGTGCGGGCATCGGCATGAACACGGTTGGCCCGCCGATGAAGGGCGTTGAGGTAAAGATCGCACAGGACGGCGAAATCCTTGTGCGTGGCGAACTGGTGATGCACGGCTATTGGCAAAACGATGCTGAAACCGCGCGCGCGATCCCGCAAACCGGCCCCAACGCGGGCTGGCTGCACACCGGCGACATCGGCCACATCGACACCAAGGGCCGGATCGTCATTACCGATCGCAAGAAAGACATGATCGTCAACGACAAGGGCGACAATGTATCCCCCCAGAAGATCGAGGGTATGCTGACGCTCCAGCCCGAAATCGCCCAGGCCATGGTGAGCGGTGACAGGCGGCCCTATATCGTCGGGCTGATCGTGCCCGATCCCGAATGGGTGATGGAATGGGCGCGCGCCCAAGGCGAACACTTCGATTTCAAGGAACTGCAAAACCTGCCCGCGTTCCGCACCGCCATCCGCAATGCGGTGGACCGCGTGAACAAGGACGTGTCGGTGACCGAAAAGGTCCGCCAGTTCACTTTCGCCGACGAGGCGTTTTCCATCGACAACGAGGAAATGACGCCGAGCCTGAAAATACGGCGGCACAAGATCAAAGAACGCTACGGGGCAAGGGTGGACGCGCTTTATAAGGCGTGAGTGAGCAGGCCCACCCCCGGCCCCTCCCGTAAACGGGAGGGGGGAAGAAGGGCCGCCCTAATCCACTACCGCCTGCGGGAGCCTCTCCCCCTCATCTTCATCATTGCGAGCGGGGCTCGCAATGACGAATGATGGTTGCAACCGATAGGAGCCCTACCCGTTGGCTTGGGCCTTTAACTGATAGAGCAGATCGAGCGCCTCGCGTGGCGAAAGCGCATCGATATCGAGGCTGTTCAGCCGTTCGCGCAGGGCATCGACTTTTTCCTCGGCGGCTTCAATCGCGGCCGCAAAAAGCGGCAGATCATCGAGCCCTGCGGCAAGACCCCCGGTAGCCGCGCGGCCTTTTTCCAGCTTTTCCAGCACTGATTTGGCGCGTTTGACCACAGGTGCAGGCACGCCTGCCAGGCGCGCCACGGCAAGGCCATAGGACTTGTCCGCCGGACCTTCGGCCAGTTCGTGCAGCAGCACGAGATCGCCCTTCCATTCGCGCGCGCGAACGTGGTGAAGCGAGAGCGAATCGCAACTTTCGGCAAGCCGCGCGAGTTCGTGGTAATGCGTGGCAAACAGGCAGCGGCTGCGGTTGATCGAATGCACCGCTTCGACCACCGCCCACGCCAATGCAAGACCGTCATAAGTCGATGTGCCGCGCCCGACTTCGTCGAGGATGACAAAGCTGCGTTCGGTCGCCTGCGACAGGATTGCGGCGGTTTCAACCATTTCGACCATGAAAGTGGATCGCCCGCGCGCCAGATTGTCCGATGCGCCCACGCGGCTGAACAGGCGGTCCACCATGCCGATGGTCGCGGCCTGTGCGGGCACGAACCCGCCCGCTTGCGCCAGCAGCACGATCAGTGCGTTCTGACGCAGGAAGGTGGATTTACCGCCCATATTCGGGCCACCGATCAGCCAGAGACGGTCTTTTGGGGCCAAGCGGCAATCATTGGCGACAAACCGCTCACCCTTGACCGCCAGCGCCGCTTCCACCACCGGATGCCGTCCGCCCACGATTTCAAGGCATGGTTCGTCTACCACGCGGGGCAAGGACCAGCCGCCCTCTGCTGCGCGTTCGGCCTGTCCTGCGGCAACATCGATCCGCGCCAGTGCGGCGGCAGTGTTCGCAATGGCGGCCTTGGCGCTGACGGCTTGTGCCACCAGTTCCTCGAAATGCGCTTCTTCGGCGGCCAGCGAATGGCCCCCGCTTTCGGCAATGCGGCTGGCCTCTTCGTGCAGCGCCAGCGCATTGAAGCGCACCGCGCCGGCCATCGTCTGGCGATGGGTGAAGCCGGATTCGGGCGCCATCAGCCTGTCAGCATGGCGCGCGGGCACTTCGATGAAATAGCCCAGCACCCCGTTGTGGCGGATTTTCAGCGCGGCAACGCCGGTATCATCGCGGTACTTGGCCTCAAGCGCGGCAATCGCGCGGCGCGAATTGCCCGAAACGCGGCGCAATTCGTCGAGCGCGGCATCATAACCCTCGGCAATGAAACCGCCCTGTGATCGTTCGGTCGGGGGTGCAGACACCAACGCGCGGGCATAGAGATCAACCAGCGCGCCATGCCCTGCCAGCGATGGCAAAAGATCGTCCAATGGCGCTGGCCGGTCTGCCCTTGCGCGCAGCATATCGTGCAGCCGCCGCGCCTCGGCCAAGCCATCGCGCAATTGGCCCAGATCACGCGGAGAGCCGCGCCCCGCCACAACCCGCCCCAGCGCGCGGCCCACATCGGGCAAGGCGCGCAAAACCGAACGAAGATCGACGCGCAGCAGCGGATCATCGTGCAGCCAGCTTACCAATTCCAGCCGCCGGTAAATGGCGCGCGAATTGGTCAGCGGCGCCGACAAGTCCTCAGCCAGCAAACGCGCGCCCGCGCCCGTCACGCAACGGTCAATCGCTTCTACCAGACTGCCCTTGCGCCCGCCGCCGGTGCTGCTCAAAATTTCGAGGCTGGCCCGCGTGGCTTCATCCATCGCCATGTGTGTGCCCGCCTCGCGCGCCACCGGCGGCAAGAGTAGCGGCAATGTGCCGCGCCCGACATGGTCAAGATAACCGATCAACCCGCCTGCCGCCGCCAGCATCGCGCGGCTGAACTGGCCAAAGCCGTCGAGTGTGGTCACCCCATGCACCGCCTTGAGCTGTGCCTCGCCTTCATCGCTACCGAAAGACCGATTCGGGCGGGATACGCATCCGGATGGCGCTTCAGCCCAGCCTTCGGGCGCGACGATTTCGGTCGCTCCGAGCCGCGCCAGGGCTGCGCCCATCTGGTCGGCGCTGCATTCTTCCAGCTCCATCCGGCCGGTCGAAATATCGCAAGCCGCAATGCCGATCACCCCGCGCAGATCGCACACCGCCGCCAGCATATTGGCGCGGCGCGGTTCGAGCAAGGCTTCCTCGGTCAGCGTTCCGGCGGTGACAAAGCGCACGATATCGCGTGCGACCAATGCCTTGGAACCTCCGCGTTTCTTGGCTTCTTCGGGCGTTTCGACTTGTTCGGCAATCGCCACGCGACACCCTGCGCGGATCAGGCGGGCAAGGTAGCCTTCTGCGGCATGGACCGGTACGCCGCACATCGGGATTGGTGCGCCGCCGTGTTCACCCCGGCTGGTCAGCGCGATGTCGAGCACTTGGGCCGCTGTTCTGGCATCATCGAAGAACAGCTCGAAAAAGTCGCCCATCCGGTAGAACAACAGGCAGTCGCTCGCCTGCTCTTTAAGAGCAAGATATTGCGCCATCATCGGAGTTGGGGCATTAGGGGTCACGCGGTGGTGGCTAGACCAGCCGCGCGTGTTTCTCAAACCATCAACGCCGGATATCCGCAACTCTGCGCCAAACAGGCAAGAGCCGGTTCCGGTCTTGCGGGTTATGGGTCTGGAGTAATCAGGGTTTGACGCAAGTCCGCGAAAAAGATTGGTTGGCAAGTATCAAACACTTGCTGGCACGCGCCGGAGCGCTGCCGTGGCTTTCAGGCCCCGGTATTGCCATCGGCGTGCTGCTCATTTGCCTGCCTTTCGCGCTGGTGGAAGTGCCGCCCCTGATCGATATTCCCGGCCACATGGGAGCCGCCGCCATCGAAGCGGCTGGCCCCGGCAATCCGTTGGAAAAGTATTTCACGTGGAAGTGGGTGTTCACGCTGAACATTGGCGGCGGCGTGCTGATGAAAGTGCTGGGCGCACAGTTCGGCATTCTGGCTGCGGGCTGGTGGAGCACAGTGCTTGCTACGGGCCTGTTCGCGGGCGGTTGCTTGTGGACCATCCGCATGCTGAACCCCAAGGGCGGACATGCGGCGGCGTGGTCGTTGATGTTTGTGTTCAGCTTCCCGCTGCTGACGGGCTTCCTCAACTATATCCTTGCCACCGGCTTTGCCCTGACCGCGTTCGGCGCTTCGCTCTGGCTCGAAAAGCGCAATCCGCGCGCGCGCGCCATCATGTTGATCGTGGCGCAACCGGTGGCTATGCTGTGCCACGCCATAGGCGGCTTGCTGCTGGCCTTGCTGGTTGGCGCATATGCCTTTGGCCGTGCGATGGACGAATTGCCTGAAGGCTGGCGCTGGCGCGATGTTACAAACCGTGAATGGCTGAAGAAGCTCGATTGGAAAGCCATCGGGCTGCGGCTGTGGGGGGCCTGCTGGCCGCTGCTCGCCACGGTCATCACCATTGCACTGTGGAAAATCTTTTCCCCCGAAGCCAAATCGGTCAACATCTGGCGTTGGGACCAGAAGGCTTGGTCCTTCGTGCTGACATTGCGCGATCAATCCAAGCTGCTCGATTTCGGCACCTCGATCATCGCAGGCCTGCTGGTGCTGGTCGGGCCGTTCCTTGGCGCGCGTTGGCGCTGGCGGCAGGGCCTGCCCGCGCTGACGGTGTTTTTGCTGTTCCTTGCGATCCCCAGCGACATCAACGGATCATCGTTCGTCGATATCCGCCTGCTGCCGGTTGCCGCAATGCTGGGCCTTGGTCTTCAGGACTGGAGCCGCGCGCGCAAGCCCGATTGGGCCAAGTGGGTAGCCTATAGCGGCATGGCACTGCTGGCGGTGCGCCTGTCAGTCACCGCGTGGAGCTTTGCCGGATATGCCGATGATTACAAGAAGCAGCTCTCGGCGCTGACCCATGTGGAACCCGGCAGCCGCGTTCTGGCCTTTGTCGAACACACCTGCCTTAACGAATCATGGCGCAATACCCGCCGCGATCACCTTGCCAGCCTTGCCAGCCTGTACCGGCAGGCGTGGGTGAATGATAACTGGGCCGTGCCCGGCCTGCACATGGTGGTGCCGCGCTTCCGTCCGGGGCGCAATTTCACCGCCGATCCATCGGAATTCGTGTGGTCGCGCCGCTGCGCAGGTGGCTGGCGGCGCACGGTCGATAGCGCGCTGAAGTTCGCACCGATTGAACGCGTCGATTATGTCTGGTTAATCGATACCGGCCTGCCGCGCAAAGGCGATCCGCGCCTGCAATTGGTGTGGCAGGAAAACCGCAGCCTGCTGTTCAAAGTGCGTCGCCTTGCCATGCCCGCACGGCCGCCCAAAGATTTGTAACAAGACCGGCAATCCGCAGCTATTGCCAGCCTTGCGGATTCGAGTTTGACCGAGGGGTGTTGCGAGCCTTGACGTAGCGTCCAAGGTTCGACAGTGGCATACTTCCGATTTCAAGATAGACGGGGAATATGATGTCCGAGGAAAGCAACGTCCGCTTCACCGAGCGCGAGGCGCTTTTCTATCACAACACAATTCGCCCCGGTAAGATCGAGATCATCGCCTCCAAACCGATGGCGACCCAGCGCGACCTTTCGCTTGCCTATTCGCCGGGCGTTGCGGTCCCCGTCCGCGCCATCGCGGAAAATCCGTCCGATGCCTATGAGTATACCGCCAAGGGCAACCTGGTGGCGGTCATTTCCAACGGTACTGCGATCCTCGGCCTTGGCAATCTTGGGGCGCTGGCATCCAAGCCGGTGATGGAAGGCAAGGCGGTGCTGTTCAAGCGCTTTGCCGATGTCGATTCGATCGACATCGAACTGGACACCGAAGACGCGGACAAGTTCATCGAAGCGGTTGCGCTGATGGAACCCAGCTTTGGCGGGATCAACCTTGAAGACATCAAGGCGCCCGAATGCTTCATCATCGAACAGGCGCTCAAAGAACGCCTCAAAATTCCGATCATGCACGATGACCAGCATGGCACCGCGATCATCTCTGCTGCCGGATTGCTCAACGCCTGTTTCCTGACCGGCCGCAAGCTGAGCGAGGTCAAGATCGTGGTCAATGGCGCGGGCGCTGCGGCGATTGCCTGCACCGCGCTGATGAAAGCGATGGGTGTGCGCCATGATAATGTGACGATGTGTGACCGTTCGGGCGTGATCTATCGCGGCCGCGAAGGGGGCATGGACCAATGGAAAAGCGCGCATGCGATTGATACCAGCGCGCGCAGCCTTGAAGATGCGCTTGATGGTGCGGATATCTTCCTCGGCCTATCTGCGGCAGGGGCGCTGAAGCCCGAATGGGTAACCAAGATGGCCCCGCAGCCGATCATCTTTGCGATGGCCAATCCCGATCCGGAAATCACCCCGCCCGAAGCCAAGGCTGTGCGTCCCGATTGTATCGTCGCCACAGGCCGGTCGGATTATCCCAACCAGGTCAACAACGTGCTGGGCTTCCCGTTCATTTTCCGGGGGGCGCTTGATGTGCGCGCCACCGCGATCAACGAGGAAATGAAGATCGCTGCCGCCCGCGCCATCGCGGAACTGGCGCGCGAACCGGTGCCCGAAGAAGTTGCCGCCGCTTATGGCATCAACCACACCTTCGGGCTTGATTACATCATCCCTGCGCCATTCGATCCGCGCTTGATGGAAGTCGTGTCGTCTGCCGTGGCCAAAGCGGCGATGGATTCAGGCGTGGCGCAAAAGCCGATCGAAGACTTTGACGCCTATCGCAACAGCCTAAAGGCCAGGCTCAACCCCACCACCTCAGTGCTGACCAACGTCTTTGCCACGGCCAAGAACAACCCCAAGCGCGTTGTCTTTGCCGAGGCCGAAAACGAAGTGGTGCTGCGCGCCGCGATCCAGTTCAAGGATTTCGGCTATGGCACGCCGGTGCTGGTGGGGCGCACGCAAGCCGTGCTCGATCTGCTGACCGAACTGGGCGTGAGCAATACAGAGTCCTACGAGATCCACAATTCCTCGGTTTCGCCGCTTGTGCCCGAAATGGTCACTTACCTTTACGAGCAGCTCAAGCGTCGCGGCTATATGGAGCGTGACGTGAAACGCATGGTCAATCATGATCGCAACGTCTTTGCTTCACTGCTGGTGGCGCTGGGCCATGGCGATGCACTGATCACCGGCATGACCCGCACCTTTGCGCAATCGATGAAGGATGTGCGCCGCGTGCTCGGGCCAAAGCCCGGACACTTGCCCTTCGGCATCCATCTGATGGTCGCCAAGAACTACACCGTGTTCATGGCTGATACGACCGTGAACGAGCGTCCATCTGCCGAAGAGCTGGCGCATATTGCCAAGGAAACCGCAGCCGTTGCCCGCCGCATGGGTCATGAGCCGCGCGTTGCGTTCCTGTCATACTCGACCTTCGGCAATCCTTATGGGCGCTGGCTTGATAGCATTCGCGGCGCGGTTGCTATTCTGGACGAGGAAAACCCCGGCTTCGAGTACGAAGGCGAAATGGCGCCCGATGCTGCGCTGAATCCCAAAGTCATGGCCAACTATCCGTTCAGCCGCTTGTCCGGGCCTGCCAATGTGCTGATCATGCCGGGTCTGCAATCGGCCAATATTTCGGCCAAGCTGTTGCGCGAACTGGCGGGCAATGCGGTGATCGGCCCGATGCTGATCGGCATGGAAAAGCCCGTCCAGATCGCCGCGATGACATCGATCGCGCCCGATATCCTGACGCTGGCCGTGCTGGCAGCAGCAGGGATCGTCGGCTGATATACTGAGATACACCCCGCTTGGCCCGCCATAGGGCGAGCGGGGTTACTATCGTCCCGCCATCGCCTTAACGCGCGCCAGATAGGTGCGGCCGATACGCTGCACCGAACCATCGACCAGTTCCACCGACCACACGCCCAGCCCGTCATGCTTGAGGCCCGCAATGCGGTCTTTGCGGACGATGGTGGAGCGGTGCAGGCGGATGAAGTGGTCAGGATCAAGCCGCGCCTCAAGCCCTGCGATGGTGTGCAGCATCATATAGCTGCGCTGGCCGGTGTGGAGCCGGACGTAATCGCGTTCGGCATCAATCCGCTCAAGGTCTGCGGCGGCAACGCGGATCAGTTCCGAACGGTGCGGCACCCAGAATTCGTCGATCCAGTCGGTCGCGGACTTTTCCGGCACGAGAGGCGTTTCTACCGGCGCATTTCTCCGCGCCTGCGCCCGCTCGACCGCGCGCTCCAGTCGCTCTTGCGCGACGGGCTTCAGGACATAGTCGACCGCATCGCAATCAAACGCCTCGACCGCAAAATCATCGTGTGCGGTGACAAACACCACCGCCGGGCGGCTCGCCTGTCCAGCCATTGCGCGCGCCACGCCAAGGCCATCGACTTCGGGCATCGTCATATCGAGCAATACCAGATCGGGCGATAGCGCCTCGATCAACCGCAACGCCGCCGCGCCATCGCTGGCCGTGCCGACCACTTGCAGCGCGGGAATGCGCGAACACAGGATCTGCATGCGCTCTACCGCCAAAGGTTCATCATCAACGATCAGCGTGCGCATGGCCTTTCCCTCAACACTCTTTCCGAACCAGAGGCATAGTCAGCACCGTGGCGTAGCCACCTGCTGGTAAGGAACCGCTTTCGACTTTGGCCTCGCTTTCGCCAAAGCGCGCGGCCAGACGGCTGCGCACATTGCCAAGCCCGATGCCGGTGCCGCCGCCTACAAAGCCTTCGCCCGGCCCATCATCGGCCACGGTCAGGATCAGGAACCCGCCTGCCTCGCGCGCCGAAATGCGCACGGTGACCGGGCGGATCGTGGCGGAAACCGCATATTTGATCGAGTTTTCGACCAGCGGTTGCAGGATCATCCCCGGCACACACGCACTCATCAGATCATCAGGCACATCAAATTCGCACTTCAACCGTTCTGGAAAGCGCACCGCTTCGATATCGAGGTAATGGCGCTGCAACGCGATCTCATCGGCCAGCGGCATGTCCTGCGTGGGGTCACCGGCCAGACTGTGGCGATAGAACCGCGAGATTGACTGGATCATGCGCTCGGCCTGCTCGGCCCGCCCGACCATGACCAGCGCGGACAGCGAATTCAGGGTGTTGAACAGGAAATGCGGGTTTACCTGATAGCGCAAGCTGCGCAACTCCGCCGCCTTGGCCGCGCGCTTGTATTCACCCTCGCGCCGCTCGGACGCGCGCGCCACTTCGGCATTCCCCAGCGCGACATAAAGCGCAGCCCAGGCAATCAGCAGAAAATAGCGGCCCAGCGCGATATCTGTTAACTGTAACCAGAGTCCCTCGTCGACCGTCCAGCCCAGAATCTGTGCGTTGGACATTTGCTTGTTGGTAAGGCCCGGTGTGCCAACCGAGTTCATTGAAGCTGCGGTTTCGGGCCGACGTGGCGGCTCCGGGGGCGCAACCGGAGCTTGCAGATCCGATACTTCAACCAAGACATTGCCCGAGATATCATGACGAATGCGGATGCCAGCCCGTTTATCGGACAGCTTGGTAGCATTGGACTCGGCATCTTCTTCTAGCTGGCCGGCCTTGGTATCTACTTGCCCGGCTCTTGCTGCCGTTTCTCGTGCCGTGGCCGCGGCCTCTGCTGCTTGCTGAACCTTCCGCACCTGCTGTTCGATTTGCTTTGTCTGCAAGGGCGCAAAGCACCGCTGGTTAATCACAGCAAGCGTCATGGCAGCCGGCAACATGATGACCAACGCCGCAGCTATTCGGACGGCGCCGCTGCGCCCGTCGAACCGGCGCAGCACTGGCCAAACGAGTAATGTGATCAAGATCCCGGCAAGGGTGACCAGCGCGCGCCGCCACAGAAGTTCATAAAACTCCCCGAAATCAACCACCAAGCCGCGTAGCGTGATCAGCACAAAGTATGTCAGCCACAGCGCGGCGGCTGAAAGCAGCACTTGCCGCGCTGGCACATGCAAGCGCGGCTGCGGCTTGGTCAAGTCTTGGGGGGAAGTAGCCATTGACTGTGATCTACCCCGGACATCCGCCATTATGCCAGTCGGGCAGTCGATCTATGTCTGTCGTTGGTCGAACTCCCCTGATGGCGCTTAAACCGGCAGCAGACCCCCGTCGGCGATCTTCTTCTTCCACACCAATGGCGCAAGCTGGTGGACGTTGTTGCCTTCGCTATCGACAGCAACCGTCACCGGCATGTCCTCGACCGTGAATTCGTAGATCGCTTCCATGCCAAGGTCTTCAAAGCCGACGACCTTGGATTGCTTGATCGCGCGCGCCACCAGATAGGCCGCGCCGCCAACCGCCATGAGGTAGGCCGACTTGTGCTTGGCGATGGACTGCGTGGCGGCAGGACCGCGCTCTGCCTTGCCAACGCTGGCCAGCAGGCCGAGATCGAGCATGAGGTCCGAGAAGCTGTCCATGCGCGTGGCGGTGGTGGGGCCGGCAGGGCCAACCACTTCTTCGCGCACCGGATCGACCGGGCCGACGTAATAAATCACGCGGCCCTTGAAATCGACGGGCAGTTCCTCGCCCTTGGCGAGCATATCCTTGATGCGCTTGTGCGCGGCATCGCGGCCCGTCAGCATCTTGCCGTTAAGCAGCAAGCGGTCACCCTGCTTCCAGCCCTGCACCTCTTCCGCTGTCAGCGTATCAAGGTTTACGCGCTTGGCTGCCGAATCGGGTGCCCAGTGCACTTGCGGCCATTCATCCAGCTTGGGCCGTTCGAGATAGGCGGGGCCGGAACCATCAAGCGTGAAGTGCGCGTGGCGCGTGGCGGCGCAGTTCGGGATCATTGCCACAGGCTTGCCCGCAGCGTGGCATGGCGCATCCATGATCTTGACATCGAGGATGGTCGAAAGCCCGCCCAACCCTTGCGCGCCGATGCCGAGCGCGTTGACTTTGTCGAAGATTTCGATGCGCATGCGCTCAATATCGGTCTGGGGCCCGCGCAGCTTCAACTGCGCCATGTCGATCGGCTCCATCAGGGCCTTTTTGGCCAGCAGCACGCAATGTTCCGCCGTCCCGCCAATGCCGATGCCGAGCATACCCGGCGGGCACCAGCCAGCGCCCATTTGCGGGAGCATTTCTACCACCCAATCAACAATCGAATCGCTGGGATTCATCATCTTGAACTTGGACTTGTTTTCCGACCCGCCGCCTTTGGCCGCGACATCGACCGAAACCTTGCTGCCTTTGACCATATCCACGTGAAGCACGCAGGGCGTGTTGTCGCGGGTGTTGCGGCGGGTGAAGGCGGGATCGGCCAGAACCGAGGCGCGCAGCTTGTTGTCCGCATTCAGATAGGCCCGGCGCACGCCTTCATCGACCACGTCCTGCAAGGAAAGGTCTGATTCGAGGCGGCAATTCTGGCCCCATTCGATGAACACATTGACGATGCCGGTGTCCTGACAGATCGGCCGGTGGCCTTCGGCGCACATCCGGCTGTTGGTCAGGATTTGCGCAATCGCGTCCTTGGCGGCGGGGCCTTGTTCGGCCTCATAGGCATCGCCCAGCGCGCGGATATAATCCATCGGATGGAAATAGCTGATGTACTGAAGAGCATCTGCCACGCTTTCAATCAGATCTTCTTGCCTGATCGTCACCATTTCCGCCATCGGTCTTCGCTCCAAGTGCTTGAGAAACTGCCAACGCCCCTTACGCTTCGACAATCAACATGCAAATCCCTTGGAAAGCACAAGTCGATATTCTAAGGCGTTGGCGATGTTGATGGCCGCGCCTACAAGCCGTGCCAGTTTAGCGAAATATGAGGTTTAAATGACCGTGGTTGAAGACCGCCCGGCATCGGCTGAGATGCTGACTGCCCGCCGCGCAATGATCGATAGCCAACTGCGCGTTACAGGGGTGAACTCGCCCGCGATTCTTGCCGCTTTTGCAAAAGTAGCGCGCGAAGACTTTGTGCCCGCAGAACGCCGCGTGGTGGCCTATGCCGATCGCGCTGTGCCGCTGGGCGATGGCACCGTGCTGTCGCCTGCGCTGACTTATGGCCAGATGCTGGAAGCCGCCGAACTCGCCCAGGCTGACAGTGTGCTGGTGATTTCGGCCAATGGCTATCTTGCGGCCCTTGCCGCAGAACTGGCAGGCACCGTTGCCCGCGCAGAATCGCTGGCTGCTGCACAAGGCGGGCCGTTTTCGGCA
This sequence comes from Novosphingobium sp. AAP83, assembly GCF_001295795.1. Classification (GTDB taxonomy): domain Bacteria; phylum Pseudomonadota; class Alphaproteobacteria; order Sphingomonadales; family Sphingomonadaceae; genus Novosphingobium. Next base: position 156,591 of record NZ_LJHY01000010.1, read on the forward strand.
ATCCTCATCGATGGCGCTGCCGAAGTCCTGCCCGATTCGCTGGCTGGCCTGCTGGCCGATGATGGCCGCGTGGTGACGGGTCTGGTAGATCGCAACGTCACGCGGCTGGCTTTGGCGCGCAAAGCCTTGGGGCATGTCGTCCCTACGGCGCTTGGCGAAGCCGATTTTGCCGTTCTGCCCGAATTTGCAGCGACCAAAAGCTGGAGTTTCTAAGGCTTATGCCTCCCATAAAGGCCCTGCGCCTTTTGCTGACAACCAGCGCCGCCCTTGCTCTATCAACGCCCGCCTTGGCTGATGATCTGCGGGAGGCGCTGGTAAACGCATATAATACCAACCCGACCTTGCAGGGCGCGCGGGCAACGCAACGCGCCACCGATGAAGGGGTGCCACTGGCGCGGGCACGGGCGTTGCCCAGCTTGTCGGGACAAGTGAACCTTACCAAGTTCTTGAGACAAAACCCCTTGTCGTTCGTCATCCTTGATCGCGCCATGAGCGCCGATCTCAACGTTGGCGTGCCTGTTTATTCCGGCGGTTCGGTCAAGAATGCGATTCGCGCTGCCAAGACCCGCGTCGAAGCCGGGCAGGAAGACTTGCGCGCCACCGAAACAGGCGTGTTCAGCCAGGTTGTTGCGGCCTATATGGACGTGATCCGTGATAGCGCGGTTGTAGGCCTCAGCCGAAACAACGTCGACGTTCTGGAAGTCAATTTCAAGGCCACCGGTGACCGTTTCGAGATTGGCGATGTGACCCGCACCGACGTCGCCCAGTCGGATTCGCGTCTGGCTTTGGCGCGAGGTGATCTTCGCAATGCCGAGGTCAACCTTATCAACAGCCGCGAACGCTATATCCAGATCGTTGGCAAAGCGCCGGTTGATCTTGCGCCACCACCGCCCTTGCCCGGCCTTCCCGCCACTGCGGATGATGCCGTAAACTTTGCGTTGGAAAACAACCCCGATCTGCTTGCCGCGCGTGAGCGCAGCAAAGCCGCGGGCTATGACGTAAAAATCGCCAATGCAGCGAAACTGCCAACCGTGTCGCTAAGCACGCAGGGCAGTTATCAGGACACCACTGGCATATTGGCTGTTGCTGGCGGGCAAAGCTTTGCCCAGCGCGTGACCACCGCACAAGCCGGCGTCAGCGTATCGATCCCGCTGTTCCAAGGCGGCGCTCCGGCAGCGCAAACCCGTCAGGCGCAAGCGCGTGAAAGCGCCACGCTGGAACAGGAAATCGGGGTGGAGCGCGAAGTTATCGCATCTGTCCGCTCATCCTTCGCCTCGTGGAGCGCAGCCAACGAAATCATCGCGATGAACCAGACTGCGGTTGATGCCGCCGCGCTCAGCCTTGAAGGCGTGCGCGCGGAAAACACCGTCGGGAACCGCACGATCCTCAACATTCTGGATGCAGAACAGGAACTGCTGCGCGCGCAAGTGCAACTCGTAACCGCACGCCGCAATGCTTATGTGGCGGGCTTCAACCTGCTGGCTGCCATGGGCCGCGCGCAGGCGCAAGACCTCGGTCTTGATGGCGGCGCGCTCTATGATCCGCAAACCAATTATGACCGGGTCCGGCGGCGCGTGTTCGATTGGGACCGTGATCCCGATCCTGTGGCCGTATCGACACGTACCGTTGACACACCCGCCCAGAATGCGACAATTGCCCCCACGCCGATTCCGTAAAAAGAATCGGGAACAGGGACTTCCAGGGAATAATCTTCAATGGGCCAAGTGGGCGAGCCATCCGTCGAGGAAATCCTCGCATCGATCAAAAAAGTAATCGCGCGGGATAACCGTGCCGAAGCGCAACATCGTGCTGACGCAGCCATATCCCGTGCTGACGCTGGGCAGACCCGCGCCCGCGCCGATAGCGCGCAACGCGTCCCACCGCGTCTGGCCGAAGTGCTTGAACTGACCGAGGCTGCTGACGAACCGGATGATTTTGCTGACACCGAAGGCCTGATTGCAGGCGCGGCCACCGCTTCGATGCGCGAATCACTTGCCGCCCTGTCGATGCTCTCGCAGCCCGGGGTCGCCCCGCAGATCGTACGGTCGGGTGAAACCTCGCTTGAAGGGATGGTGCGCGAAATGCTGCGCCCGATGCTGGCCAACTGGCTTGAAGTGAACCTTCCCGCAATGGTCGAAAAGATGGTGTCCGCCGAAATTTCCCGCATTGCTGGCAAACGCGGCTGATTTTGCACCCCATTCCATGAATACCGCGCCACAAGATCAGGCCCAGAAATTGGCTTTGGCCGAAGATGTCCTCGAAAAGCTGGGCGGCTTCGGGCTAAAGCGCCATATCCTGATTTGTGCAGGGGCCGACAAACACAAATGCGCGCCTGCGACGGAAACCGAAGAGTCGTGGAATTACCTGAAAAAGCGCCTGTCCCAATTGGGTCTTGGCGGTGACAAGGGGATTTTACGCAACAAGGTGGGCTGCTTGCGCGTGTGTCTTGTCGGGCCGGTCGCAGTCGTCCATCCGGATAATGTCTGGTATCATTCCTGCACGCCGACGGTGCTGGAACGGATCATACAGGAACATCTGATCGGCGGCGTGCCTGTCGAGGAATTCCGCCTCAACGCGCCTTTGCACATGGACGCGCTCTAGAATCAGGTGCCGCGGCTGGCCTTATAGGCATGGGCGGCGCGGCGGATATGGGTGTTGGTTATGGCACTCGCCCACTCCTCGTCCCGCACCATGAAAGCGCTGACCAAATCGCGGTGGTCGCGCTGGCTTTGCTCCATGTCGGCACGGGTATATTGCTCGGCCGTGCGGTGAACCACGACCTGGCTCACGACAAAGCGCAGCAATTGCCCCAACCGTTCCGACTGCGCCGCAGCCAGAATCACCGCGTGGAACCGGCGATTGCCTTCGACAAAGCCCGATACGTCAGGCTCTCCTGCTCCTTGGCCCGCCCCTTGGTCTACCCGCTGGATCGCCGCGTCGATAAGGTCGCAATGGGATTTGAGCGCGGCGATCTGTTCATCCGTAATCAGCCGCGCCGCGCGCCGCGCGCAGCGGCTTTCCAGCATCGCACGCAGAGTGAACATTTCCTCCTCATCCTCGTCAGACCAGACGGGAACGAAGACGCGGTTGGTATCGGATCGCTGAAGCAGCATTTCTGCTACCAATTCGGCAATTGCCTCACGCACGGGTGTGCGCGAAAGCCCGCAGAACTGGGCAAATTCATCTTCCGGCACGAATTGCCCGGGCGGGAAATGGCCGGACAGAACCCCGGCCCTGATCTTGCGATACGCTTCCTGCGAGGCTTTTGACACGTAACCTCCTGAAGCCTTGGGAAGAGCGGCCCAAACGCCACTCTTCCCATCACCTTTATGTCAGAACGAGGCGCCTACTTCCACCCCGATCAGGCGACGCGCGCCCGGAGTGATGAACGATCCGCCAAATTCAATCGCCGGGATCGCTTCGGCAACGAACTTGCGATCAAACAGGTTTTCGGCAAATACCGCAATCCGGTAACGGTCGGTGGTGATGCCAGCGCGCACGTTCATCACGCCGAACGCATCACGCTTGGCCACGTCATAGCGCGCATTGCCGACTACGCCGGGCAAGGCCAGTGCCGAGATCGGCAACAGGCCCGAGAACAGCGTTGGCCGTTCCTGATCCTGTACCGAATGGAACCACGTTGGCCCGGTGATGCGGTAATCGGCGCGGAACAGCAGCTTGGCGCTGTCTGTCAGCGGCGCGGTGATTTCGCTACCAAGGTTGATCGTCCAATCGGCGGTGTAAGGCGACTTGTTGCCCACCGTGTAGGGACGCGAAGCGTTGCGCTTGATCTCGCTATCAGTCACGTTGAACGAACCGAACACCTTCCAGCCATCGACGACCTTGGCGTTGAGGTTCAGTTCCGCACCCTTCACATCGACACGATCAATGTTCGAAACCACGCGCAGCAGGCCGAAGCTGCCGACGAAGAATTCGAAGAACTGCATGTCGTTGACCTGCGTGTAGTACCCGGCAAGATCATAGGTGATCCGGCCATCGAACACTTCGCCCTTGATGCCCGCTTCAAACGCGCTGGACTTTTCCTTGCGGTACAGGTCGTTGATCGTGACGCCAGCATTGATGAACTGGTTGAAGTTGGCGTTGACCACGGCTGCTGAACCCTGGTTGTTGAAACCGCCCGATTTGAAGCCAATGCCCCAGTTGGCATAGATGTTCAGTGCAGGCGTCGGGTGGAAACTTGCCGTGATCTTGGGCTGAAGCTGCTTGAACGTGGCGTTTTGCGGCGTGAATGCACCAAATGCCAAGCCCGGATTGATCGGCCCACCGGTGAACGGATCAAGCACGTTGGGCACCAGTGAATTGGCAGCGCGGTCTTCAATGTCATAACGCAGCGCGAGGCCTGCGGTGAACACATCCGAAGGCTTCCATTCGGTCGCACCGAATGCAGCATAGACATTCGTGCTGAATTCATCAGCCAGCAGCAGCGAGGTCGGGTTGGCGCTGTTTGGCGCATTATACAGCTGCTTGATCACGCCACGGCCCGTGTCTGCGCCAAGGCTGACGCCGGTCTTGCGATCGATGTGCAGATAATAGGCACCCAGCTGCCATGTCAGCGGACCATCATCGTTCGACAGCAAACGCACTTCGGCGCTATAATCGGTCTGTTCACGCAACTGGTACTGCGTGCCGTCGCAAGTTGTCGGGCTGTAGGGCCCGAACGTGGAACCGTTGGCCGGTGCGAAGATGAACGGCACGGGGATTGCGCCAATTGCGCCGGGCTGGTTGACCGGGAAACCGGTGAGCGCTGCGGTGCTGGCAAAGCAGCTAGCAACCGAGCTGTTCACCGCCGGATTGGCATTGCTGATATAGCGCGCAAAGTCTGCCGAGGTGCCATCAGCAACGAGGTCTTGCTTGACGTCCGAATAGAGGCCCCAAGCGACCAGCTTCATGCCGTTGCCGAATTCGTGATCAAGCTTGGCTGAAACGTCAAAGCTTTTCTGGTCATTCGTGGCGCGAATGTTGTTCGAAAACGCGAACGGGTGCTTGTTGATATCCTCGTAAAACGCAGGGTTCACCGCGCCAAACAGCGGCAGGTGGAACGCGGCGTTGAACGGCAGTGATGCACCGCTGAACTTCGAATAGCGCGCCTTTACGTCAAGCTGCGTAGGCGTACCTTGGCCCAGCATCACGCGGCCATCAACCGCCCAGCTTTCCTTGTCGTCCACGGTCTTGGAATTGCCAAGGAACGAATTGCGCCACCAGCCATCGGTGGTGAAATAATAGCCCGACAGCACGAAGCCGACGTTTTCGCCCAGTGGTCCGGCGATGTGCGCGGTGGCTTCAACCGTGGCTTCGTTGGCATAAGATGCACGCAGGCCACCGGTCAGCGTGTCGGTCGGCTTCTGCGTTTGCAGCACAATCGCGCCAGCCGCAGCGTTGCGGCCATAAAGCGCGCCTTGCGGGCCTTTGAGGATTTCGACTTGCGTCAGCGTGCCTTGCGGCTGGTTCAACTGCGCGGTGTTGGTCTTCAAAATGCCATCGACCACCAGCGCGACCGAGCTTTCCGCATCGCGCGCACCGTTGATGCCGCGAATATTGATCTGCGTATCGCCCGCTTCTGCGGTGCCTGTCACGATGGTGACGCCCGGCGTAAGCTGTGCGAAATCATCCGCCTTGTTCGCGCCGGTGTTTTGCAGCGCCGCAGCAGTCAGAACCGCGACCGATGCCGGAACGTCCTGCAAGCGCTCATTCTGGCGGCGGGCGGTGACGATGATCGTGTCTGCGCCCTCTTCGGCAGCGGCAGTGTCCTGCGGCGCTTCTTGCGCAAAGGCCGGGCTGGCGGCGAGCAAAAGCCCAAGCGCCGATGCATTAAGTAGAAGACGGCTAGCACGCATTCTCAAACCTCCCTGTTGGTTCGATTACGTTGAAATTTTTTAAAAGTGCGCGTGGGCACCCTCCCCACAACACGCACCCTTGCGAGATGCATATCTTATTGTATACAAAGCCTAGCGGTCAAGCTCCTAGAAAACATGCACCAACGTGCAGGTTTCGGGCACATCCGAAATGGCGGCACAACGAAATTGCATACGATTTGGTGAGAGCGATGATCTTGCGACAGTCCCCCTATTTGGCATCATCCGGTTCGGCAGGGCACCGGCGATGAACCGCGCAATCACTTTTTTAGAGGTGGGGCCGCGTGACGGCTTGCAGAACGAAAAAGCGCTTGTCGCCACCGCTGACAAGCTGGAACTGGTCCGCCGCAGCATCGATTCAGGCGCGCGCCGGATCGAGGTGACAAGCTTCGTCAATCCCAAGCGCGTTCCGCAAATGGCCGATGCCGAAGCGGTCTGCGCTGGCCTGCCCAAGGTCGATGGCGTCAGCTACATCGGCCTTGTCCTGAATGCGCGCGGTGCTGAACGCGCCATCGCCACAGGCGCACTGCACGAACTGGGCGCGGTGTGTGTTTCAACCGATACATTTGCGATCGCCAACCAGGGCCAGACCAGCGATGACTCGGTAGATGCCGCAAAGACCATCATCGGCATGGCACAGCAGGCCGGTTTAAAAGGCCAGGTGACCATCGCGGCTGCTTTTGGTTGCCCGTTTGAGGGCGAGGTGAGCGAAGACCGCGTTGTGGCCATGGCGCTATCGTTGGCGAAAGCCAATCCCATCGAAATTACCCTTGCCGATACCATTGGCGTGGCAGATCCGGCGCACGTTTCGCGCCTTGTCCGCCGCGTGGTCGAAGCCATCGCGCCGATCCCGGTGCGCGTCCATTTCCACAACACGCGCGGGACCGGCATCGCCAATGTCTGGGCGGCGATCGAGGCGGGTGCAAGCGTGATTGATGCCGCTTTGGGCGGCCTTGGCGGTTGTCCGTTTGCGCCCGGCGCTGCGGGCAATGTGTCGAGCGAGGACGTGGTTTACATGCTGGACCGCGCGGGCGTTCACACCGGCATGAACCTTGGCAAAATGATCGAGACCAACCGCTGGCTTACCGGCGTGATGGGCCGCAAACTTCCCGGAATGGTGGCCCATGCGCCGCCCTTTCCGAAACTGGCTTTCCCGAAATCAGAGCAGGAGTAACACCCGATGGGCTATCGCCTTGGCGTCGATGTCGGCGGCACTTTCACCGATCTGCTGCTGTTCGATACGTTGAGCAGCGCGGTGTGGCGTCACAAGACGCCATCGACCCCGCATGACAGTTCTGAGGGCATCCTTAACGGGGTGACGGCGATCTGCGCCAAGGCCGGGATCGGTGCGGGGGATATCGATTACTTCCTGCATGGCACCACCGTGGCCACCAATGCGGTGCTGGAAGGCAAGGGCGCAAAGGTCGGCCTCGTAGCGACCGAGGGCTATCGCCATATCATGCAGATCGCGCGCAGTTTTGTGCCGGGCGGGCTTGCAGGATGGATCATCTGGCCCAAGCCGCAACCATTGGCCGCGCTGGAAGATACCGTCACGATCAAAGGCCGTATGGATGCCGAAGGCAACGAACTGCGCCCGATTGATGATGCGGATATCGCCACGCAATTGTCCACGCTCAAGGCCAATGGCGTTGAGGCCATCACTGTCAGCCTGATCAATGCCTATACCAACGGCGCGCACGAAAAGCGCGTCGGCCAGTTGGCGGGCGAGATCATGCCGGGTGTTCCGGTATCGCTGTCCCACGAAGTCCTGCCAGAAATGCAGGAATACGAGCGCACGCTGACCACGGTTGCCAATGCTGCGGTGCGCCCGATTGTCGGCAAGTACGTGTCGAACCTGCGCTCGCGCCTTGCCGATGCGGGGATGAACGGCAAGCTCTCGCTGCTGCGCTCTGATGGCGGCTTGATGAGCGCGCACAAGGCCGAGGAGCATCCGGTCAACATCCTGATGTCGGGGCCTGCGGGCGGTGTTACCGGCGCGATCTGGGTGGGCCGCAATGCGGGTATCAAGAACATCCTCACGCTCGATGTCGGCGGCACCTCCACCGACGTTGCCCTGATCGAAAATCTCGAAGCGCGCCGCCAGCGCACCACCGAAGTCGGCCATCTTTCCGTCCGCGCCTCGGCGCTGGATGTGAAGACTGTTGGCGCGGGCGGCGGATCGATTGCTTATGTTCCCGAGCTGACAAAGGCTTTGCGTGTAGGCCCGCAGAGCGCAGGAGCAGTGCCAGGGCCGGTCGCCTATGGGAAAGGCGGCACGCTGCCCACGGTTACCGATGCCAATGTGGTATTGGGTTATCTGCCCGAGAATCTTCTCGGCGGCACATTCAATCTGGATCGTGAAGGCGCGAAAAAGGCGGTGCAGACCATTGCCGATGCGCTTGGCATCGATCTGATGGCCGCTGCGCGCGGGATCATCGATATCGTCAATGAAAACATGTTCGGCGCGCTGCGCATGATCTCTGTCCAGCAAGGCTATGACCCGCGTGACTTCGCGCTGATGGGCTTTGGCGGAGCAGGTCCGCTCCACGTCAATGCCGTCGCCCGCCTGATGGGATCGTGGCCCGCGATCTCGCCCGTTAGCCCCGGTGTGCTCTGTGCCCTCGGCGATGCCACCACGCGCATGCGCACCGAAACCGCGCGCTCGTTCAGCCGCCTTGCCACGCAAACGCAAGCGGCAGACCTCATCACCATCCTTGATGAAATGGCCGCGCAAACCCGCGCTGAACTGCTCTCCGATGGCGTACCCGAGGACGAAATCTCGACCGCTTTCGAAGTCGACGTGCGCTATGCCGGACAAGCCTTCGAAGTGCCGCTGACGATCACCGCCGATGTGCTCACCAGCGATGGCATCGCCGGCATCCTTGCGCGCTTTGATGCCGAACACAAACGCTTGTTCACCTTCAACATGGACACCCCGCACGAGATCGTGAACTTGCGCGCTGTGGCCATGGGCCGCGCGCTCGATCTGCCAGCCGCGCCGCTGGAACAGGGCGATGGCAACCCGATTGCCGCCAAGATGCGCGATCACACCCTATGGATGGACGGGCGCGAACAGCCCGCCGTGATCTATGACCGCGCCAAATTGCGCGCCGGAGACATTATCCCCGGCCCGGCCATCGTATGTGAAATGGATTCGACCACGCTGATCGAACCCGGCTGCACCGGCACTGTCGACACCGTCGGCAACATCCTGATCCATCTGGGCCAAGAAGCTTAAAACCGGGGGAGGACGAATCATGCCTGCAACCATCATCCAGACCAACGAGACCCCGTTCAACCGTGTGCCCATCGATCCGGTCACGCTCGACATCATGGAGAACGCGCTGCGTAATGCGCGGATCGAAATGGACGCAACCTTGGTGCGCACCGCGATGTCTCCGGGCATCCGTGAACAGGGAGATGCCTTCCCGCTGATCGCCGATCACACCGGCAAGATGATCGTCGGCCAGTTCGGCAGCTTCATCGGCGGCTTCCTCGATAACTATGCCGGAACGCTGGAAGACGGCGACATGATCTTCCTGTCCGATCCCTATTCGGTCGGCGGCGCGGTTAGCCACTCTAACGATTGGCTTGTCCTGCTGCCGGTGTTCAAGGACGGACGCCTGATCGCCTACACCTCGATGTTCGGCCACCAGTCCGACATCGGCGGTAAAGTCGTCGGCTCGATGCCGATCAACGCCCATTCGATCTTTGAAGAAGGCGTACGCATCCCGCCGGTCAAAATCTGGAAAAAGGGCGAATACAACGAAGACCTCGTCCGCCTTGTCATGCACCAGACGCGCAAGCCCGATTGGTGCGCAGCAGACCTTAACGCGCTGATCGCAGCGTGCCGCGTGGCCGCGCGCCGCGTGATCGAAATGGCAGAGCGGTTCGGCGATGATGTCTATGTTTCGGCAACGCAGGAACTGCTCGCGCGCAATCACCGCGCGATGAAATCCCTGATCGGCATGGCGATTGCCGAAGAGCCGGTCAGCTTCGAAGACTATATCTGCGACGATGGCATGGGCTTTGGCCCCTACAAGATCAAATGTACGATGTGGCGCGAAGATGGCCGCGTCGTGCTCGATTTTGCGGGCACTGATCCGCAATCGGTCGCCTCGATCAACTTCCTGCTGAACGAGAACATGTTCAAGATGTTCTTCGGCATTTACATGATCATGGTGTTCGATCCGCAGATCCTGTTCAACGACGGGTTCTATGATCTGATCGATGTGCGCATCCCCGAAGGATCACTGCTCAAGCCCAAATTCCCTGCAGCACTCTCGGGCAGAACCCATGCGCTGGGCCGCATTTTCGATATCCTGGGCGGATTGCTGGGGCAAAAGACCCCGGAATTCCTCAACGCGGCCGGATTCTCGTCAAGCCCGCACTTGTTCTATTCGGGCAACGATGAACGCCCCGGCAAGAAGGCCGAATGGTTCCAGCTGTTCCAGATCGGCTTTGGCGGCGTGCCCGGAAGGCCCATGGGCGATGGCCCGGACGGCCACTCGCTCTGGCCTGGCTTTACCAACGTGCCCAACGAATTCCTCGAACGCTATTTCCCGATGGTGATCGAACGCTACGAATGCGAACCCGATTCGGGCGGCGCAGGCCTGCATCGCGGCGGCAATGGCATCCGCATGACTTATCGCTTCCTCTCCAAGGGCACGATTGCGATCCACGATGACCGCTGGTTCGTGCCCCCATGGGGCGTCAACGGCGGTGAGCCGGGAGCGCGCGCGCGCAAGATCCTTGAAAAGGCCGATGGCACGCAGATCATCATCGCCAACAAGGTGGAAGACGTCGACGTGGAAGCGGGCGACCAGTTGCACTTCATCACATGGGGCGGCGGCGGCTGGGGCGATGCTCTGGCCCGCGATCCCGCGCTTGTAGGCTTGGAAATCCGCCAAGGCTTGATCACTGCTGAAGGCGCAAAGGCCTATGGCGTGGTCGCCGATGATCACGGTACGGTCAATGCAGAGGCCACCGAGGCCTTGCGTACCGAACTGCGCAACAATCGCGGCGAACTGCCGCTGTTCAACTACGGGCCGGGGATCGACGCGCTGCGGGCCAATTGTCAGGCAGAAACCGGCCTTCCCGCGCCGATCCAGCCCGAATGGCCGCTTCTGGAAGCGGCGGAGTAATTGTCATGACTGCCCACAATCCCGGAGCCCTGCGCGACATCCGCGTCGTCGAACTCGGCCAGCTTCTCGCAGGCCCGTTCTGCGGCCAGTTGCTGGGCGATATGGGTGCCGACGTGATCAAGGTGGAACCACCCGTGACGGGTGATCCCATGCGCGAATGGGGCCAAGGCTTCGAAAAAGTGCAATGGGAAGTGATCGCGCGCAACAAACGCTCGGTCAGCGCCAACTTGCGCGTGCCTGAAGGTCAAGCCCTGGTGCGCAAGTTGATCGCGCATGCCGATGTGGTGATTGAAAACTTCAAACCCGGCACGATGGAAAAGTGGGGCCTTGGGCCTGACCTATTGCTCGCCGAACACCCCGGCCTGATCATTGCGCGCATGTCGGGCTATGGCCAGACCGGCCCCTATTCCGACCGCGCAGGCTTTGGCGGGATTGGCGAGGCGATGGGCGGCTGGCGCTATATCGTCGGCGAACCCGACCGCGCGCCCAGCCGTATGGGCATTTCCATCGGTGATACGCTGACGGCCACTTACGGCTGCATGGGCGTATTAGCCGCGCTGCACGAACGCGACCGTTCGGGCCGGGGCCAGGTGATCGACGCCGCGCTCTATGAATCGGTGCTGCAAGTGATGGAAGGCCTCGTGCCCGAATATGACCGGATGGGCTTGATCCGCGAACGCTCGGGTTCGGTGCTCAAAGGCATCGCGCCGTCGAACGTCTATTCGTGCAAAGACGGTGAATTCATGATCGGCGCAAACAAGGATTCGCTGTGGAAGCGCCTTGCCACCGCGATGGACCGCGCTGAACTGGGCGATGATCCGCGCTATGCCACGCATATTGCGCGCGGTGAAAATCAGGACGAGCTCGACAATCTGATCAACGCCTGGACCCGCACCCTGACGATGGATCAGGTCGACGCGCTGATGATCGAACACTCGATCCCCGCAGGCCGCGTCTACCGCGCGCCCGACATGCTCGAAGACCCGCACTTCCAAGCGCGCGAAGCGATCATAGAGGTGGAAACCGAACGCTTCGGCCCGCTCAAGATGCAATCCAGCTTCCCGCGCATGTCCGCCACCCCCGGCTCCGTCCGCCGCCCCGCCCCCTCCATCGTCGGCCAACACAACGCCGAGATTTACGGCGAATTGCTGGGGTTAGGCGAGGCGGAACTGGCAGCGATGGCAGAACAGGGCGTGATCTGAGGCTGCGGGGTAGGCTCCAACCCTGCTTAGTCAATTGACCCGAATGGTGCCGCCTCATAGACATGCGGCATGGCTAAAGGCATATTCGTTCATCGGACTGACTCTATCTATGACGATAGTCCGGCGGAGCAATACCAGTTCCCGAGGCAATATCTCAGTCGGGTGAGCGCCTGTATTGGCGATTGGATCATTTACTACGAGCCAAGCAAAATACGCGACACGCGTGGATACTTTGCGGTCGCTAAAGTAGCGCATGTGGTACCTGACCCTACAGCAAAAGGTATGTATTTCGCACTCATTGAGCCCGGTACGTACTTAGATTTCCCCAATCCGGTACCGTTTAACGGTGCGCTGGGACTGGTTGAGCGTGGCGTTCTTAACGACCACGGTAAGATTTCTGGTCGCGCTCAATCCGCTGTCCGACCTCTATCGATTGAAGACTTCAATCGGATCATCGACCTTGGCCTTGCGGAAGATGGCAGCTTCCTGCCGAGAATCGATGAAGTGTCTGACGACGTTCTACGTGAGGAGCGTTCGCAGTTTCAGTTTGAAATCGAACGGGACCGCGTTGCCAACTTGGGTTCACGGCTTGTCCGCGACCGATTATTCCGCCGCCGTGTCGTTGCTGCCTATGGAGCTCGATGTGCAGTAACTGGGCTGAAGCTCATCAACGGAGGAGGTCGCGCCGAAGTCGAGGCCGCACACATCCGATCAGTAGACCGTGGAGGACCTGATATCGTCACCAACGGGATCGCCCTATCTGGAACTGTTCATTGGATGTTCGACAGAGGCCTGATAGGCCTGAGCGACAATCTGGAGATCCTGATCAGCCGGCAAGCCAATGACTCCGACAGCATCCGCGCGATGATTAACAAGACGGGCTTCGCAATCCCGCCGCAACGTCCGTTGGAACGACCGCATCCCGCATTCTTAGCGTGGCATCGCGAGCATTGCTTCAAACTATAAGGGCACCCAGCAGAGGCTGTGTTCACCTCATGATATCTGACTATTACCTGCTCCCGTTCGTGTCGAGCGAAGTCGAGACACAGCTCGTGAGTGTCTCGACTTCGCTCG
>NZ_LJHY01000011.1 GCF_001295795.1 Novosphingobium sp. AAP83
CCATCGCCTGCACAGCCGGACCAACCACCGGTCAAACGCAAGCGGGGTCGCCCTCCGCTACCCCGGCTGACGCCTATCGAAGCAGCACAGTGCATGCTTGGGGGCTGTTGAGCGGGCCCACTGCAAAGCAGCGGGTCCACAGGCGCTACCAATGCCGGACCAGCGCACCAGCAGGGGCTACGCTGCACAATTCGGAAGGGTTCCGCGCAGCCCCTGCGGCATCAGACGGGGACATTTCTGAATAGCGGAAATAGTGTCTTCTCTACTGAGCCAGAACATCTTTGTAAGTGGGTGGATTCTATCTTGAAGTGCGAATTTTGAGGATTCCCGGGCACTTTGTGCCCCCACTCAAAAGGACGCACAATGGCTCAAAACTAGCGACATCTCAGTCTTGAAGAGCGTGATACGATCATGCGCATGCGCGATCGTCGTATATGCGCGCAAACCACGATGCCTCAATATCCCACTTGAAAATACCATTGCAGAGCGCCCCAAAGAGATCGCCGAGCGCAATCAGTTTGGTCAATGGGAGGGCGATCTCATTGCTTTCAGGAAAGAATTTGGAAAATCCAATCTAACCTCTCTGATCGAACGGCGCAGCCGATACATCGTGCTGACGCGCAACCCCAGTCGCCATTCCATGGGCGTCATGGCAGGGATTGAACAACACCTTGGCCCCCCTTCCCAAATCCTTCGGCAAAGCATCACTTTCGATCGTGGAACCGAGTTTGCGGCGTTCGCAACACTCAAGACAAAGTTCGGCATGACGAGCTATTTCTGTAAACCTTCAGCGCCCTGGCAGAAGGGAAGCGTCGAGAACAGCAATGGCCGCATCCGCTGATTTCTGTCGCTTGATACCGACATTGCCACACTCCCCGATTCATATCTGGCGCCAACCTTACGTGCGGGAAAACCTGCCGGCACATGTAGGGTCACATCGCTGACCGCGATACGCAACTCTGCTGCCGCGCAACGCTGCCGCTCTTCGTTCACCGGTACGTCAGGCTGAACTGAGATCGGTACAAATGCCGGCAGGTCTCGATCGGAAAGAGCCAAATCGCCTTTGCGCGCAAGCGAACGCCAGACCGAAATGTGGTTTGGTAACAACCCATAGCGCGCCGCGACCTCAGCCACCTTCACACCAGGCTGTTTCGTCTCGGCAACAATCCGAGCCTAAAGGTCATCAGGCCAACGCCGACGACCCGTCGGTTCAGGCACCACCTCCATCGTCCGCGCCCGGTTCGTAGAATACATCGATAGCTCCGGTTGCAGCTTCATACACCCCACCATGCGTTACGTCACACAGCGCGCATGCCACAAACGTTATGGCAGATGCAAGGCAAAGGGCTCCAATCGAGGCCCTTTGCTTTTGGCCATTTTGCATTGTCAGTTTTCGTCGGGTGTGGCCTGGTCTTGCTCTGTCCGGCGCTCGGAACCGACATCTGCGTCCACTCTTCAAAAGTCCGGTGGGATCAGATGAAGCGGACCGGTTCGGTCAGCAGCAATCGTGTGTCGCTCGGGGCCAGTATCTTCTGCGCAGCCGTTTCCAGCACCTGGGTCACTTCGGCCATGTTAGATCCGATCTCCAGTCCGATTTCGTCGAATTGGGTAAACTGCCAAGCCCCATCGCGAACATTAACCGTGTTCGTCACCACGCCGTGTAACCCGAGTTGTTCCGCTATACTTGCGAGGGCCCGTGCCCAAGGCCCAAGGTCACTCGTTGCAGTATGGCGGAACACAAATAGCTTGCGTGCGGCATCGTCGGCTCCGGCAACGACCACCCATTCGCGGGCGGTAAGAGCAATGGAGCCATCCGCTTCACTAAAATTGTCCTCGTCCGGACCGATACGGTTGCGATAGCCTTCGGAGGACTTGGAGGCGATAGGGCCGGTAGAATCTGCGAAACGGATGAAAGCTATGGCGTCGCGTTCTTCCAGCACCGGCTCCGGTGTTGCTTCCTGCGTGTAGTGGTGGACATAGCCACTGAATGGGCCGGACACCTCCGGCTCGCTCAACACCATCGGAGCGTGTACCGTTTCGAGATGGCGCCGCAAACCTGCACGGTCAAGACCGGCGCGGGTACGCGGTAAAATGACGACTTTGACTGGTGCAGCGGCAGGATGGTCGGTGACAACGCTGGCGCCTGTCGCTGCTTCAACAGCATGACCTGGTTGAGATTGGCCGGTCGTCGGCATGGGCTGGTCCCTTCGGTTTTCGTTCTTGAATTGTATATTTTAGCAGTTTGTGCAGCATCAAGTCCAAGGCAGTTTAATCGCGCCCCTGCTCGTCAGGTTCAAGAATGAGTTTTCCTGTAGAAGTTCGCGATTCCAACAGTCTGTGGGCCGATGCAGCTTCGCTTAGGGGAAACTTGCCGCCTTGCTGGACTTCAAGCCTGCCCGTGGACACAAGCGTCGCAAGTTCTTGAAGTGTGTTCGCCACGAGGTCCGCCCGATCGAGGAAGGCACGGAAATAGAACCCGGTTATTGACAGGTTGCGGGGCGGCAGGATCGAGATATCCACGATAGGTTTTTCACCGCTGGAATGCCCATAGATGATTGATCGCCCGAATGGTGCCAGCAGGCTGATGCTCTGGTGCGCCACGGTTCCGCCCGTCATTTCCATGACCACGTCGACGCCCTTCCCTTGCGTGAAATCGCGCACCTGGTCAGGCCAGGCGGGATCGCGGTAATCGACGGTAAGGTCTGCACCCAGTCTTTCGACCAGAGCGCGCTTTTCCGGTGAACTGGCGCAGCCAATGATCTTGCCGGCGCCATATTGCCGTCCCAGTTGCACGGCGAGATTGCCGACCCCGCCTGCAGCCCCCTGGACCAGCAGGGTTTCGTTGTGCGCGAGGCGTGCCGAATAGCGAAGGACGAAAGCCGCTGTGAGTCCTTGGACAAACAAGGCGAGGGCATCTTCGTCGCTCAACCCTTCGGGCAGGTCAAACACGCGATCAACCGGAACGACAACATAGTCCGAATAACAACCAGCCCCGGGAAACACGATTGCCCGCCTGCCTTGATAATGCGGGGAAACGCCTGCGCCCAATTCTACGATGGTTCCAGTCGCTTCGCCGCCTAAGGCATAGGGAAGGGGGCTTGGAACCGGGTAGCTATCGGGTGCGCTGCGCCGCATGACATCTGCGTAGTTCACGCCGATTGCGGAGACCTTGACCAGCACCTGCCCGGCCATGGGCGCTGGACGGTCGACCTGCTCATAAATCAGCACCTCGGGTTCACCAGACTGGTGGAAGCGCACAGTGTTCATTGTCGGCATAGTCGTGCTTTCAGTATTGAATGCGCTCACTCGCGCCGTTGCGGCGCATGCGCCTATTCAGCAAGCCCGGATTGATCACGCCCCGGACTTGCTTCCAAGTGTACGTCTGCACAGGTCGATGATGGTGCCCAGATGCTCCTCACGGGCGGGTGGCAGGTATGCATCTCTATCGGCGAACACATAGCCGTGTTCCGCATTGGGCACTGTTACGATCCGCGCGCACAAGCCAGACTTTGGCACTGCCAGGGACAGGGCTTCGATCGTGGCTTGCGGGATGAACATGTCGCGGCTGCCGAACTCGAAGTACCCTTCGGCCGAGATCGATGATAGCAACTGGTGCGGCGAATTTGCTGCATCGGTAACCAGGCTCGTGCCGAAAAATGATGCGAAAAAGCCGATCGCATCGCCGTAGGTTGCGGCCCCCAGAGTGGCGAGCGAGCCGCTGAAACAGTAGCCAACGAGGCCAGCCGGCCCGGTTGCGCAGCCCAGCACGTCAGGGGCCGTCGTCAGCAGAGCGCCAATATCATCAAGGGTAGCTGATTTGTCGATCGTGCCGAGAAGTTCCAGCATCCGACGCATGTTATCCTGTGCCTCGGGGTGGTCGTGCAGTGGCCCGCTATCATATGTCCTGAGCTGTCGATAATACAGGTTGGGCAAGGCCACGACATAACCGGTCGCGGCAATACGCCGTGCGATATCGCGCAATTCTTCGCGGACGCCGGAAGCATCCATCAATAGGATCACGAGCGGCAGAGGGATGTCCGATGGCGGCTTTACAACAAAAGTGTTCATCAGACCTGCCGCCGTGGTGATGTCGATTTCTGCTTCGATCACGATTCTTCCCCTGACTTGCGGGCATTCGCGGCAGTCGCGCTCATGAATTCCATGATTGCCCGGTTGAATGCCTCGGGTTGCTCAACATTGGGTAGATGACCTGCACCGGCGATCGTCGAAAATGCACAGTCCGGGACTTCCGCCGCCATGCGAGCCATGACCGCTGGCATCTGGCCGTCATTCTCACCAGCGAGCAGCAGGGTTGGCACGTAGATTGTCGGGAGAACTCCGGCCAGATCGAAGCTGGCGAGCGCGCCAGCACAGGCTGCAAAGCCTTCAGGGGATGTTTCAGCGATCCCTTTGCGAATAGGTTCAGCGGCGCCAGATGCAATGAAATCCTCCGAGAACCAGCGGCTGACTGCTACGTCCGCGAAGCTGCCCATGCCTTGCGCCTCGACAATGGCGATGCGGTCTTCCCACTGCGCCTTGCCGCCTTCTGCGGTGCGCGATTGACCATCAACCAAGACCAACCGCTCGATCCGTTTTGGAGCACGCTGCCACAGGCTTAATCCTGTCGGCACGCCCATGGACAGGCCCACGAATGTGCAGCGATCGATTTCCATCCGGTCAAGCAAGGCCAGAACATCATCGCCCAGCACCTCGAAATCTATCGGGGCATGGCCCAAGGTTGATGCACCGTGCCCGCGCTGGTCATATCGCAGTACGCGAAAATGCTGCCCCAGAACCGCGACTTGTTGGTCCCAGACGGAGACGTTGGTCGCCAATGAATTGCTGAACACCACCCAAGGTGCATCTATTGCCCCATCAACACAGAAATGCAGTTCTGCACCAGCATGTGCATGGCTCCCCTCATAGGCCACCGATATGTTCTCCAACCAAAAGCGCATAAATATAGTTTAATGACACTTTGGCTGGCCGATGTTTGGAAGTCAACTGCCTCCAAGGTCAGGGCAGGCGCCAGATACCTGAACCTTGCAATTTGTGGGTAACCGCGGCCGCAATGTCCATGACCGTGCGGCTCGCGCGGGTAAGTGGGTGGCGATTGGTTCGCGCCAGAACCACGCAACTCTCCATCGCCGGATTGATGATCGTACGAACCGCAAGGCGACGCGCATGGCCTGCTTCTTCGGCGTTCGGTTCATTCATCGGCACTGTGCCGCGCGCGCCGATGTAACAAGCCAAGCCTGCTCCCAGAAGCTCAAGCTGACAGATCAGCGAGTTGACTTCGAATGCAGCATTGAGAGTAAAGCCAAGCTCTTTGGCATGACTGTCGATGACGCTTCTCATGGTGTTCGGCATCTGCGGCAATATCAGCGGGATATCTGCAAGCGCGCTGAATTCCAGTGTGTCTCCTGGTGGCAGAACGAAATCGGGCGGAGCAAACAATTGCAACGGGTTGCGGGCAAGAATGCGCTCGGCTTCGTTCGATATGGCATTAATGCGGGTGGTGAATGACAGGTCGAGCGTTCCGGCACGAAGGCATTCTTCAAGCTGGCCGCTGCTGCCATCACTGATTTGCAGCTGGATCATCGGATGCTTATCGCGCACTGCTTCGATCAGTCTGGCTAGCAGACTGCCCGAACCGGCCGGGAGAATGCCGAGCCTTACGGTGCCCCTGACATCCTTGCCCAGGTCACTAACGATCAACTCCAGGTCGTGAAAGTCATCCAGCAGGCGCTGAACGGCTGGAAGGAGCCGCTCGCACAGTTCTGTGGGGGCCAGCCCGCGTCCGTTGCGATGGAACAGCGCTCCGCCGCAATCCGCTTCGAGTGCGGCCAGTTGCCGGCTGAGGGCCGGCGTAGATGTGCGCATTTCTGCCGCCACCTGGCCCAGACTGCCAAGCCTGACGAGCGCACTCAGCAGCAGGCATTGTTTCACATTCAACATGGGTTGCCCATTCCGCAAACCTGAATTGTCAATTCATGCAATAGACGCTCAAGTTCGATTGCGCAATCTTAGGGGTCAGCAAAAAGCCATACATGAGGATGTCCACATGAACGAATACTCAGCACAATTCATGGTTGCGAACCGTCCGAGCGCGGATGAACTGATCGACCGCGCGATTTCGCTGCGGCCGATGCTTCGAGAGCAGCAGGCCGAAAATGCCCAGCGCGGAACCTATTCTGTGGAACTGCACCAAGCCTTTTCCGAAGCCGGCTTCTATCGGATTACGGCACCGCAAATGTTTGGCGGCCACGAACATGATCTTGAGACCTTCTTCCGGGTCATGGTTGAAGTGGCAACTGGTGATCCCAGCGTCGGATGGTGCCTTGCCTTGTGTTCCAGCCATGCATGGTTCGTGGCTTCTCATTGGCCGGAAGCTGCACAGCGGGAGTTTTTCTCTCAGGGTGACTTTATCGCGCCGCACCGCGCTGCGCCGGGGGGGAAGCTGACGCCGGTGGAAGGCGGGTACCGGTTATCTGGCACGTGGAACTATTCATCAGGGGTGCCGCATTCGACATATTTCATCGGCAATGCCATTCTGAAGGGCGTCGATTCTGCGCCTCCGACCACTTTTTGCGTGGCTGTCCCGCGCAAGGATTTCACCATTCTCGAAGACTGGGGTGGTGATCGAACCCTGGGAATGCTGAGCAGCGGATCCAACACGGTCACGATCGACGATGTTTTCCTCCCGGCGGATTTCGCCGTGCCCACTTCAGCCTATTTCATGCGTGCTTCCGAAATGCACGATGGAACGCCGGGCACAAAATTACACGGAAACCCGATGTTTCTCGGCCGCATCGCGGCACCCTACAACATGGCGATCACCAGTGCGGTGGTCGGAGCACTCAAGGCGATGATCGATGAGTTCAAGGCATTGATTACCTCTGGTCGCCCGCTGCCTTTCGGTCAGGTGTCGGCAAATGAAATGTATGAGCGCGCACTTGGTACGGCGCTGGTCCGTGCGGACTCCTGCGAAGAAATGCTGTTCGGCTCTGCCCGTCGCTACGGGCAGCTCTGCGATCGTTGGGCTGCGACCGGCGCACCGATAACAGAGGAGGACAATCTCCGCATGTGGGGAGTGTGCCAGGAAGCCGGACGGATAGCTGGAGAGACGATCGACATGCTGTACCATGCGGCAATGTCGTCTTCGACCACTGTTCGCGGTAGCCGGGTGGCGCGCTATCTCGGTGACTGGCTGATGTACCGTGCCCACCCAGGCAATAATCTGGAAATGATTTCGGCGCCAACGGGCCGGGCTCATCTTGGTCGGAAGATCGACTTCATGGGGCTCTAGTCCGTCCAGACGGCGGGGCATGGCATGGTGCAGGCCGGAGTTGCGGGCCCGATGCGGAATTCGTTAAGGGTACAATTGCCATTTCCGCAGCGCCCCCGCTTCTGCCGCTCCGATTGCATCGGGGGGCATTGCGAAAGGGTTTGAACGCTTCGCAAAAACCGCATATGTTTTACCAATGTCCAGTTCATTAGACTTTCGTGCCGACCTTAACCGTAGCAGCGTCTCCCGCTATATCCAGTTGGCCACGCTGTTCCGCAGACGGATCGAATCCGGCCATTGGCCGAGCGGCAGTCAGATCCCGACCATCGATGATCTTGCCGCGGAGTTCGGCGTGGCCCGGGCGACCATTCGTCAGTCTCTTGGAATTCTTTCCGGGGAAGGCCTGGTGGCCAGTTTCAGGGCCAAGGGAACCTTTGTCACTGAAAAAATGCCGCAGCCCCTCTGGTGCGAGGTAACGACCGACTGGAACGGGCTGCTGATGAACCGCGATGGCGCAACCATCAAGGTGCTGAGCGACTATCCGTCCATAGCTGCCCCGTTCGTGCAAGAGCCGGTTGGTATCGTCCAGCCCCAGTATCGGTACCTCAGGCGGTTGCACAGCCGCAACGATGATCCCTACATGTTGGCGGACATTTATATCGATGGCAAATTGGCCAGCAAGCTGCCTCCGGCAAGCTTCGCCGAAGAAACTGCCATGCGTCTTGCTGCAAAGCTGCCCGGCATAAAGATTACAGAAGCACGCCAGCGGCTGACGATAGGGACGGCCGATGTCGAGACTGCCGAACTCCTGCAAATTCCGCTCAATGCCCCGATCTGCCATGTAAATCGCTTTGCCGTAGATCAGCGGGGCCGTCTGGTGCTCATGGCGCTTGGCTGCTACCGCGGAGACGTGGTGCGGATGGATATCAAACTGCGCTAACTTCCGGCGCTAGGTTGGCGCGGTGCCTTTTCGATGCCGGTCTCATGAGGCATGGCAATGGTTGTGCAATTTGCAGAAATTCGGGTCAGCGGCATGCCGGTTAGTTCACAACCACGAAACGTTTATAGCAACTAGAATTCCCTAAAGATTGGTTATATGGTTTTTGTGACCTCTTGGGAGAGTGCATTGCCAAATACATCTGATCGACCGCCCGCGGCAGGTGGGATCCCGCGGATAGCCGCGCTCACCTATGCCGCTGCCGAACCATTTCACTGTCAGCTTATGGACATCGCCGAGGCGGGTCTGGCCAGGCACGGGTTCGTGGATGGTGAGACCTGCGTGTTGCAGCGTTGGTTTGGTAATCGCGATATTGAGCGCACCCGTAGCCTTGCCAAGGAGATCGTAGAATGGCGGCCGGAAGTGATCCTGTCATTCATGACGAATGCTGACCTGGCTTTGCTGGACGTCACTCGCGAATATCCGATCCCGATCGTCTGCTGGTCGATGGATCCTGTCGGTGGGGGACTGGTTGCCGACCCCCAACGACCGGAGCGAAACCTGACCGGGGTCACTTTCGCGCACCCATTGCCTGCCGCGCAACTTGAGGTGTTGCGGGCTCTTCGCCCGGCAGCCCGGAAGGTTGCGATGCTCCACAACCCGACTTATGCCATCGCGCCAGCGGCACTGGCCCACTTGAGGCACGCTGCGGGACCACTGGCGATTGAGATCCAAGAGTTCGAATGCCTTTCGCTTGCAGAAATAGACGGCGCATTCGATGCGATGCGGCAAGCTGGTATCGATGCTGCGATCATCGGCCCGCATGAACTGTTCAATGCCAATGGACCAGCAATAAACCGTGCCGCCGATGCCAATTCAGTGGCGGTGGTAGGGCTTCTTTCCATCGCAGAGAATGGCGGTCCCGCTGGATTTTTGCCGGATTTCGAGCATGTCTGGACCTTGTGTGCGACGATCGCAGCCGAAGTCTTGCGTGGTCGCAAAATTGCGGATCTGCCATTCCAGCGAAGCATAGCGCCATTACTCGGGGTCCATCGCGAAGCCTTGCGCCGCCTTGGCGTGAGCGATGGCGACCGGTTGATCGAGCGGGCTGACTGGGTTTTTTGAGATGGCCTTCTGCAAGGCACATGTTTGACTTGATCCCTTGGCCTAAGTCAATAAAATCCCTTATGTTATGTTTATGACATAAAAGTAGGCGGATTGCCCGCGGGATGTGACTGACCGCGGAACCGAACCTGCCATTGCCGGGAAGGAAATGGCAAAATGGGTATAGAGATGCAAAGTGATCCGCCTTGCGCCATTATCGTCGCACTTGGCGTCTGTTCGACCACATTGTCCGGTCCAGTTGAGCGCAAGATCCTGCACAGGCGGGCCCCCGCGCACGTTCTCTTGTCCGGTTCGTCGGCCAGTCACCCGATCGGCTCGCACGGGAACAAGGCCGACAGCCGATGAAATTGCATTGGTCGCCCGTTTCGCCTTACGTCCGCAAGGTGATGATTGTCGCGCTTGAAACGGGGTTTGCCGGCCGGCTGGAACGCGTTCGATCAGTTGCCGTTATGAGCGAGGTCAATGCCAGCCTCAGTGCGGACAACCCGCTGAACAAGCTTCCCACGCTGGTCTGCGACGATGGCAGGGTCTTGTTTGACTCCTGCGTGATTTGCGAATTCCTCGATCCGGAAGGAATCTTGCACCCACGCGGCTTCGACGCGCGAATTTGCGCGTTGCGGCGCCAGGCTTTTGGCGATGGATTACTTGATTTGCTGATCCTGCTTCGCAACGAACGGAACCGTCCAATCCCTTTCCAGTCGCCTCCGCATCTCTCTGCGTGGTTGACCAAAGCGAAAAATGCACTTGATCGGCTGGAGGCCGAGGTTCCTGGATTCGATCATCAAGGCATGGACATTGGCGATGTGTCAATCGGTTGCGCGCTCGGATATCTCGACGTGCGATTTGCGGATATGGCTTGGCGGGAAGGCCGGCCGATGCTCGATCGTTGGGAAGCGGACATTTCCCGACGCTCGTCATTCATGCAAACCGTTGCCGTTGTCGAATAACGACGGTGGCGGGAGAGATCGAGGCCCTCCGTTTTTCCGGAAGAGGATGCGCACGTCCTCAGCGGATATTGCCAAGGACGTGGCTGCGCACGCGCGCTCATGACCAAGGACGTCGCTTGATATCAACCCCTAGACAAGGCCCGCACTCCGCCAATCCACCCCGCGAGCTGCGTCAAATTTTATGACGACGGACAAGGAGAAATGAACTGAGGATCGAAGCAAATTGCGGCGTCGTAATAGGGGAACGTTCCCCCCGGGGCGGCTTTCGCTTTCTCGGCATACCGTTTGCGGCCCCTCCCATCGGACCGAATCGCTGGCGCGCACCCGTTCCGCCTGAACCGTGGAATGGGGAGTTCGACGCGACTACGTTTCCGCCTGCGCCCATGCAGAAACCGCCTGGTCCCGACAACCTTATGGCCCAGTTTTCCTTCGCATCTCCGCCGGAGTCTGAGATCAGCGAAGACTGTCTCTATCTCAATATCTGGGCGCCGGAGAGCATCGCGGAGAAGCAGACGAGGGGACTACCCGTCATTTTCTGGATATATGGTGGGGGTCACCGGGTCGGATCGGCATCGCATCCATCGACCTGGGGCGAGGGACTGGCTTCGCGGGGAGCCATTGTCGTTGCCGCCAATTACCGTCTCGGGGCCTTTGGCTATCTGGCGCATCCTGCCCTTAGCGAGGAAGGTGGGACATCCGGCAACTATGCGTCGCTCGATCTGATTGCCGCGCTTCGTTGGGTCCGCAACAACATCGCTGCATTTGGCGGCAACCCAGATTGCATCACCCTATACGGTCAGTCAGTCGGGGCGGCTCATGTCAATGTGCTCCTTGCCTCTCCCTTAGCGAAAGGTCTGATGGACCGCGCCATCGTGGTCAGCGGCGGCCGGATGGCAGGCGGACCGATAGGTCGCATCAAAGCGCTCAAGGAGGCAGAGGACGAAGGGCAGGCATTGATGGCCCAACTCGGTGCAATGTCACTGGAAGAGATTAGGGCGCTGCCAGCCGGAAAGGTTGTCGAGATCCAGTCCAATTGGAATATCGTGCAGGATGGCTTGGTTCTCGACACCCAGCCTGAACAGAAATTTGCAGCCAATGTCCATAGTTCGATCCCGATTCTCGCCGGGTTTACGGCAGATGATTCAGCCCCGTACTTCTCACCTCAATGGGCTAGTTTGGCTGGCTTGCAGGACTTCGCGGCTTCCTTCGGCGAAACGGAAAGCGAATTTCACCAGATTTACCCTGCCGATACCGAGCAGGCAGCCTTGGCGCAAAGCTACACGATTCGCCGGGATATCGCTTTCGCTTACCAGGCATGGCGGCAGGCCAAGGCAATGGCCGTCGGCGCGCGCGCGCCGGCATGGATGTTCTGTTTAGAACAGGCGCCGCCGCTGCCTGTAAACCGGCGCTTTCACGAACCGGTTCCACCGAATGGCTATGGTGCCTATCACGGCGCGGATGTGTGGTATGCCTTTGGCTGCTTCGATGCCGTGCCGTGGGCCTGGAGCGTTGCAGACAGACAGGTGCACGAACTGATGGCAACGGCTTTCGTCAGGTTCGCGGAGACTGGAAACCCCGGTGATGTGAATGGCCAAGCTTGGCCGCAGCTTGGTGAAGAAGATCAAGCCTTGATGCTGTCGAGCCATCCCAGGGTCGAGCCACTGCCCAACCGGGCAGGCCTTCGCTTCTTCGCTCGTCCCTACTTTAGCCCCGGAAGCTGATTCACCTCAGTCGGACACAACAGGTAATGCCAAGGTGATGGCGATGCCCACTATGTTTGAGGCAACAGGCATCGGGCCGCTTGATGAGTTGCTTGGCGCGGTCGAGGTTCGTGCTTCAGCGGTGGTGCTTTTTTGAATAGGTCGCCCCTTTCAAGATCGGCTTGGCTGTCGATGCGGCGACCACTCTGAGTATGACCATGTGGCAATTGCATCTGTTCTATCCTGATGTGCAGCATTTCTTGGTGGAACAGTGCGATACGGTAATCCTTTCGGCGCGGGCAACGCGTGACCTCGCCTTCAAGCCAGAGATCGCTTGGGTGTTTGCCGAGAACTTTGCTGTCTACGGTGTCCGCAATGTGTGGCGGCAGATGACACGCGAGGGTTTTTCCGTCGCTCGTTGCACCGTCGAAAGATTGATGCGCGAGATGGGCTTGGCAGTGGTGATCCGTGGCAAGCCGGTGCGCACAACGACCAGCGATCAGGCGGCCACGTGTCCGCTGGATCGCGTGAACCGGCAGTTCCATGCCCCGGCGCCGAACCGGCAGTGGGTCTCAAATTTCACCTTTGTCGCGACCTGGGCCGGGTTCGTTTATGTTGCGTCCGTGAACGACGTCTATGCCCGCTATTGCGTTGGTTGGCGGGTTAGCCGGCCAGCCCATGCCAGCTTCGTGCTCGATGCACTGGAGCAGGCGTTGCATGATCGCAGGCCAGTTCATCGTGGCGGCTGTTCACCATAGCGACCGTGGATCTCTGGGCGGATTCAATCGATCGATGCAACGCTTCAAAAAACGGAGGCGAGCGATGAATAGCAAGAAACGGCGTTCAGATCGGTGCACACGACCACAATTGCGGTGTCCTGGGAGGCCACCGGTTGCTAATCGGCATGAGCGTGCAATGTTCTGGGAGTATGTTGCTGTCGGGATAAGCAGAGAGGCAGCAGCGGCAAAGGCTGGAGCGTCACAACCGGTTGGAAGCCGTTGGTTTCGGGAGGCGGGCGGTATGCCACCAGCGGAGTTCAGGCGTTCGACCAAGCCCTTGTCGGGCAGATATTTGTCACTGGTGGAGCGCGAAGAGATCCCGCCGTTACTGGTCTAAGGGCATGGCGTGCGTGAGATTGCGCGCCGATTCAGTCGAGCAGCCTCGACAGTCTCCCGCGAGATCCGGCGCAGCGCGGCAACCCGTAGTGGCAATTTCGAATATCGTGCGACGACAGCTCAGTGGCATGCCGAACGCGCGGCGCGCCGTCCGAAGGTCGCTAGGCTAGCAGCGAACGACACCCTACGGTGCTGGATCGAAGATCGCTTGAGCGGGGCCGTCGCCAAGCCCAACTATAGGCTAGTCACCGGTCTCAGGGTATCCTGGAATGGGCGGAGCCATGGACCGCGGCAAAACCGACGCTGGTCAAAGGTATGGAGCCCGGAGCAGATTGACAAGCGTCGGCCCATCGACTTTCCGGATGACCACAGCATGCGCATCAGTCACGACGCCATATGTCAGGCCCGTTTCGTACA
The DNA here is from genome assembly GCF_001295795.1 of Novosphingobium sp. AAP83. GTDB lineage: Bacteria > Pseudomonadota > Alphaproteobacteria > Sphingomonadales > Sphingomonadaceae > Novosphingobium. Next base: position 13,530 of record NZ_LJHY01000011.1, read on the forward strand.
AGGCCGCGGCGCCCTGCGTCGTGACCTTACCGCATGTCTGCAAAGCGGACGTGCTTTACGTGTGCACGCGGGCGCGTGTAGGATGTAACTGGAAAAGTTTGGTGTCACCTGAGATCATGATCACTGAGCGCCCTGCCGAAGCCGACGACCGGGCAGTGCCGGATCATTGGGAAGGCGACCTTATCCTCGGAATCGGAAGCTCGGCGATCAGCACGCTGGTAGAACGCACGACACGCTACACGATGCTACTACACCTGCCCCGCATGGATGGTCATGGGGCTGGTCCGGCAATCAAGAACCGACCGGCGCTGGCCGGACACGGAGCTGAAGCGGCGCGGGATGCTAACACACGCACCATCAACACCTTGCTTCAAGAGCTGCGACGGTCACTCACTTGGGATCAGGGCGCGGAGATGGCGCTGCATGCGCGCCTGAAAGTCGACGCTGGCGTGAAGGTCTACTTCTGCGACCCGCAAAGCCCTTGGCAACGGGGCACCAATCTCAGCACACATAGCGCCGATACCCTTGCGGCCGTGGCAGCAACGCTCAATCGAAGACCACGCAAGACGCTGGGCTGGAGAACGCCGACTGAAGCACTTGACTGGTGGCTCGCGCAAATCGATAAACAACGCGCTGCGTCGACCGATTGAATCCGCCCCAAATGTGTCCATAAAGTACACTGAACGCCTAGCTGAAGCTGGTATCGAGCCGTCGGTCGGCAGCGTCGGGGATAGTTATGACTGTGACAACCTGCTGCGGCCTGATGGTCTGACCCATGCTACGATCGACCACGTGTCATTGCGTTGACGTGTCGGCCATCAGGTCGCCCCGGCAACGGGCGAGATGTGACTTTATAGGAGCCTGACGGGTTCGCCCCTTCACAGTCCTGTCCTCTCTGCGCGGTGCTCGGACACCGCGCAGAGAGGACAGGACATGGCCGACACAAGAACCAGCGCCGTAATCATCGGCGTCGATATGCATAAGGCCACGCATGTCGCAGTGGCAATCGATACCGAAGGCGTCCGCCTGGCGGCCTTCTCGGCTCCGGCCACGGCCAAGGGCTATATGGCGCTCGAAGACTGGGCGTGTGCGATCGGCACGATCACAGCCTTCGGCATCGAGGGAATCGGATCCTATGGCGCTGGCTTGTCGCGCCATCTTCTTGCCCAAGGGCATAAGGTCGTCGAGGTCACGCGGCCCAACCGACAGTTGCGCTATCAGCACGGCAAAACCGACAGCCTGGATGCCGAGGGCGCCGCCCGTTCAGTGATGGCAGGGCAAGCTATCGCCAAACCCAAAACGCACATCGGGTCGGTCGAGATGATCCGGCATCTCAAGATCGCCCGCGACACGGCGGTCTAAAGCCGATCACAGGCCATGGTCACGCTGAAGACCCTGATCATCAATGTGCCCGCGTCGCTGCGCGACGCACTCGATCAAATCAGCGGCAAGTTTGCGTCGATCCGGCATATCGTCGCGTTCAGGCCAGGTGCGCTCACCTCGACGAACCGCTTCGGCCAAAACCGCCATACGCGCCCTGGCGCTACGGCAGGCTGGTACTGAACCATCAAATCCAGGCACATGACAAGGCGCTCGAACAGCTCGTCGCCGCCTGCACGCCGACACTGATCGCAGCGAACGGAATCGCCACGATGACGGCGTTGGAAATGCTCAACCTGGTCGGCGACGATTCTAGCCGGATCCGTTCGGAATCCGCGATCGCCAAGCTCTGCGGCCTCTGTCCGATACCGGCGTCGAGCGGCAAAACCAACCGCTTCCGGCTCAACCACGGCGGCTGTCGGCAAGCCAATGCCGCGCTGTATCGCGTCGCGATCGTCCGGATGCGTAACCATCCGCCAACGCTCGCCTATGTCAGCAAACGTAAGAAAGACGGCAAGAGCAACCGCGAGATCGTCCGCTGCCTCAAGCGGTATATGGTCCATAAAATCTTCGCACACCTGTGTCGCCCAGAAAAGCCTCTGGCCGACGCTTGACAAATGTAGGAGCCTCAATGCCTTAGCCGAGACGATCAAAGGCCTGCACGGGGCCGAAGTGATGCACCGGCGTGGGCCATGGCGATCTTTCGAGGCTGTCGAATTCGCAACCCTCGAATGGTCGATTGGTTCAACCACAGTCGGTTGCTGGCACCAATTGGAAATATCCCACCTGCCGAAGCCGAGCAGAGATATTACGCCACGCTAGACGAGCAGCCCATGGCTGCGTAACTTGAACCAAACAGCCTCCGGGAAACCCGGTGCAGTTCAGTCAGCGGTGACAGCAGTATGTCCGGGTTGGGAATGCCCGCAAGAACACCCTCATAGCGCGCAATCGCGGCGTTGGCGGGGCCGACCAGCGGGAACATAGCGCCAAGATCAAGCGCGGCGGGCGGGAAGCGTCCATCGTGATAGGCGACAGGCAGTAGAGTTTGCGTTCGCTCATCATCGGCAGGCGGGCAATCTGCGTGCTGCTTTTGTTGATCGTGTGCTTACAGCTACACCATTTGATGTTCGCCGAATAGGGTTTTGCCTACATCAAGCTGCTTTGGTGTTCACAGGCGATCATCAAACCCAATGGTCGGGTGTTAGGCGTGAATGCCAGCGTCGACCGCGTCGATATAGGTCAACACCTCTTCCGCCCGGTTGCTCTGGACCAGATGCATTGCGGTCTGACCGGAGAAACCCGCCAGCGGCTCAGATCGTTATCAGGCATAGGCAAGAAGCGGCGAACCGAGTCGCGGCTCGACCTTGCCAAGCACTTCGAGCATATGGCGGATGCGGCGCTGGGTGCGGTCCGAGGTAATCCGATCCTTGCGCTGGATCGCGTCTTTGCCGAGGCCGAGCGAGCGCGCGAGTTCATCGCTTGTGGTGCCCAGCGCTGGCGCAATCTTGCGCGGCGCAAAGACGCCATTCTCAGCGTAGTTCTGGATCGCCATCGCCATGCTCCAAGACTGATACATCAATATAGCGCCAGAATGTAGAGCAACCAAGCTCGGGACGCTGCGGGTGTCGACATGGTCAGCGCCCTCGCTCGAGGTCGCGCCCTCGCTCGAGGTCGCGCTCTCGCTCGAGTTGGCGCTCTCGGTCCATCTCCCGCTCGCCGGAGTCCCGTCCGGGTTCGCTGCGGTAGAGGGATTTTTCGAGCGTGATGTCGCGCTCCTTGTTGGTGAGCACTGCCAGCGCGAACTCTGGGCCAAGCTTTTCAGCGAGTTTTTTCGGGTCGTCGGACATGGCCGCGACCTCTTGCTGATTTGGACGGTCCCCGTTCGTATCCCCGCGGGAGGTCTCGAGCGCGCTGGTCTTTGCGCCGGAGCGCGTATCGACTTGGCGTTCGACCCGGTCGGAGTTGTCGGTCACGAGCGTCGCGTTCTCCGCGATCCGGGTCACCGCGACCAGGAACGAGGCCGAGGTGTTGAGCACCCGCTCGCGTTCGGACATCATGATGATACCGTTCTTGGCGGTCATGCCCTGCGCAACATGGACGTTGATAGCGTAGGCGAGGTCGAGCCGCTCCAGCATCGGATCACCGCGCGACAGATCGTGCAGCTTTCCGTCACCCGCCGTCACGGTGATGGTGTCGCCATCGATCCGCGCGACATGGGCGATGTCGCCATTGAGCAGCCCCCGCTCGCCATCCTTGGCGGTCCAGCGGATGCGGTCGCCTTGGTGGAGGGCAATTTCCTTGCGCTCGAAGATGGTAACGGCGTCGTGCTTGAGGTTGCGGGGCAGGCGGTCTGGATCGAAGCGCCGCACTTCGCCATTGGGCATGGCCAGCTCGACCTTGCCGTCCCTGACGCCAATCACCGTCCCGCGATCGCCGCGCGTGAAACCCTGTCTGGTCAGGTTGGCCTCGAAGGCAACGACGCGCCCCTCCTTATAGCC
>NZ_LJHY01000012.1 GCF_001295795.1 Novosphingobium sp. AAP83
GGGGGGCCACCCTCGGCAAGGCACGGCATATCCGCCTGTGCCCCTCCACCATCTTGCGGATGGTCCCCCTCCCCCTGTGGGGGAGGAACGGCTTGAAACGCTTCGCCGCATTGCTCGATGCCCTCGTGCTCACGCCTTCGCGCAATGCCAAGCTGGCGCTGCTGGCGACCTATTTGCGTGAGGTGCCCGATCCGGATCGCGGATGGGCGCTGGCCGCGCTGACCGACGGGCTTGATTTTCCGGCGGTAAAGGCCAGCCTGATCCGCGCGCTGATGGCAGAGCGGGTCGATCCGGTGCTGTGGGCGCTCAGCCGCGAATACGTGGGCGATACCGCCGAAACCGCGAGCCTGCTGTGGCCCGAACCCGTGGGCGAACAGGGGCCTGCGCCGACCGTGGCCGAAGTGGTCGGAACGCTGACCGCCACCAACCGCGCGACTGCGCCCGCCACCGTGGCCGGACTGATGGACCGTCTTGACGTCAACGGACGCTATGCCTTTCTCAAGCTTGCAACCGGCGCAATGCGTATCGGCATTTCAGCAAGGCTGGCGAAAGTGGCGTTTGCACAGGCCTTCGCTGTGCGGGTGGAGGAAGTCGAGGAGTTCTGGCACGGGCAGACAGCGCCCTATTTGCCGCTGTTCGAATGGGCCGCGAATGGCGCAGCACCGCCGCGTACCGATCTTCTGCCGCTGTTCCGCCCGTTCATGCTCGCCCATCCGCTTGAGGCCGATAGCCTTGATCTGGCCGACTATGCGGCGGAATGGAAATGGGACGGCATCCGGGTGCAGATTGTCCACGTAGCAGGTGAGACGCGCGTCTATTCGCGCAGCGGCGATGATATCTCGGCGACATTTCCCGAAGTGACCGCCGCATTGACCATGCCATGCGTGCTCGATGGCGAATTGCTGGTACGCGGCGCGCATCAGGGCGGTGAGGCGGGCGGTGCGGCCAGCTTCAACGCCTTGCAGCAACGCTTGGGCCGCAAGACCGTGTCCAAAGCGATGCTGCGTGATTCGCCGGCATTCGTGCGGCTCTATGATCTGCTGATTGAGGGCAAGGAGGACTTGCGCGAACAAGCGTGGGAGCAGCGCCGCTCGCGGCTGGAAGCGCTGATGCCAGCGCTTTATCCGGCGCGTTTCGACATATCCCAGGTGATTGCGGCCAAGAACTTTGACGAGCTTGCCGAAATCCGTGCCCGTGCGCGTGATGAGGCCATCGAGGGCGTAATGCTCAAGCGCCGTGACAGCCCTTATGTGGCGGGGCGGCGCACGGGGTTGTGGTACAAATGGAAGCGCGATCCGTTGCTGATCGATTGCGTGCTGATGTATGCGCAGCGTGGGTCAGGCAAACGCTCGTCGTTTTATTCCGATTTCACTTTTGGCTGCTGGAATGGCGATCCCGATCAGGGTGCGGAACTCTTGCCAGTGGGCAAGGCCTATTTCGGGTTCACCGATGCCGAGTTGAAGGAGCTTGATCGCCATGTGCGGCAGCACACCGTCGCCAAATTCGGGCCGGTGCGTGAAACCGACAAGTCTTTGGTGTTCGAAGTGGCTTTCGATTCGGTCCACATCAGCAAGCGTCACAAATCGGGCGTCGCTATGCGCTTTCCCCGGATCAGCCGCATCCGCAGCGATAAGCCCGCGCATGAAGCAGACCGCCTCGCCACGCTGAAAGCGCTGATCGCGGATTGACGCGGATCAATGACGCCCGGCGCAGGGCCGCCCAGAGGAACAGCTTGCGCGACTGCTATCTGGATGGAGTACCACCCCTGGCCAAACAAGCTGCTGAAGCACCCGGCACTAGCCCTCACAAGCGTATCAATGCCTTCGCTGATGTCGCTCCTGCTGATGCGGATATCGCCCGAGCCCTGTCTGAAGTGCTGGAGCGTATGGCAAAGTGCATGGCGCAAGAAGGATTTGCACCCTAAGCCGGCCCGATGATCGAGTACGACCGCCCGCGCCGCACTTTTGCCATTGCACTTGCTGCTATGGCGGGGTTCATCGATGCGGTCGGGTTCCTCTCGGCAGACGGCTATTTCGTTTCGTTCATGTCTGGCAACTCGACGCGGTTGGGCGTGTCATTGGGGACACATCCCGCGCATGCGGTGATGCCAGCGGTCTTGATCGCAGGATTCATTGGCGGGGTGACTGGCGGCGCGCTGCTGGCACACTGGGCGGGCACATTGCACAAACCCGCCGTGCTGGCGCTGGTTACGGCGATGTTGCTCGTAGCATCGACCGGACGCTGGCTCGGCTTGCCTGCCATGATGCTCGGCGGATTGGTCATCGCGATGGGCGCGCTGAACAACACCTTCCAGCGCGGCGGCGAGGTGACCGTCGGCCTGACATATATGACGGGCGCACTCGTGAAGCTTGGCCAAGGTCTTGCCAATGCGCTGGGCAGACGGCCAAACACGGGCTGGTCATCATGGGCGAGCCTATGGGGCGGATTGCTGGCAGGCGCGGTGATGGGAGCATTTGCGCAAGACCGCTTGCCGATGGGCTGTTTGTGGTTGGCGGCGGCCTATTGTGCCGTCATGACAGCGATTGCGTTCAAATTTCCGGCGGAATCCTGAACAACTTTTCGCGCGAAGTCGCGCCGCGCAACATTTCAACCTTTGATGGTGCTACACCCAAGGCTTGCGCCAGCAACGCCAGCACGGCGGCGCTGGCCTTGCCATCCTCCGGCTTCGTCCGCACTTTCACCAGTACGCGCCCATCGGTGATTTCCACGCCTTCGCTGCGTGCGCCCGGCGTGACCCGCACGGCCAATCGCCCTTCGCCATCGGCCAGGGCATGCAAAGCCGATGCTGACGGAAGATCAGCCTTCGGTCTGGCCAAGCACCGCCGCCTTGTGCGCATGGCCGTTGTGGACATAGTGCTGCACGCCGCGCTGCATATCGGCCAGCGCCGCATCGGTCAGATCGCGCATGTAAGTGGCAGGGCGCCCGCCCCACAATTGCCGCGAACCGATGCGCTTGCCGCCCGTCAACATCGCGCCTGCGGCCAGCATGCCATCGCTTTCGATCACCGCGCCGCTCATCACAATTGCGCCCAACCCGACAAAGCCGCGATCTTCGACGATGCAGCCGTGCACCATCGCCAGATGGCCGACCAGCACATCTTCGCCAAGGATCGTCGGGAATCCATCCGGCTTTCCCGGCGCAGGACTATCGACGTGAATGACGCTGCCATCCTGAATATTGCTGCGCGCGCCGATGCGGATGAAGTTCACGTCGCCACGGATCACGCAATTATACCAGATCGAAACGTCCGGCCCGATATCGACATCGCCGATGATCCGGCACCCCGGCGCGATAAATGCTGATTCGTGAATGCGCGGCGTCTTGCCGTTAAACGGAATGATCGAGACGTCTGGGTACACGCGTTTATGCCCCCATCAAGCGCGCAGCATGGGCCGCGTGATAGGTCAGCACGCCGGAACAGCCAGCGCGTTTGAACGCCAGCAGCGTTTCGAGCACCATGGCATCGCGGTTTGCCGCGCCCGCCGCAACCGCCGCTTCGATCATCGCGTATTCGCCGCTCACCTGATAAGCGAACACGGGAACACCGAACGCCTGCTTCACGCGCACCGCGATATCAAGGTAGGGCAGGCCAGGCTTGACCATCACGCTGTCCGCGCCCTCGGCCAGATCCATTTCAACCTCGCGCAGCGCCTCTTCGGCGTTGGCCGGGTCCATCTGGTAGGTCTTCTTGTCGCCCTTCAGCAGCCCGCTGGAGCCGACCGCATCGCGGAACGGGCCATAGAATGCCGAAGCATATTTGGCGGCATAGGACATGATCTGGACGTTGACGTGGCCCGCGCCTTCCAAGGCATCGCGGATCGCGCCGATGCGGCCATCCATCATGTCTGACGGCGCGATGATATCGGCGCCGGCGGCAGCCTGATTGAGGCTTTGCCCGACCAGCGCCTCAACCGTGGCATCATTCAGCACATAGCCCGCATCGTCGATCAGCCCATCCTGCCCGTGGCTGGTATAAGGATCGAGCGCGACGTCGGTGAGGACGCCGATATCATCGCCGCAGGCGTCCTTGATGGCGCGAATGGCGCGGCACATCAGGTTATCGGGGTTGAGCGCTTCGGCGCCATTCTCGCTGCGGCGGTCTGCCTGCGTATTGGGAAACAGCGCAAGACACGGAATGCCCAGCGACACCGCCTCTTTTGCGCGTGCTACGATGCCATCCACCGACCAGCGCGACACGCCGGGCAGCGAGCCGATGGGATCTTCGACGCTTTGCCCTTCGGTGACGAACAGCGGCCAGATCAGATCGGCGGGCGTGACAAGCACTTCACGGTGCATCGCGCGGCTCCATCCGGTGGAGCGGGTGCGGCGCAGGCGGGTTTGGGGAAAGCTGGACATGAAACCGAGCCTAGCGACTGCACCGGCTTCGGGCAATCACCGGATCGCGCTATTGGCCTTGAGTGCGGTGATTTGCGATAGTTTGGATTTGAACGCTGCCAACTGCGCCGGATCAATGACGGCACTGCGGGTAACCGCGCCAATCGACAGCGGGTTCACCGTCTGGCCATTACGATACATTTCATAATGCAAGTGCGGGCCGGTGGAGAGGCCGGTGGAGCCGACATAACCGATGACCTGCCCGCGCCGCACCGATGTTCCCGGCGTAACCGCGATCCGGCTCATATGCGCATAGCCGGTGCCAATGCCGCCGCCGTGATCGATCCGCACATAATTGCCGTGGCCACCGTGCCATCCGGCATAGTTTACGCGGCCATCGGTGGTGGCATAGATCGGTGCACCCCAACTTGCGCCGAAATCAACACCGGCATGCATGCGCATATAGCCCAGAATGGGATGGCGGCGCGCGCCATAGCCCGAGGTGATTGCGCCATTGACCGGCGCGCCGAACGCGCCGCTGGTTTCCTGCGATCCTTGCGCCATGCCTTGCGGAGAATAGAATTCGCCATCATTGCCCCAGCGCAGCAATTGCAGCACGGGTTTGCCCGAACGCATGACACTGGCATAAACCAGATCGCCTGCTTCTGACTCACCACTGATGGCGCGGCGGTTGGCGAAGACGAGGTCGAATTCATCGCCCGGTGCGATTTCTTCGAACGCCATATGTTGATCAACCGCGCGCAAATAGGCCTGAACCGCGCTGGCGGGTGCGCCTGCTGCGCGTGCCGAACGGTATAGGCTGCCGCCAACGATGCCGCGAATACGCATCGGCGCGCTGTCGACTGCGATCGCATTGCTCGCTAACACTAACGCTCCGCCTGTGCGCTTTACATCCAGCGCCAGATCGAAGCGCGGGCGGAAAGAAAGCTGTTCCAGCGGGCGCGCTTCTGCCGGTGAGGACCGTGCGCCCAGCCGGATGGCAAAGCGCGTGCCTGCTGCAATTGCATCGGGCTTCACTTGTGCGGAAATCAAACCGAGCACGCTGGTGATGTCGGCATTGGCGAGGCCTGCGCGTTGCAACATGCGCGGGAAGCTATCCCCTGCGCCCAGCGTGGCGGTAAGTTCGACGCTGGGCCGTTCTGGCGCGGCGGCTAGCGGGATCACGGCGGCGGTGCTGGCGATCATGTGGCGGCCATTGCCTGCGCCAAACGCGAGCGGGCGCAGGCCCTGAACGCGGAATTCGTCGCGCGCCTGATCGTCCAGCACGGTGATCGGCGCGGCTTGCAGTGGCGCAAAGGTGGGCCAGAACATGACCGCAGCCGCACCCAGCCCCAGCATTGTGCCAAACCCGCGAAACCAGCGCGCGCTGCCAATATCCTCGGCCAGATCAGCCACCAGATCGTTCCGGGCAAACCAGCGCTCAACCCGCGCGTGGAGGCCATTGCTGCGGGACAGGCGGAAAGTCTGGACCAACTCAGGTTCAGGTTCCGGCAGGCGAGGCGATTCGGGCACGCGCGGGGGCGCGTTGCGCAGGCCGAAGCCCTGCGCCGCGCCGGTCCCGGCAAATGCCATCATCTGCTCTCTCGGTGTGAACACGTTGCGTCCTGTACCCTGTCCTGATCCCGACTGCACGTTCAAGGTTAATTCTTGGTGAAATCGCAGGCTTTGAAGGGCGTAGAGCCGTTGCAAAGGAAAGGGCGGGAGTTTCCCCCCGCCCCGTCATAACACCAATAGAGGCCGGGTCACGCCGGTTGCGGGCTGCCTGATCCGCCGAACTTCTTGCCGGTGCGCGGCACCGCAGAGCCTTGCGCCGCAATCGGGCGTGATGGGCCACTGGGGTTTTGCGGACGATCGATCTTGCCGTTTTCGATCAACGCCTTGATCTCGTCGCCGGTCAGCGTTTCGTATTCGAGCAGGGCCTGCGCCAAGAGGTGCAGCTTGTCTTCGGCATCCTTGAGAATCTGCGTCGCGCGGGTGTGTGCGCCTTCGACCAGTTCGCGGATTTCGCTGTCGATCAGCTTGTTCGTTTCTGCCGAGTTCATCGTGCGCTGCGAACCGCCATAGCCGAGATAGCCCTCTTGCGATTCTTCGTACTGCAACGGACCCAGCTTTTCCGACATGCCCCACTTGGTGACCATGTTGCGCGCCAGCGAGGTGGCATACTGGATGTCTGACGATGCGCCCGACGATACCTTGTCATGTCCGAAGATCAGCTCTTCGGCCACGCGCCCGCCCATCGAAACCGAGAGGTTCGCGTGCATCTTGTCGCGGTGGTAGGAATAGCTGTCCCGTTCGGGCAAGCGCATAACCATGCCCAGCGCGCGGCCGCGCGGGATGATCGTGGCCTTGTGGATCGGGTCTGACGCTGCTTCGTTGACCGAGACGATAGCGTGACCTGCCTCGTGATAGGCGGTCATCTTCTTTTCGTCGTCGGTCATCACCATCGAGCGGCGTTCTGCGCCCATCATGACCTTGTCCTTCGCATCTTCGAATTCCTGCATCGCGACAAGGCGCTTGTTGCGGCGCGCGGCGAGCAGGGCGGCTTCGTTGACGAGGTTGGCAAGATCGGCACCCGAGAAGCCCGGCGTGCCGCGCGCGATGGTGCGCGGGTTGACGTCTGGCGCCAGCGGCACTTTCTTCATGTGGACCGAAAGGATCTTTTCGCGGCCCTCGATATCGGGGATCGGCACGACCACCTGACGGTCAAACCGGCCCGGACGCAGCAGCGCAGGATCGAGCACATCGGGACGGTTGGTTGCCGCAATGATGATGATGCCTTCGTTGGCCTCAAAGCCGTCCATTTCAACCAGAAGCTGGTTCAGCGTCTGTTCGCGTTCATCGTTCGAGTTGCCAAGGCCGTGGCCGCGATGGCGACCGACCGCGTCGATTTCATCGATGAACACGATGCATGGCGCGTTTTTCTTGGCCTGTTCGAACATGTCGCGCACGCGGCTTGCGCCAACGCCGACGAACATTTCGACAAAATCAGAGCCCGAGATGGTGAAGAACGGCACGCCTGCTTCACCGGCGATCGCGCGGGCGAGCAAGGTCTTGCCGGTGCCGGGGCTGCCGACGAGCAGCGCGCCCTTGGGGATCTGGCCACCCAGCTTGGAAAAGCGCGTGGGATCGCGCAGGAACTCGACGATTTCTTCGAGCTCTTCGCGCGCTTCGTCAATACCGGCAACGTCATTGAAGGTGACTTTGCCCGACCGTTCGGTGAGCAGCTTGGCCTTGGATTTGCCAAAGCCCATCGCCCCCGATCCGCCGCCCTTTTGCACCTGACGCAGCGCAAAGAACGCAACGCCGAGAATCAGCAGGAACGGTAGCGAATTGACGAGGATATACATCAGCATGTTGGGCTGTTCAGCCGCCTTGCCCGCATATTGCACGCCATTGTCTTGCAACAGGCGCGGAAGGTCTGAATCACCCGGAACCGGAACGGTGGCGAACTGGCCGCCATTCTTTAGCGTGCCGTTGATACGGTCTGGCGCGATTTCAACCGAGCGGACAAGCCCTTCGCCCACCTGGCTGCGGAACGCCGAATAGGGGATGGTCGTCGCCGTTTCATCGGTGCGTGGGCCAAACATCGAAACCACCAGCAGCAGCGCAAGGAAAACGCCGCCCCATACGAGGAGGCTTTTGATCCACGGGTTACCCTGGGGTTGATCGTCGTTCATCGAAAGTCTTTCCGGATTCGCGCCCGGGGGGCGCTGCTGCAACCAATGTAGGTCTATGCTGGTGAAAGACAATATAACGCAGCATCCGTTTTTGAGCGACCTGTCCTGAGGTCAGTTATTGCGGTCGGGTCCGGGGGGATGGCGCACGGGTGAAACGCCATGGCCCGCCCGCCCCTATGCCTCTGGCATCGCCCTTGACCCCGCCCAGCGTGGAAACCCCGCCGGAACGCAAGGTTTCCAGCCAGCGGACAAGCTCTTGCCCGCGCGGGGGCGGCGCTTCAAACGCCGTCAGGACACGTTCGAGAACGCGCAAGGACAGGGTTTTGGGCAGATCGGCAGGGGCGTTCCACGTGAAACCTTCGGCGTGTTCAATCACTTGGGACCACAATTGTGCGGCAGACCAGTCGAGCGCCAGATCGGCCTCGGCAAGGTGATTCGCGGCTGCGGCAAAGCCCTTGGATTCAAAGGCTTGGACTGACGTCATGGCGGCACGAATGCGCACGCGTTCGTAATGTTGATCGTGGTTTGATGGATCGCTTGCGGCGATTAACCCGGCGTTATCAACCAGTTCCACCAGTTCGGCGCGGCTCCATTGCAGCAGGGGTCGCAGCAGGATTGTGGTGGCGTTTTGTGGGTATTCGAGGATGGTATGCGGACGCATCGCGGCAAGACCGCGCAATCCGGCCCCCCGATTGAGGCGCATGACCATGGTTTCGGCCTGATCATCGGCGTGATGCGCGGTGACCAAAGCGGCAAGGCCAAGATCACGCGCCCACCTGCCCATCGCCTCATAACGGGCATGGCGCGCGCGTTCTTGCACCGCACTGCCTTTGGCGAGCGAAAGCGTGAGCGTGGTGTGGGCAATGCCGCGTTCGGCGCAAAGCTGCGCGACCATGGTCGCTTCATCCGCACTTTCGGGGCGCAGACCGTGATCGACGGTGACGACGCAAAAGTTGCGCGGCGCAACTTCACAAGCCAGCAAGAGCAGTGCGAGGCTATCCGGCCCGCCCGATACCGCCAAGCCGACCTTGCCCGGCGGCGCAATCGCGCTCCACGATGCGGCAAAACGCACCGCGACAGCAGGGTTCAGGCGATGCGCGGCCTTGCCAATCGGGGCGCCCATATGTCGCCCGCGATCATTTGCACTTCACCGAAGCGCGCGCGTTATCATATTGCGTCTTGATCCGTCCGGCGACTTCTGCGGGATAAGTGGCGGCCAGTTCGGTAAACGCGCCACACGCCTTTTCGGTGTCCTTCAGCTTGACCATGGCCACGCCGAGATAGAGCAGGCTATCGGGTGCGCGATTGCCTTTCTTATCGGCAAGATAGTTTTGCAGGAAGAACTGCGCTGCCGTGCCCGGCTTGCCATCATCAAGCCACGCGCGGCCGAGCAAATTGCGGCCCTGGCTGATCATCTTGTGCTTGGGGTAACGATCCACGTAAATCTGCAACTGCTGCTGCGCTTCGGGATAGAACTTGGCCTCCCACAAGCGGAAACCATACATGTATTCGTTCGTCCCGGTATCGCCATCGGCCGGCTTTTCAATGGCCTGAACCGCAGCAAGGCGCGTGGCCGAAGGGGTAAGCGGTTTGGCCGCAGGCTTGGCCGATGTTGGTGCGATTGTGGCGGGCTTGGCTGCAACCGGCTTTGGTGCAAGTGTCACAGGTGCAGGCGTCACAGGTGCAAGCGGGGCAGGTGTTGTTGCCGCAGCGCTAGGCTGGACTTCAGGCTCACCCAAAGCCGGGGCCGAGGCAAGTTCGAGCTTGGCCAGCCGCTCTTCGGTTTTGGCGGCGCGGTTCTGGCCTTCTTCGATTTGCGCGGTCAACCGTGCCAGTTGCGCCTCGACCGCGTCCATCCGCGCAAGCAGATCCGATACCGCAGGCGCGGCAGGTGTGCCGGTAGGTGCGGCGGTCGATTGGCCTGCGGTGATTTCGGGAACGAAAGTTTTGCCGACGCCTTCGGGGAAGACTTTGCGCTGGACCGCGCGAATTTCAGCCTCGATCCGGCGCAGGCGCATTTCGGGATCGACTTGCACCGCCGGGGGTTTGGGTGCCGTTTGTGCCATGATCGGCACTGCAAGTGGTGCAGACAGCCCCAGCGCAATGGCGGCAAGTGAAAGTGATCCGCGCAACGTGATGGTCATTATTATTCCCGTGCAATTACAACGCGCCATGCCGAACACTGCGCGCCACAAGCTCCCAATTACTATGAGAATGCCGTAGTATCACGCTCAAGTCGAGATAGGGTGGTTTACAATCCGGTGGACGCAGGCAGAGTTTCTTCAAAAAGTGCTGGCGCAACATCCGCAACCGGCACGTCAACTGGAGCTGCAACTTGCTGGCGCGGCGCGAATGGACGCCTGCGGGGGGCGGCAGACGCAACCGGCGTTGGCGCAGGAGCAGCGCTGGCTGTCGGCGCAGGTTCCGTGCCGCGCGCCAGCAGTGCCGCAGCACTCACCGGCACGTCTTTTACAAGGCCTTCGGTTTCGGCAATGCGCGGGACGGGCTGGCCGCCTACCGTAATTGACAAGGCATCAGGCCGCGCCGTGCGCAGCATCGGCTCTTGCGCGCCTGACGGGATGGTGAACGATTCGCCCAGGGCCAGTTCCTTTTGCAGGATCTGCTGGCCTTGCAGATCATAGAACTTCACCCAGATCCGCTCTTCCATTGCGGTGAACACGACCGGGCCATCGGGCGCTGGCGTGGGCAGCGGCACAACCGCAACTTGGCTGGGCGCGGCTGCAGCTGGCTCATCACTAATGAGCGAAGGCAAATCCACCGAAGGCAGATAATAACTGCGCCAGAACACGAAGCCCGCCAGCACGATCGCCACAACCAGACCTGCGGCCAACCACACTGTAAGGCGGGTTGGCGTTTTGGCCGGATCGCCCACTTCAAATTGGTTCAGCAAGCGCTGAGCAGGTGCCGGGGCTTGTTGATCCAGCTCTGCCCGCACCGCCTCGGTAATGGCCTTATCGTCAAGCCCCACTGCACGGGCATATGTCTTGGCAAAACCCAATGCATATGGCCGTCCGGGCAAGGCCGCATAATCGCCTGCTTCGAGCGCGATCAGGTGACGGCTGGTGACGCGGGTGAGCGCGGCCAATTGCTTGATATCAAGCCCGGCGGCTTCACGCGCGGCGCGCAAGGTTTCGGCCACGCCGGACAGGCGCGGTTCGCCCGCTGGCAGCGGGGTGGAATCAACATTCGTGATGTCGTTTAGACCATCGGCTTCCGCCAAGGGATAACTCCCATATTATTGCATATCTGCATTGCGACCCTGTGTTAAGAAATCGCGGCAAAGCTGACAATGTCAACGGCATTAACCGAAAATACCCCGATTGCGCGATGAAATGCACAGATCAGGACATCAATCGCATTCAATCCCCTTTGCACAGGCCCATTCCGCCAAAGTTCCGCGCATATCTTTGGGCGGGTTGGCCAGCCATCCGTCCATCGCAGCGCGAATCTCGGCGATGTCCACTTTGCGGACCAGTTCCTTGACCGGACCCACCGCAGCAGGCGTGATCGATAGCCGTGTGATGCCAAGGCCGAGCAAAGCCAGCGCTTCCAGTCTGCGCCCGCCCATTTCGCCGCACACCGTCACATCGGTGCCATAAGGTGCCACATTCTGCACAACCCGCCGCAAGAACCGCAGGATCGCGGGCGAGAGCCAATCGTAGCGCTCTGCCAGCTTGGGATTGGCGCGATCTGCGGCAAACAGGAACTGCGTGAGATCGTTGGTGCCGATCGACAGGAACGAAAGCTTGGGCGCGAGGATATCGAGGCATTCGGCCAGCGCCGGAACTTCAAGCATCGCGCCATAGCGAATCGCTTCGGGGATCAGCTTCTTCTGTTTGCGCAAGAACGCAAGCTGGCCTTCGAACACTTCCTTGGCCGCCTCGAATTCCCACGGTTCGGTAACCATCGGGAACATCACGTTGAGCGTGCGCCCGCCTGCTGCCTCCAGCAAGGCGCGGGCCTGCACTTTGAGCAAGCCGCCACGTTCCAGCGCGACACGCAGCGCGCGCCAGCCCATCGCGGGGTTCTCTTCATTCTGGCCATCGTTGTGGCGCAGATAGGGCAGCACTTTATCGCCGCCGATATCGACCGTGCGGAACACCACCGGCCGATCGCCTGCCGCATCAAGCACATCGCGGTAAAGCCGCGTCTGGCGTTCACGCGATGGCAGCGTGGCCGAGACCAGGAACTGAAATTCGGTGCGGAACAGGCCGATTCCATCAGCGCCGGTCAGGTTAAGCATCGGCGTATCATCGCGCAGCCCGGCGTTCATCAGCACGGTGATGCGCTGGCCGTCACGGGTGAACGGCTCAACATCGCGCATCGAAACATAATGCGCCTGCCGTTCACGGTTCTTGGCAAAACGCGCCTCGAACGCCTCGATCAAACTTGGCGCGGCGCGCACATCAACCACGCCCTGATCGCCATCAAGCAGCAGGTGATCGCCTTCGCGCACTTTGCCACGCAGCGCGCGCAAGCGGCCGACCACTGGAATGCCCATCGCGCGCGCCACGATCACCACGTGCGCCGTCAAAGAACCTTCTTCAAGGATCACGCCTTTCAACCGGCGGCGATCATATTCGAGCAGTTCGGCAGGCCCCAAATTGCGCGCGATCAGGATGGCATCGCCTTTAAGGCCCATCGTCGCCGCCGTGCCGACTTGCCCCGATACCGTGCGCAGCAATCGGTTCGACAGGTCTTCCAGATCGTGCATCCGGTCAGCCAGCAGCGGATCATCGATTTGGCGCATGCGCATGCGGGTGCGTTGCTGCACGCGTTCAATCGCGGCTTCGGCGGTCAGCCCTGAATCAATCGCATCGTTGATCCGGCGCGACCAGCCTTCGTCATAAGCGAACATGCGATAGGTTTCGAGAACCTCCTCATGCTCTCCGCCCACGCCGAATTCGGCCTGGCTGGCCATGCGATCGATTTGTTCGCGCATCTTGTCGAACGCGAGGTAAACCCGCTGCCGCTCGGCCTCGGTATCTTCCGCCACGACGTGTTCGATGGTGACGCGCGGCTGGTGGAACACCGCCACCCCACTGGCGAGGCCCTTGACCAGCGTGAGGCCGGTGATCCGGTCCGGTCCGGTGAGGTGCGCGGGCACACCCAGCGATTCCTCGTCATCAATCAGTTCGGCATTGGCGATCAGTTCCGAAAGCACCATCGCCACGGTTTGCAGGGCTTCGATCTCAACTTCTTCGTAGCGGCGCGGTTCGACATGCTGGACCGCGACCACGCCCACCGCGCGTTCACGCCGCACAATCGGCACGCCGGCAAAGGAGTGGAACTTTTCCTCACCCGTTTCCGGACGGAACGCAAAATCGGGGTGCGCGGCGGCTTCGGCAAGGTTCAAAGTTTCAACATTGCCGGCAATCGTGCCGACCAGACCTTCGCCCGTGGCCAGCCGCGTAACGTGCACCGCCGCCTGATTGAGCCCGCGCGTGGCGAACAATTCAAGCATGCCTTCGCGCAGGAGATAGATCGAACAGACCTCGGAATCGAGGTTTTCGCCAATCACTTCAACGATCTGGTTAAGCTTGGCCTGCGCATTGGCGCGCGAGGCCATGACCTCGTGCAACGAGGTGAGGATCTGGCGGGCGGCGGCGACGGCACTAAGCATGATCATCAATTACATTAGCGCGCGGCATTTGGGAATGTCGTGTGAAATCCGATGTGGATGCGACATTCGTATGCGGGGGGTGCCTCCACACACACGCCGCCCGAACCGAAGGCCATTCATTCCTTTTGCGAACGCAATCGCCGTAAACCCTCCCCCAGCCCCTCCCTTGAGGGAGGGGAGCGAGACTTATTGAGCCAAAGGCGAAATTACTCGCAGCGGGGAGGGTGTCCGCACCTATCGTGTTCAACGCCCCAAACAGAAAGAGCCGCCCGGGCGGGGCGGCTCTCTGCTGATCAAAGGGTGCGCTGCATCAATGCAATCGCGATAGCTCTTCCTTGATCTTGAGCTTTTTTCGCTTGAGTTGGGCCACCAGCGTTTCATCGGGGAGGGGTCGGTTCATTTCTGCGTGGATTTGCCGTTCGAGACCGGCATGCTTGGTTTGAAGAGCGCTGATGTGCGTCGATTCCATGCGTATCCTCCATAAAGGGTGAATGCCCTCGTCAGAAACCCAGCACAGGCCAACCCCGTGCGGGGCGGCGCTGCTGGATGGCGGATTGCGTGACATCAATCCGACTCATCCGAACAGCGCGTTGTCATGCTCCCACATTCGCCGTATCTTGCAAATCAAACCGCGCCGGGGTGCATCCTTTACGGGTTAGACCGTATCGGGTGTTAACATCCGGTTTCTGCGCGGCACTTAATTGATCGTTGGAGTAATGCGAAACGTGACTGAAGAGGAAATGCGCAAGCGGCTTGCCACCTTGCGCCTTGAACATCGCGATCTTGACGCTGCGATCGATGCCCTGACCGGCGCGGGCGCGCGCGATCAATTGCAGATTGCTCGCCTTAAAAAGCGCAAATTGTTGCTGAGAGACCAGATTGCGATGATCGAGGATTACCTAATTCCAGATATTATCGCATAATTTCAATATATTAATCAGATTTCCGGCAAAGTTGTGCCGCACTGCAACATGTCCCGTTAAGAAACGTCCAAGGATTGCACACAAGCTAGGCGGATCACTGGCTAGCGGTGTGGCGATTGCCAGCTTATGCGCAAAGCCATGGCCCTCATGCCCAGCCTGAACCCGCGCATCGTCGAAGCGCTCTATGCCGAAGCCTTGAGCCTCGCCGACAATGTCCGCGCGCGGTTTGAAAGGCTGCGGCAAAGCACCGGCGCGCAAACCAGCATCGAAGAGGGCGAGGACCTACACCGCGTGCAAATCTCGTGCGAGGCGCTGCGCACCACCACCCGCGTGATGCACTGCCTTGCGTGGCTGCTGAACCACCGCGCACACTTTGCGGGCGAGCTTTCCGAACTGCAATTGCGCCGTCACGGCCGGCTGATCGCCAATTTCCCCGCCAGCGAGGCCGATATCGTGGCCACCCTGCCGGATGACGTTCGCGAACTGGTGATCGAAAGCGAACGCCTCTACGAACGCATCCAGCGGCTGGAGCAATCATGGCGCACCGCAGGCCTTTCGGGCGACAGCGCAGTACGCCGCTTGCGCGAACGGCTGTCGCACGCCGTGGGCGACGCGGCCTGACGGACGGTCTGCAACGGGAGGCGGGCGGACACGCTTACTCCACCCTCTTACCGGTCTCTACAACTTGATCCGGGGTGAGGCTTTCTTTCTATTTCGCGCAGAGACCGCAAAGAGCGCAGAGCAGGATTGATCGCGCAAAGGCACGAAGACATTGCGCAAGTTCTTGGCGTCATCGCGTCTTTGCGCGAAACATCTCTGCGCGAACCAACTTCTTTATGGTGTCGCTTAGCAAACACGCAATAAAGTATACTGTCCCCGTAATTCTCACTGTCCCCGTAATTCTCAATAACTGCGCAGGCTTAAACTTGTTCTCTTTGCGAAATGCCGAAGCCGGTCAGCTCTGTAGCGCGGAGAGCCTCGCCAAATTCGTTGGAGCAGCGCACCATACCTCGCGACCAATAGGGATCACGCCACAGATGGCGGTCGCCGATCGCTTTCAAACTGAACACATCTTTCTGCGGAGGCTGCGCTTCAGCATTGATGTGCCATCGACCGCGCCGCAGCCCATCTTCCATTCGCTCGTCGTAAAAACCTCGCCACGGTATTGTGGTATGGTCTGGATCCAGACTGTCGATCAACTGACAGCAGACAAACCAGTAGAATGTATCAAACGGCTTCTCGTCCTGCTTGCTGAAGTACATTCCAACGGGCAAAAACTGATGAATACCCGGTTCGAAACGCTCCACCAAGTCTCGAAACCGAGACGAAACGAGCATTATTTCGTTGTTGCCAAAGGCATAGTCGGGCGGGAGTTTGGTCTTGCTTTTCCACAGCACGGTCTTGGGCGCAGTCTCTGGTGCGATCGGATAGCCATAACCTAAACGCCTGCTATGGTTCTCTTCGCCTTTGGCATGCCTGTCCACTGAATCAGGGTGCAGGTATTCAACCTTGTCCCAAACGCCGTCCTGAGTACCGACAACCGTATTGTCCGGCTCCGTCTCATAGACGCTCACTTTGCCAATCGAATAAACCATCACGCCATCTCCGGCGCAACAAGCGCCATAGGCTTGGATAGACAGGTCAAGTTACGGTTTTCTCAATAACTGGCAGATGGCGACGTTTCGGGCGGACGCCACCCTCGGTCCTTACCTCAGCTAAGGCGTCCTTTCACGCACAGCAGCTTTTGGCTAAACACACCCCCTAACCCGCTTCCAGCGCAGCCCCCAACGCGGCCACCTCATCTTCGCTGAACCACAGCCCCAGTTTGGAGCGCCGCCACAGGACGTCGTCGGTGGTGCGTGCCCATTCGCGGGTGGTGAGGTGGTTCAGTTCGGCTTCGGTGAAGCCTTGGCCGAAATGCCGTCCCATATCGCCGCGCACAAAGCCCAAAGCCTCGGTGCCATAAGCGCGGGCGAGGCGGTGGACGGTGGGGCGGGACAAGTGTTGCGCTTGGGCAAGGATTTCCTGCTCCACCGGTGCGGTATTGTCGGCCTCGTCCAGCCCGTCGGGGGTGAAATCGCCGCCGGGCAAGGGCGCGGTGGCGGTCCATCCGGCGTTTTCCATGACGCCAAGACGTTCCAATGCGGCCTCTGCCAGCGTGCGATGCGTGGTGATCTTGCCGCCCAGCACGGTGAGCAGCGGGGCGGAGTGGTGATCGGTGCCGCGATCCAGATCGAACCGGTAACCGCGCGTCGCAGCTTCCGGACGGCCCGAACCATCATCGGCCAAAAGCCGCACGCCCGCAAAAGTGTGGACTACATCTGTGCGCTTCAAACTGCGGCGGAAATACTGGTTGGCGGCATTGAGGAGATAGGCAATCTCGGCCTCGCTGGCCTGTGGCGGATCGGCATCGGCACCGTCTTCGCTATCGGTCGTGCCGATCAGGGTGAAGGCATATTGCCACGGAATCGCAAAGCACACGCGCCCGTCCTGCAATTGCAGAAACAGGGCGCGGGGATCATCGTGCAGGCGCGGCACCACGATGTGCGAACCGCGCACGCGGCGCAACAGGCCGGGACGCGGCGCATGGGCTGTGTCCATCACTTGCCCCACTTGCGGTCCGGCGGCATTGACCGTCATGTCGGCATGGAACACTTCGTCGCCTGCTTCGATCCGCCAGAACTGGCCTTCGCGCGTCATCTTGGTCACCGCGCAGCGCGTGCGCACATCGGCCCCGCGATCTGCCGCATCGCGCGCGAGCAGCACCACCAGCCGCGCATCATCCACCCAGCAATCGGAATATTCATAGCCGCGCCGCACTTCGGGCTGAAGCCCCATGCGGCCATCGAGTTTGACGCGCGTGGTGGGCGGCAAGGCCTTGCGCCCGCCGATCCGATCATAAAACCACAGGCCCGTGCGCAGCATCCACCACGGGCGGCCTTCGGGCACGATGGGCAGGACGAACCGCATCGGCCAGACGATGTGCGGGGCCTGTTTCCACAGGATCTCGCGTTCATGCAAAGCTTCTGCAACCAGCGCGAATTCGTGGTGTTCCAGATAACGCAAGCCGCCGTGGATCAGCTTGGTTGAGGTAGACGAGGTGCCTTGCGCCAGATCGCCACGTTCCAGCAGCAGGACCGACAGCCCGCGCCCGGTGGCATCGCGCGCAATCGCCGCGCCATTCACGCCGCCACCGATCACGGCGAGATCGTATTTGGTCTGCATCGCGGGCAGTGTGATACGCCGCAAGCCGATGCGCAAGGTTGCATGGATGCCGTGCAATCCCCATAGCAACCGATATGGCCCAATTGCCCCCCATCCCGAACCGCGAAGACTGGCCCACCGGCCTGTCCGAACAGCTTGAACCGCTGGTGCGGCGCGTGCTGGCTCCGAATGCCTCGCCCTATACCTTCACAGGCACGCAGACTTATATCGTGGGTGCAGGTGCGGAAGTGGCGGTGATCGATCCGGGGCCGGATGATACCGGCGTGGCCGGTCATGCGGACACGAACGGCGCGGGCCATGTCGATGCGATCCTGAAGGCGGTGGGCGATGCACGGATCGTGGCGATTGTCTGTACCCACACCCACCGCGATCACAGCCCCGCCTCGCGCCCGTTGCAGGCGGCAACCGGCGCACCGATCATCGGCTGTGCCCCGCTGGCACTGGTCGATGACGGCCCCCGCGCCGATGCCGCGTTTGATGCCGATTATATGCCTGACCGCGTGTTGAGCGATGGCGAGCGGCTTTCCGGCGATGGCTGGACGCTGGAAGCGGTGGCAACACCCGGTCACACCAGCAATCACTTGTGCTATTCGGTGCTGGAAAGCGGCGCGCTGTTTACCGGCGATCATGTGATGGGCTGGTCCACCTCGGTCGTCTCGCCGCCCGATGGCGATATGGCGGCCTATATGGCCAGCCTGCAAAAGCTGTATGATCGCGAAGACCGCGTGCTTTACCCCGCGCACGGGCCGCAGATCGATAATCCGCGCCAATTGGTGCGCGGCATGCTGGGCCACCGTCGCCAGCGCGAACGCCAGATCCTGCGCTTGCTGGAAGAGGCGGGGCCGCAGCATATCCCCGATTTCGTCGCGGCGATGTATAAAGGCTTGGATGAGCGGCTGCATGGCGCGGCCGGGCGTTCGGTGCTGGCGCATCTGATCGATCTGGAACGGCAGGGCCGTGTGGCCGTTAGGGGTGAACAATGGATGATCCAAACCTGACCGCACCGCGCCATCAGGCCAGTCTGGCGCGCAGATCGATGCTGCCGTGGGGCCTGTTTTTGCTGGCTTTGGCCGCCGCGGCGTTCCTTGGCTGGAAGCTGTGGCAGCCTGAAGATATCGGCGATCCTCTCGCCACCAGCCTTGTCGCCTTTGAACGGCAAAACACGCTGACCGTGTTCAGCGCCGAACTGGCCCCTGTGGTATCCAGCGATGACTCCCGCCTGTTCGGGCTGGTCAATGCCAAGCAAGTGGCGGTGATCCCGGCGCGGGTGGATTATACGATCAACCTTGCCGCCATCGGGCGCGAACGGCTTTCGTGGAATGCGCAAACGCAAACGCTGGGCGTGAAGCTGCCGCCTTTGACCGTCAGCCGCCCCAATCTGGACGAGGCGCGCGCGCAATATCTGCGCGATGGCATATGGATCACCCGCGAAGCGCAAGACAAGCTGACGCGCGACAATACCAAATTGGCCGAGGGGCAAGCCGTGGCGCAGGCCGCAAATCCGGTTTTGATGGACCTTGCGCGGCAAGCCGCCAAAGCCGCGATAAGCCAGAACCTTTCGATCCCGCTGCAAGTGGCGGGCTATACCAAGGCCAAAGTCGACGTCACTTTCGACTGACCGGCAAGACCATTCCTATTGCGGGAGCGCCACGCGGTCCCTAAGTCCGCGTATCGGCCCGGCATGATCCGCCGGGTGGGAGAACGTGACGTCATGACTGCCCAACCAACGAACCTTGCTGGCCTTGACCTGCGCGCAGAGATCGACCGTTTGCGGATCGAGCGCAAGGCGGTGATCCTTGCGCACTATTACCAGCGCCCGGAAATTCAGGATCTGGCCGATTTCGTGGGCGATTCACTGGAGCTTTCGCGCAAGGCGGCAGCCACCGATGCCGAAGTGATCGCGTTTTGCGGCGTGAAGTTCATGGCCGACACCGCCAAGATCCTTTCCCCGCAGAAGATCGTGGTCCTGCCCGATCTGGACGCAGGATGCAGCCTTGAAGATTCGTGCCCGCCCGACAAGTTCAAGGCGTTCCGCGAAGCCCACCCCGATCACATCGCGCTGACCTATATCAACTGCTCGACCGAGGTGAAGGCGCTGTCGGACGTGATCGTGACGTCATCGAGCGCGGAGACGATCCTTGCGCAGATTCCGCCCGAACAGAAGATCATCTTCGGCCCTGACCGCCACCTTGGCGGCTATCTGAACCGCAAGTTCGGGCGCGATATGCTGCTCTGGCCGGGCGTGTGCATAGTGCACGAAGCGTTTTCGGAAACCGAATTGCTGAAACTGATGGCGCAGCATCCCGGCGCGCCGGTGGCAGGCCACCCCGAATGCCCGCCGCACATCATCGATCACTGCGATTACGTGGGATCGACCAGCGGCATCCTGAATTACGCCAAAACCTTCACCGGCGATACGCTGATCGTGGCTACCGAGCCGCACATCATCCACCAGATGCAACTGGCGATTCCGGACAAGACCTTCATCGGTGCGCCGGGAGCCGACGGCAACTGCAACTGCAACATCTGCCCCTACATGGCGCTCAACACGATGGAAAAGCTCTACATCGCGCTGCGCGATTTGCAGCCCCGCATCGACATCGAAGAACCGCTGCGTCTGGCTGCCAAGAAAAGTCTCGACCGCATGCTCGACATGGCCAGCGGCACCGTGGGCATGGGCGATTTGGGGGCGCGGCCGTTTGGGGGTTAGGGGTTAGCCTGCCTCAGCCTCGGGCTGGGCAACTCTTGCCAATACCAGCGCTGCGCCCACCAGCGCCATGCCGATGGCGTCGGGCAGATTGAGCATTTCGCCGAACGCGAACCAGCCGAGCACGACTGATACGGCGGGTTGTGTGAGCAGTACGAGACCGATAACGAGCGGGGGGAAGTGGCCGAGCGAATAGACGAGCAGGCCCTGGCCCAGAATCTGGCTGGCAAACATCAGCCCGATCAGCGGCCACCAGTTGGCAGGCATCACCGGTTCGCCCAGCGCCACGGCGGTAAACAACAGCACGGGCACGCCCGCAACGCTCGACCAGAACAGCAGGCTCCACGATCCGAAGCGGGTGCGCACGTTTTGCACCATCAGGATATAGACGACGTAAAACAGTCCGGCGAGGATGCAGAACAGATCGCCGATCAGGGTGCGCGCATCGATTTCCATCGACCGGCCCAGCAGCAGCCCTGCTCCGCCCAGCGCCATCGCAACGGCGGCATATTCGCGCAGATGGGGGCGGCGGTGCAGCGCGATCAGGCCCCAGATCATCAGGATGACGCTGCCCGAATTGCCAAACAGTGTGGCATTGCCCAGCTTGGTCATCTCGATGCCGACATGCCAGCTCGCCAGATCGAGCGCGAAAACCACGCCCGCGCCGACCAATATCCACCAATCTTTCGCGGCATAACCCCACAAAGGTTCGCGCTGCACTCTGGCAAACAAGGCGAGCAGCGGCAGCGCCAGAAACAACCGCCACAGGCCTGCGGAAACCGGCCCGCTATCGGCGATGCGGACAAACCATGGACCCAATGCCAAAGCAAAGTTTCCTGTCAGCAAGGCAAGGAAATGCATGGCTTTTGGTGACGCTGGCCCGGCACTGTCACTTGAATTCGTCATCGGCCGTGCTTAATCCAGTTGCAAAGCGAAACCGAGTGGCGTCGCAAAATGGAATTATCAGGAGTACCCCTAGCATGCATGAACCACTGTTCCAGCCCATCCGTCTGGGCGCCATCGATTTGCCCAACCGCATTATCATGGCCCCGCTCACACGGGGGCGGGCCGATGCAGATAGCGTGCCGACAGACATCATGGTGGAATATTACCGCCAACGCGCCAGCGCGGGGCTGATCATTTCCGAAGCCACCGGGATCAGCCGCGAAGGCTTGGGCTGGCCCTGTGCACCGGGCATCTGGAGCGATGAACAGACCGAAGCGTGGAAGCCTGTAACTGAGGCCGTTCATTCCGCCGGTGGGCGTATCATTCTGCAACTCTGGCACATGGGCCGGATCGTGCATCCCTACTTCCTGGGGGGCGAGCCGCCGGTATCGTCATCGGCCACGCGCGCGCCGGGCCAAGCCCACACGCCTGCGGGCAAGCAGGATTTCGCCACAGCGCGGCCCCTGCGTCTGGATGAAATGCCGCGACTTGTCGCTGACTATGCCCTCGCTGCCGAAAACGCGAAGAAGGCCGGGTTTGATGGGGTGCAACTCCACGCTGCCAATGGCTATCTGATCGACCAGTTCCTGCGCGATGGCACCAACTTGCGTGAGGACGAATACGGCGGTTCCCCGCAAAACCGGGTGCGGTTGTTGCGCGAGGTGACCGAATGCCTGATCGCGGTCTGGGGCAAAGACCGTGTCTCGGTGCGCTTGTCGCCTAATGGCGATTCGCAGGGCGTGGATGACAGCAATCCCGCAGCGGTCTTTGGTGAAGCGGCGCGCGTGCTCGAGGAACTGGGCGTCAGCTTTGTCGAATTGCGCCAGCCGGGGCCGGATGGCACGTTCGGGGCTACTGATGTGCCCAAGCAGGACGGCATGTTCCGCAAGATCTATACCGGGCCGGTCGTGCTCAACAGCGATTATACCGCGCAAGAAGCGGCTGATGATGTCGCTTCGGGCAGGGCCGATGCGATCAGCTTTGGCCGCCCTTACATCTCCAACCCCGATCTGGTTGAGCGCATTGCCAAAGGTGCGCACATCAATCCGAACAAGGGTGTGCCCGTAACGTGGTACTTCCCCGGCGAAGTCGGCTATATTGATTATCCGACACTGGCCGAAGAAGCTGCAACGGTCTGATGCACAAGGAGTAATGCCGCATGCCGCCCAGATCATGGTTGTTTGTTCCCGGTGACAGCGAAAAGAAGCTGGGCAAGGCCATGGCCACGGGCGCGCATGCGGTGATCGTCGATCTGGAAGATGCGGTGGCGCCATCGGCCAAAGTGCAAGCCCGCACCATGGCGCGCGATTGGCTGGCGATCCACCGCCAGCATGTGCTCGAAAGCCGCCCGATGGCGCGCTGGGTGCGGATCAATGCCTTTGATACCGGCATGTGGCGCGATGATCTGGAAGTGGTGATGGCAGGCGCACCCGATGGCGTCATGCTGCCCAAGTGCGAAGGGCCGGATCAGATACGCCAGCTCTCGGCGGAAATCTACGAGCTCGAACAGCGCAACGGGGTTGCGGTCGGCGCTACCCGGATCCTGCCACTGGTCAGCGAAACCGCGCGTTCGGCCATGACGATCCCGGCCTATATCGATGAATCGATGCCGCGCCTTGGTGGCCTGACATGGGGCGCAGAGGATTTGTCAGCCGTGCTGGGGGCCAGCCGCAAACGCGATGCGAGCGGCGCGTGGACCGATGCTTTCCGGTTTATCCGCGCGCAGTGCCTGCTCGCCGCCCATGCCAAAGGCGTCTGGGCAATCGATACGCTGCACGATGATTTCAAGGATGCGGACGGCACCCGCCGCGCCGCTGAATCCGCCCGTGCCGATGGCTTTAGCGGCATGTTGGCGATTCACCCCGCGCAAGTGCCGATCATCAACGCAGCCTTTGCCCCGACCGAGGCTGAATTGGCTGAGGCGCATGCGATTGTTGCGCTATTTGCCAGTAATCCCGATGCCGGCACGCTGCAATACAACGGCCGCATGGTCGATCAGCCGCACTTGAAAATGGCGAGGCAGTTACTCGGTCTCGGCTGAGGCAACCGGCGCTTTTTCGGCAGGTTCGGCGGCCTCTGCCACATCAGGTGCAGCTTCGCTTGCCGTTGATTTTGCCTCCACCTTCTCGGTCGGTTTGACAGGCGCCAGCGGCGGCGTGGCAGTCGACGTATCCAGATCAATCATTGCATCGCTGATGGATCCCGGCAAAACTTCGCCCGTCACCGCTTCACCCGAAGTGTCCGCCGCTTGCTTTTCACAACCGGCAACAAACAAACCTGCGCTGAGGCAAAGAGCGAGGGCTGGAATGCGGGTGAGGGCCATCATGCTAACTCCGGTGGGCAAGGCTCTTCAAGATGGGCAAGGAAACTGCCGAGGTGCGCCAGCATCGCTTCATCCCATGCTTGCGCTGTAACATTGCGGCCCAGCGCGGCAAGGCTGGTCACGCCGAATTCCTCGATCCCGCATGGCACGATCCCGCCAAAATGGGAAAGATCGGGCGAGAGGTTGACCGAAAAGCCGTGCATCGTCACCCAGCGGCGGATGCGCACGCCAATCGCGCCGATTTTGGCCTCGCGCCCATCCGGGCCATGAGTCCAGATGCCGACGCGGCCCTGCGCACGCCATGATTCGACGCCGAAATCGGCGAGCGTTGCGATCACCCAGCCTTCCAGTGCGTGGACAAACCCGCGCACATCGCGCGCGCGCTTTGTCAGATCGAGCAGGACATAGCCGATGCGCTGGCCGGGGCCGTGATAGGTATAGCGCCCGCCACGCCCGGCCTTGACCACATCAAAGCGCGGATCGAGCAGTTCCTGCGGATCGGCGCTGGTGCCTGCGGTATAGACCGGCGGGTGTTCCAGCAGCCAGATCAGTTCCTGCGCGCTGCCATCGGCAATCGCGGCATTGCGCACCGTCATCGTCTCCAGCGCCTCGCGGTAGGGGACTTGCGCTTGCTCCCGGCAGATTTGGGGTGTGTCGTTTGCGGCCATGATCGGGGCATGGCCCTGTCTGCCGCGCCTTTCAAGAGGGGCATGGGCAACGCCAGATGAATCGGGGCAAATCGGGGGTTCGACAGAACCGCTATTGCGCTGCTATCAGGCGCGCATGATACCCCGTCTGGATAGCAGCCTTGCCTGGCAAACCGCCACGCGCCTCGTTTCAACCAACCGCGATATGCTGTTGGCCATCGCAGGCGTGTTTTTCCTGCTCCCCGGCCTCGCATTTTCCGTGTTCGTGCCCGAACCGCAGATGCCCCCCGGCACGTCGCCTGAAAAAATGATGGAAATCATAGCCGAAGCATGGACATCGTCGATGCCGCTGCTGGTGATCGTCACCCTGTTGCAAATGGCCGGCACCGTGACGATGCTGATCGTGATGACCGATCCGGCGCGGCCAACCGTGGGGCAGGCAATCCAGCGCGGGTTCAAGGCATTGCTGCCCTATGTGATCGCACAAATCATTGTTGGTGGTGCGCTGGGCCTTGCGTTTCTGGTGCTGGTCAGCCTTTCGGCGCTGACCGGCCTGCAAGCGCTGGCCGCGTTTGTGATCGTGGCCGCGTTTGTCGCGATGATCTGGTGCAGCTTGCGTATGGCGCTGGTTGCACCTGTGCTGGCGATCGAGGCTGAACGCAATCCGGTGCAAGCCCTGCGCCGGTCTTGGGCGCTGACCCGTGGTAATTCGGGCCGTTTGCTTGCCTTTTTCATTCTGGCCGGAGTGGTCTTTGCCATCGTCTATGGGCTGGCGATGATGCTGGTGGGCATAGTGCTGGTGCTCATGACTGGCGGCGGCGTGCAACAAGTGCTGACAGCAGCTGTTTCCAGCGCGATTACATCAGCCGCGCTGGTCTATTTCATCGCGATACTGGCAGCGGTCTATCGCCAGATGGCAGGGCCGCCACAAAATGAGGTGACGGGGATTTTCGAATAGGCGCTGGTTTGATGAAAAAAGGCCGCCCATCCCTGAGCGGCCTTTTCAATTCCAAGCTCAACGAAAAATCAGCTGTCTGACAGGCCTTCTGCGCGGCGGGCGGCGAGCCACGCCGCGGCTTCGGCTTCCTGTGCAGCGTCTGATGCGGCTTTGGTGTGGGCCAGACGTTCGGCGCGCAGCTCTTCGATCAGGGCATCACGATCGGTGCCGAGACGCAGCGCAGCCTCGCCATTGTCTTCATAACCCGCCTTTTTCGCGGCCTTGGCCACCAGTGCATCAAGTTCGCGCTGCGAACACAGGCCCAGCGTTACCGGGTCCTTGGGGTTGATGTTGCTGATGTTCCAGTGGCTGCGATCACGAATCGCGGCGATGGTGGTGCGGGTGGTGCCGATCAGCTTGCCGATCTGTGCATCGGAAACTTCGGGGTGATTGCGCAGGATCCACGCGATGCCATCGGGCTTGTCCTGACGCTTGGACACCGGCGTATAACGCGGGCCTTTGGTGCGGCTGACCGAGATCGGCGCGCGCTGCATTTTCAGGCGATATTCGGGATTGGCCTGGCCTTTGTCGATTTCGGCCTGATTCAATTCGCCCGAGTGCATCGGATCGCGTCCGGTGTATTTCTGACCGGCCAGATCATCGGCCATGGCTTGCACTTCAAGGATGTGAAGGCCGCAAAATTCCGAGATCTGCTCAAACGTCAGCGCGGTATTGTCGACAAGCCACGATGCGGTGGCATGTGGCATCAGCGGATATGTGGGCTGGGTGCTCACGGCGGTCTCCCGGAAAAGGCGTGCCAAAAAGGCGGAAACAATAAGGGCCGCCCCTTGCGGAGCGGCCTTGCTTATTGCTGATGTAGGCCAGCTAGGCTGATTCAGCAAGTCTTGAGTTTGATGTGGCCAATCAACCCACCAGCGATAGCGAAGTTTCTTCGGTCAATTGCATCCGGTGCGAAAACTTGCCGTCCACTTGTGCGCCTTGTTCGATCGTCAGCGTATCGTAGGTCACATCGCCGTGAATGCGCGCTGTTTTCAGGATGACCAGCGCGCCCGCCTCGATAGAGCCGTGGATCGTGCCCGAAAGACGGGCGCTTTCCGCCCGAATGACGCCTGTTACGGTGCTTTGTTCGCCTTGCACCAGTGCGGTGCAGGTGATGTCGCCTTCAACGCTTCCGTCAACGTGAAGATCAGCTGTGGCGCTGATATTGCCTTTGATCGAAACGTCATTGCCAAGGATCGAGAAAGTGGCGGCCATCGGACTACTCCCGGTTTGCTGGCGCTGAACCGGCGCAGGCTTTTTGTTGAACATCAGTGAGCTGCCTCAAGAAATGGGCGCGGATTGACCGGGCGATCATTGATCCGCACTTCGAAATGGAGGTGCGGGCCGGTCGAGCGCCCGGAATTGCCGATCTTGCCGATTTCCGTGCCTGCTTCAATCTTTGCGCCAAGGCGCGCGTTCGTGCCCGACATGTGAGCATAACGCGTCATCAACCCGTTGCCGTGGGACACTTCGACGCAACGGCCATAACCTTGTTTTATGCCGACAAAACTGATGGTTCCTGCGGCGGCGGAATAGATTGGCGCGCCCATCGGCCCACGAAAATCAAGCCCGGCATGGAACGCTGCACCACCTGTAAACGGATCAGATCGATAGCCGAAGCCGCTAGAAATGTATTCCAGCCGCGCGGGCAGAGTGTTGGGAATGCGGGCAAGGCCCTTTTGCATCGAAGCCATGCGTTCAAGGCTGGCACCCAGCCTTGCAAAGCGCGGATCAAGGCTTTCGTCGTGGCCGGTGAACAGCCGGATCAGCGGGCCACCCTGACCGGCAACCGATCCATTACGCAACATCGCAGGGTTCAGCCCCACGCGGCGAATCGATGTTTCGGCGGCGGCAGCGCGCGAATCGGCAAAGCGGGTCAGCCGTTCGATGAATACCAGCTGCCGCGCTTCAAGCTCTGCCAGACGGCGCGCTTCGGGCAATTCCATCGAGATCTTGCGCACGGTTTTTTCCGCCTCGGCGCTGCTGTCCGATACATTGCCCTTCGGCAGGTCCTTGGGCAATTCGCCGATGGTGCCTTCAATCGCCTTTTCGATGAAGTCTTGCCTGCGGGCCAGATCATCGGCCACGCCTTCAAGCCCGCCGCGATACTTTTGTACGCGGCTTTCGGCAGAAGCGACTGCCGCTTCGCGTTCCAGCAGGGCGGCATGTTCTTGCGCGGATGAATACTGCGATATCAGCGTGGCAACCATCATGCCCAGCCACATCAACACAGCCACAGCGATGCCGCTGGCGACGGCCATTTGCAGGCGCGGCGAGATGCGGATAAAGCGAACCTGGCCGTGTGAGCGCATGAAAAACTCACGCTCGGGGAACAGGCTCCTTACCCGGGACAGCGCCTCGGATAGCTTCATGGTTGGCAAGACTAGGCGACCCCCGTCGTGGCGTTTCTTAACGTGCCCGCAATTATTATTAACGTTCCCGTTATATATGCGACTACTTCCCGGAACCGGCTCTGGCGAATCCGAACATAGGTACATGAGCCAAGGCGTGCGTCTCGTCCGATGAGCTGTTGGAAGCTGTGTGATTCACGGCATTTGCGCTGCAATTCAGTCTTTGGCGATTCGCGCTCCTGGATGACATTGCGTTCGGGCGATGATAGGGCGAGGCCCATGTCACCGCAGCTCACCCCCTCCGCCCCATCCGTGACCGAAATTGTCGAAGGTCTTGCCCGTGCCGCCCGCGCGGCACAGCGCCAGTTAGCGCAGATGGATGCTCCGGCAAAAGAACATGCCTTGAAGCTGGCCGCTGATTCCCTGCGCAGCGCCGAGGCTGAAATCCTTGCCGCCAATGCGCAAGATATGGCCAATGGCGCGGCCAACGGCCTGTCGCCTGCAATGCTGGATCGCCTGAGGCTGACGCCTGAACGTCTGGCCGGTGTTGCCGATGCGGTGGCGCAGGTCGCCTCGCTTACCGATCCGGTCGGACAGGTGATCGATGAAACCGCGCGGCCCAATGGCATGACATTGCAGCGCGTCCGCGTGCCCGTTGGCGTGATCGGCATCATCTATGAAAGCCGCCCCAACGTGACGGCTGATGCCGCAGCGCTGTGTGTGCGGTCGGGCAACGCCACGATTTTGCGCGGCGGCAGCGAAGCGGTCCATTCTAACCGTGCCATTCACGCAGCACTGGTCAAAGGGCTGACCGCAGGCGGCGTGCCTGCTGACGCAGTGCAGCTTATGTCCACACAAGACCGCGCGGCGGTGGGGGCCATGCTGGCAGCGGCGGGCCTGATTGATATGATCGTGCCGCGTGGCGGCAAAAGCCTTGTTGCGCGCGTTCAGGCCGATGCCCGCGTGCCGGTGCTCGCCCACCTTGACGGGATCAATCACACTTTCGTCCACGCTGCTGCCGATGCCGCCATGGCAAAGGCGATTGCGCTCAATGCCAAGATGCGTCGTACCGGCATTTGCGGGGCGATGGAAACGCTGCTGATCGATGCGACCTATCCCGATCCGCACGGGTTGGTTGAGCCTTTGCTGGCGGCAGGCTGCGAACTGCGCGGTGATGCGCGTTCCTGCGCGATTGATCCCCGGATCGGCGCGGCCAATGATGAGGATTGGGACACCGAATACCTCGAAGCGATCCTCTCGGTCGCCGTGGTCGATGGTCTTGACGCAGCACTCGCCCATATCGCGGCCCATGCCTCGGGCCATACCGATGCGATTGTTACTGATGATCAGGCCGTGGCGGACCGGTTCCTGGACGAGGTTGATAGCGCGATTGTGATGCACAACGCCTCCAGCCAGTTTGCCGATGGCGGCGAATTTGGCCTTGGCGCGGAAATCGGCATTGCCACCGGGCGCTTGCATGCGCGCGGTCCGGTCGCGCTTGAAGGCCTCACCACCTACAAATGGCTCGTGCGCGGTTCGGGGCAGGTGCGCCCCTGAGCAAGCTTACCGGCCTTTTGGGCGGCAGTTTCAACCCCGCGCATGGCGGCCACCGCCGGATCACGCTGTTTGCGATTGGCGCGCTTGGGCTGGATGACGCGTGGTGGCTGGTCTCGCCCGGCAACGTGCTGAAACCGGCCAAGGGCATGGCTGCGCTGCCCGCGCGGCTGGCCTCTGCCCGCGCGCAAAGCCGCCGCGCCCCGATTCGCGCCACTGCCATCGAGCGTGATCTGGGCACGCGCTACACCATCGATACATTGCGCGCTTTGAAGCGCCGCTATCCCAAGCGGCGTTTCATCTGGCTGATGGGGGCCGATAATCTGGCGCAGTTCCACCGCTGGAAAGACTGGCGGCAGATCGCGCGCGAGATGCCGATTGCGGTGATTGCCCGCCCGGGATATGATGGCCCTGCTTTGGCAAGCCCTGCCATGGCGTGGTTGCGCCGCTGGCGCCAGCGGCCCGGCCAGATGGTTTCCGGCGCAAAGCAGGTCACCCCGGCGCTGACCATACTCCGCTTTGATCCCGATACCCGATCAGCCAGCGCGATTCGCGCCGCCGATCCAGACTGGTTTGCCCGGATCGGCACCGCCAGTTCGCGCGATGGCGTTACCCACCGCGCTATAAACAGAGGTAAATCCTGATCGCGCATCCCCCGAAACCCGCCGCGCCAGCAGGGCGCAGCGGGGAAACGCATGCGCGAAAGAATCGTTATTCCTTGACTCTTGAGCCACGGAGGCCATTTCGCGCATCATGACCAGCGTTCAATCTCAATCGGCCAATGCCGAAAAAGCCACTAAAGTGTCCGCAATGACCGATACCACTCCTCGCACTGCTGCCACGCTGCACGATCTCGTGCTCGCCTCGCTTGATGATGATCAGGCGATGGAAGTCGTCAGCCTTGCGCTCGAAGGCAAAAGCTCGATTGCCGATTACATGGTAATCGCCTCGGGCCGGTCAACTCGGCAAGTCGCCTCGATGGCGCAAAAGCTGTCCGAGCGGATCAAGCACGGCGGCTATGGCCATGTCCGTATCGAAGGCCTGCCTGCCGCCGATTGGGTGCTGGTTGATGCCGGTGACGTGGTGATCCACCTGTTCCGGCCCGAAGTGCGTACGTTCTATAACCTTGAACGCATGTGGAACTTCGGAGACGCAGGCGCGGCCTGATTTCTTCCCCGCTCCCTCCGGAAAAGAGGGGGCAGGGGTGGCCCCTCTCAAGCGCGGATCAGTGCGCGGCCCCCCACGAAAGTCCCGTGCCGATCTCGACGCCCAAAGGCACTGTCAGTTTAACCGATGGCTCGGCAGCGGTGGCCATCACGCGCTCGATCACGGGCCGCGCCGCATCGACATCGCCCGCAGGCAGCTCGAACACGAGTTCGTCGTGCACTTGCAGCAGCATCTTGATGTGGCCAAGTCCTGCCTCTTCCAATGCGGGCATCATGCGGGCCATCGCGCGCTTGATGATGTCGGCGCTGGTGCCCTGGATCGGGGCGTTGATCGCGGCGCGTTCGCTGCCCTGGCGTTCGGCCTGATTCTTTGATCCGATGCGCGGGAACCACGTCTTGCGGCTAAACAGCGTTTCGGAATAGCCCCGCTCTCGCACGCTTTCGAGCGTTTCGTGGATATAGCGCTGGATGCCGGGAAAGCGCTCGAAGTAGCGGTCGATCATCGCTTGCGCTTCATCCGCGCTCACGCCCAGCCGCCCGGCAAGGCCCCAGCGGCTTATGCCATAGAGGATCGCGAAGTTGATCGTCTTGGCGCGGCCACGCGTATCGCGGTCCACCGTGCCGAACATCTCCATTGCGGTGCGCGAATGGATGTCCTCTCCCGCCTCGAACGCTTCTTTTAGCGCGGGCACATCGGCCATATGTGCGGCAAGGCGCAGTTCGATCTGGCTATAATCTGCCGCCAGCAGCACGTTTCCGGGCTCGGCCACAAAGGCATCGCGGATCTGGCGACCGATTTCGGTGCGGATCGGGATGTTCTGCAAGTTGGGATCGTTGGACGACAAGCGCCCGGTCTGCGCGCCGACAAGGCTGTAGCTGGTGTGGACGCGGCCCGTATCGGGGTTGATCGCGGCTTGTAGCGCATCGGTATAGGTTGATTTCAGCTTGGACAATTGCCGCCATTCCAGCACCAGCGTCGCAACGCTCGCCCCTTGCGCGGCAAGGCCTTCGAGCACCGACTGGTCGGTGGAATACTGCCCGGTCTTGCCTTTCTTGCCGCCCTTGTAGCCGAGCCTTTCAAACAGCACTTCGCCCAGTTGCTTGGGACTGCCGATCGTGAAGGTTATGTTTGCCGCTTTGTGGATGACACCTTCAAGCCGCGCGATCTGCGTGGCAAATTCGGCTGAGAGGCCCGCCAGACGCTCCCGGTCCACTTTTATGCCGTTGCGCTCCATCATCGCCACAACAGGCACCAGCGGGCGGTCTACGCGGGAATAAACGCGGGTGCCGCCCTCTTCGGCCAAGCGGGGGCTGAACAGACGGTGGAGCCGCCACGTCACGTCCGCATCTTCGGCGGCATAGCGGGTGGCATCGGGCAGGGGAACTTCGGCAAACGAGATCGCCTTTTTGCCGCTGCCGCACATCTCCTTGAAGGTCAGCGTGGTGTGGCCAAGGTGGCGGTCGGACAATTCGTCCATGCCGTGCCCTGCCATGCCCACTTCACCGCGCCCGGCATCAAGGCAGAAGCTCATCACCATGGTATCGTCGATTGGTGAAACCGCGATGCCAAGGCGGGCCAGCACGTTGAAATCATATTTGATATTCTGCCCGACCTTAAGCACCGCATCGCTTTCCAGCAGCGGCTTGAGCAGCGCCAAGGCGGCGGCTTTGTCTACCTGCACCGGCCTTTCGGCGAACATATCTGTCCCGCCGTGGCCCAGCGGGATGTAGCAAGCCTGATTCGGCCCGATCGCAAGGCTGACCCCGACCAGATCGGCGCGCATCGCATCCAGCGCGCTGGTTTCGGTATCCACCGCAACCACGCGCGCGGCAAAGGCGCGGGCGATCCACTGTTCAAGCTCTGCGATGGTCTGGACGCAGGCGTAGCCTTCACGATCAACCGCCGGCCATGAGGGCAGCGGACGCGCCGTGCCGGCCGGTGCGGCGGGTGCGGCGGCATTGTGAGGCTTGGCGGGGTCAGGCTTGGCGGGGTTCAACTGCGTTTTGGGGCCGGGGCTGCCCTGGCCGCCGTCCAGACGCCGCAACAGGCTGGTAAAGCCATGCTCGGTCAGGAACGCTGCCAGCGGATCACGCGGGATCTGCCCCAGCTTGAAATCTTCCAGCGCGACCGGAAGCGAGCAATCTTCCTTGAGCTGGACCAGCACGCGCGACAGGCGGGCCATGTCCGCCTGCTCGATCAAGCTCTCGCGTAGTTTGCTGGCCTTCATGGCAGGCGCGGCGGCAAGCGCCGATTCGAGATCGCCATGTTCCTGAATCAGTTTGGTGGCGGTTTTGGGGCCGATGCCGCGAATCCCGGGCACATTATCCACCGAATCACCCATCAGCGCGAGCACATCACCGACTCGTTCCGGTTCGACGCCGAATTTTTCGATCACTTCGGGCACATCGATTCGCAGATTCTTCATCGTATCAAGCATGTCGACACGCCCGCCGCCCTCGGAACAGGTGCCGATTAGCTGCATCAGATCCTTGTCGGATGAAACAATCGTCACGTCCCAGCCGCGCAAACTGGCGGCGCGTGCGTAAGAGGCGATGACATCATCCGCCTCAAGCGCTTCTTCTTCGATGCAGGCGAGGCTGAAGGCGCGCGTCGCATCGCGGATCAGCGGGAACTGCGGCACCAGATCTTCAGGAGCGGGCGGGCGATTCGCCTTGTATTGATCATAAAGATCATTGCGGAACGATGTTCCAGCCTTGTCGAGAATGACCGCAAGATGGGTCGGGCCATCCTCTTTGTGCAGGTCTTCCGCCAGTTTCCACAGCATTGTGGTATAGCCATAGACCGCCCCGACGGGGACGCCTGCCGGATTCGTTAAGGGGGGCAGGCGATGGTAGGCGCGGAAAATGTAAGCCGAGCCGTCGACCAGATAAAGATGCTGTTTTTCGTCCATCCCGGGGTGTTAGCAGGGCGTCGCGGCTGCGTCATCGGCATTGCACAGATCATTCCCAACAACATTTTAACGCGTGCTAAGGGCGCTTGAACGCTAGGAATTTAGGCGAAAACAAGGCATTCCGGCCGGTGCAAAAGGCAGGTCAGGCAATCTTATTGTCTTGTAATGCTTGCAAGCTGATGAATTGCCGATTAATTGGGCCTAGAAGTCTACCGGCTGAGTAGGCTTTGCGGCGGGCTGCGTGCCCGGCGCGGTTCACTTCAATCCAGGGATTGTAACATGCGCAAGCTCATCCTCGCCGCCGTTGCCGGCACTGCCTTTGCTCTCGCTGGCTGCTCGGAAAAGCCAGCTGAAGAAGCTACTGAAGCTGCTGTAGAAGCCACCGAAGCTGCCAGCGACGTCGCTGTTGACGCTTCGGCTGCTCCTTCGGAAGCCGCTTCTGAAGCTGCTGCTATGTAATCTTCCCGCAAGGGATGATTATAAGGGTTTAAGGGGTGTGGCCTTCACGGGTCACGCCCCTTTTCTCTGTCTGCGTGTTTGATTCGCACACAAAAAACGCCGCGTAAGCACAAGCTTACGCGGCGAAACTGGTTTCAGAGTTTGCACATCAACGACGGCGGGCGATGTCCTGCGTATTGTTCATGACCGGAGCGCTGTAACCA
The DNA here is from genome assembly GCF_001295795.1 of Novosphingobium sp. AAP83. Classification (GTDB taxonomy): domain Bacteria; phylum Pseudomonadota; class Alphaproteobacteria; order Sphingomonadales; family Sphingomonadaceae; genus Novosphingobium. Next base: position 34,112 of record NZ_LJHY01000012.1, read on the forward strand.
TCATAGATCACGCGCATCATCCGCGCGATCAGTTTGGCATGCACAGCGTGGCCTTCTGGCCCGGTGACGAAGAACGCCACTGCCAGATGACGCCCATCGGGCAGGCGGACAATGCCGACATCATCGGTAACGCCCGACAAAGTGCCGGTTTTGTGCGCCACCAGCGTGCCTTCGGGAAGGCCTGCACGGATGCGGGTTTTGCCGGTGCTGGTGCGGGTCATCGTATCGAGCAGCACAGCGCGGCTTTCGGGGCTTAAAACGCCACCGCGATCAATTGCAGCCAAAAGGGCTATCATCGCGCGCGGCGTGCTGGATGTGCGCGTATCAATCACACGGGCCGGATCAACCTTGCCGTCATCGCGCACCAGCGTGGCCATTGTGTGATCGAGTCGCTGACCGGCAATGCCGTTGCGGGTCAGCCAGTAGTTGATGTTTTCGATCCCGCCCACGGCGTTGATCAACCCGTCGGTCGCCTCGTTATGGCTGCGCGTGATCATCAATTCCATCAGGCTTTGCGCGGTCAACACCGTGCCGGCGCGCAAAGGGGCGACCGGACTGATCTGGCCCGTTTCGCGCACCGGAAGCATCATCGGGAATTCCTGATCAAGGCGATGCGCGCCCTTTTCAACTTGCTCAAGAAATGTGGCGGCAACCGCAATCTTGGCGGTGCTTGCCATCGGGAACGGCATATCGCCATTCACCATGATCTGGCCACCACCATCAAGATCCATCGCGGCCACACCGATTCGGCCACGCCCTTCGGCGGCAATCGCGGCAATTTGCTGTTGAATGAACTGATCGCGTTGATCCAGAATGGAATCTTGTGTCCGGCTCTGCACAGCAGGGACGGTGATGACGAACGCGGGCGCTGCTACAAGCAGTGCGGCGATGATCCTTGCGGTGCTAAACTTCATCAGAACGGTATATCCCGATCCTGGTTTAAGGGGCTTTAACAGGACTAACGCATTGCGATTTATGCGCAAAGTGCCTTTTGGCGCAGTTTGCCGTGGATATCGCCCCGTTGACCGGTGGACAAGGACCAAATCTGAGGGCGGGCTCTAGTCAAACAACCGGTCAAACCAACTGCGCTTGGGAGGCGCTGGAGTGACAGGCGTTGGCGCGGGAATCACTTTGGAAAGAGCAGTCTGGTCTTGGGCTGCGAACATGTCCTCAACCAGCGCGCGCATTGCGATTCGTTTGCCGCGCGATGGCTGATACGATGGTTTGGCCACACCATAGACCAGAGCCGTGCCGTCCTCGCTCCATTGTCCGTCAAAGAAAAGGGCTTGTTCAAGCCGGCGGCGCGGGAGCAAGGCGGCAGGGCGCGCCCAATCGAGCATCGCCTTGCGCGCGCCTGCGCGATCGCCTGCCACAAAGCGCTTGATCCAGCTTGCCCGGCCAATCGCACCGGTGTTCCAGTGAAACGAGAGCGCAGCGCCCAGTTCCGCTTCGCTTGGATCATACGTGCCAAACGCGGCCAGAACCGGCGGCAGATACTTTTCGCGCAGCAGCCACAGATAGACGCCAATGCAGTGTTCCAGCGGTTGTGGTTTGTCCTTGTAACGCGGGAAAACTTTGTGCCCCGAAGCATCGGTAATGCCGACGCTCCATGTCCAGACGCCGACGCTGTCCTTGTAGGCTTCGGTGACGATCCCTTCGTGGGCGATCAGTTCAAGGGCAATCCGGGGGGTGATCTCGCGCATAGTCTGGCTCCATCAAAAGCCAGTGTGGTGGCGCGCGGGGTGTCCTGTAGGAAAGTGCAATTGAAACCCATCACAGCAAAACGGCCCGCATCCCGAAGGATGCGAGCCGCCAATTTGTTAGGCAAAGCTTTGATCAATCAGGCAAATGCAGCCTTGAGATCATCCACCAGATCAAGCCGTTCCCATGGGAAGAAATCGCCATCGGCCTTGCGGCCAAAGTGGCCATACGCCGCTGACGGCTGATAGATCGGCTTGTTCAGCCCCAAATGCGTACGGATGCTGCGCGGCGTCAGGCCGCCCAACTTGCCATTGCTCCGGATCGCTTCTTCGATTTTGTCGTCGGCAACCGTGCCGGTATCGTGCGTGTCGACATAGAGCGAAAGCGGCTGCGATACGCCGATGGCATAAGCGATCTGGATCGTGCAGCGCGTGGCAAGGCCAGCGGCCACCACGTTCTTGGCAAGATAACGCGTGATATAGGCGGCCGAACGGTCAACCTTGGTCGGGTCTTTGCCCGAAAACGCGCCACCGCCGTGCGGGGCTGCGCCGCCGTAAGTGTCCACGATGATCTTGCGTCCAGTCACGCCTGCGTCGCCATCGGGGCCGCCGATTTCAAACGCGCCGGTCGGGTTGATGTAATACACGGTCTCGCGCAGCAGTACCGGCGGGATAACGTCTGCCACCACGCGCTTCACATAAGCTTCGAGTTCGGCATACTTGGCCGGATCAGCGTTTTCGCCGGTCAGGCAATAGCCCTTGGCGTGCTGGGTTGATACGACGACAGCCGTGGCCGCGACCGGCAACGAACCTTCATAGCGCAGCGTGACCTGGCTCTTGGCGTCAGGCTCAAGAAATGGTGCTGCGCCCGAATGGCGATCAGCAGCCATGCGTTCAAGGATCTTGTGGCTGTAATAAAGCGTGGCGGGCATCAGATCGGGCGTCTCATCGGTGGCATAACCGAACATGATGCCCTGATCGCCTGCGCCTTCGTCCTTGTTGTCACCGGCATCAACGCCTTGCGCGATTTCGGCAGACTGGCCGTGCAGGTTGTTTTCAAAGCGGAAGCTCTGCCAGTGAAAGCCTTCCTGCTCATAACCGATGCGCTTGACGGTTGCGCGTACCGTAGCTTCGATTTCTTCTTTCGCGCCCGGTGCCCATGCGCCGTTTTCGTAAACGCCCTTGCAACGGATTTCGCCCGCCAGAACAACAAGCTGGGTTGTTGTCAGGGTTTCGCAAGCAATGCGGGCTTCGGGGTCTTTTGAAAGGAACAAGTCAACGATGGCATCGCTGATCTGGTCGGCAACCTTATCAGGATGACCTTCGGAAACGCTTTCGGAAGTAAACAGATATTCTGTGCGCATTGCCAGCCTCATATAAAGAAAGCTTTATGTCTGGCTTTCCTCTAGCGCTTTCGGGCGGTGCTGGCAACCAGCGCGATGACAAGAAGCACTACGGACCACACAAGAACCATTGCGTTACCTATTTGTGCAAACAAAGTTGGCGCGTGCGGTGGGGGTACCAGCACATCAATTCGTCCGGCTTTGCGTAAAGGCAGGAAGGCGCGCACCACGCCATTGGCATCAATGACCGCGCTGATCCCGGTGGTGGTTGAACGCAGGACAGGCAAGCCCTCCTCAATCGCGCGCATCCGCGCATGTGCCAGATGCTGCGGCGGTCCCCAATCGCCAAACCACCCATCGTTTGAAGGGTTGAACAGATAGTCGGGGCGGTTGGCACGATCGACCACTTCGCCTGAAAAGATGATCTCATAGCAAATCTGCACGCCTGCTTTGCCATGCTGCCCGAAATCAAGCGTGCGCGGCCCCGGTCCCGCAAAGAAATCCAGGTTGCCCGCCACAAACCGGGCAAGGCCAACCGGCTCAAGCCATTCGCGCTTTGGCAGATATTCCCCGAACGGCACGAGATGCGCCTTGGCATAGCTGCCGCGAATCACACCATCGCTGTCAAGCGCCGTCACCACGTTATAAGCGCCCGTCGCTGTCCCTGCCTTCATTGCGATGTCCGTCGTACCGGTCAGCAGCAGGCTGCCGGGGCCGATCACCCGGCCGATTCGTTCGCGCGCCAAAGTGGGGTTGGCGGCATATGTCGTCTCATCGTACCAATACTGCCGATAGCCTTCGCGCAGGAAATCAGGCACGCCGCTTTCAGGCCACAGCACCAACCGGCGCGTCCCACGCTGGCGGGGAAGCGAGAGCGCTGCGGTAACGCGAAACTGGTTTTCGTAATTGGCCGGATCATTCAGCACGTCTTGCCGCACGTCAGGCTGGACCAGCGTGAGCGGCAAAGTGCCTTCGGCCCGCTCCACCCCGATCATCGCACTGCCCAGCGGCAAGACCATCAGAACAGCCGGGCCGATAGCATAGGCCACAGCGCCCAGTTTCTGGCCCTTGTTCCATGATCGGACCGCAAACAGCCACCATCCGCCCAGCAGGATGACAAGGCCAGACAGCGCATAAGTGCCAGTCCACTGCGCCAGCAGGGCAAGGCCCGGCCTGTCAAATCCGCCGAGCATCATCATGCTCAGAGGATTCCACGCAAAGCCTGTAAATAGCGTTGCCCGCAACCATTCGCTGATGATCCAGCAGGCGGCAAATGCAGGCAGCAACGCCTTACTGCGGGTACGGCTAAGCCACCAGCCGCAAAGCGTGGCAAAAGCGGGGAAAATCGCCAGATAGAGCGCAATCAGCACGACCGCGATCATACCCAGCCACTGCGGCATTTCCGCTTGATAGGTAAAGGCTGTGGCGATCCAGCCATTGCCCGCCGTGAACAGGCCCAGGCCAAACAGCCAGCCCGACAGCAGCGCCTGCTGCCAGCTTTTGACCACATATAAACGGTGGATCAGATAGGCGAGTGCGGCCAGCGTGAGCGGCCACAGGCTCAACGGTTGGAAACCGGTTGCAGCAAAGGCACCGGCAGCGATGGTGTATAGGTGCGGGCGGGGGGGCGTGATCAATCGCAACATGCCTGCACGCTATGGGGTGCGTGGGGGCCGGCCGCAAGCGGCCAGCCCCTCACGTCACATCTCAGCCTTCTACGGGCAGAGGATTCTTGCGTGGGCGGCCACGCTTTTTGGGTGCCGGTGCCGCATTATCAGCCGCAGCCGCCGGAGCAGGTTCGGCAGCAGCGGGTGCAGGGGCTGCCACCGGTTCGGGTTCGCTGCGCACGCCGATGGATGGCGGCAGGCTTGATGGATCAAGCGCTGCGGGCGCATCGTCGCGCTCACGCTCAACACGGGGGCGGCGTTCCGTGCGCGGACGCAAGCCGCGCGCCGGTCGGGTATCGCGCACAAACGGATTGTCGTTTGCATCGGCGATGGGTTCACCTTCGCTGGCAGGCACACCCTCGCCGGGCAAGGCTGCTACTTCTGCGATCTGCGGTTCGGCATCTTGCTCACGCGAGCGATCAAAGCGGCGGTTATCACGCGGCCTGTCTTCACGGGGCCGCTCTTCACGCGGCCCGCGTTCTTCACGGGGCCCACGCTCTTCACGAGGCCGATCATCACGTTGACGGTCCTGACGCGGACGGTCTTCGCGGTCATCGCGTGGCCGATCATCGCGCACGCGGTCAAAGCGGGGGCGATCATCGCGCTGGCGGTCCTGACGCGGACGCTCCTCGCGGTCATCACGGGGCCGCTCGTCACGCTGTTCACGCTGTTCACGCTCTTGCCGCGATGGTGCGCGTTCAAACGCTGCGTAATCGCCTTCTGCGCTGAATTCGTTGTTCTCTTCCTCGCCGTCCTGTTCCTGCCAACGCTCGCCGTTGGGGCCCAAGGGGCGGGTGCGCTGGTCTTCGGTGCGGACACGGCTATCGGCGATCACGCGGAAGTAGTGATCGGCAAACTGGAGATAGTATTCGGCCTGCACACGATCACCGTTCAGGTGAGCGTCCGATGCGAGCTTGCGATACTTCTCCAGCATCTGGGGGGCATTGCCCCGTGCGCGGCTGTCGATCCGGTTAAGCTGCTGACCGCCATTCTGTGGGCGACCATTATTGGTGCGCCCGCGACGGCGGTTGTTACCACGATTGTTGTTATTCAACTTCAGGCACTTCCTTGTTTGGGGGCGGCCCAAGTGGAATTCAGGCCCATCTGGAATGCAGGTTAAACCCGTATTGCCGTGCTACCCGTTAGCCGCGCAATCTCCACCACCGGTTTTCCCACCACGAAGGACGGGTAAACAGGGGTTCCCAGCATCTGCTTTCGTCCCGGCCCCTTTGGCCGTTCATCCCTGCAAATGGTGAGGTAGGCAAGATCGGGAAGCCATCATCCGTTCTTTACCTGAAGCTATGGTTAGTCGTCTGTCGCAGCCTTGCCAAGAGGAATATTGCGGTTTTTCGCCATTTCTATCGCGCGGGGGCGTGCGGCAAGGTCATGGTGCAAAACTGTCGTCATTTCGGCAGCCGTTGCCAGCGCCGTCACTGGCACGGCCTGCGTCCAGCCGATCTCGACCATGGCGATGCCGTTTTCGGCCAGTAGCCTGCGCAATTGCGGGATTAGCAGGCGATAATCATCCAGCCCGTCAGGCCCCGCAAACAGCGCGCCCGCCGGTTCATGCGCCCGCACCGATGGTGCCAAATCGGCGGCATCTTCCACATAAGGCGGATTGGCAAGGATCAGGTCAAACAGGCCAAGCCCATCGCTCCAGCCTGTTTGCGTCCAATCGGCCTGCATAAACCGCGCTTGCGGTGCATGGCGCGCGCCGTTGGCAGCGGCAATGGACAGTGCTTCGGGCGAACGGTCAATGCCGATGCCCTCGGCACTTGGCCAGATCGATAGCGCCGCCAGCAAAAGCGCGCCCGATCCAGTGCCCAGATCGAGGATGCGCTGCGGCGGGCGGCTGGCAAGGCTGGCCTGTGCGGCCTCGATCAGCGTCTCGCTATCCCCGCGCGGGATCAGCACCGCAGGGCTTACCGCCAGATCAAGGCCATAGAACTCCTGATGGCCCACGATATAGGCCACCGGCTCATGCGCCAGTCTGCGCTCCACCAGCGCGCCAAAGCCCTCCGGCGCTTCGGCTTGCATATGGCGCAGCAGCACATCCGATCGCGCACAGCCTAGCGCATGCGCCATCAGCAATTCGGCATCCAGCCGCGCGGTATCGCTGGTGTGCGCCAGCGTCACAGCGGCATCGCGAATGGCTTGGGCGACGCTCACTCCCCCTCCTCTTCAGAGGAGGGGGCTTTGGTTACGCTCAAGCCAACCTCAACCATCCATCGAAGCCAGCCGCTTGGCCTGATCCTCGGCAATCAGGGCATCGACCAGTTCGCCAAGCCCTGTGCCTTCCAGCACTTCGGGCAGGCGATGCAGCGTGAGGTTGATGCGGTGATCGGTCACGCGGCCTTGCGGGAAGTTATAGGTGCGGATGCGTTCGGAACGGTCGCCCGATCCCACCATCGCCTTGCGCGCTTCGGCCTCCTCGCCTTGCGCCGCATCGCGCTGGGCTTCGAACAGGCGGGCGCGCAGCACCTGCATCGCCTTGTCCTTGTTCTTGTGCTGGCTGCGCCCGTCCTGGCAGGTGACGACCGTGCCGGTGGGCAAGTGGGTGATGCGCACGGCCGAATCAGTGGTGTTCACGTGCTGCCCGCCTGCGCCGCTGGCGCGATAGACGTCGATCTTCAGATCCTTGTCCTCGATCCGCACGTCCACCTCGTCAGGCTCTGGCAGTACGGCGACGGTCGCGGCAGAAGTGTGAATGCGCCCGCCCGATTCGGTCACCGGCACACGCTGCACGCGGTGGACCCCGCTCTCGAACTTCAGCTTGGCGAACACGCCATTGCCCGCAACATTGGCGACCACTTCCTTGTAGCCGCCGATGTCATTGGCGTTGACCGAGACGACTTCCACCCGCCAACCCTGCTCGGCGGCATACTTTTCATACATGCGGAACAGATCGGCGGCGAACAGCGCGGCCTCATCGCCGCCAGTGCCCGCGCGGATTTCGAGCATGGCCGGGCGGCTGTCGGCCGAGTCGCGCGGCAGCATGGCAATGGCAAGGCGGTGTTCGGCTTGCGGCAGTTCGGCGTTGATCCGCGCCAGCTCTTCCTCGGCCAGCTCGCGCATGTCGGGATCATCAAGCGCCGCAAGGCTGGCGATTTCCTCGCGCATCGCGGCGATTTCCTGCGCGATGCGGGCAACCGGTTCAAGCTCCGCATAATCGCGGCTGGCGGCAATAAAGTCTGCGCCCTCCAGCGTGCCCGATCCCAGCCGCGCTTCAAGCTCGGCAAAGCGGTGCGTGATGTGGCCAAGGCGGGTGTCGGATACGCTCATGCCACATCCCCACACTTCGTCATCCCGGGCTTGACCCGGGATCCCGCTTGGTTGTCACCCGCCGCGAGAAGAACAGCGGGACCCCGGGTCAAGCCCGGGGTGACGGGGTGTTTGTGGCTCAGGGAGTATCCGTCATGCTGAACTTGTTTCAGCATCCATCCCTCCACACGCGATGTCCGTTTAGGGGTAGAGATGGACCCTGAAACAAGTTTAGAGTTACGGTGTGGATAAAGAGCACCATTTAGCCTTCGCCAGATAAGCTTGTGTAAGGCGCAGGAAGGCGTGCAAGGATATTGAACAGGTCATCCATCGCGTCACCCTGACTTCCCTTTACGTTCGTCAGGTGAAGTCGATCTTCAGGTTTGTCACCTTCACGCACGAAAAGGATCGCGTCGACTTTGTCTTTCTTTGCTTTCTCGGCCAGCTTCTTACCTTGGCCCTTGAAAGAGGTCCAAATATAGTAGTCGCTATTGCGATCTGGTCGAGTGCTGACTGAGCGCAGGTGCGCTGCGATTCTGTCGGCCTCATCCCTCATTGAAGGTGAATCTGGGACAATCGCAAACACGGGCGTTGGGTCAAAGCTAACGGTTTCGCCCCCCACCAACATCGCCAGCCGTTCAATCCCCGCAGCCCAGCCGACCGCAGGCGTTGCCGCGCCGCCCAGCGCTTCCATCAGCCCGTCATAGCGCCCGCCGCCCAGCACGGTGCCTTGCGCGCCCAGCCGGTCGGTGACAAACTCAAACGCGGTGTGGCGGTAGTAGTCCAGCCCGCGCACCAGCGCGGCAGCGCGGGTCCATGAAACGCCCGCTGCGCCCAGACCCGAAGTCACCTTGCCGAAGAAGTCCTGCGCCTCAGCCGAAAGGTAATCATCAATCTTCGGCGCATCAGCCACGAAAGCCTTGTCGCGCGGGTCTTTGCTATCGAGGATGCGCAAGGGGTTGCGTTCCAGCCGGTCCTGCGAATCTTCGGACAATTCCGCAGCATGGGCGCGGAAGTATTCGATCAGCGCGGCGCGCCAGGCATCGCGGCTGGCGCCATCGCCCAGCGTGTTGAGTTGCAGCGTCACGCCATCTGCAATGCCCAGTTCTTTCAGCAACTGGTCCGCCATCACCAGCAGTTCCACGTCGGCCTGCGGCTCGCCCGCGCCGATGATCTCGGCGTCGATCTGGTGGAACTGGCGGTAGCGGCCCTTTTGCGGGCGTTCATAGCGGAACAGCGGGCCGTGCGTGGCCACCTTCAGCGGCGCATATTGCTGCCAGCCATCGGTCAGATAAGCGCGCGCAATCCCGGCGGTAAATTCGGGGCGCAGCGTCAGCGATTCCCCGCCGCGATCTTCAAAGCTGTACATTTCCTTGGAAACGACATCGGTCGTCTCGCCCAGCGAACGCGAGAACACCGCGGTCTTTTCGAACACCGGCATTTCCACGCGGCGGAAGCGATAGAGCTTGCGCACGCGTTCAAAGGTTTCGACGACAAAGGCGAAAGCTTCGGCATCGGCACCGAAAATGTCTTGTGTGCCGCGGATAGCTTGTGGGGTTTGTTGGCTCATGATGGCTGCGCGATTAGCCGCATTCGTGCCAAACGAAAAGCGCTGTCAAAAAGGTGTGCAGGAATGGTTGCGGATGCGACTGCTTCGCGGCATGAATTGCGTTATGAAAAAGCACCTCGCGCCCACCCCGCTCTTTGTAGCCCCGCTCATCCTCGCTCTCCTGTCCACGTCGGCACTTGCCCAAAACTCTGCGCCCATGGCCGTGCCGATTACGCAGACCGTGCCTGATGCGCGCGATGTGGCCTATCCCGGTACGATGACGCTTGATATCGATGCGTCCGATGTGGCGCGCGGGGCCTACCGCGTAACGCAGACCATCCCGGTGGTAGCAGGCGCAAAAGAGCTGATTTTGCTGTATCCGCAATGGCTTCCGGGCAATCATGGCCCGCGCGGCACGCTGTCCGAACTGGTCGGCGTGCAATTCTATGTTGATGGCAAAGCGGTGGAATGGAAGCGTGATCGGGTTGAGGTCTTTGCCTTTCACGTGAAACTTCCAGCGGGCGCCAAGGACGTTGTCGCGCGCTTTATTCACACCTCGCCGATCACATCGGCTGAAGGGCGCATCACGATGACGCCCGAGATGCTCAACCTGCAATGGGAGAAGATGAGCCTTTATCCTGCCGGGCATTATGTGCGGCAAATCAAGGTGAAGCCCACCGTCACCTTGCCGCAAGGCTGGACCCCGGCCACCGCGCTGGATGGCATGAGCATGGCAGGCAACCGCGTGACATGGGGCGTGACCGATTACGAAACGCTGGTCGATTCGCCGATCTTTGCAGGCCAGCACTTCCGCAAGTGGGATCTGGGCCAAAACGTCACATTGAATGTTGTGGCCGACAAGCCCGCGCAGCTTGACGCCAAGCCTGAACATATCGATGCACACAAAGCGCTGGTGATCGAAGCCAAGCTGGCCTTCGGCGCAAACCATTTCGATCATTATGAATTTCTGCTGGCGCTGTCTGATAAGATCGGCGGCATCGGGCTTGAACATCACCGGTCGAGCGAGAACCAGCTTGAGCCTGAGGCTTTTACCGACTGGGCCAAGCAGGAATGGGATCGCAATTTGCTGCCGCACGAATATGCGCACTCATGGTCGGGTAAATTCCGCCGCCCCGCGCGGCTATGGACACCCGATTATCGCCAGCCGATGCAGGGCGATCTGCTGTGGACTTATGAAGGGCAGGACCAGTTCTGGGGCGCTGTTCTGGCTGCGCGCTCGGGCATGCAGGGCAAAGACATTGTGCTGGGCATGTTGGCGGCGTGGGCTGGTGGCTTTACGCAACAGCCAGGGCGCGAATGGCGTTCGGTTGAAGATACAGGCTTCGATCCCGTGTTCGCCTCGCGCAAGCCCAAGCCTTTTTCGTCGCTTGCCCGCAATGAAGATTATTACACTGAAGGCGCGCTGGTGTGGTTGGAGATCGACCAGATCTTGCGCGAAGGCACCGGCGGCAAGAAATCGATCGATGATTTCGCGCAGTCGTTCTTTGGCATGCGTCCGGGCGATTGGGGCCAGATCCCGTTCGAGGTGGACGAGATTGTGACCAAGCTCAACGCGCTTTACCCTTATGATTGGGCCAAGTTGATCGACACCCGCATCAACCAGCCGGGCCAGCCCGCGCCGCTGAACGGTATCGACAAGGGCGGCTATAAGCTGGTCTGGAAGGAAGAGCCCAATCCTTACATGAAGGCCGCGATGGACTTTGGCAAAGGCCTCAGCCTTGCCAACTCTGTCGGCATGGCGCTTGATAAGGATGGCAAAGTCACCAGCACCCGCTGGGATAGCCCCGCGTTCAACGTTGGAATCGTCACCGGCACACAAATCGTGGCGGTGAACGGTGCGGCCTATAGCGCGGATGACATGAAAAAAGCCGTCACGGCGGCCAAGGGCGATTCGGGCAAGCCCATCGAACTGCTGACCAAGCGCGGTAGCCGGTTTGAAACGGTGAAGATCGATTATAAGGATGGCCTGCGCTATCCTTGGCTTGAGCGCGTGGCCCCCGGCAAGGCACCAACCGGGCTGGACTTGCTGCTAACACCCAAGCGCCCCGGTGCGGCAATAGCGGCGAAGAAGAAGTAAACGTCACACATCAAGGCGGGGTGGACTGCGGTGACCAGTCAGCCCCGCCACGCTACGACCATGTAATGCGTTCGGGCCAATTGCCGTGTTATTCAACGCATTTGGTAAACATTAACCATACCATAAGTTGTGTTGCTGTATGGCAGTGCCTTCGCTAGTGGCGAAGTTATCCCGTCCCATAATCATACAGGCCGAACACATGCGTATCGACATGATCCCTACCGGTGACAATCCGCCGGAAAGCCTCAACGTAGTCATCGAAGTTCCCATCGGCGGTGAGCCGGTGAAGTATGAATTCGACAAGGCTTCGGGCGCGCTATTCGTTGACCGTATCCTGCACACCCCGATGCGCTATCCTGCAAACTACGGTTTCGTGCCGCACACGCTTTCGCCCGATGGCGATCCGCTTGATGCGCTGGTGATTGCCCGCTCGCCGTTTCTGGCAGGCTCGGTCGTCCGCGCCCGTCCGATTGCCGTGCTGAACCTTGAAGACGAACATGGCGGCGATGAAAAGCTGGTCTGCGTACCGGTCGATTCAACCTTCCCGTATTATTCGGACGTGAAGGAACGTGAAGATCTGCCTGAAATCGTCATGCAGCAGATCGAACACTTCTTCACCCACTACAAGGACCTGGAAAAGGATAAGTGGGTTCGCGTTGGCACTTGGGGTGGCGCAGATGACGCCCGTCGCATCACCATCGAAGCGATTGAACGCGCCAAGGCTGAAAAGCCCGCCTGATCCGCTTCGGATTTGCACAAAAGGCCGCCAAGTTCACAGGACTTGGCGGCCTTTTTGTTTTTCTATCAATCGCCTGCGATGCTCATGCCGTCCACGCGCAGTGTCGGCACATCAATCCCGCGAAAGATTTCCAGATCGTTGGCAGCGGTCAGCGCGGCGAACATATCGATCAGGTTGCCCGCAACGGTGAATTCCGCAATCGCTCCGGCCAGTTCGCCATTGACGATACGGAATCCGGAAGCACCCCGGCTGTAATCACCGGTCACACCATTGACGCCGTGGCCGATCAGCTCGGTCACATAAACGCCGTCGGCAATATCGGCCATCAGTTCTGCCGGGGCCAGCGTGCCTGCACAAAGCACGACATTGCTGGCCGTGACGTGGGGCGGGCCGGATGATCCGCGCGATGCGTGGCCGGTCGGATGGTTGCCAAGCTGGCGCGCGACGGCAGAATCCATAAGCCAGCCGGTGATCCGTCCGCCTTCCACCAAATTGCGCTGGCCCGTTGGCAGGCCCTCGCCATCGAACGGGCGCGAACGCATGCCGCGCCGCACGTGGGGATTATCTGTGATGGTAATGCTGCTATCGAACAATTGCTGTTCATCGCGATCTAGCAGGAAACTGGCGCGCCGCGCGATTGATGCGCCCGACATCGCGCCGATCAGATGGCCAATCAGCGAATTGCCCACGCGCGGATCGAACACCACCGGCACTTGCCCGCTCTTCACGCGTCCGGGGTTCAGCCGCGATACCGCGCGCTCCCCCGCCTCGCGCCCGATGTCGGCAGGGCCTTTCAGATCGGCCACATGGCGGGTGCTGCGCCAAGAATAATCGCGCTGCATCGTGCTGCCTTCGCCCGCAACCACGCTGGCCGAGATGCTATGGCTGGATGCGGCATAGCCTCCGGAAAAGCCGTGGCTGGTGGCCAGCGCAAACAACCCGCGCCCCGCGCTTGCACCTGCGCCCTCGCTGTTGGTGACGCCCGCGATGCTGCGCGCGGCATCTTCGGCTTCTTCGGCAAGACGGCGCAGCTCTGCCGGGCTGCGCTCGGTCAGATCATCAAGATCAAGTTCGGGCGCGGCATCGCGCAGCAGCATATCTTCGGGCGCAAGTCCTGCAAATTTATCTGCGGGCGCCAAACGGGCCATCGCCACCGCGCGGCTGGCCAGTTCATCCAGCGCTGCATCGCCAAGATCGGTCGATCCGATAGAGGCAGAGGCACCACCTGCAAAGACGCGCAGGCCAATGTGTTCGGATTCAGACCGCTCGACATCTTCCAGCGCGCCAAGGCGCACTTGTACCGATTCGGAAGCACTGGCGACATAGATGGCGTCGCCTGCATCGGCCCCGGCGCGGCGCGCACGCTCGATCAGGGCTTCGCAGCGCTCCTGAGCTTCGGCGGGTGACAGCATGAACAGACCTTTCGCAAGCGTTTAGGCTGCGCGGTCTAGCGCCCGCTTGGGGCGGGGGCAATCATTGGATCAGAACAGGACGCTGAGCAGCCTGAACAGACCGGTAATCACAAAAGGAAGAACTGCGGCGAGCAGCCAAACGCGCACTTGATCGCGGCGGAAAGCAGCCTTGAACCCTGGATTATGGGCTTGTTCGTCAGTCAGGTGTTCCCAGCGGCGTTCAAAATTGCGGAACAGCGGAATGATCGCAGCCACCAGCACGACTAGCACGAAAAGCGGCAAGATTGATGCGCTTGTGCCCTGGATTTCGTGCATCGTCACAAAGATTTGAAGGCCGGTATAGACCAGCAGACCATAAGCGACATTGTCGCTCATCTTCTTGCGCCAATCGAGCTTGTGCGCCCCGGCCGTTGGCTGGGCCGTTGGTTGTTCTGATTGGAGGGCCTTATCCATGGCGCTTCCTTGTGTTTGATCCTTATCCCACAACAGTAAATCATGCGTCACAATTCACTGCAAGGTTAATTCTGCGCTAACCTTCCCGGCTTAGGACATAGGGTGCCCCATGCATAAATCCTGCCAGTTTGCTTTTGGCGGGTTTGCGGCATGAAAACGAAGCGCTAATGAGTGTGGTCTGAGCCCGTAGAATAGCCTGTATCTTGCGAAAAGACTGAACCGATGACCTTGACCCAAGACGCCCCAGTTGCTGTCCCAAGTGCTGCAAACGCCGCGCCGCCCATCCCGCAGGGCGGGCTTGAGGTCGTCTCGATCGCCAAGTCCTATGACAAACGCGCAGTCCTGAGCGATATCTCGCTGTCGGTCGGCAAGGGTGAAGTGCTGGGCCTGCTTGGCCCCAATGGCGCGGGCAAGACCACGTGCTTCTATTCGATCATGGGGCTGGTCCGCCCCGATTCGGGCCGTATCCTGCTGGATGGCGTCGATATCACCAAGCTGCCGATGTACCGCCGGTCGGTGCTGGGCCTTGGCTATTTGCCCCAGGAAACCTCGATTTTCCGGGGTATGACGGTTGAGCAGAATATCGCCACCGTGCTCGAGCTGATTGAACCGGACAAGGCGACGCGGGCGGCGGAGCTTGAGCGTCTGCTCGATGAATTCGGCCTGACGCGGCTGCGTTCCAGCGCGGCGATGGCATTATCGGGCGGGGAACGCCGCCGTTGCGAAATTGCCCGCGCGCTGGCAGCGCGGCCTTCGATCATCCTGCTCGATGAACCGTTTGCCGGGATCGATCCGCTTTCCATCAGCGACATTCGCCATTTGGTGAAAGATCTGTCGGGCCGCGGGATTGGCGTTTTGATCACCGATCACAACGTGCGTGAAACGCTCGACATCGTGGACCGCGCCTGCATCATCTATGGAGGGCAGGTACTGTTTGCGGGCAGCCCCGAAGCGCTGGTGGCCGATGCCAATGTGCGCCGCCTCTATCTTGGCGAGGGCTTTACGCTCTGATGCTGCGCCCGGGGGGGATTTAGATCATGGCGCTCGGCCCAAGACTGGATCTTCGGCAATCGCAGTCACTGGTGATGACGCCGCAATTGCAGCAGGCGATCAAGCTGCTGGCGCTGTCGAACCTAGAGGTCGAGACGTTCATCGGCGAAGCGATGGACGCCAACCCCTTGCTCGAAATCGGTGAAACTGCCCCACCCGAAGCGGTGGAGGCCATGCCCGAAGATCTGCGCCGCACCCACCTTGAAACCTCGCCTGTCGATCAACTCGTCGCCGAAGGGCGCGTAGCAGAAGACCGCCCGCTCGATATCGATGTCAGCGCGCTCGACCGTGACCGGGACACAGGCGATGGAGGGTTGAGCGATCTTTCCTCGGCCCGCGAGTTTACCAGCAGCGGCGGCGAAGGCCCCGATATTGACGAGCGTGGCGGGCTTGAGCGAACGCTCGCAGAACATCTCCACGCGCAAATCGGCGCAACCACATCCGATACCCAGATCCTGTTCATCGCACGCTGGCTGATCGACCAGATCGACGAGGCAGGCTATCTGACGATCCCGCTTAGCGAGGCCTGTACCGCGCTTGGCCTTGCCATGGCGGTGGTCGAACGCGCCTTGAGGCTGGTGCAGTCGCTCGATCCCACCGGTGTTGGCGCGCGCAATCTGGCCGAATGCATCGCACTTCAGGCCAAAGAAGCCGACCGTTACGACCCCTGCATGGCGCGGTTGATCGATAATCTGGAACTGTTGGCGCGCGGCGAAATCGCTCGGCTCAAGCGGCTTTGCCATGTCGATGACGAAGACTTTGCCGATATGCTGGCCGAATTGCGCAGCTATGATCCGCGCCCCGGCCTGCGCTTTGGCGGTGGCATGGGCGAGGCGGTGGTGCCCGATCTACTCATACGCGCGGGTAAGGATGGCGGCTGGGACATATCGATTAATCAGGCAACCCTGCCGCGTCTGATCGTCAACCGCAGCTATTATGTTGAAATGCGCGGAGCCTGCGTGTCCAAGGATGCCAAGGCGTGGCTGGGTGAGAAGCTGGCCGATGCCAACTGGCTGCTTAAAGCATTGGATCAGCGGCAGAAAACCATCCTGAAAGTGGCGGCTGAAATCGTCAAACAGCAGGACGGCTTCTTCCGGCATGGCGTGGCCCATCTTCGCCCGCTGACGCTCAAAACCGTGGCCGATGAGATCGCGATGCACGAATCCACCGTCAGCCGCGTCACCTCGAACAAGTACCTGCACTGTGATCGCGGGACGTTTGAACTCAAATACTTCTTCACCTCGGGCGTGGGCTCTTCCGATGGCGAAGGCGCTTCGGCTGAGGCAGTGAAGGCCTCTATCCGCCAGTTGATCGATGCAGAAGATCCCAAGGCGGTGCTATCGGACGATGCGCTGGTTGATCTGTTGAAAGCCAAAGGATTCGATCTGGCCCGCCGCACGGTGGCCAAATATCGAGAAGCTATCGGCCTTGGCAGTTCGGTGCAGCGCCGCCGCCAGAAGACGCTGGCCGGAGTGCGCTGAGAATCAGTGCGTTAAGCTTGAGTTTGGGGCCGCTCTGCCAGCATGTGCTGGATCATGCCTTGCAGATTGGCGTCATAGCGGGCGAGGACCTGATGATCTTCTGCCGTGTCCCAATGCGTGATCAGTTCGCGCCCGTTGAACCAATGCAGCGCAAATCCCGGCGCATCGGCAACGATCAGGTGGCGATGATCGGGCACATCAGGGTCAATTGCGCGCAGATCGAGCGCAACTTGTGGCGCGGTTGACGGACATGTGGCGACGACTGTGCCTTCCCACGCCGTTGTAATGGCGCGGTGGATGTGGCCGCAGACGACGCCCACCACATTGCTGCGGTTGCGCAAGCATTGGCCAAGCCGTTCGACCCAAGGTTCAGCCGGGTCGGTGTTCATCCACGGTATGCCGACCTCGACCGGCGGGTGGTGCTGCACGAGCAGGGTGGGCGCATCAACCGCTTCATCCAGCCGCGCGTTCAGCCAGTTAGCGCGCGCTTCGCAAAAGGCACCGCCATGGCGGCCTTCTTCGAGCGTATCGATCACGATGATCCGTAGCGGTCCACCTTCGATGACATATTGCAGGAAGCCGCCGTCAAACGTGGCTTCGGGAAAGACATCGGCAAAAGTGCCGCGTTCGTCGTGATTGCCCATTGCGTAATAGACGGGGAAGGGGATCACCGAAAACGCCTCGCGCAGGCGTTCATAACTGGGGCGGTCCCCCCGGTCGATCAAATCGCCTGTGGCCAGCAGCAAATCAGGGCGGGGCTCCATCGTCGCCAGGTGGTCCAGCACGCGGTCAAGCCGCTGCCGGTTGAATTCACCCGGGGAATCAGGTTCGAACCCCAGATGTATATCCGTAACCTGTGCAATCAGCATGGTTCCCCGCCAAAGCTTTAGTGCAGTTTGACCGGGAACCGCGGGCGATCCGCCACGGCCACAGTCTGCGCGACATCTTTCTTCCGGTCTTTCTTTGGCGCCCACGGCGCGTCTGTATCCATGTGATAGGAATGACACATCGCGCAGGAAGAATCGACAGGGTCCTTTACTGAAGCCGTCGTAAGCTTCGCTCCATCTCCGCCGACATGGCAGGTGCGGCAGCCGCCTTTACCGTCAATCCCGGGCACGAGCAGATCACTGGCCTTGTTCGATGTGGTCGCTTGCGTGTGGCAATCGGCGCAATCGCTTTTGTTGTGCGGCTTATGATCAAACCAGCCCTTTTGGTAATAGCGCGCGTTCTGCGCCACCTGTTGCACCGCAAAGCCGCCGCTGGCCGCAGTGCCGCCACGCGTTACCGTATGGCAATCATAGCACATCCCGCCGTTTGAGAAGACTTGCGCCACGGCCTGTTCGGCACGTGTCGGATAGAACCGCACGGCGCGCGCATAATCGGCAGCGGTTGAGCGCGCCGCAGCATCGCCGGGCACGCGGCGGGCAAGACCGGACAGGGTGGCCGGGCGCGCAGGCGCGCCGCCACGATAGAACGAGCGCAATTCTGCAACCACCTGCTCAGGTTCCCCATGGCGCAGCGTGCGGAAGGTGCCGCCGATCTGGTCGAAGCTGAGGGAGTGGCAGGACTGGCAAGAATCTTCCATCTCGACAGGCTCGAACCGCGTTCCGGTGGAATCGGACTGGTGGCAATCCTTGCAATCGAGCGCTTCGCTGCCCGTGAATTGGCCGGGCATGCGGCGGACCATCTGGGCAATGCCGTTGGTCTTTGACAGATGCTGGCCGTGGGTGAACTTCAACCCGTTGTTTTCCTGCAAGGAAGGCGACCAATCGGCGCGCGTGAACACAGGTTTGGCCCCGTTCATGCCGCTGATGATCATCGGCTTGAACTGGGGATGGGCCGTCCCGAAATCGGCGGCATCGGCGATCTTCGTATCGGGCAAGCGACCTTTCATCCCGTTGTGGCAATCGGCGCAGAATTTCTCCTGGGTGGCAGGCATAGCGCCCTCACCCTCATGTTCTGTGTGACAATCGACACATCTGCCTGCCGGACGGTTAAAAGCTGTCGCTACAACACGTTGCAGCGCGGCCATGCCGGTGGGGTCACCGCGCGCTTTCAACAGGCGCGATTTGTCGGCGATGTGATCGTGCGCGTCCTTGGTGTGGCATGTCAGGCAGGCGTTATCGGTCACGGCAACGAAGGCCTCGGTGTGGCACGCTTGGCAATCACCGCCGAGGTTTTTATGGGCCGCGCTCAAGGGGCCGGAGGACCACGTCTGGTCTGCATGAAAGCTATCGGGGCGGCGCGCCTTTTCTTGCATCGCCAAGGGTTTATACGTGACGTAGCTGTAGATCGGGAAGGCCAGAAACGCGATCAGGACCAGGATCGCAAAGCTCCACGCCGATATCCGCTTGCCCGGCAGCAGGCCTTTGAGCGTGTAGGCAGTGGTGACGTCCTTGTCTTCGGCGGAATCCGAAACGGCTTCCACCCGCCGCACGGTGAACGTGGGCAAGCCCGTTTCACTATCGCGCGACAGGGTAATGCGGTGGCCGCCAAAGCCCAATTCGGCGCCGACAACCGGATCAAGCGTAGCTTGCGTGTTTGACCTGCCGTTCACGTCGAACGCCAGTTCGCCAACCGAGGTGATGGTCAGGCTGCCATCGGCGGCTTGTTTTACCCGGGCGTGGCGCGGATCAACCGCAAGGTCGGGCAGGTGAATGGCTGATGCCGCATCGCGGCCAATGATCAGTTCGGCACCCTCGATGGTCGAGGGACGCACGATCTCCTCACCACTGGATTTGAGCGCGATCTGGCGGACAAGAAAGCTCATTGATCGCTCACCAGTAGAAGAAGACGCTGACGATATGGGCGGAGAGCGCCGCAATCAGCGCGAAGGTGACGGGCACGTGGATATAGAGCCATGCCTGCAACCATGATTTCAGTTTCAAATGTCGTCGCATCCGCCCGAGCATGGCCTCTTTGCGGGTGAGCAATGCATCGACCTTGTCTGCCGGATCATCGCCCACACGCGGCTGATAGGTGCGGATGAGGCGCAATTCGGCAGCGGCATGGCGCGTGGCGCATTTGGGATAATTGCCGGTCACGCGGTTCCAGAACGAGCCGGTGAACGCGTCCTCTTCGAGGCTGAGATTGACCAGAGCCGCGCTTTGCGGATCAAGCGTTTGGGCGGCGTCGTGAATCTGCCGGTCCAATGACCGGATCGCTTCGATCATCTGCTTTTCGGTAATCGCGCCTTCATCGTCATAGCGGTTGGCCGATAGCGCGCGCGGTGCGGTGGCATAGATCCAGATGCCGAAAATGCCCGTGGCAATCACCAACAGCATCAGCGCCCATGCCAGTGTGTGCACGTTCCAGCCAAAGTGAAAGCCAGAATGCAGCGTGCCGATCACGGTGAGGCACAGGCCGAGGTAAACATGCGCGCTGGTCCACGCCTTAAGGCTCCACCGTCCGGGTGTGATCGCGCGTTTGCGCATGCCCAGCATGGTCAGCCACAAGATCAGCAGCGCGCCGATCGTACCCAAAGTATAGCCCAGCCAGCTTGATCCGAAGTGTTGGCCCGGGAGCGGTACGAAGATATAGAGCGCCATCAGGCCTAGCGCGATGGCGGCGGAAAGTTTGCCCCAGAACCCGTTGTTGTGGCGCAGGAAACCTTCGTGCGTGCTGGTGCGCGCGCGGCTGGCCCCGGTGCGCTTTTTGGGTGCGATGCTGGCCACGGCCTCAGGCCCCTTCGTTTTCGAGGCGCGAAACGGTCAGGAACTCGTCCGGCGATACGCGGATGGCAGCTCCCGTCGGGCAAGCGCGCACGCAACTGGGGCCGCCTTCGATCCCGGCACACATGTCGCACTTGATCGCTTTCTTGCGGTCAAGCAGCTCGTCCACCGCCGGATCGCCGGTGTATTTGGTGTTCTTTTTTGACCACTTGTAGGGCGGCTCACCCGGTCCCGGCCCTGATCCGAAGAACAGCCAGTTCAGCAGTGACGGCTTTTTGGGCGGCACTTTGTCCATGCGGATCACGCCGTAAGGGCAATTGCGCTGGCAATTGCCGCAGCCGATGCAGGTATCGTTGATGAACACTTCGCCGTCCGGCCCGCGCTTGATCGCATTGGGCGGACAATCGGCCATGCAGTGCGGATGTTCGCAGTGGCGGCACGATGTGGGCACATGCAGATGCGCAAAGCTCTTGCCGGCCTCACGGTCCAGCCGCGACAGGCCATCGTGGCTATCGGCGCAGGCCTTTTCGCAATTGTCGCAACCCACGCAGAGCCGTTCATCAATCAGCAAAACGTCGGTCGCCTCGCCAAGTCCTTGGCTGACAAGGAACTTGGCCTGTTCGGAATAGAGATCGACGATGCCGGAGAAGCTGTCCTTCTTCGATTCGATAAAGGCATTCGTCGCGCGGCGCACTTCCATGTCCTTGCGCGCACGTTCGAGCAGCGCAGGCTTTGCCGCCAATACCCGACCGAAGGCCTCACCATCGATCTTGATCACTTCGCTTTTGATCGCGGCGCGCACCGTGGCGGTGCGGCGGCCGCCATCGATCAGCGCCATTTCACCAACATAGGAACCGGCGGGAAGGTAGGACAGGAACACCGGCTTTCCGCCGACCTCCTTTTCGACGATCATCGATCCGACGCGGATCACATAGACATCCTTGTCCTCGTCGCCCTCCTTGATCACCGCATCGCCCGCGCGGACAGACATGATCTTGGCGGTTTCCACCACTTCGGCCACATCGGCGCTGGTCAGCCCCGATCCAAACATTTGCAGGATTTGGCGCTCGGTCGAGATGCGTTCGATCGCGCGCTTTGCCGTGGGCACCTGGCTTTGCAGTTTCAGCGCGGCATTGCGGCTGATTTCAACGCAGACTGTGTCCTCTGCGGCCACAATCGTCGCCCCGCGCCGCCGCCCGGAAATCAGGCCCACTTCGCCAAAGATCGTGCCCGAAGGGATCGGGATGACCTTTGTCGGATCATTCGGATCGATGCGGACGTGGACCGATCCCGAAGCAATCGCGAACAGCGATGATCCCGGATCGTTGCGTTCAAACACCACATCGCCCGCCGCATAGCCGCGCGCTTCGGAATCGAGCATGAATTCGCGCAACTGCAAGGTCGTCATGCCTTGCAGGATGCCGACGTTCTTTTGCAGAAATTCGAGCCACTCATTGACTGAACGCTTACCCGGAAGATCGGCGAACTTGGCTTCGAGCAAGGGTTCGTCAGCCGGTTTCAGACTGGTGTTGCCGTTGATGAATTCGACCACATCGTGGCCCTGATTCATGCAGTGCTTGATCAGCGGATAGCCTGCCAGCGCGCCAATCACGAAAATGCCGGGCGCGGTCGATTCAAACTGCGGTGACAGCGTCGGGAAGGCGAGGCGGTCAGCGCTGGCAAATTCGATGCCGCAGCCCTCGACAAAGGCGCGCGGCGGCGCAGAGCCGATTCGCGCGATGATCCGGTCACAACGGATACGCTCTTCGCCATCGCGCGTGGAAAGCGTGATCCAGCCAGGTTCAACCGCTTTGGTCTCAGTCTCGTAACGGATCATCAGCTTGCCCGCCGCGTCATCTTCGACCAGCGCCTTGGCGTTGGGTTCCTTAGCCGTGGCGAAACTTTCACGCACGTTGGTGGATTTCTGGCTGCGGTTCAGCACGGTGACGGTGTTGCCCTGCGCAGGATCCTCAACCAGCCCGCGTGCATTCTCGATCCCGGCATCGCCTGTGCCTACCACGATGATATGCTGGTCCAGCACGGCATAAGGATCATCAAGCTGATAGGTCACGTGCGGCAAATCGCCGCCGGGGCAGCGCATCAGGTTAGGGTTGCCCTGTGTGCCGATGGCCAGAACGACAGTCTCGGCCATCACCGTTTCGCCACTGGTCAACTGGATGGCATAAGGCGGAGCATAGCGTTGCAATTCTGTCGTGGTGGTTGATCCATCGCGCGCGCGGGTGACGATCTTCTGGACAGACCCTTCAATCGCAGGGCCGGTGCCTTTGATCGATTTCACATCGGCATTGAATTTCACATTCACGCCAAGTTCGGCAGTGCGCCGGTTCCATTTGTCGAGGATGTCCTCTTTTTTGCCCGCATCAAATTCCTGATCGGAGCGCAAGATCAGCTGCGATGGCGTGGCCATCACGTGCTTGCCCTTTTGATACTTGAAGATCGTGTCCGAAAGGTGATCGGTCTTTTCCAGCAGGACATGAGCCAGACCAAGCTGTGCTGCACGGCCAGCCGCGCTCATCCCAGCAGGCCCCGAACCGATAATCGCAACTTTGAAAACTTCGCCCACCGGCATGCGCCCCCCGCGTTGCGCGAAAAGATGGCGCGTGTCCCCACGCCTGTCTTTATCCAATTTCTGAGTAGCGACCCCTTATGTTGCTGACATTAGCCGAAGCGCCGGGCATTGCCAGTCGCAAATTGCGTGTAGACTGACAGATGATGCCGCTGGCCGTTCAACTGCTTGCAACGCACCCGTCTGGCAAGATATGCGCAAGAACACAGACGGTGCTGCCCGAAGCGCCCGACAGGAGTATCCCATGACCGAGCCCCAGCCTCCGCTCCCTTCACCAGCGGACAAGCGTGACGAAGCGCAAACAGGCTCGCGTTATGGCAAGGTTGCGTTGGCGGCAGCCGCGCTGATTGCCCTCGGGGCAGGTGGCGTTGCGATAATGCGCGGGCCGGAAACCCCGCCGCCCGCCGCTGTCCCGCCGCCGGTCACACCCAACCAGGAGCCCTCGGTTGATGACGTGATTGCCAAGCTGGAAAAAAAGCTGGCCGAAAAGCCCGATGATGCCGAAGGCTGGCGTATGCTCGGCTGGTCCTATTTCCAGACCGAGCGTTTTGCCGAAGCGGCCACCGCGTTGAAGCAGGCGACCAAACTTGATCCTGAACACGCCGAAACATGGTCGTTCCTTGGCGAAGCACTCGTTCTTGCCAGCAAGGAAGAAGGCAAGATGCCGCGCGATGCCAAGGCAGCGTTCGACAAGGCGATCAAGCTTGATCCCAAAGATGCGCGTGCCCGCTATTTTCAGGCCGTGGCGCTCGATCTTTCGGGGCGTCCGCGCCAAGCGATCAACGCGTGGTTCAAACTGCTCGAAGATACCCCGTCCGATGCGCCCTATGCCGAAGATATCCGTGCGGTGATCCGCAACGTGGGCGAAAAGCGCAAGATCGATGTGGAAAAGCGCCTGGCAGAGGCCAAATTTGCCAGCCCGGCCAATGGTACCGTCACCGATGGCCCGCAAAAAGCCGCCGCCCGCATTCCCGGCCCCAGTTCCGAACAGATGAAAGCCGCTGCCGGAATGCCCAAGGGGCAGCAGGAGGCGATGATTCGCGGCATGGTCGACGGGCTGGAGGCAAAGCTGCTGGCCAACCCTGCCAACGCCGATGGCTGGATCATGCTGATGCGCAGCCGCGTGCAGTTGGGGGAGCCGAAGAAGGCAGCGCAAGCCTTGGAAAAGGGGTTGGCCGCGTTCCGCAATGACAGCGCCGCTGCACGCAAATTGCGCGAGGCGGCATCGAGTCTCGGCATCGCTGGTGCCTGATTCGCATCCTACCGGTAGTCTGGCGCTGCAAGGGGCATATTAAGTATTAACCACAATCGATGTGTTCGATCTGTGTAAACTGTGGTTGATTCATATCGGGACAGCTTGGATTCAACGGAAAAATTGTCCCGATCTGAATCATTTAAGCCTGAACCCGATTCATTACGGGGCTTATGCGTGGTTAATACCAAGCTTTCATGTGGCTGCATTTACAAGAAATTAACCTTTCATGTTCATTCATCCTATGGTTAATGGCGAGGAACACGGATTGATGCCGGGTTAATTGCCAAAGGAAAATGGCAAGTAAGGGGCGGTTGAATGCGCGTACTCCTGATCGAAGACGAACCGACTACCGCTAAGGCGATCGAGCTTATGCTCACGACCGAGGGGTTCAATGTCTACTCCACCGATCTTGGCGAAGAAGGCCTCGATCTGGGCAAGCTCTATGATTACGACATCATCCTGCTCGACCTGAACTTGCCGGACATGCACGGCTACGATGTGCTCAAGAAGTTGCGCGTGGCCAAAGTGCAAACGCCGGTTCTGATCCTCTCGGGCATTTCTGAAATGGACAGCAAGGTTCGCTCGTTCGGCTTTGGTGCCGATGATTACGTGACCAAGCCTTTCCATCGTGAAGAGCTGATCGCCCGCATCCATGCGGTCGTGCGCCGGTCCAAGGGCCATTCGCAATCTGTCATTCGCACCGGCAAGCTTTCGGTCAACCTCGATGCCAAGACCGTTGAAGTCGATAGCGCCCGCGTCCACTTGACCGGCAAAGAATACGCGATGCTCGAGCTGCTTTCGCTGCGCAAGGGTACGACGCTGACCAAGGAAATGTTCCTAAATCACCTTTATGGCGGCATGGACGAACCCGAACTCAAGATTATCGACGTTTTTATCTGCAAGCTGCGCAAGAAACTGGCGCATGCTTGTGGCGGTGAAAACTACATCGAAACCGTCTGGGGCCGTGGCTATGTGCTGCGCGATCCTGACGATATGGAAGCCACCGAAGCGGCTTGATCTCCTGAAGTCCCGAACATCCCCGAAACGGCCTGCCCTGCGTGGCGGGCCGTTTTGGTTTGTGGAGGGCCTTAAGGGGTAACCGCCGAAGGACCCTGTCTGATCGTCGAATAATCTGACTCGGCCTTCTGCATCTTTTGGGTGCCATTGGCGATCAAGCGTTCGCCATTCGCGCGCTCTGCCCTTGCGTCTTCAATATTTCGCTCGGCTCTGGTGATGGCGTCTTGCGCTTTTTTAAGCTTTTTCTCTTCGTCCGAGACCCGGTTGGTGCTTTTTTGGACGAGTTTCTGTCCGTCGCGCTGGTCTTTTTGACCGTCAGTCCACGATTCGCCACGGGCGGAAATGTCCCCACCGCGTTGCGAGATTTGCTGACCAGCGCTCATCCCGCCAGAACCGGACGAAGAGCAGCCTGCAACAGCCAGCGCGACCAAAATCGCTGGTATGGCATAAATGGAGAACCGGGTTGTCATGGGTATTCCTTTCGGAATTACGGCGGTCCTCCACAATGTGTGATGATCCGGCAAAATTCTCTGGGTGAACGGCAGGGGCGAATATTAATTGTAACTCCAAAATATTTTTATCGTTCCCCTAGCTATTTAATAAATCTGTACGGCGATCTTCAATCACACTAAAAACACTATACACTATAAAGACTTGTAGAATTATAGCCGCAATCCTATTTGGCTGAGGCAGTGATCTGCATGATCTGAACGGTTAAGCCGCGAGCGAAGGCACAAGCTTGCTGACGCAGCCATTTGCGCGTCAGATGGCATTGACCCGCGCCTACCCGCCTGCCATCCGCCGCCAAAATAACTGAGGCTTTGATGACCGCGCACAAATCTGGCGATCCGACCACGCTGAACCGGCTCTATGGCCGCGCCAAGGGCAAGCCTTTGCGGCAGGGCCAGCAGAGCTTGGTGGAAACGCTCCTGCCCAAAATCGCGATGCCTGCCGAAGGGCCGATCACGGCGGAAGCCTTGTTCGGCCAAGAGGTGGGAGGGCCCCGCCCGTTGCACTTCGAAATCGGCTTTGGCGGGGGCGAACATATGGCTTTTCGCGCCGATATGCTGCCCGATCACGGTTTTATCGGAGCCGAACCGTTCCTTAATGGCGTGGCGCAGGCGTTAACCCATGTGGCGGGCGATAATGGTGCCCACGCCCCGCTGGGCAATGTGCGCATCCATCATGGCGATGCGCTGGAAGTGCTGGCGCGCATTCCCGATGGCGCGCTCTCGTTCCTCTATCTGCTTCATCCCGATCCCTGGCCCAAGGCGCGCCATGCCAAACGCAGGATGATGAACGATGGCCCGATCGACATGTTCGCGGCCAAATTGCGTCCCGGCGGCGAGTTCCGCTTCGGCACCGATCATGACATCTATCTGCGCCATGCGCTGATGGTGATGCGCCGCCACAAGCACCAGTTCGAATGGCTGGCCAAGGATTGCGCCGATTTCCAGAATCGCCCCGGCGGCTGGCCTGAAACGCGCTATGAACACAAAGCGCGTACGGTCTATCATCACGAAGTGTGGTATTTCCGCTATCGCAAACGCTGACCCATCGTTCTGGCGCAAGATAGAGGCGTTTCATGCCCTCAAACTAATTCTTCTGTTTTGGTAGAGATTGTTTGCGGCTAATCACCTAGCAACAGGGAAGGACTCGCGATGGATTTTCTCGCCGGTATCGATTTTGCCGCGTTGCTGCCGTTCATCGCGGTCGGCTTTGCCGCGCAGATGATCGATGGAGCGCTGGGCATGGCGTTCGGGGTGATCTCCAACACCCTGATGGTCGGCGTGCTGGGTATTCCGCCCGCTCTTGCCTCGCAACGTGTTCATATCGTTGAGTGTTTCACCACGGCAACGTCGGGCATCAGCCACCTTCTACATGGCAATATCGATAAGAAGCTATTCTTCCGGTTGCTGATTCCCGGCGTTACCGGCGGTGTGCTCGGGGCCTATGTGCTCTCCTCGCTCGATGCCTCGGTGGTGAAGCCGTGGGTGCTGATCTATCTGGCCGGGATCGGCGTCTATCTGCTGGTGCGCGGGATATTATATCCCCCCAAGATCAGGGACGCCAATTGGGTCGCCCCGCTCGGGCTGGTCGGCGGCTTTCTCGATGCAGCGGGCGGGGGCGGCTGGGGGCCGGTGGTCACGTCAAACTTGTTGATCCAGGGGGCCGATCCGCGCAAAGTCGTTGGCACGGTCAATTCTGTCGAATTCTTCCTGACCTTGACTGTTTCGGCCACGTTCGTGTGGCAACTGGGCTTTGCCGATCTGGCTGGCGCAACGCTGGGCTTTCTGATCGGCGGGATCGCCGCAGCACCGTTCGGCGCTTGGGCGGCCAAGCATATCCCTGCGAAGGCAATGCTGATCATGGTTGGCGCGGTGCTGACCCTGACCAGTCTTTACGGTGCCTATAGCGCCCTCACCTGATGGTTCCCGATGGACATGGTTACCTGGAATTAACCCTCATCTGACACGATGCCCTCTGCCGAACGGCCTGATTCCACCGTCGGCTGGGGACATGAACATGGCACGTTACGATTCAAGCGGACTGACCATTGCGGAACTGCGCGAATTCGCCAGCTTTGCGCCGTGTGAACAGCGCTATATCCGGCGCAGTCTGGATATCGCGCTGGGCCGGGGTGATGCGGTAAAGCGCTGGGCGCGCGATCAGGATGAAGCGGCATCGATCCGCGCGCAACTTGTCGCCTATCGCGATCTTGAAAAAGTGCGCAAAATGCTGCCAAGCATTGATGGTCTGGACAACTTGCAGCCCTTCATGGCGCGGATCATGCACCAGACCGCGTTCGATCTGGCGCAAGGCCGCCTCGAAGGTTTTTCCGCTTACCGGTTTCTCTACGAACGCATGTTCGGCGCAGAAGTCCGCCCATGGCTGCCATCGGCGTTCTGTGGCGCGGCAGCCCTGCCGCTGATCCGGCCTGATAAACGCCGTGTCTTGCTGCAATCGATCAGCGAATCCGCCGCAACGGCACACGGATGGTCCACCCGGCAGCCCTGCTTCTATCCCGAATTTGTTGAAGCCGAAGCCGCCTGATCGGACTTTTTGATCCGGATCAGTTGACGGCGGCACACTTTTGGCCAAACCGAGCCGCACAAAGCGGAGGATTCGAATGGCCGAAAATACCCAGGCAGAGCATGCCGACGTCATTATCGTAGGCGCAGGCCACGGCGGAGCGCAGGCAGCTATCGCTTTGCGGCAGAACGGTTTTGAAGGGCGCGTGCTGGTTATCGGGCGCGAACCCGAAATTCCCTACGAACGCCCGCCGCTGTCCAAGGAATATCTGGCGCGCGAAAAGACGTTCGAACGCATCTGCATCCGGCCCGAACAGTTTTGGGTGGATAAGGCCATCGAGATGCGTCTTTCCTCGGAAGTCGTCAGCATCGATCCGGCAGAGCATACCGTCAAATTGGCTGATGGCGCGCAAGTCCACTATGGCAAGCTGATCTGGGCAACCGGTGGCGATCCGCGCAAGCTTTCCTGCGCTGGCGCCGATCTTGCCGGTGTTCATGCTGTGCGCACCAAGGAAGATGCTGACCGACTGATGCGTGAACTCGATGCCGGAGCCAAGCGCGCCGTGGTCATCGGTGGTGGCTACATCGGCCTCGAAGCCGCAGCCGTGCTGACCAAGTTCGATGTCCATGTCACTCTGCTCGAAGCCTTGCCGCGTGTGCTGGCGCGCGTTGCGGGTGAATCGCTTTCGGAATTCTATCAGGCCGAACACCGCGCCCATGGCGTTGATCTGCGCACTGGCGCTGCGATGGATTGCATTGTCGGCGATGGCACCAACGTCACCGGCGTGCGCATGGCCGATGGCGCGGTACTTGCCGCCGATATCGTGATCGTCGGCATCGGTATCATCCCTTGCGTCGGCCCCCTGATTATAGCGGGCGCAGCGGGCGGCAATGGCGTGGATGTAGACGAATTCTGCCGCACATCATTGCCCGATATCTATGCGATTGGCGATTGTGCAGCCCACGCCAACGATTTTGCCGATGGTGCGGTGATCCGTCTCGAATCGGTGCAGAACGCCAATGATATGGCCACCACAGCGGCCAAAGACATCTGCGGTGTGCCCGTGCCCTACAAGGCAACACCTTGGTTCTGGTCAAACCAGTATGACTTGCGTCTGCAAACTGTTGGCCTTTCGACCGGCCATGACAACGCGGTGCTGCGCGGCGATACGGCCACGCGCTCGTTCTCGGTGGTGTACCTCAAGGGCGGCAAAGTCGTCGCGCTCGATTGCGTGAACATGGTCAAGGACTATGTGCAGGGCAAGAAACTGGTCGAAGCCCGCGCCCGGATCGCGCCCGAAATGCTGGCCGATGCCAGTGTGCCGCTGAAGGATATGCTGGCTTAACCCGCCGGCAACAGCTCCTCTGAGGAGGCTTTAGAAAACCATCTCCCCCTCCTCTTCAGAGGAGGGGGCCGGGGGGTGTTGTAAACCCAACCTCTCCCAAGCCCAGACCGCCGCATCTGCCACCGCCGGATCGGGGTCGTTCCGCAATGCCTCAACCTGCGGCAGCAACCCCGCATCGCCGCTGTTGCCTGCGGCATAAAGGCAATTGCGCACCATCCGGTCGCGCCCGATCCGCTTGATCGGCGATCCCGAAAAGACCTTGCGAAAGGCGGCATCGTCCAGCGCCAGCAGGTCGGCCAGCCGTGGCGTCGTCAATTCCGCGCGCGGCAGGAACGCGCGGTTGGCCTGTGCGCTGGCGGCAAAGCTGTTCCAAGGGCAGGCGGCAAGGCAATCGTCGCAGCCATAGATGCGGTTGCCCATCGCAGCGCGGTACTCTTCCGGCACCGGCCCTTTATGCTCGATCGTGAGGTACGAAATACAGCGCCTCGCATCCAACTGGTACGGCGCGGGGAAAGCATCGGTGGGGCAGGCGGTCTGGCAAGCGGTGCAGGAGCCGCAGCGGTCTGTATGGGGCGCATCGGGCGCAAACTCTATCGTGGTGTAAATCGCGCCTAGAAACAGCCACGAACCGTGCGTGCGGCTGACAAGGTTGGTGTGCTTTCCCTGCCAGCCGATCCCCGCCATCTGGCCCAGCGGCTTTTCCATGACCGGCGCGGTATCAACGAAAACCTTCACCTCTTCGCCCGGAGCCTGCGCCACCAGCC
Source organism: Novosphingobium sp. AAP83 (assembly GCF_001295795.1). GTDB lineage: Bacteria > Pseudomonadota > Alphaproteobacteria > Sphingomonadales > Sphingomonadaceae > Novosphingobium. The sequence continues at coordinate 64,537 of NZ_LJHY01000012.1, forward strand.
AGCGTGCCAAAGCTTTGAGATTGCGCTTCACCACATCGTGATAATCGCCGCCTTGCGCGTAAACCGATATGCGCCCGTGATCGGCGTGCGCGGCTAAAGCGCGCGGGTCTTGCGCCGGGGCATAGCTCATGCCCAGCGCGATCACGCTGCGCGCCTGCGGCCACAGCGATTGCGGCCCGCGCCGGTGGTGCAACCGCGCCTCCATCCACTCCATCGTGCCATGGTGCCCGTCGCCCAGCCACTGTTCCAGCCGCGCGCCCAATTGCGGATCATCGCCAGCAGGCGCGATGCCGCAGGCCGCAAAGCCAAGCCGCGCCGCTTCCTCTTTCAACCGCTCCTGCAAAAGCGTTGTCGCGCCGTTAACCAAACTTGCTGCCCTGCCCGTTCATTGCTTATCGTTACGCCTATGAACCATGAAAATCGATTTAGGGGAATGGCCTGTGTCCGGAAACGACATTGAGGCCGCAAGTGTAGAACTCGCCATCGAGGCGCGCGGGCTGGTCAAGCGCTTCGATGGCTTCACCGCCGTCGATGGCGTTGATATCGCGGTGCCCAAAGGATCGATCTACGGCATTTTGGGGCCAAACGGCGCGGGCAAGACCACGACGCTGCGCATGCTGCTCGGCATCATTGATCCTGACGCCGGTTACCGCCGCGTGCTTGGCTGCGAACGCCCCACCGAAGTCGCACGCCGCATCGGCTATCTGCCCGAAGAGCGCGGGCTTTATCCTGCGATGAAAGCCTATGAGGCCATCGCCTTCCTCGCCGCCTTGCGCGGGGTTCCGCTGAAAGAAGGCCGCCGTCTGGGCCGCGAAATGCTCGAAGAGCATGGCCTTGGCTATGCCGCAGATCGGCAGATCCGGCAGATGTCCAAAGGCATGGCACAGCAAGTGCAATTGCTCGGCACGCTGGTCCACCAGCCCGATCTGGTCGTGTTTGACGAGCCGTTCTCCGGCCTCGATGCGCTCAATCAGGGCAAGCTTGAGCGGATGATCCGGGCCTTGGCCGCGCGCGGCACCACCGTGATTTTCTCCACCCACGTCATCGCCCATGCCGAACGGCTGTGCGATCAGGTGGCGATCATCGCGGGCGGCAAAGTGCCTTTCGCCGGTTCGGTCGATGTGGCGCGTGACCGGCTGCGCCCGCAAGTGCGGCTCGAAACGCGCGTGATCGACGGGCCGTGGCGCGCAGCTTTGCCCGTCGACGCACGGCACGAAGGCGCGTTCTGGTACTTCACCTTGCCCGAATCGGGGATCGAACCGCTGTTGCGCGCGCTGATCGAGGGCAATGCCGGCATCCTCAGCCTCTCGATCGAGCGGGCGGGCCTGCACGATGCCTTCGTGGCGATTGCCGGTGAGGCTGCGGCCAAGGCGCTGGAAGAAGGCAAGGGTGACGTACAATGACCAATTGGCGGGAAAAACTGCGCGCGGCACTGGTGATCGCGCGGCGCGATTTTGTCGCGGTGATCTGGTCCAAGACCTTCATCTTCTTCCTGATCGGGCCATTGTTCCCCGTTCTGGTCGGCGGCCTTGCCGGGAACATCGGCGATAAAGTGCAGCAAAGCGCCGATCGCCCAAGTATCGGCCTTGCGATGGGCAGCGGCGATGTGGACCGCCTGCTGCGCGCGCGCGATGATCTGGACGGGCGGCTGGCAGGGCCTATGCCCGAAATCGTCGTGCTCAAACGCCTTGAACCCGGCGAGGCGTTCAATCCGCGCGCGGCGCTCTCCAGCAGTGATCGCCAAGTGACGGCGGTTCTGAGCGGCACGCTGGCCGCGCCCACGCTGTCCGGCCCGCCAGAGCGGCTGCGGCAGTGGGTGGGGCTCGTGTCCAATCTGGCCGCGAATGCACAGGCAGACAAGGCGCTGGCCTATCCGCAAGTTGCGATGGACGAAGTGGCGGGCACGGCGGCCAAAGTGCGCTCGGGCCAGGCCGCCACCGCGCAAGGCGGACAAGTGGTCCTGTTCCTGCTGACGATGCTGCTGGCGGGCATGGTCCTGTCCAATCTGGTCGAGGAAAAGGGCAACAAAATCATCGAAGTGCTGGCCGCTGCCATCCCGATGGACGCAATGTTCATGGGCAAACTGTTCGCCATGCTCGGCGTCAGCCTTGTCGGCATTGCCGTATGGGGGGCGGCTGGTGGCACGCTGGTCTTGCTGGGCGGGCAGGGCATGCCTGCGCTGGCCACGCCTGCGGTCGGCTGGCCATTGTTCCTGGTGCTGGGCTTCCTCTATTTTGCGATGGCCTATCTGCTGCTGGGATCGCTGTTCCTGTCGGTTGGCGGCATGGCGAGCACCGTGCGCGAAGTGCAGACGCTATCGATGCCGGTGTCGATGTTCCAGCTCATGGTGTTCTTCTTCTCCAGCTATGCGCTGACGGCGGCGGGCACGTGGGTTGAATGGCTTTCGTGGGTATTCCCGGTCAGTTCGCCTTACGCCATGCTGGCCCGCGCGGCACAGCATCAAGAGGTGTGGCCGCATATTCTTGCGCTGGGCTGGCAGGCGCTGTGGGTGGTGCTGATTGTGCGGGCAGGCGCGCAATTGTTCCGGCGCAGCGTGATGAAATCGGGGCCTTCGCAAGGAAAAGGCGTGTGGTCGCGGCTGCTGCGGCGCGGGGTGGCAAAGCCTTATTGACATTGATGTAGGTTGTGGCAGGCTAAGCGCATAAGGCAGACCGCGCATCAAAGCGTGGCCGCCCGGGAGAGATGCCATGGCCTCGTCAATCGCGCCTGAAATGCCGACAATTACCTATCGCACATCACCCACTGCCACCGCCGCTTTTGATGCGTGGCTGAAGGACAATCCGCAAGCCATCGGTGCAGGCACGCATCCGTGGGACGTCAGCCGGTCCGACATTTATGTCGAGGACCGCTGGCAACCGATATTTGCGCAAATGCGCGCACAAGCCCCGGTCAACCGCGTGACCGAATCGGCTTACGGTGCCTATTGGAACGTGGTCAGCCACAAGGCGATCACGCATGTTGAATCGCTGCCCGAACTGTTTTCTTCGTCATGGCAATATGGTGGCATCACAATTGGCGATCCCCCCGCAGACATTGATCCGGCCGTGATGGCAGAGCGGCAATTGCCGATGTTCATCGCAATGGACCGGCCCGAACACACCGGGCAACGCCGCACTGTTGCGCCCGCCTTCACCCCTGCGCGGATGGTGGCGATGGAGGCGGAAATCCGCCGCCGTACCGCCAGCGTGCTTGATGCGCTGCCGTGGGACGAAACCTTTGATTGGGTGGATAAAGTCTCGATCGAATTGACCACCGGCATGCTGGCGATCCTGTTCGGCTTTCCGTGGGAAGACCGGCGGCTGCTCACATTCTGGTCTGATTGGGCAGGCGATGTGGAACTGACGCTGGCCAAGGATCTGGCCGATACCCGCTTTGGCATTCTGGGTGAAATGGCGCATTATTTCCAGCGGTTGTGGGTCGAACGGTCACAAGCCGCACCGGCGGATGATCTGATCTCGATGATGATCCATTCCGAAGCGATGAACCACATGAGCCCGCAAGAATTCATGGGCAATCTGATGCTGTTGATCGTCGGCGGCAACGATACCACGCGCAACACCATGTCAGGCATTGTCCACGCGCTTGACCAGTTCCCCGATCAGCGTGCGCTGCTGGAAAGCGATCCGGCATTGATCCCCAATGCGGTGCAGGAATGCCTGCGTTTCGTCACCCCGCTGGCGCATATGCGGCGCACCGCCAGCGCCGATGCTGACCTGTTCGGCCAAGCCATCAAGGCGGGCGATAAAATGGTGCTGTGGTATCTTTCGGCCAATCGCGATGAAACCGTGTTCGAAAATCCTGATAAGCTGATTGTCGAGCGGCCTAATGCGCGGCGGCATTTGTCGTTCGGCCATGGCATCCACCGTTGTGTCGGCGCGCGGCTGGCCGAGATGCAATTGCGCATCTTGCTGGAAGAAATGCACGAGCGCCGCATGCGTGTGCGCGTGGCTGGCGCAGTAGAGCGGGTGCGCGCCAATTTCGTCCATGGCTTCCGCAAACTTGAAGTGGCGCTTGAAAAACGGTGAAGTAATCTCACGTATGACATGCGTCACGATAGATTTGGCACAAGGCGGGTAGTCTTTGCCACGTTCTGTCGGTAGGCCTCAGCCCTTGGGCCCTCTCACCCTTCCGGCCTATCGGCAGGACATCAAGGTTATCGCCACTATGCGCCGTTTGACCGATCTTCCCCGCCGCCGGTTCCTCAGCCTTCTGGGCGCAGGTGTCGCCATGCCCATGGCCAGCGCGTGCAGCGCCAAACCTGCCGCCAAGGGCAAATTCCCGATTCAGAAAACCGAAGCTGAATGGCGGCGATTGCTGACGCCCGAACAGTTTTACATCCTGCGCGAAGAAGGCACCGAACGTCCGGGCACTTCGCCGTTGAACAAGGAAAAGCGCAAGGGCACCTTCGTATGCGCCGCCGATGGCAGCGCGCTGTTCGCCTCGTCCACCAAGTATGACAGCGGCACCGGCTGGCCCAGCTTCTGGAAGCCGCTGCCGCGCGCGGTGGGCACCAGCACCGACCGTTCGCTGGGCATGGCCCGCACCGAAGTGCATTGCGCGCAATGCGGCGGCCATCTTGGCCACGTGTTCGATGATGGCCCGATGCCCACCGGCTTGCGCTATTGCATGAACGGCGATGCGATGAAGTTTAGGGTCAGGACCTCTTAATCCCGCCTTCGAGGTTTGAAGCAAAATGGCCTAGTGCAAGGCGGATAGGCGCGGGAATAGTGGTCCTATTTCAAGACTATCCAACGCAGCAATAGGCCATTTTGGTCAAATCCCTGCGGGACGCCGGAATGGCTTCCATCTCAGACAGATAGTTGCTTGGAAAGGCAACCAGCCTTCCCTGCGCACCTATCCGCCCGATATGTTCGCCATTCCGACGCCTCGAAGGCGGGATTAAGAGGTCCTGACCCTGAGCCCGCCTAAAGTTTCTGCACTCAAAGCCATTGACGCGTCTTGATGATCTGCCATCGGCGTGCCGTGCGCAGATTCCCCTTCATGACTTTGCTATTCGTCCCGCTGCTGTGGCTGACATGGGGCTGGCAAGCGTTGCCGGTGCAAAATGGCCAGGTCCGCATCGTTTCGATCATTGACCGTGTAACGCAGGCTGATCGCGCCGCGCTTGGCCCCTTTGCGCTGGAACAGGTGTGGCGGTTGTCATCGGGCAACAAGCGCTTTGGCGGCTATTCCGCGCTCGTTCCTTTGCCATCCGGACAGTTTCTGGCGGTTAGTGATCGCAACACTTGGTTCCGTTTTGCGCCGCCGGTGCAGGCAGGCACGATAGCGCTGCCTATGGGGCGGATGCTGGTCCATCGCCCGCAAAAGGATGAGCTTGAATACTTCGATACCGAAGCGGCAGTGCGTGATCCTTTGGATGGTTCGCTGTGGATTGCGCTGGAGGATGATTGGCACGTCGCGCATATTGCCAAACAGGGGGAAGCAGCGCGTTTCTATCCTGTCCCGGCCTTGCGCGATTGGCCCGAAAACGGCGGTGCAGAGGCGATGACGCGGCTGGCTGACGGGCGCTGGGTCATGCTGTGCGAAACCTGCGGCGGCGGGCGCGGGGGTCTTCATCTGGGCCTGTTGTTTGCAGGCTATCCCGGCACTTCGGCAGTGCAAAAGTTCGGCATCGTCTTGCCCGCGGGTTATGCTCCGGTCGATATGGCCCCGCTGCCAGACGGACGCTTGCTGATCCTGACGCGGGCCTTCGCCATGTTCCCGGCGCACTTTTCCAACCGCCTCGTGCTGGCCGATCTGGCACGGCTCGATGGGAAGCGCCCCTTGGCAACCCGGGAGCTGGCCCGCATCGAAGGCAGCGCCCTGCGCGAGAATTACGAGGGGTTGGCGATCCGTCCTGCACCGGACGGCCAAGTGGAAGTCTGGCTGATCTCCGACGCCAACGATTCGGCGTTTCAGGAAACCCGGCTGATGCAGCTCCGGCTTGACTCAGCCAAGCTACCGACCCAAAAATAGTCAATAAAATCAAAATATAAGTCACACCCTCGTCATTGCGAGGAGGTGAAACCGACGAAGCAATCCAGAGCGGCCACAAACCACGCTATGCCTCTAAACGCCATAAACACCACAGACCAAAAGCCCCCTTTCCGCGATGGGAAAGAGGGCTTTTGAAATTCGTCCCTTGCGGGAGAAGGTCTTAGGCAGCGACAGCCTTGACCAGATCGCGCTTCACCTTGAGGGCGCGCGAGCTGAGCTTCACGTCTGATTGCTTAAGCAGCCAGTTATCAAGACCGCCGTTGTGCTCAACCGAGCGCAAACCGTGCGTCGAAACGCGGAACTTGAAGCTGCGATCCAGCTTCTCGCTCATCAGCGTGACGTTTTGCAGGTTGGGCAGGAACACACGCTTGGTCTTGTTATTGGCGTGGCTTACGTTGTGACCGACTTGGCGGCCCTTACCGGTCAGTTCGCAGATACGCGACATGGCTAAAACTCACTTGTCTGTTCGATAACACTTATCGGGAAGGCGCGGCTCTTATCGATCCAACAGGCAAAGTCAAGGATTCGCACGTTGCGAAATGCCACTTTGGCGATTAGCCCCAAGCGCATGACCCGCTGGCCTCTCCCCGATCCGATGCGCGCAGCGCTGCGCCAAGCCGCGCTTGCGCGCGATGCTGGCGAAGTGCCCATCGGTGCAGTGGTGGTGCGCCAGGGCCAGATTATCGCCGCTGCACACAACCGCCCTCGCGCCCTGTGCGATCCCACCGCACATGCCGAAGTGCTGGCGATTCGCGCTGCCGCCCATGCTTTGGGGCAGGAACGGCTGGATGATTGCGATTTGTGGGTCAGCCTTGAACCTTGCGCAATGTGCGCAGGCGCCATCGTTCACGCCCGCATCGCCCGCGTCTATTATGCCGCGCCTGATGCCAAAGGCGGCGCGGTGGAACACGGTGCGCGTGTGTTTCATCAACTAACGTGCCTGCACCGCCCCGAAGTTTATTCGGGCATGGGCGAATCTGAAGCCGCAGAGATGTTGCGCACGTTTTTTCGCGAGCGGCGTTAGAAGCTGCGCCAGATCTTCACCGGCACCGAATCGGGTGGACCATTGCCGGTGGGGCAGCGCACAACTTTCATTGCGCGCGAATGGCACACGTGAACCTCGCGCAGCCAGCCGCTGCGATTCAGCAGCAGCTTGACCATATCGGGCTTCAGGCCCGGATTGGCGATGGTCATTGCCTGACGCACCATTCCGGCGTTCAGCCCCGCCTGCCGCGAAAGCCGCGCCATATCGGGAAACTGCATGGCCTGAAACAAGGCGCGGCCCTGATCGAAATAGGCGGCGGGGTCTTTGGTCATGCACGATCCGTGCTTGGCCCATTCGTGCATCAGAAGATCAGTGGATGGCGTTGTACACAAGTTGCGGCGCAGCGTTGCGGCATCGGGCGCGCGGCGCACCGGGCACCACTGCGGATAGGCCCCGCCTTTGCCATCGGGCCACAGCCCGTGAAGGATAAACCCGAACCGCCCCATAGCGCCCGAACATTGTGAGGCATGGCGCGGATCATCCTTGCGCGTGCGGCAGAATTCGGGCGACCAGCTTAGCGCCAGCGTATAGCCGGTGGTCGGCACCACGCGCGGCGGTGCGTCAGGCTCGGGCATAGCGGGCACCGAGACTTGCGGCGGCACCCGGCACTGCCAGCCCTGGGCAAGCGCCGGGGTGGCTGTGGCGAGGCATAGGAGGGCGAGGAGACGGCGCATAAGCTTAGCTTTGCCTATCGCCCTTAAGCCACGCGTTTGAGGCTGGCAGGAACATCATTACGCCCGCAGCAGTGACGAGTAGAACTGCCAGCGTCGAGAATGCAGCAAACGGGACGCCGAGCAATGAGGCCACTGTCGAGATGCCGCCAAGCCCGATCATATCAAGCGCAACCAGTACAAGGACGAACCAGCGCGCAAAGCCGACACGCGCGCGGGACACGACCAGCCCAAGTCCGATCAGCACGGCGGCATTGGTGAAAGAGCTGATGAGGATTGTCTGGGGAGAGAGTCCAGCAGCTTTGGCCATCGCGTCCAGATGCAGCACGATAGTAACGATACGAATGAGCTGACTGGCGATCAGCGCATATTCGAACCAGCGGATGGTATCGGGGCGGGCAGTTTTCATGGCCGCAGAGTGTCAGCCAATCGGCGTGAAGTCGAGGCCGATATCGGCGGCGGGCGCGCTTTGCGTCAGGCGGCCAACCGAGACGTAATCGACGCCCGAGGCGGCAATCGCGCCGATGGTATCGAGGCGGACCCCGCCCGAGGCCTCGCATGGCACACGGCCCGCAACCAGCGCCACGGCTTCGCGCAGCAGGTCTGGCCCCATGTTGTCGAGCAGCAGGCGCGTGGCTCCTGCGGCCAATGCAGGTTCGATCTGGTCGATGTGGTCCACCTCGCAGATCACGTCTTTCACGCCCGCTGACAGCGCGCGGCGCACCGCTTCACCCACGCCGCCTGCGACCAGAACGTGGTTATCCTTGATCATCGCTGCATCCCACAGGCCCATGCGGTGATTGCTGCCGCCACCGGTGCGCACGGCGTACTTTTCCAGATGGCGCAGGCCGGGGATGGTCTTGCGGGTATCGAGCAGTTTCGCTTTTGTCGCGCCCATAGCGTCAACATATTGCCGCGTCAGTGTAGCCACGCCCGAGAGGTGCTGGACGGTGTTCAGCGCGCTGCGCTCTGCCGTCAGCATGGCGCGGGCATTGCCTTCCAGCCGCATCAGGTCAGACCCCGGGGCAACGCGCGCGCCTTCCTCGGCCAGAATCTCGATAGTCATTGCAGGATCAAGCGTGCGGAAGAAGGTGGCGGCAATCGGCAGCCCGCAAACCGTGATTGCATCGCGGCTGTCCATCACGCCGGAAAAGCGCGCATCGGCCGGGATCACGCTTTCACAAGTGACATCAAGCCCGCCACCGGGCAGGCCCTCGCCAAGATCCTCGGCGAGCGTAGCGGCAACGAAGGCTTCCAGATCGAAGCCGGGAATGGAGAAACTGCTCATAGGCCGTCCAATATCATCCCCACCGTTCGTGTCGAGCGAAGTCGAGACACGACCGGTGGGGTTTAATTTTGTTTCACGCAGAGACGCAGAGAAGAAGGAGAGACGCGGAGAAAACTACGCAGCCTCTCTGCGCGTCCCTTTCTTCTCTGCGTCTCTGCGTGAACCAATAGGGCTTCGCCGAAAAAGCGGGACCGATCAGTGAACGAAGCGCGCCACCACATCGCGGTAGGAGCGTGAAACTTTCACCTCGGCCCCTGATTCCAGCACGAGGAAGCATTCGCCGTTGGTGTGCGGGCGTACCTGACGGACCTGATCGAGGTTGACGATCTTGGAGCGGTGGACGCGCTGGAACACGCGCGGATCAAGGCGGCGCTCAAGGTCTTTCATCGTCTCGCGCAGGATCAGCGAGTTATCGCCGGTGTAGATGCACATGTAATCGCCCGCCGCTTCGATGCGTTCGATCGTGTCCACGTCCACGCGGAAAATCTGCCCGCGATCCTTGATGTTGATCAGCTTTTCAAAGCGGCCCGCTACCGGCTCGCCCTCGTCTTCGCTATCGGGCATCGCATCGGGCGCAACTTCGGCGAGCACGATCTTGAGCTTGTCGGCCTCTTCACGGCCGCGCTTTTCGGCAAGGCGGGTGCGCGCGCGGTCAAGCGCATCGGCAAGGCGGTCTACATCCACCGGCTTGAGCAGGTAATCGACCGCGTTTGCCTCAAACGCCTTGATCGCGTGTTCGGAATAGGCGGTGACGAAGACGAACAGCGGCGGATCGATTTCCATCACGCCTTTGACCACCGAAAAGCCATCGAAGCCGGGCATCTGGATATCGCAGAACACCAGATCGGGCTTTTCGGTCTTGATCTTGCGGATCGCCTCGCGCCCGTTCGAGCAGGTGTCGATCACTTCGACATCAGGGAAGGCCTCAAGCCGCAATTGCAGGCCCTGAATGGCCAGTTTTTCGTCGTCGACGAGGATCGTTCGGATGGTCATGCGGTTCCCTTATGGATCACGTTTTGCCCCCGTGAATGGTTCCCCAAATCATGCCGATATCCCCATGGGGCGGCGCGCCGGGATAGTAGCAGGCAGTGGTTCGCGTGCTTCAAACGGTAGCTCTAGCACAACTTGAAACCCGCCTTCTGGACGATTGGAAATGTCGAAGCGCTGGTTCTCGCCATAGGCCTGCCCCAATCGATCGCGAATGTTGGCAAGGCCGATCCCGGTTGAGTCAGTGCTTGCGCCAAACACCGTTGAAGGATCGGTCCCCGGTTGCAAGCCCGGTCCGGTATCAGACACGGTAACCCGTAGCATGGAGCCGACGAGTTGCGCCTCAACCGTAATTTCTGCGCCGTATTCCAGCGGACTGACCGCATATTTGATCGCATTTTCAACCAGCGGTTGCAGCAAAAGCGATGGCATCAGCGCATTGCTCACCGCATCATCAATGCGGAATTCGGTGCGCAGGCGCTCTTCAAAGCGCATCAACTCAATGTCGAGATAGAGCTTCAGTGTCTCGATCTCTTGCGCCACGGTGACGCGCGCGGTGGGTTCGTTGACCAACGTGTAGCGCAGGAACGAGGAGAGGCGCGAGAGCATCGCGTTGGCCGGTTCGGTCTGCTTGAGCAAGACCAGTGTCGATATGGAATTGAGCGTATTGAACAGGAAATGCGGGTTGAGCTGGTAGCGCAGCATCGCCAGTTGGGCACTGGTGGCCTGTGCTTCCAGCCGCATCAGCTGATCGTTCTGTTCTTCCACCTGAAGGAAGAAATTGATCGCATAATACAGCCCGGTCCATGAAATCAGCAGCGTGAGATCCAGGTAGAATACGCCGATGAACAACTGGGCAAAGCTGGCATCGCCATCCTGCCGGTACAAGCTGATCACCCATGAATCGATGAAGGCATAAAGCCCCACCGCTAGTGACAGCACCAGTGCAGTGACGCCCCAGGTGATGATCGGACGCCGGTTCATCACGGCGCGGTAAATAACCGAAAGGATCAGCGAGATCGAAAAGCCGGTGATCGTGGCGATCACCACGATGACCAGGAACGACCACGGCTGCGCATTGGCGATGGACGATACCGCGCGCAGCAGCATTGCGCCGCCCCAGCCAAGGAACTGCAAACGCCAGAAAGCGCGGTTCTTGTTGCCGAAAAACGGCGTTGGTCTGAACGGCAGGGCAGCCATGAAGGGGTTGTAACGGTTAGCGGTCAGGGAAGCTAGCCTTAGAAGCGGCGGTCATCCCTTGCGGGCTGTGTCAATTGCAGCCTGCAAATCGGCTGCGGGCACTGCGCCGGAGATGATCCTGTCGCCAATGACCCATGCCGGTGTGCCGTTGACGCCCAATTGGCGGGCCACTTCCAGATTGCGCTTCAGCTCTTCTTCCACGCCTTTGCTTGCGCCAAAGCCGCGCGCAGCGGCAAGATCGATTCCGGCAGCGCTGGCGGCAGCCACAATGCTTTCCTCGCTCGGGCGCGGGCCTTCGAACATCAACTTGTGATAGGCGGGGTACTTGCCCTGAGCCGCAGCGGCCAGCGCCATGCGCGCGGCAGGCCCGCTTTCGGGCGCGATGATCGGCAATTCGCGGATGACGACGCGCAGATCGGGGTTCTTCGCGATCAGGCCTTCCAGCGCTTTCATGCTTTGGCGGCAATAGGTGCAGGCAAAGTCGGTGAATTCGACCAGCGTTACTTTACCATCGGGATTGCCCAGTACCGCGCCGGGGAAAGGTGTTTCCAATGCACCGCGCATCGGTGCAATTTGCGCAGCAGATTCACGCTGTTGCAGGCGTTCCATCGCCTCGGGCAGCACTTCGGGATGCTGAAGAATATACTCGCGCACCAAGCCTTCGATGGCCGCACGCTCTTTGCCATCGATGCCAGCGCTGGCAAGCGAGGCTTCAAGCTGGGCATCGCTGCCCTCACCGCCGGAGGAACGCTGGCTTTCAAACCACCATCCAGCGCCTGCTCCACCAACCGCAAACAACGCGGCAACAAGGACGAAAGCGCCAATGCGCCGGGGTTGATTTTCAGCCATTACTTTGCATCCTAGCGTGACTTGCGCCGCCGCTCAATGATCGCGCGTACCGACATCGCAATGTCTTGTGCGCGCAGCCAATCGGGCGAGCCTTTGGGAAGCGCAGCTTCTGCCGCTTCGGCGCTGCGCAGCGCTTCTGGCAGGCGCATGTTCATCAATTGCTGTTCGGCGCTGGCCAGGCGCGCGCGCGGGATATCGCCGCGCGCCTGATAGACCACGCCCAGCTGATACCATGCAAAGGGGTTGTCTTTGTCGCGCGCGACCGCGTTTTTGAGCACTTTTTCGGCTTCGGCAAGATTGTCGGCATCTTCCGTCGCAAGCAGGGCGTGGCCGAAGGCGGTTGCGATCAGCGGTTCATTGCCGGTTTGCGCGGTGGCTTTGCGCAAAGGCTCAAGCGCTTCGGCAGGACGGCCCGATTCCAGCAGGATTTGCCCTTCCAGTTCAAGGAAATAGGGGTTCGCCGGGTCTTGCGCGATCAGGGCCTTGGTCTCGTCTAAAGCCTTGTCGGCATAGGCCTCCTTGTGAAAGGCATAAGCGCGGGCATAGCGGGCGGGCGTGTCGGTCAGATAGGCAGGATACGTCCGCAACGTGTCTTGCGGATCAGCCAGATAGCCATAGAGCTTGGCCTTCACGCGCTGGAACCGCGCTTGCAGATCGGCAGGGGCCGGAGTGTTCCACGCCGGGTCGCGCTCATAGACATCTTGCAGGGTGGTTAGCCGGTCCGATGTCATCGGGTGAGTGCGATAGAATTCGGCATCAGGGTTGGCGCTGGCGTTATAGCCATAGCGGAATTCCTGATTTTGCAGCTTTTTGAAGAATTCGATCGAGCCGCGCCCGGAAATGCCCGCCTTGGCAAGGAAGTCTGCGCCAGCGGCATCTGCCGATGATTCCTGCGCGCGGCTGAACGCCAGAAACTTGCCCATGGCGGCTTGCTGTCCAGCCATAAACACGCCCATCGCTGCATCGGGCGAACCGGCAGCGGCGGCAAGACCGCCCAACAACAGGCTGAGCACGGTGATCCCGGTGGCGGGCTTCATCCCTTCATCAAAGCGTATGATGTGGCCGCCGGTGATATGGCCCAGTTCGTGCGCTATCACGCCTTGAAGTTCGTTGACGTTATCGGCTGCGCTGATGAGGCCAGAATGAATGTAGATCGCCTGTCCGCCGGCTACGAAAGCGTTGATCGAACCATCGTTGAGCAGAACCATATCGATGGCGCGCGGGTCAAACCCGGCGGCTTTGAAGATCGGCGCACCCGCATCGCGAAACAGCGCTTCGGTTTCGGCATCGCGCAGCACCGATTGCGCGGCGGCGGGCTGAAGGCACAGCGCCAGCGCGGCAAAGCCTGCTGCCAGTTTGGCCAAAAGCCGGTTCAACAAGGGTGCGCGCGTGATCACAAGTCCTCGATTATCGGGCCGCGGCCTTAACAGCAACTGAAGAGGGCGGAGAAGATTGCAAGGCAGTGACTTTCGCCAGAAACGGCAGCACCGCATCAAGTGCGCGGGTATCGCGGGAAAACGGCTTGGCAAACTGCATGATGATGCCTTCGTGGGTCACGCCTTCCAGCAGAACGGGGGTGTTGGGCACTCCGGCTTCGGTCATCCGCTGCGCCAGCGCTTTGGAATTGCGCGGCTTTACCCTTGTGTCGACATTGCCTGTTACCAGCAGCATCGGTGGTGCATCGGCGCGCACGAAGGTGATGGGCTGGGTCAGCGCCGGATCAAGGGCTTGGCCAAAGCTGTTGATCGTGGCGTCGGTATCGAAGGGCAAGAAATCGAACGGTCCGGCCAGCGCCACCGTGCCCCGGATGGCTCGGTCATCCAGCCCCACGCGCTTCAGCCATTGCGGATCAAGCGTGATCATCGCCACGTTATAGGCTCCGGCAGAATGGCCCATCAACACAATCCGCGCCGGATCGCCGCCTTGCTTTGCGGCATTATCATGCACCCAGCGCAACGCGCCTGCGCCATCTTCGAGCATCGCTGGAAAGCGCGCTTTTGGATAGAGGCGGTATCCTGCCAGCACCACGGCATAGCCCTGCGCACAAAGGGTGCGGGCGATGAAGCGATAGTCATGCGGATCGCCATTGGCCCAACCACCACCGTGGATGAATAGGACAATCGGCAGATTGCCTTGCGCGCCTTGGGGCACGAACATTTCCAACTTTTGCGCAGGGTCGGGGCCAAATTGTGCGGCGGCCACTGGCCGGATTGCGCCATCGCCGCCGTTCAGCAGTTTGTCTGCGCCATTCAGCACGGCCACGGCATTATTTTTCAATGCATGTTGAAAAGCGAAAAAGCCGATCGTGCCAAGCAGGACCAGCGTAAGCGCCGTCCAGCCGATCCATCCCATGCGCAACTTGCCCCGTGTAGTCCTTCTCATCTGCCGGGGTTAGCAGGGCCAGGGCAGGGCGGGAAGTGTGCTAACCGGCTATGAGATTTCGGGCGGCGCGTTCAAACAGGGCGGGGTCATCCATCACCTCACCAATCATCGCGATTTCGCCACTTTCAAGACGACGCACCAGAACCAACGCGAATTCTGCCCCGTCTGCCGGTGCGATTTCCGCAATCTGGCGTTGGGGCAAGGCGCGCAGCGATTCCGCCAGCGCATCCGGCCCGCGCTTTGCAAGCGCCCTGCCTGCTTCCTCGCGCCGCATCCGGCGTTCGGTGTTGACCACGCCCTTCAATCCGCCTGCGGCTTCGGCCAAGTAGCGCCCCAGTTCGCCACGGTTCAGGCCGATGCGCTGGGCATGGGTGAGGGCGGCGGCATATTCGGTCAGGCGCGTCTTGTCGTAATCTGCGCCAAACACCAGTTTGACGACCGGGGTCATCGGCGCGCGGTCCTGCACTGTCAGGCCTGCATCATCCAGAAGTTTGGCAAAATCATCGGGCGCGTTTTGGGCGGCCAGTGCAAAGTCCCAAGCCCGACCAATCGCGGCGTAGAGCGCGCTGCGGGTGCGGTCTTCGCTGGAATGGGCAACGCGCGCCAGGTCACGCGCCGAAGCCAGCCAATCTGCCAGTGCTTCGGGCTCGTCCTGCGGCAAGGCCACAAAGGCCGGCATGATGCCGTCATCCAGCGCAAAACCCCCATCAGTCCCGAAAGCGGGTTCGGGGCCAAAGGCAGGTTCCGGGCCAAATACACTTTCCGAAAAGGCCTCAAGGTCAAGCACGGCCGGGCCATCGGCCCAAACGTCATTGGTCTCGATCAGCGAGCGGCGCGGCAGTATCTTGGGCTTCGGCGCATCGAGTACTTGCCCGATTGCCAGCAGCAGTTCGTCGGTCGTGGTTTGATCTGCCAGCTCTTTCCAGTTGATCACGCCCATGATGTAATCGATCTGCAAATCATCGGACGAGAATGGCAGCAGTATCCCGCGATACAGGATTGTGCGGCCATGCTGGTTGACGAATTCGGCCTCGAAGCCGATCGGCGCCTGATTGGCGATGATCTGCATGTAGTGATCGGTAATGCGCGAAAGCAGCGAACGGCCCGGAACCTGGCTGAGCCGTTCAATCGAGCATTCCGTGCCGCATTCGTCGGCCAGCTTGGTGCCGACAAATTTGATTGCTGGGTCTTCAATGCCATCGTCAAAGTGAAGCAGCACGGCGTTGGCGGCAAAATCGGGGTAGACGCCATCGAGCAAGGTGGCGACGGCGGGGAAGGTGCGGTCACCCAGTAGGCCTGCCCAATAGTTGTAGGCGCGCACCTGCATGCGACGCTCGTCCTGCCCGACGGGTGGCGGCGGCGGTTCGCTGATGATTTCGTCCTCGAAACCCGACAGATCGAGCTCCGTATCGTCATCATTCCGGTCAAATCCGCGTAGCGTATCCATCAGGCTCACCAAATCCCTTGTGTGGGACCGGTTTGGCGCAACTTTGTAAAAATGTGCTTAAGTTGCGCCAGAGGGAATGTGCGATATCATCCGCGTGTGGTGCCGTTATCCGCGTGCCGCGATGGCCTGTGCTTTGGCCAGCAGCCGTTCTGCCTGGGCAAGATGCAGCAATTCCGCCATTTTTCCGTTAACGCGCAGCGCGCCTTTGCCCGCATTCGCCGGATCGGCAAAGGCGGCAACAATGCTTTGGGCTTCGGCAATATCCGTTTCAGTTGGCGCGAAAACCCTATTGCATACCCCGAGTTGCGCCGGGTGAATCAGCGTTTTGCCATCGAACCCCGAATCGCGTGCCTGTATGCACTCGGCCTCAAGCAGCGCCGTGTCCTCAATCGCGTTGCACACCCCATCAAGGATGATCAAGCCATTGGCGCGCGCCGCCAGCACGGCCAAGGTCAGTACCGGCACAAATGCGGCGCGGCCCGGAAGTTGCGCAATGCCGCTGTCCTTGGCCAGATCGTTGAGGCCCAGCACAAAGCCTTTGAGCCGTGTGGTGGCAGCACAAGCCGCGATGCGTTCCAGCGCCAGCACGGCGCGCGGCGTTTCGATCATCACCCACAGCGCAACTTCCGGTGCAAAGCCTGCCTCGTCCATCGCTTGGGACAGGGTGACGATGTCGGCGGCATCATCCACCTTGGGGGCCAGCACTGCTTCTACCGGTGCTGCTCCCAGCGCATTGAGATCATCATGGCCCCACGGCGTTGACAGCGCATTGATCCGCGCAATCAGGCGGCGGTGGCCAAACTCGCCTGCGAGCGTTTCCGCCACCAATGCCGCGCGCGCATCGGCCTTGGCTTCGGGCGCAACGGCATCTTCCAGATCGAGCGCCACGGCATCGCAATCCAGCGTCCGCGCCTTGGCCATCGCACGCGCATTGCTGGCGGGCATATAGAGGACAGAGCGTATGGGGCGGGAATCTACGGTCACGGGCGCTTCTCCGGAACAACAGCAAGGATGCCTTCTTCGCGCGTCGGCATAGGGGCAAAAAAGTGCAAGGCAAGTGTCAGCACAAGCCATAAGGCGGCAATATAGAGCGCGGTGCCAAGGCTGGCGGCATCGGCGATCATGCCCCAGACCCATGCCCCCAGCGCCATCCCGCCAAACGTGATGGCTTGATAAATCGATAAGCAGCGCCCCAGAATATCCTCGGGGCTGCGCAATTGCATCGCCACATTCAGGCTGGTCATCGCCGCCACCCAGCCCATTCCGCCGATGAATGAGGCGGCGACCGCCAAAAGCAAGCTTGCCGCCGATGCCAGCATTACCAGCGCCGTAGCCAGAATGATCGTCGCGCTGGTGACAATCGCTTCACTGCCAAACCTCCGCCGCATTTTCGCCACCCAGAGTGCTGTCACGATGGAGCCTATGCCGAATGCGCCCAGCATCATCCCGTAATCCAGTTCATCGCCGCGCAGAATGTCGCGCGCGATGCTGGGCATCAGTGCTTGCAAACCTGCTGCACCAAGGCCGATGGCAAGTCCGCGCAATAGCACTTTGCGGATGGGTGATGAGTCGGCGCAAAACCGCATGCCGCGCCCGATTGCTACCAGCATCGGCTCTTTGCGCCGTACCTGGGCTTCGGGTCGCCACATCATCAGTACCGTAATCATCCCGATATAACTGACCGTGTTCAGTCCGAAGGCCAGGCTGGTGCTCCATAACGAGATCAGAATACCGCCCAGCGCCGGGCCAACACTGCGCGCCAGATTGAACGATATGGCATTGAGCGAAATGGCTTGCGGCAAATCATGCGGTGCCACTTGCAACCGGACCGAGGCCTGCCACGCAGGTGCATTCGCCGCCGTGCCAATGCCCACCATCAGCGTCAGGATCAGCAAGGACCACGGGCCGATGTTCCCACTCCATGAAAGCGCCGCGAGCACCCCTGAAACCACCAGCATGCCGGTTTGGGCTACCAGCATCACGCGGCGGCGGTCAAAGTTGTCGGCAATCGCGCCTGCAAAAATGCCCAGCAACAGGATCGGGATAGTGGCCGATGCCTGAACCAGCGCCACCATCAAGTGCGAGGTCGTCAATTCGGTCATCAGCCATGCCGCGCCGACAGACTGGACCATCGCGCCGATGCTCGAAAACAGGTTGGCCAACCAGATTGCGCGGAAGGCCGGATAATGAAATGGAGCCAGCGCTCCGCCAGAGTTCGAAGGCGCTGTTACCGGCACTAGATGTAGCGGACCTTCATGGTCATCCGGAGGGGCTTGCCTGCGGTTACGCTGAATACGGCAGCGTCAAATTTGGGCGCTGCCATCTTGACCGGCGCATCGCGTGAAAAACCGAAGCCTTCTTTAGGCAGGAACAGTGTCTTGTCCATTTTCTTGTTGCTGTTTTCATCATGCAGCAAAACGATAGCATAGCGCCCCGGTGCAACATCCGGAATGACCAGCGTTCCAGCATCGCTGGTCTTGACCGATACCACCCGCCGGGCAGGATCTTTATCACAGCCTTCGGGAAAGAGCTTGGGCACGGCGGTCATGCACAAATGGACCATCCCGGTTTTGTTGCGCAAGCCAGTCAGTTCAACCGAGATGGTGGTGGCGCCGGGCGAATTGCCCAGCAACAACAGGGGCAGCAGCGTGGTTAGGCGTTTCATGGGGCAGATAGTCCCTTGTCTGTGCCGCAAAGACGGTCCCAAAAACGGAAATAGAGGCCGTAGTTGCAGCGATATTGCTCATGATGGCGGTTATGGTGGCTTGCCGTTATCAGCCAACCTCCCAACCTTGAATGAACAAGGGCCTTGGGGAAAATCTCCCAGCCCATATGGTTGGTCACGCCCATCACGGTCATCACCAGCAACACCATACCCACCATGCCGATGTGGATCGGGATGACGAACACCAGCGCGGGGATCAGCAGCGAGACAATCGCCGCTTCGATGGGGTGAAAGTTCATCGCCGCCCATGCCGTGGGCGGCCGGCTTGCGTGGTGGATGGCATGGACTTGCCGGAATACGGCAGGGCGGTGCATCCAGCGGTGCGTCCAGTAAAACCAGGTATCATGGATCACGAGGTACGCCAGCAACGACAGCGGCATCCACCAAAGCGGATAGTCCAGCGGGTTAGTGTAAATCCGGGTCCAGCCGCGCTGTTGCCAACCCCACGCAATGATCCCGGCGGGCACGCCATAGATCGCCGCCGTAGCAAGGCTCCAGATGATTTCCGAACGGATCTGTGTGCCCAGCCCGCGATAAAGTCCGGGCCGCACTTTATGCGTCATCCACGCAAATAGCCCGCTGGTGGCAAGATAGCGCAAAGCGACAATGACCGTCATCGCGAGGGCAGAAGCAAAAGCGCTGTTCATGCCCTGCGCTATGCCAAGCTTTGCCGCCAAGGGACAGCCCTGCCTTGGGGCAGGGTGAAAATAGAGCTAAACGCGGTTTTTGCCGCTGGCTCTACGCCCCGTGCGGGCTATCGTCGTCTATGCCGCTTTGGCCCAACATGCCCTCTTCGTCATCATCGCTGCGTTCGCCGCGATAGGCGCTCATATCAATCACGCCGCTGCTGACCATCTGGTTCATGTGATCGACCAGATCGGGCATGTCTGAATTGTTGTCGCTGAGGCCGCCGGGCGCATGCTCGGTATCGCCGTGATCACCGAGCAGGCTGGTGCCGCCCGCCAAGGCGTCGGCGGCAACGGTCTGGGCCTGAGCCTCGCCATCTTCCTGTTCGGTATTGACGGTTTCGGGTGGCGGGGTGGTGCGATCGGTCATGGCGTGTCTCCTTGGTCGAGAAGACTACGCCCTGATCGACCGCCTGTTCCGCGACTACCGAGTCGGCACGGGCGTTTCGCCCGAATAATCGTAAAAGCCGCGGCCCGATTTGCGGCCAAGCCAGCCTGCTTCGACATACTTTTGCAGCAGCGGCGCAGGGCGGTACTTGGGATCGCCGGTTGAGGCGAGGTAGATCTTCATGATTTCAAGCAGGGTATCCAGTCCGATGAAATCGGCCAGTTCCAGCGGCCCCATCGGATGATTGAGGCCAAGCTTAACACCCTTGTCAATGTCCACCACCGAACCGGTGCCGCTGCCGAGCACGAAGGCGGCTTCATTGATAAAGGGCACGAAAATGCGGTTGACGATGAAGCCGGGCTCATCTTGCGAGAGCACGATTTCCTTGCCGATATCGCCAACAAAGCCGCGCACCAGATCAATCGTGCCAACCGATGTGGCAAGGCCGGGGATGACCTCGACCAGTTTCATCAGGGGCACCGGATTGAAGAAGTGGATGCCGATGAAGCGTGCAGGATCGGGCGATGACACGGCCATGCGCGTGATCGGGATCGACGAGGTGTTCGATGCCATCACTGCGTGCGACGCGAGGTGCTTGCCGGCCGATTCAAAAATCTTGTGCTTGATGTCTTCACGCTCGGTTGCGGCTTCGATCACCAGATCGGCTTCGGCCAGCGCGGCGTGATCTGAAAAGCTGTGGAGGTTGGCGACGGTGGATGCGGCCAGCGCTGCATCGACCTTGCCCTTTTCAACCAGCTTGGCGAGGCCCTTGGCGATCTTGTCGCGCGCCTTGTCGGCCAGTTCGACCGAGACATCGCCCAGCAGCACTTTCATGCCCGCTTGCGCCGATACTTGCGCAATGCCCGAACCCATCTGGCCTGCGCCGATGACTGCAACCGTTCTGATCATGAAAAAATCCTCGTCGTGCATAGCAATGCGCCGGTGCCTAGCGAGGGTGGGAAGCCGAGTCTACCTGCCCCAAGCAAGAGGCTGGACCGGATTTATCGCGAAGCGCCCGGCACCCACAGCGGATCATTGCCGGCATTGGTGGCGCGGGCGAGCACGAACAGATAATCCGACAGCCGGTTGAGATAGGCCAGAACCAGCGGGTTCACCGCTTCGACATTGTCGAGTTCCACAGCGGCGCGTTCAGACCGGCGAACCGTGGCGCGCGCGACGTGGATGCGTGCGGCGGCTTCTGAACCACCCGGCAGGATGAAGCTGGCAAGCGGGGGCAGCGTTTCGTTCAGCGCATCAATCGCAGCTTCCAACCAATCGACTTGGCTTTGCACCACGCGCAGGACCATTTCGGATGGCGCAAAATCATCACCGGGCGTGGCCAAATCGGCGCCGAGATCAAACAGGTCGTTCTGGACGCGCTGAAGATCGAGTGCGGTTTGCGGTGACGCTGCAATGACGGCCAAGCCGATGGCGCTATTGGCTTCATCGACTTCGCCGATGGCCTGCATGCGTGCATCGAACTTAGTGCGGCGCGAACCATCGACGAGGCCGGTTGTGCCATCATCCCCGGTGCGGGTGTAGATCTTGTTGAGTTTTACCATTGGTTTTGACCGGCAGGGTTTAGCGCGACATGGCCATCAGCACGGCCACGGCAACAACGGCCATACCCTGATACTTGATGCGATTGAACATCATCCTGTTTTGCAGGATCTGCATATCCGTAGCGCCATTGGCCGGATCGCTTTTCAGGTCCGCCTCGGTCGTCTTGAGGAAGGCGATAATTCCGCGGACGAGCGAGATGACCGTCATCGCGACGAAAAACATTATCAGCGGGACCAGAAAATAATAGCTCATGGTTGAAGAGTTAAAGCGTCTGACTGGGAAATGCCAGTGTCAAAGAGGGCAGAGCGCACTTCGGCAGCCACGGCACGACCATCCTCTCCGGCGCGGCGGCGATCGGCAATGGCGGGGGCATCGCGGCGCTTGGCCAATTTGCGCCCGTCGGATTCGACCAGCACGGGATGGTGATGCCATGTTGGCACGGGCAGGCCGAGCAAGTGTTGCAGTAAGCGGTGGATGTGGCTGGCGTGAAATAAATCCACCCCGCGCGTCACATGCGTGACACCGTCGGCAGCATCATCAAGCGTGGCTGCAAGGTGATAGCTGGCGGGCGCATCCTTGCGCCAAAGCACGACATCACCGAACATTTCGGGGCGGGCCTGCTGCACCCCGCGCCGCTCATCGGTCCATTCCAGCGGGCCTGCAAGGATCGCCGCCTGCTCTATATCCAGCCGCCACGCGGCCTCGGTGTTGGGGCGGGCTCCCCGGCGCAGGCAAGTGCCGGGATAGATCGGTCCGTCCGGCCCTTGGGTATGCGCGGCGGCGGCAATTTCGGCGCGGGTGCAGGTGCACGGGTAGAGCAATCCCATCGCGCGCAGATTATCGGCGGCGGCGCGATAGCTGGCGATACGCTGCGATTGCGCGGGGACTTCGCGGCAGGCAAGGCCCAGCCAAGCCAGATCGGCACGGAATTCGTCGGCCAGTTCAGGGCGGGAGCGCGCGCCATCGATATCTTCGATTCGCAGCAGAAATTCGCCGCTATCGCGCATCGCGCGGTCATGAGAAGCGATTGCGGAAAACGCGTGACCCAGATGGAGCGGGCCGTTGGGGCTGGGGGCAAAGCGGGTTATTGTCATATGCGCGGCAGATTAGCGCGCTTGCACAAGAAACTATATGGTCCAAAAAAAACAAAACGGCCACCCGCTGGGGGTGGCCGCTTTTGTTGATTTGTCGCGGTATATCCGTCAGCTCAGGCGAGCGTGGCGGTGAACATCATGCTGCTGAGACCAGCAGCCAGGATGATCGGAAGCGCGGCAGTGATAAAACTACGCATGGGTGTTCCTCCTGTTGGGATTCACCTTAGCAAGCATCCTCTCAGTTCGTCGGGTCCGGCAGGGTGGCGCTGGAAGCATCAGAACTGCCGTCGCCAATACGCCGAATGACGTATGCTGCAAGTGCGAACGGAGCACTTACAGTTGCATGTAACGCAATTGTCACATTTGATGGGCCGTCTGGACAGAAACCGCCCTTGTCCTTATCGGCACGCCATGAGCATTCAACCTTCAGAATCGATCCTCATTGTCGACTTCGGCAGCCAGGTAACCCAGCTAATTGCGCGGCGCGTGCGCGAAGCGGGGGTCTATTCCGAAATCGCACCCTATACGCAGGCCGAAGCCGCGTTCCACCGGATGAAGCCCAGCGGCATTATCCTGTCGGGATCGCCCGCCAGCGTTCCCGCCGATGGTTCCCCGCGTGCGCCGCAAGTGCTGTTCGATTCAGGCCTGCCGATCCTTGGCATCTGCTATGGCCAGCAAGTGATGAGCGAGCAGCTTGGCGGCAAAGTAGAGCCCGGCGATTCAGGCGAATTTGGCCGCGCGTTTCTGACCGTCACCGAACCTTGCGTGCTGTTTGACGGGCTTTGGTCTGTAAACGAACGCCATCAGGTGTGGATGAGCCACGGCGACAAGGTGACGCAATTCGCCCCCGGCTTCCGCATCGTTGCAGTATCGGATGGCGCGCCGTTTGCGGTGATCGCAAACGATGAAAAGAAGTATTACGGCACACAGTTCCACCCCGAAGTGGTCCACACCCCCGATGGTGGCAAGCTGATCGCCAATTTCGTGCGCCATGTGTGTGGCTGCACCGGCGACTGGACAATGGCCGAATTCCGCAAGACCAAGATTGCCGAAATCCGCGAGCAGGTCGGCTCCAGCCGCGTGATTTGCGGGCTTTCGGGCGGGGTCGATTCGGCGGTGGCAGCCGTGCTTATCCACGAAGCTATTGGTGATCAGTTGACCTGCGTGTTCGTCGATCACGGGTTGATGCGTATGGGTGAGGCTGAACAGGTCGTTTCGCTGTTCCGCAATCACTACAACATCCCGTTGGTCCACAAGGATGTCTCGCCGCTGTTCCTTGGCGGCCTTGCAGGCGTCACTGATCCCGAAGCCAAGCGCAAGTTCATCGGCAAAACCTTCATTGATGTGTTCGAAGCCGAAGCCCGCCAGGTGGGTGGCGCAGACTTTTTGGCGCAGGGCACGCTCTATCCCGATGTGATCGAATCTGTCAGCTTTACCGGCGGGCCTTCGGTCACGATCAAGAGCCACCATAACGTCGGCGGCCTGCCCGAACGCATGAACATGAAGCTGGTCGAACCCTTACGTGAACTGTTCAAAGACGAAGTGCGTGCGCTGGGCCGCGAACTGGGCCTGCCCGATGTGTTCGTGGGCCGCCACCCCTTCCCCGGCCCGGGCCTTGCGATCCGTATCCCCGGCGAAGTGACCAAGGAACGCTGCGATATCCTGCGCAAGGCCGATGCGATATACCTCGAAGAGATCCGCAACGCCGGGCTTTACGATGCGATCTGGCAGGCCTTCGCCGTGCTGCTGCCGGTCAAGACCGTGGGCGTGATGGGCGATTTCCGCACCTATGACTGCGTCTGCGCGCTGCGCGCCGTAACCAGCACCGATGGCATGACGGCTGACATCTACCCGTTCGATGCCGCCTTCCTCTCCCGCGTGGCCACGCGCATCGTCAACGAGGTGAAGGGCATCAACCGCGTGGTCTATGACTATACCAGCAAGCCGCCGGGTACGATTGAATGGGAGTGACAAAATTGACTCAAGACATTGAAAATAAACAATAAAAAACTTACACAAAACTTTCACATTGAAATTTTGTTGTTGCTTTTCAAGCTCCACGGCAACAATGTTACACGAAACCTTACGCAGGTGCGAAACTGCTACTGACCATAGTGTTCGCACCCCGTAAGGGCACACAGACGGGGCAGTGTATGGGCCTGAAAAAGAAGCAGTTTTCAGAAGATGAAGTCGTCATTTTTGACGAGGCTTTGATCCAGAAGCGCGGCGAATTCTGGCAATTCCGCATGTGGCTGGAACGCGAAGACAAGTACGCCCGTGTCAGTCTGCGCACTCGAAACCGTGACGCTGCCATCGCCAAAGGCAAAGAAGTCTTCCACCAGATCAAAGCCAACCAAACGATAGGCAAAACGTACTTCTCGCTGACAGCGAAAGAAGGCGTCGACATGTATCTTGAGCAACGCAACAAGGACGTGACTGCGGGCCTGATCGTCAAAGGCCGCTATGGTACGATTCGCATCCACCTCAACCACTGGCTGAACTTCATCGGTGCCAAGACCAAGCTCAAAGAGCTGGAGTGCACTGACTGCGAAAATTATTACCACCATCGGTCCGAAGAGAGCGGCAAGGGCGGCGCCAGTCTGTCCACCATCAAGAACGAGCAAAGCTCAATCAACGCCATGATGGAATGGCTCTACAAGCGCAACGAAGTCACCATCCGCGAATTCGACTTCAAAAAGCTGCCGCGCATTTTAAACGACGAAGAGGCAATCCGGCGCGCTACCTTCACACCCGAAGAGATCACTGCACTGCGCAAGTCGCTGTTCAATGAGGCGACCGAGGTGGCCAAAGACCTCGCCAACCGTCGTAATCTCACAAGGTTCATCACCGCGTACTATCTTATGGTGGCTTCGATAACTGGGTTGCGCACTGGCGAGCAACGGCAGTTGACTTGGGGTGACATACGCTTCGACACCGTGATCACGGGTGCCGAGGGCAACGAAGAAGAAATCCCGGTCGTTGTCATCACCGTTCGTGCGGAAACATCCAAGGTCCGCCAACGCCGTATCTTCTATGTTCAAGACGACGAGCTGTTCGACAACATACTCAAGATCATGAAGCCCCTTCTGGGCAAACAGCAGCTTGCAGACTGCCTCATTTTCAGCCGAAACGGCAAGACAATGATCAAGGAGCACGACATCCTTGAAACATTTGCGTGGGCCTTGGCGAAGTCAGAGGTCAAAAATCGCGAAACTCGCAATCTCGTACCCTACAGCTTCCGGCACTACTTCATCACCGACCGAATCAAGTCCGGCCTGAGCTACGGCAATGTCGCCAAAATGTGCGGAACCAGCGTTACGCAGATTGAACGTACATACTTCCACATCGACACCGACATCATGATCTCCAATGCGCTGGCGGGCTATTTCGTGTCCAAGGATGGCGTAATCGTTACGACCTAATCGGCCACAAGGATCTTGAGTTACTCAAGAAAACGAAATCACTCAACCTCCTGATATTATGTGATAATATCACCTTTCCGGTAGGCCGCTGGGCCACCTGGCAATATGCTGCGAGCATCGACAACGACGATGCAGGAGCATGCCATGCAACAATACCGTCTCTGGGTGCGTATTTCCCAGACCCAGACCACCAACACAATCGTGCACGCCGACAATGCCTTGGCCGCCAAGCAGATTGGCGAAACACTTTATGGTCGGGGCAATGTGCTCAATTACACGAGGGTCGGCTAATGGGGGACGACAACAGCGCCGCCATCGCGCGCCTCAACGATGCAGCACGTACAACTCTATCCGACTGCCGCGTGGTTATGACGCAGGGCGTTGCTGACTTGGGCAACGTGGGCGAGGTTTTCGAGAAGGTGTGCAGTTACACTGACTTCAATGAGCGCAATGATCCATATGGCGAGCACGACTTTGGCAGCTTCGAGTTTGCGGGCCAGCTCGTGTTCTGGAAGTTTGACTATTTCGACGTAGACTTGCTCATGCATTCACCCGACGCCAGCGATCCCGCCGTAACATGCCGGGTGCTCACCGTCATGCTGGCCGAGGAATATTGAGTAACTCAAGATAACACGTGGCTAAATATGGGCATGAGATTTTACGAATTTTCCCAGAGCCCTTTGACCGCGCAACGCCGCAGCAAAACATCACAGCACATTGCCCATGAGACCCAAAACACCGCAGCGTGGCAACAACGACATCAACAGCTCGTCTGCCAATTGCAACAGCAGTGGAACGAGGTCCGCAGGCCATAAGTATCTGCGCATAGCCTGCCTGTGGTGTCTGCGCATTTTGTGCCCAGTCATATAGCGCGGCAAAAATTGCCTGATATTGCAGGATTTTAGGCATGGGCTGTTGCTGAGAAAACGCGTGCCACGGTGAAGAAAACCACCCAGACCGAGATTATGAGATGCGCGAAATCTGCGCAGCTGGAATTTTGCTGGGCAGTCAGCCTTTCCGGTAGACAATCAAATATCTGATTTTAATGTGTTATAATGGTACCTTGGGCTGATTTCTTAGAGCCACATCGCCCTGCTCTGCTGGTTGATCTGTGCGTGGCACTGCTGGCTTAGCGCAAGGAAACGTTCGCCGATTTTGCGATGACGATCCTGTTGAACCAACTGATGGCCGTAGTGCTGCAACTTGCTGGCGCAGATAGCGATGGTGGCAACGCTGGGCTCGGCTTTCTTGAACCGTAATGTGCGCAGATAGCATTCGCTGCGGCCCAGCCAGTCGCGGCTAAACTCGCTTTCGCTGTCCACTGCCCGAATGTCGCGCAGCAGCTCAAATATCTCATTTATAACCGTTTTCTGCATGCTTCATGTCCCCGTTGATAAATAACTGAGCTTGTCTGGAGTGCTGCCACGCGTTCGCTGCCAAGCTTATTTATCAAGGACTTCACATGAAACATTCCGAAATTGGCTCAAGGCCAACGCTGTCCGGCAAAGACCGCATGACACAAGCCCTGCTGGCCCATGTTCGCCCCACGCATTTCATCACGCTGTCGCTGTGCCAAGCACGGCAAATTCAAGGTGAGCATCACGGCTACACATGGTTGCAAGGCGACGACACGATTTACAGCAATGTGCATCTATCATTCATGCGCAGCCTGTCGAAACGCCTGACACCGCGTGTGGCATGGGATCGATACCAACCCATGCTGCCAAGCACTTGCGCAGTGGAAGGCGGCAAGCACGGCGTGCGCAATCATCTGCACCTCAGCATTGCCAAACCCTACGACGTCTCCGAAGAAGACTTCCGCATGGCCATATGCTGCACAGCGGCAGGCAATCCTTGGATCATGAATGGCGAATATGCCGTGGACATCAAGACAGTGGGCGACAGCACTGAAGCTGCCAACGCCACATACTACAGCATCAAGCATGGGCTGGAGCGCATTTTAGTCAGCTGATGCGCACATAGCTGGCGGGACAGGGCAAGAGCAGCAACACATTGGAGCGCCTTGCCAGCAAGCACATGGTGTTTGCACTGCCCCCAACAGCGTTTACGATCTTCGGATCACCTACAATGTGCTGAAACGGGTTTTCAGCGCTTTAGTGGTGGTGTGAATAACATAAGCTGTTCAAACTCAATGATAATGCTCAATGATAATGCTCAATGATAACGCTCAACGATAACGCTCAATGGTAAACTTCATGGTAAACTTCATAATCGGGTTATGAGACATGCATGATGCAAGGCTTCATACAAAACCTGACCCACTGCTTCCAATTTGAACCTGACAATCCAAACGAAGCTGAAGAACATCGGCAAAGGTTGCGGACACGAAGCGAAGCTGAGGGACAGGCAACCAGCAGCCGTATGCAAGCTGCGCAGCGGCGAGCATTTAACCTAATGAAATACATGTTCCATTAGGTTTCACATGAACCCCTTGAAGTCCTTGGACTTCCTTACTCCACCAAATCGGTAGACTAAACATAACCTAACATTATATACTCAATGCATTGATTATATGAGGTTTTGTGAAAATGAAGCAGGCGCGCACACTCAACGACACAGAACTCAAACTGGTCATGGCGCACTGCGCTACAAGGCGACATGCCGCACGTGATCGCGCAATCATCATGGTCAGCTTCCACCTGGGACTTCGGGCCAAAGAGATAGCTGCACTCGCAGTTGGCGATGTGCGTGGGGGTGATGGGCAAATTCGGGATCAGTTTGCACTGGACCGGTCGCAAACCAAGGGCGGCGTGACACGGACTGTTTACCTGAACCAGAAGCTGCGCCGGGAATTGCGTTCATTTGTGCCCCCTACAGCTAGGGCCAGCGATCCTTTGTTTGCCAGTCAGAAAGGCGGGCAGTTTTCGCCCAACACCATGTGCCAGCTGTTCCTCGACATATATGCGCAATGCGGTTTGACGGGAGCTTCAAGTCATTCAGGCAGGCGCTCATTCATCACGCGACTGGCCAACAAGGGCATCAATGTCCGGTTACTTGCTGCCTTGGCTGGGCATTCCAGTATTCAGGTCACGCAGCGGTACATCGATGTGAACCCCGACCAGCTTTCGGCGGCTGTTGAACTGCTCTGACTGCTTGTGAACAGGCTACTGCTTGCTAAAGCATTGTATATAAACACATAACTCATTTGCCAACGATGCAAAATCGACACTTGCTTCTTGAGTTACTCAAGAAATATGCACGATGCAGCGCGCCTGATCGCTGATGCATCCTAGGCTCAGGACTCATTGATTGAGCCAGAAGATGACGGTTGCGGCGATGCAGAT
>NZ_LJHY01000013.1 GCF_001295795.1 Novosphingobium sp. AAP83
ACTCGGCCAAAATCGGCTCCGTCACGGTGAACCAGATTGGTCGGAAAGCGCTCTAGAATGCGCGAACTTGTCCGCCCCGCTCAGGCTTTTTCAAGCGTGCATTGCAGGGGGTGCTGGTTCTGGCGTGCGCAGTCCATCACCTGATTGACTTTGGTTTCGGCGATTTCATAGGGGAAGATGCCGCAAACGCCGACGCCGCGCTGGTGCACGTGTAGCATCACGCGCGTTGCCTGTTCCAGATCCATGTGGAAAAAGCGCTTCAGCACCATCACCACGAATTCCATCGGCGTGTAATCATCGTTCAGCATCAGCACTTTAAATTGGCTGGGCTTTTTGGGCTTGGCGCGGGTTTTGGTGGCGATGCCAAGCTGGTCATTGCTGCCAGAGTGGCGTGAATCATCATCCCCGGCACAGCGTGGATCAGCGGACATGTCCGGTTCGGATGGGCGATGCATATGCATGATCGATCTAATATCGCATTCCCTGCCGCTTACGACAAGAGGTACGGCGGGGAAGGTCGTTCGAAATTCGTCAGAATACAAAGCGGACCGGCCAGAATGAAAAACGGACCGAAAGGTCGTGCCCTTCGGTCCGCTCTATCAGTTTCCGGCAATCCGCTGGAACATCACTGTTCCGGCGGGTTACCTGACAGTCAGGCTGCTGTCTTGATCTTCTCGACAGCAAGGCTGACGCGGGTCGAGATCGGCTGGAATGCTTCATTGACGAGCTTGAGCATCGTTTCGCTGTTCTTCGAGCTGGTGGCCACGGCTGCGTCAAAGGTCTTGCGCATCAAGGCCGACTGCTTTTCGAAGAATTCGGTGGGCGACTTGACGGCGGCGAGTTCCTTGACGTCGGCGGTCATGGCTTCAAACGAAGTCTTGGTTTCTTCAACATAACCCTTGGTCATGTCTTGCAGGCCGGTGGCAAGGATCTTGCTCGATTCAACAATGGCTTCAACGTTGCCCTTGGCGAAAGTGCCGGCTTCGCCAAATGCGGTCTTGGCCTTTTCCTGAGCGTCCTTGAACGCGGTCTGCATCTTGTCGGTGAATTCTGCGGGTGTGGTAACCATAGCGAACAGTTCCTTCCTTGTTGCCGAAGCGTTTGCGCTGCCGGCAAATGTTGTCACGCTGGGCGTCTTGGCCCGGGGAATTGCGGTAGAAGGACGCTTGCTCGCGGGCTTCACCGCAGGCACCGCTGCAGTCGCTGCCGTTTTGGGCAGCTTCACAGGCGGAGCCTTGGGTAGGGTCTTGGCTGGAGTTTTCGCAATCACAGCCACTGGCTCGGTCGGTACTTCCGACAGGGCAATCGCTTTTGCTTTCACCTTGCTTGTCTTTGCCGCGCCTCTCTTGGCGGGCTTGCGCGCCGGCGCAGGTTCAGCCAACGCCGTAGTTTCGATCACTATAACTTCTGGCACGGCATCAACCGTATCTACCGCAGGAGTAGTTTCGTCTGCGCTGTCCATCACTTTATCGATCATCTTGGCAACTCCTGCGCTCAATCACGGTGCCTGCCTGCTCCGAAAAACTTAGATCCGGTGGACACAACGATTGTTGCACTGCACAAAATAAGGACTTGATGGTGGTTGTCAAGAATAATTGTGCACTGCACCATTTCCAAAATGGTGCAAATTGTTGCTATGTGGCTCGGCGCGTCCGGACGTACCGGCCCGGTGCATCCTCGATCGCCGGATCGCCTTTGCCACCCGGCTTGCGTTTGCCCTTGGCACCAGTTTTGCCGGGCGCTTGCGCGGCAATCCACGTGGCCCAATCCGGCCACCAGCTGCCCTTTGTCTCGACAGCGCCTTCAACAAACTGTTCAAGAGTGGATGGATTGCCGGGGTTGAGCCAGTATTGATACTTGCCCGATTCAGGCGGATTGACGACGCCCGCGATATGCCCCGATCCTGCCAATACAAACCGCCAGTCGCCCGAAAGGTGCCGCGTCAATTTCCACACACTTTGCGGCGGTGCGATATGATCCTCACGCCCGGCCTGGATGTAGCACGGTGTTGCAATGCGGCGCAGATCGATCGGCGTGTCATCCGCCGTGAGTGCATCAGGAATCACAAGGCGGTTGTCGCGATATAGATCGCACAGATAAGACATGTGCCATTTCGACGGCAGGTTGGTGGTGTCGCCATTCCAGTGAAGCAGATCAAATGCCGGATATTCCTCACCCAGCATGTAATTGTTGATCGCGTAGTTCCAGATCAGATCCGATCCGCGCAGGGCATTGAACGTGGCCGCCATGATCCGCCCGTCAAGGTAGCCATCGGTCGACATGTTGCCCAACATCTTTAACTGCGCATCATCGATGAAATTGCGCAGGTCGCCCGAATCCTCAAAGTCTACTTGCGCTGTAAAGAATGTCGCGGTGGCCACCTTATCCGCTTCATTGCGCCGCGCCAGAATGGCCAGCGTTGCCGCCAATGTCGTGCCCGCCACGCAATAGCCGATGGTGTGGACAGACGGCACGTTCAGGCGGCCACGCACATGGTCTATCGCTTCGATCTGGGCGCGGATGTAATCGTCCCAGATCACCTCGGCCATCGAGGCATCGGCGGATTTCCACGATACCACAAACACGCTCAGCCCTTGCTCCACGGCCCAGCGGATGAAGCTTTTCTGCGGGTTCAGGTCGAGGATATAGAACCGGTTGATCCACGGCGGGAAAATCAGCAGCGGCGTCTCGAATACGTCGGCGGTGACCGGCGTATACTGGATCAGTTGGTAGAGCGGCGTTTCATGCACCACCTTGCCCGGCGTCACCGCAATGTTCCGGCCCAGTTCGAACGCCGTCGGATCGGTGTGCGTCAACTGGCCCTTGCGCAGATCGTTCAGCAGATGCTCAACGCCTTTGACAAGGTTCTCACCCTTGGTCGCCATCGTCCGTTCAATTACCACCGGGTTGGTGAACGGAAAATTGGCGGGCGACAGCGCATCAGTCACGACTTTCGTCGCAAACACCAGTTGCTCCTTGCGCTCGGGCGAGAGGCCTTGCGCGTCTTGCGCCATCTGCCGCAGCTTTTCCGACAAAAACAGATAAGTCTGATGCAACAGCGCAAAAGCGGGCTGATTGTGCCAGCGCTTATCGGCAAAACGGCGATCCTTGTGGGGCAGGTCGGGCGCAGCCGTGCTGCTTATAGGAGCTCCGCCTGCAAATTGTCCCAAAACCGACGTCCACAGCGCCATGCCCTCGTGCCACATGCGCATTTGCGTTTCGGCTTGTGTAATCGGCAATTGCCCCGCCATTGACAGGAACGTTTGTGTCCATTTGCCCACATCGCCCATTTGCGCCAGCATCGGCTCGACATGGACCGATTGCTCGGCCCCGAAATCGAGCCACATTTTCTGAAGCTTTGCCGCAGACATCGCCCAGTGTTGTATATCGGCAGGATCCGGCACAGTATTCTCGGTCCCCACCGGCATAAGCGGCGCAAACATAGCGCGCATCGCCTCGCCCTGCTGGCGAAACAGGTCTTCGAAAACGACCGAATCCGTGATCGCTTTGTCTGTCATGTGCTTTCCCCACCGTTGCCTGCGCACTATCTATACACGCGATGTGACAGCTTGTTAGCCCTGTTAGATCCAAACGAGAGTAAGGTTTCCTCTGCTGTGCATTTGGCGTAAGGGCATCAATTGCGGCGCTCCTGCCGTGCCTATCCATACGAGTAAACACCCGTGGACGAAGAATTCTACCGCATGAAGCGCTTGCCGCCCTACGTGATCGCTGAAGTCAACGCGATGCGGGCCGCGGCGCGTACCGCCGGTAGGGACATCATCGACCTTGGCATGGGCAACCCCGATCTGCCGCCGCCTGCCCACGTGATCGATAAGCTGTGCGAAGTGGCGCGCAAGCCCAACGCACACGGCTATTCCGCGTCATCGGGCATCCCCGGCGTGCGCAAGGCGCAGGCAGGCTACTATGGCCGCCGCTTCAACGTCGATCTTGATCCCGAAACCGAAGTGGTGATGACGATGGGATCGAAGGAAGGCCTCGCCAGCCTTGCCACCGCGATCACCGCGCCCGGCGATGTCGTGCTCGCGCCGAACCCCAGCTACCCTATCCACACCTTCGGCTTCATCATTGCTGGTGCCACGATTCGCTCGGTGCCGACCACGCCCGATGAACGCTATTGGGATTCGCTGGATCGCGCGATGAAGTATTCGGTCCCGCGCCCGTCGGTGCTGATCGTCAATTACCCGTCGAACCCCACCGCCGAAACGGTTGACCTGGCATTCTATGAACGGCTGGTTGCATGGGCAAAGGAAAACAAGGTCTGGATCCTGTCCGACCTTGCCTATTCCGAACTTTATTTCGATGGCAACCCCACCCGCTCGATCCTCGAAGTGCCCGGTGCCAAGGATGTTGCGGTCGAATTCACCTCGATGTCCAAGACCTTCTCGATGGCCGGTTGGCGCGTCGGTTTTGCCGTGGGCAATCCGCGCCTGATCGCGGCGCTAAAGCGCGTGAAGTCCTATCTCGATTACGGCGCGTTCACGCCCATTCAGGCCGCTGCTTGCGCCGCGCTCAACGGCCCGCAGGACATCGTCGCTAAAAACCGCGAACTTTATCAAAAGCGCCGCGATGTGATGGTCGAAGCCTTTGCCCGCGCCGGTTGGGATATCCCCAGCCCAAAGGCATCGATGTTCGCATGGGCACCGCTGCCGCCTGCACTCAAGCATCTGGGCAGCCTTGAATTTTCCAAGCAACTGCTCACCCATGCCGAAGTCGCGGTGGCCGCTGGCGTCGGTTATGGCGAGGATGGCGAAGGCTATGTCCGCATCGCCATGGTCGAAAACGAACAGCGCCTCCGCCAGGCGGCACGCAACATCAAGCGCTACTTGCAATCGATGGGCGTCAACTCTTCGGCTGCTTGAACCTATCCCCCCTCCCGCTTGCGGGAGGGGACGGGGGTGGGCCGGACACCCCCTCGTCTCCACCAGCCGGTGCCGAAAAACCAAAACAGCGGATGCCAGCCATGACACCTTCGGTTCAGAACTTTCACGATCGCGTCACGATCACCACGCAAGATCACGTCGCGCACGTCCTGCTCGATCGGGCGGACAAGATGAACGCGCTTGATGATGCGATGTTCGAAGCGATCATCGCCGCCGGACACCACCTCCACAGCGCCAAGGGCGTGCGCTGCGTGGTCCTGTCGGGCGCGGGGCGTTCGTTCTGCGCCGGGCTCGATCTTGCCAGCATGGCCGATGCGGATCGCTGGGGCGAGGGCAACTCGCTGATTGATCGCACGCATGGTAAGGCCAATCGCCCGCAGCAGGCCGCAATGGTCTGGCGCAACCTGCCGATGCCGGTAATCAGCGCGGTCCATGGTGTATGTTTCGGCGGCGGATTGCAGGTGGCCAGCGGTGCCGATATCCGCTTCATCGCGCCCGATGCGCGGCTTTCGGTGATGGAAGTGAAGTGGGGTCTTGTCCCCGATATGGCAGGCTACGTCCTGTGGCGCGGCAATGTGCGCGATGATGTCCTGCGCGAATTGACTTACACCCACCGTGAGTTCACCGGCGAAGAAGCCGTCCGCTTCGGCTTTGCCACGCATGTCAGCACCGATCCGCTGGCCGATGCCATGGCGTTGGCAAAAACCATCGCCGGCAAAAGCCCGACCGCGGTGCGCGGTGCCAAAATGCTGTCCAACCGCACGCCCGATATGGATGTGGAAGATGTGCTGATGGCCGAATCCAAAGCCCAGCACGAACTGATGTATTCCAGAAACCAGGTCGAAGCCGTGCGCGCAGGTATGGAAAAGCGCGCGCCGGAATTCATTGATCCCTGAAGCCCTGCGGCGGCGAATCAGTCGCGCGCCAAAGAGCAATCTCCCCGCTGCCCTGCTTGCCAGCGCCCGTCGCCGTGCCTGAAATCCGCTGATATTGCGATCATTCACCCCTGCACAGCGATCCCTTGCAAGAACCACTTGCGGCCCGCCCCGCTTCGGGCTAACCTCGCCGGACCACACAGACCCTGCGATCGAGGCCCGATGGCGGAGTGGTTACGCACCGGATTGCAAATCCGTTTACGCCGGTTCGATTCCGGCTCGGGCCTCCAGCACTCTCCTCACCGCATCACAAAAACCACGTAACCCCTGAACATCGGGTGGCGGGCCAGTTCGGGCGGTGCTTTCCATGCGCCGCCTTGGGCAAGCGCCACGCGGAACGGGATGGGGAAGGCGTCCATTTTGGCGAAATAGTCCTCATAGCCCGGGATCGTGCTGCGGCCCTGATAGGTCTGTACCACCACTTCATCGATCACGGCGCGCAATTGGCCCAGCGCGCGCGGATCGCCATTGGCGCTCCAATCCATCAGGCCCGTGATCGAAAGCTTGTATTGCGGCGGCAATTGCGCGCGCAACCTGGCCAGAAACCCGGCATATCCGGCAATGCCTTTGGTGGCGGCGTCAAAATCGATTTGCAGGCCTGCAACACTGTTGCCTGCGGCTTGCCAGCGCGCCAGATCGGCAAAGATCGCGCCATAGGCGGCCTCGCTCCAATCAAGCCGGTTGATCCGCACCACCAGCCACAGCTCCTTGCCTGCCAGTTTGGGGGCACCGGGCCGCAAACGGGTGAACCGCACAGGGCCGCCGCTGCGTACTTCACCATCCAGCAAATAGAGCACGCGCGGGGCCGTGCCCTCGGGCGGGCGCACCCCGGGCCACAGATAGAACGCATCATAGCTGCGCGGATCGACGGTTTCATGCGCCCCCTCATCGGGCTGCTTGGGCGCATTGCACGCCGTCACTGCGCCCAGCGCAAACAGCGCAGCCCAGATTCTGGCGCGTCTCACCAATAAAAGCGCAGCGCTTTGGCCCAGCGGCTGGCGGGATAGGCCGTCTTCAGTTCGGTGAACCATGCCTTGCGCTGCGCAGGAGTGGCTTGCGCCTTGTCCATTTCGGCATTGCTGCTGAAAGGACCGGCACAGCCATTGTAGCCCGACGGCGCATAGCACCGCACCGCGCGATACAGGGCATAGGCCCGCAGGTCTGCTGAAGCCTGCCGGTCGGCGATTACCGCCTTGTAAATGGCGTCGCGGTACAGCGGCTTGCCCGGAAACGCATCGGGGCCACTGCCCAATGTGTCGGTGCGCGGCCCTTCGCCATAAGCATCGCTGGAATAAGGGCTGAAGCCGTCAAAGCCATTGAGCCGCCAGAAGTCGCCCAAACATAGCAAAGCTTTGCGATCGGCGGGGGCACTGGCCAGCGTCGTTGCGGTAACGGTAATCGACGGGCAGGCAAAGCCGTCAGACCACCGCCCTTTGGTGAACAGGCCCACCGGCACTGCGCTTTGCTGGATCAGGCTATACAATCCGGATTCGCTGTTGGCATTGGCCGGAACCAGCGCCACATCACGCGCGAAATCGCGGTAAGCGCCCCGGCTCAGCCCTTTGTAAAGCAACATGAAACGCGCCACATCGCGTTCATGTCCTGGGCGGGTGGCATCGCTTGCAGCAGTCCGCAGGATCGCGGGTGAGGCGACAGTCTGCAACAGAACCTCGCGCGTTGCCATGTCCTTGATCGGGGAATCGGCAGCGAAAATCCGGTCCAACCGGCCATCGCTTTGCCACCGCCGGGCAAGGCCCAGTTCCACCAGCGGGCGCTGGTGAAGCGGGCTCGCTCCTTTGAGCAAATCCTGCCAGAAACCGGCCTCGTTGGGATCGCGCTTGCGCGCCAATGCCATGCCGCGCAAGGTCTGTCGGCTGAACGCCAGCGGCTTGTAGGCGGCTTGCCGCGCATCATCGGGGATCAGCGTCATGATCGCCGATGCGTCTTCCCCGGCATACCACGCCCGGCTGGCTTGCAGGAATCCGAACAATTCCGGGTGCTTGCCAAACTGCGCTGCTTGCGCGGCAAGGTCGCTCGCCGATAGCGTGTTCGCAGCTTCGCTATCGCTGCGCATCTGCATCAGATCGGCAATTGCCAAAAGCATTGGCGTATCGCCGGTGCGCGCCAAGGCAGGTAGCGCCTTGGGGCTGTCATAGGCATTCGCCCCGAACACGCGGATGTCGATCTCTTCGGCCAGATCGGCGGCGGCTTCATCATGCGCTGGCGTTGTCATGACCATGCGCTCGTAAATGCGCGCCAGCTCTATGCCGTTGCCCTCAAGCCACAGTACGCGGCGGGTGAGGCCTGTGGCAGAAGCGGCGTAGCGTCCGTTAGGCCAAGCCTTGAGATAGGCGGCGATGCCGCTTTTGGCTTCGGCAATCGCAGGCCTATCCACTTTGGCCGCTTCAAAATCGCCATATTCTCCGGTAGCATTGGCCACGGCGGCGCGCAGGCCGATGCGGATCGGCATATAGCTTGCGGTTTCGGCCACCCACGGGCTTTTCGCCGTTTGCAGGGCTGCAAAACCACTGCGCGCCGTCGTCCAATCGCCAGCATAAAATGCATTTGCGGCTTTGAGATAGGCCAGATATTCGCGCCCTTTTGCACTGGTGATCGCGCCATCCCACGTCACCTGCTCACACCCCACTTTGGCGCGCAGCGCCATCAGCGTTTCGCGTTCGCCTGCGGGAATAGTGCTCTCGGCATTGAGTGATGCCGCAAAATCGCTGGGCGGCAGGCAGGCAGGCTCGCTATAGTCTGTTGTTGTGCCTTCCTCAGGCGGTTTGGGCCACATTGCCTCGCGCAGGCCCTGCCAGCTCATGAATGTTTGGCCAAACTGGGGCTCCATGACAGGCCGTTCCGGCGCTGCGATCGGCGTCTTGGTCTCATTGCTGCTCATGCTTTGCATTAGCAAAAGTAGATTGATCCGCGTGTCGTTACCGGGATTGATCATCGCCTGACCGGCGCAGTCAAAGCTGGTCGCCCCCAGTCGCCAGCTCGGATAGCATGACGAATCAGCGCAAGCCCACGCCACTCCGGCCAGCCCGAAAAAGGCCAGTCCTGCCCCGAAAACACCGCGCCCGCGCATGTGTTTCATCAACTTGGGCAATCGGCGCTGCATGGCGAACATCCCTGTCTGGTCCATCACAGCTTGCTATCAAAGATCACCAATTCACGCGAATGCAATTCGCACATGCGCCGTTCGACGTACGCGAACTATGCTGCAACTGCGTAAAGTCGGTTCCGCCGGTCGTTCAACTGCCTATCGCGGCAGCATCGCACATGAGGACCATTTGATGTCATTCAATTCCGTGCTGCCGATGAGCAAGCGCGATCTGCTCGCTCTAATCGGGCGCAGCGCCGGGGCCTCGGCGATGTACTTTGCCATGTCGGGCCTTGGCCAGGCGCATGCATCGCCATTTGCGGGCGTGCCCAAGCTGGATGGCGATACCAAGGGCGCGTCGGTGCTGATCCTTGGTGCCGGTTTGGCCGGACTGGTTGCAGCGTTGGAACTGCGCCGCGCCGGGTACAAAGTACAAGTGCTGGAATACAACGATCGCGTTGGCGGACGTTCATGGACTCTGCGCGGGGGTGATACTTACACCGAACTGGGCGGAGCCACTCAGAACTGCGAATTCGCGCCCGGCAATTACATCAATCCCGGCCCATGGCGCATCCCGCACAATCACTATGCGATCATGCATTATTGCCAGGAACTGGGCGTCCCGCTCGAACCGTTCATGCAATTGAACTACAACGCCTATGTCCACTCGACCAAGGCGTTCGGCGGCGTGCCGCAGCGTTATCGTCACATTCAGGCAGATTTCCTCGGCCATGTCAGCGAACTGATGGTCAAAGCGGTCAACAAGAATGCGCTGTCCGATGCGGTGACCAAGGAAGACGGCGAAATCCTGCTCGCCGCGCTGAAAAACCTTGGCGCGCTCGACAAAGATTACCGCTATGTCGCAGGCCCTGCCTCCAGCGAACGGCGCGGCTGGGCCAAAGGGCCGGGCGGTGGCCTTTCTGCCGAACCGGTTGCGTCCGATCCGCTCACGCTTGAAACGGTGCTGCAATCGGGCCTGTGGCGCAACATTTCGGCCAGCCTTTCATCCACCCATCATACCGCGATTTTCCAGCCGGTGGGCGGCATGGACATGATCCCGCGCGCCTTCGAAAAGCACGTCGGCGATGCGATCCGCCTCAACAGTAAAGTCACCGCCATCACGCAGGATGAGCGCGGCGTCATAGCGGCCTATGTCGATACCAAAACCGGTGAAAAGCTCACCGCCAAGGCCGATTGGTGCATCTGCACCATTCCGCTTTCGATCCTGAGCCAGATCGAGATGAACGTCAGCCCTGAAATGACAGCGGCGATTGGCGCTGTGCCTTATGAAGCCTCGCTGAAAGTCGGTCTGGAGTTCAAGCGCCGGTTCTGGGAGCAGGACGAGCAGATCTATGGCGGAATCAGCTCCACCGATCTGCCGATTGGCCAGATCAGCTATCCCAGCACCGGTTATGGCGGCAAGGGTAAGGCGGCTTTGCTCGGCGCCTACGCCTTTGGCGCCGCCGCTTATGAATACACCTCGCTCCCGCCCGCAGAACGCATTGCACGGACGGTCGAATGGGGCGCGAAAATCCATCCGCAATACAAGGCCGAATTCCTAAATGGCATTTCTGTCGGCTGGCATCGCGTGCCCTGGACACAAGGCTGCTTTGGCACCTGGAGCCCCGAGGCGCGGGCCGAGCATTACAAGAACTTGTGCCAGATCGATGGCCGGATCATGCTGGCGGGCGAGCACGCCTCGTATATCCCGGCATGGCAGGAGGGCGGCATCACCTCCGCGCTCGATGCGATCGGGCGGCTGCATCAACGCGTGATGGCGGGGTAACCGGATATGAAAAGAACCACATTTGTAATGGCTATGGCTGCCAGCCTCGTCTCCGCTTCGATCGCCGCCTCGGCGCTGGCCCAATCCGCAGCTGAGCCTGCAGGCGTGGGCCAAACGGGGATCGTCGGCATGGGCGATGCCGATGGCGCGTTCATCACGCCCGGCAAGTTCAGCGAGCCTACGGGCGAGAAAATGTACAAGCGCGTATGCGCCGGATGCCACATGCCCGATGCCAAGGGCGCGAAAGGCGCAGGAATGTATCCCGCGCTGGCACGGGCGGAAAATCTCGCCTCGGGTGATTACACGCTTTACGTGGTGCTCAAGGGCAAGCACGGCATGCCCGCCGTCGGGCGCATGATGACCGATCAGCAAGTGGCCGATGTGGTGAATTATGTGCGCATGAACTTTGGCAACAAATACAAGGACCGGGTCACAGCGGCCCAAGTGAAGGACGTGCGCTGATCAGGTAAGCTCCATTTCCAGCACCGCGCCCAGATCGGTCAGCGCCTGTTCGGCGCTGGCCACCTTGATCGCGTGCATTCCCAGTGCTGCTGCGGGCTTGCAATTGATGCCAAGGTCATCAAGGTAAATGCACACTTCGGGCGGCAGTGCCAAGGCTTCACACATCATCGCGTAAATGCGTGGATCGGGTTTGCGCACGCCTGCCTTGCTGCTTTCGATCACGTGTTCAAACCGCGCGAAAATCTGCTCCATCTCATCGCGGGCATCGGCGCTGCGGGCCATTCCCGCGCCGTGGCCGGTGGGCACATTGTTGGTGATGCACCCAAGCCGGTAGCCACCGCTCTTGAGCCGGTCGAGCGCTGCCACCATGGTGGGACGGACCGTGCCTGCCAGCACCGCCAAAACAGCATGTCCGTCCAGTTCATGGCCCAATTCGCGGGCTTCGTGCGCAAATTGCCGGTCGAATTCGTCGGCGCTGATCTGCGCTCGTTCGAACAGCGCCCAGGCGTTGCCATCGCCATTGCGCGCGTTGACGTGACGGATGAAGTTCTGCGGCAACCCGCGCTCTGCTTCGAGACGGTTGAAGGCTTCGAAGGGCGAGGAGGTTATCACGCCGCCGAAATCGAAAATCACCGCCGCGTAGCCCAATCTGCCCTCCTGAAGTTCTGATTCTGTGGCTTGCTCTAGCTGAAAGCAAAAGCCCGGCAACCCTTCGAAATAAAGAGAAATTTGACGCAAGTCATGGCGAGGCGCATGATCGTGGTCGACGGTAGGGGTATCTTTAATGACAGGAGGATCCCCATGCGCTCCATTCTTTGCCCCGTCGATAGATCAGAAACGCTTGATGACCGCGTTGAAACCGCCCTTGCACTGGCCCGGCTAACCGGTGGCCATGTAACTTTCCAGATCGCCACCCCCTTTGCGCAAATGACGGTGTGGGAGCCTTTTGGCGGGGCCGCGATTTCCGCCGCTGCCATCAACGAGGCCCGCGCACTGGATGAAAAGCTATGCCGCGAGCTGGATGCGCGCCTTGTAAAACAGGATGTTGTATGTGATGTGACCATCGATGACATGGACCGGGTTGAAGCCGCGGCCAACGCGGCTCGTTTTGCCGATGTGCTGGTGGCCACGCTCAATGATCCAGCCTTGGATGAAATCGTCCTGTCCCTGCGTGCGCCGGTCCTTGCCGTACCCGGTGGTGTGCCGATGTTGGCATTTGACGGGCCGGTTATGATCGCTTGGGACGGCGGTCATGAATCGGCCAATGCATTGCGTGCGGCGCTACCTTTGCTGGAAAAGGCAAGTGCGGTGCATCTGGTCACGGTGCGGGAGAAGGACGGTAGTTTTCCGGCATCCGATGCGGCCTGTTATCTTTCGCGCCACGGCATTCACGCAGAAACGCACGAGCGCGATCATAACGGCTCTATCGCTTTCACGATTGAAGAATGCGCGCGCGGAATGGGCGCGGGGCTTATCGTGATGGGCCTGTTCGGCCATAGCCGGTTGCGCGAAATGCTGATGGGCGGAGTTTCGCGCGAGATGTTGGACCGGTCACAGATTCCACTGCTTTTGGCCCATTGAAGCGAATCGGCAGGGGCTGGAGTGCGTGCGCCTCCGGCCCTTTTAGTCGCCTGTCGGATTTCGCAGCTGCAACATCGAGCATTTACCCGCGATACAGCAATCGATTGTGAATTGTTTTCTATCGTTTCGTTGCGTATGAAACAATATATAAAACTCAATAAATCAATGCTTTAATTAGTGAATTGCGAAAAATGCAACCAGAGTTACCTATTTCGCATTTGCACAAAAACTGTATGTCCGTCATACAACAATTGCCTTTCAGGCATCCTCTCCCAAAACTTTCCAGCCCGGCAGGCAACTGCCGGGCTATTTTTTTGCCTGCGTTTCAGGCGCTTTGCAGCCACGCTTTCCGACCCGCACTCGCCAGACACAAAAAAGCGCAGGAGAGTTCCCCCTCCTGCGCCTGTTTGTTTGTATGTAAGATTAGATCAGAACTTCACGCGCGCACCGATGCGAATGCCATAGAGCGATTGGCGCGTTTGCAGCACTTCGTTAGGCGCCTGAACGGTGCCATACTGGTACTTCGTGCAGTTGGTGCCGGACGTTGCCGCACAAGTCACGCGAGCAATCACGGCATTGTAGGCAAATTCTACCTGCGTCAGCGCGCCCCAGTCCTTGTCGATCATGTTGAGCACGTTCTCGACATCGGCGAACAGCTCGATCTTGCCGGCAGGAGCCAGCGGGAGCGGGATTTCCTGGCCAAAGTGCAAGTCGACCTTGAAGAAGCTTGGCGAGGTTTGCGAATTCTTCGGCACCACCTTGCCACGATACTTTTCAAGTCCGAGCTGGCCGACCAGCGCGTTGAAGTTCGTCGCGCTTGTGGCGTTGTCGAACTGCACGAGCTGATCGTTTGCACCGGTCGGGACGTAGAGCAGCATGCTGCCAAGGTTGCCCACCGTGCCGAACACCGCGCCACGACCGTTGGTGTTGTCGAGCATGGTCAGGCTGTAAGGACGGCCCGAACGCAGCTCACCAAACAGCGAAAGCGTGGTCTTGTTGTCACCGAAGAACGCGTGGCTGTAGTCGATTCCGAGCTTCCACTGGTTGCGGAATTCGTAGATCGAACGGCCATAGGCTGGCAGGTTTGGATCAAGGAATGCGTTGTTGTTGTAGTTCGATCCCGAAGTTGACGAGGTCGAGGACGAACGATCCTTCACGTCTGCGCGGGTATAGCTGCCCGAAATGCCCAGGCCCGATTCCCATTGCTTTTCAAACCGGAAAGTTCCGAACAGGCTGCGACCGTCGCTGGTGTTGGTCAACTGAAGGTCGCGGTTGGTCGTGGCAAGGCCACCGAAGGGGCCATAGCGGGTGCGGCCATCAGGCAGCGTACCGACGGGCACCGAGCGGAGATCGCGCCACAGGTAACCCTGCAAGGTGTTGTCGTAAAGGAACTGTACGCCGAGCAACCAACCATCGCCAAGCGCGCCAAGATCGGCCTTGTAGTCTGCCTGGAAGGTCGCCTTGAACTTCTGGGCGATCTTCAGGTTGGGGTCGATGTTGTCAGTCGGTGCAGCGGCAAGGCTGGCCGTGTTGCGGGCCAGGAAACCGACCACGCTTGCGGGAATTGCGCCACTGGTCAGGCTGTTAAGCGCGCCGCAGGTGCTCGAAGCGCCGCAGTTTGACCGGTTGAGGTCAACCGCGTTGGTAAGCTGGCCGGTGTTCGAAAAGACGTTCGAGAGGTAAACGTCGGGAGTACCGCCCGCAAACACGCCAGCGCCAACCCGCAGGACAAGGCGATCACTTGCTTCCCAGTTCGCGGCAAAGCGCGGCTGGAACGCACCGCGACCCTTGAACGTCGAACGGTTCGAGAAGCCGTAACGCGTGGTGAAATTCGCGTTGAGCGGCGGCAGAACGTTGTTGTCAAACAGGTCGTAACGCACACCCAAAGTCATATCGAGGGTAGGGGTAACCTGCCAGTCAACTTGCGTGCCGAAGGTCCAGTTGGTGGTGTTGAACCGGGCCGCTGCATCGTTCGGATCGTTCGATGGCACCGCATTGCCATAGCGCAGGCGCGCGGCATTGCCGTTGACGAAGTCGTTCAGCGTGTCGAAGTAGAAATCGCCCAGCGAGCGCTGGAGGAACAGGTTGAAGACGTTGACGCGGGTGTAACCGGCGTTGAGGCGCAAGGTGAAGTCGCCGGTATCATAACGGCCGCTCACGTCGAACGAGAGGTTTTCGGTGTTGAGCGCGTTGGAATGACGCGAAA
Organism: Novosphingobium sp. AAP83; assembly: GCF_001295795.1. Classification (GTDB taxonomy): domain Bacteria; phylum Pseudomonadota; class Alphaproteobacteria; order Sphingomonadales; family Sphingomonadaceae; genus Novosphingobium. The sequence continues at coordinate 14,975 of NZ_LJHY01000013.1, forward strand.
CGTCGGGACCGAAATACAGGCTTGTGCTGTCACAGCCAGTTGCCGATGCGCCGGGAACGGAATCAAGGCAGACCTGCATTTGCGGGAAGGCGTTGCCGCCAAACGGCGTTTGCGCGCGGTTGTAGTCGCGATATGAACCGCGAACCGTCGTTGAGAACGTGTCCGACCAGGTCGAGTTCACTTCCAGCGTGCCCGAGTTCACTTCTTCGCGCAGCTCATATCCGTTCGACTGGTAGCCCAGACCGAAAGGTGCCGTCAGGAAGGCGTTCTGCTGGAACTGGTTGGTGCCGACATTGCGGATGTAGGTCAGCGCCGCACGGTGATCGTCGTTGATGTTCCAGTCCAGCTTGCCGACGATCTTTTCGTCTTCTTCCTGGGTGGTGGCAATCAGGCCCTGCGTGTCATAGCCAAAGCGGCTTTTGGCGACTGATGTGACCTGATCGATCAGGGCTTGCGTCAGGCCGGGAACCTGGTTGGCGAAACCTGCGCCAAAGCCGGATTCAAGCGGACGGCCTTCCTTGGTGCGCTCATAGGCGAGCATGAAGAACAGCTTGTCCTTGACCAACGGACCTGAGAGCCAGCCGCCGAACTGCTTCGAGCTGAAATCAAGATTGACGGTGCGCGTCTTGGTCTTGCTGCCGGTCAGGCTGTCGTCGGTGTAGGAATAGAAGCCGCCGCCGTGGAACTTGTTGCCGCCTGATTTCAGCACGACGTTGATCGCGCCGCCCTGCATGTCGCCCTCGGCGATATCATATGGCGCAACCTTGACCGTGAACTGTTCGATCGCGTCGAACGGCACAGGGCCGCGTCCGGTGGGCAGACCGCCGTTGTTGAGACCGAAGTCATCCGACATCTGCATGCCGTCAACCGAGAAGCGATTGAAGCGGCCGTTGTTGCCGGCGATTTCGATGGTGCGGCTGTTGGTCAGGTCGAGCGTTACCAGCGGATCGCGGCGGGCAAGGTCGCGCACGTCGCGGTTGATCGAAGCGGTTGCAGCGATCTTTGCAGCGTTGAGTCCGGTGGTGGGACCATCGGATGTGCCTGCGACATTGATCAGCGAACCTGCGGTCACAACGATTTGCTGTGAGGCTTGCAGATCGATTGGCAGGCGCGTGGGCTGACCGGCGCTGAGGAACAGTTCATTGACGGTTCCGGATTCAAATCCTTCTGCCTCAACCGTCACGACGAACGGACCGCCAACGCGAAGGCCGTTGGCAGAGAAGTTGCCGTCTGCATCGGTCGTGGTGCTTGCGGTTGTGCCTGATGGCGTGTGCGTAATCGTCACGGTCGCACCGGCAACGGGCGCTCCGCTGTTCGACACTACACCGCGCACCGATGAAGATGTTTCCTGCGCAAAGGCTGGTGTGGCGATGGCTGTGGCGAGTGTCAGACTCGCAGCGCTGGCAGCCAGAAGAAATCTGATTTGCATGTTTTGACCCCGTTTATGCGCCTTTAGAGACGCGGTTGTGGCGGGGATGCCACTTGGGAATCACCCCTTGCGCCACCCCATCGTCGGCGGCCCTAGCCGCCCGAATGCGCCCTCAAAACCAGTCGCAAATGACACTGGAATGACGCTGTTTCGACAACGTGACATCGGGCATTGCGCCCGCGCAACAGACGTGCGTCTTTGGTTGCAAATGTAAGTAGAAAGATGCGCACGACGCCGAAATATAGCAACTTTTGACAATTTGTTGCCTTCCGGCAACAGATTGGAAAAATTGCTGCGCCGCAAGAACTATCGTCAAGTTTCCGGCTGGGCGGGGGGATCGATAGCCGACTCAAGGAACCAGCGCTGATCACCTTCGAGGCCAATCGCTGTCAAACGCCCTGAAGCAAAGGCGCCGGTATCGATTCCGATACGGTTCGGGCGGGTGACCGGATCATCGGTGATTGTGTGGCCATGGATCACAACATGGCTGTGTGGTTCGGTGTGATCGAGGAATTCACGCCGGATCCAGCGCATGTCTGACACGGTTTGGTCTTCAAGCGCTATGCCGGGGCGGATGCCGGCATGGACGAACAGGTAATCGCCACAGATGATCTGGTTTTCCATCGCGCCGATAAAGGCGATATGGCTTGCAGGCACCAATGCGTTCATCCGCTCACGCAGCAAATCAAGCTTTGCCGCTGCATATTCCTCCGGCTGCAAGCCATAGCTGAACAGCGTTTCCTTGCCGCCATGGCGCAGGAAATGGCGCAGCACTTCGTCATCCTCAAGGCTGGCGAGCATCATCTCTTCGTGATTACCCGCTAGCACGCGTACTTTGCCGCTCTGCATCAGGGCCATTGCGCGTTCGATGACGCCCCGGCTATCCGAACCGCGATCAACCAGATCGCCGAGCAAGACCAACTGCGTATCGGCAGGCCCGCGTGCGGTATCATCGGCTGCGATCAGCCCGAGCAATTGTTCGAACAGATCCAGCCGCCCGTGGATATCGCCAATCGCGTAGACGCGGTGCCCTGGCGGCACACTGGCTTGCGGCGCGGCAGGTTGATCGGGTGTTGCTGAAAACAGGGAACGTATCTTGGAGAACATGGAACCTCGTATAACGCGGGATATGGCCCCACGCTGTGCGTGATTCAACACCCGGCCGTCATGCCAAGTTCCTAAGCGAAATGTATTAACGCAGATAAAAGTCGATGGTCGTGACCACGCGCACCTTTTTGTAGGGCGTGTCCGATACACCCCAACCGCCGCCGCCATCGCCATCGCGCGCGGTGATTTCAAAGTAGCCCTGCGTCGCGGTCTTGATGCCTTCAACCGATACGCCGCTATCGCGCGCGAATTGTTCGGCAGCGGCGCGCGCGTCTTTGGTGGCGGCGGCAACCATCGCGGGCTTGATCGCGTTAAGCTTGGTGAACGTATAGGCCATGCCCGATCCTTCCTCCAGCATTACCCCGCGCCGCACCAGATCGAACTGCCGCTTCACCGCCTTTTGCGCGCGGTCGATGTCGGTCGTGCGCAGCGTCATGCGCTGGCGCACGGTAAAGCTGGCCACGCCGTTATTGTTAAACGTCTGCACGTTCACGCCGGTGGGCTGCAAAGCATCGGCGGGAAAGCCGAGTTCGGCAAAGAAGGCACGGATCGATTGGCTGTCACGATCGACACTGGCCTGCGCGCTGGCCATGTCGCCCGCCGTGGCGGAATAGGCCAGCGTCCAGGTGGCAAGGTCTGCGGTCACTTCGCGCTCGGCCAGGCCGCGCACGGTTACCGCTCGGTCCGCCACTTTCGCGCGGCGAAATCCATCGCCGATGAACCACCCGCCCAGCACCAAGCCGGCAGCCAGAATAGCAACCGGAACAAGTGTGATTGCGCTGCGTGGCATAAAGCCTGTGCGTAATGCTTGGGGTTCGCGGCTATCGTCGCTATCTTGGTCGCTCATCGTCATCTCCAGCAGGCATTGCGTTGCGGTGAGTTGTGCGATTCTATCGATGAACCGATTTTGAACGGAAGTGCTCAACCGTGACCAAATTTCTCCACACCATGATACGCGTAACTGATCCTGACGCCACCATTGCGTTTTTCAAACTGGTCGGGCTGCAGGAAGTGCGCCGCTTTCCCAGCGAGCAGGGGCGGTTTACGCTGATCTTTCTGGCCGCGCCCGGAGAAGAGGGGATTGCCGAGGTTGAACTCACCTACAACTGGCCCGCCGAAGATGGCACTCCTGTGGAAGCCTATGCAGGTGGGCGCAATTTCGGCCACCTCGCCTATCGCGTCGATAACATTTACGAGACGTGCCAGCGCATTCTGGATGCAGGCCATATCGTTCACCGTCCTCCGCGCGATGGCCACATGGCGTTTGTCAAAACGCCTGACGGTATCTCGATAGAACTGTTGCAAGACGGCCATCTGCCGCCCGCCGAACCGTGGGCGAGCATGGAAAACACCGGGAGCTGGTAATGGTGCGGGGGTGATGGACGCTGGTGTGCGCCATCACCCCCGCACCATTCAGGATTTGGCCGCGATCCAGTCGTTCACGCGTCGCTCGAGAATCGAGAGTGGCTGTGAGCCCGATGCGATCAGCAGATCGTGGAAGCCCTTGATATCGAACTTGGCCCCCAGCGCCGCTTGTGCCTTGCCGCGCAGTTCAAGGATCTTGAGCATGCCGATCTTGTAGCCGGTGGCCTGCCCTGGCAGCGTGATATAGCGGCGCACTTCTGACCGTGCGGTTTCCGGCGGCTGGCGTCCGGTCTGGTTGAGGTAGGTTACAGCCTCTTCCTCGGTCCAGCCTTTGGCGTGGATGCCGGTGTCGATCACCAGACGCGCCGCGCGAAACAATTCGGCATCAAGCCGCATGAAATCGGCTGCGATATCGGGGAATGCGCCCATTTCCTTGCACATCGCTTCGGCATAAAGGCCCCAGCCTTCGCCGAATGCGACATAGCCGGTTACCGCGCGGAACTTTGGCCCACCCTTTTGGCGCACCTGGATATCGCCCTGCATGTTGTGGCCGGGCACGGCTTCGTGGCACATCAGCGTGTAAAGCGAGGCTGGATCTTCGGAATCGCCAACAAGGTGGACATATGTGCGCGCAGGCCGCGAACCATCGGGGCTGGGTGCCGATGCATGGGCGGCACCGCCTGCCACTTCGGAAAACGCCGGTTCGCGCACCACTTCAATGCCATAAGCAGGCAAAGTGCCGAAATAGGGCGCGAGCATCGCACGCGTCTTGGCAACAAAAGCGTTGGCCGTAGCCAGATATTCGGTGCGCATCGCATCGTCATAGGGGCGCGGCGGATAAAGGCGCGCGCGTTCAGCATAAAATGCGTTGCGATCCTTCAGGCCGGCCTGACGCGCAAGGGCATCTTGCGCCGCTTCGATGCGTGCCACTTCGGCGCGGCCGATGGCGTGAATTTCGTCGGCGGTCAGATCGGTGGTGGTGTTGAGCTTCAATTCGTTGGCGTAATATTGCGCGCCATCGGGCAGGGAAATTGCGCCCACACGCCCGCTGGGAGCGGTTGCCAGACGGCTTTTGGCCCAAGCTATAACGCGGCCATAGGCAGGTTGCAGCGCCAGGATCGCTTCGCGCGCCTGCGCCAGATGCGCATCGGCATCGGCCTGCGCAAGCTTGCCCGATTTGACCAGTGCGGCGGTCTTGGCCTTCACGTCTGCCCATAGCGCCGCATCGGGGCCGGGGCTGAACGGTGCGCCGGTGGTAAGCTTTTCGCTGCCGGAAATGATGGTTTCGATCTGGAATTTCGGCGGGTTAACGCCCGCGGCTTCGCTTGCCTTCGTTCGCGCAATCGCCAGATCGAGCACGGCTGGAATGCCGCGCAAGCGGGCGATATAATTGTTCAGATCGGTGGCATCGGCCACGCCATGCGTGTTGACGAGGAAATCGGGCAACTGGCTGTGTACCGAATAAAGCCGCGAATAGAACGGTGGACGCTGCACGCGATTGGCGTTGCTCAGCGCCGCACGCTCCGCCTCAAGCGCCCAGATATCAAAGTTGACTTGCGCTTCGGGCGATAGCTTTGCGCGGTCAAACTGCGCCTGCATGCGCTTCACGCTGTCTTGCCGCCAGTTCAACTGGGCAAGGGCCGCTTCATCGCTGATGTCGCTCCAGCGGTCCCCGCCTTCCTTGATGCCAAGCCGGGTGGCAAGCTGGGGCTGCTGCTTTACCCATTCGGCAAATTCTGCATCCAGAAACGCGGTCAGGCGCGCGTCTTCGCTGACGGATGTGGAAGCGGTGGAAGCCGGTGCTTGGGCCACAGCGGCGTGAGCGGGAAGCATCAAGCCGATCGCAATCGCCGCGAGGCTGGCGCGCATTTCAGGTTTCATCGCTGGTCTTTCTCATTGTTATCAAATTGATAGACGTAATCTTGCAACCACGGCACATATAGGGTGGGGCCGCGAAGGGCGCGCGGCAATCCACACCAAAGGCACTGCCCGGCGCTGCCGCATACTCGCATTCAATCGCGCGGTTAACAAGCCTTGCATCACCATGGCAAAGGTTGACGAGCCTGCCACGATCATGGCAGAGGCGGTGTGCGTCAGCCAAGGGCTGCAAACGCGCGGGTGTAGCTCAATGGTAGAGCAGCAGCTTCCCAAGCTGAATACGAGGGTTCGATTCCCTTCACCCGCTCCATTTTCCTATTCGCCAGCCTCCGCTAGCGTCTAGACAAACCCCAAAAAATCGAGATATTTAGCGGATATCGGGCCGCAAGCGTTCACCCGTGCTCGCACCAAGCCGCCAGTCTCTGGGGGTATAATTGGGGAGTATATGCAAATCGGTCAACTCCATACCCCCGCGCTTGGTGGTATGTTGGGGGTACAGCCCCCGGAAGGGCTGGTAATCCCGTGGCTTTGACTGATGTAGCCATCCGCAACGCGAAGCCCGGCGCGAAGGCGATCAAGCTGGCAGACGGCAGTCGCATATTCCTGCTGATCACGCCAGCTGGGGCAAACTCTGGCGGCTCAAGTACCTTGTCGATGGGCGCGAGAAGCTGCTGGCCATTGGGGCCTATCCTGAAATTGGTTTGGGCGAGGCTCGCCGCCGCCGCGAGGAAGCGCGGGAACTGATCGCGCTTGGCAAAGACCCGTTACGTGAGAAGCAGCGAGAGAAGGTGCGCGCCCGAATACAGGCGGCGAATACGTTCAAGGCGATCTGCGATGAGTATTGCGAGAAGCGGCGGCGGGACGGGACAAAGGGCTGGGCACCGGCGACGGCGATCCGCAGCGAATGTTTGCTGTCTTTGGTGTGCGGTTCCATTGGCAAGTTGGCCATTGGCGAGATTGAACCGGCGGACGTGCTGACAGCCATTCGCCGGATCGAGGCAAGGGGAAGCTGGAAAGCGCCAGGCGCAGCCTTCAACTGGCGGTTGCCCTGTTTCGCGAAGTGCAATCCGTAACGGGGCCAACCGGCTTCGTGTTTCCTTCGGTTCGCACTCGTACGCGGCCAATGAGCGAAAACACTATCAACGCCGGATTGCGGCGGCTGGAATATACAACTGACGAAATGACCGCCCACGGCTTCCGCGCAATGGCGTCCACGTTGTTGAACGAAAGGGGCAAATGGAACCCCGACGCCATCGAACGAGCATTGGCGCATGGCGATACGGACAAGGTGCGAGCGGCTTATCATCGAGGTACGCACTGGCAGGAGCGCGTTGAAATGGCGCAATGGTGGAGCGATTACCTTGATAGGCTTCGAAGTGAAAAGATGGTCGCAATGTAGTTTTCAATAACATGCTAAAATACCGAATTTATGTGAGCTAAAGTTGCATAAATGTTTCAACATTTAAGAGCCCGATCCGAAAGTTGTTGAGCAATACCAGCATGTTGTGATTCACACCTC
>NZ_LJHY01000014.1 GCF_001295795.1 Novosphingobium sp. AAP83
GACCAGGAAACGCTTGACCAGATCGCTGCAGAGCTTGCCCGAGACCGGAAGGTCACAGTGGCCGAAGGTAGGGTGCACAGCCACGACAATGGCGGCCTTGCACTGGCGTTTCAGGTTGCCCGTAAGGCGCCATACAACCCTGTATTACCTCTGGCCAATGTACCCGGCCACGCCCAGCGCCCAGTCAATCGCCGCATCCCGTTCGAAGCGTCGGTTCGCCCCATCGGCATTGCTCATGTGGTTATCAATTGCGCCGACGAAGCATCGCAGCGGGCCTTCTATACCGAGCGGCTTGGCTACATCGTATCGGACAGCTTCAAAGAGGCGGGCGCATTCCTGCGCACTCCGATCGCGCTCGAACACCACAGCCTGTTCACTGTGCGCCGCGCGGCAAATGGCCTAAATCATGTGGCACTGTATGTGACAGACTTCCACGAGGTAATGCTGGGCGGAACAGCCATGCAGAATAAGGGCTGGAAATCCTATTGGGGGCCGGGCCGTCATAAGCTGGGCTCCAACTATTTCTGGTACATCAAGTCTCCGCTGGGCGGCAATCTCGAATACACCTGCGATGTGGATCACGTCGACGAAAACTGGGTTCCGGGAGAGTTCGACTTCTCGCCGGACATGACTGCGATTTGGTCGGATCGCGATTTCGTTGCGGCCTGATGCTGCGATAATCATAATGAAAGGGGGAGAAAACGTGTCTGTTCGCAAGGTTCTGATCATCGGCGGGGGGATTGGCGGATTGACGGCGGCAATCGCATTTCGTCAGCAAGGCATAGAAGTCGACCTTGTTGAACTCCAGACCAGCTTTAAGGTCTATCATGTCGGGATCATTATCCAGGCCAATACCATTCGGGCGATGAAGCATATCGGGCTGGCCGACCAGATAGTCGAAGCGGGCTTCCCATACCGCGGCGTGCAGATGTGCGATGCGCAAGGCAATGTGCTTTCGCATGTTCAGGGACCGCGCATCGCGGGCGAAGAATATCCTTCAGATCTTGGTATGGGCAGACCTGCTCTGCACAAGGTCCTTACAGATGGCGTCACCAAAGAGCGCTGCGATGTGCGCCTAGGTGTCACGTTCACGGCGATTGAGGATCACGGCGACACTGTTCGCGTCAGCTTTACCGACGGTGAGACTAGGGATTACGATCTCGTCATCGGTGCCGATGGCATCAATTCGAGTGTCCGCAGTACCCTGTTCGGCGAGGCGTTCAAACCGCGGTTCACCGGTCAGGGTGTTTGGCGGTACAACGTCCCGCGGCCAAAAGGCCTTGATGTCGCCGCGCTCTATATCGGCAAGGACTGCAAGGCGGGCTTCGTTCCTTTGACCGAGGAGACGATGTACATCCTGTTGGTAACGGCGGAGCCCGGCAATCCGATGTTGCCGCAGGATCAGTTGGCCGGTTTGATGCGGCAACGGCTCGAGGGATTCGGTGGGGTCGTGGGCGAGGCACGCGATCATTACATTACCGAAAGCGACCTGGTCGTTTACCGGCCACTCGAAGCGATCTTCCTGCCCAAGCCTTGGTTCAAGGGCCGTGTCGTGCTATTGGGCGATGCGGTCCATGCGACTAGCCCCCACCTCGGGCAGGGGGCTGCCCAGGCCATCGAGGACGCCGTTGTCATGGCCGAGGAGGTCGGCCGCGACCAGCCGCTGGAAACGCTCTACCGGAACTACATGGAGCGCCGCTACGAGCGGTGCAAATTCGTGGTCGAAGCATCCCTGATGATCGGCGAATGGGAACTTACCCATGATCCTGCAGCGGACCATGCGGGGATCAGGCGGCAGATGCTCGAAACGCTCGCCACGCCGATCTGACGCTGATGGATTGACCAATGCTTGGGCCAGCCAAGAAGGGCCGGGAGGATCGAGCGGTGATCATTGACATGAGAGTCTACACCTACGTTCCCGCGCAATTTGCGGGTTTCGTGAAGGCCTATGCGGAAACGGGCCACGCCGTTGTTGCGCAGCATCTTGGCTATATGAGTGGTGTCTTCATTTCCTGCAGCGGCGTGGCCAATCGCACGCTGCAACTGTTCGCCTACGAAGATAATGATCATCGCGATGAATGCCGCAGGGGGTTGCGGGCCGATCCCGCATGGCTGGATTTCATTCGTGAGGCGGCCTCTGCCATCAGCATGCAGGAGAACACCATCATCCGGCCGACTGGCATTTCCCCGATAACCACGATCCGGGAATTGCGGGACCTTGCCCTGAACCCGGCTATGGATGATCGCCTGTTCCAACTGCGGTCGCGCCAGTTCTACCCCGGAAAGGCGAGCAGCTTCCTGACAGTTGCGGGTGGTAGCGAACTGCGGCTGCGCGCCAAGGCCGGGGAACAGGTGCTTGCCCAATTCGCAGCTGATACCGGCTCTGGTGATCGGACCTTTACCTTCACGGCCTTTTGCAACGCTGCCGAACGCGATCGCGTCAACCAGGCTCTTAAAGTCAACGCAGGCATGGCCCCTGTGCTGGAAGGGCTCTATCCCAGCCTTGCCGCCGAGGCGTGCGATCTGTGGCTGCCTTTGGCATGTTCGCCCCTGCGTTGACCCTGTCAGGCTTGCGGAGCGCGCAGGCCGTTGAAAAGGAGGTCAGTGATAAAATCGCTGTAAAGTTCGATGTACCCGGGGTCATCCGGAACGGCATGCCCCAGTTCGCGGAGGATCGGTCGTCCAGATGCGGCAAGTTCGACTATGCCAATGATGGCGAGGTAGAGCAGCGAGGCATCCACCGGGCGCATTGTGCCTTGCTGTACGCCTTTGTCGACTATCCGCGCATATCCAGCTAAGCCCCTCAAGCTCATGGTTTGCAGCACAGACTGGGAAGTCCCTTCGCCGCCAACGATTTCTTCGGTCACGAGGCGATGGAAGTAAGGGTATTCAAGCTGAAACCGCAGAAACGCATGAATGCGGGCTTTCATCTGCGCTTCGGGCGGATCATCGTCGCGGACAGCGGCTCCGGCTTGTCGCTGGAAGAGGTCGGACAGGGCACCAGCAGTTGCCTGAAGCAGGCTTGGCCGGTCCTTGAAATAGTAATGAATAAGCCTGGGCGCGACATTGGCGTGTCTTGCCACTTCCGCCCGCGTGACTTTGTCGGGTGACATGGTGCGGATGAGATCGCAAGCAGCGTTGATGATCGCACGACGGCCGACCCCGTCTTCCGCACTTATCGGCCGACCCTGCTTGCGGCCACCGGCCTTCCGATTGGCTTTGGTGGCCGGAGCCTTTTCTGTCATTCAGTCCTCATCTTCTCGAATTTCGACCGCACTCGTGCAGCGAGTGCAACAATTGTACAAGCAGTTCAATGCCAAGCCTTTCAGCAGCAATGATAATGCATAACTTTGGGGAGGAATGCCATGATTGTCGACGTGCACGCACATCTGACGCCGGAGGCCTATCTCGCGATCTCAGATGGGCTAGGCGGATCATTCGAGAACCGCTTCACAGGACACCCTGATGTCCATACCCTGGATGTGCGCTTCGAGCAAATGGCACAGGCTGGCGTTTCGCGCCAGATCCTGTCCCCGACCACGGCACCTTATGCCGAGGAAGAGGTGCAAGCAGTTGCTGCAGCGCGCCTTGTCAACGACAGCCTTGCGGCTGCATCCTGGGCCAACCCGGACTTGTTGTCCTTCTGGGTCTCGCTGCCGCTACCCCATGTGGAGGCCTCGCTGGTCGAAATGGCGCGGGGACTGGATGAACTGGGCGCTGTTGGCGTCGTTTTGGGATGTTTCTGCCTGGGCGAGAGTATCGCCAGCCCGGCGTTCGAGCCACTTTATGAAGAACTTGATCGGCGCAAGGGGATCGTCTTCCTGCACCCCTGCCAGAACGGGATATGCAGCCCGCAGGTAAACGACTGGGGACTGACGATCTGCGCAGGCGCTTCGATGGAAGACAGCGTTGCTGCAATGCACTTGATCGCCGCGGGAATCCCGGGCCGCTTTCCGGATGTGAGGTTTATCGTCCCGCATTTCGGTGGAATCCTGCCGATGCTCCTCAACCGGCTGGATGGACAGATGCCGCATGATGGTCTTGCCGAGAAACCGAGCGTGACGGCTCGGCGTTTCTACTACGATACGGTCGGGTGGGGGTCACGAGCAGCCTTGCTGGCCGCGGTCGAGGCCTTCGGCGCAGAGCAGATCGTGACCGGAAGCGACTACCCCGTGCTTCTTCGGCACGAAAGCTACAAGCAGACTTTCGACAACATCCGTGACAGCCGCCTCCCGGACGATGTGATCGCGCAGATTCTCGGCAATGCCGAAAGGCTGATGGCAGGGACATGCTGCAAGGGTGGGGAAGGGGCTTGAGGCGTCTCTCCATGGCCGTGGCCTGCGCCGCGTTCAGTTGCCGCCGCAGACTTGCCGCAAGCCTGGGCGCACCGGGCGGGCCTCGTAAAGTTGCAGGAGAATGGCACGCGACTTGTTCATGACGCTCCGCAAGACTGGCTCGCGATCATGGAAGCTTTCGCGCGATGGTGCATCGCTTATGATGAAGGGCAGACCCACGTTATCGCAACGCTGTTTACCGATGATGCCAGCTACATGGTGACGGAGGGTTCTTCGGCGGCGCAAGTTTCGCTGCTTGGCCGGGACGCCATCGTTGCCGGCGTGACACGGGCCCTGCTGCAAAAGGGTGATTAGCGCCGCCATGCGATAAGCAATGTGGTGATCGATCGCATGGGCCAGTCATCGGCCACCGCCATTGCCTATGGCATTGTTACTGTTGCCCGTGACGATATGCTGACGCTCGAGGCAACGGTTATCTATTCGGCCGATCTCCTAGCGTGGCGTGGACGGTGCCAAGCGCTTTTCACGCTTTGTCATCGGCATGGACAAGTACGTGGGCGTCAGGCCGCGGCTTTGACCTGTCGGCGAATTGGGTGGGCCCTGGTTAGGCGAGGATGCAGGCAAGCGCGTGCAGGATCGCCCCGGGCGCCTGTACCGGAAGGACATGCGCTCCATCCTCGACGATCCGGAATTCGTAATGAGGGAAGCGTTCGGCTGCCTGTGCCACCAGTTCAGGTGGTCTGATGTCGTGCCGCCCGGCAAGAACTTGCACCGGGCAATTCACCTTTTCGAGCGGCAGGTCCATTTTTGCCAGCGCCAGATTGGCTAAGCCAAAGCCCACCGGGTCGTTGGCCAGGAACCGATGGCGGTAATCCGCAAATCCTTCATCGCGCATGGGCAAAGGGAACATTCGCTCCATCGCTAGGTCAGCGATACCGGCCATGCCTTGGGCGATGACCAACGCCGCGCGATCCTTCGTGAGGGCACGGGTGGTTTCGTCCATCGCCAGGGTAGGTGAGCACAGGACGAGGCCTTGCACTCGATCGGGCATTTCAAGCGCGAGGCGGATCGCAAGGGCGCTCGACCCAGCTGCGGCACATATCACAAATCGGCCCAGCACATTGGCCGCTTCTAGGACCATGCTGGCATCCCGTTGCAATTCGTCGAGACCATATTCTGTGTGCGGCTTTTCGGACAAGCCGAACCCGCGCTGGTCAAACCGGATCAAGCGGAATTGCGGAGGAGCCAGCTCGGCCAATCGGTCCCAGCTTGCTAGCGAACCTCCGATCTCGTGAAGGAGGAGCGTATCGTTCGGTCCGGTTCCATCGACGCGGAAATGCAGGATAGGGCTTTGCTCGGTCCACATGGTGTTTTTCTCCGTAACATGGCGCAGTGGCCTTGCCGGACACGCAAATCAAGTATAATGAGACATTAATTCCATTCAGCGGATCATGTAGTTGGTGGCTCATATCGAGGGAGATTAGAATTTGCGTACAGAAGCGATGATCCCTGCCGCCGACGGAGCAATGCTTCACGTGGTTGCAGAAGGCCCGGAGGATGGTGTTCCGCTGCTTCTTTCGAACTCGTTGGGCACCGACTTCACGATGTGGGATCCGCAGATCCCGTCGTTGGCAGGGAAGTACCGTGTGGTGCGCTACGATACGCGAGGACATGGCAAGTCTGACAGTCCGCAAGGTGATTACTCGATTGCCCTTCTTGCTCAGGATGCGCTTGCCGTAAGCCGTGCGCAGGGTTGGGAATCGTTCAATTTTGCGGGGGTTTCCATGGGTGGGATGACTGGCCTGTGGCTTGCGGCCAATGCGGCAGGGAGAATCCGACGTGCCTTGGTGGCCAACTGCGCACCGTTTGCAGGTGGCGGCGCTGTTTGGGGTGAGCGGATGAAGCTGGTTGCTGAAAAGGGAATGGACGCCATCACCGAAATGGTCGTGGCGCGGTGGTTCTCCCCCGCATTTGCGGCGCGCAATCCCGCCGTCATTGCCGATATCTCTGCCCGTTTCCGCGCGACCTCGCCGACCGGCTACCTAGGATGCTGCGCTGCTTTGCGCGACATGGATCTTCGACCTGACCTGGCGCGTATCGACCGGCCGGTAAGGGTCGTAGGCGGTGAACATGACCCGACCCCGCCAGCCAGTTCCATACCCGGGATCGCGGGCGCCATTGCCGGGGCCGACTGGACCATTGTCAATGCGGCGCACCTGTCCAACATTGAGGATGCCGAAGGTTTCAGTTCTGCCTTGCTGGACTTCCTCGGATGAACCTGCGCGCGTAACCTGCACGCGCAGCTTGACCACTGATTAGGATGCGACACCAGAACTTCGAACTGTGGCCTGTTTTGCCACATAATTCCCTTTAAGGGGAAAATTCGGGAGGACCCAAATGCCTGATTTCAAATTGCCATCGCCTGACGAATTTCCACTGCTGCGGATCGGATCGCATTGGCGCAAAAGCAGTGACGGTGCGTTCCGTCCGGTTATCAATCCGGCAACGGGCGACACCATTGGTGAAATCCCCGCGGCAACATCAGAAGACCTCGCCGAGGTCGTTCGGGTGAGCGCTGATGCCTTTGCCGCATGGAAAAAGACATCGCCGGTTGAACGCGGCGCAATCTTGCGCAATGCGTCAGCTCTCCTGCGCGCCAATGATGCAGCAATCGCGCATTTCATTACTCGCGAGAACGGCAAGACCCTTGCCGAATCCCAGGCCGAGGTCCACTGGGCGTGCGATTATCTCGAATGGTATGCTGAAGAGGCGAGGCGCACATATGGGCGGGTCATTCCGGCGAAGATGCCGGGCGTCCGGCAGATCGTCGTGCGCGAACCTATCGGGCCCGCGCTTGGCCTCACACCGTGGAACTGGCCGCTGGTAACAGCTTGCCGAAAGGTCGGGCCAGCGCTTGCTGCGGGATGTACGATCACGGTGAAGCCGGCCGAGGAAACCCCTACGGCCGCCGCGATCCTGCTCGCCGCGCTGACAGCGTGTGGATTGCCTGATGGCGTGGCAAACCTTGTCAACGGCGACCCGGCGCTGATCTCCGAAACCTTGATCGCGGCTCCCGAAATCCGCAAGATTTCCTTCACCGGTTCGGTTCGGGTCGGACGCCATCTTGCGACCCTGGCAGCGCAGCAGCTTAAACTCATAACGCTCGAACTGGGCGGCCATGCCCCGGTGCTGGTGTTTGAAGATGCCGATATCGAATCCGCCATCGCAAAGCTTATTCCTACCAAATTCCGCACCTGCGGGCAGGTCTGCTCTTCGCCAACGCGCTACATTGTCCACGAAAGCGTCGCTGAAAAGTTCACCACCCTGTTTGCTGCTGCCGCGAGCAAGCTAACGGTAGGTGACGGGGCAGCGCCTGGCAGCGAGATGGGGCCGCTCATTTCGGCACGCCGCCTTGCCGCTGTAAGCGCCTTGGTCGATGATGCCGTATCCAAGGGCGCGCGTGTGGTCACCGGCGGCCACCGCATTGGCGATACTGGCTTCTTTTATGCACCTACAGTGTTGGCCGACGTGCCGGCGGGCGCCCTCATCCTTGACGAGGAGCCATTCGGCCCAGTCGTCCCAATCCAGACCTTTTCAACTTACGAGGAAGCAGTGGGCCTCGCCCGGCACTCCTCGCTCGGCCTGTCTGCCTATGCCTTCACCGCCTCGCTCAAGACGGCGCAGCGCCTGTCGGGCGACTTGGTATGCGGGATGCTGGGTGTGAACAGCCTCGCTGTATCGATGGCAGAGGCACCGTTCGGCGGCGTCCGGGACAGCGGCTTTGGCAAGGAAGGCGGGACCGAAGGCATAGATGCGTACTTGCAGAGCAAGTTCGTGGTCGAAGCGATCGATTGATATTGCAGCCAGCAGAGCGAGCCGGAGAAATGACATGATCTTTGAACAAAACCGCCGCTACCGGATGCCGGTGTTCTTCGGACCAAGCACGGGCCCGCGAGCCGATTCCGCCGGCAATCCCTATGACTGGACCACTGCACCCCGCGATGTCGCATCGGTCAGCTTCCTGACAGATGCAGCAGCTCTCGAAGCCTTGCTGCCCCCCGGCTTCTCGCTCGACGGTGAACCGGTCGTCACTTTCGAGCATTTCGCTTTGCGCGAAGTGCCATGGCTGGCAGGGCGCGGTTATGATGCGTTGGGAATGCGCTTCCCCGCCCGGTATGACGGCAAGGTCGATCATGTGCGGGGCCCGCTACTCACCGTGTTGTGGGAAAACCTGACGGATGCCATCCTGACCGGGCGTGACGAACTGGGCTATTCAAAGCTGTTTGCCGATCTGCCGCCGCCAGTGATATCTGGCAGCAACAGAACCTATACCGCCGCTTGGCAAGGCCATGAGTTCTTGCGGATGTCGCTTGAAGACCTGACGGATGCCGAGCCTCCGGCACCTGCTGCAATCGACGGGTTGCTGCACTATCGTTACTTTCCGGCGGTTAACAGGCTGGGCGACCACGCTGTTTCGACGGCGGCGATGACTCCGGCCGGCGGGCCAACGAAGACGTTACGTTTTCGTCGCGGCACGGGTTCGGTCGAGGTCCTTCATTCGACCTGGCAGCAGATGCCGACCCAGTGTCAGGTGGTTAATGCTCTTGCGGCATTGCCGGTGATCGAGCCGCGCGGTTCGACCTTCGCCGAGCAGGTTGGATCCAAGGATCTAAGCGATGTACGCACGCTTGCCTGATGGCCTGACTGCGGCGATCCTGTTTGTCGTTACGCTGGCAGCATCGTCTGCCGCCAAGGCTGAGGAAAACATCATGTGTAGCGATCAAGTTAAGCCGGTCCCGCGGATCGAATTGCCCTTGCCGTGCGACATGTCGCCAGAACAGAGGGCCGTCTATGATCAGGCGGTTAATTTCTTCGGTGCGCCGATCGGCCCGCGCATCGCCTTGATGATCACGCCGGAAGTTGCCACTCGATGGAGCGACCTTCTCACCGCACTGGAAAAGAGCACCCTTTCCAGGCGTTTGTGGGAGCTAACGATCCTGTTCGTTGCGCGCGAATGGGACTCGCAGTTCGAATGGTGGGCCCATGAAGCCCCGGCACTGAGGCAGGGCTTGTCACACGAAGTGGTCGAGGCCCTGCGAAGGGGGGAGCGGCCAGCTTTCGAGAATGCCGATGAGGCGGCTGTCTACCAGTACCTGACCGAACTGATGCACGATCACCGGGTTACCGACCCGACCTATGATGCTCTGAAGGCGCATATCGGATCAAGGCAAGTGGTCGAACTCACTGTTCTGGCCGGGCACTATGCCAATGTTGCGATGACGCTTGCAGCCCATGATGTGCAGCTGCCCCCTGATGTTGATCCGCCGCTGCCGTCGCGCCAATAGCAGGCGCGTGGGCAAAGTGTGAACGGCGGGAGCCTGCGCTAGCTCCCGCCGTTCGCGCTGAAACTTTGGCAATTCTAGGCAGCAGGTTAGCTGCTGACAGAACTCCCAAGCAGCGTAGCGCTTTGCTCCGGGCGATGCCGTTTTACGGCTTCGTGATTGGTCGAGTCTTCGCCCATGTAGACTCCGCGCTCCCACGTGCGACGAAGCGGATCGACCACGTCGAGTTCCATCTCGCCGATGCCATGGATCTTCATCCGCACCCGCTCTCCGTGTTGCAGGAAGCCGAGGCCCTCATGGTTGGTACCGGTGAGGATCACGTCACCTGAATTCATCGTCATCACTTTGGTAATGAAGGCGATGATTGCCGGCACCCGGTGTTCCATGTCATCGGTATTGTAGTTGTGGCGCAATTCGTCGTTATTCCAGAATTGCACCCACAGGTTGTTTGGATCGGGTATCTCGTCTGCGGTAACGATGCAGGGGCCAAGCGGAGCGAACGTGTCGAAGGATTTGCCCAGCCAACTGCCCTTCTTCCACGTGATCCGGCCTTCGCCGCGAGCCGTCACATCGATTGCGCAGGTGTAGCCAAACACGGCGTCACGCCAGTTCTCCTCGGTAACTGCCTTGGCCGGTCCTTTGACGACCACGGCCAACTCGGCTTCGTGCATGAAGCACCAGGGTTCGTCGAAATCGGGCAGTTCGATTGTGTCGCCCGGTCCGATAACTGCGTCGGCGTTCTTCATGAACATGTTGATGGGGCGCGCATCGCGTTGGGCGTGTTCCCAATAGTTTGCGATGCAATTCAGAATCTTTCCGGGCCGGGGAAGTGGGGGCAGCAGACGAACTTGATCAAGCGGCACTGCTTCTCCGATTTCGGACAGTCGCTCGAGGGCAGGGCGCAGTTCGTCAAATGTGTCGATGACCTTTCGCATCACCGACTGGCCATCATCGCCGGGCGGCTGCAGGTCACCAAAGGGTATGACACCGGCGTCTGTGAGCAGGCCAGCTTCGACCCCTTGCTTGCGATCAAAAAGTACCAGTTTCACGGTCTGTCTCCATGCCTGACCTATGGCAAATTTTATTCCCTTTAGGGGGAATTTACTAGTGGCGGGCAGTAGCTAAGTCAACCAATTGTGCTACCCCGACGCTAGATCGGCGAAAATGCAGTGGTCCCTAAGCCTTGACATTTGCCGCCGCTTCAGCGGCCTCATCATCAAGCCTGCTGTAAAGAACATTGCGTGCCCTGGCTCCAGCAGCGTCACCCGGGAGCCAGCCCAATTTCAGCGTCCGCAAATCCCGGTCGCCGATATTCTCCTGCTGTTCTTCCAGCATAACCACGTCTTCATCGGTGAACGGGCCTTTTAACCAATCGGCCTTCTTTTGTGCAGTTGCTTCGCCCTGTGGACCGGCAGCCTTCGGTATCGGTACCGAAAACCAGTAATGTGTGCTGTTCTTCGTTTCCGGGGTGAAGAGGTGGGCAGTTGGGTTCTCTACCCCCTCTTCTTTTGGTCGGCCATGGGTGACAACGCCGGTGAACAGAACAAGGTTAGCCGGTGCATTCCAGCGCACGTGCAGCCATCGATCGACCTTTTCCCCGATTGCGCGGCCCATGCTGGTGGCCAGTTCATCAGTCATGACTTCGCCGATGATGTCCCGTTGCGACCAAATTGTCTCGCCTTCCTGGCGCCACGAATAATCGCCCTGTGAAACCTCGCTGCTGCCAAGAGTAGTCGCGTGCAGAAACTCGATGTGGCTGAGATCGAGGATGTTTTCGATTTCCAGGATGTAACTCGCGCGGACGTGGAGATATCCCTTCCCGACATAGGCGGTTTCAGGGTCCTGGAAGCTCAAATCCGGGATTAATGAAGGATCGGCCCGGCTTGCCTCGTCCATCCAGATCCAGATCATGCTGTGTCGCTCGATCACAGGGTAGGGCCTGACCCGCATGGTCTTGGGTGGTGCGCCTTGCGGATTGTGAACGCAGACACCGTTCTCGTCGAAGGAGTGGCCGTGATAGCCGCACTGAATTGCTCCGTTGACCAGCTTGCCCATCCCCAGCGAAACCATGCGGTGAGGACAAAGTCCGTGCAGCGCTGCCACGCTGCCATCTTCTTTTCGAAACAGTACGATGCGTTCGTCCAGCAATCGTCGCGCCAGGATAGCGCCCGGTTCGATTTCGCTCGCCCATCCGGCCACGTACCAGGCATTCAAAAGAAATTCCGCCATTCTCTTCCTCTAGCTATTCTAACGCACCAACCTCCCGCATATTGGCTCTCTTAAGCGTATTCGCTCCGCTTTCGCTGAAGCGCCGCCTGTTCGCGGGCGAGCGCCCTGACAAGCGAGGGATGGGCCTCGTTTCGTGCCCGCCAATCGGCAATGCCGCCGAACGCAGAGAGGTCGAAACCACCAATTTCTGCGTTCACGCAGGCCCACCAAAGATAGGTGTCGATGATCGACCAGTCGCTCCCGTACCACCAGTCTTGGCCAGCGAGGCGCTGCTCAAGCTGTCGCACCACGCCAGTCACCAGTTGAGTGCCACGCTCGCGCACCGGAGCAATGTCTCCGGTAGTCCACAAGGAGGGGACCTTAACCGCGCGCGCATAGGGGTGCCAGCCGGAAGACAACCAGAACAGGTCGCCCGTTTGGCGCGCATACTCGATGTCGCTGACCGTCCGAGGAAACAGTCCCGCCTTGGGATATTCCGAATCCAGCCAGCGAAGGATTGCTCCATTCTCTGTCAGAAGAGCGCCGTCGACCAACAGCGAGGGAACTTTGCCTTGCGAATTTACCGCGAGAAATTCCGGGGCACGGTGTTCGCCGCGAGCCATGTCGAGCAGTTCATCATCATAGACCGCTCCTACGTGCTCGAGAGCCGTCAGGGTCACCCGGGTACACGCAGTATAGGCGTGGAAGAGCTTGAGGTGATGAGTCATTCCTGTCCCCTCGCCAGAGCAGCCTGTTCCCGAAGGATCGCCTGCCTGAAAGCCGGATGGGCCATCGTGCGTTGCCGATGCAAGACAATTCCCTTCATTCCCTCGAGCGGATATCCGCCTCCCTCCGCGATGCCGCAGATCCAGCAAAAATATACATCGCAGATCGACCAGCTTTCCCCGAACCACCAGGTTTGGCCACAAAGCAAACGATCCATCCGGGCCAAGGGCTCTGCGAGCAGAAGGCTGCCGCGTTCCTGGACCGGTTCCGGCGCGCCCGTCGTCCAGCGGATCGGCATGCGGATCGCGCGGACTGTCGGGTGCCAGAAGCTGGACAGCCAGAACAGGTCCGCCAGTTGCCGGGTCGCGTCGAGGCCGCTGGAGGCAGGTAACAGCCCGGCATCGGGCCAGCGATGGTGGATCCACAGCAGGATTGCGGCATTCTCCGCAATAAGCTCGCCATCCACCACCAGCGCAGGGATTTTCCCACGCGGATTTATCGCAAGGAATTCGGCTGAGTGCTGTTCACCGCTTGCCAGATCGACCAACCGGTCTTCGTAGGCCGCCCCGACATGTTCCAGGGCGGCCAGAGTGACGCGGGAGCATCCGCCCGGCTGATGGTAGAGGCGCAATTCAGCCACCGTGCCTTCCCCCTAGCTTCTCACGCGGCTTGTTTGGCGCCGGATGGCCGGCGCGGGCTGATGGCAAGGAACAGGATGATGAACACCGCGATGAAGATGCCATTGCCCATTTGTGCATAGCCAAGGCCGAAGCGGTCGATGGCGGCACCGAAAACGATCGGCTGCACAAATGAGGCTGTCCCGCCAATGGTGGTAACCAGCGCAATGCCGACAGCCCGCTTCTCTGCCGGAAGGATTGATGGTGGCATGGCCCAGAACGGCCCGAATGCCGCCATGGTACCAGCAGCGATTACGGTCAGCGCCACGATAGCCTGAAGCGGACTGAAATCTCCGAAGGCCAGCGCCAGCCAGCCGCATGCGGCGATGGAAAGGGGTATTACGATATGCAGCGTGCGTTCGCCATGACGATCAGAATGGCGCGCGTTTGCCAGCTGGCAGATGACTGCAACCGCAAACGGGCCGGAACTGTAGAATCCGATCAGCATGATCGATTCGATGCCGAAGCCGCGCATGATTGTTGGCATCCACATCATGAACGCAGTGGTTCCGCCCATAAGCGCCAGGCATGCGCACAGGACCCCGATGAACTCCCTGTTGAGGTAGCTGCTTGTCTTGCCAGACGCCTCTACGGAGGGCTGGCTGCCGCGGCCTACATCGTCGACTACGAACTGCCTTTCTTCAGGGGTCAGCCACTTGGCGTCGCCCGGAGTTTCGTTGAGGTAGAAGTAGGCGGTGATGCCGAAGAGGACTGCTGGCACGCCTTCCATGATGAACAGCCATTGCCAGCCTTCAAGGCCCATAAAGCCATTGAGGCCGGTTATGACCACGCCAGCAATTGGCCCAGCAAGCACTCCGGAAAGGCCCGTGGCGGTCATTAGGATTGCCATTGCGCCGGCGCGCTTGTCTGCAGGCACCCACTTGTAGAGGAAATACATGACCCCGGGGAAGAAACCGGCCTCCGCCGCGCCAAGCAAAAAGCGAAGGGTATAGAAATGCCAAGCATCGGCCATCAAGCTCAGGGCGATGCAGAACATGCCCCACAGCAACATGATGCGGAGCAAGGTCTGGCGGATGCCAACGCGCTTAAGCATCATGTTGCTGGGAATCTCGAACATGATGTAGCCGAGCGAGAAGATGCCCGCGCCGATGCCATACACTGTCTCGGTGAAGCCCAGCGAATCGAGGAACTGCAGCTTGGCGTAAGCCACATTGGTGCGGTCGATGTTAGCGATGAAATAGCATGCGATGAGCAATGGCATCAGACGCCAGAAAATCCGCCGATACACTGCATCCCGGTCGAGGGGGGGGCCTTGAAGAGGAGGTGTACTCATGCGCGGCTCTCCCTGATGTCGGCCGCCACGCCTTTATGGTGATGGCTACCGATCTGTTTCATTCACTGGCATAACATTCCATCTAACGAAATACAACGGGCTGCTGCAGCGCTTTGTCGAGATTCAGCGGCTGGCACGCGCAAGACAGGTTCGGGACTTCCTGCAGCGAATCGGGATGCCGCAAAAGCGGCGAAAGGAGGAACGGTCATCGAGCGCTTCGACCAACTTCACGTCGGACAAATCGGATCAGATCGATAGAAGAAGGGCCCTGAACATCGCGACTGGCGGCGAGGCGGGTTTCCTTTTGGTGGCCGGGTAGAGCGGGTCAGGAAGCGCTGCCACTGAGTTCCAGTCGATCAGCTTGGCAAGTTCGTCGAGCGCTGATGACGGCCGGGGTCTCCCGGCAAAGCCAAACTGCTCCTGGCCTATCGAACGCTGCGCCAAGGCTGGCTTATCCTCCCTGGAAAGCCCATGGAATCAAGGTTCAACCTTAATGGCTACCCCCACACGCACACAGGTCTCCTAGTGGACCTTAATCAATGGCGAGTCGTCCGGAATTCATGAAATGGACTGGCTCTGGTCATGGCAATGGCGACAGGATGAAGTTCCATTCAACTTCCCAGTTCGCGCCGTCGGCACCCGCTGAAGCTTTATCAATGGGGGCATCGATCTTGCGGAATTCGGCCACCAGCGATTGTTTCACGCCAAACACCGGATCTTCTCCGAGATAAGGACAATCGGGCGCGAAGATATGGGTCGTCACTGCTTCGAACCCTGGGGCGGTGACGATGAAGTGGATGTGCGCAGGGCGATTTGGATGTCGGCCAAGTGCCGTCAGGAGCTTGCCTACCGGACCATCGTCAGGGATCGGATAAAACTTGGGCTTCACACTGCGGAAGCAGTATTCGCCGTTCTCGTCGGTTGTGAAAACGCCGCGCAGGTTCCAATCTGGCTGGACGCCCTTTTGCTGCACGTCGTAAAAGCCTTCATCATTGGTCTGCCAGACATCGACCTTGGCGCCCGCAATCGGATTGCCCGCATGATCGCTAACCTTGCCCTTGACCAGCAGCGGCTCACCCTTTGCATCGAGACAGATGTTCGATCCGTTCGGATAATGCGGCGCGTCGGCAAGATAGAACGGGCCAAGCACCGTGTTGGGCGTGGCGTGTTCGGCCCGCTCATGACTGATTGCATCCACCAGCATCGACACGCCAAGAATGTCGGAGAGCAAGATATACTCCTGCCGCCAGTCGGTACACATCTGGCCTGTTGCAGTCAGGAACTGGATGCCTGCCATCCATTCAGCGTCAGTCAGCTTTGCTTCCTTTACCGCTGCATGAAGGTGCCGGACCATGACTTCCATGACCTCGCGAAGGCGCGCATCGGTGCCGGCTGCCATGCGGGCATTGACGATCTCTGCCGAGCGGTCCTTGTCAAAATAGCCTGCTTCCGGGCTGGTCTGCGTATTGGCCATATCCACTCCCATGTGTTGTTGATCGATGGATCGGATCAGGGTGTTTGCGGTATTGCGCCCGACCAGGCGCGTGACAGCGTTGAATGAAGGGCCTCGGCCTCAAGCGGGCGCGGGTTCCAATAGGGTTTGCCCATGGCGGTCCGAACGGCTTCGCCCACATCGCGTTCGGCCATGCCAATCTCGCTCAGGCCCAGCGGTGCGCCCACGGCCTGCGCCAGTCGATAGATTGCCATTACCGGATCATCACTGCCCGTCGCGTCGCGCAGCACGGCCATGGCTTCGGGAATTGCAGGTGCATTGTAGGCCAGGGCATGAGGCAGGACAATCGTGTGCGTTTCCGCATGGGGCAGGTTGAAACTGCCGCCCAGCGTGTGGCACAGCTTATGGTGCAGGGCCATGCCGACCGCGCCCAGACAGGTGCCACACAGCCATGCGCCATATTGGGCCTTCTCGCGTGCCGCAAGGTCGAGCGGATCGCGGGCGATTGCGGGCAAGGCGGCAGACAGCGCCCGAATGCCTTCGGCGGCCATCAGGCTGATGATCGGGTTACGGTCGCGCGCATATAGCGCCTCGACCGCGTGCGCGATCGCATTGATGCCGCTGGTTCCGGATGCGCGCGGCGGCAGGGTCAGGGTCAGGTCGACATCATAGATCACCACCTCGGGTAGCACCTTCGGCGTGGTCTGCGTGACTTTGGCTCCGTTGCTGGTCTCACCGATGATCGGGGTCATCTCTGATCCTGCATAGGTGGTCGGGATAGCTATCTGCGGGAGGTCTGTGCGCAGGGCTATCGCCTTGGCAAGGCCGATGGTCGAACCGCCGCCGATGGCAACGAGCGCATCCACATCCTGCGCACGAACAACCTCCATGGCTGCCTCGGTCACCTCGACGGGAGTATGCATGGCTGCGCCAGTGTAAGTGGCAACGCAGCGTCCGTCTGACAGAACCGCAACACGCTGCGCCATTTGCGCCTGCTCGGATGTCGAAATGGCAAGCACGCGGTTCGCTCCGAGGCGTTCCAGTTCTCCGGCCAGACCGGCAATACGTCCTTGTCCGAACAGGATGCGTCCGGGATGCGAATTGTAGATGAAATCGCGCATGGACAAGCTTTCCCTAAAGACGTTCTACAGCCAGGCTGAGACCCATGCCGACGCCAACACACAGTGTTGCAAGGCCACGCTTGCCGCCGCTGGCTTCAAGCTGGTGGACCAGTGTCATGGCAAGCCTTGCCCCCGACATGCCAAGCGGATGCCCAAGGGCAATCGCTCCGCCGTTTGGATTGACCTGTGGCGCATCATCGGGAAGCCCGAATTCGCGCAGGAAGGAAAGGGTTTGGCTGGCAAAGGCCTCATTAAGTTCGATTGCATCGAAATCCGTGATCGCCAGTCCGAGCCGCTGGAGCAACTTCCGGGTCGCCGGGACAGGCCCGAAGCCCATGATTCGCGGCTCTACCCCGGCAGAGGCCATGCCGAGGATACGTGCACGTGGCACGAGGCCATGGCGCAATGCCGCCTGTTCACTCGCGATGATCAATGCCGCCGCGCCGTCGTTGATGCCCGAAGCATTGCCAGCTGTTACCGTGCCGTCATTTCCGAACAGAGGCCTGAGCCGGGCAAGGTCTGCCGCAGACGTTTCGGGGCGGAGATGCTCATCGGCTTCGATCAGAGAAGTCTCGTCGCGACGTTTGCCCGGAACGGTCACGGGTACGATCTCCTCGGCAAAGAATCCCCGCGCCTGCGCGGCACCGGCGCGTTGCTGGCTGCGCAAGGCGAAACCATCCTGATCGGCCCGGCTGATACCGAGATGACACGCCAGATTCTCGGCCGTGCGGGGCATCGGGTCGGTACCATATGCGCTGTCGAGCGCTGGATTGACGAAACGCCAGCCCATCGTCGTGTCCTCGATCTTCTGGCTCCGGTCGAATGCCCCTGCGGCCTTACCCATGACGAAAGGAGCACGGGTCATGCTTTCGACGCCGCCGGCAATGACCAGTTCCATTTCGCCCGAAAGGATGGCCCTGGCTGCCGCGCCCACCGCTTCAAGGCCCGACGCACACAGGCGGTTCAGCGTCACGCCTGGCACGTTCTGCGGCAAACCGGCAAGCAGCAGGCTCATCCGGGCGACGTTGCGGTTGTCCTCGCCCGACTGGTTGGCGCATCCAAGGAAGACCTCCTCCACGTGTGCGGGATCGAGATCGGGATTGCGGGACAGAAGCGTGCGCAGCGGGATCGCGCCAAGATCATCAGCTCTCACGCCCGCAAGTCCGCCGCCATAGCGGCCGATGGGCGTCCTGATCGCGTCGCAAATGTAGGCTTGCTTCATCAATCTTTTGTTCCTCGTTGTCCCACCGCCGCTCAGCGTGCATCCACCAGTTCGAGACCGACGCGGGCGCGCAGTTCCTGAAGCGAGAGTCCTGACACTAGTTCGGTGACGTGCGCTGCATCATCGTGCAGTTCGAAAACGCCGTGATCGGTGTAAACTCGCGAAACGCAGGCGAGGCCGGTCAGCGGATAGCTGCAACGATCAACCAGCTTGCTTTCGCCGCTGCGGGTAAACAGCTCCATCATCACGAAGGTCTGGCGCGCACCGACGGCAAGATCCATCGCGCCGCCGACCGCCGGGATCGCGCCCGCCTCGCCAGTATGCCAGTTGGCAAGATCGCCGTTACGGGCAACCTGGAACGCGCCGAGCACGCAGATGTCGATATGCCCGCCGCGCATCATGGCAAAGCTGTCGGCATGGTGGAAAAAGCAGCCGCCGGTCAGCAGCGTAACCGGCTGTTTTCCGGCATTGATCAGATCAGAATCTTCCTCACCAGGAGCAGGCGATGGCCCCATGCCGAGCAGGCCGTTCTCGCTGTGCAGAAAGATTTCACGGTCAGCAGGCAGGAAATCGGCCACGCGCGTCGGGAGGCCGATGCCGAGATTGACATAGGCACCTTCGGGAATGTCCTGGGCCACGCGGCAGGCCATGGCGGTGCGATCAAGCCGGGTCATTGGGGTGCTCCGCCTGCCTGCATACTTCCGGTTGTCACTACCCGGTTCACGAAGATGCCGGGCGTGACGACGTTTTCGGGATCGAGCACGCCCAGCGGCACGACCTCCTCCACTTGCGCGATGGTGCAGCAGGCGGCCATCGCCATGATCGGGCCAAAGTTGCGTGCCGTTTTCCGATAGACAAGATTACCCCAGCGATCGCCGCGATATGCCTTGATCAGTGCAAAATCGGCCCTGATCGGCATTTCGAGCACATAGTCCTTGCCATCGATCCGGCGGACTTCCTTGCCTTCGGCGAGGGACGTCCCAAAGCCAGTCGGCGTGAAGATCCCGCCAAGGCCTGACCCAGCGGCATCGATGCGGGCGGCAAGATTGCCCTGCGGCACCAGTTCCAGCTCGATCGTACCGGCGCGCCATGCGGAGTCGAAATGATGCGAATCCGCCTGCCGCGGGAAGGAACAGATGATCTTGCTGACGCGGCCCGCCTTGATCAGCGCTGCGACGCCTGTTTCGCCATTGCCAGCATTGTTGCTGATGATCGTGAGGTTGGTCACGTCGCGCCGGATCAGCCCGTCAACCAGGTCGTCCGGCATGCCTGCGGTGCCGAAGCCGCCGATCATGATCGATGCTCCGCTGCCAATTGTGCCGACCGCTTCATCTATCGAACTGCATTCCTTGTTGATCACAGGCCTCTCCAACGCGGGCTTTCGAGAATTGGCATTCAAGTGGCTTGAGTCAATCGATAATCGCCTGTAGTGTTCGATTATCGATCCAAAAGCGATTGGACACGCAGCGATATGGAAAGCTCTGAACTGGCGACATTTGCCGGCGACCCGAACTTCATGATGTCGCTGGGGCGCGGCCTTCTGGTGCTCAAGCTTCTGGCCGGGGCCGAACGCCCAATGACGTTGGCCGTCGTCAGCCGGCGCAGCGGTCTCAGCCGGGCAGCCGCGCGTCGCTGCCTCTACACCCTGGGGCAATTGTGTTATGTTGAACCCGGAAGTAGGGGATATGTGATCCGCAACGACGTGCTGGCCCTGGGGCGGGGGTTCATGAACCCGGAATCGCTCGCGGCCCGCGCCCAGCCCTTGCTTGATGTGCTCAGGGACGAACTGGGAGAATCCTGCTCGATCGGCGTCCTTGAACAGGATCATGTGCGCTATATTGCGCGCTCCGAAGCATCCCGCATCATGTCGATCAACCTGCGGATCGGCAGCCGTCTGCCGCTTTACGCGACATCGATGGGGCGTGTGCTGCTGGCAGGGCGATCCGTGGCCGAGCGGCAGGCCTATCTCGAGCGGATCGCCTTGACCCAGCTGACCCCGCGCACGGTGACGGACAAGGCGCGTTTGGTAACGATCCTTACCCATGTCGAACGCGACGGGTTCGCAATTATCGATGAGGAACTGGAAGTGGGTCTGCGCTCCGCTTCAGTGCCAATATCGGGCAAGGGCGGGGTCATCGCAGCAATCAATGTCGGAACGTCGAGCGGACGGACAAGCGTGAAAGCGCTAAAGGACAAGTTTGTGCCTGTCCTGCAGCAGGTTGCGCGGGAAATATCGCGACTTGTCGAATGAGGATCGCCGCCAGTGATCTGCCAAACAAGGGCAGCCATAATCGGAATGATCACTTGCCCAAGTAGAGGGGTGCGCGCTTTTCAAGGAAGGCGCGCATGCCTTCCTTCTGGTCCTGGCTGCTGAACAACAGCATGAAGGCGTGCCGCTCAAGCGCGAGCGCATTGTCGATCGGCATGTCAGGTCCTTCGTTCACCAGCTTGCGGATCGCCGCGACCGCCAATGGGGGCATGGCAGCAATCTGCCGTCCGAGACGCTCCGCTTCGGCCCTAGCCTCCCCGGCTTTGACAACCTGCGAGATCATCCCCAGCGCGTGGGCTTCTGTTGCCGGCAGATGGTCTCCGGTGAGAAGCAGCATCATTGCACGGTGGCGGCCCAATGCGCGGGCAAAGGCCTGCGTTCCGCCTGCTCCTGGCATGATCCCGACGCGAATTTCGGGCTGGCCGAACAATGCTGAATCGCCAGCAACGATCATGTCACAGCACAAGGCCAATTCGCACCCTCCGCCCAGTGCATAACCCTCGACGGCCGCTATCAGTGGCTTTTCGGAGCGGCGCAATGCGCGGAACATGCTGTCGGTACCGATTGTCAGGTGCTCTACCGGCGTAATGTCGATCATTTCCGCGATATCGGTTCCAGCGGCGAAATAGTCGCCCGCTCCGGCAATGACGATAACGCGTGTCTGCGGGTCGGCGTTGCACCGCGCGAGAGCTGCAGCAATTTCGCCCTTCATCGCATTATTGAGCGCATTGCGGCGTTCCGGTCGATCCAGAATGATTGTCGCGACAGGTCCGTCTCGCTCGACACGGACAATGTCTGAGGGTGCGTCGTCTGCCAATGGTTATCTCCAGAACCGATGTTTGATCCATGCGTTGAACCGGTCGAAGCTGTGACCACAGCAGCAACCACCACGGGAACCGAACTTCGAAATACCTAAAACACAACTATATATTTGGAAAGAAACACAAAAATCATTTGACAGTCGCTGGTCAGCTTGGCGGCGCATAGGCGGACAGGCCCAGCAGCGCGCGGCGGCGCAGCCACAAACTGGGGCGATAGCGGTCAGATCCTGTTGCCTGATGAAGGGCTTCCATGATCTGGAATGTTTTGGATACCCCCAGGCGCTGCGCAATCTCGATCGGTCCGAGCGGATAATTCTGGGCGAGCTTCATTGCCATGTCTATTTCGTGCGGATTGGCGATCCCGGTTTGCGCCAGTTCGCACCCGAGATTGGCGATCATGGCGAGGATCCGCTGGAGCACGAAACCCGGAGAATCCTGGACAACCTCCACCGCGAAGCCATGACTGCGCAGCCACTGCGCCACGCGTTCTGCCGCACTGCCACCGCCGATAGCGGACATTACGGTAAGATGCCGCCGGTCCGCTGCCGTGAGATCAAGGGCAACAGTCATCTTTGGATCAAGGCCAAGTCGCGCGCAGATCGTCGCACAATCCTCGCCGACCGGTGCCACCAGGTTGAACTGATCACCCCCGGACAGCGCCACGCCGGTGGCGACCGGTTGCCAGCGTTCATCAGGTTCCACGATCCGCGCCGATAGCGCGAATGGTGCATCCGGGCTTGGCGCTGGCTGCTCTGGCGCTGCCGCATCGCCATAGTCATGAAAGCCCCGGCCGGTCTTTCGGCCAAGCCGGCCTGCAGAAGCCATCAGCTGGTGCATCGGAGTTGTGCGGAGCCTGGGATCGTGGTTGTAGCCGGCGTAGATGTAGGTGCTGGCAGCCAGATTGATGTCGATGCCCGTGAGATCCATGAGTGCGAATGGCCCAAGGGGAAATCCGCCGCCATGGTGCATGATCCGGTCGATTGTTGCCGCGTCGGCCACCTGTTCGTTCGCGATGGCGAGGGCTTCAAGGATATAGGCCCGGCCCTGAAGGTTGACCAGAAAGCCGGGGGTGTCCCCGACGGTGACGGATGACTTACCGAAGCGGTCGGCAAGCTGGCGTACCTTGGCGATGGTATCGTCGCTGGTGTCCGGTGCTCGCACAATTTCAACGAGACGCATCACCGGTACAGGATTGAAGAAATGCATGCCGCATATCCGACCCCTGATCATGCAGGCCCCGGCAATTGCGGCGACAGACAGCGACGAGGTGTTTGTTGCCAGAATGGCCGTTTCGGCAACGATACCTTCAAGGCGTGAAAACAGCGCCAGCTTGGCATCGAGCTGTTCGACGATCGCCTCGATTACGATATCGCACCCGGCGAGTTCGGGAAGGTCCGAAGCAATTTGCAGACGGGAGAGGGCGGATTGCGAAGCGCCTGCCGGCAATTTTCCCTTTCGTTCAAGGGAGGCAAGCCGCCGGGCGATTTCGTCACGCGCCCGCTGCGCGGCTTCCGGCACAGTATCGAGAAGGATGACATCGGACCCCGCAGCTGCCGCGACCTGGGCAATGCCCGCGCCCATCGGTCCGCAACCGATTACGCCGACGCATTGGATCATTCTTATCGCTATGGCCCTTAATCCCGTTCTGGATGGCTTTGAGTAACCGGGCGCGGTTGTGAATCTTGTACGCGGCGGTCCGGCTGTGTGCAGGTTGTTGCAAAGCCGGCAGGGCATGTCTAGTATCTATCATACGGTTTTATGATTTATCGCCATATGGGGGCATGGAGGGACGAATGGAGTATTTGTACGACGCTTGGTATGTCGCAGCTATGTCTTCCGAATTCCCGGATGATGGAATTTTCGCTCGCGAATTCCTGGGGGTAGGGGTGGCGATGTTCCGGCAGGCCGATGGTACGATCGCTGCGGTTCGTGATCAGTGCCCTCACCGGTTCGCCCCGCTTAGCCGGGGCAAATGCATTGGCGATACGATTGAATGCAAATATCACGGTTTGCGCTTCAACGGGCTAGGCGAATGCGTGCTGAACCCGCACGGCGACGTCATTCCCCCAAACGCGCATATCAGGCATTTTCCGGTTGAGGAGCGTTTCGGGCTGGTCTGGATATGGATGGGTGATCCTGATCGCGCTGATCGGCGCAAGATTCCCGATCTCGAATTTCTTCAGCAAAGCGATTACAGAAGAACGATATTCAACTATATCTTTGCGGAATACCGGTCCGATATCCTGGTGGATAACCTGGTCGACCTGTCCCATGCTGATTATCTTCATGTCGGGACTTTTTCGGGCGGGCCTGGTGAAGATACCCAGCTGAAGGTTTGGGAAGAAGGGGACGCCGTCGTTGCTGAACGTGTTCAGATTCGCGCGCCTACTCCGCCGATAGCAGGCTTCCTTGGGCCATATACTGATTCGACTTTCCTTCTGAAGTGGCAGCCTGGCAATGTCCTGAGCTACTCCATTCGCATGGTTTCGTCGGACCCGGCTTTGCATGGTGAGGAATTGCAGCAGTTTGCCCACATCGTGACCCCCGCCAATCATGAGCGTACCCATTATTTCATGGCAGTGACGCGCCCCCTCAATGGGCGGGATCCCCCGATTGAGGCGCGCGCAGCGAACCAGCGCCGTGTGGTCAGCGAAGAGGACGGCCCCATGTTGATGGCCGTTCACCAGCAAATGGATGGCCGGGAACTGATGAGCCTCAATCCTCTGGTTTTGCCTACTGACGCCGCCAGTTTGCGCATTCGAAGGGTGATCAAGCGGCTAAAAAAACGGGATAGTGCTGATCTGGTGCCTTTGTCCTGATCGGCACAAGGAAGGGAAGAGGTTCGCTCCGCTTACCAGATCGAGTTGCTTGGGTTTTCGCAGTCGCCACCTTAAGCGGACTTATCCTGGAGTGCCTGAGGTGCTTCGTTCTGCTTGGCTGATTTCGTCTGCGACTTGGCCGCGAACGGCTGCGGTGCATAAATCCGACGCCGTTCTGTAGGCAAATCCCAAGGTTAAGGAAATGTCGGTTTTCGTCTCGCAATCTAGCTTGTTAATCCAAAAAGGATAGTTT
Organism: Novosphingobium sp. AAP83; assembly: GCF_001295795.1. Taxonomy (GTDB): domain Bacteria; phylum Pseudomonadota; class Alphaproteobacteria; order Sphingomonadales; family Sphingomonadaceae; genus Novosphingobium. The sequence continues at coordinate 24,501 of NZ_LJHY01000014.1, forward strand.
TATAGGCTATGGTGTTTCCGCTGAGGGATATGGTTAGGCAGTGCGCTATTTGCACGAACTTTGAGGTCAACTGAATGCTCCAATTGCAAGCTGACGACACGACAACGGTTACCGGAGCGCGGCCGCTCGACGGCGTTACTGTTCTTGACCTTGGGCGGATATTAGCGGCGCCTTGGGCCACGCAGATACTTGCCGACCTTGGCGCGCAGGTGATCAAGATCGAACGGCCTGTAACTGGCGATGATACCCGCGCGTGGGGCCCACCCTTTGCGCAAGGGCACGGTGTGGACGATGCTGCCGTTTCGGGATATTTTCTGGCGGCCAACCGTGGCAAGAAATCTGTCGCAGTCGATATATCAACGCCGCAAGGGCAGGAATTGGTGCGCAATCTTGCCGCTCGCTGCGACGTGGTGGTCGAAAACTTTAAGGTGGGAGATCTTGCCCGCTTCGGGCTTGATGCCGCTTCCATGCGCAAGGCCATTCCTGGATTGATCTATTGTTCTGTGACCGGATTCGGCCAGGATGGGCCCAGGCATGAACAAGCTGCGTACGATTTCGCCATTCAGGCGATGGGCGGAATAATGAGCGTCACCGGTGAGCGTGCGGACTTGCCGGGTGGGGGAGCACAAAAGGTCGGCATCCCGGTTGTGGACTTGATGACCGGAATGTACGCGGCGGTCGCAATCCTTGCCGCCCTCAACAGGAAAGCAGCTACCGGCGCTGGCGAAACGATCGATCTGGCGATGTTCGACGTAGCTGCCGCCATGCTTGGCAATCAGGCCATGAATTTTCTCCTGACCGGACGCCCACCCACGCAGGGAGGCAACCGACATCCGAACATCCAGCCGCAAGATGTGTTTGCCTGCTCCGATGGAGACATAGTCTTGGCTGTTGGAAACGATCGCCAGTTCGCGAAGTTGTGCGGGGTGCTTGGTCGGGACGAGTGGGCGCTTGATAGCCGTTTCAAAACCAATGCTGCCAGGGTGGCTGCCAGTGCGGAATTGACCGGCCTGTTGCTCGGCGCTTTTGCCGCCTGGAGCCGGGCAGACCTTGTTCGCGCGCTTGAGCAATCCGGTGTGCCCTGTGCTCCGGTTAACAATATTGCCGAATTCTTCGATGATCCGCAGATTGCTCATCGCCAGATGATTCGCCGCCTTGAAGCGCCGGGATACGGTGAAATTCCACAGGTCGTCAGCCCCATGCGTTTCTCGGATGCGCCACTTCGCTTTGACGTACCGGCGCCGCGGCTTGGTGAACACACGGCTGAGATTTTGGCCGCAGCCGGCATCCAGGGCGATGCTTTGGTTCAACTCGAACAAGATGGGGTGGTATGCACCTAGGCTCAATGTCGGAGGTCGCTGTGCGTGTTTCGGGTATCCGCATTCCATTGTTGGACACCACAGAGATGTCGAGCGAACAGTTGCTCATCCATGATGAGATTGTGGAAGGGCGCAGAGGGCGGCTTGTCGGCCCCTTGCGGGCGGCAATTCTTGTGCCCGAGTTGGCGCGGCACTGGTCCCGGATGGGAGAGTTTCTCCGCTATGGCACTCGATTGCCGAGCCGGTACACCGAGCTTGCCATCCTTGTGGTTGGTCGGCGCTGGGCGGCTGCGCTCGAATGGGCGATCCATGCTGAAGCAGCGCAAGCGGCAGGGTTGTCGGTTGTGACGATCGAAACGATCCGGACGGGTGGGCGGCCGTCCTTCTCAGACCCCGCTGAACTCGAAGTGTATGAATTTGCCCGCAGCCTGCAACAGACAGGTCGCGTGCCTGATGACGAATATGCTGCGATCGAGGCCCGATGGTCCATCGAGGGGGCAGTCGAACTGACAGCCGTAATCGGCTATTATACTATGGTTGCCATTACGCTGAATGCCCATAGGTTTCCGGCACCGGACGGCAGCACGCCCTTTGCCGATGAGCCGGGACACCTAGAAGTCCTTCCCGCATTGCCAATGGGTGAAGCTGGCGGGCCAAGCGAGGCCTCCCCGGAGCGTACCGTGTCCAACTAGGAAGAGGGGATTTAAATTGGATGATCAGCAAGGCAGCGCTGTGCTGCAGATCGACACGCTTACGCGCTTCAAGGTTGCGCTGCGGGATCATGTCGCAACGGTCCAGATTGCAGCACCGCCGGTTAATGCTCAGGATGCCGCGTTCCGCGAAGAGATCATCCGGATTTTCGATGTTTTGGGCAAGGCATCCGATGTTCGCGCCATTGTCCTCTGCGGGGAGGGGCGGCATTTCTCTGCCGGCGCAGACCTTTCCGGACGGTCAGAGATCCAATCCATGCCAGGCGGCTATGCGGCCCATAACAGGCTTGTGAGGGCCGCGTTCGACGTTGTCATGGACTTCCCAACCCCGGTGATTGCCGCAGTTCATGGCGCAGCAATCGGCGCCGGCGCCGTTCTGGCGCTCGTTTGTGATATTCTTGTGGTCGCTGATGATGCATTCATGTCGATGACCGAGGTCGACTATGGCATGGCAGGCGGCGTGCGCCACTTCTTGCGCTCATTCAGCCCGTCGGATGCGCGACTGGCAATCTATACCGCCAAGCGGATCAGTGGGGCCGACCTTTACCGGATGAATGTGGCATCGGTATGTGTTTCTGCCGACCAGCTGGCCGAAACGGCACACGGGATCGCGCGAACGATCGCCGACAAGCATCCCTTGGCGATCGTTGCAGCCAAGAAATCATTCAACGTGACCGAAGAGATGGGGCTGCGCGAAGGCTACCGTTACGAACAGGGCCAAACGGCAGCGTTGTCGGAATGTGAAGATACACAAGAAGCCTTGGCCGCCTTCCGAGAGAAGCGTCGGCCAAAATTCACCGGTCGATAGGGTGGGCGAGCCAGTTTTGGCAGGCTCTGGGCACCATAGGTTCGTCATGCACTCCAGTCATGGAACTGGAGCTGATTTAATGACGGATGCGCCAACCCAGCGGGCGCTGGGGACGTTGGATGCTGGCAATGGCGCGGCGCAGAATGCGCTGCAAAGGCTTTGATGTCAGTACCCAGCGGCGTGGCCCGCCTTGCCTGGCGCTGATCGCGATGCGGTGGCTGACGCCCTTGTGGATCGCGCTTTGGCTGACTGTTACCAACCCTGCGGACATCGTTTTCGAGTTCGCGACTCGGGGAGCATTGCTTGTCTTTACACCATTCTTTTTCGTGCTTTGGGCGGCAATGAGCATTATTCCTTACAAGCTTGTCCTACGCATTCGCGAGATCAGCAGCAGAGCCTGATTGTTGCCCGACAATTCCCCGTCTCAATTCCGAATTTGGACGAACTTGGTTGGCGCGCCGCAAGCGGCCTTCACCGTAAGGCTACCTATGTGGTAAGTTGTCGCTCATCTTTTCCGTCCCATGCTTGTCGTCCGGGCCGCAAAGCCCCGGTATCCGTTCGGGCCTGAAGGAAAAGAAAGGGGCGATCATACTCTAACCCGGTCCCATAACGACCGGCGGTTTCGCGATCCGTCCCCTTCCGCCCGGGCCGGGGTGGCCACCCCGGTCCGGGCAATCCATCATGACCCAAACGGACGACAAAGTCATAAGACAAGCGGTGATCCTGATCGGTTAGGATCGGAAGCCGCTCTTAAGTCCTTCTCCAGCACACAATTGAATAGCCGGTCTTGGGGCTGAATTGGCGCAGAGAAATTTTTCTTGCA
>NZ_LJHY01000015.1 GCF_001295795.1 Novosphingobium sp. AAP83
ATCTGCATCGCCGCAACCGTCATCTTCTGGCTCAATCAATGAGTCCTGAGCCTAGCATACAACTTCAGCAGGCTGATCTTCCACCAACGCCGCGAAAGTATGGGATGACCCTGCCCGAAACTCGCCCAGGACGGGTGAATTGACCGAAATAACCTTGAAAACGGACCAACAACATGCCTCCAAACGACGGGGAGCACCGGAATTACCCGCGGTCGCCTTGATCAGCAACGAAGTACCCGGTTTTGCGGGTGTTCAGCTTGCTGGGTTTTGGCGCAGAATGTTGTAAATTGAGTGTTTTATAACATTCTGACTGAGCGGTGATTTGGTGATAGATCAGATGTTTCATAACTGATAATCGTCTACGTAATCGAGGGAAAAATGATTTATCGCAAGGAAATTGACGGGTTACGGGCAGTAGCAGTTGTGCCGGTCATACTGTTCCACGCAGGCCTGACGGTTTTCAGCGGCGGCTACGTTGGCGTTGACGTTTTTTTTGTCATCAGCGGCTATCTGATTACCAGCATTTTGATCAACGAGCTTGAGCAAGGAAATTTCTCGATTTCTCGTTTTTATGAACGTCGAGCAAGGCGCATTTTACCAGCCCTGTTTTTCGTTGTTGCATGTTGCATCCCTTTTGCTTGGATGTGGATGCTACCCGGTGAGCTTAAGGATTTCTCCCGGAGTATAGTTGCAGTTGTCTTTTTCGCCTCTAACATCCTGTTTTGGCGCGAGGAAGGATATTTTTCCCCAGCGGCCGAGCTAAAACCACTTCTACATACTTGGAGTTTGGCTGTGGAAGAACAGTATTATCTGCTATTCCCTGTGTTCCTGCTGCTCGCGTGGCGCTTTGGGCGCAATCGCGTTGTCTGGTCGATCTGCCTGATCGCCGCTATCAGTTTGGCTGTAAGCGAGTGGGCATGGCGCAACCAGCCGACTGCAAATTTCTATCTTGCTCCGACACGAGCATGGGAATTGCTGGCTGGTTCAATGTCCGCTTTTTGGCTGTCGGGCCGCGAGCCACGCGCAAACAACTGGCTGAGCCTATCGGGTTTAGCGCTAATCGTTTTTGCGATCTTTTACTACGATGATGCAACGCCATTCCCCAGCCTATATGCGCTCGCTCCTGTTCTCGGTACAGCTTTGATCATCGTGTTCGGTCGCACAGGCACGTGGACAGCAAAGCTGCTGGGTATGCGAGGTTTTGTTGGCATTGGCTTGATCAGCTATAGCGCGTATTTATGGCATCAACCCTTGTTTGCGTTTGCTCGCATTCGCAGCATCGTCGAGCCTGAAAAATTGCTAATGCTGGCACTTACTGCGCTATCTCTTTTGCTAGCGTATCTTAGCTGGCGTTACGTGGAACAGCCATTTCGCAATGGCAGAGCTTCTGTTCTGCCAACGCGTCGCGCTGTTTTTGCAGCGAGCGCGCTCGTTGCCGCCGTGTTCGTAACAGGTGGCTTGACTGGGGATTTTAGAAAAGGGTTTCCTCAAAGATTCAGCAGACTAGACATCAAAGGGGACGTTGGTCACACTTATTATCATAGGTATATTGACGATACGTTTTTCGATTGCAGCCCAAAAGAAATTGCAAATAAGGCGTTAATTTGGGAAGAATTTTTACGCTGTAAGCAGTCAAAAAGCGACACACCTATTATAGCATTAGTCGGAGACAGTCATGCCGAGCATCTTTTTGTCGGATTGTCTAATAATGTAGATGATAATGTAGTATTTTACATAAAGTCGTCAGTTCCAACATTGAAAAATGTCGAATTTTCCGATATCTTCCAATATATTTTGAATGAAAATGATGTCAAAATTGTTATTTTTTCAGTATATTATGAAAGAATAAATGATATTTACGATATCCCACAATTTAAAAACAACATGATTTCCACTATTCGCACATTACAGTCAAGCCAAAAACAAGTTTTTTTTGTTAAAGATGTACCTTCTTTTAGAATTGACCCAGAAAGTTGCATTTTAAGTAAAACCACACAAATCGCATATGAACGCTGTAAATTCGATAAAAATCAATTCTTGCAAAAGACAAAAAGATACAATGAGATTTTAAATGATATTAAAATGGAAACAAATATCGCAGTTTATGATCCAATAAATGATATTTGCGACAAGAAGTTTTGCTCAATGATTAAAGGAAACCGTATTATTTACAGGGATGGAAATCATCTTAATTTGATTGGCAGCGAGATGATTGGGAAAAATTTGTCTCAATTTATAAAAAGGTTTCGCGAAAATTAATTTTTCGCCAATAGAGCTGGATACCCGCAAAAACCGAGTAGTTCGAGGCGGATTGGTCCGAGGAGGGCTGTTCCCTCTGCTTTTCGGCTATAACGACCGCGCCGTTGGTCTGTTTCGGTCGGTAATTCGGGCGGTTTGACCCGTT
>NZ_LJHY01000016.1 GCF_001295795.1 Novosphingobium sp. AAP83
GAGGCGGTGTGCGGCGCGGCGGTGCGCGCGGCCCAGGCGGTCGATTATGAAGGCGCGGGCACGATCGAATTCATCGCCGATGGCAGTGAAGGCCTGCGCGCTGATCGTATCTGGTTCATGGAAATGAACACGCGGTTGCAAGTGGAACACCCCGTTACCGAGGAGATCACCGGCGTCGATCTGGTCGAATGGCAATTGCGCGTGGCCAGCGGCGAGCCTTTGCCCAAGCGGCAGGACGAGCTTTCGATCAATGGTTGGGCGATGGAAGCGCGGCTTTATGCCGAAGATGCGACCAAGGGGTTTTTGCCGAGCATCGGGCGGGTAACGGATTTCCACTTCCCGCAATATCGCGCGCGGATCGATACCGGCGTTGAAGCGGGCGCGGAGATATCGACGTTCTATGATCCGATGATCGCCAAAGTGATCGTCCAGCGCGATACCCGTGACGAGGCGATTGCGGCTTTGCGTGAAACGCTGGAGGAAGGCGTTGTCGGGCCGCTCGTGTCCAATAGCGGGTTCCTTTGGCGGTTGCTGGGGAACGCTGCATTTGGCGCTGGCGCAGTTGATACCGGGCTGATCGAGCGCAATCTGGAAGTCTTGGCATCGCGGCCCGAACCTTCGGCGGACGCGCTGGCGCGGGCTGCGCTGCGCTTGGCCGGAACGCCGGGCGTTATGCCGTGGTCGAGCCAATCAGGGCTGCGTCTGAATGCGCCTGCGCAGCGCGCGGTGCTGCTGGCGGACCAGTTCGGGCGGCAGTTCGCGGCGGTTCTGGGCGATGAACCGGCGGTGGACCAATGGCCTGCCGCGCGTGAAACCAGCATGGATGAAGGCGGCGAACGGTTTATGCTGCGCTTTGCCCGCACCGATGGAGGCGGCGCAGGCGCGGCATCGGATGGCGCGATCCTCTCGCCCATGCCGGGCAAAGTGATCTCGGTGGATGTTGTCGCGGGCCAGGCTGTGATTAAGGGCCAGAAGTTGTTGGTTCTGGAAGCGATGAAAATGGAACACGCGCTGATCGCGCCCTTCGATGGCACCGTGGCAGAGCTGAACGCCGTGGCGGGCGCGCAAGTGCAGGTTGAGGCGGTGTTGGCGAGGATTGCTAAGGCGGATTAGACCAGAAGCCGAGCCCGCAGCCGGGCAAGGCGGGAGATGTGTTCGGACATGGTGAAATGCCTTGATCCATATCAATCGGTGAGGCGATAGATGTGCGCTAGCCATAAAACTGGATGGTCTCTAATCCATTATACTTTACCCGCTAAACCTAAGCCTTAAAAAGGATTATTAGATGGCTGTTGAAGTGTTGCTCCCAAAACTTGGGTTTTCTATGAATGAGGGCCAGATTGCGGAATGGCTGGTACAAGACGGTGCCAATGTAAGAGAAGGCGATCCGCTGTTTCTGCTTGAAGCTGATAAGTCCTCTAATGAGGTAGAAGCGCCCGCTAGTGGTATTTTGCGGATCAACGCAGAAATCGGCGAAACCTACGAAGTGGGCACGCTAATCGCGATCATCGAATAAGACTGGTTAGCGCTAAAGTGAGGGCGGACGAGATGCCGAACCAGGAAGCACCGTTTATTCGTGAGGATTGCGCTGCTTTCCTCAAAGTCTTTCTTGCGCAATCGCGCCCGCCGATGAGTGATGACGGCGTGCGACAGATGCGCCAGATTTCTTCAGAGATGATGGCGCAGATGATGCAGGCGATTGAACTGCCCATCGGTGAGTTGGCAGTTGACCGCGACTTCACGATTCCTGGCTCTGGCGGTGATGTACCTGCGCGATTGTTTGATGCGCGCAAGCATAGGGTGGCAGGCCCGGTTATCATGTTCTTCCATGGCGGAGGATTCGTAACCGGCAGCGTGGCCACCCATGCCCCACTGGCTGCAGAGATCGCTCGGCAGCTCGATTTGCCGGTGATCTCGATCGAGTACCGCTTGGCGCCCGAAAGCAAATGGCCAGCAGCGCCTGACGATGCAGAAGCTGCGTCACGCTGGATTGCCGGCAATGGCGCTGCGATTGGTCTTGAAATTGATGGACTCGTGCTTTGCGGCGACAGCGCCGGTGGAACGCTGACGCTGGTCTCGGGCCTTGCCCTTCGCGATAACCCAGCCGCAGTGCCGGTGCGTCTGTTGCTGGCGCTGTATCCAATGGCGGATGCTTCACGCGCTTACCCTTCACGTAGCGAATTCGCTGACGGGTACGGTCTGTCTACCAAAGACATGGCATATTACGACGCGGCTTACGCTGCCAATCCCCATAGCCCGCGCCATTCTGCTCTAGTAGCAGACCTTACCGGATTGCCGCCGGTTGTTGTCGCAACTGCATCGCTTGATCCCCTACGCGATAGCGGGCGCGCCCTTGCATCCGCACTGGCGCAAGCCGGCGTGCCGGTCGCTTTCCACGAAGCGCACGGCCTGATCCACGGCTATGCCACATTCCGTCGCGGCATTCCTTCGGCTAATCAAGACCTTGCCCAAGTTCTGACTTTGGCAAAGGCGATGCTGGGCCGCACCTAGGATTGGATCAAGCGGCCCCGAAAATCGGAGGCCGCTTTTCAATCAGCGCTTGAACCGCTTCGCGGTGATCGGCACTGCGCACGCTTTCACCCTCCCATGCCAGACCTTGATCGAGCACGAGCGCGGCAATGCGCTTCAATTCAAGGTTGGTGAGCATCTTGGTGTAGCGGATAGCCATTTGTGCGCCCGCCAAAAGCTTGGCGCAAAACGCATCTACTGCTGCATCAAGCTGATCGAGCGGCAGAGCATGATTGATCAAACCGATGTCGGCAGCCTTTACGGCTGACAACAATTCACCGGTTAACAAGTACTCCTTGGCGCGGGTTAAACCCAAACGCTGCGCCCAGATGATCGCCCCACCATCACCTGCGACCAACCCAACGTGCACATGTGGATCGCCGATTTTGGCATTTTCAGCCGCAAAAATCACATCACACAGCAGCGCAATCGTCGCACCGAGGCCAACCGCATGGCCATTCATACGGCACACGACAGGCTTGGTAATGTCCAGCAAGGTAAGCACGATAGCCTTGGCAATCTGAATTTCGAAGTCAAACTTGTCAGGGTTTGCAGCATTGTGCGCGATGTGGTCCAAGTCGCCACCTGCCGAAAACGCGCGCCCTGCCCCGGTCAGCAGCACCGCGTCAGAGTTCTGATCATCCCGCGCAAATTCGAGAGCGGCCACCATTTCTGTATGCAGCGCCAGATCGAACGCGTTGAGCGTTTCGGGACGGTTGAGCGTGATCGCCAGCAAACGGCCGCGCCGTTCTAGCAGGATAGTTTCAAGGACAGGAATATCGGTCATGTCGGTTCCATATCACGCCGCAGCGATATGCCCACTCCGCCCCGGCGATAAGGCTTGTCTGGCCATCCGCCTGCGGGTCTAAACGCTCTATTCAGGAGAGAGATGTGATGAGCGATTTTGACGAGACATTCGACTGGATCGTGGTCGGCAGCGGAGCGGGGTCGATGACTTCGGCACTAGTCATGCGCCAGGCGGGGAAGCGCGTTTTGGTGCTGGAAAAAACGCCCTACGTGGGCGGCACCACGGCCAAATCGGGCGGCGTGATCTGGGTGCCGAACAACCGTTTGATGCAAAAGGCCGGTGAGATCGATAGCACCGAGGCGGGGGTCAAATATCTTGAGCATCTGGCGCAGAACCTGCCCGGCTCAACCCCGGCCAAACGCCGCGCCTATGTGACACAGAGCCAGAAGATGATCGATTTCCTGATTGCACAGGGTATCCCGATGGAGCGCGGCGCCGACTTTTGGCCCGATTATTACGATGAGGCACCGGGCGGTTGCAAAACAAGCCGTACCGTAGTGGCGCGCTATTTCAACAAGGCCGAGCTTGGGCCGGAATGGGCCGCGAAGCTGCGCCCCGGTTTTGTCAGCCAGCCTGCAATGCTGTCAGAAGGCATGAAACTGGCCTGGGTTGGCAAAAGCTGGAAGATCAAGCTGCTGCTGCTGCGCATCGGCTTGCGGTTGATCGCTGGCAAGTTGACCGGCAAGCAGTGGGTTTCGGCTGGTGCTGCGCTGCAAGGGCGTTTGCTGAAGGCTATTCTTGATGCAGGGGCCGATGTGCGCACTGATAGTGCGGTGCGTGAATTAGTTTATGAAGACGGGCGGGTCACCGGCGTGGTTGCTATGATCGAAGGCCAGCCCCGCCGCATCGGCGCTGCTCTGGGCGTGCTGGTCAACGCTGGCGGTTTTGCGCAAAATCAAGCGATGCGCGATCACTATATGCCCGGCACGCAGGCAGCATGGTCGAACACGCCCGAGGGCGACACTGGCGACATGCACACCGAGATGGAGCGGGTTGGCGCGGAACTCGGCCAGATGGACCAGATGGTGGGCTATCAGATGACGCGGATGCCGGGTTGGGAGCAGGCCTTTGTCAAGCCTCCCGCGCAAAGCCTGACGGGCAAGCCGGGGGCGATCCTGGTCGACCAATCGGGCGTGCGCTATATGAACGAAGGCGGCAGCTATGAACTGTACTGCCAGAACATGTTTGAACGGAACCGCACGGTGCCGGCGATCCCCAGTTGGGCGATTTTCGATGCGCACTTTGCCGAACAGTACCCGATTGCCGGGGTAAAAATGGCGAAATACTATCAAGTGTGGAAGGATAGCGGCTATTTGAAAGAGGCCGAAACCCCTGCCGCGCTGGCCGAATTGATCGGCGTGCCGCCAACAGCGCTAGAAACAACGGTTGCCCGCTGGAACGACTTTGTCGATGCCGGTGTCGATGCCGATTTTGGCAGGGGTGCGCGCGAATACGACAAATGGCTGGGCGATCCGTTCCTCAAGCCCAATCCGGCATTGGCGCGGATTGATAAGGGGCCGTTTTATGCGGTCGATGTCGTCCCCGGCGATGTATCGACATATGGCGGCGCGGTGACCGATGAACGGGCGCAGGTGCTGCGGCCCGATGGTTCGGTGATCAACGGACTTTATGCCTGCGGCGTGTCCAGTGCCAGCGTCATGGGCGGGGTCTATGTTGGCGCAGGTGCCAGCATAGGACCCTCGATGGCATTTGGCTTTGTCGCAGCTAAACACGCAGCTGGTCTCGAGAATACGTTAGCTTAACCCCCTCCAAGCAACCGGATCGAGGGCACATATCGCTGTGGCGCGGTTGACCTGTCCAGCCGTGGAACCGACATTGCAAAGCTCTTAAAACAGCCATCAGGGGATACCATGGCAGAGCTTAGCAATGCCTCAAGGCCAGACGGTAAGGCCTTGGTCGACATTTATCGCCGCATGTTGCGGGTGGAGCGCAATGATGATGCGATCCGTGCGACCTTGCGCCGTGGCCGGTTGCAGATGCCGTATTATTCGGCGCGCGGACAGGAGGTCATTCCAGCCACGATCTCGCACCTGCTGAACCAGGACGATCAGATCTGCACTATCTATCGCGGTATTCAGGATATGGTTGCCAAGGACATGCCGCTCAAACCGCTGTGGGCGGAAATCGCAGGCGGTGTGGATGGCACCTGCAAAGGCAAAGGTGGCCCGATGCACCTCACCTATCCCGAAATGGGGATCATGGTCACGACAGGGATCGTCGGTTCGTCCATGCCCATCGCCAATGGCCTTGCGTGGGCAGCACAGATGGACAATTCAAAGCGCGTCGTGGTGGCCTACTTTGGCGATGGCGCTTCGAACATCGGCGCTTTTCATGAAGCGCTGAACATGGCTTCGTTGTGGAAACTTCCGGTGATCTTTGTCTGCGCCAACAACGGCTTTGCCGAACACACCCGTTATGAAGACGGCACTTCGGTGGACCAGATTTCAAAGCGCGCAGCCAGCTATGCAATGCCCGGCTTCACGGTGGACGGCAATGATACTGACGACATGTATGCCCATGTCTCGGCAGCGATTGCACGTGCACGTGATGGCGAAGGACCAACTTTGCTGGAGTGCATGACCTTCCGCTTCCTTGGCCACGTGCTCGGCGATGATGATTTCTACATGGACAAAGCGGTCAAGGCCGCAGCGATGGAAGCTGATCCGCTTCCCGCATTGCGCGCGCGCTTGATTGTAGAAGGCCATGCGACCGAGGACGAGCTTGTGGCCTTGCAGGCTGCAATCGTTGCCGAAATTGCCGAAGCGCAAGAGTTTGGCCTGAATAGCCCCGCGCCGTCCTTGGACGAATTGCGCCGCGATGTGTTTGCGCAGGAGTTGCCGGCATGAGTGAAATGATCAAGATGAACGGCGTTCAGGCGATCAACGCGGCGATGGTTCAAGCAATGGAAGCCGACGCAAAAGTGGTTGTGCTAGGCGAAGATGTCGGTGACCGCGAAGGTGGCGGCGTAACCGGCACGATGAAGGGCCTGTCGACACGCTTTGGCGATCACCGCGTACGATCAACCCCGATCTCGGAACAAGCGATCATGGGCGCAGCGATTGGTGCTGCGATGGCGGGATACAAGCCCGTTGCCGAAATCATGATGATGAACTTCACCACTGTGGCGATGGACATGATCGTGAACCATGCCGCCAAATTGCGCTTTATGTCGGGTGGACAAACCAGTGTGCCGATCACGATCCGCACGATGACTGGTGCTGGTTGGCAAACCGCTGGTCAGCATTCGGATTTCCTCGAAGGCTGGTTTGCGCATACGGCAGGGATCAAGGTCGTCGCCGGGTCCAACCCTGCTGACCTGAAGGGTTTGTTGCTTTCGTGCATCGACGATCCCGATCCATGCATCTTCATCGAAGGCGGGCTGACGCTGTTTGCCCCCGGGGAGGTTTCGCCCGATCAAGGGCCGATTCCGCTGGGCAAGGCTAAAGTGGTGGTCCCGGGCACCGATGTAACGATCGTATCATGGTCCACCCAAGTGCTGCGCTGCCAAATGGCGATGCAAGGGCTGGCCGAAGCCGGAATCTCGGCAGAACTGATCGATCTGCGCACCATTTCCCCTTGGGACCGCGAATGCGTGATCGAATCTGTCGCCAAGACAGGCCGCGCGATGATCGTTCACGAAGCGGTGCGTTCATTTGGCCCGGGCGCAGAAATTGCCGCTACGATCAATGAGGAATTGTTCGGCAAACTGAAGAAGCCGGTGATGCGGCTTGGTGCGCCAAAGTGCCCCGTGCCTTTCGCCAAGAACCTTGAAGATGCCTATATCGTGCAGCCTGCGGCCATTGTTGAAGCCGCCAAGGCTCTGATGGCCTGATATGCCAAGCCCTGCGCCGTCTGGGCGGCGCAGGGCTTTGGATCTTGCAATTGCGTTTGATTAATTAGACTTTTGCTGGCCCAGCGCGACGCGCCCGGCAAATCCGTTCCAGTGATCTGCATCGCCGCCAAGTGCAGCATTCAGATAGGCCCGCTTCAGGAAGCGGTGGCAGGGATGTTCGACCGTCAGGCCGATCCCACCGTGCAACTGGACCGCTTCTTCGGCAACCCGGCAAAACGAAGTTGTGGCAAGCGCCTTGAGCGCTGCCAGATCGTGCAACGACACAGCATCACCGGTGCGGCTCCACAACAGCGCTTCTGCCGCCACGACCGCAATTTTCATGTCGGCCACGCGATGCTTCAAGGCCTGGAACAGCGCAAGCGGACGATCAAACTGGCGGCGAGTTTTGAGGTATTCAATGCTCATATCGAGCACCGCATCGGCACCGCCGACTGCATCGGCAGAGAGCGCCAGCAACAAGCGGGACAGCGCGCGGATATAGGCGTCATGCGCATCCGCACCGTTTGCAATCACGGTTTGCCCGGCGATTTCCACATCGAACAAGCGGCGGGTTTCATCCCATGTGGCGTTCTGGCTGGCGCTGGCAATATCGGCCAGCGCAATGCGATCAGGGCCTAATACCAACATTTGCGACGCCTGATCCGCATCGGGCACACACGTCAGCGTGCCTGCCTGATGCAGCGCCAGCGACAGGCCCAAGCGTTGGCCGCCGATGGCCGCGCCGAGCAATTCGTCGCGCGCGGCAAAGTCTGGCACGCTGCACAGCACATCAATCGCCAGCATCTGGGCAATCGCGGGGCCGGGCACCAGCGCGCGGCCAAGCTCGATATGGACCGCAGCCAGCGCTTCTGGCCCAAGCCCCAAACCGCCATGATCCTCGGGCACGGCCATCGCAAACCAGCCCATTTCCACCAGACGCTCCCAGCTTTGGTCAGCCGGTGGCATCAGGCCATCACTGCCAAGGCCCTTGCGCGCGCTATCGCGCAGTTCTTCGCGCGAGATCATCATGCCAGCACCCAATTCTTGGGTTCGCGCGGCATCCCGAGCATCCGCTCGGCAATGATATTGCGCTGAACTTCTTCGCTGCCGCCAGCGATTGTCCACGCATAACTGTTCATGAAATCTGCCATCCAGTTGCCACTGTTTAGATCGCCATAAGTGATCGGCGTGCGATATTGCGCAGCCATGCCGCCAAGCCTGACGCCGAGCGCGGAATAAGCGCGTAACGCCCGCGAATAAGCGTTCTTGACCACCGAAGCGTCGCCAATCTGCTCCAGCCCGTTCATGCGGTTTTCAAGGAACTGGTCAGCCAAGGCGCAAACTGCTTCGACCTGCCCAGTGAGTGCGCCGAAATCGCGCAACACGCCTTCATCGTCATGGCGCGCCACGGTGTTTATAAGGTCAGCGACCCGGCTCAGCGCACCGCGCATCCGGTAGCCCAATTCCATCAGCGTCAAACCGCGCTCGGACGATAGCGTCGCCTGCGCAACCGCCCAGCCCTGGCCTTCTTCGCCAACGCGTTCGGATACCGGAATCTCGACATTATCGAGGAAAATCTCGGCGAATTCCTCATCCCCCTGAATCTGGTGGATGGGGCGGACGGTGACGCCGGGGGCTTTCATATCCATCAGGAAATAGGTCAGGCCCGCCTGTTTGGCGCTTTCGGTTGATGTCCGCGCGAGCAGCAGGCAACGATCGGCATATTGCGCCATCGTTGACCACACCTTCTGGCCATTGATCACATAGACATCGCCCTTGCGCTCTGCCCGGCAGCGCACGGCCGCCAGATCGGACCCGGCACCGGGCTCGGAAAAGCCCTGGCACCACGTTTCGCCTTCAAGGATGCGCGGCAAATAGCGCGCCTTCTGATTGTCATTGCCACATTCATGCAGCGTGGCAAAAGCATGATAAGTCGAGACAAACGAGAGCAGCAGACGCGGCGCATCTGCGCTCGCAAGCTCTTCATAGAGAACTTTTTGTTCAGCCAGACTGCGCCCACCGCCGGGCCACTGGGCGGGCCAATGCGGGATCGCATAACCTGCGTCGACCAGCTTGGCGAACCAGTTGCGTTGCGAAGCCACGAAGGCTTCGTGCGTGGCGGCATCGCGCCAATCGGCGGGGCGGTGCTCGACAAGCCATTGCCGGACTTCACTGCGCGAGGCGGCTTGGGGATCGTTGACGTTTGACATGGCCCGATCTTAGGCCCGCTTCACCGCAGTTCTGCAAGTCGATGGGGCAGATATCCCTTCGGCGATAAAGCGCGCGCACCATGCTGCACTTGAGGGCAGGAGGACGGTTGCTGCCGCCCCCCTCTCACCCCGAACTAGCGCAGCATCGCTGCAAGCCGCCCGACGATGATGGCTTCAGCATCAGCCACAATCCGCGCCAGCAAATCCTGACACGTTGGAATATCGCGGATGATCCCCTGGATCTGGCCGGCCCAAACCAGCCCCGCATCAAGATCACCGGTTTCCAGCGCGACCCGGCCTTTGGCACCTGAAACCAATGGCTGGATATCTTCAAACACCGCTCCATCGCGCGATGAAATTTCCACGACTTGGTCCGACACGCTGTTTTTGGCGACGCGTCCAGTGTTGTGGAATTTGCGGAAGATGAGGTTGGTCGCACGCTCATCATTCTCGACAAGGAAGCGCTTTACGTTATCGTGGATCGGCGCTTCGACTGTGGCGCAGAAGCGCGTGCCCATGTTTATGCCCTCAGCGCCAAGCGCCAAAGCCGCGGCAAGGCCACGGCCATCGCCAAACCCGCCACTGGCAACCATCGGAACTGTAACCTTGTCCGCCGCGGCCGGGATCAGCACCAAGCCGGGAATGTCATCTTCGCCGGGATGGCCAGCGCATTCAAAGCCATCGATGGAGATAACGTCAGCGCCCATGCGTTCAGCCGAAAGAGCGTGGCGTACCGACGTACACTTGTGCAGCACCTTGATGCCGTGCGCCTTGAAATCATCGATATGCTCTTGCGGACGCGATCCTGCCGTTTCGACAATCTTCACGCCGCTTTCGATGATCGCCTTGCGGAATTCTGCATAGGGCGGAGGCGTGACCGAAGGCAGGATGGTGAGGTTCACGCCGAACGGCTTGTCGGTCATGGTCCGGCACCGTTCGATCTCACGCCGCAAATCATCCGGGGTGGGCTGGGTCAGGGCCGTCAATATGCCCAGCCCCCCCGCGTTGGAAACCGCGGCGGCAAGCTCTGCGCGGCCAACCCACATCATGCCGCCCTGAATGATCGGATGTTCTATTTCGAGAAGATCGGTGACGCGTGTCCGGATCGACATAACCGTGCCTTTTGCAGGAGTGCCAGCTGCGGGTCCGAAATTCGGGAAACCCGCAGCTTTGCGATAATGGTGATCAGCGCGGAGCCATGCGGATCGCGCCGTCCAGACGGATAACTTCGCCGTTCAGCATCGGGTTGGTGACGATGCTTTCAACGAGTTGCGCATATTCCTCGGGCTTGCCCAAACGGCTTGGGAAAGGCACTTGAAGCCCGAGCGAATCCTGTGCGTCTTGCGGCAACGATGCCAGCATCGGGGTCCAGAAGATGCCCGGTGCAATCGTCATCACGCGAATGCCCGAACGCGCTAGTTCACGCGCGATCGGCAGGTTCATGCCAACAACGCCAGCCTTGGAAGCCGCATAAGCCGATTGGCCGATCTGGCCTTCGAATGCTGCAACGCTGGCGGTGTTGATAATCACGCCCCGCTCTTCGCCCACGGGATCGCCTTGGGCCGCCCGCGCGCTGAACTTTGACAGCACGTTGAACGTGCCGATCAGGTTGATCGTGACGATCTTGGCAAAGTGGCTGAGCGGGGTGGGCGATCCGTCCTTGGCGATCACCTTGGCAGGCGGGGCAATCCCGGCGCAGTTGACGAGAATGCGGGCAGTGCCGTGCGCGCTTTCGGCTTGTGTCAAAGCCGCTTCGACCGATGCTTCATCGGTGACGTCGGTAGCGATGAACAGGCCACCGATCGACGCGGCCGTGGCCTCACCGCGTTCGCGATCAAGATCGAGAATCGTAACTTTGGCACCGCACGCGGCAAGGCGCTTCGCGGTGGCCTGGCCAAGGCCGGATGCACCACCGGTGACGATTGCAGCTAGTCCGTTGATTTCCATGACTTTCGGATCCTTCTCAAAACTGTGTAATGGTTGGTATAGCCCGCTTTACAGATCGCGGGCGATCACCATGCGCTGAATGTCCGAGGTGCCTTCATATATCTGGCAAACGCGGACATCGCGGTAGATCTTGGCAATGCGGTAATCCTCAAGATAGCCATAGCCACCCAGCGTTTGCAGCGCGCCCGAGACAACTTCTTCTGCGGTTTCGGAAGCGACCAGTTTGGCCATCGAGGCAACCTTCAGGCATGGCGCGCCGGTATCCTTGACCGAGGCTGCATGAAGCACGAGCTGGCGCGCGGCTTCGAGTTTTGCCACAAGGCCCGCAAGCCGGTGCCCGACCGCCTGATGCTGGATGATCGGCTGACCAAAGCTTTGGCGCTCTTTGGCATAAGCAATTGCGATATCGAGCGCGGCATCGGCCATGCCAATGCACTGCGCTGCGATGCCGATGCGGCCTGCTTCAAGGTTGGACAAAGCAATGCGATAACCCTCGCCTGGCTTGCCCAGAACCAGTTCATCGGGCACGAACAGATCGTCAAAACGGATCGTGCAGGTATCCGAGGCGCCCTGCCCCAGCTTTTGTTCGACTTTATCCACGCCATAGCCGGGGCTATCAGTCGGCACGATGAAGCCGGTGATACCACGCTTGCCCGCTTCTGGATCCGTCGTAGCAAAGATGATTGCCAGTTTGGCGATCCGGCCATTCGAGATGAACTGCTTTGACCCGTTCAAGCGCCAACCGCCATCGACCTTTACCGCGCGGGTGCGCAAGGCAGATGCGTCCGAGCCTGCATCAGGTTCGGTCAGAGCAAATGCGCCGGTCCCGCGCCCGCCTATCAGATCGGACAAGAAGCGTTCCTGCTGTGCCGGGGTGCCATAGTTGACCAGCGCAGTGACGATGAGACTGTTATGGATGGACACCACGGTGGACAGAGCGCCGTCTCCGGCAGCAAGTTCGATCAGCGCCAACGCATAGGATACGGTGTCGAGCCCGACGCCGCCGACGCTTTCAGGCGCGATCATTCCCATCATGCCCAGTTCGGCAAGTTCGCCAAACAACTCTGGCGGATAAGCACCTTGCGTTTCATAGGCAAACACGTTTGGTTGCACGCGGTCTTGCGCAAAACCGCGAACCATATCACGCACCGCCACCTGTGTTTCGGAGAGAATCATCACAAGTTGCCCTTGATAGTTTACTCCTTGGTAAATAATATACCGATTGGTATATTGTCAATCGAAGACCATGTTTGCGAGATATACCGACCGTGACCAAAGACCGTTCGTCATCACCGTTTACAACGGCACAGCAGCGCAAAAGCAGGCATCAGGAAAAGCGTGATGCAGTGCTTTTGGCAGCGGTTCAGATGTTCAATGAGCGCGGTTTTCATCAGACCTCGCTAGACGAAGTGGCCGCAAGTTTGGGCGTTACCAAACCCACGATTTACCACTATCTGGGCAACAAAGACCAAGTCCTGCTCGAATGCGTAACGCTGGGTTTGGAGCAGTTGCTGGCGTCGGGAGAGGCGGTACGCAATGGACCGGGCACAGGAGCAGATCGCCTGCGGGCATGCCTTGTCCGCTATGCTGAAATCATTATGGGCGACTTTGGGCGATGCGTGATCCGAACATCTGAAGAGGAACTTGGCGAGGAATCGCGGAGCCAGTTCAGAGCGTTGAAGAGGCGCATTGATAGCGCCATCCGCATGCTTATTCAGCAAGGTATCGATGATGGATCGATTGCGCCAGTCGATGCAAAGATGCTGGCTTTCACGCTGACAGGATCATTGAATTGGACCGCGCGCTGGCATGTGCCGGACGGCAGCCTGACACCACAGCAAATCTCACAGCAGATGGTCGATATCCTTGCAAAAGGCTTCATCACGCAAACTTGATCAATCCCGCGCCGTGGCGATTTTCGATGAAATGCCACCAAAGCCGCGCGACGTGTGCCTCTTGCGCGACCATGATGCACCCAATGACCAATAGAGGAACTTTTCATGAGCGAAGACAATCGCATCGCTGCGCAGGCTGAACGAATCACCGCGCTAGAGGCCGAATTGGAAAGTGCTGGCGAGGTATCAATAGAAGAAACCCGGTTGCTGCAAATGCGCGTCCTGTTGCACGAATGGATCGATAGCGTCGTCGGTGTTGTGTCATCCCCGGGAGTTGGCCGCGTTTCATTAATCCATCGCGACGGCAGCCAATCAAGCATAGCATCGTCGAAGTTGCCGTTTATCCTGTCACGTCCGGCGCAATTCGAATGATTTTGTGTTTAATGTTGGTGGGTTAGACGACTTCACCCACAGTCACCCACCGCCGCCCTGCACTGGACAGGCGGATCGCTTCTTGCACGCGCTCCACTTCTAGCGCGCGGGCGAAATCCGGTGATGGCCGTCCTTTGCCGTGAATGGCCTCGACCAGCCCGTGCATTGCCAATGCCATCGGATAACTGGGCGGGATCGATGCTGTCCAATCTAGGCCAACTGCTGGATCAGTCTTGAAAGCTTCAGGCAGGTCAATCGCCTCGAATGCTCCACCCAGTTGGCCGCCCGAGAGCAGGCAGTCGCGCGCAGTGGGAAAGGTGGGTGCCTGCGCCCGCAAACGGCCTTTGGTGCCAAACACATCGATCAGCCAGCCATCGTGAAGCGGCATTGACCAGCTGATCTGCATAGTCATGGTCAGGCCTGATTGGAATTTCAGGATCACGTTGGCAAAGTCGGTCGTCCCAGGCGTGATCGTGTCACCATCGGAAAAGACCCATTGCCGCAAGACCTGCGTATCATCGGCGACAAGTTCGGCAATCGGGCCGAACAAGTGCAACAGCATATATAGCGCATGGCTGCCATTGTTGCGCACCGCGCTAACCCCCGCGCTGGCATCGGCGAACCAGTTATACGGGAAGCGCTTGTCGGGCTGGTTGAACAGCGACAGGTTGAAATGGCACGTGCCCCCCAGAGCCTCGCCGATAAAGCCATCGTCCAGCATCGTTTTCATCTGCCGATGCGCTGGCAGGTATTCGCTAAACGCATCGACCATGCCCAAGCTGGGGCTGTTCATCGCTGCGGCATTGATCGCCTTGGCCCCTGCCCAATCAGGCACATGCGGACTGGCGTTGTAGATGTGTTTGCCGTGCTGCAATGCGGCGAGCACCATGTCCAGCCGCACCGACGGCCGCGTTCCCAGATCGACGATATCAATGTCGGGATCGGCGCACATCTCCTCTGCGTTCCAGAAAGCGCGCGGCAAACCCAACCGCTGTTGGGCTGCCAACGCGGTCTCCTGCCGCGATGTGCAAATGGCGGTAACCTCTACACCGGGCACGGATTGCCATGCGGGCAGATGGGCAAAAGCGCCCCACCCTGCGCTCACAATTCCGACACGCAGAGCCATTCAATAGGTCCTTACCCTAATAGCCGCGGGTATCTTCCCAGTTTTCAACCTCGCCCGGCTTGTATGTCTTGCCGGGGATTTTGCCTGACTGCGTGCGCAGATCAAAGCCCACAGCATCGGCGCCACCCTCAATTTGCACGCCGAACGACGACAATGCCCAACTGGTCATAACATAGTGGCCAATGGTGAATGTGAGGTCCATCAATTGCTTTTTGTTCAGCGTCTTGGTCAGCGTTGCCCATGTGGCGTCGCCGATCACATTGCGATCAATCAGATCGTCCACCGCCTGGAGCAGGGCAACCTCTTCCTCGCTCCAGTTGCCACCTTCCGGAAAGTCACGGATAGCGCCGATGTCTTCAAGCGAGAGACCGGCATTCATCCCGTAACCAACGTGGTTGTGCCATTCGTAGGCCGATTTCACCCGCCAACTGACGCGCAGGATCAGGAGTTCCAATTGCCGCGTATTCATGCTGTTGGCCATGAGGAAGTGCTTGCCCCAGTCGTTATAGACTTTACCAAGCGTCGGGTGATTGCCCATCACCATCATGATGTTGGTTTTGCTGCCTTTTTCCCAAGCGTTGGGCTCACCCCAAAAGGCAAAGACATCGCGCGCTTCATCGGTCCATTCCTCGCGCGGGCAGTGCGAGATGCGGGGAACGATATCAGTCATGCCTGGTCCTTCTTGTAGCTGTTCGGGATCATCGTCGGACGCCGGTCAATGCAGTGTCGTAGCAAGCGGCGGGCCTTTGCCCCAACCGCCAGCGCGTTCAAAATCGCCACGGCACGAACGGCTTGCCAGCCAGGCAATGACGGTGCTCGGGAAGCCTACCAGCAGCACGACCCGCATCGCCATGCCCAAGGCTTCTTTGCCATAGGTCGGGGTCAGCATGTCGCTCAGCCAGCCGACGAAAACCGGTCCGAGGCCAAACCCGATAACGTTGATCGTGATCATGAGCATGGCCACTGCGACCGAGCGTGAATGCGCAGGCGCCAATCCTGCGATTACGGCCATCAAAGGCGCAGCAGACATTCCGCCAATCAGCATGTTTAAGCCCAACAGCGGGAATACCGCATTCATCGGCCCGGACAACGCCAACCAGGCAATGCCCATCGACAAAAACCCGGCAATCATGCCCAGCCAGACGTACCAGCGCAGATCGCGGCGCCCCAGCCAATCGCACAGGGGGCCGCCCACTGTATGACCAACCACAGAGCCGAGGAACAGCGCACCGCCCATTTGCAATCCGGCAGTTTGCGCCGACATCCCGTGCGTACGCTCCATGAACGCAGGAGCCCAACTCACCAACCCCATGGTTACAAGCGTGTTCAAACCGGCACCCACCATCAGCAAAGGCATCGTGCGGATTGTCAGCAACTGCTTCATCGTTGCACCGAACGGCTGCTGCACGGTATCTTCTTTGCGCACATTATCGGCAAGGCCGGGTCGCACATCGCGCAGCGTAAACAATACCAACGGCACCAGGATAAAGCCGGGCAAGCAAGCGTAAAACATCGCCTGACGCCAGCCGTAGGTTTCCGTTAACCAGCCGCCAAGCGCAGGCCCGAGGAGATTGCCCAAGGACGCACCAAGCAAAAAGACCGCAATGGCGGTCGCACGGGTGCGCAGCGGAAAGTGATCGGCGATCCAGCTTTGCGAAGGTGGCGTAAAGCCCCCCTCCCCCAACCCGATCAGGGCGCGCCCGGCAAGCAACATCCAGAAGCCTTGCGCCGAACCGCAAATCAGCACGGCAAGGCTCCATATTGTAGCCGCAATGGCCACAACCTTGCGCTTGGACCAACGGTCGGCAATGCGCGCCAGCGGAAGCACCGCGATGACATAGATGATCGCAATCGCCAGATCTTTGGCAAGCCCGATCTGCGTATCGCTCAGCTTGAGCTCTGCTTTGATAGGGCCAACCATGACCGCCATCATGAAGCGCTCACCCACCACCGAGGCGGATACGAGCACCAGCACGAACATGAACCAGCTGCGATACAGCATGCTTGGCAATTGTTCTGCTTTATCAGCCGGTTCAGCCAGCGCTGTTTCCGGTGAAATGCTTCCCGTCATCTGCCTCTCCTGCACGCGCTGCCTACATTGGTGCGGTGTCGATGGTCGGGCGTATCAGAATTTGCGAGACGTTGGCGCGCCTTGGCAGCGACACGATGAAGATGATCGCTTCGGCGATGTCAGCCGCTTTCATCGCGCCGTCTTTGCTAACGTGCTGCTGCATCATCGCCGCCCACTGCGGATCGGAAACGCTCGATGCGATGTCGGTCTCGGTCGCGCCGGGCTCAACCACGGAAACGCGGATGTTGTCATTGCCCAATTCCTGACGAATGGATTCGGTAAAGCCGTTCACGCCATGCTTGCTGGTGGCATAGGAAGCAAAAAGCCCGGCGGCACGACGGCCGGCGGTTGAGCTGATGTTGATGATGTCTCCGCCACCCGAAGCCTTGAGATGCGGAACCACCGCCATGCAGGTGTAAATCGTGCCCCACAAGTTGGTGTGGATCACCTTGCGCCAGCCTTCAAGATCGAGCGACTGGATGCCGCCCGCCTCATTTACACCGGCAGAATTGATCACGATATCAAGCCGCCCGAATGCGCTGACCGCTTGTTCTACCGCCCCGAACGCATCTGCCTCGACACTCACGTCACTCTTGATTGCCAAGGCTGTTCCGCCCTTGCTTTCGATGGCGGCAACCACCGTATCAAGCCGGTCCACCCGCCGGCCCGTGATCACCACTTGTGCGCCGGCTCCAGCCAGAGCCAATGCAGCCGCTTCGCCAATACCAGTGCCGCCGCCTGTCACCAGCGCAACTTTGCCGCTCAAAAATCCAGCCATATGGGTCGCTTTCTATTGAAAGTTGGCAACGATGTGCGGCAAATCCATGGTGGTGCGGATACCGGGCTGTGCAGCGCAGAGCACCTTTACCGCATTTACCGCACGGTGCGCAGTAAAGCCGGGGCTGATGTTGGGAAATTCCTCGGGCGTCACCGGGAAACCGATGGTCACTTCCATCGGCGTGTCGCCCTCAACGCTGATCCGCCAGCCGGTCTCGCATAAACGCCAATCCGTTGCCTCGACGTTGTGCGTAACATACCAGTTTGCGCGGAAACGCAGCCTTGCAACGCCTGCAACGCGGCCTTCAACGGTTATGCGTTGCCCTGCAACAGTTCCCGCATTGACCAAACCTGCTGCAATCTGGACGTCGTGCGCTGCCGCAGTAAATTCGCCGTGACCGTGCCACTCGTCTATCGCGATATTCATTTCATCAGCTACTTGCGCCAGCGAGGTTGCAAAATCAGACTGTACGTGTTCGGTGCGCCCTTGGTCGAATTCGCCCATCGGCGCACCAAACCCCATCACGTTAAACAGCAGATTGGGCGAATTTCGGCTCGATAAATCGGCGAATTCATCAATTGTCAGGCAATCAAGCCTGCGCGACATCGATACCAGCGGAATCGTTAGCGCTTCGGTGCTGAAGCCCGGGCTGGACCCCGTGGAGTAAATCGATGAATTGCCCTGCGCGCAGGCAGCATCCACTTTGGCACGAACGTCTGCTGCCATGGTTCTGGGATGATAGAAATCCCCCCGTGTTGTCACCACATTCTTGCCGCTTGCAAGCAAGGCACACAGCATATCGATATCCGTGCCCTGCTGCATGTGCAGCACGCAATCGGCAGGTGTTGCGATAATCGCAGCGATATCATTTGTGGCGATAACGCCGGTCTCGGCCAGGCCGCACAATGTCCCGGCATCAAGCCCTGTTTTGTCAGGCGAATGGACCCACAGACCCACCAGTTCCATCTCGGGGTGTTCGATCACCGCACGCAGTGATCGCGTGCCGATATTGCCGGTGGCCCATTGGATTACGCGCAAAGTTCTATGATCGCTCATATGTTAAGGCCCCAAATAGCTGACTGAATCTTGCTGCGTATCAGGCGTGTCCTGATGCCTGCGGACAGAACCGAACGGACGCTCAAGCATCCGCCGCACAGACTTGCGCTCACCTTCAATCAAGTAGGCATCAACATCGACCTGCACCGCCAGATCGGCAGTGGTGTATCGGTCCCGCGTCCGCAAATAGTCCCCCCACGTGGGGAATTGGTAGCGTTCGGTCCATACTTTGGCGTCGGCAATGTCGCGCGATAAAGACCAATTGAAGCCGCCATTGCGCAATCGCACCCGCTGCAACTTCAACATTGCGGAATAGAACGCGCGCGCATCGCGTTCTTCAACGTGATACTCGATCGCAATCACAATCGGGCCGGATCGCAAAGTGATGTCTAGCCGGACTTCAGGATCGGCATGCAAATCTGCCATTTCGGCAGCTGCCTGATCTTGCTTAGGCAATGGGAAAGCGATCATCAGCAGCGGAATGAGGGCCAAGCCTATCCCGGAAATAATGACCGCAAATTCGACCGAGGTCGCGCTGGCGATCAACCCTCCGATCACCGCGCCAATCGCGATGCCACCCGTTAACGCTGCTGAAAAGAGCGACAATGCGCGGGCCGTCACCCAGCGCGGCGCGCCCACTTGCACTGCCACGTTGAACAGCGCGATACTCAAGATGTTCGCTCCCCCCGATACGAACATGGCAAGACATGTCAAAATCAATGATCGGCTGACCCCGACAATGATCAAGGCAATGCCTGCCACCAACATTAGCACACGCGTTGCTTTTTCGATGCCCAATCCGTGATGAAGCTTGCTGACGAACATCGCCCCGGCCACCGCTCCGGCCCCGCTGGAGCCGAGCAAAAGGCCGTAAGTTGCCGCGTTGCCGCCAAGGATGTCCTTGGCGATCAACGGTGCCAGCGCCGATCCTGTGGCACCGACCATGCCAAACAGGAACGCCCGCCACAACACTTTGCGGATCATCGCCGAATGGAAAACGAACCGCGCGCCAGAGACAATCGCCCGATCTATCCGTTCAGGCGGCAACCGCGAGGGCACGTGCTTTCTGCGCCAGAGCAAGAATGCGAACAGCAATGGCAGATAGAACACCGCATTGATCGCGAATGCGGCTTGCGCTCCTGCCAACAGCACGATCGCGCCGCCCAAGGCAGGCCCAAAACTGCGCGCCACATTATAGCTGATCGTGCCCAGAGCAATCGCTGCGGGAAGCTGCGCGGGCCCAACTTGTTCGCCAATCGAGGACTGCCAGGCCGGACTATAGATCGAAACGCCCGCCCCGATTAGCACACAAAAGCCCAGCAGCACCCACGGCGTTGCAAGCCCCATCCAAGCCAGCGCCGTTAACACCGCACCACAGATGGCAGAAATCGCAAGGCCGGCCATCGCGATCTTGCGCTTGTCGAACATGTCGGCAATCGCGCCTGCCGGTGCCGCAACCAGCATCAGGGGCAGCATCATTGCGGTTTGCACCAGTGCGACCATGCCGGGATCGTTGGTCTGCCGGGTCATCTCCCATGCGGCACCTACGCCAAGGATCAGTTGTCCGAAGTTGGATAGCAGGCTTGCCGTCCAGATGCGCCGGAACACCGGCTCTTTAAGCGGTGCAAACATGCCGGGTTGTTCGGGTGCCGCGCTTTGTTCAGACTGGCTCATCGGGGTAGTCGTAGACATTTTCGGCCATGGATGACGAGCAATTCGAGGCGGGCAGCACCGCTTATCGCCCGCGCGATTGGCCACAACTGGCGCAAGGCCAAAGACCGTGCAATCACCATGACCAGACGCAGGATTGCACACTAGACCAATCAGGAGACCCGCAATGGGCGAAGCCTACATCATCGACGCGGTGCGCACGCCGCGCAGCATTGGCAAACTCGGCAAAGGTGCGCTGTCTGTGCTGCACCCCCAGCATGTTGCGGCTACAGTCCTGAAGGCGCTGAAGGATCGCAACAACCTTAACACCGCTGATGTGGACGATGTGATCTGGGGTTGTTCAGCGCAGATGGGCCTGCAAGGCGGGGATATGGGCCGGATGGCTGCGCTTGACGCAGGCTATGACCAGACAGCCAGCGGCGTCACGCTTGATCGCTTTTGTGGTTCAGGCATCACCGCCACCAGTCTTGCTGCGGCACAAGTGATGTCGGGCATGGAAGATCTGGTTGTTGCCGGTGGCACCGAAATGATGAGTCACGTGATGGACATCGGCATGAAGATGCGCGATGCGGGCCTGTCCGCGGGCGGCATCGGCACCGGCAACGCGCGGCTTCAGGCGGCTCATCCGCAATCGAACCAGGGCGTTTGCGCCGATGCAATTGCCTCGATGGAAGGCATCAGCCGCGCCGATCTTGAAGCCTTCGGCGTGGAAAGCCAGCGCCGCGCAGGCATCGCGATTGCCGAGGGCCGGTTTGATAAATCGACCGTTCCGGTTCTGGCCGATGATGGCAGCGTTATTCTGGATCACGAGGAATATCCGCGCCCGAACACCACGGTCGAAGATCTGGCCGCGATGAAACCCGCCTTTGCGATGATAGCCGATATGCCATCGGCCAAAGATGGCCCGACTTTCCGGCAATTGATCAACCAGAAGTATCCCGATCTCGATATCGTGCCGGTGCATCATGTCGGCACATCATCGGGTGTGGTCGATGGCGCGGCTGCCATTCTTCTGGCATCGGCCGCTTATGTCGAGAAAAGCGGCATGAAGCCGCGCGCACGGATTGTGGCGACGGCCAATGTCGGCGGTTGCCCCACCTTAATGCTCAACGCACCAGTTGCTGCGGCGCAAAAGGTGCTGGAAAAAGCAGGCCTGACCAAACAGGACATCGACGTTTGGGAAATCAACGAAGCCTTCGCGGTTGTCGCCGAAAAGTTCATCCGCGACCTTGATCTGGACCGCGCCAAAGTGAACCCCAACGGCGGCTCTATTGCTTTGGGCCATCCGATTGGCGCAACCGGTGCTGTTCTGATCGGCATCGCGCTTGATGAACTGGAGCGCACGGGCGGCCGTTATGCCCTGATCACCATGTGTGCCGCGGGCGGCATGGCGCCCGCGATCATCATCGAACGTATCTGAGCATAAGGCTTAGCGCGGCGGCATGCGAATGCCGCCGTCAAGCCGGATGCACTGCCCGTTGAAATAGGTGTTGCGGATCAATTCCATCGCTAGGCTGCCAAATTCCTGCGGCTCACCAAGGCGCTTGGGGAACGGCACCGATGCGCCAAGGCCTTCGAAAATCGCAGGCGCGCGCTCTTTCACCATCAGCATCGGCGGCGTCGCAAAAATGCCGGGCATGATCGCATTGACGCGAATGCCAAGGTCCATCAGATCACGGGCCATCGGCAGCACCATCGCATTGACCGCGCCTTTGCCCCCGCCATAAGTAACCTGGCCGATCTGGCCATCTTCTGCTGCACAACTGGACGTCAGGATGATCAAGCCACGTTCGCCATCATCGCCCATCGCATCAGCTTGGACCATGCCAAGCGCCGCGATCGACGCCATGCGGTAACTTGCCACGGCAATGCCCATCATCCCGCGCTCGAAACCTTCGGTCGGCGCACGCTTATAGCAGTTGTTTGCCTTGTCCCAACTGACGGTCTTGCCGCCGCCTGCCACCATAGCGCAGTGAACCAGCACGCGTTCCTGGCCATTGGCTGCGCGGGCCTGTTCAAAGCCTGCAAGAACGCTGTCTTCAGACATGATATCCACTTTGCAGAACGTCGCGCCAAGCTCGTCGGCCAGCGCATTGCCTGCTTCCTCGTTTAAATCGAAAATCGCGACTTTCATGCCTGCTTCGCGCATCGCACGAACCGTCGCCAAACCAAGGCCGGATGCGCCGCCGGTAACAATGGCCGAAACTGAAGTGTCTGTTTTCATGAAGTCGTCTCTCTTGCCGTTTCAGCAGCTATCGCCAGCAAGATCGACAATCGCAATCGCAATCCTTTAAACCGCGTATCGTCGCCGCGATGGATTTTGAATGGCAGTTTTCTGTCTGTGTCACACGGCTTAGACCGGACCTGAAAAAGGGGTAAGACATGACCAAAGTAATGCAAGGTGTCCGTGTGCTTGAAGTGGCGCAGTTCACCTTTGTGCCAGCCGCCGGTGGTATTCTGGCCGATTGGGGTGCCGATGTTATCAAAGTGGAACATCCTGTGCGGGGTGATACGCAACGCGGTTTTCTGAACATGGGCGGTGTCACGCTCGATCCGCTGCGCCATACGCTGGTGGAACACCCCAATCGCGGCAAACGCAGTGTCGGCATTGATGTGTCCACGCCCGAAGGCCAACAGGTTCTCTATGAACTGGCCAAAACTGCAGACGTGTTTTTGACCAATTACCTGCCGCAGGTCCGCCAAAAGAATAAATTCGACGTCGAGCACATCCGTGCCGCCAATCCCAACATCATTTATGCCCGCGGCAGTGCCTTGGGTGATAAGGGGCCAGAGCGTGAAGTGGGCGGCTTTGATGGTACGTGCTTCTGGGCGCGCAGCGGCATTGCCCATGCCATGACGCCCGAGGAATTGCCCGGCCCCTTGGGCCAAGGCATCCCGGCATTTGGCGATTCCATCGGCGGCATGTTCATTGCGGGCGGCATTTCATCAGCGCTGTACCACCGCGAAAAGACGGGCGAAGCGGTAGAGCTTGATGTGTCGCTGCTATCAGCCGCCTGGTGGGCTTCGGGTGCGGTTATTGCGCAAGGGCTTGAAACCGGCATCCTGACGCGCAACGCCATGCCGCAATCGGGGGGTGGTGCCAAAAACCCGTTCATGGGCAATTATTGGACGTCTGATGGCGGCACGATCAACTTGTGCATTGTCAGCCCGACGGGCCTGATCCGCGATACCTTCAATCACGTCGGTCGCCCGGAAGCCGGCGATGACCCGCGCTTCAAAGATGTCCCCAGCCTGATCGAAAACGCAGCAGCAGCGAGCGGTATTCTGGCAGGCGCATTTGCCGCCCAGCCATTTGATTACTGGCGCAAGCATCTCAAGACCATGAAGGGCCAATGGGCGCCGGTCCAAAGCCTGATGGATCTGACGACCGATGAACAGGCCGTAGCCAACGACATGATCATCGAAGTCGAGGGCGCAGATGGTGGCGCTCCGCTGAAGCTGGTGCGCGGCCCGGTCCAGTTCAATCAC
Organism: Novosphingobium sp. AAP83; assembly: GCF_001295795.1. Lineage (GTDB taxonomy): Bacteria > Pseudomonadota > Alphaproteobacteria > Sphingomonadales > Sphingomonadaceae > Novosphingobium. Next base: position 23,806 of record NZ_LJHY01000016.1, read on the forward strand.
GAACCACTGGTGACCACGCGCGCACCACAGGCATCGGAACATACCGAGCTGGTGCTGATGGAACTCGGATTGGAATGGGATCGCATTGAAGCATTGAAGGAAGTTGGCGCGATTGCCTGAAACATCGGTCTCTCTGGCTGAAATGGTGGGGCAGGCACTGGCACGCGATGCTGCCCTGCCCGCCATTGAATTCGAAGACCAATGGCACACTTGGGGTGATCTGCGTCGGATTGCTCATGAGCTGGACCGGTGCCTTGCTTCCAGCGGCATCCGGCCCGACGCGCCGGTCGCCTTCGTTCCGCGCAATACACCCGCGTCCATTGCCGCCTTGCTTGCACTGCTGGCGGGCCAGCGCACGGTGCGCATGGTCTATGCCTTCCAGTCGCCATCGGTCATCGGCAGCGAAATTGAGCGGTTGGCACCTGCTGCAGCTATTGTCGATTCAGCCGATCTGGCCAAAGATATTGCGCCGACGCTGGCAGAAGCGGGGATCGCCGGGATCGTCCTGAACAATGGCAGCGTTGCCCCGATTGCTGGAGCGCATCTGGCGCACGGGGAAGCTGCATTGCGTAAAGGGCCGCAAACGCCGTTGATTGAAATCCTTACCAGCGGCACAACCGGCCCGCCAAAGCAATTCCCGATAACGCACAAAATGATCGCAGAAAGCATGGTTGGCGCAGCGGCATTGAACCCCGCAGCGCAAGCTGCTGCTGCTACTTTGGCACCTTACCTGCTCTATTTTCCGCTAGGCAATATATCAGGCATTTATTCGACGATCCCGACGCTGGTTCGCGGCCAGCGAGCCTGCTTGCTGGACCGGTTCAGCATAGCCGACTGGCACCGGTATGTTTTGCGTCATCGCCCCACGCACAGCGGTATCCCGCCAGCCAGCATGCGGGCACTGCTTGATGCGGATATCCCCGTCGGCGATCTGGCTTCGATAAAGGCAATGGGCATCGGCGCGGCTCCGCTCCCGCCCGGATTGCAGCGTCAATTTGAACAGTGCTATGGCATTCCTGTGCTGCTTTCCTATGGAGCGACCGAGTTTGGCGGTCCCGTCTGTGCCTGGTCTCCTGATCTGCATGCACAATGGGGTGCGACCAAGCTGGGCAGCGTTGGCAGGCCCATCCTTGGCGCCCAATTGCGTATAATCGATCTTGAAACCGGAACAGAAGCAGCTTGTGGAACGGTCGGCCGCGTTGAGGTGATCTCCCCGAGAATCGGCCCGGAATGGATTCGCACGGCAGATCTCGGGTCCATTGATCAGGACGGATTTCTGTTCCTTGCCGGGCGAACGGACAGTGCCATCATGCGCGGCGGCTTCAAGATTCTGCCTGATACAATCGAGCGCGCTTTGCTGCAGCATTCCGCAGTGGCCGAGGTTGCTGTGGTTGGGGTTCCGGACAAGCGGTTGAGCGAAGTTCCTGCGGCAATGGTCTGTTTGGCAAACGGGATGCAAAGTACCACAGTTGCCACACTTCAAAGACATCTGAGAGATACGCTGCCATCGACGCACTTGCCGGTGCACTGGCTCATCACGGATTCGCTGCCACGCAACGCCTCGATGAAGATTGATCTTCAAGCAATCCGCTGTATTTTCAATACCTTGCATTCGCACGATCTATAAAAAACTACACCTCATCATTTTTCCGTTGACTTGCCATCCTCCTTAGCCAACAACTGTGTTCATTAGAGAGGAGAACAAAAATGCGCTCGACGGAGTCGAACAAGGCAAAAATTGCCAATCGCGTTATCGAAGTTCTTGATTTTTTTGATGATAATCACACCGAGGCCACGGTGATGGATATCGTGCGCAAGTACAATCGTCCGCAATCCAGCACGTCGGAATTGCTTTCAAGCCTCGTGAATCTGGGCTTGCTTTACAAGGATCCCGTCAGCCGGTCCTATTCGCCCACCCCGCGCGCTGCGCTGCTCGGTGCAGTGGCCCAGCCGGACTTTATCCGTGATGGCCAGTTGATGGCTATGGTAGACCGTCTGGTGGCGCAAACCGGCCTTGCGATTGCCGTGTTCGGCATGGTCGGACTCAACGTGCAGATCTTCTCGTGGCGTGGTGGCAACTCGAAGCTGTGTACGGCACGCCATGATGGTTTCAGCAGCGGGATGCAGGAACGCATGACCGACAGCGCCGCCGGCATGCTCTTGCTCTCCACGATCACGCAGCCACGTCGGGATGGCATGATCCGCCGCCTCAACGCCGAAGCACCCGAAAGCAAGCAGTTCCCGTTCTCGGAAATGTCCGCAAAGGTTGAACAGGTCCGTCAGTCCGGTTTTTCGTGCGGCATGGCCGGTTTCGGCTCGATTGCTGATACTTGTGCGGTTCTGTTGCCAAACCAGTCGCCTAATCGCCCGATCGCGATTGGCTTTGTTTATGAGCCTTCACATCAGGTTGATGCAGAAGCCTTGCGCCAGTTACTGGTCGAAGCCGTATCACACTGCGAAAAACAGCCGCCTGCGTCGGCTTCGGTTTTGCCAATGTCCTCCGCCGCTTGAGTGGCAATTTAGCGCATTAATCTCTCCAGATGGCGGTTCTCAAGCGAGGGCCGCCATTTTGCGTTTAAGGCTGAAATCAAAGAAGTTTCGGTGCACCGGGTAGTAGCTACAGCGCACCAATGCGCGCACCGCGCCAAGCTGTGCGGCGATTGCGTCGCAAAATGCAGTGGCGCGGGCAACTGTCAGGATATTGGGTTCCTCTTATCGGCGCATTTGTGGTTCAGGAGCGCGGGTCATTTTCTCAACCGCTTGGCGGCGCGGCATCGCCTGCGGTGCGGCAAATCCGGCGGCCAGTTCAGGCAGGACCAGAACCGGTCCCCTATCCAGATTGGCCAGCGCAAAGCGCGCAACGTCAGACGGTTCGGTAGCGGACACGCCGTTGTTTGCCCTATCTCAGACCGCTTGAGTGCCGGCGTGCGCGTGCATCCGATTATCAGCGCGGCCACATCGATGCCAAGCGACGCCAATTGGTCCGCAAAAGCCACTCCAACGCCCTCAGCCTCCCCGCCCCGGCAATTCATAACACGCAGCAAATTCGGTCACTTGGGGCCACCCAATTGAGCCCACCTCTCATCGCTCATCCAAGTATATTCAATATAGTGCCCGCAGAAGCTGCGCCCATCAAGATAGAGGAACTTGAGCAGATCGCCGTCATTCGCCCGTTCCAGCACAACCGGCAAATTCTGGTTGGCCACAGCGGCGCGGAGCGGCTCCCATTCGGGCACGCGCATGCAGATATGGTGGAAATGCATCAGCCCGCCATTGCTGACGCAATTACGGTAAATGCCTGATTCGTCGTCGGTTACCTCGATCAGTTCATATTGCAGATCACCAACCCAGATAAACGCGATCTTGCTCGCCACGCGCTTGATCCCGTCGGGCGTCCAGAGCATCTGCTCGATCGCAAAGGGCCGGACATTGCTGATATCCGCGCGAGCAGCAAAAGCTGCAATCGCGGCATCGATATCGTCACAGATATAGGCGTTCTGGTAATGATGCCCGGTAATCATGGCCGCAATCTTTCCTGTTCAGATCGGCAGGCTAGCAGCACGATGGAACCAGTGTCCTCCTACCCAGACAGTGATCGCCGAAGCGATTGGTAACAGGCTGGAAAGCCGCGCCGTGCTCCGCCATGCTCCCATCAAAGAGGAAATGGATATGGGCACCGGTCTGTTTGATTGCACTGGCAAAGTTACGCTGGTTACGGGCGGCAATGGCGGCATTGGCCTTGGTTTTGCGATGGGCGTGGCCAAGATGGGCGGCGATGTGGCGATCTGGGCGCGTAACGTGGAAAAGAACGCTGCGGCCAAGGCGGCCTTGCTGGAAGCGGGCGCTGGCCGCGTGGAAACTTACATCGTCGATGTCTCGTCAGAAGAGGCAATTCTGGCGGGCTATGATCAATTGATGGCCGATTTCGGCCGGATAGACTGCGTGTTTGCCAATTCGGGCGCATCACCGCGCTACAAATCGATCTTTGATATGCCGAGCGATCATTGGCACGATTTCCAGAAGACCGCATTGCACGGCGCATTCTTCACCTTGCGCGAAGGTGCGCGGCATATGAAGGCGCGCGCGGAAGCTGGCGAACCAGGCGGCAGTCTGGTTGCTTGCGGTAGCTTGTCGATGTTCCAAGGGCTTGCTGGCAAAGCGGAATACGCTGCGTCCAAAAGCGCGATTGCGGCAGTGATCCGCTGTCTCGCTGCTGAAATGGGCGAATTCGGCGTCCGCGCCAATGTCGTGGCTCCCGGCCTGATCATCACGCCAATGATGGGGCCAGCCGATGGCCCGGCAGTGCAGTACCTGAAGGGCCTTTATGAGCCGATCACGCCGATGAAGCGCGTTGGCGCGGTCGAAGATTTTGAAGGCATCGCCGCCTTTCTATGCTCCGATGCCTCATCGTTCCTGACCGGTGAAACGATCAAGATCGATGGCGGCTACATGATCCGCGGATAAGGACTGACCGATGGGACGCCTGCTGACAATTCACGCCGTCAACGACGTGCGCCTGGATGAATACGAACGCCCTAAACCGGGGCCCAGGGATGTCGTAATCAAGATGAAGGCCTGCGGCATTTGCGGCAGTGACCTGAGCTACATCAAGGTCGGCGGGATGAGCCAGAATGCCGACGGCACCACCGCGCTGGGCCATGAAGGCGCAGGCGAAGTGATGTTCGTGGGCAGCGAAGTGTTTGATATCACGGTCGGCCAACCGGTTATCGTCAACCCGATGAACACTCCCAGCTACATCGGCAGCGGCGGTCCGGAAGGCGCGTTCACCGAGGAATTGCTCGTGCGCGAGGCCCGGCTCGGGGATTCAATTCTGCCTATCCCCGCAGGTATTCCCTACGATATTGCCGCGATGTGTGAGCCGCTGGCGGTCGCCATGCACGGGCTGAACCGGGCCGAGGCCAAGGCCGGGACCAAGCTGGTGATCTATGGCTGCGGTCCGATTGGCTTGGGCATGGTAATGTGGGCGGTGGACCGGGGTTGCGATGTGATCGCGCTCGATCTTGCCGAAGAGCGGCTTGAGCGCGCGCGTGCACTGGGCGCAAAGACGATCAACCCGGCAACAGAAAACGCCGTCACCCAGATCAAAGCGATCCATGGTAGCGAAATGTACTTCGGGCGCGAACGGGCTTCAACCGATGCCTATATCGATGCGGCAGGAGCGCCGATGATCCTTGGCGAAGTGGTCTCCATGGCCAAACAACACGCGCGCCACGTTATCACGGCCGCTTACATGAAGCCGATAGAACTGCCCGCAGGCCCGATGTTGACGAGCGAGATGACCATTACCACAGCGGTTGGTTACCCCACCGAATTCCCCGATGTGGTAGCCGCCATGCCGTGGCTTGCCAGCCAAATCCGCCAGATCATCAGCCATCATGTGCCGTTTGACCGGATCATGGAAGGACTGGAAATTGCCGCTACGCCGCAATCGGCCAAAGTCATGATCGAATTCGGGGATGCCCAGGTATGAGCGATGACAACAAACCTGCTTTGGCAGGGCTGGTGCGCGCGGGCGATGCGCAGACAGAGGCAATCGCGATCACCAATTTTATCTGGCAAGTGAATGACATTTCTAACCTCTATCTGGTCAATACCGCCGATGGCGATGTGCTGGTCAATAGCGGGTTCATGGACAATGCCGCGCGCAATGTCAGTCTGATGGCTCCCCGACGGACGGGGCCGTTACGCCACATTGTCCTGACGCAAAGCCACGCCGATCACTTTGGCGGGGTGCCCGAATTCCAGGAAGCCGGAACCATCGTGATCGGCGGCCCCGGCTTTGATGAAGCTTGGGCTGATATGAAGCGGTTGCAACCGTTCTTCGGCCCGCGCAGTGGCAAGTTGTGGGGCAGCACGTTGAAGCGCGGCGGCACCCCCAAGCCTGCGCCGGACATCACGCCCGACCTGTTTGTCGATCGCGTCCACTCGTTCACCCAGGGGGGCCGCCGGTTTGAGGTGATCCATGCTCCCGAGGGCGAAACCGTCGACAATCTCATGGTATGGATGCCGCAGGAAAAGATCGCATTTACCGGTAACCTCGTCGGCCCGGTTTGGCTGTCGATGCCATTCTTCTGCACCTTGCGCGGCGATAAGCCACGGTTGGTGTGGAATACACTCAAAAGCCTTGAGAAGCTGAAGGCGTTGAACGCCGAGATCGTGATCACCGGCCATGGCCAGCCGATCCTTGGCAAAGACCGGATTCACGCGGATATTGACCGGATGATCGGCGCGATCACCTATGTCCGTGACTTTACGCTGGACGGGATGAATGCGGGAAAGACCGTACACGAATTGATGCGCGATGTGGAACTGCCCGATCATCTCCAGATCGGCGAATTCCACGGCAAGGTAAGCTGGGCTGTCAAAACGATCTGGGACGAATATGCCGGTTGGTTCCATTACGAAGATGGCACGACTGAGTTGTTCCACGTCCCACGTTTGTCCGTAAACAAGGATCTGGTTGAACTGGCAGGCGGGGCGGATGCTCTGGCCGTGCGGGCAGGCGTGCATGAAGCGGCGGGCAGACCGCTGGAGGCGCTCCATCTCCTCGACATCGCACTGGGCGTTGCACCTGCACATCGCGCCGCGCTCACGGTCAAGAAGGCCGCGTTGAATGCACTCCTGACGGCAAGCGGATCGAAGAACCTTTCGGAAACGATGTGGCTAAGGTCTGAAATCGCCCAAACCGAGGCCGCATTGGCAGCGACCTAGGCGGCGACGGCGCGCAGGCAGAATTGCCAGATATCTTCGGCAAGCCGCGCACGGTCTTCCAGATCGGGCAGGATGCGCTCTTCGGCGATCAACTGGCTGTGCACAGTGGTTGATACAAGGTTGTAAACCAGCAAAGCCATGCGTTCGATATTGGCTTCACGTACCAACCCTGCTCCCACACCGGCGCTCAATTGCTGCGCGATAAGGCTTACCAGAGGTTCGATGGCATGCTGCAATTGCGCAGGGCGCGCCTCTGCAAGTCTCAGGTGCTCGCGGCTTAGTGCGGCTGCTCGGCGGTTTTCCTGCCACTGGTCATTATCGCCCAGAAAACCATGCCCCATGACAATCCCGGTGACGATCAGACGTAACCGGTCAGTCGGGCATTCAAGCGCGCGCATATGCCCGGCAAAACGCTTTGCCGCATCGGCAAGCGTGAACTGAAACACCGCCAGGACCAGATCGTCCTTGGAGGCAAAGCGTTCGTAAAATGCGCGGCGGGCAAGGCCGGTATATGCCAGAACCGAACGGATCGTCAGGCCTTCCAGGCCTTCGCTGGCGAGCAGTTCGTATGCCGCCTTCACAATATGGTCGCGCCGCTCATCCACCAATAACGCCCCTGCGATGCACTAGCGAGACCTTCCGGAATTATTCTTCCATTTTGCGCTTAGCACGATATACCGGCGATGTCGAGAACGCCGTTCTCACCTTTAACCTGACAACACTGCAGGAGAATGTATGCCCGCCGTAACTTACGTCGAATTCGATGGAACACAGCATGTGGTTGACGTGGCCGAAGGTGAAAACGTGATGCGCGGCGCGCTCAACAATGATTTGCCGGGCATTATCGGCGAATGCGGCGGCGGCCTCGCTTGCGCTACCTGCCATTGCTATGTCGATGATGTCTGGGCCAATCAGGCCGGCACGCCTACCTCGAAGGAGGAAAGCGAGATGCTGGAATCGACGTCTGCCCCGATCAAGGCCACCAGCCGCCTGTCCTGCCAAATTTTCATGACCACGGCGCTTGACGGGCTTGTCGTCCACCTCCCCGAAACCCAGTACTGATCGCGAACAGGAACAGCATCATGCGCATCGATCCCGCGAACCCGGTTGCCCCAACCAACGTCATCCGCCGTTATGGCATGGACCAGATTCCCGATCACGTGCCACGCGATCTCATCCGGCAGGCTGGCATCATCTATAGCCCCGAATTTCTGGCCGACCCTTACAAGTTTTTTGCAGGCATGCATGAAAAGCTGCCACCGGTGTTTTACGATGTCGGGCCGTTCGGCAATGCTTGGGTGATGACGAAGCACGAAGACGCTTTGTATGCCCTGCGTCATTCGGAATACTTCTCGACCGAAGACGCAACCCCGTTTCCACGCGATCCGGCCAACTATTTCTACTTCATCCCGATTGAAATAGACCCGCCCGAGCACCGCAAGTATCGCAACATCGTCGACCCGCTTGTCAGCCCGCAAGGTGTTCTCAAGCTGGAAGAACGCATCCGCGCGCTGGCCAACGAACTGATCGATGATTTCATCGACAAGGGCGAATGCGAATTCGACGAAGTGTTTGGCCGTCCGCTGCCGGTGCTGGTGTTCCTTGACCTGATGGGCCTGCCGCGCAACATGTGCGACACGTTCGTCAGCTGGGCGATGGCGCTGCTGCATTCGAACGACCGCCAGATCATGGCCGATACGCTCAAGACCATCGGCGATTACCTGAAAACCGCCATAGCCGACAAGGAAGCCAATCCCGACGACGGGCTGGTCAGCCGGATTGCGCACGCAGAGTTTGACGGAAAGCGCATTTCCGAAAAGGAAGCGTTCGGGTTTGTGACGTTTCTGTTCATTGCGGGGCTGGACACGGTATTTGCCACTCTGAACAACATGTGGCTCTGGCTAGCCAACAATCCTGACAGGCGGCAAGAAATCATAGACAACCCCGAAAACATCAATGCGCAAGTCGAAGAGCTGTTGCGCGTGTTTTCGGTAACATTTTCAGGACGCACCGTGGCGCAAGATGTCGAAGTGCGCGGTGTAAAGATGATAAAGGGCGACAAGGTGACAAGCATCCTGCCCGCCTGCAACTTTGATCCCGACGTGTTCCCCAACCCGACCGAAGTGAATTTCAACCGGCCCAAGAAGATCATTCTGGCTTTCACCGTTGGCGTGCACAGTTGCATGGGTGCGCACCTTGCGCGGCTTGAGATCAAGATCGCATTGCAGGAATGGCTCAAGCGGATTCCGGATTTCAAGGTGAATCCGGGTGCCGAAACGATCTACCGCCCGGGCGGCGTGATCGGCCCTGAATCAGTGCCGTTGGTCTGGTAACGATCAGCGCTGGAACCGCTCGCCGTCAAAAGCGGCGAGCGGCAATCGGCCACTTTCGCTGAAGTCGCGAATTGTGGGCAACCGGTTTGCATTCTGCCGCCGTTCGTCCTGAAAGGTATAGCAATTGGCCGGTATGCGCCTGTGGTCGCTATGCTGCTCCAGCGTCATCACCCGGCCATGTGCAATAATCGTGGCCCATTGTAACAACCGCGCCGCTTGCTTCTCGGCCTCGCTTGGCAAAGCCGCAATCCAATCGCGTAAGCCGAACAGCGACAACCCTGCCACTGCCTCGGGCGATGACAGCACATCGTGATTGTGGATCAAGGCTAGCGCGAGTTCCTTGTTCACCCGGATTTGCGCAAGGATTTCTCCACCAACGGGATCAGCCACCGCGATCTCATAGAGCGTGGGCAAAGCATCGCGCGCATGTCTGGCTGCCAGCAGCGCCAAATCATGCAAATGGGTGCAGTTGGTGCGCTTTTCACCACGAGCGGCGGCATTCGCCAATTCCACGCCCACAAATGTGCGCACGAGGACGCCCATCGCACCGGGGCATGTGCTCCATGGCACGCGATCCATTTCGCTAGTCACCTCGGCGATAGTGGTGCCATCATGCCAAAGCGTCACCACCATCGCGTGATAGTCATCCTCAAGCGCCGCCGTACAGCTGCCTGAAGCGGGCGTTACACAGATCATGCGGCGATAGCCCGGCACATCGAAGGCTGACGCGCTCACGGCCAAGGTCAATCGCGCGCCAGCAGCAATGCTGCCGCCATCGGGCCGCCGCCAGAGGTAGCGACCGCCAGCCCGGGATCGCCCTTGATCTGGCGTGCACCGCCCTCACCGCGCAATTGCACAACCGCTTCAAAGGCAAAGCCAAATCCGTGCAGGCGTCCCCAGCCAAGTTGTCCGCCACCGGTATTCATCGGCAATTCGCCATCGAGCGCGATCCGCGTGCCACCTTCGATGAACTTGTGCCCCTCACCCACGGCGCAAATGCCAAGCCCTTCGAGCCATGTGATCGGCTGAAACGCAAAGCCGTCGTAAAGCTGGACCATATCGAGATCATTGACGGTATAATCGGTGTTCAACCACAAATCGCGCCCTGTGGGATAAGCCGACGCCCATTCGGCCTGATCCCAGCTATAGCGATCACATGATCCAGCAGTCGCGGCAATGCGGATCGGGGTTGTCTTGACCTCGTCCAAGGCATCGCCCGCTGACACAATCACGACGGTTGAAGCATCGGTAAACCGGTCACAGTCCCAGAGACAGAACGGCGATGAAATCATCCGCGTCTCCATGTACTTTTCCAGCGTTAGCGGTTCATCCACCATCGCACGCGGATTGAGCGCCGCGTTGCGGTGATCGTTGATGGCGATCTGCGCCAGTTGTTCACGCGTCATGCCATAGCGCTTCATGTGGCGCATGGCGAATTGCGCGGTCCAGCAAGCGGCTGAAAAAGCTCCAAACGGCGATACCCACTGCGAATTGCCGGTGATGTCCTTGCGACGTTCAAGCGGCGGGAACTCTTCAGGCCGCGCCATTGCTGCGGCTTCATAGACAGTGCGGAAGCAGATGATATGCCGCGCCAGCCCCGAACGCACTGCGGCAGCCGCATCGGCAATCGCGCCAAGCTGCGCCGTCGCCTCAGCCGCGCCTGAATGCCAGCGCGTTTTTAACCCGCAGGTTTCGATCACATCGTCCACGCCGATCGGCGAAAAGCCCAGAAACGTCTGCATCTTGCCCGGATAGGTTGCAACGCCATCGATCTGATCGAGGGTCAAACCCGCATCGGCAACAGCCTCTCGGATCGCATCCATTGTCAGGCCCATCGGAGAACGGGTCAGGCGGACGCCGACCTCTGACATGCCGATCCCGGTGATATAGGCTTCGCGTGCCATGATCAGACCATCCTCTCAAACAAGGGATACCAAATGCCGTCCTGCTCTTCGAACACGACCTGGACGCGATCATCGATATCCACGCTATCGACCGGGCAGTTGATGATGTTGGTCGTCAGGCAAACGTCTTCCGCACCATCCAGACGCACGCGTGCGATGACGAAGGGCACTTCCATATCGGGTGCCCACTTCTGGTAGTTCACCGTATAGGTATCGATAACGCCGGTTCCGGCGACGGCATGGGCGGCAACATTTTCAGATTGACAATGGCGGCAAAACTCGCGCGGGGGATGCGTGAATCCGCCACAATCGTTGCACTTACAGATGCTTAGCTGGCCATTGGCCCCGCCTGTCCAAAATGCCCGATTGTCTTTGTCGAGGCGAATGCGCGAACGCTGCCAGGTCATAATGGTGTCCTCCCCATGGATTAACCTTGCATAGCGCAGCCGCCCTGCAAACCAAGGCCAAGCCAGCCTTATCGCCGCGACGATTTGCCGCCCGTGCAGTTGATTGGCACCGCCGGTCCTGCGAAAGCTGATCGCAAGAAGCGATATAATGCAAGGAACGCAACAATGAGCGATCTGTTGGGATATAAGGGCAAGCGCGTCATCGTCAGCGGCTGCTTCTCCGGAATGGGCGAAGCAACAGCCAAGCTGCTGATTGATCTTGGCGCAGAGGTCCACGGGCTGGACTTTAAAGCCAGCGCTTTGCCCCTTGCATCGTTCAACCAGATCGATCTGCGCGACCCCGCTTCGATTGAAGCAGGCGTTGCAGCCATTGGCGGCAAGGTTGATGCCCTGTTCAATTGCGCCGGCCTGCCGGGCGGTGGCGCTTTCCCGGCGCTGGATACCTTCAAGGTCAACTTTGCGGGCACCCGTCATATCACCGAATGCGTTTTGCCGCTGATGGCCCAAGGTAGCGCGATCGTCAGCATCGCTTCAACAGGCGGTCTTGGTTGGAGCCGCCGCATCCCGGTGCACATGGGGCTGATGCAGACCAAAGGCTACGCCGGGGCGATTGATTGGGCTGAAGCCAACATGGATCAAGTGGCTGAGGGCTATGCGTTTTCGAAGGAGGCGGTGATCGTCTGGACGCAGTTCATGTGCGCCCAATTGATCAAAAAAGGCATTCGAATCAATTGCACGCTGCCCTCACCCACGCAAACACCGATGATGGATACCTTTCAGGCGACATCGGGCAAAGAGGTCATCGACGCTGCGGCAGAACCATTGGGCAGGTATTCAACCGCAGCTGAGCAAGCGCACGGTATTGTCTTGTTGAACAGCGCGCTTGCCGGGATTGTTACGGGAGTAGTCCTTCCCGTTGATGGCGGTTTCATGGGCTCGCTCGCTACGGGGCAGATCGACATTTCGAAGATGATGAGCCGCAAGTAGCCCGAGGCTTAAGGAATATCCGATGAATTTCGACCTGACCGAAGACCAGGAAATGATGCGCGACATGTTCGCGCGCTATCTGGACGAAAACAGCAGCATGATCCGCGTTCGCGCGGCATCGCAAACCGGGTTTGATCACGAACTTTGGCTCGGCCTTGCCGAACAAGGCGCGCTGTCGATCCGCGTGCCCGAGGCTGCTGGCGGTATGGGCATGGGCCTGTTCGATGCCGCCCTGCTGATGGATGAAGCAGGCCGCACGCTGGTTTCCGGGCCGCTGGCGGAATCGCTGGTCGCATTGCGGCTTTTGGCTTTGGCAGAGATCGAGACAGAACTGTTGGACCGCGCGCTGACGGGGCAATCAGTTGTCACCATCGCTTTGCACGATGTCGCCACAAACCCGGTTCAATGGATCGCAGGTGGCAGCGTCGCCGATGCGGTGATCGCGCGCCGTGGCAACGATGTGCTGCTGTTTGCGCTGAACCCTGCCGCGCATGCCGCTGAGCCGAGCCTTGCCAATACGCCAATGGCCGAAATCGATTTTTCTGCCATCTCCGGCACGCCGATCAACATCGATATGGCAGCATTTGCCGCCGGCGTGGAAGAATGGAAGTTGCTGATTGCCGCAGGCCTTGCCGGCCTATCGAAGGAATCGCTGAAGCTTGCTGCCGCGTATGCGTGCGAGCGCAAGCAATTTGGCCAGTTCATCGGCCAGTTCCAGGGCATCTCGCATCCGCTGGCTGATCTGGTTTGCGAAGCTGACGGTGCCAAAATGCTGGTGTGGAAGGCCATCCGCGATATTGCCGATGGCAAGGCTGAAGCAGGTGCCGCTGTGTCCATCGCAGCATGGTGGGGATCCATCACTGCAGCGCGTTGCGTGGCCCAGGCGCTGCACACCTTCGGCGGCTATGGCCTGACCACCGAATACGATATCCATCTGTACAACTTGCGGGCCAAAGCCTGGCCGCTGGTCTACGGCGATCCGGCCCTGCTGTTGGAAGAGGCGGGCCGCCGTCTTTACGCTGGCGAAGTGACACCTCTGCCCGATGCTGGCGATTGCCCGATCGAGTTCGATCTTGGTGAAGATGCAGCGCAGATGAGCGCGGAGATCAACGCCTTCTTTTCCAGCCAGGTGACTGACGAAGAGCGCGCGCAATTCCATTATAGCTGGGAAGGTTTTGTCCCCTCGGTCCACAAGAAGCTCTCCGAGGCAGGACTGCTCTTCCCTGGTCTTCCCGCCGATCTGCGCGGAAAGAAGCTTTCCCACTATGCGCAGATGGCCGCGATGGATGCATTTGAGCACCATGGCTATAACAACCCGGCAGCCAACGTCACACAGATGGTTGCGCTGATCATTCACCGCTTTGGCTCGGATGAATTGAAAAATGAAGTCCTGCCCAAACTCATGAACGGTGAGGCGATTTGCAGCCTCGGCTATTCCGAACCGGGTGCAGGGTCGGACGTGTTTGCCGCCCAGTGCAAGGCCACGCCCGTTGGCAATGGCTGGCGGATCGATGGCACCAAGATGTTCACATCGGGCGCGAACTTGTCGTCCTATGTGCTGATGCTGTGTCGCACCAACACGGAAGTTGCCAAGCACGCGGGACTGACGATGTTCATCGTTCCGCTGAAGGCCGAAGGCGTGACGGTGCAACCCGTTTACACCTTCCAGGACGAGCGCACCAACATCACCTTCTATGACAACGTCCAGATCCCCGACAGTTGGCGGTTGGGCGCGGTCGATGGCGGCGTGAAGACGATGAGCGCAAGCCTTGAACTGGAACACGGCGGCGGCTTCGGCAAATACATGCGCAAGATGCACGATGCGGGAGCAGCGGCCTGCCTCCAGATCACACAAGGCGGCAAACCGCTTATCGAGCAGACCCAAGCCCAAGCGCGTCTGGCGCGCACGATGGCGCATTTGTGGCTGGCCGAACTGATCACGTTCCGTGCGCAGTGGGTCATTGCAGAAAAGAAGCAGAACCTTGCTTATGGTCCGATGGCCAAGATGTTCTCGTCCGAGAAGTTCCTGACCGATGCGCGCGACTTGCTGGACCTGACCGCGCCGCATTCGCTATCGCTGCGCGAAGGCCCGACCGCCGAGCTGAACCTGTTCTATCGGCACGCGCAGGGCGCAACGATATATGGTGGCACCAGCGAAGTGCACCGGTCGATGATTGCAGAGCGCAACCTTGGCTTGCCGCGCACACGCGCTTAAGGATCACCGATGACTGAAGAACTGCAACTGCTAACCGACGAACAGGACGGCGTACTGATCGTATCGCTGAACCGGCCCGATAAGCTGAACGCCTTGTCTGCCGAAATTATGGAACTGTTCGAAGAGGCGCTGCTGCGGTTCCGCGATAATGATGATCTGCGGGTCATGCTCATCCGCGCTAACGGGCGCTATTTCTGTGCAGGTGCCGATTTGCGCGGTGGATCGCCAAAGCAGCAAAAGCGCACGGCCAGTGGCATTCGCGAAAACCACCGCCTCGGCCTTAACGGCATGCACCGCATCTATGACGAGATGGAGCATGTCGAAAAGCCGATCGTCGCTGCTATCCATTCCGCCTGCGTTGGTGGCGGTTTGGAAATGGCACTTTCGTGTGATTTCAGGCTTGCCGCCAAAGGCGCATCGTTTGCTTTCCCCGAAGGCCTGTTCGGGGTGCTTCCTGCCAGCAATGGCGTTAGCCGGTTGACCCGGATTTGCGGACCGCACTGGGCGCGCTGGCTGATCATGGGCAATCAAAAGGCGGATGCCGACAAAGCGCACATCATGGGCCTTGTCCACGATGTACTGCCGGACGAAGGCTTTGACCAAGCTGCCCTGGACTTTTGCCACCACCTGACCAAAAGCGATCCTGAACAAATGGGCGCTGCAAAAATCGCCATCGAATTGGCTGCCGAAGTCGGCCCCAGCATGGGCCGCCACGTTGAACGCATGGCCAACAGTGCGCTTATGCTCAATCCCGCATACCTCGCGCGGATCGACGAATACGTGAAGGGCATCGGCAAAAAGAAGTAGGCGCTCAGCCTTTTCCCTGCGCTCTTTGATCGGCAATCGAAAGGTGGAAAAGGCGCACTTCTGCTTCCAGGTAACGGCTTACGTCGGGCATCACCCGATCCGCCATGGCATCTCCAAAGTGCCGGTCTGTCGCGATGTTCACCGCACGCTCAAAGCCCATGTACAGCACGGTTGCCAGACTCACCGCCAAGGAAGTCCGCTCTGCCGGACTGCGGCCCATCTGCACCACCAGCAAATCGATCACCGGTCGTGCCGCGTTGATCCGCTGGTCGGTCTGCAAACGATCCTTGCGGTCGGCCATGGTGTTGCGCAAGTGCAGGATCGATGAATTGCGTTGCCAGAATTCATAGAACCCCCGGACAAACCGTTCGCAATGCTGGACCAGTTGATCATCGGGCCATGGCTTCCGCAAAATCTCAAGGTAGCTGGCCTCGGCCTCGGCCATCACCGGTTCAAGTAGCGCCACCACCAGTTCGCTCAGGTCTGCAAAATAGACATAGAGCGAAGCCATCCGCAAACTGGCGCGGCGGGCAACTTCGCTCAGCGTGATCTGGGTCGCGTCAGGTCCGTCGATGATCTCCTTGGCCGCGGCAAGAATCCGGTCACGCGTATCGCGCCCCTTTCGGCCAAGGCGCTGACCGTTGAGATTATGACTGACATCGGCGAGCGCAGGACGCTTCTTGTTAATTGTTGCTGACTGCGCCGCTACCATCCGCTTCTTTCACAAATCCTATTTGCGCCACGCGATCAATTTGGTCTCGAGATACTCTTCGATCCCTTCGACACCCCATTCGCGGCCAATTCCGCTAGCCTTGTAGCCGCCGAAAGGCAAGTCACCTGCGATACACATGCCGCCGTTGACGCTGATTGAACCGCTGCGAATACGCTTTGCCACGGCCAGCGCCCGGTCAAGACTGCCAGATGAAACGCCACCGGACAGGCCATAGCTCGATTCATTGGCAATGCGCACCGCATCATCATCGTCTTCAAACGGGATCACTACCAGAACCGGACCGAAGATTTCTTCCTGCGCAATCCGCATCGCATTATCGACATCCACAAAACACGTTGGCTCGATAAAGTAGCCGCCGCCTTTATCAGGACGCGCCTTTCCGCCTGCCAGCAATGTTGCTCCTTCTTGCTGACCCAATTCGACGTAAGACAGCACGCGTTCCATCTGGCGCTTCGAGATAACCGGCCCCATGATCTGCGTCGGGTTGTCAAAGTCGCCCCAGTTATCGCCGAAGTTGGCGTAAGCACCTTTGAGGATTGCTTTGGCTTCGTCATAACGGCTGCGCGGGACCAGCAGCCGCGAATGCACCGCACAGCCCTGCCCTGCGTGGAACACCAGCATAGTGGTCGCGACATCCATCGCAAAGTTTTCGGAATCTTCGAGTACAATTTTGGCCGATTTGCCGCCAAGTTCAAGGAAGACGCGCTTCATTGTGGCAGCGCCTTGCTCCATGATGCGCTTGCCAACGCCCGTCGATCCGGTGAAGCTGATCAGGTCCACGCGTGGGTCAGTGACCAGCATTTCGCCGGCAAGTGCTGCGTCTTCACCAAATACTACGTTCAGCACACCTGCCGGGAAACCAGCCTCGGCCGCCAGTTCGCCAAAGATTGACCCCATACCCGGAGTGTTGGGAGCTGGTTTCAGGATGACCGTGCACCCGGCGAGCAATGCCGCCACCACTTTGCCCACGTTTACGTAAAGCGGCACATTCCAAGGTGTAATCGCCCCGACAACGCCCACGGGCTCTTTCACAGCGACCCGCTCATGCATCATGCCGTAGGCAGCGCGCTCGCCATAGCTTTTTTGCCATTCCACCTGCGGGAACAGGTCAATGTAGTCTTTCCAGCCATCCATCGCCATGTCGACATGCGCACGCCCAACCGCACCGATCGCGGCGCCAGCTTCATTGCGGGCAAGGTCGGACAAACGCTCACGATTGGCATCGAACAGATCGTAAAGCTTCTGGACCAGCTTCACGCGCAACGCGATATTCGTAGACCAATCGGTTTTATCGAAAGCGCGCCGGGCAGATGCGATTGCCTCCTCAACATCAGCGGCCGTTGCATCAGCGGCCTTGCCGACCGGTTCACCCGTCCAGGGACTGATAATGTCGAACGTCTTGCCGCTTTGTGCATCGCGCAACTGGCCATCGATAAACAATTTGGCGTCCGGGAGCGTCGTCATGGAAACAGTTTCCTTGCTGGAAAGCAATGTAAAATTGGCTGATTAAGCGGCGCGATGGCCACGAAGCGCGACAAACGGGATATGCAAATCGGCAGGTGTATCAATCAGCGCGCGAAAAGCGCTTGCCGCGGAATTATAATGTGAAATCGGCCGTTCGCGCAGGTTGATACCAGCTTTCGCGTTTTCCACGCCGAAACGCATGGAAACCTCGGGTGCCCAGGCACTGCCGGTCTTGGTCTCGTCCATCATCATACCGGCCTGAACAATCGTCACCCGCACACCTTCGGGGGTGAGTTCGCGCGCCCACATGTCTGACATCAATTCAAGCGCCGTCTTGGTCCCGCCATAAAGCCATAGCATCGGCATTTTAAGCGAGGCGGTTTCGCTGCTGACGTTGATGATCTGGCCACCGCCGCGCAGCAAAGGCAACGCTTCACGCGCGCAATAGATCGGCCCGGCCAGATTGATATTGATCTGGGTTGCGATCTGCGCGTCCGTCACCTCGGCCAATGTAAATGGCTCGTAGACCGCCGCATTGTTGATTAGCACATCGATTTTGGGATGGCGCGCGGCGATAACGGCAAAGGCAGCGCGGACCGAATCGGGATTGGCCACATCGCATTCGATCGCAAAGTGCGGCGCGCCGATTTCAGCGGCAACGGCCTCAATTTTGGCAAGCGTGCGCCCGAGCAGGATGACGGTGTCACCATCTGTGGCAAAACGCCGTGACAATGCCCGGCCAAGACCGTCTCCGGCCCCTGTAATCACGATTGTTTTGGCCATGATTTTCTCCTTGGCACGTCTCTATCGCGGGCTGGAAAAAAGAGCGAGACGGGCCCAACCGCAATCGCCGAAGCGATGCCGGTTAAGCGCCCGTGATACGAAAGTCCGGCGGATAGACCGATAAGTCGCCCGCATAAGCAATCCCGCGATCCCACTTCCGGGCACCGCTAATCCGTTTGAAGAAATGGACGGTGCGGGCAAAACTTCCCGCCTTGGAACGCGGAGCCATCGCCACGCCGCTGGGGCTGACCCCGCGCGCCCGCGCGCTGAAATCCTTGACAGAAAACAGCAGGTCATCGGTCTGATGGCCACACATTACCAGTTCGCTCCCGGGACAGAACCGTCGTGGTTCAATTTGGAGCGGGGAAAGCCGCCCGCGCTTCATCGCCACGAACCCGGGCACACGGCACACTTCGGGTATGTGCACATCATCATACCAGGCGTGATATTCTGCCTCCATTCCTGCTACGAAGTTTGCCGGAATGATGAACATGCTGGAAAAAGGCTTGTCTTTCTGATGGTTCGGGCCGGAATACCAATCAGCATAGAGCGCATAGCTGAAGATGCGCTCGGATTCATTGCCGTCATCAATCAGCCCGCTATCACGCGCCTGCGCCAGCAATGGCCCTAGCGCCGGAAGATCGATTTCCGGTGCCGAATAATCGAACTCGTAAACGCTCATAAACCGCCAGGGCTGGGCGATGTCAGGCATCACCTGCTCGGGAGTCACTTCATAGCGGTCCGCCGATTTGAAACCGCGCAGCCGCGCAAGATCTTGCGCATGCAGCCCATCGAACCAAGCCGCGTATTCAGCCTCGCGACCGGCGGTGACGTTGTACAAATGCGTGGTGGTATAAAGCGCCATTGATCCGTCCCGATTCTGTTATTCGCCGGTCATTTCCATATTGATCCGCGTCAGCGCGCTTCGAGATGGCAGATCTGCGGCCAGTCCGGAAAGCTAGGCCCGCTCACATCCGGAAGCCGCGCATCTGGTTTCCGCCATCGCACAGCAAGACCTGATTGTTGATGAAGCTGCCTTCGTCCGATGCCAGAAACAGTCCCAGATTGGCGATATCATCAGCAGTACCCTGCCGCTTTACCGCCTGCATCGCGAGCAACCGCGCCCAGTTTTCATCCGCCACACCGCCCTTGGCCGCTGGCGTTTCCATCAAGCCCGGCGCAATCGCCACGCAGCGAATTTCATCGACCGCAAACTGGCTGGCCATCGCATGGGTGAACACATTAAGCGATGCCTTGGTGATGCCATAAGCGGATTGCGGCTGATAGCTGGCCATCGAAGATTTGTTGATGATCAAACCCTTGGCTTTGGCCAATGCCGGGCGCAGCGCCTCGGCCAGCAGCAACGGGCCAATCGTATTGACCGCAAAGTAATACTGCCACTTGGCTTGGCCCAGACCGAAAAACCCGCGCGCAATTTCGCCCAAATGCAAGCCGGCGTTGTTAATCAGCACATCGAGCTTGTCATGGCCTGCAATCACGGCTGCACCTAGCGCATTGATCTGAGCCTCATCGCTCATATCGCACGGATGACATTCGGCGGTGCCGCCGACTGCTTCAACCAGTGCTTTGGTCTCGGCCATACCCTCGGCGTTTATATCGGCCAAAATGACATGCGCACCCTCAGCGCCGAATTTCAAGGCATAGGCACGCCCCAGCCCTGCCGCGCCACCGGTCACCAAAACCGTCTTGCCGGCAAACTTATGGCTCATTCGAACCTCCTGAAGGTGATGCCCGCAATCCGCCAGCCATGCCTGGTGCGGCAGAATGTGTCGGAATAACGCCCGACGATAGCCATCATTCCTGCCCCATCGCGGCGGCGTGATTGAACGCTGATTGTCCAATCGCCGGTGGCATGATCGCCATCAACACTGATGCGCGGCGAGCCAAGTGCATGGATCATCCATTCGCTGCCACCGCCGATGGCTTTGCACATGAAATCGACAATTACCTGCGGGCCTTCCATCGTGCCGAAGCCATAATCACCCACAAAATCATCGGTGAAGATATCTGCAAACATGGCACGCGCCGCTGCTTCATCCGTGCAAGATGTATCGGCGGCAAAGCAGTAAAGAGCTTTGAGGTTAGCAATTTCCAGACTGTCCTTGGCTTTGGTCATGCCAAACGCTCCGTTGCCAGTTTGCGCAAATCTGCGGTCTTGATCTTGTTGGTGCCCGTTGTAGCCAGTTCGTCTTCTGCAAAGAACAAAACCGATCGCGGCACTTTAAAGCTAGCCAATGATTGCTTGGCAAAAGCCTTAACGTCTTCCTCTGACAACAACGCGCCTTCGTGTGGCACGATGCATGTGACTACCAGTTCGCCCAGCGTGGCATGTGGCACGCCGACTGTCTGGCTGATTTTGACCTGCGGCATCTTGCGCATCAGCGTATCAACCTCGACAGGCGAGACGTTGGCGCCGCCTGTTTTGATGATATCATTAAGCCGCCCGTGCCAGAACATCCGACCTTGGGCATCGAAATGCCCGCTATCGCCGGTGCGCAGATAGCCCTCAGCATCGAGCGTTTCTGTGAGCGGGAGGCCTAAATAGCCGAGCATCAGCGTCGGGCCTTTTACGCAAATCTCGCCGCGCTCTCCTTGCGGCATGATCGCGCCGGTCAACGGATCGATGATTTTGACGGTGACACCGTGGGCAGGTACGCCGACGCTGCCTGCGGTCACTTCATCGGGCGTGTTGGCCGGATAGACGGTGAAAAGCGTGAAGGTTTCGGTATTGCCGAATGCTGCGAACGGTTCGCGCCATGTCGATTTGATCGTGGGATGCTGCGCGATGGGCGATTTGTAATCAATGTAAGTCAGCGACGAGAGGTCGGTCATTGCCCAGTTGGGCGCGGCAATGATTTGCTCCCATTGGTGAGGCCAAGCGTTCAGGAACGAGGCCTTTTCCGCTTCCATCAATTGCAGCGCTTCTTCGGCGTTGAAGGTGGTTTGCAGGATCAGGCAGCCGCCGTCGGTGAGCGCCCCGCCCAGCGCCATGCTGAAATTACCAGACCAGAAAAAGCCGTTGGCCGACCACATCCGCAAGTCGCCGGGCTTTGCGTCATACCATTTGGGCCAGCGCCACAATTGCAGCGTCACGCCGCGATGCGCCGAGAGAATGCCCTTGGGCATGGCGGTGGAGCCTGACGAGAAGAACAGGACGCCCGGATCAGCCGGAGAATTACTCAATGCGCGCGCATCGACACAGGCTTGCGCTATGCTAGCGCCGCGCGCCAGAAATACGGACCAGTCCTCAATCGCGCCCGAACCACCGCCGACTGCTGCGATATGGGTGAGAAACGGATATTTCGTCGAGGTTATTGCGCCAGGGGAGGCAGATGCCAATGCAGGATCGAGTTCGCACACTAGCGCGCCAAAATCCTTCTTCAGCACCTGCCGCTCCATGAGCAGCACCGAAATGCACGATGCGCCAAGCAAATGCTCAAGTTCTGCGGCGGTCGAGAAGGTGCTTAGCGTGGTGGCCACGCCGCCTGCCAGCGCGGTGCCGAAAGTGGCAGCGAGAAATTCGGGGCGGTTGGTCATCAAGATGCCAACGCGGGTGCCCTTGCCGACACCACAAGCCACTAGGGCGCGCGCGACCTCATTGGAGCGCGCCCACATCTCGGCATAAGTCCAGCTTACGCGCTCACCTTGGGCAAAGCCGCCCTCATAATGGACAAGCGCTTCGTTACTGCACCATTGTTCGCAAATGGTGCGGAACCAGCCTGACAGGGTGAGTTCACCCAACCCTGGCTCCTCGGCCAGCGGGGGACCGTGAATTACCGATAACGGCATATCAGATTGCAGCCCCCCTGCCATGGAATCAACGGTTCACATCAACGATGATGCGGCCGCGTACTTTGCCTGCCAGCAGATCAGAAGCAGCGGCAACAGCTTCGCCCAAACCGATTTCAACAGCGATGACATCAAGCAGCGCAGGATCAAGATCACGCGCCAGACGCTCCCAGGCCGCAAGGCGCGCAGCCTTGGGTGCCATCACGCTATCCACGCCGAGCAGGCGCACACCGCGCAGGATGAACGGCATAACCGTGGCGGGGAAATCAGCGCCTTGAGCAAGGCCACAAGCCGCAACCGCACCGCCATAACGTGTTGCTGCACAAGCGTTAACCAGCGTGAAGCTGCCTACTGAATCGACCACACCGGCCCAACGCTCCTTGGCCAGCGGGCGGCCCTTTTCAGACAGTTCCGCACGATCGATGATGGTATCCGCCCCAAGCTGCTTCAGATAATCCGCTTCCGAAGCTTTGCCGGTTGAGCCAGCGACAGTGAAACCAGCTTTCTTCAATAGGGCGACCGCAACGCTGCCCACGCCGCCAGTTGCGCCGGTTACCAGCACTTCGCCCTGATCTGGCGTAACGCCTGCTTTCACCAATGCTTCAACACAAAGCGCTGCGGTATAGCCGGCAGTACCAATTGCCATCGCCTGCTTTTCGTTGAATGCAGATGGCAGGGGCACCAGCCAATCGCCATTCAGCCGCGCAACTTGCGCCAAACCGCCGGTGTGGCCTTCGCCCACGCCCCAGCCGTTGAGCACGACTTTGTCGCCCGCTTTCCAATCGGCGTGCGAAGATTCACGCACAGTGCCGGCAAGGTCGATGCCCGGAACCATCGGGAACTTGCGCACCACTGGCGATGAGCCCGTGATTGCCAAGCCATCCTTGTAGTTCAGCGTTGAATAGGCGACGTCGATGGTCACATCGCCATCGTGCAGCACAGTTTCATCGATCTGCTTCAGTGCAACGCTTTGCACATCATCGGTTTTTTCGATCAGAATGGCATTGAACATGGAGAGGGTTCTTTCCTGAAATTCAGCAGACCACGCGCAACTGCGGTGGTGGCGGAGGTGGAGCTGCGCTTTCAAGCTGCGCAGCGACATGGGGAAGCTTGGCGGATTTGAGCGTGCCGTACATGCACAAGCGCACCACTTCCTGGGCAAACCGGTGGGACAGTGCCTTGCGTTCATCACTGCTTTGCGAGTGCGAGCGCGCCCACACTGGCCACAGGAAGTTCGCGGTCAGCGTAATCACCGAAAACACTTCAACATCGATGTTCGGCTCGGCCAGATCGGTTTGTGCAAACCGGCCAATGGATCCGGCGTATTCGCGCCAGAAAGGATCTGCTGTTGGATCAGGCGCGGATAGCACCTGCAATAGCCAAATTCGGCCAAGCTCCGGATTTTCCATCGCAAAATTGGCCAGCCGTTCGGGCACTGCCACCATATCGACATGTTCTACATCACGCTCACCGATCGTTTCGGGATCGCCGAAAACCGCGCGGAAGATGATGTCCGAAACGGATTGCAGCGTATCAGCGATCAGGTTTTCGCGTGTAGCGAAATGCTGGTACGCCGTGCCGCGATTGACCCCTGCCAGGCTTGCGACTTTCGAAAGGCTGAGACCCTCTGGCCCGTCCTTTGCCAAAATAGTGCGCGCGGCCACGAGGATCGTTTCCCGGGTTGCGTCGGGATTACGCGCACGGCGTTTGCGTTTTTCAATCATGCTCGCCCCTTTCACTCGTACGCACAAACGTGCATGCCTCCGGGCTGTAGCAAGCGCAACTGCAGCGGAGCAACCTATCGCCCGTGCGAAATCGCGCTGGTGTCTTGAGCACGTCCGCCGATCAGGGTCAGCTCCACAGGGTTGGGATCAAGGGTGTCAGCGGCGTGCCTCTGCCAATCCATGCGGACGGCACAGCAATCGGCTAAAGCGCCAATTTTCAACGGGTTTGCAGCGCTGAACAGCCCCAGGGCCTGCAATCCGGACAGGACTTCCTCCGCGCCCAGAAGCGCCCCTGCCGGTGTCTGTCGGAACATCGCGGCGCGGATTGTCACCCAGGGGTTGATCGGACCGTAAGGCGCGTCGCTGCCTGCCAGAACTGCAATCCCTGCATTCTTCAAAGACGCCAATCGTTGAAGGTTCGGACGATCTTCTGGCTCAATTTCAGATAGATAACGGTCGCCGCGCAGGGCGATAAAGCCAGGATTCGCAACGACAATGAGCCCGGCTTTGGCGATGTCTGGCAGCAGGCTTTGGGCGATCATGCTGCCGTGTTCGATCCGGTCGCCCGGCATCGCGCCGCCTGCCAGATCGAGCGCGGCCAGATAGAACAGGAGTTCGGCTTCGGTTACGCAGTGCGCCGCGACTGCCCGCCCGAGCGTGCGCGCTGCGGTGATACGGCTGGCGATGCTGGCGGGATCTGGGAAATTCCGTTCGTCAAACAATAGCTTAACCGGGCCAAGGTGGTATTCTTTGCCCGTTGGCAAATCCTCGCGGCCCATGATGGTGAGGCGTTGGCGCAGGGTGCCATCGCGGCAAGATTGCGCCAGAATCGCGGCTTCTTCCGGGCCATTTTGCGCGCCGGCGTCGGTCAGGGCAGTGACACCCCACGCGGCAAGTTGCTGGGATAAGGTGGCGATTGATGGCGTTTTGTGGGCAATTTGTGTCCTCAACCATGCATCGCCGCGCCAAATGCGGCCAGTAGCCGCACCTTTTTGGTCAAGTTCGACACCTTCGGGCCATGGCGCGGGACCGATCAGCGCAATCGCCGCGCTGTTCAGCAACCACAGCGCTCCGGTGCGGTCCTGAATCCGCATCGGCCGGTCTGAAACCCACTGATCGAGTGTCACGTGATCCGGAATTCCGGCGGCGCGTTCATCGTATCCTGTCGCGCGCAGCCATTCGCCGGGAGGGGTGCTGCCGGCCTTTGCTTGCAAGATGGATCTGATCGCTGCGGGATCGACCTGCCCGGTCAAGTCGGCCGATTGCAACTTTGCTGCGGTGGCGAGCAGGTGGAGATGGTGATCGTGCAATCCGCCGAGCAGGAGCTTGCCCTGACAATCCTGATCCTGATCCGATTTTCCCAAGCAGGGCGCGATTGCCGCGAACTGGCCATCGCGAATGCCGACATCGGCAACGGTGCCATCAATCAATTGCGCCTGCCGCAAGATGAGATCGTAGGCGTGGTTCACCGCAAGCCCGCTTTCGTTGCGAAGTCTGCGGCGGTGGCTGCAAGTGCGACGTCTATGATGCCGCTTTGCCCCGCGGTGATGGCGCGCAATGCAAGGCGAGCGGCGCGCAGGCCGGTGAGAGGATCGGCGAGCGCGTCACCCAGGAACTGCGGCGCATCACTGGTCCAGCCGACCAGTCCGCCAGCCGCCGCCGCATCATCGCCAAAGCCGACGCGCATCGCGTTTTCACCGGCGAAGCCATGCGCGGTGATCGCCACCCAGATCAGGCCGGGGTTGCGGGCGAACAGGGCCTGCGGGGTGAGACCAAGCCGCGCCAGCGCATGGGCGCGCGCGCTCGTGACGAGAATGTCCGCGCCTGCGACGGCATCGAGCAGATCAGGACTGTGCAATGGCATCGTCAGACGGCGCTTCTGACCGTTCAACCGGTGATTGTGATCGGGCGTGGTGATCGCGGTGGGATCGGGCCGCGCCGGGTCTTCAACTTTGGTGACAGCTATGCCCGCTTGCGCCAATAGCCCACCGCACAACGGCCCTGCCCATAAGGCTGACAGATCGAGCACAGAGTGCGGATTTTGCGGCAAGACGTTTGGTGCCAGAGGATTTGACGGCTGAACGTCAGCTTCTTTAAGCGCTGCAACCGGCATCCCCAGCAGCTTGGCCCGTTCGATCAGAATGGCGATTGTCCGGTGCCGCGCATGATTGGTTACTGCCACCCACGGATCTGCGGTTTCATCACATTCGAGCCATGCCGGTATGGCCGCGCGATCATCTTCGCGCGCGAGGTTTACGGCGATCCAACCGTCGGATGCGGCAACCAGTCGGCAATAGCCGTTGGGTGAAAACAGACCCGGCGGTTGCAATGCTATGTCCCGTTCCAGCAATGTGCGGGGATCAATGGCGATTTTGCGGCCGAGTTGCGCGGCAAGGTCCGCGACCGCTTTGCCTTCATCGGCAATAGCATCGATCAGGGCGGATGGAATCATGGCATGATCTTGTGAATCAGGCCCCAGCCGAGCGACTGACGAGCACTGATGCGCTTGCCGGTCAGCAATAACCACGTGGTGCGATGCCGACCGATTGCGCGGGCAACGCTGACAGTGCCGCCCGCACCGGGGATCAGGCCCATGCGCAATTCGGGGAGTTGGAACCAAGCCTCACGGGTGGCGCTGCGATGCGCGGCGGCGGCGGGCACTTCCAACCCTGACCCCACGCAGGCACCGTGCAATTGCACGCTTGCGCGATCCCCCAACCGCGCGAGCAAAGCGGCGCAACTGCGCAAAGTGCGCACGACATGCGCCTGAGCCAGATCGGTGGCGCTGCCAAATTCACCCAGTGCACCGCCGGTGGAAAAGCAGCGCCCTGCCCCGCGCAAGGTGACGCATGGCATTGTCGGATCATCCAGCACGGCGGCCAGCGCTTCGTGCAGCGCATCGCGCATGGCAGCGGTCATCGCGTTCTGGCCTGCAGGATTGTTCAATGTGAGCGTGATGTGATCGGCTTCACGGTCTACCAGCACCAGTGGGCCATCGCTTTGCGGCACTGGCTGCGCTGGCGTTGCCCTCCGCCATCGCGCAAATTCTTCGCCGCCCAGAAGTGCTGAATAGGCCAGCGATTCCATATCGAGCGCGGCTTCAAAAGGCAGCGCTTGCGCTGTTTTCAGAACACGGCACAGGATCGTTGCCGCAACCGGGCGATCACGCACCGCTGCGGCAAGATCGTGCAGATGCGTTTCAAGCTGTGCGGGCGCAATCGACACCCACGGCGCGGGTGCATCGACAGCGGTTGTTACCAACACATCGAAGTGTGCAGGATTGAGGGCAGGAAGCGCGCCCGCTGCGTCCACGCCAATGCATACCGCTTGCAGGCCGGGAACCGGCGGTTGCCAGCTTTGCGCATCACCAATCACGACCGGCACATCGCCCATGGCCGAAAACCGGGCGGCGTCCAGAAAATCGATATCATCAAGGGAATGCGCGCCAATCATGCCCGCAAACCTAGCCTCGTCAATCCGGCTTTGCCAGTTCGGCCTTCAACACGCGGCGGAGCAGCTTGCCCGTTTCATTATACGGCAGTTCATCGCGGAAGAACCAGCTTTCGGGTGTTTTGGTGGACCGAAGCTGGTTGCGGACGTGTTGCGACAGCGCTTCGACATCAAGCGTCGGGTTGCGCGAGACGATCACGGCGGCAACCTTTTCACCCCATTGCACGCAAGGCAGACCCAGAACGGCAACGTCGGCAATTTCCGCGTGTTGGCGCAGGACGTCCTCGATCTCGCCGGGCGAAATGTTTTCCCCGCCGCGCACGATCACATCGTCAAGACGTCCATCAACGAACAAGTAGCCATCGGCATCAAGCCAGCCCGCATCGTTGGTGGCAAACCACCCGTCATCGGCAATGGCTTTCTTGTGGAGGTATTCGCCCGAGACCTGTTCACCGCGCACGTAAATCTCGCCGGGTTCATCGGCTGCGCAGCAGGTGCCATCATCGCGGCGGATTTCGAGTTCGATGGACGGCAGTGGCTTGCCAACCGAGCCAAGCCGGCGACGGACTTGCGCATCGCTGCTGGAAAATGCGGCGCGGTGATCTTCTGCACCCAGGAGCGCAATGGTGGAGCTGGTTTCGGTCAGGCCATAGGCATTGACGAAATCGACATGCGGCAATCTGTCCAGTGCGCGGGCAATTACCGGTTCGGGCATACGCCCGCCGCCATAGGACAGCGCGCGCAGGGCAGGCAGCGTTTCGCCGGTTTTTTCGAGCACGTCCAGAATGCGATCAAGCATGGTGGGTACGACCATGGCGTGCGTAATCTTTTCGCGCGCGGCAGCAGCGACCCATTCCTCGGCTGTGAATGCCGGGAGATAGACCAAGCGCCTGCCGCCATAAGCCGATGTCAGAACCGCCGAAATCCCCGCGATATGATAAGGGGGCACGCTGATCAGCGCGGCTTCATCCTCATCAGCGCCCATAAATTCGACCGTAGACATCACATAGGAGGTGAGGTTTGCGTGGCGCAGAACGGCGGCTTTTGGTTCACCGGTCGTGCCGCTGGTAAACAGCAGCACGGCGATGTCGTTGGTGCTTTCGTCCAGCGGTTCGCCTTCCGCAGGGGAAGCCAGCAAAAAGCGTGCTTCAAATTCGCTGCGGGTGACCAGCGTTGCGCCATCGATGCCTTCGATCCGGGCGGCCATATCATCGTCAACGATCACCACCGAAGGCACCGTGCGTGCGATCAGCTTGCGCAATTCGGCATCGGGCAGACGGTAATTGACCGGGACAAAGCTGCACCCGGCCATTCCGCTGGCAAACATCAGCACGGGCAAAGCATTGCCGTTCAGACCGACGAATACAGCCTTATCCGTTCCGCAAGTTGCCAGCCATGCTGCGGCGGCGCGGGCATTGCTGCGCATGGCACCAAAATCGAGGCCGCCATCGAGATTGCCGAGCGCCATGCGATCAGGGGCGACATCTGCCATCAAGTCGAGAAGAAGCGGAATGTGCACGCGCGATGATCCTAGTCCGAAGCCGGAAGCGGCTTGGCATCTTTAAGCTGCAAGGGCCTGCCATCGAACGACAGCGAGCCGCGTCCGGCCTTTGCGCCGAGAACTTCGATGCCGGTTTCGGCATCGGTGTAACGCTTGCCGATCATCACCCCGCCAGCGTGATCGGGATGGACATCGCCGCCGGGCGCGGTTGCATCGGCCAGTTCCAGCACGGCAACACCGCCACACTGAAGCTCTCCAGCCTGCTTGGGTGGCCGCACCACAACCAGCTGTGCATCGCAGACGGCGCTCTTCCAGCGCGACCCTGGCTTGATATCCATCTTTTCTAGAACTCCTTGGGACTGGCAATCCTCATGCAACCATGGGGTCGTGCAAATCAAGCGCTGCTGCATGACGCCTGTGCCAGTATCGCCCGTGCGGCGATCCCGGCACAAAACAGGTCATCGGGATAACGCGGGCGCGATATGAAGGCGGCCAAACGTCATAGATCGCCCCGAGGGCTTTATTCTGCGTCCCGACAGATTACGGCAATGGCCATAGGAACAATGCGTTCGCCATAAAAACCCATTGCTAGAGAGAGGGATCATCATGACCACGCCCCAACTGGATTGTTCGGATCTTGACCGTTACATGGGCAAGCCCATGCAGCCAGCGCGCATGGTGGACCCTTTTGCAAACAATGATATCCGCCGTTGGGTGCAGGCCATGCATTACCCCAACCGGCTGCATTACGATTCGATGTTTGCCATGCAGAGCCGCCACGGCGGGCTGATCGCACCGCAAAGCTTCCCCATTACGATGGATGACGGCCACGGTGCTGCGCCAAGCTGCGTTGGCCTGATCCCCAATTCGCACATGCTGTTTGGCGGTGACGAATGGTGGTTTTCCGATGTTGTGGTGCGCGCAGGCGACCGTATCTGGAATGAGCGCGTGCCGTTTGATTACAAGGTCAAGGACACATCCTCGTTCGGCCCGACCTGCTTCCAGCGCGGCGACAATTTCTATTATAACCAACGCGGTGAATTGGTGGCCAAGCAGCGCTCGACCTCGATCCGCTATTCCCAAGCTGCGGGCGAAGCCAGCCAGACCGAGGCAACCGCTGCTTCCGACGATCCGGTTTGGTCCGATGACGAACTCGAAGCGCTGGAAGTGCGCAAGTACGAGTGGATCAAGATGCTCCACGATCTGGGCCATTCGCCACGTTATTGGGACGATGTTGCCGCCAATACCGCCCTGCCAGAACGCGTGTTTGGCCCGCATTCGATCGTCAGCTTTGCCACGGAATGGCGCAGCTATACTTTCACCCAGTGGGGTTCGATGCACCGCCGCACAGACCTGAACATGGCCGAGCTTGGCTTTGTCGGCCCTATGGCTGGCCCTGAGCAAGACCCGACCGAAGAGGCGAACAACCCCGAAAACACCGATGGCGCTTATATCGGCCCATCGCGCGGGCACTTGTTCCCGCGTTGGGCGCGCTACATCGGCATGCCGCGCGGCTATGGCTACGGCGCATCGATGGGGGCATGGGTGACCGACTACCTTGCAGGTTGGGCCAGCGAATGGGGCATGGTGTGCCATTCTGTCGCCAGTTATCGCAGCCCTGCACTGACCGGCGATATCACGGTAATGACCGGCAACATCCTCGACAAATACATCGATGATGAAGGCCGCGCCATGGTTGCGGTCGACGTAAAGATGGCCAACCAGAGCGGGAGTATTCTGGCGACGGCCAAGGCAGAAATCCAGCTCATGAAGAAGCCTGCCTGACCATGACGACGTTGAACAGTGAAGCGCTGCTTGCTGCCGCGACCGAACAGGCGGGGTTGACCAATTTCGGCGACCCTGCCTTTCGCGAGGGGCTGGACGTGCTGGTTGCCGCGCTGAATACCGAAGCGAATCTGGCCGAGGCTGCGGTCGGCCGTGTTGGCGCGAGCATCGTGGCGACGTTGGTCAACCGGTTGCAGGTGGAAGACTATCTGGCGCAGCATCCCGAACTACTTGATGCGCCGATTACCAAGCCGACATTCGTGTTCGGCCTGCCGCGCACCGGCACGACGCTGGCGATCAATCTGCTGGCAGCTGATCCGGCGCGGCGGTGCTTCCTGCGCTGGGAAGCCTTTGCCACGGTACCGCCTGCGGACAAAGGCGCGTTGCGCAGTGATCCGCGCTATCATGCAGAGCAAGCCAAGCTGGACATGTCGCTGAAGTATGTGCCGCATATATCGGCGATGCATCACGAGGACGCGGATTCATCGTGCGAATGCCAGTTCGCAATGTCTCCCACGTTCTGTTCGCAAGTATATGATTCACAATATCATATCCCGAGCTACAGCGAGTGGTTCCTGAACACCGATTATCGCCCCGCGTTCCGTTATCACAAGCGGTTGATGCAGGTTTTGCAGCAGAACAATGGCGGCCACTGGACGTTCAAGAACCCTTGGCATCCGCTCTATCTGGATGAGCTGACCGATGTCTACCCCGATGCGCAACTGGTGATGACGCACCGCGATCCGGCAGATGTGGTCGCATCGGCCTGTTCGCTGGTGTATGCCGTGCGCAAGCTCTATAGCCCGGATGCTGACCCCAAGGCAGTGGCGGATGTCTCGCTCAAGACCTTCGATGCGATGATTGAACGGGTGTTGGCCTATGAAGCCAAGCATGGCGCAGGATCGATCCACCATATACAGTACAAAGAACTCACCTCCGATCCGATTGGCGAGATGCGCAAGCTTTACGCCAACTTCGATGAGGCGTTGAGCGATGAAGCGGCGGCTTCGATGCAGGCGATGCTCGATGCCAATCCGCAGGGCAAGCATGGCAAGCATGCCTATGCGCTGGAAGATTATGGTCTGACGCGAGAGGCGGTTTACAGCCATTTTGCCGACTATATCGACCGGTTCAGGATTCCGGTGAAGGGTTAGGCGTCTAACTGCGGTTCAGGCGGCCTGACACATTGCGCGCGGCTTGATCCAGGGCCGCGCCGATGGCGTCTACCCCTGCCCGCTCCATCGCGCCGGAAATACCTACGGCGACCAGCGCATGGGTGGGCCTGCCGTGATCGCGCGATACGGGCGCGGCGATGACGGTGACGCCCGCGATGTAATTCCCGCTATCGACTGCATAACCGCGCTGTGCGGTTTGCGCGACCTGATCGAGCCATGCTTCGTAGGAGGGCGGATCGTCCCAGCGCAGGGTGTGAAAGCGCCGCTCGATTTCGGCGCGCGGGTATTCCCCGAAAGCGGCAATGCAGCGTCCGGTTGCGCTTATCAGCGCGGGGAAGCGGCTGCCGACATTGGCCGATAGCTGGAAATTTGCGCCACCTTGCGAGGTGGCGACCACGATAATGTGTTCCAGCCCGACGATCTGCACCGCAAGGATCGTTACCCCATGATCGCGCGCAAGCCGATCCACCGCAGGTTGCGCGACATCGGCGAAGAGATTGCGGCGCAACCAGCCGCGCGCGAGCGTGAGCACCCCGGCATCCAAAGTATAACGTTTGGTATCGGGATCGAACGCGACCAGCTCTTCTTCGGCCAGCGCGCGCAAGACATAGAGGCATGTGGACGGCACCAGCCCCAACGCCCGGGCGATGTTGTTCACGCCCAAGGGCGTGTCACTCTTTCCCAAAAGCCGCAAAATGGCGGCGGCGCGGGCAATGGCGGGGGCTTTGTTGATTGTCATTCGATATATTGAATATCATTCATTATTTACAACGGCAAGCCGGTTGTGTGACAGCGCGTTGCATGAACCGACTCACCAACTATTCGAGCTATGCCGACGCGCAGCAGCACGCCTCGACGGCGGCACTGTGGGAATTGTTCGACGGCGATCGCGATCACCTCAATATCGCGCATGAATGCATCACGCGGTACGCCGACGGCTCTGGTCGCGCGGCTGTGCGCATCGCCCATGCCGACGGTGCTGACGAAATCCTCAGCTTCGACCAGCTGGCTGCGGGTTCGGCACGATTTGCGCACTGGTTGGATGCACAAGGCATTCAAGAGGGTGAACGCATCGCGTTTATGCTTGAGCCATCGCTCCCGTTTTACGTGTGCCTGTTCGGCGCGATGCAGACCGGCGCGATTTCGGTGCCGATGTTCACGCTGTTCGGCCCGGATGCGCTGCGGCTGCGCATTGGCGATTGTGCGCCCACGATTCTTGTGACGAATGCCGACAAGGCGGACGTTGCGCAAACTATTGCCGCCGAGCAAGGCAAGACCCGCGTGATCGTGGCCGATGATGCGTTCCTTGAAACCATCGCGCATTATCCCGCGACATATACGCCGACCACTAGGGCCGATCAGCTTGCGGTGTTCCAGTATACCAGCGGAACCACGCGTGAACTGCCCGAAGCGGTCAAACACACGCACAAGTCTTTGGTGACACTGATGTTTGCTGCACTTTATGGCACGGGCATCCGTCCTGGTGATGAATTCTTCTGCCCTTCATCGCCCGCTTGGGGCCATGGGTTGTGGCATGGCACACTGGCACCATTGGCGCTGGGGGTGACCACCGGGACATTCACAGGCCGGTTCGATCCGGTGCGCCTGATGAAGGCGCTGGACGATTACCGCATCACCAATATGAGCGCTGCTGCGACGCATTACCGCATGATGAAAAACAGCGGCAAAGGCGGCAACTACAACTTCTATTTCAAAAAGCTGAGCTACACCGGTGAGCCAATTGATCCCGGCACACTCGACTGGATCGACGCACACTTCAAGGCACCTGCCTGTTCGATGTATGGCACGACCGAAATCGGCGTTGTACTGGTCAATTATCCCGGCGCGGAAGACTTCCACGTGAAGCCCGGCTCTCTGGGCAAGGCCATCCCTGGCCAGCGTCTGGAAGTGCAGCGCCCCGATGGCACGCCCTGCCCGCCTGACGAAATCGGCGAACTGATGCTATGGCGCGCCAAGCGTGGTGAAGCAGGTGGCTGGCTTTCGACCAAGGATCGCGCGACGATCGATGCCGATGGCTATTTTTATCACAAAGGCCGCGCCGATGACGTGATCATCTCTGCCGGCTGGACGATGAGCGCGGTCGAGATTGAAAACACGCTGCTGAAGCATGACGCGGTGCTGGAATGCGCGGTGATCGGTGTGGCCGATGAAAAGCGTGGCCAAGTGGTCAAGGCATTCATCGTGATCAATCGCCAGGGCAGTGATGCGCTTGCCCGCGAATTGCAGGATTTCACGCGCGAAAAGCTGGCCCAGCATGAATTTCCGCGCATCGTGGATTTTGTGACCGAGCTTCCCAAGACACCCGCTGGCAAGGTCAACCGCAAGGTATTGCGTGACCGCGAAGCAGCGGCATCCGCGGCAAGTGCCGCTTAAAATTCCAAGGAGGATACCAATGGCAACCCAAAGCGACGCGCCCATCGAGGCAAAATTCCCTAAGATCACCGAGGACGGCCTTGCCGATCTGCGCACCCGCATCGGTGTGAAGATCGAAAACACGGTCGAGCCGTGGAACTATGAAGCAACGCGCGACGCGGTCCGTCACTATGCCCATGGCATCGGCGATGACAATCCGCTGTGGTGCGACCCGGAATATGCCAAGACCACCAAGTATGGTGACATCGTGGCGCTGCCAAGCTTCCTGTTCACCACCAGCCGCCTGATCTCGGGCTATTGCGGTGGCCTTTCGGGCGTTCACGCGATGTGGGCAGGCGCCGATTGGACTTGGCACAAGCCGGTGCTTCGCAACGACACGATCCGCACCGAGGCGTACCTCAAGGATCTGGTCGAGCATCAGACCAAGTTTGCGGGCCGTTCGTTCCAGCAGATCTACCACGTCGATTTCTACAACCAGCACAACGAACTGGTTTGCGAAGCCGATAGCTGGGTGTTCCGCACCGACCGCGACGAGGCCCGTGAACGCGGCACAAAGTACACCGAAGCGCGTGGCCGCGTGGAACCTTTCACCGACGAACAGCTGGCCGAATGGGGCAAGCTTTACGCCAACGAGGAAATCCGTGGCGCGACCCCGCGCTATTGGGAAGATGTCAACGTCGGCGACGAGCTGCCACGCATGATGAAGGGCCCGATGACGGTCACCGGCTTCATCTGTTACGCACAGGGCTGGGGCGGTCTTTACATCCGCGCCAACAAGCTGGCGTACAAGATGCAGCAGGCCCACCCTGGCCTTGGCATCAAGAACCGCTTTAATGTGCCCGATTGCCCTGAGCGCGTTCACTGGGACGAAGCATTCGCTCTCGAAGTCGGTGCGCCGGGCGCGTACGATTACGGTCCAGAGCGTAACAGCTGGCTGACGCACCAAATCACCAACTGGATTGGCGATGATGGCTTCCTGCACAAGTCCAAGTGCCAGATCCGCCGCCACAATCCTGATGGCGATGTGATCTTCATCGATGCCAGCGTGATCCGCAAGTTCGAAGAAAACGGCAAGAAGTACGTCGAAATTCAGCAACGTGCGATCACGCACCGCGATGAAGTTTCGGCCTTTGGTACTGCCATTGCAGAGCTGCCAAGCAAGCCTGCCTGATCCACAACGCTGGATGCCTGAAAGATTTGGCCCGGTTCCGGTTTATCCGGGGCCGGGCTGAATTGTGTTTGGGGTTCGTGCACATTCGCGCCGCACAGGAACGCAAAAAGCCCACGCATCAGGGGGATGCGTGGGCATGTCAGCGCCAGAATTGACGCGAACGATCAGCTCATGGTGGGGATGATGAAGGCGTTACCGGCATCGGCGCTGCCATCGGGCCAGCGGGCGGTGACGGTCTTGGTCTTGGTCCAGAAACGCACGCCTTCCATGCCGTATTGGTTTTGATCGCCGAAGCCGGAACGCTTCCAGCCGCCGAAGCTGTGATAGGCCACAGGCACGGGGATCGGCACGTTGATGCCAACCATGCCGACATTCACGCGTGCGGCAAATTCACGCGCGACGTTGCCGTTGCGGGTAAAGATGGCCACGCCATTGCCGTATTGGTGCTTGCTGGGCAATTCGAGCGCTTCTTCGAAGTCCTTGGCACGGACGATCTGCAGCACGGGGCCGAAGATTTCTTCCTTGTAGCTTGTCATGTCTCTGGTGACATGGTCGAGCAGGGTTGGGCCGACAAAGTAGCCACCTTCATGGCCTTGCAACACGAGATTGCGGCCATCGATGACCAGTTCCGAACCTTCATCGATCGCGGTTTGAATCCAGCCTTCTACTTTGGCCTTGTGCAGAGCCGAAACGACCGGGCCAAAGTGGGCTTCACCATCGGTCGAGATGCCGACCTTGAGTGCTTCTATCGCGGTGATCAGCTTGGCCTTCAGCTTTTCGGCAGTTTCATGGCCGACAGGCACCACGACCGGCAGCGCCATGCAGCGTTCACCGGCCGAACCGAAGGCCGCGCCGCAAACATCGTTGACGACCTGATCGAGATCGGCGTCCGGCATCACGATGCCGTGGTTCTTGGCCCCGCCCATTGCCTGCATACGCTTGCCCGCCGCGACGCCGCGCGAATAGACATACTGTGCAATGTCTGAAGAGCCGACAAAGCTGACAGCGCCAATGGCAGGATGATCGAGGATGGCATCGACCATTTCCTTGTCACCATTGACGACCTGGAAAATGCCTGCGGGCAGGCCTGCTTCGAGGAACAGTTCACCCAAACGGTGCGGCACGGTCGGCGCGCGTTCGGAAGGCTTGAGGATGAAGGCATTGCCGACGGCAACAGCGACCGCACCCATCCACAGCGGAATCATGGCGGGAAAATTGAAGGGAGTGATGCCGGCGCCGATGCCGATGGGCTGGCGCATTGAGTAGACATCGATCCCCGGTCCTGCGCCTTGAGTGTATTCGCCTTTAAGAGCGTGCGGAATGCCGCAGCAGAATTCCACGACCTCCAGCCCGCGCTGGATATCACCCTTGGAGTCGCCGATCACTTTGCCGTGTTCGGCCGAAAGCATCGCGGCCAATTCATCGGTGTGCTTTTCAATCAAGGCTTTGAAATTGAACATCACTCGCGCGCGGCGTTGTGGATTCATCGCGGCTCATGCTGGTTGCGCTGCTTGCGCTGCGGCCACAGCTTGAGCGAGCACGGCGGCATCACCGAGGCCGACTTGCGCCTGAACGCCGCCATTGTTGGGGTCCATAACATCGCCGAAACGTGAGGCAGGCGACGTTGCCCCTGCAATAAAATGATCAATCTGCCGCATTTTGGAAACCCCAATAGAAAAGCGCTATTTGGCCGAGTGACATACCGGGCGGCGTTGCGTCTAGCGGCCCCTAAAAAGATCGACCGGGCGATGGTAAAAGGCTGCGACGCCTGCGCGATATGCACCGGCTTAGCTTGGTCGAGATAGACGGCGCAGGGCCTATGCGCCAATATTTACCGATGAATGACGCCTTGGAAAACATGATTGCCCGCGACGCCATCCGTCATTGCCTGGCACAGCTTGTCCGGGGCGAGGACCGGCGGAGTGTGGCGCTGATTTCAGCTTCATACTGGCCGGATTCCGTGACGGACTACGGCGTTTTCAAGGGCACGTTCGCCGAATATCTGGCGTGGGTGACGCCAGGATCAGACGCGATTGCCAACACCCAGCACCATCTTGGTCAAAGCTATATCGAGTTGGCGGGCGATAGCGCCAAAGTGGAAACCCAGGTCATATCCTATCATCGCATCAATTATGGTGACGGGGACGAGCATGATGTGGTGCTGGGCGGGCGTTATCTGGATGTTTTTGAAAAGCGGGGGGACGACTGGCGCATTGCTAGTCGCACCATGCTGTATGACTGGTATCAGGATTGGGGTGCTTCGATCGACTGGTCGGCAGGCGTCATGGGCATGGCATTCAGCGCGCCGACATTCGCCGGCCGCGCCAATGACGACTGGAGCGAGAGTTTCTTTGCAGCGCCTTAAAGCCCTTCCACGATAAACGCGCGATATTCACTCGCGTTGATCCGATGCGGCAAAGCGGCCTGATATTCCGGACTGTTATACCACGCTTGCGCATCGGCAAGGCTTGGAAACTTGAGGATGATCACGCCATCGGGCGTGGTGCCTTCTAGCGCTTCGATCTTGCCGTAGACCGCTAACGGCGCGATCCCGAATTGCAAAAAGGCTGGCACGCTTTCGCGGTTCATTTGCTGATAGGTAGCAAGCCCTTCTGGATCATGCGGTGGCACATCGCGGATAAAGATCGCATAAGCAGACATGGTCTGATATCCTAAACAAAGCTGGCTAGTGCCTGGGTTTCGAAGGGACTGAGTTCATCCAACCGTCCTGCTTGCACCTTGTTGGCCCAATCCGGATCAACGATCAAGGCGCGGCCAACGGCGATCAAATCAAACTCGCCGCGCTCCATCCGGGTGACAAGGCGTTCGAGGCTGGCAGGTTCGTTGCGCGACGATGGACGATCTATCACTGCGCCTTCTGTCAGGATCAGGCCAACGCCGCCCTCAGCGCGCCGCCGGTAATATTCAACATGGTCCGCGCCAGGCAATCCGCCTTGGGCAAAGCCCCGGATCATCGGTGCCATGACGATGCGGTTGTTCAATTGCATCGAACCGTGGGTGAACGGTTCGAACAGGATGGCGTGTTCGTGCGTGGTCATTGCGCCACTTGTTCCTTTTCGTGATTGCGGGCCCATGACGGGTAGGCACCCAGCGACAGAATTAGGCCACCGCAAAAGATCGAGGCGATCATGCCGAAAATCAGGAATGGGGCATATGTGCCATAAACATCGAAGATATAGCCTGCGAGCACGGGGCCGATCCCCGATCCTGCGGCAATCAAGCTGGCCATCACGCCGAACATTGCGCCAAAGTTGCGCAAGCCGCCGTATGCCGATGTGAGGTAGCTGGCGACTTGCAGCTTGGTGCCCGCGCTGTAGCCGTTGACTACCATCGCAGCTATGATGATCGGCGCGGTGAGATTGGGCAGGAGCAGCAACGCGAAAGCCACCGTGGTCATCCCCAACGTGATGCCTCCGACCCAGCGCACGTGATAGCGATCAAGCAACCAACCGGTGATCAGCTTGCCCGCAATCCCGGCAAAACCGGCGATGCTGGAATAGTAGGCGGCCGTAGTGCGGGTAAGGCCGGTTGATCGCAAGATTTCGAACTGGTGCACGTTAAGCGCGATGGTGACGACCATCATCAAGAACGTGGAAAGGCCGATCCGCCACAGTGCAGAATCGCGCCATGCCTCCGCAATGGAAAGGCCTGGCACATCGAGCAGCGGGCCCTTTGTCGGCACCTCACCCGTCTTGGCC
Source organism: Novosphingobium sp. AAP83 (assembly GCF_001295795.1). Lineage (GTDB taxonomy): Bacteria > Pseudomonadota > Alphaproteobacteria > Sphingomonadales > Sphingomonadaceae > Novosphingobium. The sequence goes on from NZ_LJHY01000016.1 coordinate 62,900, forward strand.
TGCTTTGATTTCGCCATGGCGTAGCCATCGAAAAAGAACAGCGCGCATAACACGAAGGTTAATGTTCCGGCACCGAGGCCCAGCCCAATCCAGGCGCCACGCCAGCCGTAAGAGTTGATCAGCCAATCGGTCAGCGGCGCAAAAATGATCGCAGCGACTGCGGTGCCAGATAACGTGAGGCCGAGCGCCAAGCCCCTGCCCTCTTTGAAAACGCTGGAGATTGCGGCGGTCCAGACGGTCGATTTGATCATCACCCCGGCAAAAGCATAGAAGCCCCACAACGCCATCCACTGCACGGGTGAGCCATTGGCAAGGCTGAAGCCGGAGATGATCAGGCTGGCCAGGACGATCCCCGCCAGCGCCATCCCGCGCGTGCCCCAACGATCAATCAGAGCGCCGAAGAACGGCGACATCAGGAACGTCAGAATGGCGGTGATCGAAGCGCCGGAGGCTTGCAGCGCCCGGCCCCAGCCGAATTCGCGGCCTAGCGGTTCCATGAACAAGCCGGTGGTGACCGAGACAATCGCGCTGAAACCAAAGCCGGTTGCGGCGGCCAGTACCAGAAGCCAATGCTGGCGAAATTCGCCGCGAACGGACGGTGCGGAAATGGCATTGTTCATCCTGCGGTGACCCCTTTGTCCATTTGCAGAACCGCGCCATGAAATCCGCGTGACGCATCCGAGGCGAGGTAGGCGACCATGTCGGCCATCTCCTCCACCTCGACCAGCCCGCGCAGAGGCCGGAAGCGCGCAAGCAATTCGGGATCGGCCCCGGGCGGCGGAACGAAGTTTGCTGCGATCGGTGTGGACATCCCGCCGGGCGAAAGCGCGTTGATGCGGATGGGCTGCTTCAGATATTCCATCGCCATCGCTTTAGTCATATGCACAAGGCCTGCTTTTGTTGCGCAATAGGCTGCAGCGTAGGCCTGCCCCATATGCGCGGCGAGCGAGGCCACGTTGACGATGGCACCATTCGTTTTCAGCAGGTGCGGAATGGCCGTCTGGCTCAACAGGAAGGGCGCAGTGAGGTTTACCGCGAGGACCAGGTTCCAATCGGCCAGGAGCATTTCGTGGCTGTTGGCGAGTTTCAGGACTCCCGCCACGTTGCACAAGGCATCCAGCCTGCCGAAACTGTCCACTGCCGCTGCCACACTGGACGCGCAATTGGCGGCTTGAGACAGATCGGCCACGTGAACCAGCGCGATACGGCCTGCGGCCTCGATTTCTATAGCGGTTTCGGCCAACCCTTTGGCTTTGATATCGACAATACACACATCCGCGCCGGCCCGTGCCAGCTTGATCGCCGTTGCGCGGCCAAGCCCGCCGCCTGCGCCGGTAATCAACGCAACTTTGTCCGCCATATCGCCCGCCATATGCATCCCGTCTCTCTCCTATCGGATTGATTGCATGCGCTTTGGCGCCCGGTTTCGACCAATCCTGCGCAAGACATATCAAAATGCACCGCCGTGCAGCGGCTTGTTTCACCACGCCTTCTGCAAATCGCGGGCGCGATGGCCATGCCCTGCAAAATGCCCCCTTTTAACGTGGTGGCGATTTGATGGACGGGGTGTTGGTTTGAGGTGGATTCAGGGCTGCAGCGGATTAATGACTGGCCTCTGCAATACATCCCAGGAAACCAGATGACCTGCCACCCCACCACCACGCCATTGCCCGATACGATTGATTTTACGGCCTTGCGTGACAAATACCGTGTCGAACGGGCGCGGCGGCTGCGCAAAGAGGGTCAGGCGCAATATGTGCGGCCAAGTGGCAGCTTCGTGCCCGATTATTCGGTTGATCCTTACAAGGCGGTCGTGCCGCGTGATGCGCTGGATGAAGATATCGACGCGATCGTGCTTGGCGCGGGCTGGGGCGGCATCATGGCGGGCCATTACCTTGTAAAGCAAGGCGTCACCAACTTCCGCAACATCGATACCGCAGGCGATTTCGGCGGGGTGTGGTACTGGAACCAGTACCCAGGCGTGCAGTGCGATAACGATGCCTATTGCTACCTGCCGTTTCTGGAAGAAATGGGCTTCATGCCGTCGAAGAAGTTTTCGGACGGCCATGAAATCCAGGCCTACGCCAAGTCCATTGCGGTGCGTGGTGGCTTTGCTGAACGCGCCCTGTTCCACACGCAAGTGACCAGTGTGATATGGGACGACGCGGGCGCCCGCTGGCACATCACCACCAACCGTGGCGATGCGATCCGTGCGCGCTATGTGGTGACGGCATCGGGCGTATTGAACATGCCCAAGCTGCCAGCGGTGAAAGGCATTGAAAAGTTCAAAGGCAAGATCTTCCACACCTCGCGCTGGGATTATGATTACACTGGCGGCGCATACGGCGATCCGCAACTGGACAAGCTGGGCGACAAGCGTGTGGCCATTGTCGGAACGGGTGCAACCGCCATCCAGACCGTGCCGCCGCTTGCCGAGCATTCCAAGCACTTGTTCGTTATCCAGCGTACGCCATCAACGGTCGACAAGCGCCCCAACCCGCCGACCAGCGCCGAATGGGCAAGTTCGCTCAAGCCCGGCTGGCAGAAGGAGCGGATCGCCAACTTCCACCGTGGCGCACAAGAAGTGTTCCAGCCCGGCGAAACCGATCTGATTTGCGACATCTGGACCGAGATCAATCGCAACCTCTCTGCTGAAATTGCCGCTGCAGGCAAAGAGCTGACGATGGAAGAATTCATGGCCAAGCGCGATGAAATGGACTTCCGCGTGATGGAGCGCTTGCGCGCGCGTTGCGATGAACTGGTGGAAGACCCCGCGACCGCAGAAGCGCTCAAGCCGTACTATTACCACATGTGCAAGCGCCCTCTTTCCAGCGATGCCTTTTACCCCGCGTTCAATCGCCCCAACGTGACTCTGGTCGATGTGTCTGACACGCAAGGCCTTGAGGAGATGACCGAAAATGGCTTCATGGCGGGCGGTGAAGAACACGAGATCGACTGCATCATTTTTGCCAGCGGTTTCGAGGTGACATCCGATCTTGAGCGGCGCTGGAGCATTGGCAAATTCGAAGGCCGTGGCGGCGTTTCGATTTACGATCACTGGCGCGATGGCCCTGCCACGCTGCACGGCATCACCACGCATAATTTCCCGAACATGGGCTTCATCGGCTATATCCAGGGCGGCATCAATTCATCGGTGACCGAGCATTTCGGTGGACAATGCGCGCATATCGCATGGATCATTGGCGAGGCGCTGCGGCGCGGGGTTAACGCAGTTGAGCCAACCCAAGAAGCCCAAGATGCCTATGTAAAGACCTACAACGAAATCAAAATGGACGTCTCGGAACTGCAGCTGCGCTGCCCGCCCGGATACTTCAACAATGAAGGTGACACCAAGCCCAAGTGGGCGCTGTTCCCGGGTTGGGGTTACGGCTGGGATCACTTTGAAGCGATGCTGGCGCAGTGGCGCGATGCCGGTGACATGGAAGGGATGGCGGTGACGGCTTAAACCGCTGCCCTGCCGAGGAGCATGATATGACCGAACCAACCAATATCACACCCAAAGACCTCGATGACGAGGTTGCGGTCACTTATGGCACCGAGGCGTTTCTTTCAGAAGAATATCTGAAGGTTGAAAAAGAACGCTTGTGGCCGCGCGTGTGGCAGATGGCGGGGCGCGAGGAAGACATTCCGAACGTCGGCGATTACTTCACGTACGATATCTGCGATGATTCCATCATCGTCATCCGGACCGCTCCTGATACGATCAAGGCGTTTTACAACGTGTGCGCGCATCGTGGACGCCAGTTGATTGATGTGCCTGCGGGCAGCAACGGTGTGCGCGGCAATGCGCGCAGCTTTGTTTGCGCGTTCCACGGGTGGTCTTATGACATTGAAGGCCACAACAACTACATTCTCGATGAGGATGACTGGGGTGGTGCGATCAATCCCAATTGCACATCGCTGACCCCGGTCCGCGTCGATACCTGGGGCGGTTACCTCTATATCGACCAGCGCGAGGAAGCGGCTGAAAGCCTTGAAGAGTTTCTGGGTGATGCCGGGCGTATCCTGTCACACTTCGAATTGGACAAGATGCGCTATAAGTGGCGGCAATGGTGCATTTATCCGGCCAACTGGAAGACTTCGATCGAGGCTTTCATGGAGCCATATCACACCACCGCAACGCATCATCAGTTGACCGCATTTGCCGAATTCTATGCCTATTCCAAGCAATATGGCCTGCACAGTGTATCCGGTTTCGATCAGCGCAAATCTGCTGAATCGAGCACGCAGGGCGGTTCGGTCAGCCGTGCGGGCAAAGGTGCCGATCCGCGCATCTCGACCTATGAACTGGCGTACGAGAATTACACCACAATCAATTATTCGGCATCGACCGATACGCTGATCAATGCGGCGCGCCGTTTGCAGGATGAGCTGCCCGAAGGATCAACCGTGGGCGAAGTGATGGCGCATTGGATGGCTTCGGCCAAAGCCGATGATGCGGCGCGTGGAGTGATCTGGCCAGAAATTCCTCCTGCGGTCATGGCCGAGGCGGGCCTTGCCTGGACGCTGTTTCCCAACCAAAACATCCTGCAAGGGGTGACCTTCGCGCTGGCCTATCGCGCGCGGCCTTATGGCAACGATCCCGATATGTGCATCTTCGAGGCCTATGCGCTTGAGCGCTATCCCGAAGGCGAGGAGCCGAAGACCGAGTGGGTTGAGGCCGAGCCGACCGAAGAAAACTGGGGCAAGGTTCTCGCCCAGGATTTTGCCAACATGAAGTGGGTGCACAAAGGCATGAAATCGCGCGGCTTCAAAGGCGCGCTGCCCAACCCGCATCAGGAACAGAAAATCATCAATGCACACCGCAACCTCGCCGAATTCACCGGAATCGGCGCGCCAAGGATTTTGAAATGAGCTATGACGATCCCAAGCCCGCTCAGCCAGTTTCGCTACTACCAGGGCAAGCCGCGCCAACAAACACCGCAACGTCTGAGTTGAAGGTGATGGCCGGCGGCACCCCGGTCTACAAGCGCATCCTTGACCTTTTCGAAGCCGAAGGCATCAAGACGCTGTTCGGCATTCCTGATCCGAACTTTGTGCATCTGTGCCTTGAAGCCGAAGCGCGCGGTTGGACCGTGGTATCGCCGCACCATGAAGCGGCCGCCGGTTTCATGGCCGAGGCCGCATCGCGCATCACCGGCAAGCCTGCCGTTTGCTTTGGCACACTCGGGCCGGGCCTTGCCAACATGATGCCCGCGATCCAGTGCTGCAAAGTTGAAAACTCGCCGGTCATCTTCATCGGTGGCCAGCGCGCGCGAGTGACAGAACGCCGCGTCCGTCGCGGGCGTATCCAGTTCGTCCGTCAGGAACCGATGATCGAAGACAGCGTCAAGTATTCGGGCGCCATCGAGTATGCCGAGCAAACCGATGAAGTTGTCCGTGAAGCCATTCGCGTGGCGATGTCGGGCACGCCCGGCCCCACGTATATCGAATACCCTTCGCACATCATCCTTGAAGAGCTTGATGTTCCTGAAGTGCTGCCGCCACACCGCTATCGCCTGACCAATCAGGGTGCCGATGGTGACCGTATTGCAGAAGCGGCAGAGCTGATCCTGAAGGCGAAGAATCCGATCCTGCTGGTGGGCCATGCCGTGCACACCACCAAGTCTGGCGAAGCGGTCAAGGCACTCGCGCTCAAAATGAATTGCCCGGTGATCCAGACCTCTGGCGGCACCAGCTATATCGAGGGTATTGAAGACCGTACGTTCCAGTATGTGTTCTCGGACGCCTCGATCGAAGCGGTGGAAGCATCAGATTGTGTGGTCGCGCTGGCCACAGAACTGGGCGAACCCTTGCACTTCGGCCGCTGGCGCCATTGGTATGCAGGCGAAGCCAACCGCAAGTGGATCTACGTTCAGCAAGACCCGACAGCGATAGGCGTGAACCGTCCGATCGACGTGCCGTTGGTGGGCGATGTGCGCGCAGTTGTGCCGCAGCTTACCCGCGCACTGGGCGAAGGCCGTCCCGCAGGCGAAGACCTCGCCAAGTTCATGCGCGACGGACAAGCCGAACTGGATGAATTGGCCATTGAAACGCTGACCAAGAGCGATGGCACGGGCAATGTGCCAGTCCACACCTCGCGGTTCATCGTGGAAGCAACCAAGGCGTTCCCCAAAGACGGCATTATGATCCGCGATGGCGGCGCTTCGGTGGTGTTTGGCTGGACTTATAACCAGTGCAAGCCGAACGACGTGATCTGGAACCAGAACTATGGCCACATCGGCACCGGCCTGCCGTACGCCACGGGCGCAATGCTGGCTGATATTGCCGAAACCGGTGTTACCCGCCCCGGTATGCTGGTCACCTCGGACAGCTCGTTCCTGTTCCACATCGCCGAGCTGGAAGTGGCTGTGCGCCGCAACCTGCCGCTGGTGTGCGTGGTTGCGGTCGATTTCCAGTGGGGTCTTGAAGTGGGCGTGTACAAACGCACATTTGGCCCTGGCACCGCCGAAACCGGCACGCACTGGAGCGACAAGGTGCGTTTCGACAAGATCGCTGAAGGCCTTGGTGCCCATGGCGAATTCGTGCCGACCGCCGATGGCATTGGCCCTGCAATTGCGCGCGCTTATGCCCGCGGCGGACCGACCGTCATTCACGTGCCGATCGATCCGAAGGCCAACTCGGAAGAAATGCCAAAGTACGACAAGTTCCGTACCTGGTACGCTGAAGGCACGCAGTAAGCACGGCCGCTGCGGCTTTCCCGTCCTGATCCGTCAGGCCGGGAAAGCTGCCGCTTTTTGTTTGCCAACGTCGCACAGGCGATGTCGGCACGATGCGGTGACAAGCCTCCCATAGCCCGATAACTACAGGGCATAAGTTTTGGAGAGGCAGAGATGCGCAGCTACACCCAGTTCTATATCGATCGCAAATGGGTTGACCCGGTCACACCCGCTACCGCCGACGTGATCAATCCTGCGACTGAAGACGTTTCGGGCACGATTTCGTTGGGATCGGTAGCCGACGTTGACAAAGCCGTGGCCGCTGCGCGCAAGGCGTTTGGCGTATGGTCGCAATCGAGCGTTGCCGAGCGGCTGGAATTGCTGCGCGGGATTCAGGCGGAATACGCCAACCGTATGCAGGAAATGGGCGAAGCGGTTACCGAAGAGATGGGCGCGCCGATTGCGCTGGGCTGCGGATTTCAGGCAGGGCTTGGCGCGGGCCATCTGCAAACCGCCATCGAAGTACTGGAAAACTTCAAGTTCGAAGAGCAGAAGGGCGCGCATCTTATCGTGCGTGAACCGATTGGCGTTTGCGGATTGATCACGCCATGGAACTGGCCACTCAATCAGGTGACCGTCAAGGTATTCCCGGCGCTGGCCACGGGCTGCACATCAGTGCTGAAGCCGCCGCAACTTGCGCCTTATTCTGCACAAATCCTTGCCGAAATCATGCACAAGGCGGGCACTCCTGCGGGCGTGTTCAACATGATCCAAGGGCAAGGCAGCGTCATCGGGAGCGCGCTTTCCAAACATGCCGACGTCGATATGGTCAGCTTCACCGGGTCAGAGCCGGTGGGCATCCAAATCAGCAAGGACGCGGCCGATACGGTCAAACGCGTCGGGCTGGAACTGGGCGGCAAGAGCGCGTGGATCATCCTTGATGATGCGGACATGGCGGGCAATGTTGCAGCCGCAACCGGTGGCATGATGGTCAATGCAGGCCAGACCTGTTCGGCAGGTTCGCGTCTGCTGGTGCCGCGTTCGCGGCTGGACGAGGCTGTGGCCGCGGCCAAGGCGGCGTGCGAGGGCGTGAGTGTGGGCGATCCGCATTCGGACGTGGCGATGGGGCCCGTCGTGTCCAAATCGCAGTGGAACATCATTCAAGGCTATATCCAGAAGGGCCTTGATGAAGGCGCAACGCTGGTTTCGGGTGGACTGGGCCGTCCCGATGGGCTGAGCCGTGGTTATTTCGTCAAGCCGACGGTGTTTGCCTGCACCAACGATGCGGTGATCGCGCGTGAGGAAATCTTCGGGCCGGTGCTGGTGATCATCGCCTATGATGATCTTGATCATGCGGTCGAGATTGCCAACGACAGCGTGTTCGGGCTTGGCGGCTATGTCAGCGGACAGAACCGCGACACGGCGATTGCACTGGCGCGGCGGATGCGCACGGGCGCGGTCTGGGTCAACGGCGGGTTTGATTTCCACGCACCGTTCGGCGGCTACAAGCATTCGGGCAATGGCCGCGAATGGGGCGAGGCTGGCTTCCACGAATATCTCGAGATCAAATCGATCATCGGCTGAACCTGATCTTGTGGGAGAGATTGAATGACCACAACACTGAACCGCTATAGCGGGCCTGCCGCAACGACGGCGGAAGGATGGTCAGCCACGCGTTTGACCCCGCCAAGCAGGCTCTATGGCGCCAACGGCATCCGCACCGCCAGCGATGGACGGATATGGGTGGCACAAGTGCCGGGCAGTCTGGTCAGCGCGGTTGATCCCGATAGCGGCGCGGTTGAGGTGATCAGCCCGATGGGCGGCGCGATTATTGCCCCAGATGATCTGGTGTTCGATGAAGCGGGCAATCTCTATTGCACCGAAATCACCGAAGGGCGCGTGTGCATGCGTGCGCCAAACGGCACGGTTACCGTCATCCAGGGCGATATACCGGTGGCCAACCCGATCACCTACCATGAGGGGCGGCTGATTGTGGGCGAATGCCGCATCGGCGCGCGGATCATGGAACTGGACCGCAATGGCGGAGCGCCGCGCATCATCAAGGGCGATGTGCCGATGGCCAACGCGTTTGATGTGGGGCCGGACGGGCGGCTTTATGCGCCGATCATGGGCACCAATGAGATTTGGGCGATTGATCTGGAAACCGGTGCGCATCAAGTGATTGCGGGCGATCTGGGCGTGCCGGATTCGGTCAAGTTTGACAGCAAGGGCCGGATCGTCACCACGCAAGTGATGTCGGGCCAGGTGCTGCGGATCGATCCGGTCAGCGGCCAGCGCGAGGTTCTGGCCGATCTTGGCCCCGGATTGGATAACGTGACCTTTGTGGGCGACCGCATCTTCGTTTCATCGATCCCCGGCGAGTTGACCGAAATCCTTGCCCCCGGCAAGACACGTTCGGTCATCCCGCGCGCGCTGCAATGGCCGTTGGGCTTGGCGGTTGGCGCAGATGGCAGCGTGATGGTGACCGATGGCGCGTTTTCCTATTCGCTGAACCGCAGTGGCGGGCTGGACCTTGCTTTCATGCTGTTTACCCACAGCAGCCCCGGCTATGCGCGCGGCGTATGTGCGGGGAGCAAGGCAGGCGAGTGGATTTTCACCACCGGCATGGGCGGTGTGGCCCGCTATTCCCCCGCAAGCGGCGAAATCGAATGGTTGGCCAATGGCTATGACCAGCTGATGGGTGTGGCCGCGTTTGGCAATGCGGTGATCTTTGCCGAATATGGCACGGGCCGCGTGTTGAGCGCCGAGGGCGGCGCGATCACCGAATTGGCAAGCGGACTGGACAAGCCGATGGGCGTTGCCATTGGCAGCGATGGCACGATTTATGTGGCCGAGGCCGGTGCTGACCGCGTGGTCAAGCTTTCCGGCGGCAAAAGCGACACGGTTCTGGACGGGCTGCACCGCACCGAAGGGTTGTGCATCCAGGGCGGGAAGCTTTACGCCGTGGACAGTGTGGGCAAATCGCTGACCGAATGTGATCTGGCCAGTGGCGCGATCACAACGGTGGCAACGCAACTGCCGGTTGGGCCACCGCCCGGATGCGGCGCGATGCCGTTCCTCGGGCCGATTGGCGATATGTCCGGGCCGATGATCAATTTTGCCGGGATTGCGGCAGCGCCCGATGGGACACTTTATCTGGCGGCTGACGCCGAGGGCAGCGTGATGGCTATCAAGCCTCGCTAATAAAGGAAGGGCCGGGGATTTTCTCCCCGGCCCTTTTTCCTGTCAGAACGGCAGGCGATAAAGCTTCGAAGCGTTATCCTGCAGCACCTTCTTCTTGGTGGCAAAATCATAGCCGCCAAGCACATCGACGACATGCGCCTGCACGCCGGGATAGAGCGAGGTCGGGTGCGGGAAATCGGTTTCGAACATCACGTTATCGACGCCGATGGTTTCCAGCAGCAGCTTGGGGCCGACCTTTTCGAACCAGAACGTGCAATAGAAGTGATCGCGGAAGTAATCCCACGGACGTTTGTTGAGCAGGCCCTTCTTGCTGGGCAACATTTCGTCAAACTGGTGCTCAAGCGCTTCGATAGCGAAAGGCAACCAGCCCATGCCGCTTTCGATCAGACCGATCTTCAGGCCGGGGTGACGGTCAAGCCGGCCCGAGACCATCCAGTTGCCGAGCGTTGCCGCATTGCCGATGGAAAACATCGTGGCCACAACGGACAGCGTCTGTTCAAAGCCGAAGCCCTCCCACGTGATCGTGTTGGGATCGATCGCGCTGTTGAGGTGGAAGTTGAGCGAGGTGCCGGTGGCATCGCACAGTTCGAGGAACGGGGTCCAGTATTCCTGCATGAAGCTTGGCACGCCCACACGCTCTGGCGTATCGGGCAAAACGAAACCGCGAATGCCGCCATCGATGCAGCGGCGTGTTTCGGCCATCAACGCGGCCTGATCCCAGAACGGCAGATGGCCCATATTGAAGATGCGCTGACCCGATTCCTCGGTATATTCCATCGATGCATCGTTATAGATTTTGACGATATTGAGCGCGAGATCATTGTCGCCAAGGCTCATCAACGATCCGGCCTGCGTGACGCCAGAGTTTTGGTAACAGATCTGGGCATAGACGCCCATATCATCCATCGCCTTAAGGCGTTCCTTCATCACGTGTCCGCCGGGATGGGCCTGTTCGAGCTTTGGAAATGCAAGGCGGCCGAGCAGCTTGTTGTTATCTGCACGGATGACGTTTCCGCCCATCGATCCAAAGTTTCGGTCCCCCACATACCAACGCTCAACCCCGTCCTGATCAAGGCGGACGTATGGCACCTTGTCCTTGTAGGCCGCGGGCGCGCGGCTGGTGAACAAATCGGGCGCTTCGGTAATATGCGTATCGGTATCGACGATCTTGATGCCTTCGAGTGAAGGGTGAAGACCGCCTGATTGCGAGGCGTAATCAACCTCGCGGATTACGCCGCCTTCTGTATAGCCTTCGGCAGACCAATACTTGCGCGCGTTTTCGGCGATTTCTGTCTTTTCAACTGTGGCCATGCAATTTCTCCGGCATCTTATGTTTCAGTTTTCGCAGGGATTATGGGCAGGAGCAACCTGCCGCCTGAATCTATCGCTGCCACGGTGATCGCCTTATGCGGGATCACTCCACACCGAATTGAGCACACGCGGGGACAAATATTTGGTCTTGGTCCAGCCGCCATCGACCGTAATCGTCTGGCCGTTGATCATCTCGCCCCCTGCCGAACACAGGAACGCAATGGTGCTGGCGATATCGGTCGCTTCACCCAGACGCGGATAGGGCGTGGTTTCGACGTTGACGCGTTTGAAGGTCTCATCCTCGAAACGATGGCGTACCATGTCGGTCATCGTAACGCCCGGTGCTACGCAGTTCGAGCGGATTCCGCGCGGGCCATATTCGCAGGCCATGTGTTCGGTCAGCGATTTGAGGCCGCCCTTGGCCGCAGAATAGGCCCCTCCCCGCTTGCCGCCGATCATCGCGAATGTGGAGGTGACGTTGACCACGCCCGCGCCTGCCTGCATGTGCGGGATCACCTCACGGCACAGCCGGAACGGCGCGCGCAGCATCACGTTCAGGAATTCGTCGAGCATTGCATCGTCGGTTTCATCAAGTGGCTTGGGACTGCCAAGGCCGGCATTGTTGATCAGAAAATCGATGCGCCCAAACCGGCTGAGCGCCAGTTCGACAATCGAACGCGGCGCATGGTCAGCCGAAATATCAATTGAAATCGTGGCCAATCGTGCAGGATCGGCAATTACCTCTTCCAGCGTTGCCAGCTTCGATGCGCTGCGGCCTACACCGACAATGGCCATGCCCTGATCGTGCAACAACCGCGCGGTTTCAAGGCCGATGCCGCTGCCTGCACCGGTAATGATCGCAACTTGCATGGTCAAACGTCTCCCAGATCGGTTTCGACTTCGCTCACCGCGTAAAAGCGGGATTTGGCACGGTCGATAAACTCAAGTTCATCGGCGATCACATCGGGCGGCATCGCATCCTTGCGCAAGGTAGCGATGATCGCGTCGACGGGTGCGCGACTGGTGAACCACAGTTCGGTGATCACATCGAATTCCGGCTCGGCCATGCCTTCCACCGGCTCCAAATAGCGACGGAAGTATCGCGTGGCACCGCGCATATAGCGCATGCACAACGGCATGTGCCGGGTCTCGTAGTATTCCCGAAATGCGCCGACCGAGATATCCGGTCGGCGTTTCATAAACAGCAAGAGCTTGTGCACTTCAGCCTTTGGATCAGAAGTCATATTCGATGATCTTGCCATCGAAATTGCCGCCCAGCGTGTGCGTAGCGGCGGCAAGCTTGTCAGCGGGTTTGCCTTCAAGATGGCCGTCGAGGATGCGATTGTAATTGCTGATCAGCCCTTCAATCGTGCTCGACAGCCGCATGAAATCAAAGCCTTGGGCATGGAGCCCCTTTTGCTGGATCGGGATGTTCGAATAGTCCTGGCGCGGAATCGGAGGGAATTCCTGGCTGTCATAGGGCAGGAACGTGGGTTCCATCACAGGTGCAGGTTCTTCACCCGGCGCGAAATGCGTGAGCGACCAGATTTCAAAAATGCAGGTTTCAGGCCCGGTCGGGCGGATGCGATAAGCCGATGTGCTGGTGAAGAACGGCAGCAGGAAATAGTGCGGGAACAGGAATTCAACCGCGCTGAGCGGATCGGACACTGCCAGTGCATTGAGATCGGGCACATTTTCACCACGCGCGGTCAATTGTTCGTGAATTTGGTGCTGGACGATGCCAAACCATGTCATCAACGCCAGCTGAGGATCCTCGGGCAGCGGCACATCGGCAAGCTGGCGCGCAATCGCCACTTCCTTTTCATGGACCATTCCGGCCATGCCTTCGCTCAACAGGCCAAGATGCTTGATCTGGGCCTTGATATTGTCGGCAATTGACAGGTTGGGGTTCATCGGCACGCCGATGCCGCCGGTGTCCATACCATACATCATGTTATAGAGCATGGGCGCTGCCTGTTGCAGCTGCGGGTGCGTACGCATCACATGGTAGCCTTCCATGAAGGCCTCGATCGCAGTCTTCCAGTTGGCGGGAAGTTCGGTGGCGTACCACCATTCGGCGCGCTGGTTACTGTGGCCGCGCTTTTCAAGGCGTTGCAGCACCGGACCGATCGTGTCGGCAAATGAAGGCGCATCATCATCAAAGTTGATAAATACGCAGCCGATCGCTTCTTCATGGCGGCAGGGCCGCAGGGCCAGATCGGCTTCATCAAGCTGGCGTTCTTCAAACATGTGGCGGCCATAGACGAAGGTATTTTTGCCTTCGATGTTCCAGCGCCAACCGTGGAACGGGCAGATGAAACCGGCGGTCTTGCAATTGCCGTGGCCTGCGTTTTCGGTCAGCGGCAGGCCGCGATGGCGGCAGGCGTTGTGGAACGCGCGAATGCCATCCTTGGTGCGCACCACAATGATCGATTTGCCAAGGTTTGAATACTCGATCCAATCACCCACTTCGGGCAATTGCTCAACCCGGCAGGCCATCTGCCAGACGTGTGGCCAAAGCTTTTCACATTCCAGCTTATAGAACTGCTCGTCGTAATAGCGCGGCGAGGGAATGCGGTCGGCTTCGACGACCTTGAACGGAATGGACAGTTTGGGGTCTGCCTCGGCCATGGAACACCTCTCTCAATCAGATTTTGCCGATAAAACTAGCTGCTATGGGGTTTGGCACAACCGCCAAGGCACGGGCGTTGCGTTAAGCGCGGGGGCGATGTCCGGAATCAGATAGCCCCCACCGCCTTCAGTTCAGCGATCCGCTCTGCGGAATAACCCAGTTCGCCAAGCACTTCGGCGTTATGTTCCCCCAGCATCGGGGGGGCGCGGCGGATGGTGGCAGGCGAGGCTGACATCTGCGCGAGCGGGCTGGCAATCAGATCGACCGAGCCAGCCTCGGCCCAAGCATGCGGCGTGGTGGCGCGAAGCCCGCGATGCTGCACCTGCGGCTCGTCCCACACCTCGGACAGCTCATTGAATTTGGCCGCCGGAATGCCGACGCTATCCAGCTTGGAAAGCAAATCAGCCACGCTGAATTGGCTGCTCCACTGGCAGATGATTTCGATCAGCTCTGCCTGCCCGGTGCGGCCGCGTTTGAAATTGGTGTCGAAACGCGGATCGGTGAACAGGTCTGGTTGTTCCATCAACACGGTCAAACGGCGGTAATGTTCATCGGTGCCTGCGGTGAGATAAACGATGCCGTCGCTGGCGGTGATCAAATCTGCCGGACCGCCGCCGTTGCCACCATTGCCAAGGCGCGGCGGAGGGAAGCCGCTGATAAGATAATCCTGCATGATGTGACTGACCATAGCCACCGAAGTATCGAGCAGGGCGATGTCGATGTACTGCCCCTCACCTGTATTGGCACGGTGAAGCAGCGCCGCCATGATTGCGAGCGCAGTGTTGTGGCCGGTCATGAAGTCGACAAGGCTCGGCCCTGCTTTCAATGGCCCCGCCCCCGGTTTGCCTTCAGGGATGCCGGTAACAGCCATCATGCCGCCGGTTGCCTGGAACAGACCGTCATAGCCGGGAAGCGCCGCCATCGGGCCGGTTTGGCCAAAGCCGGTGACCGAGCAATAGATCAGGCGTGGGTTGATCGCCTTGAGGCTTTCATAATCCAGCCCGAACCGTTTGAGATCACCCACCTTGAAGTTCTCGATCAGAACATCGGCATCTTTAACCAGAGCGCGGATGATGTCCTGCCCTTCTGGTTTGCTGTGATTGACCGTAATCGAGCGCTTGTTGCGGTTGGCAACGGTAAAAAAGCTCGATTGGCGGGTGTCGATGCCATCTTTGCCTTTGACCCACGCGGTACCATAGCCGCGCCCGTCATCGCCAGAGCCGGGCCGTTCGATCTTGATCACGTCGGCGCCGAGATCACCGAGGATCTGTGCGCCCACTGGAGCGGCAAAAACGCGGCTCATATCAATGACGCGGATACCATCTAAAGCTGCGGCCATTATCGAATTCCATATGCGAGGAGCCGGGTCATCTAACAAAACACAGGCCCGCCTGTCAGACCTTGAATACGCTATCGCGGGCGCGATGCCCGTTGTCTTGACTCCATCCCGGCGCAATGCTGAACACCAGTTCAACTAACCTAGAGGATAAGTTGAATGACACGTTCACTTCAGGGCCGCGTAGCTGTCGTAACCGGAGCGGGATCGGGCATCGGCCGCGCCATCGCATTGCGCCTTGCCGAAGATTCCGCCAAGATCGCCATCTGGGACATCAATGCACAAGGTGCTGAAGAAACCGCGCAGATGGTGCGCGATGCCGGCGGCGTGGCCATCGCAATCGATGTTGATTGTTCCGATAAGGCCGCGATCAAGGCCGCAGCTGACCGCACCCGCGCCGAACTTGGCCCCATCGCCATTCTGGTAAACAACGCCGGGATCGCGCCGTTCACTCCGTTCCTCAGCACCGATGACGAGCTTTTCGACAAAGTGATCCGCATCAACTTGCGCGGGCCGTGGCTGGTGACCAAGGAATGCCTGCCCGATATGCTGGAAGCAGGCTGGGGCCGCGTGATCAACATCACGTCTTCGTCGGTGCAAACCGGATCGCCAGCGCAGGGCCATTATGTTTCGTCCAAAGGCGGGCTTGTGGGCATGAGCAAGGCGCTGGCGTTGGAATTCGCGGCCTCTGGCGTGACGTTCAACATCATCCCCCCCGGCTTTATCGATACGCCAATGCTGCGCGCCGCGCCGATTGACGCCGACGCATTTGCCCAAACGCTGCCAATGAAGCGCATTGGCAAGCCAGAAGACATTGCTGCGGCTGCGGCATACTTGGCATCGGAAGAGGCCAGCTATATCACCGGACAGACGATCAGCACCAATGGCGGCCGCTATATGGGTTCGCATTGATGGACAGCGCCATGCGTCTTGCAGGCAAGATCGCGATTATCACCGGCACCGCCGGTGGCATGGGGCAAGCCTCTGCGATCCTGTTCGCAAAGCATGGCGCGAAAATCGCGTGCGTTGATCTTTCGGAAGAGGTCAACGCCGAAACGATGGCCGCGATTGCCGATCTTGGCGGCGCGGCCATTTCGATTGCGGCAGATATCACCAAAACAGCGGACGTTGAACGCATCGTCTCGCGGACAATTGGCGAACTGGGCTTGCCCACCATCCTGTTCAACAATGCAGGCGCCGATACCGAAAACAAGCAATCGATCCTCAAGATCGATGAAGCGGCTTTTGACCGGGTGGTAGAGGTCAACCTCAAAGGGCCGTGGCTGATGATCAAGCACGTGGCTCCGCACATGATCGAGGCAGGCGGTGGATCGATCATCAACACGGCATCGATCGGCGCCTTCATCGCGGCCAGTTCTGCCGGGTATTGTGCATCAAAGGCAGGGCTGGTCGGGCTGACCAAAGTGGCGGCGGTGGAATTGGCGCGGCACGGCATCCGTGTGAACGCGCTGTGCCCCGGCGCTACTGAAACACCAATGGCCAAACATCAACGGATGGAAATGGAGAAGGCAGGTATGCCCACCTCCAACAGTATTATTGACCGGATGGGGGTGATGGGCCGTTTGGCACAGCCTGAGGAAATGGCCAACATGGCGCTGTTTCTTGCCAGTGACGAATCCGGTTTTGCCACCGGCGCAAGTTTCATCAACGATGGCGGGTGGCTCGCGATGAGCGGCCTTCCCGTGCAAGGATAACGGACGCGCCATGTCAGCCCTATCGAGCCAGGAACCTTCTCCAAAGCGCCGGATCGGCGCGGAAAAGTCTGAAACGCGGGCACTGATCGTTGATGTGACCGAACAGGTTATCCGCGAAGAAGGCTATGCCGCTGCCAGCACACGCCGGGTCGCTTTGCGCGCGGGGCTGAACCCCTCGCTGGTGCATTACTACTTCCCGTCGACCGACGACTTGCTGCTGGCCGTGTTCGAACGGGGCGCGGCGCAGAGCGACGCGATGATTGCCGCAGCGCTGGCGAGCAATGAACCCGTGCGCGCACTGTGGCAATTCTTTCGGGACGATAGCCGGACAGCGCTTTCGGTGGAATTCATCGCGCTGGCCATCCGCCGCCCCGCCATTCGCGAACAGATTTCCGCCCATGCCAGTGCCATGCGCGCGCAGCAGATCGCCCTGTTCGAACGCGTGCTGGGGGAGCGGTTGGCGCAAGCAACGGGGTGTTCCCCTGCCGGTCTTTCGGTGATCCTGGCAGGTGTGGGCCGCGCCTTGTTCATGGAAGCAGCGCTGGGCGTCACGTCCGGTCATGACGAGGCGATCCAATGTGTCGAGAAGTGGCTCGACGCGCTGATACCCTCACCCTAAACACATAATTGACACAATGTAGTTTTTATGTTGAACAGGTGTTCAACATGAGGGCGATCGCAGGAGAGATGCCGTGACCATGACCGAGCTTGCCCAGTCGCAACTGCAGTTCGAGCAGATCAAGCCCAAGATCGGCGCGCGCATCCTTAACACCAAGGCGGAGTTGCTTTCGGGCGCGCTTTCGGCCGGGATCAACGCCTTGCTGGAATCTTGCGGCGTGCTGGTTTTTCCGCAAATCGATTTTACCGACGAAGAGCAGATCCGGTTTACCAATCTGCTGGGCGGCAACGTCAACGAGATTCGCGGCGAAGCCATGTTTAAGGTGACACTGGACGAGAAGATCAACCACAAGATCGCCGAATACCTGAAGGGTTCGCTGTTCTGGCATATTGATGGCACGATGCACTCGATGCCTATCCGCGCATCCATGCTCACCGCCAAAGTGCTGGCGAGCGAAGGCGGCGACACCGATTTTGCCAATACCGCATCGGCCTATGATGCACTGTCGCAAGAGCGCAAGGACGCAATCGCCGATTTGCGCGTGGTCCACTCGCTGTGGCGTTCGCAAATGTACCACACTCCCGAACCCTCGATGGAACAGTTGGAAGACTGGATCGAAAAGGGGGAAGCCGAACTGCCGCTGGTTTGCACGCACAAATCGGGGCGCAAGTCCTTGGTGCTGGGCAATACGGCACACTATGTGAGGGGCCTCGATCCCAAGGACAGTTACCGGGTGCTGCACGGTCTGCGAGAGTTCGCGACGAGTGAACCTTTTAGCTATCGGCACAAATGGACCTTGGGTGACACGGTGATCTGGGACAATCGCACGTCGTTGCACCGCGCGACACCTTATGACGCCTATTCAGGCCGGATGATGCATCGCACGATCCTGAATGGCACCGAAGCCTGGGAGAATTGATCATGGCTACTGCTTCTGAAACACGCGTCGAATTTCGCCATGAAGCCTTGCGCCCTAAAATTGCCAGTCGCGTGTTGAACACCAAGGAAGAACTGCTTGCCGGCGACCTTGGCCCGGCGATCCGCGCGCTGCTGGAAGAACGTGGCGTGCTGGTGTTCAAACAAGTGAATTTCACTGACGACGAGCAGGTCGCCTTCACCAAGACGCTGGGCGAATTTGCACCGGAGCGGATGGGTGATGGCGAAAACGTCAGCAAGATCACGCTCGACATCAAGGAAAACCCAGGCGCTGCCGAATACCTCAAGGGCAGCCTGTATTGGCACATTGATGGCACGATGAACGACGTGCCCATTCTAGCCTCGCTGCTGTCATGCAAGGTTCCGGCGCCAAAGGGCACGGGCAACACCGGCTTCTGTAGCACTTATGCAGCTTGGGATGCCCTGCCCGATGATCGCAAGGCCGAGCTTGAGCAATTGCGCGCCATCCATGGCGTCTGGCCAACGGTGTTCTACTACGATCCGGAACCGAGCGTGGCCAAGCTGCGCGGGATGAAGACCGTTGGCGAAAACGAATTGCCGCTGGTTTGGAACCACCGTTCGGGCCGAAAATCGCTGGTCATCGGCTGCACCACGCTGCAAATTCTGGGCAAAACGCCGTTTGAAAGCGCGGAAATCATCCATGGCTTGCGCGAGTGGTCGACGCAGGAGGAATTCAGCTACAGCCACGAATGGGATGAAGGCGATCTGGTGATGTGGGACAACACCGGCACCATGCACCGCGCCGAAGCCTATGACCTTACCTGCGGCCGCATGATGCACCGCACCAAACTGAAGGGCGAAGAGCCGTTCGCGTGACGCTTTGACCCGACTTGAAATTCTGAAAAGCCGCGATGCCGAAACGGCGTCGCGGCTTTTTGCTGATCAATCCCGCAGCACTGGCGCGCCTGTGCACATGAACCGGGCGAGGTTCATGTGCAGGCTGGCGGTGGCGCGTTCCATGTAGGGGTTGGGTTGCGTGCCTTTGAAGCCTGCGCTTTTCATGCCCTGCTGCACGGCGGCCATATTGGCGAAGTCTTGTTGCAGCACCGGCGGCCAATCATCGGGTTCGGTATAGTCCCATTCGGTTTGCGGCGCTTCGCCTTCGGGATAGAGCTCATAGACCGCCGCTTCGAAAATGCACTTGTCAGGATCATTGCCGTAGGGCCGGGCCATGTAACACAGCATGTTGTTGACCGCGTGGCCGATCTGGAAGTTGGGAAATATCTGCCATGCCGTGCCGACTTTGGCGGTGTGCTGCGGATCGACCGTGGGCCAGACAACGCCGCGCCTTTCATCATCGGCGCGCGCGGTGGAAATCCAGTGGCGCGACACTTCGGATACAGGCGTATCTTCGGGCAATTCGTCAATCAGCCGCTTGGCCGCATTGACCAGCGTCATCGTGGTGTTGGTATTGGCGTTTTCCCACGTGAACGCTTGCATTTCAGCGGTTGATTTGCGCGGATCGGCGCCAGATCCTGTGCGCATCTTGCCTGCGTCTTCTTCCAGACCCTTGGCCGCTTCATAGCCGATGTGGCTATGCAGGCCCTGATTGCGCGCCCAGCCGCGAAACTGGCCGAAGGCATTGAATTCGGGGTGGGTGGTAGCGACGTGATAAGTCTCGTTGAAGGCTTCGAGCGCGACCTTCCAGTTGCAATCGAACACGATCCACTTGCGCCAGCGCGGGCGCATGTTCTGCAACTGGTAGGGATCAAGCATTTCGGGCACGACGCCCAGCCATTCGGCTAGGGAAACGCTTTGCGGGTCCATGTTGATCCACATCCACCCGCCCCATGTCTCGCACTTGACCGCGCTTAGGCGGGTGCGCTCAGCGGTGAGCGAGCCCTGCCAATCGTCCTGATGCGGGATATATGTGCAATTGCCATCAAGCCCATAGGCCCAGCCATGAAAGCCGCAGATGAAATTGCGCCGGTTGCCACGTGCGTTGCGCTGTCCGGCGGGTGTATCGATCAATTTGCGCCCGCGATGGACGCAAACGTTGTGAAACGCGCGGACCGTGTCGGCATTTTCCCGCACCACGATGATCGAATCGTCGTGAATGTCGAAGGTGACAAAATCGCCGTCATTGGGGATATCTTCCAGGCGACCGGCCTGAAGCCATGATTTACGCCATAGGCGGTCACGCTCTGCCCGCGCATATTCGGGCGAGATGTAGGCTTGCGTTCCGATGGTTACCGGCGCGGCCAGTTGCTCGGCCGATGCGACGATCTTTGTGGCATCATTCATCGCAGGTATTCTCCATGGCCGCTCTACCTAGCCATGTGGCAGCAAGCAGCGATGCCACTCAAGCCCATAGTGGGCCATCTGCATCGCTGTGGCGCTAATGCAATTGCAGCCATGTGCGCAGCATGGCTGCCGTGGCAATATGAGGCATAAACTCGTTTGAGGAGCGCCTGTTCTATGACTGATCTGATTGCTGCCGATGTCGGAATCCGGCAACTGCATGCGCGCTTTGCCGATGCGGTGTGGCGGCAGGATGCTGCTGAATTTTCGGGCTGTTTTGCCGAAGACGGGTTGTGGAAGATCGCTGGCATGGAAATCGCCGGGCGTGAACAGATTGCCGAGATGTGCGACAAAATGCTGGGCCGTTGCTCACACATCCACATCATTACCGGTTTGCCTATCCTTGACGTTAAAGACGGCACCGCCAAGGGCCGGTTGAACATGACCGAATTTGCCCGGATGCAGGATGGCAGCACCGCGATGACCATCGGCTGGTATCATGACGATTACGTGGAAGTGGGCGGACGCTGGCTGTTCAAAAAGCGCCATTGGGGCATGAAATATCGCGGCGCTCCTGATCTGACCGGGCACTTTGCCGATACGCCCAATTACGGCGCATTCCCCGATGGTCCCGCAGACGATGAGCCCACTTATGTGCGGCCAGCCAGTGTCTGAAACGCCAAGTCTGGCTGGTAAGGTCGCACTGGTTACCGGCGCAAGCCGGGGTATCGGCAAAGGCATCGCCATCGCGCTGGCCCGCGAAGGTGCCACGGTTTACGTGACAGGCCGGACGGTGAACGAGGGCGATTATTACTTGCCCGGCACTGTCGGCCAGACCGCGCGCGAATGCACGGACGCTGGCGGCAGGGGCATCGCGGTTGCCTGCGATCATGCCGATGACGATCAGGTGGCCGCGCTCTTTGCGCAGATCCGTGCGCAAGATGGGCGGCTGGACATTCTGGTGAACAACGCGTTCCTGCTGTCAGAGGATTTGATCGAACCGGGCGGCTTTTGGGAAAAGCCTTTTGGCCAACCTTGAAATGTGGGACGTGGGCGTCCGATCAAACTTTGTGGCGGCATGGCATGCAGCGCAGATCATGGTGCCGCAAAAGAGCGGGCTGATCGTGGCGATATCGGGCTATGCTGCCCGAACATATACTTATGGCGTGGTTTTCGGCACATCGAAAACGGCAGTGGGCCGCATGTCGCGCGACATGGCGATAGAGTTGAAACCGCACAACATCGCATCGCTAACGCTGTGGCAGGGGCTGACCTTGACCGAGAAGGCGCGCGATAACCTTGCCAAAATGGCCGACGAGATGACCGCGTCGGTCACCAGCCAGGCGGGCAGTTCGACCGAACATCCCGGCCGGGTGATCGCGGCGTTGGCCACCGATCCAGACACTATGAAGCGGTCAGGCGGTGAATTCATCACTGCCGAACTCGCACAAGAATACGGCATAACCGACATCGATGGGACAGTGATCCCATCGGTCCGCGAAACACGCGGATCGCCGAAGTGGCAGCCGATCGCATAAGGAGAGCGGAACTTGGATAAATTGCGTTTCGACGGCCGCGTAGCCGTCATCACCGGGGCCGGGCGTGGCCTTGGCCGTTCTTATGCGCTGCTGCTGGCATCGCGTGGTTGCAAAGTGGTCGTCAACGACAACGGCAGCGCATCGCGCGGTGATGAAATCGTGGCCAATCCCGCCGATCAGGTGGTGGCCGAAATCATTGCGGCGGGCGGTGAGGCAGTCTCGTGTGCAGAATCAGTCGCCATGCCGGAAGGCGCTGCGGCGATTATCCAGAGCGCGATTGATGCTTGGGGCCGGATCGACATCCTGATCCACAACGCGGGCAATGTCCGCTATGGCACCATCGCTGAACTAAGCATTGAAGATTTCAACGCGGTTACCGATGTCCACTTCAAGGGCGGATTCTATCTGGCCAAGGCCGCAATGCCACACATGATCGCGGCAAAGTATGGCCGGGTTGTGCTGACATCATCGTGCAGCGGCTTTTACGGTAGCAAGACGACGGTCAATTACGGCATGTCGAAAGCTGGCTTGATGGGCCTGAACAACGTGATCGCCCTGGAAGGCGGCGAACATGGAATTCGTTCCAACACCATCGTCCCTGCGGCTGTCACACGGATGGCCGATGGGCTTGATACCAGTGCTTACCCTCCCCTAGAGCCGGAACTGGTTGCACCCATGGTGGCGTGGCTGGTGCATGAAAGTTGCCCGGTTTCGGGCGAGCATTTTGTTGCGGGCGGCGGACGTATGGGGCGTGCATGGACCGTGGAAAGCAAAGGGTTATGGCAGGCTGAATGGTCGGTTGAAGACATCGCCGCCAACATCGACACGATCCGCAACAGCCCCGAACAATGGCTGTTCGCGCCCTACCCTTCGGGCATGAGCGACCATTTGGGTGAAACATTCAAGTGGGCGCACCGGGAACGCAACCCTGCATGAGCAATGAAGCGCGCATGCAGGCGATCATCGACAAGCAAGACATCCATGATTGCCTGCTGCGCTTTTGCCGTGGGATGGACCGGTTCGACCGCGAACTCTACCTGTCGGCTTTCCACCCCGACGCTGTGATAGCTGCGGGACCATACGTTGGCGATGTGCCCGGCTGTTGGGACTGGGCGCAGCCGATGCATCAGGCCGCGCAAGTGCTGACGCACCATTTGCTGCTCAACCACCATGTGGATGTGACAGGCGATGAAGCCCACAGCGAGTGCTATTACCAGTTCGTCGGGCGCAATCACCCGTGGGAGGAAGGCAGCGCGGAAACCGTCATGCTGGCGGGTGGGCGCTACATTGATCGGCTAGAGCGGCGCGACGGGGAGTGGCGCATTGCCTTGCGGACCAACATCATTGAATGGAGTTGTCTGCAACCGTTGCTGGCACCGCCTTTTGCAGATGTGGCCGATCTTGCCGCCAATGGCGTTTCAACGCGCGACCGACGAGATCCGTCTTATACGCGGCCTTTGATCAACAATCGCGCGCTGGACAGGCCCTAGCGCCCGGTCCATTGCGGTTTGCGCTTTTCGGCGAAGGCGCGCGGGCCTTCTTGCGCATCGTGGCTGTTATAGGCGGTTTCGTGCGCTGCCCATGCCGCATCCAGCGCAGCAGCGCGGCCCATTTCGGTTGAAAGCATTACCGTCTCGCGCGCAGCAGCCACCGAAAGCGGCGCGCCTTCGATCACTTCGTGCGCCAGTTCCAACGCGGTGTCCATCAACGCCGCAGGTTCAGCCAAACGGTTGACCAAGCCCACTTCATAAGCGCGCTGCGCGGTGATCGCCTTGCCGGTCAGCACGATTTCCATGAAGATACGCTGCGGAAGCATGTGGATCAATGGCGCAGCCCAGGGCGAGCCGCGCCCCACCTTCACTTCGGTGATCGCAAATTTTGCCGTGGTCGATGCCACGCACAGATCACAGCCTTGTGCGATCATCCACCCGCCCGCAAAGGCCACACCATTGACCGCCGCAATCGTCGGCTTTGATAGCGTCAGCGTTTCGTAAGGCACCGGGAACATATCGCGCGGCGGCACTTTCAGGCCGGTGTCGACCATTTCCTTCAGATCGCCGCCAGCGCAAAAGGCCTTCTCACCGCTTCCGGTCAGGATCGCTATGCGCGCGGTGGCATCGGCTTCAAAGCGTTTCCACGCAGCGCGCAAGCCATCACGCACATCCTTGGACAGGCAATTGCGCTGTTCAGGCCGGTTGATCGTGATAACGGCGATGCCATCGGCGTCGACGGCGTAAAGGACTGCATCGGACATAGTTTTAGAAACCCCGCCGGTAGATTTCGTGCGCGGTACGCGACAATTCTTCGCGGAAATCGGGATGCGCGATGGCGACCAATCGGCGCGCCCGTTCCGCCAGCGATTGGCCGCGCAATTGCGCCGCGCCAAATTCGGTGACGATGATGTCGACTTCGCTGCGCGCGGTCGTGACCGGGCCGGACAAGGCTGGCACGATCTTGCTGATGGTGCCGCCCTTGGCAGTGGATGGCAGCGCGATGATCGAGTGCCCGCCGGGGGAGCGCACCCCTGCCCGCACGAAATCAAGCTGCCCGCCAGTGCCGCCGAGATACGTCTCGCCCGATTGTTCGGCATTCACTTGGCCGGTCAGGTCAACTTCCATCGCCGAGTTGATCGTCACCAACCGCGAAAGCTGCGCTAGCACCGCGCTGTCGTGCGTGTAATCAGTGCGCGTCATCCGCACTGCGGGATTTTGGTGGGCGTAATCATAAAGCCGCCGCGTGCCAATCAGCGCGCCGTTAATCGAAACGCCGCGATCAATTTCCTTGCGCGCATTGGTGAGCACGCCTGCTTGGGCCAGATCGACTAGTCCATCGCCCAGCATCCCCGAATGCACGCCCAAGTCTTTGCGGTCATAGAGCAAGCGCAGAATGGCATCGGGCACCGCGCCAACACCGGTCTGGATCACTGCGCCATCGCCAATGAATTCAGCGCAATGGCGCGCCATGGCTTCATCGGTAGCAGAAACTGGGGCCGCCTGAACTTCAACCGGTGCACGATCAACATGCACCGCCACATCGATGCGCGAGGAGTGCAGCAATTCGCCGTGCGTATAGGGCACTTGTGCGTTCACTTCGGCGATGACCACCCGCGCCTTGGCGACGGCGGCCTGGCCGTAATCGCTGATCAACCCGAAGCTGTGATTGCCCTTCGCATCGGCAGCGCTGACTTGCACCATCGCCACATCGCAGCCAATCAAACCCTGATCAATCAACGGCGCGACTTGCCCGACATGGCAGGGCACGATCCCTAGCGCATGGGCTTTGGCCATGGTACGCAGTGCGCCAATCGCCCCCATGCTGGATAACGCGAAAGCATCGGCGTTTGCGGGCTTGAAGATGCCGGAAAAGGTGGTGGCGATGAACGCGGAAAGTCCGCCGATATCGCCACCTTGCACAATCAGCGCCTCGATCAGCGTGGTCGGTTCACCACAGGCTTGGCCAAACACGATTGCATCGCCGTGCCGCAGATATTGGGCAAGGTCGAGGCCCGCAGCGTCTGTCTTTGCCGTCACGCCTCGTCAACTTGCGCCAGCAATTGCTGCGCGCGCGACAAGTAGGGCCGATCAAGCATCCCGCCTTTGTAGCCGATAGCGCCCACACCCGGATTGGCGGCAAAAACTGCCACGATTTCGCGCGCAGCTTCGACTTCTTCGGCGCTGGGGGTGAAGGCGGCGTTGATCACATCGACTTGCGCGGGGTGAATTGCCAGCATCCCGCGGAAACCATCGCGGCGCACCTTTTCAGCACGCGAGCGCAAGGCTTCCAAATCCTTGAAGTCGGCCGAGATCGTCTCAATCGCTGCCACGCCAGCGGTGGCTGCGCCCAGAACGGTCAGGCTCCGCGCTAGTTCATACGTAAAGCCATAGCTGCCATCTGCATTGCGGTTCGAACTGGCCCCGATGGAATCGGCCAAATCTTCGGCCCCCCACGTGAGCGCGACAACGCGCGGTGCGCCCTTGTAGTCGCCGGTGTGGAACATGCCCTCGGCGGTTTCGGTGATCAACACGATGACCGGAGTTGAACCTTCCTCGATCCCGTTCGCCACTTCAAGCGCCGACAGGTAGTGATCGAGCTTTTCAATGTCGGCGCGGCCATAGATTTTGGGCAGCATGATCCCGCCAGGATGGGCGGGCATGATCGCGGCCAGATCACCCAGCGTATAAGGTCCATCAAGCGGATTGACGCGCACCCACATCCGCGCGCGCTGATCGGCATTGGCCTTCAGGAAATCGTGCACCATCTGGCGGGCGAGTGGCTTGTTCTCGATCGCCACGGCGTCTTCCAGATCGAACAGCGCGATGTCGGCGTTGCTGGCAGTGGCCTTGGCCATTTTCTTTTCGCTGTCGCCCGGAGCGAACAGCCATGATCGCGTTTTCTGCGTTGTTTGGGTTGGCATCAATTTCCCGATCTTCTTGAATTAATAAGACTTCGGCAGACCCAGAACCTTCTCGGCCAGGAAGTTCAGGATCATGTGCGGGCTGACCGGTGCAGTGCGCGGGATCAGCACTTCGCGCAAATAGCGCTCGACATGGTATTCCTTGGCATAGCCCATGCCGCCCATCGACAGCATGGCGGTGTGGCAGGCTTCAAAACCGGATTCAGCGGCAAGATACTTGCCGGCATTGGCCTCAACCCCGCAATCCTCGCCCTTGTCGAACATGGTTGCCCCCTTCATCACCATCAGGTTGGCCGCTTCCAGTTGCGCCCAGCACTTGGCCAGCGGGTGCTGGATGCCTTGGTTCATGCCGATGGGACGATCAAACACGATGCGTTCTTGCGCATATTGCGACGCGCGCTTGATCGCCACCCGGCCCAAGCCCACCGCTTCTGCGCCCAGCAGGATGCGTTCGGGGTTCAGGCCCTTGAGGATGATCTTGAAGCCATCGCCCTCGGCACCGATCCGGTCTTCTTCGGGGATGAAGAAATCATTGATGAACAGTATGTTCGACCCCACCGCCGCGCGGCCCATCTTGGGGATCAGGCGGTGTTCGATCTTGCTGCGATCAATCGCGGTGTAGAACAGCGAAAGGCCATCAGTCTTGCGCTTCACCTGATCGAGCGGGGTGGTGCGCGCGAGCAGCATCATCTTGTCGGCCACGTGGGCGTTGGTGATCCATATCTTTTCGCCGTTCACACGATAGCCGCCGTCCACCCGTTCTGCCCGCGTTTTCAGCTTGGTCGTATCAAGCCCGACGTTGGGTTCGGTCACCGCAAAGCACATACGCTCTTCGCCCGAAATGATCGGTGGGATCATGCGCAGCTGCTGTTCCTGCGTGCCGAACTGGGTGATCGGCTCCATGCTGAACACCGGGCCGTGGATGGATGATGCCGCGGTCATCCCGCCGCCCGATTCCGATACCGCCTGCATCATGATCGCCGCTTCGGTTATGCCCAGCCCTGCGCCGCCGCAGTTTTCGGGCATGGCAATACCCAGCCAGCCAGCCTTTGCCATCGCCTGATGAAAGGCGACGGGGAATTCGCCATCAGCATCACGTTCGAGCCAGTAATCGTCGGTAAACGTGCTGCATAGGGCCAGCACCGCATCACGGATGGTCTGCTGATCAGGGGTGAAGGAAAAGTCCAAGACGCTGCTCCATACGGCACGTGCCGCGCAGAGGTGGCCTAACAGTCACCCCAGCGCACCTCAACTCTCCGCCGCGACGATATCGGCCCGGCGAAGTTGATCTAGTTTGGATTGGCCAAGGTGATGCGATAGCGCATTTCACACCAACGGAGGAATGATGGCAGACAGACCAAAGCATAGCGGACCATTAGCAGGGATCCGTATTGTCGACCTGACCAGCATGGTCTTCGGCCCATATGCCACGCAAATCATGGCAGACATGGGTGCTGACGTTATCAAGATTGAACCGCTGACCGGTGACGATACACGCAATATCTCGCAAGGTCCGGTGCCGGGCATGTCGGGTGTTTTCGTCAATGTGAACCGTGGCAAGCGCAGCGTAGCGCTGGATATGAAGAGCGCGCAGGGTAAAGCGGCTTTGACGCGCCTGATCGAAGAGACAGACGTCTTCATCCACTCAATGCGCTCAAAGGCGATTGCGCGGCTTGGTTTTGATTATGCGGCGGTCTGTGCAATCAATCCGAGGATCGTGTACACAAACTGTTACGGTTACAGCCGCCGTGGGCCTGATGCCGATAAGCCCGCCTATGACGATACGATTCAAGCTGAATGCGGTATTCCCTATGTTCAGCAATTGATGACTGGCGAACCCGGTTTCGTCGCCACGATCATGGCTGACAAAGTGGCAGGCCTGACCGCACTTTATTCCACAATCCTTGCGCTGTTCCACCGCGAACGCACTGGCGAAGGCCAGGAAGTGGAAGTCGGCATGTTTGAAACGATGGCAAGCTTCATGCTGGTCGAACATGCCAACGGCGCAATGTTCACTCCGCCGACAACACCGGCGCATTATCATCGCGCGGTGTCGGCCAATCGCAAGCCATATAAGACGCGCGATGGTTATGTGGCTGCTCTGATTTATAACGATAAGCATTGGAAGGCATTCGTCGAAGCGATCAACCCTGTCTGGGTTACGCCCGACATGGCAACGCTGGCGCAACGTGCGCAGCAGATCGAACATGTCTACGCCAAGCTTGGCGAGACCTTCCTTGAGCGCACGACGACAGAATGGCTGGACCTGCTGGGCGCGCTCAACATTCCGGCAGCGCCGCTACGCACGACAGATGAATTGCTTCAAAATGAGCATCTTATCGCGATTGATTTCTTCGAAACGGTAGAGAGCGATCAAGGGCCGGTGCGCTATCCCGGCGTGCCGACGTGGTTTTCCAAGACGCCGGGCAAAGTCGCCGGGCCTACCCCGCTGGTCGGGCAACATACAGATGAAGTGCTCGCCGAAATTGGCATGACGAGGGGCGCCCGATGACCGTTGCTGCACCACTATCTGCAAAATCGGAGTGGCGCAGCCATTTCACGCTGCCGATCTCGGCAATGTTTGGCTATTCGGTAAGTGTGATCCATATCTATGGGATCAACCCTTACATCATTCCGGTGACGACCGAATTCGGCTGGACGCGCGGGCAGTTTACAGGCGCATTTACCTTCGCCATCCTTGTGCAGGCCTTGCTCGCGGTGCCGGTGGGGATGCTGGTTGACCGCTTCGGATCGCGCAAGCTGGGGCTGTTCGGCGTCGCGGTGGCCTGCGTGGCTTTTGCCTTCATGTCGCTGTCATCGGGTGATCTGACCAACTGGTATTTGATGTGGGGCATCATGACGCTGGCGGCTTTGCCGGTGCAGGCCACTGTTTGGACCAGCGCTGTGGCCACACGCTTCACGGCTTCGCGCGGCATGGCTTTTGCGATCACGTTATGCGGCGCATCCATCGCACAGTTTGCGTTTCCGCCGCTCGCCACCAAGCTGATCGGTGCATATGGTTGGCGCACGGCGTTTGTGTGGCATGGAATGATCTGGTTGGCGATCGTGCTGCCGATGGTGTTCCTTTTCTTCCGCGGCGCGCGCGATGCCAAAGCCGTTGCCGCAGCTGGAGAGCCTGAAGCTGCCGTTTTGGGCGGCATGAGGTTCGCCGAAGGGCTGCGCTCATCAATCTATGTCAGGCTTATGCTCGCAAGCCTATTCTTCACGTTCACCGTCGTTGCACTCAATTTCCAGTTCATGCTTATTCTGGCAGGCTGGGGCATGGTGGCGATTGATGCGGCCTGGTTGGCTTCGCTGATCGGACTGTCGTCTATCGCCGGGCGGCTTGGCACCGGCTATCTGATCGACCGGTTTCGCGCATCGCACGTGGGGGCGCTGGTGTTCCTCCTGCCCGTAATAGCCGTTCTCCTGCTGTTGTATGGCCAAGGCAGCGTTGCGGCACCGGCTGCCATCGCGATCATGCTAGGGATGACACTAGGGGCTGAGGTTGATGTGATCGTCTATCTCACCACGCGCTTTTTCGGTCTTGCAAGCTTTGGTGCATTGTATGGCGGACTCCTTACCGCGCTATCGATTGGCACCGCTACCGGGCCACTAGCAGCATCCATGATTTATGATGCAACCGGAAGCTATGACCGGTTTTTCATCTTGGCCATAGCCATGCTTCTTTTGAGCAGCCTGTGCCTGTTCACTTTACCAAAACCACCTAAACTCAAGGAACAAGGGCATGTTTGAAAACATGTTGGCGGGCGAGAAATCCCTGCAAATCTGGATGGCCGCGTTTGTTGTGGCGGGATTGATAGCGGGCATCGCGACCGGATTTTTCAAGGCGCGCAAAATCCAGCCCAATGGATTCAAATGGAAAACCTTTCGCAACGAAGGCATTTTCACGGTTATCAATATCGCAACCGCAGGCACGTTTTTGGGCTGGTCAACCGGTTGGCTCACCACCAACAATCTGCTGGTATTGCAAAAGACGCAGGTTAGCTGGTGGGTTGTTGCGCTTGAGTTCGCGCTGTATTTCTTCCTCTTCGATACCTGGTTTTATTGGCTGCACCGCTGGATGCACAAAGAGCCGGTGTATAGCTGGGTGCACAAACTCCACCATCGTTCAACATCGCCAAACCTGTTGACGACAGCATCAGTCAATCCGCTTGAATCGCTGGTCAACGGAGGGTTTGTTCCGCTGTTCCTGACCGTGATGACACTGATCTCACCGATCCACGAACAATCGATGGCTCTTATCGGCCCGACCAACGTGATCATGGGGCTCTATGTCCATTCGGGGTATGAGTTTTTCCCGCGCTGGTGGAACAAGACCTGGCTAACCAAGTGGTTCATCACCTCAACTTTCCATGACCAGCACCACAAATACTTCACCATCAATTTCGGTGGATACACCACGATCTGGGACCGCCTGTGCGGCACAATGCGCCCGAAGTTTGAAAGCGATTATTTAAAAATCAAAGACCGGACGCGGCCCGAACCAACGATGGAGCCCGCAGAATAATTGTTCTGCGGATAGACGCGATCCGGTTCTAACCCCAGATCGCGTCTGCCGCAGCAAGTGCGTTCGCGCCGCGTCCGCCCAGTTCGCTTGCTAAAAGCTTCAGGCGATAGGTCCACAAGTGAAGCGGATGTTCGAGCGTCATCCCCATGCCGCCCATGAACTGGTGGAAATCGTAGACGACCGCGCGCGCGGCTTCTTGTGCATGGAGCGCGGCCAGCGCGGCGTCTGCCGGATCAAGCGTGGCAGCGGCTTTGATAGCCAGCCAATAAACGCCATTGGTGCGCACTTGTGCTTCGGCAAGGCGGTGGCGCATGCCTTGGAAGCTCGCCAACGGACGGCCGAATTGGTTGCGATCGGTGGTATAGACGCACACGCTTTGCAGCGCTGCGGCAAGCAGGCCTGCTGATTCTGCTGCAAGAGCAATCCGCCAGCGGGTGTAGAATTCATCCAGGGAAACGTCGTGTTGCTGCCGGTCTGAAGGCACTGACCGCAGGCTGGACACGGGATAACCATATAGCGCTTCGGGTTCGGCACGCACCTGGTCACCAGTTACAGTGAAGCTGGTTATCGAATGGCCGGCAACCACCACAGTTGCACCTTCGCACAAGAACCGCAGCGGGCGTGCTTGTGCATTCTCTTCGACAATGCACAGCGGTGTCCCGGCGCTCAACCCGAGTAAAGGCGCGACAATCGCTGAAAGCGCGGCATTGGTTGCCTGAGGCAGCCGCGCCACCCGCTCGACTATAATCGCGGCCGTTACCACGCCCAGCTCGGGCACGGCAGCAACATCGAGGAATCCGCTTTTGGAAAGCTCCCGTTCCAGTTCCGGATCGAACAGGGCAAAGCCCGTCTCATGCAGCGATACTGCGGCGTAGGGCCGCGTCAGTGCATCCAGCGCATCGACAATTGCAACCTGATCGTCATTGAGGGAAAGGTCCATCAGCGCGGCTCCCGTGGCAATTTGAGCACATCAGTTGCAATGATGTTCAACTGGATTTCAGCGGCTCCGGCAGCAATGCCTGCAACAATTCCGCGCTGATGGTGCATTTTCAGATAAGGATGGGCGTCGGCCAAAGCCTCAGGCAGATACTCGACAACAAATTCAGCTACACGGCGTTCGGCCATGACTGTGGCGAACCTCGCTGATGAACTTTCCGGCCCAACCAGTTCGCCGTGCGCACGCTTGGTCACAATTGCATAGCTTGCGATGCGTGCAGCCTCACACAGTGCGGCGACGTTGGCGGCCTCAATTTTGACGGCGTCGTTGTTCCAACGCCCTTCCTCTTTCAGGACGCTGACCGCGCGATCAAGCGCTGCACGGGCAAGACCATAGCGCGGAATTCCGAGACGTTCGTTGACAAGGCTATAAGCAATAATTTCCCACGCCTGTCCTTCGTTACCGAACAAGGCTTCGACCGGTACGAGCACGTCATCAAAGAATACCTCATGAATGTCACCCTCACCGATCAGCGACGGAATTTGGCGCACCGTAATGCCAGGGGTATCCATCGGCACCAGCAGAATCGAAATGCCGCGTTTGCGGTCATCAGATGTCCGGCACAGCAAGAAGCACGTTTGCGCAAGCCCTGCGTAGCTGGTCCAGATCTTCTGGCCGTTCACGCGATAATGATCGCCTTCCAACACAGCACGCGTGCGCAGCGAAGCCAAATCAGAACCGGATCCAGGCTCGGAAAAACCCTGACACCATAGCGCACGCCCCTCTGCGATAGGTGGCAAATAGCGCTCTTGCTGCCATTGGCTGCCATACTTGATCAACGTGGGGCCGATCCAATTGACGTTCATGTACTGACCGCCACGTGGCTCACCTGCGATCCACATTTCTTCGGCAAGGATCGCTTGGTGCCAGGGATCAAGCCCTTCTCCGCCGATCTCTTTAGGCCAATGCGGGGTTAGCAACTTGTCGTCAGCCAGTTTCCCGCAAAAAGTCTCGGCATACCGGGTTAGTGCAGGCGAACCAGGACCATGTTGCGAAAAGCGTTCCCAATCATCGGGCAGAGTTGCCGCCAAAAATTGCTTTAGGCGCAACCGAAACGCCTGTTCTTCGGGGGTCCATTCAAAATCCATAGGCCAAGTCTAGCGTGAAGATCTTTCTGACGGCAAGCAGGCGATGGGGTGACTCGCAATAGATTGCCGGGGCGATGTCCCGTATTCCAAGCTTTGCGGGCCGGATTGCGACGATTAGGGTGGAGCGCATGTCAGACTTCTCATTCACCCCGGTCCTGCCCCTTGCCGACCTTGCTGAAGGAACTGCGGTTCCTGTCGCACCAAGAGGGGAGGCCGTGTTGCTATGCATGGATGAAGGGGTGGTTTATGCAATCGAAAACCGTTGCTCGCACCTTTCGGAATCGCTGGCTTCCGGAAAGATCAAATGGGGCTGCATTGCATGCCCGATCCATGGCGCTCGGTTCGATCTTGCGACTGGCGAAGCCTTGAGCGGGCCTGCAAAAAAAACCATTCGTTCATTCGCCGTGCGTATCAGGGATGGCATGATAGAAATTGCAAGCAACATATAGGCATCAACCCATCTGAACGACCGGCCCTCAAAATGCCCATGCGGTCATACCCCGTTTTTTCCACCACCAGGTTGGTGGATCGGATACGAGCGCGGCTGCGCTTATAGCCCCCAATGGGAATGGCAAGGGCGCCTGACACGGCTGAAACGCCCCTCCCCATCACCCCGGCGATGATGCTGCCGGAAGGGCAAATCCGTTTGACCAACCACTCCGGCATAGCAGTATGATGGGAGAAGAAAAAAATGAAATCCCGCTGAGGGAGGGGAGAGCATATGATCAAGACCAATGCGATAGGCGTACTGATGACAGGGGTGGGCATGCTTGCCATCGCTCAACCGGCACTCGCTCAAGCAAGCGCGAACCCGCAACCGGCGGCTGATGCAGTCTCGGACGCAGACATCATCGTCACCGCCCGCCGGCGGAATGAAAGTGTGCAAGACGTGCCGGCTACCGTGCAGGCCGTCACCGCTGATACGATCGAAAAGCTCAATCTTCGCAAGCTCGAAGACATCCAGGCTGTTGTCCCCGGGCTTAACCTTGTTGCAAATACCAACGGGATCGGCGCAACCTCGACTATTCGCGGCGTAGATTACAGCGTTAACGCTTCAGGCAACAACGGCACAATCGAATTCTACCTCAACGACAGCCCCTTGGCTGCCGGCGTCTTGTTCCAATCGATGTTCGATTTGGGCCAAATCGAAGTTCTGCGCGGCCCTCAGGGGACACTGAAGGGCCGCTCGACTCCATCTGGGTCGATTTCGATCTCTACCCGCAAGCCTGATCTTGATGCCGTTGGCGGCATGGTAAACGCAACCGCAAACAACATCGGGGGCTACAACGTCAACGCTGCGCTGAACATTCCTGTTGTCGCAGGCAAGCTGGGCATTCGCGTTGCAGGCATCAGCAGCGATGATGATGGCAGCGAAGTTCGTCCGCTCAATGACGCACAAGCGCTTCGGAACGAAGGCCAAGGCATTCGTGCCAGCGTGCGCGCTGATCCGTTCGACGGCGTTCTGCTGCTTGACTTGATGTACCAAGGTTTCCGCCGCAAATCGCTACAGTACAATCAGGTAGAATCATTCAACCGGATCAATGCTGCTGCCGGAGCAAGCCCCGTTGCGATCCGTGCTGAGGACCGCCGGGCCGTCGATGGCTTCCCCATCGAAAATGACCAGCGCTTCAAGGTTTACAGCGGTAGCGCACAGTTGGCGCTCGCTGGCCAGCGTCTGACATACACAGGTCTACACCTGAAGCAGGATTTTGTTTCTTTACAACCTTCTGACAATGCCGGCATTTTTGTCAATGACTCCGTTACATCTGCTGGCGTGACAAGCCGCTTTGGACCGCGAACGCAGACCAACGGCAAGAGCACCTCGCACGAAATCCGTCTGCAAAATGATGATCGCGTGGCTGGCATCTTCGACTATGTCATCGGCTACCTCGATTATAAAACATCATCACCATCTGTGCTGACTCGCGCGATCGGAATTAGTGTCGTCAATAATCCGGTCCTTGGCACACGGCTGCTGAGCGTTGCTCAGGTCCCGGTCAACCGTGGCCAAGAAACGCAAGAAAAGTCGTTCTTCGGCAATATCTCCGCGCAGCTCGGTGATTCATTGGAGATATCGGGTGGATTGCGTCGCGTTAATTACAAGGCACAGTCAAACGTTTTTGTTCGTGGCGTAGAGCAAACTCTTGCGACTCTGAATCTTGATGAATCAAAGACGATTTACTCCGGCTCGATCCGCTACAAGGTTAGCGACGACGTGCTCGTTTATGCAAACACAGGCACATCGTTCCGCCCTAGCAACGTCGCTGTTGGAGGTATTCTGGCTCTTCTTGCGCCAACGCCAACTCAAGGCGCGTTTTTCCGTTCACAGCCGGAAACCTCGCGGTCGTATGAAGTTGGCTTCAAGGCCGACCTTCTTGACAAGCGGTTGCGCTTCAACTTGGCGGCTTTCCACCAGAAGTTTGACAACTACCCATTTCTCGCCCCAGGCGCGGGTGTGATCGTCGGCGATGCATTCAGAAATTCCGTAACGACCGCCCCGCTGTTGGCCAGCGTGCCAGTTACGGCTAAGGGCATTGAAGCTGAGCTTCAAGCTAACCCAATTGACGGCCTGACGTTTGGTGCTGTGATGTCCTACGCCAAAGGGCAGATAAACAATGGACAGCTACCTTGCCTTGACGTCAATCGGGATGGCATACCCGATACTCTTACCACGCAGCCAACTTTTGCCCAGATTAATACGGCAACAGG
Organism: Novosphingobium sp. AAP83; assembly: GCF_001295795.1. GTDB lineage: Bacteria > Pseudomonadota > Alphaproteobacteria > Sphingomonadales > Sphingomonadaceae > Novosphingobium. The sequence goes on from NZ_LJHY01000016.1 coordinate 98,872, forward strand.
CGGTAATTTGGTAAGTGTATGCCCAACAAACCAGCGTTCAAATTCAGCACCGCTCTTCAACGCAGCGCTGACTTCTGAATACACGGCATCGGTTAGCCGGAACGTGGACGGCTACTTTCGTGGTTTGTTCACTTACAACGGCGCATCACAGACCGACCCGGTGAACGCATTCGATGATCAGGGGGCCTTTGGAATCCTGAACCTTTATCTTGGTGTCCGTGATCCAGACGGTGCTTGGGAAGTATCGCTGTTTGGCAAGAACATCACTAACACGTTCAAGGTTCTGAACCGGTCTAACGGCGCGATCCAAACCGAACTGCAGGCAGGCGTCCCGCTTGGTGGCGGGCTGACTTCATCCGGTTCGTCGTCGCTTACCAACTACTCAGGCGATCTGCGCGTAACCGCACCGCGTGAGTTCGGCATCAACCTGCGCTGGGCTTTCGGCTCACGCTGATCGTACCCACCAAGTTACAGTTATGAAAAACCGCCCGGTGGAATTGTCCACCGGGCGGTTTTTTAGTGTTCGTCTAGCCCGCTATTGAGCGATGATGATCTGCACGCCAGCGTCCTGTAAAACGGCGTCCATATGTGGCGGCACTGCATCGGTTATGATGGTGTCAATTTCATCCAGCCCGCACACAATCGCGCCTGACTGGGTTTGAAACTTGCTGCTGTCGACGAGCAGGATGACATCTTCCGCCCGGTCAATCAGTCGGCGTTCAGCCGCTACAAGCACCACATCGGCCTGCATCACGCCTTGCGCCCCGATGGCAGCAGCGCCCATGAACAGACGGGGGGCGTGAAAGCGCGGCATCGATTCCTCGCCTGCTGCAGCAAGGATGATGTTCTGTTCGCGAAATACCGTGCCGGAAGGGACGAGTATCCTTGTTCCCTCCTGTGGCAACAAGGCATCAACGATGTGCAGAGAATTCGTCAATACCTGCATCTTCAGACCGGCTAGGTGCGAACACATTTGCAGGGTGGTGGTGCCCCCATCGATCATGATCCCCTCCCCCGGTTTACACATGGCAGCAGCAGCCCGCCCGATGGCCTGCTTGGCGGCAAGATGCCGGGTAATGGATTGATCGAAGGGTGTCCCGCCCAACCGATCAGGCGCGCGGCCGGGCTCGTCGGGCATTTTGGCGCCGCCTCGGACGCGCACGATGATGCCTTCGCTCTCAAGGCGTGCCAGGTCGCGACGGATGGTGGCTGGTGACGCATCGAGGAGGGCTTCGAGTTCACGATAACTCACAAAGCCCCATGGCCGCATGGCTTCGACGATCAGACGCTCCCGCTCAGCCGCATGCATTTTTCACCCAACTTCCCGTCACAACCCTAACCGGGGGTTACTTGCCGTTCGACTTCGATCTGTTCAAGCGATTTACCCTCGTTTCGCGGTGCCCAGATGTAGCCGATCAGGCCTGACGCGACAAGGAAGCCGGTCAGAATCCAAGCTAACGTCTTGAAATCTGCAGCAGCGAGCGCCGGAACGGCAAGGCTCCAGATACCCAGACCGATGCGTACGATCGCAAATGTCATGCCCTGTGCCGTCGAGCGGATCGAGGTCGGGAAAAGCTCGGAGCTCCAAAGCTGGAAGAAGCTTTGTGCGCCAAAGCCGCCGGCAATGCCCATGATCAGGATGTGCACAATCACCACCGGAAGGGTGAACGGGAGAACGGCGAGCAGCAGCATACCCCCAACGTGCATTAGCGCGGAGATGCCAAACAGGGTGCGCTGGTTGACCTTGTCGGACAGCGTCATGAAAATCGCCAGTATCGAGAAAATTCCGATGGCAAAGTAGCTGGCCGGGACAACGGTCTCGGCCCAGACCGGCAAGTTGTTTTGCGCGATCAGATAGGGAGTGAAAAAGCCGTTGTAGCCCGCCCACAGGTTCCAGAAGCCATACATGCAAATCAGATAGAACATCGAACGCAGATACCGGGGACTGAACAGTTCGCGCCAATCAACGCCGGGCACCTTACCCGCACGTGCAGCCCGGCTTTCTTCCCAGCGTTGCGATTCCTTCATCCGGCTTCGCAAAAAGGTGAGTGCGACAGCCAGCACCGCAAGATGGATGAACAGCCAGCGTACGCCATCAATGCCGAAAGGTTTGAGAAAATAGGCCGCGCCCAGAACGACAACCGGGCCAAGATACCACAGCATTTGCGCCACGCCGGAATGCGCGCCGCGCTTCGTATCGGGAGCCTGTTCTGCAATCAGAGACCAACTGGCGGGAATATCTGCCCCCACCGCAAGGCCGACAAGAAGGAAGCCGACAATGATCATCCATGCCGCACTGGCAAAGATCAGGAAGAGCATACCGAAGGCGTAAAACAGCATGTCGTACTGGTATATCTTCTTTCGCCCCAGACGGTCGCACAGCCAGCCACCGATGAATGCGCCGATCCCTGCAGAGATGGCGTTGGCACTAAAGGCCGCAATCAGCCCGATGAAGCTGTCAGACAGTCCGTACAAGTCCTTCCAAAGTGCGAGCGCCACCGAGCCAGAGACAATCGAGCCAGAGTCTATGTAGTTCGCAAGTCCGGCAAGAGTCGTGTCGCGCCAACTGCCCTGTTCGCTCGTTGCCGTGGCCATCTCAAGTGTCCCCCACCAATAGTGTCCGGTTTATGTCTGCAATTCTGGTTGTGCCTGTCAGCGCCATGGCGACCCGCATTTCCGCTTCGATCAGGCCCAGCATCTTTGAAACCGCCGCTTCGCCGCCCGCAGCGAGGGCATAAGACCAGGCACGGCCCAGGAGCACGCCCTTTGCCCCGAGCGCCAGGAAGCGCACCACATCCAGTCCGGACCGTACACCACCATCGGCCAGCACGGTCAGCCTATGACCCACCGCATCGACGATGGTTGGCAGGGCGCGCGCGGTAGAGGGAACTCCGTCGAGCTGCCGCCCGCCGTGATTGGAAACGACAATCCCATCCACGCCGGCATCTGCTGCCAGTCGGGCATCCTCAGGGTCAAGGATGCCCTTGATGATGATCGGGCCATTCCAATGCGCGCGAATGAAATCCAGATCGCTCCACGCAATCGCCGGGTCGAAGTTGTTGCGCATCCAAGCGAAAAAGTCTTCGATGCCGGTCTTACCCTTCAGCACCGGCGCGACATTGCCGAGATGATGTGGGCGCCCCATCACTCCGACATCCCACGCCCAGTCCGGCCGGATCATCGCCTGCATCGCGCGCAAAACCGCGCCCTTCCATCCGGCTGCACCTGCAAGCCCTGTTCGGTAATCACGGTAGCGCGTGCCCGGCACCGGCATGTCCACCGTGAATACAAGAGCCGAACAGCCCGCAGCAGCGGCTTTAGCAAGCATATCCTTCATGAATCCGCGATCACGGATCATGTAGAGCTGGAACCAGAACGGCTGCGTAGCGGCCTGCGCCACTTCACCGATCGTGCATGCCGAAACCGTCGACAGCGTGAAGGGAACATTGGCCTTGTTGGCTGCACGAATGGCCTGACATTCGCCCCGGCGCGCGTTTAACCCCGCCAGCCCGATAGGCGCAAGCGCCACCGGCAGACTTTGGCGATGGCCGAAAAGTTCCGTCGACAAATCAATGCCCGAAACATCGCGCAAAATGCGTTGGCGCAGGGCGATATTAGCCAGATCATCAGCATTACGGCGCAAGGTGACTTCGGCGTATGACCCGCCGTCCATGTATTCAAACAGGAAGCGCGGCAGGCGGCGCCGGGCTGCCTCACGGAAATCGGCAATATTGGCAACGATCATGGGTGTGGCTCGAATGCAGCGCGCCACTGCTCGCGATAGGCTTGAATATCGCCCGAAAGCGGCTCCACCGGGGTCAGATCACCTTGCGGGCGCAAATCCGGATTGAGCAAGCGGATTGCGCCAAACGAGACATCGTTATGCGCATTAGCGGTAAGCACCTGCGTTTGCGGGCGCAAGGCGGCAAGTGCGTGTACGAACACTTCCGCCTCGGCAAAGCGCCCCTCGACCAGCAAGCAACCGCGCGAACCGATAAGATCGAGAGCCGCGTCTGCCACCAATGCAGCATAAAGACACATCGCTGCACGGCGCGCGTGCCAGTCGGTAGGCTCGGAAATCCAACGGGCCCCGTGATCCGGGAACGGACCGCAACCCGGTGCCAGTGTTGGTAAGAGCATCGCGCCACATTCAAGCAGCCCCGGGACTGCCGCAAGTAATGCGGGCTGATCCGGCTTTATATCGACACGGCGGGTGTCGATCCCGATTACGCTTTCAATCTCGCGGCCACCCATGAACCGTGCCGATGGTACCGGGCAACCCTCGACATCGACATTGATCAGGCAATCGCGCCCGGCAGGAAGCACCGCCGATTCGGCTACTTCACCCGGCCTGCGCATGGCAATGAACCATGTGCCGGTGGACAGCACAGTCGCATCCTGATCGGCGAGTTCGGCAAAACCGTGCGCGGCGTGAAGCGCGGCATTTGAATCATGAAGTCCCGCCAGGACGCGGACATCTGCGGACAAACCCGTTGCTCTGGCAATCTCCGGGCGCAACCTGCCCGCCGTATCACCCGCCAAAACAAGCGGCGCAAACCGGGTGGCCCAGCCGAGGCGCTGTGCCATCGGGGAGAAATCGCGGCTGGCAGGTTCCCATAAATCGGAATGACAACCGAGGCTTGTCACTTCGCTGACGGACTTGCCCGACAGGAACCATGCCCAGTATTGCGCCCATGGCAGAAGTGTTGCTTCTGCCATGGCTTCTGGATGAATCCGCTCGGCCCACCAGATTTGCGCACCAAGATTTAGCCCTGCCGGAAGCTGCGGTGATCCTGTCACCTCGAACGGATCACGCTGCGCACGATACGTTTCAAAAACGTCGTCAGGGATCGATTGCTCGTAGTCGAGCGGCGGGAACGCAAGGTTATCGTTCCGGATTGCAGCAAAAGCCGCGGCATGGCCAACCGGCACAATCGCCTGCACCGGATAACCTGCATGAGCGGAGAGGGCTTCGATCAGCCATCCGCCGATGCCTTCGACATCAAGGCGACGCAACCCGCCGGCCAGAAACGGCGTGTTCGGGCGGGTTTGCCGATCGAGCAGACGTCCGTCCGCATCCCAAAGCGTCACCTTGCTCAAGGTCTTGCCCAAATCGATCACTATCGTTGCGCCGATTTTCAAGCGCGGCTCCCTACCCAAACACCCTAAATCGCTCACTATCAATCATTATTGATCTTTTCCACTAAAATTGTTAGCGGGGCAACCGAGCGGCCAACACGCTGCAACTCAGCTTCAAAGGGATGCGATGACTGCACAAGACAACATTTTGGCCCGCAGCCCTACGGCGCTGCCATTCGCGGTGCCGTCCAGCCGGTAGGATGAAGGAATAGCGGAAAAGCTTTCGCCCGCCGAACTTTTGCTTTATCGCTCCAACCTGCTGGGTTCGGATCTGACCGTAACCAATTTCGGCGGCGGAAACACGTCGGCCAAACTGACAGAAACCGATCCGTTGACCGGCGAGGCGGTTGAAGTGCTTTGGGTCAAAGGTTCGGGCGGCGATATTGGCTCGATGAAGCTGGGCGGGTTTTCGACGCTTTATCAAGAAAAGCTGCTGGGGCTCGAAGTGCATTATGCTGGCCCCGAAGATGACGATAAAATGGTGGGTTGCCTGCCACACTGCACATTCAATCTGAACAACCGTGCGGCCAGCATAGATACGCCCCTGCACTCGCTGCTTCCCTTTGCCCACGTTGATCATGTCCACCCTGATGCCATCATCGCACTGGCAGCATCCGCCGGAGGCGAAGCTGCGACTAAGGCAATCTGGGGTGGCAAGATCGGTTGGCTGCCGTGGAAGCGCCCCGGCTACACGCTAGGCGTCATGCTGCGCAATTATGTTGCAGCAAATCCCCAGGTTAACGGTGTAATGCTTGCTGGCCACGGGATCATCTGCTGGGCCGATAGCGCAAGGGCTTGCTACGAACATACGCTCAAGTTGATTGCCGATGCTGCAACTTACCTGAACTCGAAGCTGGTGAATAAACCTGCATTTGGTGGCCAGATCGTTGTACCTAATCCTGACCGTGCGGCGATTGCTGCCGATCTTATGCCGCGCCTACGCGGAATGATGATCGGAGCGCGCGCCAAGCTTGGTCATTATTCGGATGATGCCGAAACGCTTGAATTCACAGGCTCTGCCGATTTCATACGCCTTGCAGCTTTGGGCACATCCTGCCCCGATCACTTCTTGCGCACCAAGATTGCACCGCTTGCGCTGGATCCTGCAAAGCTGCAAGACGATGTATACCTTGAAAGCCAAATCTCGGATTACCGCGCGATGTACGCTACTTATTATGAGCGGTGCAAACGTCAGAATTCGCCAGCCATTCGCGATTCCAACCCCATCGTCGTTCTCGTTCCCGGCGTTGGCCGCATCACGTTTGCAGGCGACAAGACGACCGCAAGGCTAGCGGGTGAGTTTTACGGCAACGCGATCAACGTGATGCGCGGCGCCGAGGCCATCGGCGGCTACATCGCGCTTGATGAACAAGAAGCCTTCGACATCGAATATTGGCTGCTTAAGGAAGCCAAGCTACAGCGTATGCCCGCATCAAAACCGCTGGTGAGCAAGATTGCGCTCGTCACCGGTGGTGCTGGCGGGATTGGCGCTGCCAGCGCTGCGCGCTTGCTGCGTGAAGGGGCCTGCGTGATGCTGGCTGACCGTGATGCAACCGCTATCGAAGATGTCCACGCAGCCTTTGCCTCCCAATTCGGTAAGGACGTCATTCGCTCTACAGTATGCGACGTGACTGATGAAGCTCAGATACAAGCGGCCTTTGATGCAACGGCGCGCGAATTTGGCGGCCTTGATGTGCTCGTGGCCAATGCCGGTATTGCGTCGTCTGCGGCGCTTGAAGACACGACGATCGATCTTTGGAACCGCAACTATGATGTGCTGGCGCGCGGGTATTTCCTGACCGCCCGTGCCGCTTGGCCTTTGCTGAAACGGATGAAGGCGCTAGGCGGAACCTCAGTGGTATTCATCGGATCGAAAAACGGTGTTGCAGCTGCCACCAACGCCAGCGCCTATGCTTCGGCCAAAGCTGCCGCAAATCACCTCGCACGCTGTCTGGCGCTCGAAGGTGCCCCCGCTGGCATCCGGGTGAATACCGTCAATCCTGATGCGGTGATCAAGGGAAGTCGAATTTGGGATGGCGATTGGCGACAGGAGCGGGCCGGCGCACACGGAATTGATTCCGGTGCCGAGCTTGAGGAACATTATCGCAAGCGTTCAATGCTGGGACGCGATGTCCTGCCAGCAGATATAGCCGAAGCTGTGTACTTCCTCGCAAGCGACATGTCTGCCAAGTCTACCGGCAACATGATCAATGTCGATGCAGGCAATGCACAAGCTTTCACGCGCTGAACACCGGGCAGAGGAAACCATAAACATGAGCAATTTGCCCATTTCTGCCGATTTGATTGCAGAGCACAATGCCGTCCGCACCGACGCGCTGGAGGATGATTACGCTGCCCTTGGCCGCAAGCTGGCGCGCACAGGTGTTGACATCGCAGCGGTGAAAGCACGCCTGGCCGATTTTTCCGTCGCAGTGCCTTCGTGGGGCGCAGGACGCGGCGGCACGCGCTTTGCCAAGTTCCCGATCCCAGGTGAGCCCACCAATATCCACGAAAAACTGGCCGACTGCGCGGTCATCAACCAGCTATCGCAAATGACGCCGCGCGTAAGCCCGCATTTCCCTTGGGACAAAGTCAGCGATTTTGCCGGCTTGCGCGAGGAAGCGGCCAGCCTTGGCCTCGGCTTTGATGCGGTCAATTCGAATACCTTCCAGGATCAACCGGGCCAGGCGCACAGCTACAGCACCGGTTCGTTATCCTCGACTATCGAGGCGACGCGCCAACAGGCGGTGGAGCACAATATCGAGTGCATAGAAATTGGCCGCCAACTCGGTTCGACCGACCTGACCGTGTGGGTTGGGGATGGTACCAACTTCCCCGGCCAGCAGGATTTTGTCCGCAGCCTTGATCGTTATCTCGACGCAGCCTCACAAGTTTATGCCGCTTTGCCAGATGATTGGCAGATGCTGCTCGAACACAAGATGTTCGAACCGGCCTTTTATTCGACCGTGATCTCGGATTGGGGTTCTTCGATTTTGGCCGCTCAAGAGCTTGGCCCCAAAGCCAAATGTCTGGTCGATCTGGGACACCATGCGCCGAATATGAATATCGAGCAGATCGTGGCCCGCCTGCACCGCTTCGGCAAGCTTGGCGGGTTCCATTTCAACGACAGCAAGTATGGTGATGACGATCTGGATTCAGGATCAATCAACCCACACCAGTTGTTCCTCGTGTTCAATGAACTTGTAGAGGCAGAAGCCAATCCGCGCGCCAATGAGCGTGAGGGGGGCTTCAACCCCAGTTACATGATCGACCAATCGCATAACGTGACAGATCCGATTGAATCCATGCTGTCGTCGGCCGAAGCTATCGCCCAGTGCTTTGCAAAGGCTGTTCTGGTGGATCGCGAGGCTCTGCATGAGGCGCAGGCATCGAACGACACGATGATGGCGTTCCAGGCACTGCGCCGGGCCTACAATGTTGATGTAAGCCCGATTATTGCCAAGGCGCGCGCCGAAGCAGGTGGCGCTATTGACGTTCTGGCGGCTTACCGGAAAAGCGGATGGCGGCAGCGCAAGGCGCAGGAACGCAAAGCAGTGGGTCTGGGCGCGGGCATCGTCTGATGCCCGATCCAGGTTAGCGTGAGGTCACGTTGATTGCACGCTAACCTGCAAGTTGACGGACATTGTTGACAGGTCCACAAGTATGTCATAGTGACAACGACACACAGACGGAGAGTGTCATGCCAACCAGTACACGCTTTGCAGTTGCGGTTCATGTGTTGACCGCGCTTGCAGTCAGTGATGGCAAGCCGATGCGGTCCGAAGACCTGGCATTCTCGGCCAACACTGGAGCAGTGGTTATCAGGGGGCTGCTGTCCCGCCTGAATGACGCAGGGCTGACCCGCTCCCAGCTTGGCGCTGGCGGAGGGGCCTTGTTGGCAAAGCCTTCAAATGAAATCAGGCTGATTGATGTCTACGAAGCGGTTGAGGATACGGAATTGTTTTCGACCCATCGCACGCCGCCTTGCCAGAGCTGTGCGGTGGGCGGCAACATTCTGGCCGCAATGCAGCCAGTACTTGCCCAGGCCCGTCACGCCATGGAGAGCGAGCTGGCAGCATCGTCCATTGCCGATATAGCAACGGAAGTAGCGCGGCTGGGCAAGTTCTCGATCCCACTGGTGTGGTGATGCTTTGGCCATAAATGTCATTACGTCATCGACGCACAAATATAGGGTAAAAGCTCACGCCGGGCCAATCTTCCCGATCCATCTGCCCGCCGGGGTGACAGATGGTGATCTGCAACCAACCCCGCTTCTGGAGAATGACATGAGCATTGGCATTATCGGTTCAGGCGCACTGGGTTCAAGCTTGGCGCGCGCTTTCGCCAGAAAAGGAATCCACGCGATCATTTCCAACAGCCGAGGCCCTGAATCGCTGGCTCCGCTTGTGGAGGAACTGGGCGGATCGATTACCGCCGGCACGGTTAAGGACGCCGCCAGCGCCGATATCGTCATCGCCGCCATCCGCTGGTCAGACGCAGAACGCGTCCTGGGTGCCCTGCCCGCATGGAACGGCCGAATTGTTGTGGACGGCACGAATGCGGTCGAATTCCTCGTTCCAGGTTCGCCCGAAACCAGAGACCCCGCCAATCCGCTGGCCGCTTATGGCATCAAGGCGATTGATCTTGGGACTAGGCATTCAAGCGAAATATTCAGCGGATTTGTTCCGGGTGCGCGGGTTGTAAAGGCATTTAACCACCTTGATGTAAACGTTCTGTCTGAACCCGAAACTGTTGGCGGCCACCGTGTGTTGTTCTATTCAGGTGATGAAGCAGCCGCTAAGGCGGCTGTGCGCAAGGTCATTGAAGACACAGGCTTCTTCCCGGTTGATCTCGGGACGCTAGACGTTGGTGGCCCACTAGCCTCACTGCCGTTCGGTGCCCTATCGAACCACAACTTCATCAAGATCTAATGCTGGTCGCTGCGTGGGCCTGTTCCAAAACAGGCCCCCAGTGGTGGTCAACGTTGTTTGCGTTCGGCTGCGTGACCACGGCAGATACCAAAACGACTTTAAACCGAGGTTTTGCTCAGCGCGCTAGCCCGTCAGATGCGCGTTTGATAAGTTCGAATTGCAGCCTCTGGTGCTGAAGCGGGACTCCTGCTCCCTGCCGGCCTGCTTCCTGCCGGACAGCCTCGGTCAGGCTACACACCGCAGCTTGCGACATGGCAGCAATAGGTTGGCGGATTGTTGTTAATTCGGGCCAAATGGCGCGCGCCATTGCCGTGTCGTCAAATCCTGTGATCGAAAGATCGTGCGGCACCTCCAAGCCGCAACGGTGTGCAACAGCCACAGCGGCGGCGGCCATATCATCATTGCAAGCAAAGATTGCGGTAGGCCGCGGGGCAAGCGCAAGCAACTGCTCGGCGGCCCGCAAGCCGGATCGATACGTAAAGTCGCCGGTTTCGATCAGCGCAGGATCAAGATCGATCCCAGCCTTGGCCAAAGCGGCTTCGTATCCGCCTACCCGCAATGCGCTGGTCATTTGATTGGGATTGCCCGCTATCAACCCAATGCGCATGTGCCCTTGCGCGATCAGATGCGCCGTCATCGCATAAGCTGCCGCCTCATCATCAATCGTGATAACAGTTCCCCCCAGACCGGGAGCGCCTGTCGCTATGCGGGCAAACTCCAGACCGGCAGCGTCAAGTGCGGCAATCAGGTTTGCGTCATCACACAACGGTGGCGGCAAAATCACTCCGTCAATGCGGGATTTGCGCAAGCGGGCAGCAAGAGCCTTTGCGGTTTCAGGCGGGTTGAATTGTTCGACCACCAGCATGGCATCGCTGACACTGGCCTGCTCCAGACTGCCGATGAGCAGTTCGCTAAGGTACGCAGCGCTGGGATTCGTATGGAGCAGCGCGATCCGCACTTGCCGCCTCCCCGCCAGACTTCGTGCGGCGCGATTTGGCACATAACCTAGTTCAGAAATCGCCTTTGCCACTTTTTGCCGTGTGACATCAATTACGCGCGGATCGTCATTCACCACACGGCTGACGGTCATGGCAGAAACGCTGGCGTGGCGGGCAACATCAGTCAGGGTCACACTGCGTTCACCACCTCGCCGCCCCTGCTGTACCAATCCGGATGTTTCGCGCGGTGCCATCGTGCCTTAGCTAGCCGGTTGATCGTGGCTTGCAAACCTGTGCTTGCCAAATAGGTTGTGTTAGCGCTAACATTGCCGTAGAGAGTATGCGAAAAGGTCAGCAATGTTTCTTGGCATCGATATCGGCACGTCAGGCGTAAAGGCTGCCTTGCTGGAAGCAGACGGCACAATTGCGGCGCAAGCCAGTGCTCCATTATCGGTAAGTCGTGCGCACCCCGGATGGTCAGAACAGGATCCGGATGCCTGGATGCAGGCGACGGATACGGCAGTCCTCGGCCTTCCGGCTGCGATGCGCCATGTAGTCGAAGGCATCGGGCTTGCCGGACAGATGCACGGCGCCACCTTGCTGGACGCTGCTGACAAACCGCTCCGGCCCGCCATCTTGTGGAACGATGGTCGCAGCTTTGCCCAATGCGCGGAACTTGAACGGATCGAACCGCGTGCACAGGCGATCACCGGTAACATCGCGATGCCGGGCTTCACCGCACCCAAGCTTGCTTGGGTGCGCGCCCACGAACCTGACCTTTTTGCGCAAGTCCGCACTGTGTTGCTGCCCAAGGACTATGTGCGGCTTTGCCTGACGGGCGATAAAGCATCCGACATGGCGGACAGCGCCGGTACGCTCTGGCTTGATGTGGCCGCGCGCGAGTGGTCCGATGCCATGCTCGGCGCCACCGGCCTCACCCGCAATCACATGCCGCGCCTTTATGAAGGGAGCGAGATTACCGGCACGCTATCGGCGCAAACCGCCGCGCGTTGGGGCATGGGCAGTGTGCCCGTGGCTGCAGGCGGCGGTGATAACGCAGCGGGTGCTGCAGGCGTTGGCGTTGTGGCAGATGGCGATGCCCTGCTTTCGCTGGGGACATCAGGCGTGATCTTTGTAACGACCGCCAAGTTCCAGCCCAACCCCGCGCGCGCGGTCCATGCGTTTTGCCATTGCCTGCCGGATTTATGGCATCAGATGAGCGTGCACTTGTCAGCAGCCAGTTGCATCGATTGGGCTGCTCGGCTGGCCGGAATGGACGTGCTCGCTCTAATGGCACTCGCCGAGGCCGCCGGTCCTGACTGCGGGCCTGAACTGTTTCTGCCCTATCTTTCAGGTGAACGGACACCGCATAACGACCCAGACGTGCGCGGGGCTTTCATGCGCCTTGATAATGAAACCGATCCCGCACGCCTTGGTGCAGCAGTGCTTGAAGGCGTGGCCTTTGCCCATGCTGACGGGTTGGACGCCTTGCGTGAAGCCGGAACTGTAATCGATGCGGTGTCGGTGGTCGGTGGTGGTGCACGATCCCGCCATTGGGGCAAAATTCTGGCTTCGGTGCTGGACGTACAGTTGAATTATCTTGAAGGCGGTGAAGTCGGCCCTGCACTTGGCGCAGCCAAGCTGGCACAGATTGCCGTCACAGGCGCAAATCCAGCCGAGGTGTGCCAGCGCCCGCCCCTTCTCTTTAGTATAGAACCTGATTCCGAACTCTCCGCGCGCCTTGCCCCGAAGCGCGCCGCCTTCCGTGCTGCTTACGGCACAGTCCGCGATCTCTGAAAGGAAACCTCATGTCTGCCAGTTATTTCGCTGATTTTGCTACGGTCCGCTATGAAGGGCCAGATAGCGACAATGACCTTGCCTATCGCTGGTATGACAAAGACCGCGTGGTTCTGGGCAAGCGCATGGAAGACCATCTGCGCTTTGCGGTGTGCATGTGGCACACGTTCTGCTGGCCCGGTAGCGATGTATTTGGAGCAGGCACGTTCACCCGCCCGTGGCTTATCGGCCCCAACGACGCAGCAGCCGCCAAAGCGAAGCGTGAAGCCGCACTGGCTTTTGTCGAAAAGCTGGATGTGCCTTTCTATTGCTTCCATGATGTCGATGTGATGGCCGAAGCCGACGGCATTGCCGATTTCCGCAAGAGCTTTGCCGAAGCTGTCGATCATCTAGAAGAACTGCAAAGTCATCATGGCCGCAAGCTGTTGTGGGGCACCGCCAACCTGTTCAGCCACCCGCGGTATATGGCAGGGGCTGCTACCAATCCGGATCCAGAAGTTTGGGCATGGGGCGCATCACAAGTGCGCGATGCGTTGGAGGCGACACACCGTCTGGGAGGGGCAAATTATGTGTTGTGGGGTGGCCGTGAAGGCTATGACACCATCCTCAACACCGAGCTTGGCATCGAGCAGGAGAACTTCGGCCGTTTCCTTAGTCTCGTCGTTGATCACAAGCACCGCATCGGCTTTAAAGGTACTATCCTGATCGAGCCGAAGCCGCACGAGCCGACCAAGCATCAGTATGATTTCGATACGCAGACCGTTTACGGCTTCCTCAAGCGGTTCGGGCTGGAGAACGAGGTCAAAGTCAATATCGAGGCGAATCACGCGACGCTTTCAGGCCATACGTTTGAACACGAACTGGCAATGGCACGCGCTCTGGGCATTTTCGGATCAATCGATGCCAATCGCGGCGATCACCAGAATGGCTGGGACACCGATCAATTTCCCAATTCGGTTGAAGAACTGACGCTGGCGATGCTCGAACTTATCCGTGCAGGCGGGTTCAGCGATGGCGGCTTCAACTTCGATGCCAAAGTGCGCCGCCAATCCATTGATGCCGTGGATTTGTTCCATGGCCACATCGGCGGGATCGATACAATCGCCCACGCTTTGGTCAAGGCGGCGGCAGTTATCGAAGACGGCAAACTGGATGCATTCCGCAGCCAGCGCTATGCCGGATGGCAAGGCGCGCTGGGCCGCAAAATCCACGCAGACGGCACGACTCTGGCCACCATTGCCGATCTTGCGGTAGACCGCAACCTTGCACCGGTGCGGCAATCGGGTCGTCAGGAATGGTGCGAAAACCTGATCAACCGCGTCTGACGCAAGGGGCCGGACAGGTCACCGATCAAACAGGATCGAAACCCGCCGCACATCGCCCTCCAGATTGCCGTGCGGTGTGCGATAATCTGTTACCGAAACGCCGATATCCCTCCCGATGTCGAGCGTTTCGGTAAGCCCCGACGGGCTCAAGAATGTCTCGCCGATCTGGCCTGCCGCCATGGCGTTTTCGCCCTGCAGGATCGTGACCTTGCCGCCTTTGAACGGGCCTTCGGAATCAAACCGGAGGCGTAAAAGTCCGTTGCCCGGCACAAATGGCTTATCCGATGCGATCTTGAAAATCTGGTCGGGCTGCGTTGAGCGGGCGTAAACGAACACGGGCCGTCCCTGATCGAGGAACAGGCTAAAGCCCGCAAAGTGGCTACCGACAGCCATGACCACGCCCGAGGCATCCGCCTTGTCAGGCGCAAGGTCGGCCTCGATCGTATAGGACCGGCCAACCCAGACGGGTGAACGCAGCGCGGTCAGGCTAATGTCCTTACCCCAGAAATCATAGCGTTTGCGCATTTCCGGACGGATCAGCGTTCTTGCGCCACCAAACCGCGTATCCATCGGAAAAACGTTGTTGCGGGTGGCCTCACGCTGCCAGATTTCCGCCAGTTCCTGCATTTTGGCAGGGTTTGCGGCGGCAACATTCGTGTTTTGCGAAAAATCGCGTCGCAGATCATAGAGTTCCCATTCACCCGTGGCACGAGGGCCGCCGGGCGGAACTTTTTCCCAAGCCATGCGCCCGGTATCGCGCGATGCGAACCAACCATCGTGATAGAGTCCGCGCATTCCGCTCAGTTCGAAGTACTGCGTGCGGGGCTTGTCGGGCGCACATGCCGCAAGGCTGGGCAGCAGGCTTTGCCCGTCTACCGGCTTTTGCGCCACACCGTTCACTAGGGTCGGGGCAGGAATACCGACGGCTTGATAAATCGTTGGCGCAATATCAACGACATGGCCGAATTCGCCACATACTGTGCCTGTCTGCGCAATCTTGCCGTGCCAACTGGCGATCATGCCGTTGCGGATCGCGCCTAGCATCGATGGGTTTTGCTTTACCCAGCGCAGTGGCGCGTTCATCGCCCATGCCCATCCCACTGGATAGTTCTGGTATGTCATCGGGCCGCCAAGCTTCTGGACATTGGCGGCGAGCCATTCGGGTGCTTCCTTCAAGCCGTTGATATGCTGCAACTCATTTACCGTACCATGCGGCCCAGCCTCGCCGCTTGCACCATTGTCCCCCTGAATCGCCATGATAAGGGTGGAGTCTGACAAGCCCATCCGTTCAAGTTCTGCTATCACTAGGCCAAACTGTTCATCCTGATATGCCAACTGCGCTGCGGCCACCTCCATTGTACGGATCGCAAAGGCCTTTTCTTGCGCGGTCAGAGAATCCCAGGCTGGGATCTGCGCGGGGCGCGGCGTCAACTTGGTGCCTTTAGGGATGATCCCTGCTTTGATCTGCCGCTTAAAGCTGTCCTCGCGCACCTTGTCCCAGCCTTGATCGAACTGGCCATGAAAGCGCGTGATGTGTTCCTGCGGTGCTTGATGCGGCGCATGGGTTGATCCGGGCGCATAATAGGCAAAGAACGGTTTTTCCGGAGCGGCAGCTTTCTGGTTATGCACCCAGCTTATGATGTCATCAGCCAAGCGTTGTTCCAGCATCCGGCCCTTCCCCTCATCGGGATCAACGCGATTAGTTCCGCGATACAAGTTAGGATTATACTGGTCTGAATCGCCTGCAACGATGCCGAAAAAGTATTCAAAACCGAGGCTTGTCGGCCAAAAATCAAACGGCCCTGCCGCACTGTCATCGCCGTTTGGCAGGTTGTGATGCTTGCCAAACATTGCGGTGCTGTAACCGTTCAGGCGAAGCACTTGCGCAATCGTTGCCGTCTGCGGCCCGATTGCGCCGGTATAGCCGGGAAAGCCGGTCGGCGTATCGCTCAAATGCCCTACGCCCATGTTGTGGTTGTTGCGTCCGGTAAGCAGTGCCGCGCGTGTGGGAGAGCAGATACCGGTGGTGTGGAAGCGGTTGTAGCGCTGGCCATTGGCCGCGAGCCGGTCAAAATTGGGCGTTGGTACAGGCCCGCCAAAAGCGCTCGACATAGCAAAGCCTACATCATCTGCCATGAATAACAATACGTTGGGCGCCCCCTGTGGCGCGCGCAAAGACTGGTTGGTCGGCAATTTGGCGTCAAGAATGTTCTCGGCCACAACGCCGTCGAACGGCGCGGGCGGTATTGGCAGGACGGTGCGGTCTTGAGCTAGCAGCGGGGCGGCAGCTGACAGGGCGAGGCATGAAGTCAGCAGGAAACGAAGCTTCATAGACTGGATCCTTCGGCGACTTCGTTAGATGGTACGGACGCGGCAAGGCCTGCTGTGGCCATGACCAGCGCTGTTTCAAAAAGGTTTTGTGTTTGCGCAACTGAACGCTGCTCGCTTTGATCGGCAATCTGGAGGGCTGCGACGATCAGCGCGACGGCGAGGCGGATGCGTGTGTGTGCGTCAATTTCGAAGGTGGACTTTCGGGGCATTAATGTGGCGATCCGCCGCACCAAGGTGGCAGTTTCAGGGAAATCCGCATCCATCCCGCCTCGCGTTTCGATCATGCCGGAACGTTCAATTGCGGCCACAAAGCGGGCATACGAATGCTGCCCATCCAGATCCGTCTGTTCGAACAGCGGCAATGCAAAGGCGCGCATCAGGACCAGCAGGTTGTCGTCTGTTTCAGCCACCTCCGCTGCACACAAAAGCTCACCGCGGCGTTGGTCAATGGCTGGCAATCGGTGGCGATAGACGGCTTCGACCAGCGCTTCTTTGCTGCCGAAGTAATACGTGACGACGTTATTGTTTGCCGAGCCGATCGCCATGGCCAGTTGACGGGTTGAAACACCGTCAACGCCGTGCGCGGCAAACAGCCGTTCAGCCGCTTCCACTAAGGCATCGCTAGTCGCTTCTCTTCGTGGATCATGCCGTTTGCGCAATGGCTGGGCGCTCCTTACCTTGACGTTGCGGGTTATGAGGCATATGCCTTAATTTAGTCAAGCGGCCAGAATTTTGAGGCTGGCGATACAAGTTGGGGGCATAAATGTTTGAGCTGCAAAAGCAGGTTGCGTGCAAACTGACGGGCCTTGGCGCCGCACTTGCGCTGGTGTCTTGCGCGGGCTCTGTCGATATTTCCCGCCAATCGTTGAAAGCGGGCGCGACCTATGTGGCGATGGGCAGTTCTTATGCTGCCGGACCTGACCTTGGCCAGCCAAAGCCCGATATGCCAAAGCGTTGCAGCCGCGATAACGGTAGCTACCCTTCGCTATTGGCGGCGCGACTGAAGTTGAACCTGATCGACGCCACGTGCAGCGGTGCCACCACCGCGCATATCCTTGGCCCTTGGAACGAACTGTCGCCGCAAATTGATGCGCTGACGCCTGAAACACGGTTGGTGACGATCACTATTGGCGGCAATGATATCAACTATGTGCGCAACTTGTACGTCGCCACGTGTGACAGCGTTAAAATGCAGCGCGTATGTCCGCCGCTACTGATCCCCACAAATGCCGATTGGACCAAGCTTGAAGCAGACTTGCGCAAAATTGCTGATGAAGTGCGTCTGCGCGCGCCGAAAGCCAAGCTAGTGTTTGTTGATTACGTTACGCTGGTTCCCGAAGGCAAGCTTTGCTCATCAGTTCCAATGACAGATGCAAGTGCGCAAACAATGCGCCAGATTGCAGCACAATTTGCCGCAGTGACGGCAAAAGCCGCGCATGAAAGTGGCGCAGAACTGCTTAATGCGGGGGAGCTTTCAAAACAGCATACGCCTTGCGATGCCGATCCGTGGAGCATTGGTACACTGATGACACCCGGCACTGCGCCGTGGCACCCCAATAATGCCGGAATGCGTGGTATTGCGCGGGCTCTCGCCAGCAAACTTGTGGGTTAGACGAGCGCCGACCTTTTGCGGTCAATCAAAGCGATGATCGCATCGACGACCGTTTCGGAATAGGCGCTGAAGTCTGCTGCTTCGACGGTTTTGCGGCCAACAGTGTTGTGATACCATCCAGTGATTCCATAAATCAGCAGATTGGCCAGCGCGGTCCAATCGACGGCTTCGGGCCGGGGGTGGTCTGCAGCGCGTTCCATTTCGGTCGCCAAAGTTCGCACATATCCTGCCAGCGCATTCTCGCTACTGAGCCGCGCAATGTCAGGATTGGCCTTTGATGCGCTGGCCACCAGTCGGTTAAGCTGGAGGTATTCACTCCAGCCCAGCTGTTCACCCAGACGGCGCACATATTCGATCAAGCGGGGGCGGAGTCCAACAGGCAGCAAATCATTCGTTGCGCTTGCGCGTTCGTCCATTTGTTTGATCAGGCGGTCGAGCACGGCGCCCAACAAAGCATCTTTGCTGGCGTAGCGGGCGTAGAGCGTGCCTTTTGAAATGGCAGCGGCGGTGGACACCCTATCCATGCTTGTCGCATCTACCCCTTCATCCAGAAACAACTGCTGAGCCGCATCAAGGATGATCCGGTCAATTTCGGCTACGCGCGCGGCCGTGGGCCTGCCCGCGCGCCGTTTCTTTGGCAACTGTGCGGGAGCAATCAAAAAGGCAGTGTGCGATGTAGCCATGGCGTGCCGCTTTAAAACTCACGGGTTCCCAGCACAAGCCTTCCGGTCTAGGGCAACCCAACGCATCGCAGCTTCAAGCATTGCCAAGTGTTGCGGCTGGATATACGTCTCGGGCAGATGACCGATTGCAGAATAGAACATCCGGCCCTTCCCCACACAATTGGTCCAGGCTAGCGGATGATCGCCCATCTTCAAATCGGCGCCACGCGGACCCACAGGGCTATAGCTGCTCTCGTCCAGCGTCAGGATGACTTTTGCGCCGACGCTGCGCGGGTTGGTTTTGAAGGAATACCATTCATCGGTCATCTTCCATTCCATTGGCAATCCGGCGGCAATCAGGTGCGCTTTATCGGTGACAATGCGCGCTTCCTGGAACTGCGGGGCCATCGGATGTGCCAAAAACCGCGCGCCGATCAGGCGGTCTGCATACCAGTCCCAGAAATACGCAGGATCGCCTGCCGAACCATGGACTGCGAAGAATCCACCGCCGCCGTCGATGTATTTTTGAAAGGCTTTGCGCTGCGACAATGTCAGCACATCGCCACTGATGTTGTTCCAAACCACCACGTCAAACTGCTTGAGTGTTCTAGCGTTGATCGCCCCACCTTTGTCAGTCGTCGCAACCGACCAGCCATTGCGCTGACCCATAGCGATAAACGCAGCATGGGCGGCATCGACCGACGGGGAATCGCGGAAGCCGTTGATCTTTTCAAACAGGAGGATGCGCGGTTTTCCGATACCGGGCGCAAACTTCGGCACATCGTTATCGTAGCGTTCGCAGCGGGCGATCTTATCCGCTTGGGTCACGGGCACTCTGCGCAACTCAGCGTCAAGATCAGGCAGGGCTTCGGGCTTGAGCCCTGTAAACATTGCTGCCGAACGCAAAGTGAGAATAGCGGCGAATGTTGGCGGTTTCGTACCGACAAAAGCAGCCGGACCTTTGTCGAACGAACGCCCGCTTGTCTTTTCCAGAATCGCCTTTGCCTGCGGATTGAGCAAAATATCGATTAGCGGCGATTCTGCCGAGAACGGCGCATCGCGCAGCGGGCAATCGGTCACCGGCTTTCCCAATGCCCAGCCCGGAGTGAGGGCATACAATGCCAGCGCGCCAGCGAGCAACTTGTGGAACTCCTGCTTCACAACAAGCCTTCTTTCAGGAATTTCGTCGCAGTATCGGCGGCGCGCGCCGAAAGCGCCATGTATGTCAACGATGGGTTCTGACAGCCGCCAGATGCCATTGCGGCGCCATCGGTGACGAACAGGTTGGGCACGTCGTGCGCTTGGTTGTGCTTGTTAAGCACCGAAGTTCTGGGGTCCTTGCCCATGCAAGCCGTGCCCATTTCATGAATGCCAAGACCCGGCGTGCCGGGCTCTGTCATTGTACTGACTACTATGCCGCCCACAGCTTCGATCATAGCCTTGGCATCGGTGATGATGTGTTTGGCCATCTTGCGCTCATTCTCACCATGGCTACATTCGATGTGCACCGTAGGCATTCCCCACTTGTCCACCTTGTTTGCGTTCAGCGTGACGCGGTTTTCGGGGTTCGGCAGCATTTCGCCAAAGCCTGAGATATGAACCATCCACGGCCCAAGCTTACGGGTGCGGTCTTTGAGTTCAGCCCCAAGCCCGGGTTTACCAAGCGCTGCGTTGCGCCAACTCATGCGCGAGGCTGCGCCCTGATACCCATAACCGCGCAGAAATTCGCCGTCTTCGGTCACGTTGCGGAACCGCGGAATGTAAAGACCGGTTGGCCGCCGTCCGTGATAATAAGTGTCAGGGCCTTGTGGCATGATCCCTGCAACAGTCAGGGCATAAAGGTGATCCATCAGATTACGCCCGACCATGCCAGACGTATTGGCCAGACCGTTCGGCATGGCATCAGACTTGGAATTGAGCAAGATCTGGGCGGTGCCGATGGACGATGCGCAGCTGAAGATGACCTTGGCCTCATAAGTCTGCCCGGCGCCGGTGTTGGAATCAATAACCCGCACGCCGGTGGCTTTGCCGGTTTTGGGATCGTGCACGATCGAATGGACGATGGCATCGGTGATGATCGTCAGATTGCCGGTGCGCTCTGCCGCTGGAAGTGAGGAGCTGAGGCTGGAGTGATAGGCGCCCAAGCTGCACCCGCGTTCGCATAATGAACGGTTCTGGCAACTGCCGCGGCCCAGTTCCTCGTGGTGCGGCTGTGCTTTGGACAAGTTGGCAACGCGGCCAGGGATCACCTTGCGACCGGGGAATTTGTCCTCGACAGCTTTTTTGAACAAAAGTTCGGCGTCATTCAACGCAAATGGTGGCAGAAACTCACCATCGGGCAATTGTTCAAGCCCTTCACGCGATCCGGAAACGCCGATGAAGCGTTCGATATGGTCGTACCATGGGGCCAGATCTTCATAGCGGATCGGCCAGTCCGAGCCATGCCCGTCCTTGGCGTTTGCCTCGAAATCCTGTGGAGACATGCGATAGCTTTGCCGTCCCCACATCAACGATCGCCCGCCGAGATGATTGCCGCGTATCCACGAAAACGGCTTGTTTTCAGGGGTGGTATAGGGGTGTTCGCTGTCTTTTACCCAGTATTGCTTGGTCGCCGTGCTGACGGCATAGCACTGGCTTTGCACAGGATAATCGCGCGCCAGTTCCTCTTCGGGGATCATCCCGGCATTGGGAATGTCCCATGGCTGCATCCAGTCGGTATAGGACGTACCGTGCTCCATCTTGCGGCCGCGTTCCAGGACAAGGGTCTTGAGCCCGCGT
Organism: Novosphingobium sp. AAP83; assembly: GCF_001295795.1. Lineage (GTDB taxonomy): Bacteria > Pseudomonadota > Alphaproteobacteria > Sphingomonadales > Sphingomonadaceae > Novosphingobium. The sequence goes on from NZ_LJHY01000016.1 coordinate 120,385, forward strand.
TCGCACAATTCCTTTGCGGCGATTCCGCCGCTCATGCCCGAACCGATGACAATAGCGTCAAACATCATGTAATTCCTCTGATTAGAACATGCCGCCAGCGGCGGGGCGAGTCTCAGATGTTACGGGGATCGACGGCTGCCATTCGCCGGGCGCGTGGATATAGGATAACTCTTGCGTCAAGGCAGGCTCGGATATGTAATAAAGCAGCACGATCAGTTCTTTGAGCTTGCCATAGCCCGGATTTGCGAACGCGGGACCTGCCATGATGTTCTTGATTGATCGCGGCGCTTGAACGGCACCAACCTTTAGCGCTGCCTCATCATGGCTTTTGAGCAGAGCCAATCGTTCTGTCGCAGACAACTGAGCAAAGCCTTTGCCGTGGGCAGTGTGCGCAAGACCATCGATTTCGACAAGAGCCTGCGATAGCTGATAGCGGCGTTCGCCCGAGGCCCAATTGACCAGCAATGCGTCGATAGTTGCAGGCACCTTGGCGTCGATGGCCCCTGCGGTGTCGGTACGCGGAACAATCGTATCGGCTACGGCGGTCAGCAGCGCAAACGTGGCGCTATCCAGATAGGGCTTGGTCCGCGCCGCAGCAGAGGCCAGCGCGGAGGCCGAAAATGTGCCGGCAGCAGCGCCTGCCCCCACAAGCATAAGTGCACGTTCGATCAATGTGCGGCGATCAATAAGCATCGGGTTCTTCATTACTCGGTCCTCCATGGACGGATCAGGCAGCTTCATCCCAGCACTGGCGAATGTAGCTGATGCCCTCGCGGTAAACTTCTTCAGGGCTTTCAAAGAAATTGCGCCAAACGCGTGTTGCTGCAGCCAGCTCCGGCACCCCTCGTCCGAAAGCTTCGATCGTCAGCCACTGGTCGTAGCCCAGCGCGCGCAGTGCATGGATCGTCTCGCGGATCATGGCATGGCCGTGCCCCGGCGTGCCCCGGTCATTTTCCGAAATGTGGACATGCACAAGATTGCCTGATGCATGAAGCGCGTGCAGCGCCGCAATCGGATCGCGTTCTTCGATGTTGGCATGGAATGTATCGTAAAGGATGCCGATACCGCCCTCGCCAATCCGCGCGGCATAGGCAATCGCCTGTTCGCAAGTGTTGAGCAGATGCGCTTCGAAACGGTTGAGCGGCTCAAGCCCTTGCGCGATCCCTGCCTGACGCATAAGTGGCAGGACCTGGCGGTGGACGGCGGCGCAGCGGTCGAGTTCAGCCTCGCTCGGCCGGTCGCCGCTGAAAACGCCCAGCGGCTGGAACCATGGGCCTGCGATCACCTGGCCGCTCAGTATTGCGGTGCAATCAATAACCCGCTTGAGATGATCGACCGCGCGCGTCCGGCAGGCAGGGTCTTCAGAGATCGGGCTATGGGCCTCATCCGGGATCAAAGCCACGACGGTGCGTTCCAGCCCGATGTCGTCAAGCACGCCTGCCAACCAGCGGTAGTGCCCCTCATCGCTCACATCGAACACCGGGATTTCTACGCCATCATAGCCTTCGGCTTTAATGGCTTTGAGGATAGGCACGTGTTCGACCTCGACATGGCCGGTCCACAATAGCATGTTTATGCCGATTTTCATGGGATCAGGCCTTTCTGTTGCGTTCGACAAGGCGAACTGCACCAAAGATAAAGAATAGCGCGATCGGGATCAGCGCTATGGTTTGGAAGCTTTGCTCAGCAGCATAAGCAAGCACTTGCTGAAGTTCAGGGCTGCCTGATTGGAGGGCGGCAAACGCGGCATCGCCGCCTGCCTTTTCCAGCTTGGCTGTGTCATAGATCGCGCCGAGTTGCGGCAGCACAAAATAGATCGCCAGAGCGCCGGCAAAGCCGACCAGGCCGATCCCCCAAGGCCCGCTTTTGGGATAACGCCGTGAAACCGCCGCCAACATGGTGGGCCACATGAAGCATACGCCGAAAGCCCATACAGTGGCGGCCACAAGCGCCGTCACCGGAGAGTTCGCAATGCTCAGCAGATAGAGGCCCAGGCTTGCGGGCAATGTACACATCAGCAGCAGCCCCATGTCGGAAAAGCGCTGGTCTAGGGCTCCGGCAAAATGGCGCATAATGAACATGATCGCCGAAACATAGACCAGCACGAGGATGCCCGGCATCCCAACCGTCTGGCTTAGCGTGACATCCACCCAAGCCCCCGGCGCAAGTTCGCTAGATGCGGTGAGGAACATGATGGCAAAGAACACCCAGAAGCCGGGTCGTTTGAATGGTTCGGCCATCATCTCGCCGAATGGAACGCCTGCGACCTTGCTTTCGGTTTGGGGGAACGAATGGCGTATCGCCCAAATTGCCAGAACGACGCCCGGAATGATGCAGATGGCCACCAGTGCCTGCCATGGCAGATCGAGCCATTGGAAGAACGCAACGCTCATCAACCCGCCGACAATCAATCCAGCCGGCCACCATGCGTGGAGCGCGTTGAGCTTACCGGTCTTGTCATCGGAATAGAGCGTTGCGATCACGGGATTGATCGAGGCTTCTGTCGCTCCCCAGCCGAAACCCCAGATCACCATGGCAAGGTTTAGCAACAAAACCGTTGAAGACCCTGCGCCGCCAGCGCCCAGCACCAAAGCGGGTCCGACAATGTAGCAGGCAGCAGCAAACAGGATCACCCGCTTGGCACCGAAACGGTCAAGCAGGGGACTGATAACCAGCAAACTAAGCGCAAATCCGAGGAACGAATTGCCAAGCACAGTGCCGATCATCTCGCCCGAATGCTGCGCATCGATCGGATCGAGAAGTGCGACCTTCATCGCGCCCGCAGCGCCTGCGCGCACCGCGTTGGCGAGCGCCGCAATGAAAAGCGCCAGAACGCATATCCAGAAGATCGATTTTTTCCCGGCTGCTGTATTTTCCATGGTCGTTCTCCCCCTCATCGCAGTATTTATTGCAAGCCAAGCACTTGGCGAACGAGGCCAATGTCAGCGCCAGTTCTGGCAAAATCGTCAAAGGCCTTGTCGGCCTTGCGGATCATGTGGCGGGCGATGAACGGAGCGCCTTCGGCTGCGCCCTGTTCCGGATGCTTGTAGGCACATTCCCATTCCAGTACGGCCCAGCCATCGTAGCCGTAGTGCGTCAACTTGGTGAAGATGCCGGTGAAATCGATCTGGCCATCACCCAATGATCTGAAACGGCCCGGACGATCTGCCCATCCCGAATATGAGCCGTAGACCCCGGCTTTACCGTTCGGCCGGAACTCGGCATCTTTGACATGAAACGCTTTTATGCGGTCATGATAGAAATCGATGAACGCCAGATAATCAAGCTGCTGCAACATGAAGTGGCTGGGATCATAGAGAATATTGGCACGCGGGTGATTGCCGACTGCCGCCAGGAAGCGTTCGAAGGTCACCCCGTCATGCAAATCTTCACCGGGGTGCAATTCGTAGCAAACATTGACGCCGTTTTCGTCAAACGCATTCAGGATAGGCGTCCAGCGGCGTGCGAGTTCAGCAAAGCCTTCTTCCACCAGCCCTGCTGGACGCTGCGGCCACGGATAAAACGTATGCCACAGCAACGCACCGGAAAAAGTAGCGTGCGCTTTTAAGCCAAAGCGGCGGCTAGCCTTTGCTGCAAGATGCAATTGCTGCACGGCCCATTCGGTGCGCGCTGCAACATTTCCGTGTAGATCGGCCGGAGCAAAGCCATCAAACATGCGGTCATAGGCAGGATGGCTTGCCACGAGTTGGCCTTGCAAATGCGTCGACAACTCGGTCACTTCGACGCCATTTTGCGCACAAATGCCCTTAATTTCGTCAACGTAATCCTGGCTTTCGGCGGCTAGCTTCAGATCAAACAAGCGCGCGTCCCACGTGGGGATTTGCACACCCTTGTAGCCGAGATCAGCCATATACCGGGTAATGGAATCCAGCGAATTGAATGGCGCTTCATCGCTTGCGAATTGCGCAAGAAAGATCGCTGGGCCCTTCATGGCAGTCCCTTTCAAAGATCGGTCCAAACCGCGCCATCGCGGCTGGATTTGAGGCTGGCGCGCAGGAAGTTCATGCCCGCGAGCGCATCATGTATGGTGGCAAAACCGGGTTCGTCACCACTGGTGTCGCTTCCCCGAATTTTCGCACCGAAAGCCGCATAGATGTTGGCGAAGGCCTCAAGGTAGCCCTCGGGGTGGCCTGCGGGTGTGCGCTGGATCGCCAGAATATCAGACGCAAGATAAGCCCGGTTAGCACCCGCATTCCAGATTTCGGTGGGCCGGTCGCGATAGGCGATGCGCATGGTGTTGGGCTCTTCCTGCCGCCAATGCAGCCCCGCTTCATCACACCACACATTGATGGCAAGGTCATTGATATCGCCGACCAGCACTTGACTTGCAGTCAAAGTCCCCTTGCCGCCGCCGGACAATCGCAAAAGCGCTGCGCCATCATCATCAATCCGGCGCCCTTCCAACATGGTCAGTTCCGCGCAAATCGAGACAATTCGTTCGCCTGTTATGAATTCAATCAAGTTCGCCGCATGGGTGCCGATATCGCCAAACGCGCCAGCCTCACCCGACAGCGCTGGATCGACACGCCATGCGGCTTGCTTGTTGTTTTCAAGGTCGGCCGCGCGCGAAAGCCAGTCTTGCGTGTACTTTACAGCCACGCGCCGGACTTTGCCGAACTGGCCTGACGTCACCAACCGGCGCGCTTGTTTGACCAGTGGATAGCCGGTGTAAGTGTGCGTGATGGCAATCAATCGTCCCGTGCGGGTTGCGGCATCGGCAATCGCCAGCGCCGCCTCAATGCTGTGGGCTAGCGGCTTGTCGATGATGACATCAAACCCTGCCTCCATCGCTGCGATCGCGGGCGCTGCGTGCGCGTGATTTGGCGTGACGATCGATACGGCCTCGATCCGTTCACCCACCGCAAGTGCTGCCTCGCGTTCGAGCATTTCCGCCCATGAACCATAGACCCGCGCAGGATCGACACCGAGCTGCTTGCCTGATGCCAGGGACTTTTCTGCGGAGGCCGAAAATGCCCCGGCAACCAGTTCCCAATTGCCGGCAATAGCAGCAGCGGTGCGATGGACAGCGCCAATGAACGCGCCTTGCCCGCCGCCAATCATGCCATAACGGACGGGCTTCATGGCTTGCCGCTTTCCGCAGCCGTGTTCTGTGCCACGTTGGGTGAGCAGCCCTCACCTTCCAGCTTCAGCGCCCAGCGCACGCCGCCGGTCAACATGCCGCTAAATTCCGATTCGCTGAACGACGAGGCAGTATGGCCACCGGCTGAATAAAGCATCCGGCCTTTACCGACGCAGCGACTCCAGACGATCGGGTGATCGCTGCCCATAGCCAGCTCCTGGCCAAACGGGCCTTTTTGCACATAGGTTTTCTCGTCAAGCGTGGCGAGAACGGTGATGCCGCGGCGGCGCGGCGATTTGTCGAACGAATACCATTCATCGGTGCGTTCAACCGTGGCGGGCAGGTTGCGCGTGGCCGGGTGGTCGCGGTCCTCGATGCGCATCGTAGCCTTCTGGAACTGCGGGTCCATCGGATGCCCGATAAAGTGCGTGCCGATTACATTATCGACATACCATTCCCAAGCTTCATGCGAGTTATCGCCTGCTGCATGAATGCCAACGTAACCGCCACCGCCTTCGACAAACGCCTTGAACGCGGCGCGTTGTTCGGGCGTGAACACATCGCCGCTGGTATTGTTGAAAATCACCGCATCGAAGCGCGCCAGAATGGCGGGCGAAAAGGTCGCGCCATTTTCGGTCTGGAAATAGCCCCAGCCGTTGTCCTTGGCGAGTTTGGCAAACAGCGTATTGCCCGCCGGGATAGCCTCTTCATGGCGGAAACCGTTGGTTTTGGAGAAAACCAGTATTGCGGGCCGGTTGATTTGTGCAGGAAGCGTTGGCGGGGTGGTTTCATAAACCTTCAACCCACCGAGCATCACACGTTGGATGGTGTCCCAGTTTCGCCAGACGTTGAATGCAAAAATCGCGGCGAGCGCCAGCAATACCCAAAGAACTATCTTGATGATCTTGCGCAACATGAACGGCTCTTGCCTCCAGCAAACGAAACGCTGAACATCCCGGCGCAAGTGATGCGCAGAATACCACGCATCACGCTTCTCCCGATTCGCGTTTTATCTAATCGACCGATAGCGTTCGATTAACCTCTTGGCTAGTGCTGCGTGCTGCTCTAACAACGTGTTGCAAACTGACCGATGCCACAAACAATCTGCGAAATGCTGGTTCCTAGCAAAGGCCGTTGCGCTTTGCCCACCGAGAGAGGTTCATTATGAAAAACAATTTTCTGCTTGGAATGCTGCTGATGGCCGCCAACATCCCACAAGTGGCATCGGCGCAGTCTTCGCCTGCTGCGCCCTCGGGCACCACGCCAATTGCTCCCGCCCCGGCTCCATTTAGTGTGGAAGATACCGATATCGGCACCCTATTGGACGACCCGGCTGCCAAGGCAATCCTCGACAAGCACTTGCCCGGCTTTACCGACAATCCGCAAATCGAGATGGCGCGGACGATGACGCTCAAAGCGATTCAGCAATTCGTGCCAGATAAGATTACGGATCAAGCGCTGGTGGACATTCGGGCTGAATTTGCGAAGGCTGCCAAAGGCTAGAGTTGTATAAGTTTTGCCAAGGCAACGCGAGCAGTTCGCGATAGCTCCTGTGCGGCTAGATCGCTGATTCGCGCTGCTTCCTTGGTCTTTGGGACGCGGTAGAGCTGCTCAAGCACCAATGCTGCGGCGCCTTTGGAATACTGCTCTTCGCTGATAACCCTGAATTCGATCGTAGCTTGGCCGCTAAAGGTCGGCAGTGAATTCTGTTGCAACGCAGCGCGGACCGGCAACGCCAAGAGCCCTGCCAGACTTTCGTTATCGCAAAGAAATATGATCCTTTTGGGGTTCCAGAAATTTACATGATTTGACATCGCCGTGCCGAGGAACTGCCCTGCCCGCGCAAAAGCCTTGCTCGCAACCGGCTCGGCTTTTCGGGCATCCTGGGCGATTTCATCAAACATTGCATTGAGATGGGCAAAATCCGGCACATCGATCCCGCGCGCTTCGCAGACCTGTGAGACGATCCCGTGGATACCGGAATAGGCAACGAGGCATCCGGTTGCGCCGCATGTGCAAAGCCGACCATTTTCAAATACCACCTTGGTATGGGCAAACTCCGGGTTCAGGCCGCTCGATCCACTCCACAACATCCCATCGGCATATTGCGCAAGACTTGTCCCCCAACCCAATACCATCAGACAAAAGTCGTCCATCTCCAGGCTGTCCCCGAACCAATGTTCGGCGCGCGCGATGATGTTGGCGCCGGAATCGATCTTGACCGGCAGGGAGAGATATCGGGACATAACTTCTGCCATCGCGAACGGCTGAATCGGATAGGTCTGCATCCAGTGCAAGGTCCCTTTGGCACTATTGACAAGCGCCGGCAGTCCGAGACCTACACTGTGGATGGTGTCTTTGGCGAAAGGGCTTTCGACGATGACCTGTTCAATCAATCTCGCCAGATGTTCGGCAAGGTCCGGCAAACTGTCAGCCCGTGTCAGTTCGACCTTTTGCGAATACAACCTGTCACCCCGCAGATTCACGATGCACACATCGAGACCGGCAAAAGGCAGCAGCATGGCGCCGACCACATATGCAGCGTCCGGGTTCAGCCGCAAATGGATACGCGGCCTTCCCGAACCGGCAGTCATAGCCTTTTCTTCAATCAGGATCAGGTTTTGCACAAGCTCTGCCGTCGTTTCGCTGATTGTACCAGCCGCAAGGCCGGTCATTTGCACGAGTTGGGTGCGCGCGACAGGTTCGGTTCTGCGGATGGCTTTCAGCAGGCGGAGCCGGTTGGCTTCATAGTCGTTAATTCGCATTCTGCATCGCTACCACGATACTTATGCAAAACGAGCACTGAATTTCGTCACTTCCTGAAGTTACCATTTCGTCAGTAACTGAAAAAACTTGACGATCAGGATTTTTTTGCGCGAATGCGGCTGAAATGTGAAAAGAATTCTAGGGAGGGAAAAGATGAAGTTCCGCATAACATCACTATTGGCTGTAACGAGCGCGTTGGCGATCTCAACGGCAGCCTCGGCTCAATCGGCAACAAAAGCAGCCGACAACGATAAAACCGAAATCACCAACGAAGACATCGTCGTCACCGGAACACTGGTTCGCGGTATTGCAGCAACCGGCGCAAGCCCGATCTCTGTTTCCCAGGCATCGATCAAGGAAACCGGCGCGACCAACGTTGCGCAAGTTCTCGACTCCATTCCGCAGCTAGGTACGTTCAACAACTTGCAGCAACCGCGCGGAAACAGCCAGGAAGTTTCGGTCAATCGCCCCAACCTGCGCAACCTTCCCGGTTTCAACACGTCGGGCGGTTCAACCACGCTGGTGCTGATGGATGGCCACCGTCTCGTCGGCATGGGTAACGCATCGACGTCACCTGATCCTGACGTGATCCTCCCAGGCATCATCGACCGCATCGAAATTATCCCGGACGGTGGTTCGGCCATCTATGGTTCGGACGCAGTTGCGGGTGTTCTCAACTTCATCACCATCAAGCGTTTTGATGGCGTGAAGGTTGATGCCTCGTATGGCTTTGCTGACAACTACTACCGTTATGACGGCAGCATCACCGCAGGTAAGGATTGGGACAGCGGTTCGCTCTTCGCGTCATACAACTATGCCAAAAGCGATGAATTGCTTGGCCGTGACCGTGATTTCGTCCGGACTTTTCCGGATCCTGCCACGGGCCTTTTGTCGCTTGAATGTGCGCCCGGCAATGTTTTGAGTGCTGACCCTCGCGGCACACTTGCATCGCGCATCTACACTTCTAACGGCTTTACCAGAGGCAGCGCGAATGAGTGCGATCTGAGCGACAACGCAACGATTTTCCCGTCATCCGAACGCCACAGCGCCTTTGTCGGCCTGACCCAGCAATTGAATGACGCACTGACGTTTGAAGTTCGCGGCTATTACACGAACCGCCAAACGCGCGTTCAGAACGGTCCGTTTACTTACAACCAGTTGACCACACCTTTGGCAAATCCTGCAGTTCCCGGCGCAGTTTCGCCATTTGCTATCGGTCCTTTTTTCACCGGCCGGTTACCGTTCGCACAGTTTGTCAGCGGCCAGTTTGGCGCAAGCGACGCGTTGCGCACCGACATTTCGCTGGACACTTGGGGCATCACCCCTACGCTTACCGCCGATCTTGGCGCCGGCTTCCAGTTGCGTCTTCTTGGCAGCTACGGGCAGAGCGTAGCAAACTTCCGTGGCACGGCAGTGAACCCTCTAGCCTTGATAAACGCAATTCAAACTGGCCGAGGGTCATTTGCACCTCCGTTCGGCGTCACGGGCGGATTGTTCAACCCCTATGATCCGTCTTCGGCATCGCCAGATGTGCTTGCGGCAATCACCAACTTCCAGCAGTTTGGCCGCACACGCCAGACCTTTCATAACGAACGCGCGATCATTGATGGTGGTTTGTTCAGCTTGCCTGCTGGCGAAGTGAAGATCGCTGTAGGTCTTGAAAACGCATACGAAGGCTTCAACACGCAGAACGGCGTGACTGTACCGGGCTTCCAGAATACCGGCTTTGCTGGCACGGCTATCATTCCTGCGCATAACGCGATCCCGCGCTTCAACGTGAGCCGGACTATCAGATCGGTGTTTGGCGAAGTTGTCGCTCCATTGTTGAAGACGGACGGCGGCACAAGCCTGACCGTTTCGGCTGCCGGCCGGTATGACGATTACAGCGATGTCGGCGACACCTTCAACCCTCGCTTTGGCGCCACGTTCAAGCCGGTTCCTTGGATGTCGATCTTCGGCGCATGGGGCACGTCGTTCAACGCACCAAGCTTGGCCGATGACGAAAATGCAGGCCCAAGCTCGGTATTCGTGCTTGGTGGTGCGGCAGCGCAGTTCTTCAGCCCACCACCCGAACTGGTAGCAAGCGGGCGGTATCCAGCATATGACGGTCGGTTTATTGTGGCAGAGCGCGGCAACGCGCCAAACATCCAGCCGCAAGAGGCAACGACATGGACGCTCGGCTTCGATGTGGAGCCACCGTTCATTCCAGGCCTGAGCTTTGGCGGAACATACTATAACATCCGCTATAACAACCAGATTGGCTTGGCTCCGTTCGAAACGCCGAACCTGTTGTACCAAAACTTTCCGAACTTGATTACAACAGGCCCTACTTCTGCGGTTAACGCGATTGTAGCCAACGCAATTGCCAACGCTGATGTCTTGAACATTCAAGGCGGTTCAGCCAACCCAAGCCCGGGCTCGGTCTATGCTTTCCTTGATGCGCGCAAGCGCAACCTAGGCCGTGTTCAGGTTGATGGCCTTGATTTCCGCCTGAACTACCGCAAGGAAACCGGGTTTGGCGCTATCTTCGCAAACGCGAACGGCACCTACACGCTCAATCTTGACCGGAGCAACACCGCGACATCAGCGTTCATCGATCAAATCAGCCTCGATCAAAACCGCTTCTCGCTGCGGTCGACACTGGGTGCGGAAGTTGGCGCTCTGCAAGGTCAGATCACGTGGAACCACCGCAAGGGTTATAATCTCTCGACCCTCGCCGGGTTTGCCGGGACCACTTTGTCCGGCCAGACTTTCACCACGCAGTCTGCAGTAAGCGATTTCAACACGTTCGACCTGTTCTTCAAGTTCGATGTTCCGGGCGAAGGTTTGGCACAGGATCTGGTCTTTACAGTCAACGTCCAGAACGTGTTTGATACCGATCCACCAGAGTTCCGTGGTGGCGATCAGGTTCTGGGCCGTCGTGGCACTGCCAACGGTGCAACGCTGGGCCGCTTCACCTCGATCGGGCTTTCCAAGAAGTTCTAATACGAAGTTTGCCCTGTAACTTCCGGCTTCGGCATGAACGTTACAGGGCAAACGCCAATGGAGTGTATTTCATGATTCCGACTGTTCGGGGTTTCTGCACAGTGGCAACCCTGACGGTCGGAATGATGACCTCTCATTCCGTGCTGGCGGATCAGGCCCCAACCGCTGTTTCTGCTGAACAACCTGCTGCAACACTGGCCGATCCGCTGTTCAGCGAACCCTATATCGACATCGACGAATTGCGTGAGACGCCGGTCAGGCATCGTTACGTCCATGGCGGCTTCAAAGGCACAGACGCGCGATTTTCATTCTATTTCCCTGAAAAAGCGCAATATCAGGGTCGCTTTTTCGAATATGTAACGCCAGTTCCGGACAGCGAGAACCTGGCCCAGACGGCAGGCGATGACAAAATTGCCTTTTCGATCGCCTCGGGGGCCTATTTTGTCGAGACCAACAGTGGCGGATCAAGCGCAATGGCAGGGCCTGCCTTTCGTGCCGACCCGCGTATCGCAGCCTATCGCGCAAACGCAGCAACGGCGCAATTTTCCCGCAAGGTAGCGGCAGAGTTTTACGGCCCGCACCGCTCTTACGGTTATATCTATGGCGGCAGCGGCGGCGGATACCGCACGCTGGGCAGCATGGAAAACACCACGGGCGTCTGGGATGGAGCAGTGCCGTTCGTGCTCGGCTCTCCCATGGCTGCACCCAACGTCTTTACCGTGCGGATGCACGCCATGCGCGTGCTGCGCGACAAATTCCCGCAGATTGTCGATGCAATGGATGCAGGCGGCAGCGGCGATCCTTATGCCGGACTTGATGACGAAGAGGCCGACGCCTTGCGCGAAGTCACCGCGATGGGCTTTCCCTTGAAAAGCTGGTTCAGTCATAAAACTATGGGAGTCCACGCCTTCACCGCTCTGTACCAGGGCATGACAATGGCCGACCCCAAGTATTTCGAAGAATTCTGGACGACGCCGGGCTATCTTGGCGCAAACCCTACGTCTTCGCTCAAAGCAGCGCGCCTGCAGTTTTCCAGCACAGTCAAACTTGCGCTTTCTGCGGTAGATGCCGAGGCACGCGGCGTCGAAGGTGCGCGCATGGCAGGCACGGCACGCGGAGCCGCAGATTCTGCATGGCAGGCCGTGGTCAACGACGGCACGGTGCGCCCGGTTGCTTTCGAGCTGGATGGGACGCCCCCCGATGTGGGCTTCATGGGTGGCGATCTCGTCATCCTGTCAGGCGCGGCAGCAGGAAAACGCCTGGCGGTCAGCGGATTGAGCGGAAGTATCGTCACGCTTGGCGTGGTCGATCTTGCAACGCTGGCGCTGGTGAAGCCCGGTGATCAGGTCCGCCTCGACAACAGCAACTTTCTTGCCGCCCAGACCTATCACCGTCATCAGGTGCCAGACGCAAGATACAAAGTGTGGGACCAGTTCCGCGATCCGCAGGGCCAGCCGATCTATCCGCAGCGCAAGATCAACCTTGGGCCAATGTTTGCGATGGGTGCTGCAGGGACTGTGCCGACCGGAAAATTCAGCGGCAAGGTCATCGTCGTGGAATCGTTGCTCGACCGTGAGGCTTTCCCTTGGCAGGCCGATTGGTACCGGCAGCGGTTCGATGAAAACCTGGGCAAGGACGGGGCAAACCACTATCGGCTCTGGTACGTGGAAAATGCCCTGCATGGTGCTTCGGAATACAAAGAAGCGCCAAACCGCGTGATCGACTATACCGCCGTCTTGCAGCAAGCCCTGCGCGATGTCAGCGCATGGGTGGAAAAGGGCATCGCACCGCCTGCAACCACCAGCTATTCCGTAAACAACGGGCAGGTAATCGTTCCTGCTTCTGCCGATGAGCGCGGCGGAATCCAGCCTGTTGTGATGCTGAGCGCGAATGGCAGCAAGCGCGCTGTGGTGAAGGTCGGGCAGAAGGTCTCCTTCAATGCTCTTGTCCAGGTTCCTTCGGGAACAGGCAAAGTTGTTGCAGCCCAATGGGATTTCGATGGAACCGCTACCTTCCCCGTCTCGTCGCGCATCGCCAAACCCGTAAGTCGTGCAAAGCTCAAGAAAACCTTCACTTTCTCAAAGCCGGGCACTTATTTCGTAGCTGTGAGAGCCCAATCCCAAAGACAGGGCGACAGCAAGACGCCGTATGCGCGCATCCCCAATCTTGCGCGTGTCAGGGTGGTCGTCCAATAAAGTCGTCGACTAGGGAGATACCAAAATGAGTTGCCGGAACATTCTGCGTTACGGCGCCGCCATTTTGGCGATTGCGGCGGCCAGCCCGAGCCTTGCCGGTGCCGACCCACTGGACAAGATCGATTCATTGGCCGAGGCGTTTCGCGATCCGCCGCAATCAGCGCGCCCGCGCGTCTGGTGGCACTGGATGAACGGCAACATCAGCAAAGACGGGATCGCCAAGGATCTCGCGTGGATGAAGCGGATCGGGATTGGCGGCGTCCAGAATTTTGACGCAGATCTTTCAACCCCGCAAATCGTCGACAAGCGACTGGTCTACATGTCGCCTGAATGGAAAAGCGCTTTCCGATTTGCCGTGAGCGAAGCGGATCGGCTAGGCCTTGAATTGGCCGTGGCTTCATCCCCGGGGTTTTCGGAAACAGGCGGCCCTTGGGTAAAGCCCGAAGATGGCTTGAAGAAGATCGTCTGGAGCACCACGGCAATTGACGGCGGCAAGCGATTTGTCAGCGTGCTTCCCGCGCCGCCGGTTGTGATTGGTCCTTTCCAGACCGCCATCAATCGCGATTCCGTTGGCAAGATCGCCGTTGAAAATCCCTATTACCGCGACATTGCCGTTCTTGCCGTCCCCGTAGCAGAAACAGCCATGGCCAAGGCAACGGTCAGAAATGCGCTCGGCGTTGAAATTGATCCTGCGACACTGCTGGATGATGATCTCGAAACCGGGCTTTCGCTACCCGCAGGCATTGACGGCGCACCGGTCACAGCCGCGTTCGAATTTGCCGCGCTGCAAAGTGTCCAGTCGGCCAGCTTGTTCATTCCCGGCGCGAAAACAATTTACGGCAGCGCCGACATTGCGCCGCAGCTTGAGGCCAGCGACGATGGCCGGACCTGGCGCAAGATTGCCGAATTCACGCTATCGCCCGTGCCGACTACGATCAGCTTTGCCCCTGTAACCGCTAAGCATTTTCGGGTGGTGCTCGTGCCCTTGCCACCCGAAGCGCCGCGCTGGACGCCCGCACCCGGAACTATGGCAGGCGGCCCGGCCAAGGCTCCACTGGTAAACCGGCCAAGGGCGCGGCGCATTCATGATCTACGGTTAAGCAATTTGCCGAAGATTGACCATTTCGAATTCAAATCAGGTTTTGGCATTGCCACGGATTATTACGCGCTTGGCAACCGCGTGGCGGATGCCGTGGGAGCCAATCCTCAAAACGTGATCGACCTTACTGCGAAACTCCAGGCAGACGGGCGGCTTGATTGGTTGCCATCTGCGGGAAAATGGCAAGTCTTGCGGCTGGGCACCTCTTTGCTCGGCACCACCAACCACCCTGCACCCAAGGAAGCGACCGGGCTTGAGGTGGACAAATTCGATGGTGCTGCGGTGCGGCGCTATCTCGATCACTATCTTGCCCTGTATCGTGAGGCCGCAACGCCCGATCTGTTTGGCAAACGCGGCTTGCGCGCGATCCTGACCGACAGCATCGAGGTGGGCGCGGCAAACTGGACGCCGCGTATGCTGGAGCAATTCGAAAGATTGCGCGGCTATGATGCGAGACCCTGGCTTCCTGCTCTGGCTGGCATCGTGATCGGATCACGCGCGCAAAGCGACCGCTTTCTCTACGATTACCGCCGCACGCTGGCAGACCTGATGGTGACCGAACATTACGGAACGATCGCAAGCATAGCCGGTGCCAGTGGGCTGAAAGTCTATGGCGAAGCGCTGGAAGATCACCGGCCATCGTTGGGCGATGACATGGCGATGCGTCGGTACGCCGATGTCCCCATGGCCGCAATGTGGTCATATGGACCGGAAGAGGGGCCACGCACGACTTATCTGGCAGACCTCAAAGGCGCTTCTTCTGTCGCCCATGTCTATGGCCAGAACATCGCCGCTGCCGAATCGCTGACATCGGCAATGCAGCCCTATGCCTATTCTCCGGCACACTTGCGTCCTGTCATCGATCTGGAATTTGCTTACGGGATCAACCTGCCGATAATCCATACCTCGGTGCATCAGCCGCTCGATGCCAAGTTTCCGGGGCTGTCGTTCTTCTTTTTTGGCCAGTATTTCAACCGCCATGAAAGTTGGGCCGAAATGGCCAAGCCGTGGGTCGATTATATGGCCCGCAACGCGTTCATGTTGCAGCAGGGCCGCAATGTTGCCGATGTTGCCTACTTCTATGGCGAGGAAGCCCCCCTCACCGGCCTTTACGGTAAAATGCCGGTTGCCGATGCACCAACCGCCCATGCCTTCGATTTCATCAATGCCGATGCGTTGATGAACATCGTGACGAACGATGGCAGTGATCTTGTCGCGCCCGGTGGCGCGCGTTATCGCGTGCTTTATCTTGGCGGTTCATCACATCGGATGACGCTGAAAATGGTGCAGCGGATTGCAGAGCTTGCTGAAAAGGGTGCAACCATTATTGGCCTTGCGCCGACCGGCAGCCCGTCACTTGCAGATGCCGCTGATGAGTATCGCGGATTGGTGCAAAGTCTGTGGGCAGGAGGCGCGGTTACCCAAGTTGGCAAGGGCCGTGTCATTGCCAGTCAGGATATCGATACGGCGCTTCGCCAAATCGCGGTTGCACCTGATGTTCATTTCAAAGGCGGACAGAGCGACAGCAAACTGCCCTTCGTCCATCGTCAATTGCCTGACGGCCATAGCTACTTCGTCGTCAATCGCGCAAACAGGCCGGAAGCTGTCGAGGCGCATTTCAGGGTGACGGGCAAAGTGCCGGAGTTGTGGCACGCAGATACCGGGGCCTCAGAACCTGTCAGCTACCGGATTGCCGATGGTCAGACGGTTGTGCCGCTTTCCCTGGCCAAGGATCAATCGGTGCACATCGTATTCCGCAAGGATGCGACGTCCCAAGCGGTTAACCTACCTGTGCGGTCGTTTACTTCGGTACAACTATTGGATGGTGCGTGGACAGTCAGCTTTCAACCTGATCGCGGTGCGCCCGCTTCTGTCCTGTTGCCGCAGTTGCTCCCGCTTAACGAACATGCCGATAGCGCGATCAAGCACTTTTCCGGCATCGCCACTTACGCCAAGGAATTCACCCCGCCACGCCAATGGAAAAAGGGGCAATCATTGTGGCTCGATCTTGGCGAGGTTCGTGAACTTGCAGAAGTGATCGTCAACGGCAAGGCCGCCGGTGGCGCATGGCACGCACCGTTCCGGGTGGATGTCGGCCCGTTTCTGCATAGAGGTCGTAACACCTTGTCGATCAAGGTAGCCAATCTTTGGGTAAACAGACTGATCGGCGATGCTCAACCGGGCGCGCAGAAAATCACGTTTACATCCATGCTAACCTACCGCGCCGATGCCAAGTTGCTGCCATCGGGACTAATCGGGCCGGTGACACTGCAAACCAAAACAATCCAATGATTATCCGGTCGCCCACATAACCTACAGCGATGCTGTAGCTTTCGCCAAGTGGGCGGACACCTTGAAACAAGGAAATCAAGTTGAAGCTTACGAAGGAAGCGCGAGGCCCTGTTTAAGTGCCGCAATCAGGGTTTCACGGAATTTCGGGCCGATCGTTGTTCCGGGGATGTTGTCAAAGCCGTGGAATGCGCCAGGCACGACATGCAGTTCTGCCGCCACACCGCTGTCGATCAGACGCTTGGCGTAATCGATATCTTCATCGGCGAACAAGTCGATAGAACCAACGCCGATGAAAGCAGGGGGGAGGCCCTTGAGATCTTCAGTCCGTGCAGGCACAGCACCAGCAGGCACCCGTCGTGAGCCGGCAGCCACACCGAGAAATGACGACCAGCCAAAGCGGTTGTGCGCTTCGGTCCATATAACTGCGCCCATCATGGGAGGTTTAGGCCGGGTGCTGCCCGTCCGGTCATCCAGCATAGGATAGATCAGCGCCTGATAGGCCAGTGGTATCTCTCCCCGGTCTCTTGCTGCAATTGCCAAGATGGCTGCATGACCGCCACCGGCACTGTCGCCCAGAACCGCGATCCGGTCACTGTTGCCGCCCATCTGATGAGCATTCTGGTACAACCATTTCAGGCCAGCGTAATTGTCTTCAAGTGAACCGGCAAAGCGGGTCTCAGGTGCAAGCCGGTAGTCAACGCTTACGATAAGGCAATCGAGAGCGGCTGCTATCTCCTGAAGTTGGCGGAGACCGGATTTGGCATCGCCGATAATGAAGCCGCCGCCATGGGTATGAAGGATGCACGACCGCAAAGACCCATCATCCTTGGCGTTGACGATAAACACCCGAACATCAGGGGCGCCGCCATAGCCCGGAATGCTCTTCTCTGTCCAAGCCGGAGCAGCCAGCACTGGCGACGCGTATGCGCGAGCACCCTCGCGCATACGCACAAGGTTGGCGGCGGTGGGCACCGCTTTCGACATCGGCAAAAGGCGAGGCAACATGGGGCGCAGTTCGGGATGCACAAAGGGCATCACATCGAACGGCACTGCCGCACCCAGTGGTGCTGAGAAAGCAAGGCCCACGGTTGCCATGCCGAACTGCTTCGCAAACTGGCGACGCGATAAGCCATTTGCCACAATCACATCAGGGATGTGCAAAGAAGCGCGATCGATAGACGAAACAAATTTCTGCTTTGGCATTTTTAGAATCATCCGTCGTAGCGCCAACTTTACCCCCCCCGAATGCCGCCACATGGGTCTGGCTTTCTTTGGGTGCAATAAGCAGACTGAATGGACAAAAGCCCGCAAAGTCAAGGGCCATGGGCCTGCCTTAGGGCGGGTCGTGTCCCACGGGGTGGTGTAAGAAGGTTTCCCTGATTGGGTGGCCGCCGTCGATCTTCTAGTAGGGTTCGGGTTCAGATGCGAACTCGAACCTAGAGAAGATGACGATTACCGATGATACAATCGGCCCTTGTCGAGCTGATCGAGCAAGGGGCTAATAGCGATTTGGTGCGCGAGATGCTGGCTTTTGCCGCCAAGCACGGGAACCTTAGAAATCTAAGTGCTTAGCCGTTATCTCTCCCTTTGAGCGGTAACTCTGAAGCTAAAGCCCTGTAAGACATACAGTTATTCACGACATTTAGCTGCCGCAAATCGGAACGAACCTCGTCGGCCGTTAGCGCCCGCTACCGCTTGGGCACTCCATTGACAGCCGATATCTGGCCCTACCTATACATGCGCCAAGACAAGAAATTCAGAAACGCTTTCCGAGTTTTCTCGTTAGCGCATGAATGGACAAGGACCACTGTGTCACGCCTAGGCTAAGTCCGGAACTTTACCGCCGGGTCTCGCAAAGCCATGGCATGACACTATGGGCGGCCTTAGTTTCCTGTCCTCTCTGCATCCTCTGCAATTCGCAGCGACAGGAAGTGCCGCGTGAGAGCCTGCGCGCCTTGTCGCTGGACAATATTTGACCAGTGCTCCCAACGGTCTGCCCTGCTCAGCAGCCAGCGGTAGAACAGATCACGCACATGCTCGCTGTCGAACTGCAGCGCCCAGATTGTCTCGCTTATCGCAATTCGTGACCTTGCAGGCCCGATCAGCACGATGGCAGGCGCGTTGTCGACGGTGTGCCGGGCAAAGGCGATTGGCATGGGTGGCAGCGATGCCTCGGCCCGGGCGATGGCCTGTTCCATAGCTGCCCGGTCCGGTTCTGGCCGGATGGCGGCATAAGTGGCAAGGCTGCCAAGGCCGATGGGCTTTGCCATCAACTCCGGATCTCGTGTGGCCATTAGCATGGCCATGATGGCGCGGCCCTCCGGCGTGAGCTTGGCTCGCGGCACGACGTTGCCGGTGTCAATCAGGCCATGGCCTTCAAGCCATAGGCTGTAATGCACCCCCCGATGCCAGTCGCCACCGAACAAATCATTGACCGCCTCGCTGTGCGTTGAAAGCGTGCGATCAATAGCTACGAGGACGGCGAGCAAAAATTCCAACTGTTCGTTGAACACGAATATATCGAAATAGCCCATGCTGAGGCGCTCTTTCCACAGCGCCGAACGCAGTGATCTCCAGCGCACGCCATTATCGTCGATCAGCGGAAGATCAGGATCGCCGTATGTGTCGATGGTTATCCAATAACCCCATGGGAGCTTTGGATTGCGCTGCTGTTCGTAGGGAATACCCTTGCCGTTCTTGCTCATGTGCGGTCCTCCGGCTTGAAGGCAGGTAGGACGCCGGGTTCCGTGCAGGACGTGTTGCCGGTGTTTGCCCGGGCCGAATCGTTGATAACCTTGAGCTTGCGGGCAAGTTCGGTCACCTCAAGGTAGACAAAGTGCTCCCCGCGATAGATTTGCCCCCGCTCATACAGGATCGAGCCGCCACGGTGACGGGGGACGTAATCTTCCGGGCCATTCATGATGGTGCCGAACCACCAGGCAAGATCCTCGCCCTGCCTCGCCCCGGCGCGTCCGGATGAGTGGGCCCCGTGCCCCTTGCCTTCGTGCATCGCTCGAGACGGCGCCGCCTCCGCAACAGTAACGTGGCATATGCTGGCCCGCTCTGGCTGTACGTGCTGACAGACGGCGGCATACGTCACCGGCTGGTGGAGCCCGTCGTTGATACTCCCGGGCAAGGCATCCGCAGACCATCCGGCAAGGGCATGATCGGGTGCAACGCCGACATAACCGCCCAGTTCTCCGGTCTGCTGGCGCAAAATGATGCAGGGATAGCCGGTCTCAGGATCGGTCCATGCGACCTTTTCGGATTCGACTATCCATAGGCCTTGGCCCGCGACGTAGCGGGTCACGTCTCGGTAACGGGCTTCGGGCACGATGCTGGTTCCGGCAATGGGCAAAAGTGGCTGACGCGCAGCAAGCGCCTTACGGCGTTCGAGATCGGCCTCCTCCTGGCGGCGCTTGTTACGGGCCGCAAGGGCGCGGGTTTCGGGAGTGGATGGCTTTTTCGCCATAATGGTATTCCTTCTATGCAAAGAAGGCCGCCGACGCTGGATGCGCCGACGGCCTTTGGGTTGATTGTAACGGTTTGGATTGGGGTGCAGCTTGGTGCCGTGCGGTTCTGCCCGCATCAATTCAGGTCATGGACTTCTCCTTGGCTTTGGCTCCGCCGGAAGGACGGATTTCATGGAAGACTGGTTCGAACCGCTCCTGTCCGTCATCAGGCCGCAACATCGATAACCCCGCGCAGGCGTGAGCGGACTTTCACGCCGTTTGCCCAGGGCACGAAAGTTTTGGTGACAAAGCTGTCTTGGGGTGCAGCCAGTTTGGCAGCTGTGGCAAGCGCCAGCACCGCATCGGCACGGTTGCATGTAAGCACGCCATGCGAGGCCAGATGATAGATAGCCAGAACGCTGGTCGTCAGAACATCGGCCAGCACCTGCTCGCGCACGGCAGGCCATTTGCCCTGCTCGATCATCCTGCCAATGCTTCTGCTTGGGCTGGGCTTGGCCGGGATCGACAGCGCTGCTGCAAGTTCCGGCAGGTGCACGCACTCTGCACCAACCGACATCGCCATGCACAGATCGAGCTTGGCCGGATGATAGAGGCGGCTTTCGCGCAATTGCGGCGGCATTTGCAGATCATAGGTGGCCGCACATCGGCGAAGGACGGCAAAGTCCCGGGTTTCTCCGCCATAAGATATCAGCACGGCATTAGGCTCTGCTGCCAGCGCTGCAAAGAACGCCTCGACCATCTGGCGCTCGGTAGCCGTGTCGTCAGCCCCCTGAGCCGACATCACGACCGGCTGCTCGATTTCTACGGTCTCATTGGCCTTGAACCGCATCACCGTCCAGCTGGCAGCGGCAATGGTGTCAAAGGGCCAGCGGATCCTTTTGGGCGCGCTGGCACCTTCAGCAGCGCGGTATCCGTCCGACGCCGTGTTGTTCCAGCGGAACTCGCAATCGGCCACAATGTAGGTCTTGTCAGGCTGCTTGGCCGAAACAAACGAGTGAAGCTGCTGCTGCAGCGCCAGATGCAGTGTTTCTGCATCGTGCAGGTCGAACGGCAGCGCACTGGCGTTGTCACTGATATTGTCACAGGCACGGGCATCGAAGCCGGTGGCATCACGGGTATTGGCATTTGGCATTTTCATTTCCTTTGAAACGCAAAAAGCCGCCTCGATGGGCGGCTTTTGCAGGGGTGTGGTGGTATTGGATTGTTCGATCGATCAGACCGGTTGCGATCGCGCGGTTCGGTCTGACATTCGGGCTTGCGTATCATGCATACGGGCGTGGCTTGCCCGGATTAGAAGGCCGGTTAGTTTCTCCTTGTCTCGTCCAGTGACGTAGTGTGGTGTTGATCAAGTTTTGCGAGCTGCGGTGTACAGCTCCACAATCTCGGATTTCGCCAAGCTGGGATTGCCTGCGACGTTTCGGACCATTTTGGCGAAGTTGAGCGAGCCCATGATCCGTTCGACGTACGCAACGTTTTCTGGCGACCGGTCGACAACGTGAATGAAGTAGTGCGCATTTTTGCTCTTGGAGAAGTCATGGTGGATATCTCCAGCCCGCGCCCCAACCCGCTGGATGGCAAAGTCTGGTTTGTCTGACGTTGTGGACTCGTCTGACGCTACGAACTTGAAATCGGGGTGGCTCGTTTTGACGTTGTGCAGACGGCGCTCGTCATCCCGGTATTCCCAGATCTGGAACACCACTGGCACGTTGCAGGGCTTACCCATGAAAAGAAACGCATAACCTTCCACAATCTTTTCGTGGACGAGGTGAAAGTTGCGGTGCAGGCGATTTTGCACGCTCCGCTTCCGGAAGGAGCGAGGCAGCACAAAAGCTATCACGTCTGACATGGTTGCCGCATGGTTGAAGAAATCGACTGCCAAGCTTGCGTTTCGCCCAAATGGCGGATTACCGATAGTCATGACCGGCCGCTCACTCTGTACCATTATTGCAAAAAAGTCGGACAGAATAACACCAGGGTATTTCGCGTCGATATCACAGGCGAGGCTGCCGTAAGGCATAAGCTTGAAAAATGCCCCGTCTCCGGCACATGGTTCCAGCATTAGGTAAAGGCCAGGATGGTATCGTTCCAGGACGAATTGATAGAGCGCGCGAGCAAGCATTGCCGTCGTGTAATACTGATCATACTGGATTGCGTTGGGCACACTTGTAGCCAAAGCCGCGCGCGAGGCGTTGCGCCGTTGTTTCGTTGCAACGGCTGCATTTGGCACAAACTCGGCCGGCGCTATGCTGACCCACGCTGGATTTCGCCAGAAAATTTTTCGACTAAGTGGCCAGGATGCAATTGAAACAAAGGATTCTGTGGACCAACTGGGCAATAACAAAGGACGTGCCGGTGTTGTGATTTGTTGACTAGCTGCCGGGGATATACTACATTCAAAAGTATATCCTCGAAATATATGCGTATTATTGTAGCATGAAATACCAATATTCGATATTATTGAAGAAAATGTAATAGTCTTATAAAAAATCATGTCAGCCTCCTGTTATATGACATGTTTCTGTCATGGGATTGATGTTGTCATTTACAAAGTTTTTGATTATCGCTTTTGGGCCCGTATCAAAACGACACACATTTTACTTAGGTACAAATAAAAGGCTTCTTTCAAATTGTGTCTGACAAAGCTCTTATTTTTCGTATTGGTCTTGTTATCTGCAGGATGCGACCACAAGCGGGTTCACATCTACGATTCTGAATGTCGATTTTTGGTTGGAACCTGTGTTTGACGACACGAATAGCAAGGGGATTGCTTACAATCGCAGGCAATCCCCGCTCTTGTTCTCATCGCGTCTTGAACGCCATGCCGGTTTTCGTCTCCAGAAATTCATGGCGTCGATACTTGACCCTGATCCGCTCGGCCAAGCGGATCATCAACATGTCGCAGTCTGTGTAACCGGCGTATCTGATCGTGTATTTGCCAGCGAGCACCCAGGAAAGGTCGATCAGATCACTCAACGGCCTGCCTGTAAGCGAAGCGACAGCGCTGTGCGGGATGCTGCACCGGATTTGCAAAATGTCACCGCAACATTGAAAACCGCCCTGAAAATCGCAGTCTTTATTGACGAACATAAAGTTGGCACGGCGGCTGTAGGGCGGTGCGATGCAAACCGCATCAAGCTTGGGCGATTCATAGCGGCGAAGAAAGACGAGGCCACGTGCCTTGGCCATTTCGTCCCAAAGCCTTTTGTCAGAGCGCTTCATTCTGCTGCCGCCTCGTAGTGATAGGCGTCGTGCAGGAAGGGGGGCCTGCAGGTTTCAATGTCGCAAACGGGAAAGCATTTCATTGTTGATATCCTTAAATGGCAAAAACCGCCCGAATTTGGGCGGTTTTGCGGGTCATCTTAGTGCTTGGTATGCGCGTATCAGCGGCGATGGCCCTGACCGATCTATGCTGATCGACCGACTGCTTGCCGCTCTTGGTTGATGTTCAATCCTACTTCATGGCGCTGTTCTCCTTTGGCGGATGTTCCTGATGATCATGGTCGAAGCTCAATTTTCCTCGTCACCACGATATTCAATTCAACCTCCTGCTGCTGTCGGCTCCCGGCTCTGTCAGGGCATTTGCCCTGCGAACATCATGACGCCTGGCTTGGGAAGCACGGGTCCTCCCGCAAACGCCGACGGCCACACATCGCTGTGTGGCCGTCGGTGTGGCTTTGGCTGGGTTTTGGTCTGAGGCCGGTTTTGTTCTGATCAAACCGATCCGCCCACGCTCACCGGGGGCTGGGCAACCGCATGCGCCGAAACCGCTGACGCGCATTGACCGGCATGATCAGGGGAGAAATGCACCCAGCCTCGTGATACAGCCAGCGGCGCTCGATCTCGGCAAGTTCCAGATCGACTTCCTTCATCCAGATCTTGTCAATTGCGTTCCACCTATAACCGCGATCACGCAAAACAGTTTTTGACGAGTACGGTGCTTTATAAGCACCGATCAAAAGACTATCCTTGTCAGCATTGGTCAGCAATTCATGCATCACCGGCACGAAGTCTTCGGCCCATGATAAAAGATGCAGGAGCGTGATGACATCAGCACTGGCCCGGTGAGCGGAATTGTAGAAACCCGCCTGCATCAACAGGTAGCCAAGATTTCGGCCATCAAAGCCATGGCCGGTCCAATCGATTTGCGTCATCGAACAGGCCCAGCGCGCGCCTGAGATGTTTGGGAGCAAGCGTTCAAGCAAAATTGCGTCGTAAGCAGCGTTATGGGCGACGAGATAATCGCAGCTGCACAGCAGGCTTTCCCAATGCGCGTGATCCAACTGCTTGCCCGCTACCATCGCATCGGTCACTCTGGTGATGCGCACAACATCTGCCGGAATGGGTTTGCCCGGATCACGTTGCGCGTGTTCGAACGCTGTCAGGCTGACAATCACGCCGTTGGCATCCACTTCCACAATCGCCAGAGCAAGGTCGAACAGTTCTGCCCGTTCTGGATCGGTGGACGTAGCTTCGCAATCCACGATACCGACCCGGCACAATGGCCCATTGCTGCCGTCACTGCGCGGCCTGACCAGCAATTCCGGCGTTCCCACGCACCTGATGGACCGCATATTCCAGCTGACATCGTTGAAATAGTGCCCACCTCCTGTGCCGATATCCAGGGTGCGCAGCAATTCAGCGCCTGGCCCGGCGTTCAATCCCTCGACCGGTGTCTGGTCAAAGCCGTCATCCGGCCCACGTTCGATGTTGCTGCCAGAACCGCTGCCAGCGCCGTTTGAAGTATTATCCAAGACTAATTTCCTTTGCTAAAGTATTAAATTCAGCCGAGCGCATGCGAGGAAATCTCTTTTCCCCTCACACGGCTCAGCCGCCTATTTCACTTTCTCAAAGATGCTCCCGGCTTCCCTTTTCCATCCGCTTAAGCAAAGCGGTGGCAACTGTGGCGGCTCCCCCAGTGATTGCATGATTGACTCGTTAAAGCCGTAAATGGCCACCGTATCCGCCATCGTGGTGGCACCCGGCGTTGCTTGGCTGTCAGTGCTGTGCTTTATCGTTGGACTGATGACCGACCTTGCCCAAATCGATAAGTTCATCGCCGACTGGCGCGATACCGGCGGGTCTGAACTTGCCAATACGCAAAGCTTTATCAACGGTTTGTGCCAGATCCTTGGCGTTGATGCCCCCGCTGGCAGCCGCACCGATGATGCCCACAACGATTACGTGTTCGAACGCCGCGTGTTTCAGGACAATGGCGATGGCACGCAAAGCTTTGGCCGAGTGGATTGCTACAAGCGCCACGCCTTTATCCTTGAGGCCAAGCAGGGCAGCGAGGCTGACCGTGATGCCGCCAACAAGGGCGAGGATGATCTGGATATCTTCGGCCAAACCGCCACCGCGCGGGTAAAGCGTGGCGCCGCCCGTCGCGGTACACCGGGTTGGGCCAAGGCGATGGTGCAGGCCAAGGGGCAGGCCGAACGCTATGCCAAGGCGCTGCCCGTATCGCATGGCTGGCCGCCGTTCCTGCTGGTGGCAGACAACTGGAAAAGTTGGGCTCTGGCCCTCAATGAGCATCCACATCCGGAAGTAGAGCTCTCACATGATCGCATTGCTCAGTGACTGTTACCGTGCTTTACTTATAACTTATGATTGCTTCATCAAACGACACAGTGGCACCAATATTTGCCCATTCTCTAGCTCACCATGCGGAAAATGATTGGGAACTTCTTGCTGATCATCTGGCGTTGGTTGGCCAGATGGCAGCTTTATTTGCCGGCAGGTTTGGGGCGAATGTCTTGGGTAATGTCGCAGGAAGGCTACATGATATTGGCAAAATGTCTGCTGAATTTCAGGCCTATATCAGGGGAAATGGAGCGCTCAGGGGGCCGGATCATGCAACGGCGGGTGCGCGGGAAGCAGTGCGCCTTTATGGCGACGCCGGCTTTGGTCGAATTCTGGCGTATTGTATTGCGGGGCATCATTCTGGGTTGGCCGATGGTGGCACAGAGCACTTGCCGGGAACGTTGACGCACCGGCTTAATTCACAAAACAAGCGGATAGAAGCCTACGAAGGCTGGGAAGCCCAAGCAGGGACGCTCCCAGAAAAATCTGAATTAAGGTTGCCCGAGCCATTGAGTGTGAGAAGCCAACATTCTGGCTTTGAACGCGCCTTCTTTATCCGGATGCTGTTTTCCGCACTGGTAGATGCGGATTTTCTGGCAACAGAACAATTCTACGCCCAAGCAACTAGGCGTGGTTTTGCAAACAGTCTGGAAGTTTTGCGCGATCGGCTGGATGCAAAGCTGACCGCCAAGGCCAGCACTGCCACCGAAGTTAATCGCCTGCGCAGCCGCGTTCTCGCCCACGTTCGAGCGCAAGCCAGTCAAGCCCCCGGCCTGTTTTCACTAACCGTGCCGACGGGCGGAGGAAAGACGCTGACCAGCCTCGCCTTTGCTCTCGATCATGCGATTGCGCATGGGCTGGACCGGATCGTCTATGTCATTCCCTACACTTCGATCATTGAGCAGACCGCACAGGTGTTTCGCGATGCCCTTGGAAACGACGGTGATGTGCTGGAGCACCACAGCGCGGTGGAATGGGATCCAAAGGGAGATGAGCAACTTGACGATGAAGGGAAAGAGGGGCTGAAAAAGCTGCGGCGCGATGCTGAAAATTGGGACGTTCGGATTGTTGTCACGACCTCGGTTCAGTTCTTTGAAAGCCTGTTCGCCGCGCGCACCTCTGCCTGTCGGAAGCTGCACAATTTGGCGAAGAGCGTCATAATTTTGGATGAAGCGCAAACCCTGCCGTTGCCGCTGCTGCGCCCGTGCATGGCTGCGATTGAAACGCTGGCGACCGGCTATGGCGCCAGCGTCGTGCTGTGCACCGCAACCCAGCCCGCGCTACGCAAGCAGGATGGATTTGAGTGGAAGGGGCTGGAAAATGTCCGCGAACTAGCACCTGATCCCGATGACTTGTACCGGCAGCTTAAGCGGGTGCGGGTGGCAATCGCGCCAGAACCGGTGAGCGATGATGCGCTGGCTGAGCAGATGCGCGCGCAGGAACAGGTGCTGTGCATCGTCAACAGTCGGCCCCATGCCCGCGATCTGTTCGCGCGGATCAAGGATGCGCCCGGCGCCCGGCACCTTACGACATTGATGTGCCCGCTGCATCGCCGCGCCGCGCTGGCCCAGATCAGGCAGGATCTGAAGGATCAAAAGCCTGTCCGTCTGATCGCGACATCGTTGATCGAAGCCGGGGTGGACGTCGATTTTCCCACCGTCTGGCGCGCGATGACCGGGCTGGACAGCATCGCGCAGGCAGCAGGGCGGTGCAATCGCGAGGGGTTGCGGGCCGAGGGTATCGTCAATGTGTTTCGCCCAGATGAAGTCGGTGGCCGCAAGCCGCCGCCCGCCATTGAGCAATTCGCGGCGGCAACGCGCGAAGTGTTGCGAACACATGGAGATGACCCGTTGGGGCTGGAAGCGATCAAGGCCTATTTTGCGCAAGTCTATTGGTCAAAGGGACCGGATCAGCTTGACGCGGCCATTTTGGGTGACAAGCCCAACCAGACGCAGGGCATATTGAGCGCTATTGAAGATACCGCGAGCGCGCTTAACTTTCCCTTTGCAGAAATAGCCAGCGCGTTCCGGTTTGTTGACGATACGATGCAACCGGTAATCGTCCCATATCATGCTGAAGGTCCGCTGGAACCGGTCGAAAGCCTGATAAACAGCTTGCGTTTCGTCGAACGTCCCGGTGCCATTGCGCGCAAGCTTGCGCTCTACTCTGTGCCGGTTCCGCGCAATAAATGTAACGATCTTATATCATCAGGTGCAGCACGGTACGTTGAACCGGAAAAATTTGCGGATCAATTCGTTCTTCTTGAGAATTTTGAACTATATTCTTCCAAAAGTGGGTTGGATTGGCAAGATACAACTTTTCGATCCAGTGAAAGCAACATAATCAGTTAGCCGAACAGGGAGCCTCACGCATGTCTTTCGGCATAAAACTTCACGTCTGGGGTGATCACGCCTGCTGGACTCGCCCAGAGATGAAGGTCGAGCGGGTGTCTTATGATGTGATGACGCCCTCTGCTGCGCGGGGCATACTAGAGGCGATCCACTGGAAGCCGGCAATCTTGTGGGTGGTGGATGCCATTCATGTGCTCCAGCCGATCCGCTTTACCTCGATACGGCGCAATGAAGTGGGCGCGCAGATACCGGCAGGTTCGGTCAAATCGGCAATGAACCGGAGGGATACCAATGGACTAGGGCTGGCGGTGGATGAAAATCGCCAGCAGCGCGCCGCCACCGTGCTGCTCACCCCCGCCTATGTGATCGAGGCGCATTTCGAACTGACCGACATGGCTGGCGAAGGTGATACGGACGCCAAGCACATCGCCATGTTCAACCGTCGCGCGGGCGCTGGGCAATGCTTCCATCGGCCCTACCTTGGCACCCGCGAATTCGCCGCGCATTTTGAACTGGTGGAGGGCGATTTGCCCGAAAGCAAACTTCCCGCCGATCAGCGCAATCGCGATCTTGGCTGGATGCTGCATGATATTGACCATGCGAACGATCATACACCCTACTTCTTCCGCGCCGCTCTGGTCGATGGCGTGATGGCCGTGCCGCCGCTGGACAGCGGGGATGTGATCGGATGACAATCCTTCAGGCGCTGAACAGCTATTATGATCGTATGGCTGGGCGGGGGGAAGCAGAGCCGCCCGGCTATTCGCGAGAGAAGATCAGCTATGCCATTTTGCTGACCCCGGAAGGCGCGGTGGCCGATGTGCAGGATGTTCGCGTTCCAAACGAGAAGGGGAAATTCGTTCCCAGTTTGATGAACGTACCTGCCGCCAAGAAGCGCGCCAGCGGGATCGCTCCCAACAAATTATGGGACAAAACCGCCTATGTACTGGGCGTAACGGCTGGCGAAGATAAGCGCACGGCGCGTGAGCATGAGGCATTCAAGACTGCCCATGAAGTGTTGCTTGCCAATGCAGAGGATGCGGGTTTACTGGCACTGCGTCGCTTCCTTGAAGGCTGGACGCCAGAACAATTTGATGAAAATCCCCATTTCACCGACGAAATGAAAGACGCCAACGTCGTCTTTCGCTTGGATGGTGTGCGTGAATACATCCATGATTATGATCGCCCTGCTGCCCGCGCGCTGGTGACTTCGGTGCCGCATGGTGAGGCCGATGATTTGTGTCTCGTCACCGGAGAGCGTGGCACAGCGGCGCGGCTGCATCCTTCGATCAAGGGGGTGCGGGGCGCACAAAGTTCCGGTGCTAGCCTTGTCTCCTTCAACCTCGATGCATTTACATCCTACGGCAAGGAACAGGGTGCCAATGCCCCAGTATCCGAAGAGGCGACAGCGCGCTACGGCGCGGCGCTGAACCGGATGCTGGACAAAGGCAGTCGCAACCGCATTCAGGTTGGCGATACGACCACGGTGTTCTGGGCGGATGCCAGAGGGGCTAATGCAGAAGCCGCCGATGCAGCAGATGCATTCGCGGCCATGTTCCTTGAACCACCCACTGACAAGGAAGAAGCAACGAACCTCAAGGCGCAACTTGAAGCCGTCGCTAAAGGCCTTCCTGCCTCCACGCTCAATCCGAAACTGAACCCCGGCACCCGCTTCTACATCCTCGGCCTTGCCCCCAATGCCGCCCGCCTGTCAGTGCGCTTCTGGTATGATGGCACTTTCGGCGATCTGGAACGGCTCATCCGCGAACATTGGCGGGATATGGCTATCGTCCCGCCGCCAAAGGTCTGGCCGCCATCAGCATGGCACTTGCTTATCGAAACGGCTGCGCAGCATAAAGGCGAGAATATTCCGCCGTTGCTGGGCGGCGAACTGATGCGCGCGATCCTGAACGGCACCCGTTATCCGCGCAGCCTGATGTCCGCGATCCTGATCCGCATCCGCGCGGAACAGGGCGATGTCAGCTCGATGCGTGCCGCCATTCTGCGCGGCATTCTGACTCGTGAAGCAAGACTTTCATCTGACAACCCCAAGGAGGTGCCCGTGGCGCTCGATGAACAGGACACAAACCCCGCCTACCGGCTGGGCCGCTGGTTTGCCGAACTGGAGGCGATCCAGCAGCACGCCCTGCCAGGGCTGAACGCCACGATCCGGGATCAGTTCTATAGTTCGGCCTCATCCGCGCCCGCACGCACTTTTCCGGTGCTGATCCGTAACGCGATGAATCACCTTGCGGGTCTGCGCAAAGACGGCAAGGCGGGTGGTCATGAAAAGCGCCTGGAAGCAATTATCGCAGGCGTTGAACACGGATTGCCGCGCTCTCTTCGCATCGAAGATCAGGCCCGCTTCGCCATCGGCTATTACCACCAGCGCGCCAGTCGGTTTGCCAAATCCCCTGACACCAACGAAATCGCTCAAGGCGAGGAGACAACATAATGACCAGCCAGCCAATCGCTAATCGCTATGATTTCGTGTTCTTCTTCGATGTCACCAATGGCAATCCCAACGGCGATCCCGACGCTGGCAACCTGCCGCGCGTCGATCCTGAAACCAATCAGGGACTGGTGACCGATGTGTGCCTGAAGCGGAAGGTCCGCAATTATGTGGCCCTCGCCAAGGGTGGAGGGGCGGGGCATGAAATCTATGTCGGTGAACGCGCCATCCTGAATCTTCAGAACAAAAAGGCGTGGGACGCTGTCTTGCCCGAAGTGACCAAGGCCGAAGAGCTGAAAAAGCTTCCCAAGGATGAGGCCAAGGCCCGCGAACTGACCGCATGGATGTGCGCCAATTTCTACGATGTTCGCACATTCGGTGCGGTGATGAGCACAGGCGTCAATTGTGGTCAGGTTCGAGGTCCGGTCCAGTTTACCTTTGCCCGGTCACTAGAACCGGTCATGCCGCTGGAAATTTCTATCACCCGCATGGCTGCTACCACGGAAAAGGATGCCGAGGAAAAAGGCGACATTCGCACCATGGGCCGCAAGCACATCGTCCCTTATGGCCTTTATCGCGCCCATGGCTTCGTCTCTGCCCCACTTGCCCAAGGGACCAAGGGCACCGGCTTTTCGGAAGATGATCTGGCTTTGCTGTGGGAAGCACTGAGCAATATGTTCGATCATGATCGTTCGGCTGCACGCGGTGAAATTTCCAAGCGCCGTCTGATTGTATTCAAACACGAAAACCGCATGGGCAATGCGCCTGCGCACCAATTGTTTGATCGGGTCACGGCACAGCGCGTCTATAACGGTGAAAGCGTGCCCGTCGGTGATCAGCGCACACACAACTATCCTTCTGCCCGCACCTTCAGTGATTATAAAGTGGTGGTGGACAGTTCTAACCTGCCAGCCGGGGTGGAAATACTCGACCTATAGGGATCGGTTCATGTATCCTGCACTCCCGCCCGATGCCACCGCAGAAGATTTGCTGCTGCCGATTTCCGCGCTTCAGCACTATCTGTTCTGCCCGCGCCAGTGCGCGCTGATCCATGTCGAACGGTTGTGGGCGGAAAACTCGGCGACGGCGGAGGGGCGCATTCTGCATGAGAAAGCGGATAGTGGAAAAGCCGACCGGCGCGGTGGGTTGCAGACACTGCGCAGCGTTCAGTTGCGATCCTTCGCACTGGGCGTCGCCGGAGTTGCCGATGTCGTAGAGAAACGCGGGCAGGTGCTTGTTCCGGTGGAATACAAGCGTGGCAAGCCCAAAGCCCACCGCGCAGATGAGGTGCAGCTATGTGCGCAGGCGCTTTGCCTCGAAGAAATGTTCAGCGTGGAGGTGCCCGAAGGTATGCTTTTCTACGGAGCAGTGCGTCGTCGGCATCCAGTGGCTATCGATGCTGAATTGCGGGCGCTCACCACGCAGGTTGCGCGCGATGCGCGCGAAATGGTACGCGCGGGCCGCACTCCGGCGCCGGTATGGGCCGCCAAGCTGTGCAGGGCCTGTTCGATGGCGGAGCTGTGCCGCCCCAAGCGTATGATGAACCCGCCGAACGTTTTGAAATGGCTGGCCCGGATGATAGAAAGCTGAAGCTGTTATGCGACGCCACCTCAACACGATCTATGTCACATCCGAAGGCGCCTATTGCCGCAAGGACGGGGCCAACATCGTGGTCGAGGTGGACAAGCAGGAGCGTGGCCGCGCACCAATCCATGTCATTGGCGGGTTGGTGTGTCTCGGTCGCGCCTCGATTTCGCCCTCACTGATGAACGCCTGCACAGAAGCGGGTGTCACCATTTCATTTCTGACCGAACATGGTCGATTTCTTGCTCGCGTCGAAGGCCCGCGGAGCGGCAATGTACTAGTG
This sequence comes from Novosphingobium sp. AAP83, assembly GCF_001295795.1. Classification (GTDB taxonomy): domain Bacteria; phylum Pseudomonadota; class Alphaproteobacteria; order Sphingomonadales; family Sphingomonadaceae; genus Novosphingobium. Next base: position 152,546 of record NZ_LJHY01000016.1, read on the forward strand.
CGCCGCACGCAACATCGCACTGCTGATGACCCGGCAAAGTCATTAGTTATTGCCAAGGGCATCGTAGCTGCCAAACTGGCCAATCAGCGCACGGTTATGCGCCGGGCGCTGCGTGACTACGGCGATGCCGGGTCGCTGGCTGATGCAGAAAAACGGATCACACACATCGCTCGCCATGCTCTTGCTGCCACTGACATCGACATGTTGCGTGGGTGTGAGGGCGAAGGCGCGGCGCTCTATTTCGGAGCGTTCAACGCGATGATCCGCCATGAAGATCCAAAATTTGCGTTCCAAGGCCGATCACGCAGACCGCCGCTGGATCGAGCCAATGCATTGTTGTCATTCCTCTATTCCATTCTAGGCAACGATTGCCGTGGCGCGCTGGAAGGTGTCGGTCTCGATCCGGCAATCGGCTTCCTTCACGCTGACCGGCCTGGACGAATGAGTTTGGCGCTTGATTTGATGGAAGAGATGCGCCCGGTTCTGGCTGACCGTCTGGCACTTAGCCTTATTAACCGCCGACAGTTGGCTGTTTCGGATTTTGAGACAAGCGAGACAGGAGGAGTGCTTCTAAACGAGGCCGGGCGAAAAACTGTCCTGACTGCCTTTTCCGAACGAAAGCGACAGACGCTACGCCATCCATTTCTGGGTGAGGATATGCCCCTTGGACTTATCGCCCACGTTCAAGCCCAGATGCTGGCGAGGCATTTGCGCGGGGATATGGATGGATATCCGGGCTTCTTATGGAAATAGAGACACGACGCGATGCTGGTTCTGATTACTTATGACGTCAAAACCGAAGACCATGCGGGAAGAAGGCGCCTGCGACGGGTTGCAAAGGCTTGCCTCGATTTTGGGCAGCGAGTGCAATTTTCAGTGTTCGAATGTGAAGTTGACCCTGCCCAATGGACGGCGCTACGTGCTCGACTGATTGGCGAAATTGACGCCAATTGTGATTCTTTGCGGTTTTATCGACTGGGCGCCGAGGGCCGTAAGCGGATCGAGCATGTTGGCGCAAAGGCGAGTCTTGACCTTCATGGTCCTTTGTTATTTTGATGCGCGAACCATAAGTGGATGCCATTTTTCCGGGACGTTCGCGCGCTTTCCATCCAATTGAATTTGAAGATTTTTTCACTCCATGCAGTTGCTTTGGCAGTGAGCAATCTGAATTATACGGAGGTTCGCGCAAACCACCAACTTTTCGGTTCTTTCTCATTGTGTTACTCAGCACCCTGTCGCCCCCTCACGGGGGCGTGGATTGAAACTTGATGCCGATCGACAACCGCGCCGATCTCGCCGGTCGCCCCCTCACGGGGGCGTGGATTGAAACAAAATCAGGGCGATGACGCCACGCATCAAGCGAGGTCGCCCCCTCACGGGGGCGTGGATTGAAACACCAATCCCATAAGGCGGATCGGTAACAACAGCATGTCGCCCCCTCACGGGGGCGTGGATTGAAACTACAGACGCGATCAGGCGTTCGGTGCTGATCGAGTCGCCCCCTCACGGGGGCGTGGATTGAAACCGAACCGCGACAACATCGCCGCCGCTTTCGGAATGTCGCCCCCTCACGGGGGCGTGGATTGAAACACCACCAAGCACTGAAAACACTTCAGAGCCTGCCGTCGCCCCCTCACGGGGGCGTGGATTGAAACAAGTCAGCAGCGTCAACGAGCGCAAATCTACTTCGTCGCCCCCTCACGGGGGCGTGGATTGAAACGGCCAATTGGGCAAACAAGGCTGATTACGGTTTGGTCGCCCCCTCACGGGGGCGTGGATTGAAACGCTAGACCAGCTTGCCGAACGAGTACCCATGGACGTCGCCCCCTCACGGGGGCGTGGATTGAAACATCGAATACCCGTTCCCACGCAAAGACCTCAACGGTCGCCCCCTCACGGGGGCGTGGATTGAAACGCCAAATGATCCCGTTCGAGCAACGTCGCCACAGTGTCGCCCCCTCACGGGGGCGTGGATTGAAACGCGCTCGATGCCCTCAAGCGTTGCCGCCTCGTTTGTCGCCCCCTCACGGGGGCGTGGATTGAAACATCGAACGTGCAAGGCGTTTCTAGCGGCATGATGGTCGCCCCCTCACGGGGGCGTGGATTGAAACTGGTCATGAACCGCGAAGACTTGCGGCTCGGCCGGTCGCCCCCTCACGGGGGCGTGGATTGAAACAACGATACGACTTTGCGCCAAATCCGCAAAATCACGGGTCGCCCCCTCACGGGGGCGTGGATTGAAACAGCAGTCAATTGAAGGGCTGGCAACCCGTCAAGCTGTCGCCCCCTCACGGGGGCGTGGATTGAAACAGCGATGATTTGCCCGTGCCACGGTCGCCCGTGAGTCGCCCCCTCACGGGGGCGTGGATTGAAACGGCAATCCGTTCACGCCCTTTGCCTGTGCCGAAGCGTCGCCCCCTCACGGGGGCGTGGATTGAAACAATGATCAGCGCATGCGCCGCGAAGTGATCGAATGTCGCCCCCTCACGGGGGCGTGGATTGAAACAGCCATCAATCGACGCGGTTTTTCGGTCGGATGTGTCGCCCCCTCACGGGGGCGTGGATTGAAACATACCAATCTACGCAATACAGATCGCATGTCACAAGTCGCCCCCTCACGGGGGCGTGGATTGAAACTTCAAAGCGCTGTTCAACCACCGGGGCGACGGCAAGTCGCCCCCTCACGGGGGCGTGGATTGAAACGCAAGTCGTGGTGGCGGTTGATCCGCCGCGCCCGTCGCCCCCTCACGGGGGCGTGGATTGAAACACGCCGGTAGCCTTACCGATGATGAAAAGCGCAAGTCGCCCCCTCACGGGGGCGTGGATTGAAACTTGGCTGACCCCGTAGGCTTCTGGCCCGTCCACGTCGCCCCCTCACGGGGGCGTGGATTGAAACGCCCTGCTTGAAGCACACGACAGCCACGCGATAATGTCGCCCCCTCACGGGGGCGTGGATTGAAACCATTACAACGCGCCAAGGATATCTTTGGGCACGAGTCGCCCCCTCACGGGGGCGTGGATTGAAACATTAGCCCGTCGTCTTGCGTTCCGACCAAGCCGAGTCGCCCCCTCACGGGGGCGTGGATTGAAACACCAAGCTTGCGGCCTATGGCGTCAACATTGCCGGTCGCCCCCTCACGGGGGCGTGGATTGAAACCGCCGTGAAGGTTGATAGGTAATCCGATTCGCCTTGTCGCCCCCTCACGGGGGCGTGGATTGAAACAAATGATGGCGGCCAAGGTTATCCTGATCGAGGCGTCGCCCCCTCACGGGGGCGTGGATTGAAACACCGCACATCGAGCGTGTGGCCGCGCGTTGACGATCCCAAACATGGCGTATCGCAGTCGGACGTTTATCAGATGATGGCACACGGCCAGCTCTATCAATGTGATGCGCTGACGCTGCTTTACCCTCACCACAGCGCGTTGACTGAATTGCCGGGGGTATTGGGAAGTTACAAGGTGCCGCCAGTGGGGCAGCAACTTTCTGCCGCCACGATAGACATCTCCGGCTTGGGCAACATCAAGGAAGCTTTGCGCTCCATTGCCTCTGTCTGAAAATGGTCACCGGCAAATCGGTGTGTTGGCTATCAAGAAGGGAGTGCAGCGCGATTATTGATTTCTGGGTGATGCCGGAATCGACAATTTGAAGTTGCGACGCCGTTCCGATAAAACAAGATCACGCCAATGGAGATAAGGCTGTGAGTGCCGATCAAAAACTTGCCCTGACGCGCCGGGCCTTCGCCACGGGCATGACCGGCTCTTTGGCCGCGTTGGGCATCGGCGATGTTGCAGCAGCCCGCAGCACGCAAAACGATGCAGCCGACGCAGACTTGCGCGATGCAACGCTACGCGGCCTTGCCCGGGCAGGTGACCTTGGCGATCCTGTACTTGCCAGCAAGGCAGACGCCGTGCTCGCCCGATTGGAAAGCACTGATCCCGAAGGCGCGATGCTGGCCAGGGTCTATCGTCTGTTCGATGTGGCATCAGCCGCCTATGGCTATGGCAGCGCCGAACGCGATCAGATCACCAGTGCCAACCTTCCGGCATTGCACACGGCCATCCGCGATTGCCGCCCCGTCTCGTTCAGCTACACTGATCGGGAAGGTGAGGTAACATCGCGCACCGTCCAGCCCCTCGCGCTCGTCCACCCGCCTCAAGGGATCAAGCTTCTGGCCTGGTGCGAGAAGCGTGAAGACAACCGCCAGTTCTTCGTTCGCGCGATAAGTGATCTGACACAACAGCCGCGCGATTTCCGAAACCAGCGCTTGGCCCTTTTGCAAAGCTTGGCCAATAGCGCTGCCGCCTGAAACTGGGCCTGCATCGTGAAGGCAAGGCTACGGCGGATGACCCGCATTCGGCCTATGCTCCCGGCCAGTTTTTCCGCCCGGTCAAAATTTCACGTTGCTCGTGATAGGCAGGGCAGCTGTAAAGCTGCCTTTGAAGACTAAGCGTCGGCCCCCGGTCCGACAAGAACCAAGGTCATGAATGACCGCAAACGTTACCGCGTAACGCCCTCTCAACGTGTGTCACGGTGAGCACCACGGCATTGATAAATGCCGGTCCACCCGAGCTGAAAGCGAGTGGCGCATGGTAAAGATGGGCTTCGCCCAACTTTACGGTATTGCGCCTATTTTCTCTTCACACTTTTTTAAGGGTGAAGATGCTTGGGTTTTGGCATCAAAATTACAGTCATTTGAGATTCTGCAAGTTTTGATAGCATCAAAATATCTCAGATTGCCATATACTAACCGTTTTAATATGAATGAAAATCATTCGGATAGTCATAATCTGATAGTTTTGATGAGGCATGCGTGATGGCCAGACCAAAAAATGAAGCGCGGTTTAAAGTGCTAGCGAACGCGGAATGGGAGTGGCGACAAAAGTTCGACAAACTCAATCAGGCAATTCTTGACTGGGATAATGGGGGCCAGCCTTTCAGCGTTGTAAGTGAGGCAATCGCCGAACTGGAACGCGATTTTGAAGAAGTACCTGAATGGGATTCAGGGATGGGAGATGCAAAAGGCGCTGCCTATATGGGCCATCTGGCATCCCGTCTGAAAGGTTTGTCAGCAGCTCAAGCTGCTCTGTTTCGGATAAATGGAGACCTCGCTGCGAGGAAGGAGGCCGTCCGGGATGAGCTGATAATTGCTGCCGCCGGTATAAGGTCTGAACCAAATTCTATTCCCCATTACATGGTACAATTGGTCCTGGCCATGTTGGCGGTGGGCATGAAACAACATGACGTGAGGGTTCCGAGCAGGAATCTTGCATCAAAACTACTGGATATAATCCGGTCCTACCGGAGCAAATCAGAAGGCGAGCCACAAAAAGTTTCGATCGAACAGGCTTTGATCGATCAGGTTGCGCCCACACAATCTCAACTCCCGCAGGAACAACCGTTGCGGCGTCACACTTTGGTTGCCCCGCTTACGAAGGAAGAGCGCATGCAGTTGTGGAGCGACTTGCCCCGCAAATATACTGATCTCGAATGGATCGAAGTGCCAATCACATTTCATCACCAATACCCACTTCCACCGTTTAAAAGTATCGAAGAATTTACGGTGGCTGGGGATTACCCCAGATTAATTGCGGGTCGAAAAGACACCATTAATGCTTTTCAAAAGCATTTATTCGATTTTCGATCTCACTGGGAACCAGAGTTGACAGAGTCTTGTTCAAAGATCTGGGCGGTTTTACTGTCTCGTCACCTTCGCGCAGATTCTTTTGACGTCCAAGATTACATGCTATTTTTCATGGTCCAGTCACCTTGGAATGAAGATCGCGCATTGCATTTAAAGCAACACAGTCTCCCAGAATGATCGCCGCCTTGTGCACTCTGATGTAATTGGGCGCTTACGTTGACAGCAACCTGTCACCACACCCGAGCAAATCCGATACATCGTCAGATGGATTTTTAACGCTGTGCTGTCACCTTTGCGCTGCAAAAATGTGAAGGTTGACGATGATCGCAGCGTGGCATCCCTACATGGAAGTGCAACCGCCCAGTGCGATTGGCATTACACTGGTCAAAGCTTTTGCTCTGTTCATGCAGGACCGTTGGGGCTTTGAACGTCACGAGTTGTACGAAATTTTTGTCAGCGATGACGCGAACACTGACGAAAATCGCTTCGCCCGAGGCGCGATAACATCATGTGCCTCGATGCTTTTGGCTGCATTTATTGATGGGAGCATCGCTACATTTGCACGGCCATTGCCCGCAGGCAGTGTCATAAAGTTGGCGCCGTCGGTCTGGGAAATCGATGATCCGCTGCCAAGATTTGCGACCGGTTGCTTCAGCCTTGAGCATTGGTTCGATCATACTGCACCGCTAACCCATCGCATTTTTGTCGATGAAAAGGACATGAAGGCCTACTTGGAATCGATGATGTCAGAGGATGAAATATGGGAAGCCCTGACATCCGACCCAAAAAAATCAAACGAGGTGGAGGCCATTTTGCCCGCGCCCGTACTTGAACAGCATTCGGAATCTGAACAGCCATCGCAGACTTTCGGCAGCCCTGAGCTGCGCATCATCCGGCGTGCCGAGGTGATAAAGAGGACCGGTCTTTCAAAATCAACGATCGATAACTTGGTTAGCGAGCGCAAATTCCCAGCCAAGTTTGAGCTGGGAACGCGCGCGGTCGGATGGTTGCGACACGAAGTTGATGCTTGGATTGAGGAACGAGCAGGCAAGCGTTTATAGCTTACGCCGCCGTGGACTTTGCAAAATTACGTCAAGTTCGACCGCATCTTCGAGAATCAAATCAGCCCAAATGGTCGCCAACTCACGTCGACGTTCCATATATTCTGCGCGATGATAGCGCAATTCGTTGCCGCTTATTCCCGATGGAGTATGCGCAAGCATGAGATCAAGGATAAGCCGATCCGTTAAATTTCCGGCAGAGCCTGGATGCGCGCGCTCAAGTTTCGCGTTCATGATCGTCGAAAAGCTTGAGCGCCAACCGTGCGGGACATGCACATTGGCAAACCCTTCGCGCTTGTACAGATAGCTGAGGCAGTTTTCGCTCATCGGCTTTTGGCCGGATCTGCTGGAGCAGAACACGTATTTGGCACTGCCGGTAAGCAAACGCACCCGCCGCAGGACCTCTACAGCTTGCGGTGTAAGCGGCACCTTGTGCGAAAATCTGTCATCTTGGCGCTGCTCTATTTCTTGCTTCATCTTGTCAGCGGGCACCGTCCAAAGCGCATTGCTGATATCGCTTTCGTCATCTCGCCAGTCGATCCCGGTGAATTCTGTCCACTCGGCATTATGTACCATGCCCGGACGCTGGGCGACCAAGGCTAGGAATCGCGAGGCCAGTCGTGAAATAGGAGACGCACCGGCATGATCAATTTGCCGAATCATTGAACGAATGGCGGCGGGTTCGACCAGGGCAGGCCAACGCTTTCCCTTGAGAACGGGCTTTAAAGCTTTGCGCACCAAGGCGGCAGGATTGTTGGTGGTAATGGCCTTTGCTGCCGCGTAATTGAAAACGGCTTCAGCCCGTTGGCGCAATCGATGCGCTGTTTCAATTGCCCCGCGATCTTCAACTTTTTGTAGCACCGCTAGCATGAGGGGCTGGTCGACTTGCTCAATCGGGCAGGAACCAATCATGGGAAACACGTCCCGCTCCATGCTGGTAATCACGTCATTTGCATGCACAGGCTTCCAGCGCGAGACCGAGTTTTGAAACCATGCACGCGCCACAGTTTCAAAAGTTTCGCCTTGCCCTGACGTAACGCCAAGCTTCGCTTTCGTCTTTATGACCGAGTGAGACACGCCTGCGCGCACTTGAGCGCGGACTTCATCGAGCAACTCGCGTGCTTTTGCGAGGCTGGTTTCCGGATAAACGCCGAACTGCATTCGCGTTTCCTTGCCGTCGACCCGGTGTTTCCAACGCCAGCTTTTGTGCCCTGTCACGCTCACATACAAGTGCAGGCCGTTACGGTCGCTAAGCTTGTAAGGTTTGTCCTTTGGTTTGGCGTTTTTGACTGCCATCTCGGTCAACATACTCCGTGCCCCCTATCTGCCAATTTGGTGCCCCCAGAATGCCCCCAAATGAGTCTGGCTTTCTTTGGGTGCTATAGGCAGACAGAATCGACAAAAGCCCGTAAAGTCAAGGCTACGGGCCTGCCCTAAGGCGTCGCTGGATGTCCTGAAATGATGTGGTGGCGGAGCGGGAGGCCGCTCAGTTGATACCTAAGGGGCTGACATGAAACGATATGATACGCTTAATCTGAGGGCTTCCCCCTCTTTTTCCCCCTTTTTGGAATTGGCTTGTCAGGACAGCATACCGCACCTGCTGAAGTGCTTCAACCGTACAACCGCCCCCTACCCCATCACAACCTTGGCAAGATCAGCCCATTTTGTGGTGTAGCTAGGCGACAGATTTTCACGTCTCATCCGCCATTCCTGATCTTTCCCCGCCAGTCCAAGTCGAATGCTACCACGACCATATCTCTGGTTAAGGGCATCCATGGCATTCATCAGCCCATCGTTTTTTGGTGCCACTGCATCAAACAGCGAAGGTGGTGCCGCTCCCGTTGCGGTTAAGTCCAACATCATCACCCCTGCTTTCTTCCATGCGAACCCATCACGCCAAATTCGGTCTAGGATGCTTGTTACAGCGCCTGTGATAGCTCTGGTGTCAGACGTTGGGTGATCAAACGTAACAGAGCCTGAGAGGGACTTCTGAGCGGCGCTAAGGTTAAATGGATCAGTCCTTATAAACACCTGAACCACACCAGCCACCTGATCCGCAGCACGAACCTTCTCAGCCGCCCTTTCAGCAAAGCTCATCAAGGCATCGTGAACCTGTGCTTTTTCCGTGACGGTTTCACCAAAGCTTCTGGTGCAGCAGGTGGTTTGTTTGGGCTGCGGTTGGTCTTCCAAAGCATGACAGACGTACCCACGCAGTTCATGCACGGTTCTAAGTCCAACAACGCCCATCTTTTTTCTGATCCAACCATCTTCGCCATGAGCGAAATCGTGGGCGGTCATGATGCCACGCTCTTCCAGCATCTGGCTCCACCGCCTACCAACGCCCCACACATCGCCAATGGGTGTTTTGCGTAGTGCTGGTTCAATCCATGCTGGATGATTGGAAAGATCGATCACACCAGCCGCTTTGATGGATTTCTTCGCTAACCTGTTTGCCAGTTTCGCAAGCGTCTTTGTGGGACCAACACCTATGGAAACGGGAATTCCGGTCCATTGGTAAGTGCTGTGACGCAGGTTTTTGCACCACTCTGTCAAGTTTGGCACCGCCAGATTATCAACATCAAGGAAACATTCGTCGATGCTGTAAACTTCATGGTTGGGCGCATTGGAGCCAAGCGTTGTCATCACACGTTCGGAGATATCGCCGTACAAGGCATAGTTGGACGAACAGACTTCCACCCCATGCTCTTCCACCAGATTGCGAATTTTGAAGAGTGGTGCGCCCATTGCGATGCCAATCGATTTTGCTTCCTGCGATCTTGCAATCACACACCCGTCGTTGTTGCTGAGCACAACCACAGGTCGAGTTTTCAGATGGGGACGGAACAGCCGCTCACAGGACGCATAAAAATTGTTGCAGTCCACCAATGCGAAGGTCACCATTACCGTCCACAATGCCGCCGAATGCTATGTGTCACGACACCCCAGACTTCACCTTCAGAACCTTCAAGGCTGATCACAGGGAAGTCTGGATTGGCTGGGACAAGCACCCACTCTTTGCCAGATTGCTGAATGCGTTTGACTGTCAATTCACCGTGGATGGACGCAATGACGATATCATCTGATTTTGGGCTTATGCTTCTGTCGATAACAAGCAGATCGCCATCAAAGATTCCGGCATCACGCATGGATTCACCAGCCGCACGGACAAAGAATGTTGCTGATGGCCTACGAACCAGATGTTCATTCAGATCAAGCTTGCCCTCTATATGATCGTCAGCAGGTGACGGAAATCCCGCTGGAACACTGGACGAAAACAGGTTCAGGCTCAGGTTTGATGGGTTATCGGTGAATGTCAGGGTGGAGGTTTTGGGTGAATGCATGATGGAACATACAAGGAACATGTTCGTATGATTCGTCAATGGGGGGTGGTTGTGGGCAAGCCTATGGATTTACGGATAGGCAGAAAAAGAGAACAGAGGGAGGTCGGAAAAAATGAGTCGGGACTCGCAATGCTCTCCTCAGCTAATCTGCTAAGCCGACTTGGACTTTTGAGGTTTGGTGTAATGCGTGTGACGTCAGATGACCGGAAAATGATCAACGCTGCAAATCGGCTTCACAAGGCTCTGGATCGTGCATTTTCCCATGATAACTGTCCGTTCAGTATGGAATTGGCCCGAGAGCTTGAAGTTTTCCGTGATGCAGCAGCGCATTTGCGATGGAGCTATCCCATCTTGTGCGAACTTCAAACGGTCACGCCAAAAGAGAGGTTGGCGACAATGTTCTCCGGCCCTCTGTACACAAGCGAACTTCATCCTTGGCCTGTCGATAAAAGGGGCAAACCACTCGAACCTATCTGCCAGATCGATCTGACAATACCATCGCAGGTATCGGGCTTGATGCTGGGCGACGGTCTGCTTCAGTTGTGGATGGATGGCGTCTTTGGCCGTCTTCGGCTGCTGCCCAAGTATGAAGTGCAACTCAGTGCCCTGACGCCAGTGGCCGATAATGTAATAAATCATGTCTGGAATCACCCCAAGGCAATGCGGCTGCATGGTACGAATGATCCTTGGTTACAGGGACATTGCGTGTCGGCAGTGCTTGATCCAGTGCTGACAATTCCTCAAACGCTGGTGAGCAGGTTCGACGAACGACCAGAGTTGTCGGGAAAGATGTTAAATGCGGCGTTTGACGCCATGGAAAGTGCTCTACAAGCCGATTCCGGCATTAGCAGAGGAGCGGGTCAATTCGGATTTTTTGGAAATTTTTCCAACATCCAATACGATGAAATTGACTGCCCTGAAGCCTTACTGCTCATGGAAACGGGTGATGTGTTTTCATGGGGTGATTGCGGGAATGCACAGATTTTTTATGAGTTTAACAAGGAGGGTAAGGTCAAATTCTCTTTTGATTGGAGTTGCTAATAGCTCCGGCTTTTCGGTGGGTTCGTCCAATCATGTCGGGCTGCTTGGCCAGCCACATTCGCATCAATAGTGCCCCGTTCTGACATGTTCAGATTCGCTTTGATTCCGTTGGTTTGATATCGTTGGCACTAGCCGCATCAAGGGGAATGACTTTTGGCCTACAAAGCCGACATAGCTGGTGGATCGCTGAAGGTTTATGAGTCCCGCATTGTAGCTGATTTGCTGCTGAAACGGCTTCCACCTGCCGAATGGCGTCAAGCCATTGAAGTGGACAATGTCCTTCAAAAAACCTCTATTGGGACGGCCAAACGTCAAGCAAGCCTGATCAAGACCCGCCTCAAGCAAATGACCCCGCCATTATGGGAGTTGGTGCGTGATGGCAGCAAGCCAGTGGCCACACAGGCAGTTTTTGCATCTGCTATTGCCCATAGCTCTCTCTTGCGGGACTTCCTGATCCTCCATGTGCGTGATCGTTTTCTGTCAGGTGATCTTGGTTTGACCCGCAGCCACTGGCGGTCATTCGTCGCTGCTTGCCATGAGCGGGACCCAGAAATGTCCGTGTGGTCGGCATCCACAACCGACAAACTTGGCGACAGCGTTCTTAGAATTTTGACCGAGGTGGGAATGCTCTCAGATGGGGGAAAACCAACCCTGCAACCTGTGCATTATGAGCCGGAAGTCATGAACTATCTGAAGGACGAAAATTTCGATGAGGTCCTTCGTGCCATGCAGGTGTTCCTATGAGTGATCTTCAATCCCGATTGGATCGAATTCGCCAGACCATCACATCGGATAAATTCCTAAAGAACCGTGGTCTGGGCAAAGACGTACCCTTCTACGCCTTCGATTACCCCGTTCAGTCAGAGCGGCAAGTCTCCGACCATCTTGGTTGGTTGTTGGATGACATTGCCAAAAAGAACGAGCTTCATATCGGCAATGTCAACGTGTTCGAACTGGCCATTGAGCAACTGAGAAACCGTGGCCTCTATGACAAATCCCTTTCGATGGAAGCGACCAAGGGCGTTCCTGCGCTGTTGAATGCCCTCAAAGGGCCGCTGGAGCCCGGCAAGTTGTCGGCTGCTCTCATGGCACGGTTTGCTGGACAGAAGCTCGACATGGTGTTTCTGACAGGGGTTGGTGCAGCATATCCGCTGGTTCGAACCCACAGTTTGCTCAACAATCTGCAACCCCTGTTGGGCAGTGTGCCTCTGGTCCTTTTTTACCCGGGTCGATTTAACGGACAAAGCTTGCAACTGTTCGGCGACCTGCAAGAAACTCCTTATTATCGTGCTTTTAGGTTGGTGGATTGATCATGAAAATTGAGAGCATTTTCGCAAAGAACATCAATCGTCCGATCAACGGTGTGATCAAGGCTGACCAGAACGATACGGCATACAACGAACTCGATGAGTACGTGATCACCAAAGAGGTTGATCTGCATTTGCGTTCATTCGTGGATGCTTATCTGCTGGGCCTTGATCCCAAAAAAAATGCTGATGTGTCTGCAAAAATGGGAGTCTGGGTCTCGGGATTTTTTGGGTCTGGTAAGTCGCACTTCATCAAAATCCTGTCCTACCTGCTGAAGAACCAACCTGTCAGTGAAGAGGGGAAAGAGGCCAAAACGCCGCTTAGTTTCTTCATTGAGAAGGTCTCTGATGATGCTGTTTTACAGGGTGATCTAAAGCGGATGGCTAATGCCTCTTCCGAAGTCATCCTTTTCAACATCGACAGCAAGGCACAACAAAACCATAATCGTGATGCCATCCTTCAGGTCTTCCTCAAGGTGTTCAACGAGCATGTGGGATATTGTGGTGACCATCCTGAAGTCGCTCACATGGAACGCTTCCTTGATGACAAAGGTAAATACCAAGCCTTCATCGACACGCTTGCATCTGACCACAACCTCGACTGGAATGCTGAGCGGGATTCATATCAATTTTACGGCTTAGAGGTTGGTGACGCCCTCAGTAAGGTCCTGAATCAGCAAATCTCTGACCCACAAGCGTTCATCGACAACCTAGACAAGGGTCTGTCGCTCAGCATCGAAAACTTCGCCAAGTGGGTGCAGCAATATCTAGACAAGCAGGGCGGCGGCAAACGCCTTGTGTTTCTTGTCGATGAAGTCGGCCAATATATTGGTGGCCACACTCAGCTTATGCTGAACCTTCAAACGATCACCGAGGAACTTGGCACCAAATGCCATGGCCGTGCATGGGTTGTTGTGACGTCGCAGGAAGACATTGAAGCGGTTGTCGGGTCCGGTGGCTTTGGTAAGGACAACAGCAAGGATTTCTCGAAGATTCAGGGGCGCTTCACCACCCGTTTGTCCCTGTCAGGATCGAATGCGGATGAGGTGATCCAGCGTCGTTTGCTGTCAAAAAGCGATGATGCCACTGTTGCACTGAAGACCCTGTTTCATGACAAGGGTGACATTCTGCGCAACCAGATTACCTTCCGTGATGCTGCGATAACATTGAAGCCCTTTGCCGACACCGACAGCTTCGTAGATTGCTATCCATTTCCTCCATATCAGTTCCTGCTGGTTCAAAAGATCTTTGAAGCCAGCCGTCAGTTTGGAGCAACAGGTGGTCACCTTTCGAAGGGTGAGCGATCCATGTTGGATGCCTTCCAGACAGCAGCACTGGCGGTCAAGGACAAGCCGCTGGGCGCACTGGTGCCGTTGGATTCCTTCTATCCATCTATTGAGAGCTTCCTTGAAGGCGTTGTTCGCACAGCAATCAGCCGTGTCGATAACATCGTTGATCGTTCGCCGTTTGATTCCCGTGTGTTGAAGACCCTGTTCCTGATCCGCTACGTGGAAGAGGTTCCAGCCAATATCGACAATCTCATCACTTTCTTCGTCGATGAGGTTGATGCCGACAAACGTGCTTTGCGCAGCAACATTGAAGAGAGCTTGATCCGGCTTGAGCGGGATACCCTGATAAGCCGGAATGGTGACCTGTACTTCTTCCTGACCAACGAAGAACGGGACATAAACAAGGAAATCAAGGATCAGGATTACAGCCAGACTGACCTTCACAAACTGATGGGCGAAATCGTTTTTGAAGATGTTTTGAAGGACCTTCGTCGGTATCGTTTTGCAGGAAACGGCAAGGATTTTGACCTTACCCGCCTCATTGATTTGGCACCTGTTGGAAATAGGAGTGACGGAGGGCTGACACTATCGGTCTTGACGCCGCTCACCCCTGATTTTGCATCGTTCACAGACCCACGCTGTATCGAGATGAGTATCGAAGGCGAAGTCGGGCAGCTTGTCATTCGGCTGCGTGACGACCAGAAACTTACAGACGAAATCACAGTCTACATCCAGACAAATAATTATCTGAGGTTGAAGACTGACGGATCGTTGCCGCTAACGACCAAGCGTATCCATGACGACAAGCGGCAGGAAAATACCCAACGCCGTAACCGTATCAATGCAACGCTCACCCAGATGCTTGAAGAAGCTAAGTTTTTCGTGCTTGGCAACGAGAAGAGCTACACAGGCGGTCCCAAGGGTGCGGTTGAAGCGGCACTAAGGTTTCTGGTTGAAAACAGCTACAACAAGCTGTCCTACATTCAGCATTCCCCGTCTGACCATCTGTCAGAAATCCGCCGCTTGCTGGCTGATCCAACAGGTGAAGAACTTGATTTGCTTGGGGGTAGCCAGAACGGCCAAGCTTTGAAGGACGTGCTCGATTATATCGATCTTCTGTCTGGTCGCAGCCAGTCGGTAAATTTGGGGACACTGATAACCGAACGCTTTGCAAAGCATCCCTATGGCTGGAAGGAGAACGACACCCTTCTGCTGGTATGTCGCCTGTACAAAGCTGGACAGATTGAACTCAGTGCTGGCGGCGTAAAGCTTCAGGCCAATGAGATTTACGCTCAGGTTGATGGTACAACCAAATGGAACAGGGTCAGCCTGTCTCGGCGCAAGACCGTCGATAGAGCCGATATCCAAGCGGTTAGAGCGCTGGCACGTGACCTGTTTGGTATTGCGGCACCAGAAGGTGAAGATGACCTTCATGCATGGCTGCGCACACGCTTTGACAATCAGTCACGCAATCTTGGGAATTGGTCTGCGCTTGCGACGACAGGAAACTACCCCGGCACCGACGACATTGCCGACATTCAAGGTGTTCTGAACAAGGTCTTGGCCAATCAGGACAGCTTTGCCTTCCTCGAACATGTGAAGGCTAATGCTGATGATCTGGTTGATGCTGGTGATCGCTATCAGCGGTTGGAAACCTTCTACACGCAGCAGCGGCCCCAGTGGGATGCGCTAAGTTTGGCTTACCGCAATGAGTTCGAACCGAACGCATTCTTCCTTACACGTGATCCAGACGCAGCCACTGCATTGGCCACGGTTCGCTCCATATTGAGTGATCCCAAGCCCTATGGTCGGATCAAGGATAGTGCGCCGCTTATTGCCACACTGCGCACGGCCAATGATACTGTGATTGCTGAACGCCGTGCAGAAGCATTGGCCAAGGTCGATCCGCAGATCGAGACGATCAAGCAGGATTTGGCGCAGATTGGCGTCGATGCCGATTTTTCAAACCAGTGCCTGAAACCGATCCAAGACATTCGCAAAAAGATCGAGGTCGAAACCCGATCTGGGCAACTGACGAATCTTGTCACCGAGGCTGCTGACGCTGCTGAGATGGCGCATGGGGCTATCGAGAAAGCGGTTGCGGCTGCACAAAAGGCTGCGGCAGCAACATCGGTTGAACCAGAGCCATCGAAGGTTAGGGAGCCAGTTGCGGCTCCATTGGTGACCCCTACCAAGGTGGCAAAACCCGAGAACTTCAAACCTCGTCGCCAGATCACGGCGAAGTCAGTGACCGCAAAGCAGTATCTGGAAACATCGCAGGACGTGGAGGACTATCTGGCTGCGCTTCGTATGCAGCTTGAAGAAGCCATCGCCAGCAACGCACGTATCGAAATTCTCTGAAGGTTCAGACCACCATGGCTTCCAACCGTAACGTCCTCAAAAGATATGCCCCGCAAGCTCGTCTGGATTTCATTCAGGCGATCACCAACCGTGCGGCACAGTTTGGTATCACCAAGGACGGAAACGCCTCTGGTGAGCTTCAGGGCGATCTGTTCATCCTAAATGGCAAAGCGTTTCCTCGGTCAGTTGCAGACCAACGTGGGCGGTTGATGTCCCGCATTGCACGTGACGGCTTTGCGCAGACGATGGAAGCTGTTGCTTACACATGGTTCAACCGCTTCCTTGCCATTCGGTATATGGAGTTGCACGACTATTTCGATCATGGCTGCCGTGTCCTTTCCAATCCCAATGGCCATGCCGAGCCTGAGATTCTTGAGAAAGCAGCAAGCGTCAATCTGACGGGTTTGAACCAAGACGAAATCGTCGATCTCAAGCTGGATGGTACCAAGGACGAGCAGATTTATCGCAAGCTGCTGATGGCGCAGTGCAACGATTTGCATCGGGCCATGCCGTTCCTGTTCGAGAAGATAGACGACGAGACCGAACTGCTACTGCCGGAGAACCTGCTGCAATCCGACAGCATTGTCCGCAAGCTGGTGAACGAGATTGACGAGAGCGAATGGCAGGAAATCGAGATTATAGGCTGGCTCTACCAGTTTTATATCTCGGAGAAAAAAGATCAGGTGATCGGCAAGGTGGTGAAGTCGGAAGACATCCCCGCCGCCACCCAGCTTTTCACGCCCAACTGGATCGTGAAATACATGGTCCAGAACAGCCTTGGTGCGCAATGGCTGGCGACTTATCCCGACAGCGGCATTCGTGCTGACATGGAGTATTACATTGCTCCGGCTGAGCAGACGGCAGAGGTGCAAGCTCAGATCGATGCGATCACGCCGATGCAGCTTGATCCCGAATCTATCACGATGATCGATCCAGCCGTTGGGTCAGGTCACATTCTGGTCGAAGCCTATGACCTGTTCAGGGCGATCTATCTGGAACGGGGCTACACCAAGCGGGAAGCCGCACGTGCCATTCTGACCCAGAACCTGTTCGGTCTCGATATCGATGATCGTGCGGCTCAGATGGCGGGGTTTGCCCTGCTGATGAAAGCCTGTGATGATGACCGCACGGTCCTGCGCAATGCGCCTAAGCTGAACGTTTTGGCATTGCAGGACAGCGAAGGGCTGGATGCAGATGAACTGGCCAAGGCGCTGCTGCCGCAAGAGCGGTTTGAAATGGTGCCAAGCGGTGATCTTCTGCCTGAAACGCTAGCACAGCCTACGCTAGCAGCGAAGCAGCCTACCTCTGTTGAAGCGAAAGCGATCAAGGCACTTGTAACTCTGTTTGATGGGGCAAAGACGTTTGGTTCTTTGATTACCGTCCCTGATGCGGTGATGCAGAGTTTGCCTTTGCTCGATGAGCTTCTGGCTAAGCCGCTGACGGGTGATCTGTACCTTCGACAGGCACAGGAAGATGCGCAGGAAGCGTTAAAGCCGCTGGTCGAACAGGCACGGCTGCTGGGTGGTCGCTATGACTGCGTGGTTGCGAATCCGCCATACATGGGTGGAAAGGGCATGAATGCCGATCTGAAGTCGTTTGCAGGGAAGCGTTATCCCGACAGCAAGGCAGACCTTTTCGCCGTCTTCATTGAGCGTAATTTGGAGTTTGCCGCTGACCGAGGTTCGGTGGCCATGATCACAATGCAAAGCTGGATGTTCCTGTCTTCCTACGAGAACCTTCGCCTCAAGCTGCTGGCTAACGAAACGATGGCAAGCATGGCACATCTGGGGGCACGGGGATTTGACAGTATCGGTGGAGAAGTCGTTTCCACCACTGCCTTCGTGATCAAAAATGCTCATATGGCTGACTTCAAGGGTGGCTATCTCCGCCTGATCGACGGCGGCTCTGAGGCGGCTAAACTTTCTGACTTCAAGACAGCCATTGCTAACCCTGCTTGTGGTTGGTGCTTCCGTGCATCAGCGTCTGACTTTGATAAGATTCCGGGGAGTCCGATTGCGTATTGGGTAAGTTCCCACATTCGTGATGAGTTTCAGGCGAGGCCTTCATTCGGCTCCATCAGCGAATTACGTAGAGGAATTTCTACTGGAGATAACGGCAAGTATGCTCGCCTATGGCATGAAGTGGCCCACAATCGCTTTGATTTAACATGCACCAATCGTTCGGATGCTGAGCGTTCTGGCGCTCGCTGGTTTCCCTATAATCGGGGCAGTCAGTTTAGAAAGTGGTGCGGTGGTGTTGAGGACATCATCGATTATGCAAACGGCGGACGAAGCATGGTCGAAGCTTTTGAAGAGGGCGCAAATCCGGGTTTCAGGCACGATGGTTCTGCGCACTATTTTGAGAGTGCGATTACTTGGTCAGCACTTACTTCTGCTGCACCATCCTTCAGAATCCTACATAATGGGTTCGTTATAGGCCATAAGGGGCCGGGGATATCCATCCATGATAACTCTGAATTTTCGATCATTGGGCTACTAAATTCAAAAGTTGTATCTCATTTCCTAAAATTTCTTTCTCCTACTATTGATATTAACATTGGTCAGGTGTCTGCTATTCCAATTGCGTCCGCCGATGCACTCGCTTTTGCGTCTCAAATATCGACTAAGTTGGTTGCACTTCATGAGAATGACTGGAATGAAAATGAGAAATCATGCAATTTCTCTTCTTTCCACCTTGTGAGTTCGCCATCAACGGCGACGTCTCTTGAGCTGGCATATGAGGAAATCCGCAGCTTATGGCAAGCATCAGTCAACTTGGCTAAAGTTTTGGAAGAAGAAAATAACCGCTTATTTATTAATGATTTTAAGCTAGAGAGTGAAATCGACGATAGCGTCCCGCTGTCAGAAATCACGCTGACCTGCAATCCGCACTACCGCTACGGCGGTGATCTGACGGATGAGGAGCGTGAAGCACGGCTGAAGTCTGACACCATGCGAGAACTCATCTCGTATGCGGTTGGCTGTATGATGGGCCGCTACTCACTGGCGGAACCGGGTCTGATCTATGCCCATGCTGGCGGCGTAGGCTTCGATCCATCACACTATGGCCGATTCCCCGCTGACGACGACGGCATCATTCCGATGACAGAAGAGCAGTGGTTTCCAGATGATGCCGCTGTTCGTATCGAGGAGTTCCTCGGGATCGCATGGCCCGATGTGCCTTTGATGGAAACGCTGACCACGTTGATGGATGGTCTCTCCATGGACAAGGCGGGTGAACCTCGTGCTGCGCTAAGGTCTTACCTGTCAAAGCAGTTCTACAAGGACCACCTTCAGACCTACAAGAACCGTCCGATCTATTGGCTGTTCTCGTCAGGCAAGCAGAAGGCGTTTGAGGCGCTGGTCTATCTTCACCGCTACAACGAAGGCACATTGGCCCGAATGCGCACAGTCTATGTAACGCCGCTGATGGGTAAGTTGCAGCAGCGGGTGACCGATCTGGAAGCCGAGATTGCAGCATCATCTTCGTCTGCCGAAAAGACCCGCAAGACCCGTGAAAAGGACAAGCTGGCCAAACAGGTGGTTGAACTTCGTGCCTTTGACGAGGAACTGCGCCACTTGGCAGACCAGCGTATCACCCTTGATTTGGATGACGGCGTGAAGGTGAACTACGGACGCTTCGGGAACCTTCTGGCCTTCAGGGACAAGGTCATTCCAAAAGCTAAGGGTGGGGACGAGTAAGCGTGGATTTGACGCACATTCACGCCCATCTGAAACGCCTGTTCACCAGCGGCAATCGGATCGTTTGGTGGCAGGACAGCGATGGGGAGTTTGCCGAGGAACTGGATAACCTTGGCATCGAGACATGCCATGATGACGGCGTGGCGCTGATCCGGCTTGGCGCTGAACCAACGCTGGGCCTGAAGGTGCGGCTTCTGCTGGAAGAGCCGAATGGCCGATTCCTGATCTACGAACAGAGTTCCCCGCCTGATCCTGCCCACGACATGCTGCTCGATATCCGCAAATGGGCAGCGCCCTTTGCAGCGGATAAATCGACCCTGATCCTGAGAGAGCTTGGTCTGGTCGATGACCTGTCGCTCAAATCTCACATCACCTTACGTGCCCGGTTCTTTGGTAGCCGTGACCGTGTGGACAAGCTAATCCGCCTGATTGCTCCAAGCGATGGGCCGTTTCAAATCGACCTCAAGATCATGTCAGTTCTCGCACGTGCACCCCAGCCGCAAATCTCGCAGATTCTGCGCATCATGTTGGCTGAACTCGATCTCCATGACCTTACGGCAGAGCACAAAACCCTAGCCGAATTTGAACGATACGGAGTGGATGGCGTGTTCTGGGACTTCGTAGCCCAAGAGTTCCGCTATTCCGACGATGCACCATCTCTGCGCAACCTGTTGCTGCGGTTGTTTGCTACGGACTTTGCACGGCATGTGACTGGCAAGGTTCCCGTGTCCCTGTCGCACCTGCTGCTGCCAAATGGTGGCGGCGCAAATGCCGTGGTGTTCATGGATGGCTGGCGAGATTCCAGCAGCCACCAGCGCTCTTATGATGCGCTGTCATCGGTCATTGCTGAAGACCTACAAATCAAAGGCCAGCTAGCCAGCTTTGACCTTGCCGATCTGGAAACCGTGCACAGCTTCCTTGAAGTGGAGAAGCGCCTTGCATCACTGCTGGTGCGGGAGGTTCTGGACGCCTCAGAAACGGTCAATGCCGCACGGATCGTTGACCTGTGTGGCAGCCGTCAGAACGCCTATTGGGCCAATGCGGAAAAGCCGACCACGGATGATGCGCCACGTGCAGCCTTGTACAAGGTCTATGATGCTATCGGTTTTGGTGCTGCCTTCCTCGCCCTGAAGGGTGAAGAGGGGGCGCATCTGCGCAGCAATTCAGCAGCAGATACATGGAAGCTATACACAGATCAGTTGTACCGCTTCGACCAGCTTTACCGCCTTTTTGGTGAAGCGGCTGATGTGGCCGAAGCTGAAAACTGGGATGTGCTGAAGGACCTGCGCAGCCATATCGAAGACGTCTACGGCAACTGGTATCTTGCCGAACTGGGCGACCTGTGGACCCGTCAGGTAGAATCCGATCTTCTGCCCGATTGGAAGATGCCAGAGGTTCTCAACCAGTACGATTTCTACCGCCGTGAAGTGAAGCCTGTGCTGGATTCCGATCCCAGCAGACGCATGGTTGTGATCATATCCGACGCCTTCCGGTTTGAAGCGGCACAGGAACTGTTCAAGACGCTGGAAGGCAAGGATCGCTTTCAAGCCAAGCTGGATTCCATGCTCGGTGTTTTGCCTTCGTACACGGCACTTGGTATGTCTGCGCTGCTACCCCATGACCAGTTGGGTTATGCAAGCGACGGCACCGTTCAGGTCGATGGCAAGTCTGCCAGTGGCTTGGAAGCCCGAAAGAAGCTGCTTGAGCCTGTCAACGGGATTGCCATCAAAGCGGCGGACCTCATGGAACTGAAGAAGGAGGACGGGATCGCCTTCTTCAAGCCCTACCGTGTGATCTACGTCTATCATGACCAAATCGATCAGACGGCGGATAAGGGTAACGAGGAAAAGACCTTCGTTGCCGTTCGCACCACCATAGATGAGATTGCTGCGCTGATCCGCCGAGCCTTCACCTTCAATTGCAACCGTGCACTCGTGACAGCGGATCACGGGTTCTTGTTTCAAAACTCACCGCCTACCGAAGCTCAAAAGAACGCTATCAACACTCGTCCTGATGGCACGGTGATCGCCAAAAAACGGTATCTGATCGGGACTAATCTTGGCCAGAATGTTGGGGCCATCAGCGGCGAAATCGCTGGTACTGCCAAAGCTCAGACAGACATGCAGTTTTGGGTTCCCAAAGGCGTCAACCGATTCCACTTTGTTGGTGGCAGCAGGTTCATCCATGGCGGCGCAATGCCTCAAGAAATCTGCGTTCCACTGCTGCGGGTTAATTATGCCAGAGGCGAAGGCAAAGGTCGTGATCGCACTCGTGTGACGAAGGTCACTCTGGCACCGCTCATCAAAGCAAACCGGATCACCACGTCTCGCCATCGATTTACGATCACACAAACAGAAGCCGTGTCCGCACGTGTGCAAGCTGTGACTGTCAGAATTGCGCTCTATGATGGCGATCAGCAGATTTCCAATGCCGAGGTTGTGACGTTTGATTCAACGGCTACCGATATGAATCTCTGGCAAAAAGAGATTTGGCTGACACTCGCCAACCACAGCTTTAATCCTAGCAAAACCTATCATCTGATTGTGCGGAACACCGAGGATCAGTTGGACATGTTTGAACCCTATCCCATCTCTATAAGCTTGGCCTTCGACAATGACTTCTGAACCACAGACCAAAAATGACGTTGATGAACTGCTTGTCCAGCAATTTGCTGGTAAGGTGGTTCGCAAGGACCTGACCAAGCTTGTCAAGGAAGGGGCAAATGTCCCGACCTATGTGCTGGAATACCTGCTTGGGACCTACTGCGCTTCCGATGACGAGGATACGATCCGAGATGGGCTGGAAACGGTCAAAAGCGTCTTGGCTGATAATTATGTTCGTCCTGATGAAGCCGAGAAGATCAAGTCCAAAATACGTGAGCGTGGCAGCTACAAGATCATCGACAAGGTCAGCGTTCGCCTGAACGAAAAGCGGGATGTCTATGAGGCGATGATGGCCAATCTTGGCGTCAAGGATGCTGAAATCCCTACGTCATTTGTGAAGGCGAATGAGAAGCTGCTGGCGGGTGGTATCTGGTGCATCGTCACGCTCCACTACTTCTTCGAGGAAGGCTCAAAGAGTTCACCGTTCTCAGTGGCTGGTCTCAAGCCAATCCAGATGCCCAATATGGACATGGAGGAACTGTTTGAGGCGAGGAAAAGCTTCACCACGAAGCAATGGATCGATACGCTTACCCGTTCGACAGGGATGGAACCAACGGTTCTGGACGAACGCACCCTTTGGCACCTGCTGGTCCGCCTGATCCCCTTCGTTGAAAACAACTACAACGTCTGTGAGCTTGGCCCCCGTGGCACAGGCAAGTCCTATGTTTACGAGGAAGTTAGCCCCAACAGCATATTGGTATCCGGTGGTCAGACCACGGTGGCAAACCTGTTCTACAACATGTCTAGGCGACAGGTGGGCTTGG
Organism: Novosphingobium sp. AAP83; assembly: GCF_001295795.1. Taxonomy (GTDB): domain Bacteria; phylum Pseudomonadota; class Alphaproteobacteria; order Sphingomonadales; family Sphingomonadaceae; genus Novosphingobium. The sequence continues at coordinate 175,718 of NZ_LJHY01000016.1, forward strand.
TTGGCATGTGGGATGTTGTCGCCTTTGACGAAGTGGCAGGTATCAACTTCAAGGAAGCTGACGGCGTTCAGATTATGAAAGGCTACATGGCCAATGGAACGTTTGCTCGTGGGCGTGATTCCATTTCTGCGTCTGCCAGCATGGTGTTCGTGGGCAACATCAACCAGTCGGTGGATACCTTGGTCAAGACAAGCCATCTGTTGGCACCATTCCCGCAAGCGATGATCGATAGTGCATTCTTTGACCGCTTTCATGCCTACATACCGGGTTGGGAAGTGCCGAAAATGCGTCCGGAGTTCTTCACGAACCGCTATGGTCTGATCACCGACTATCTTGCAGAATTCATGCGGGAAATGCGCAAGCGCAGCTTTGCCGATGCGATTGATCGGTTCTTCAAGCTGGGCAACAACCTCAACCAGCGTGACACGATTGCCGTGCGCAAGACTGTCTCTGGCCTGTTGAAGCTAATTCACCCCAATGGCGAGTTTGACAAGGAAGACGTGCGTCAGTGCCTTGAGTATGCGCTGGAAACTCGTCGCCGAGTGAAGGAGCAGTTGAAGAAGATCGGCGGCATGGAATTCTATGACGTCCACTTCTCGTACATCGATCAGGAAACCCGTGATGAGCGGTTCATCTCCGTACCAGAGCAAGGTGGCGGCAAGCTGATACCGGATGGACCGATAAACCCCGGTGTCCTGCATACGATTGGAACTGGGACTGGTGGGCATCTGGGTCTGTACCGCATGGAAACACAGATCACTGCGGGGAATGGCAAATTCACTGTTTCGGGACTAGGCTCTAATACGTCTGCAAAAGAGGCGCTCAGGGTCGGGTTTGACTACTTTAAGGCCAACCTCTCTCGCATCAGTGGTGCATCAAAGGCTGGTGATAATGACTATCATGTGCATATCGTTGAGCTTCAAAACAGCGGTGCTACTACAACCATAACACTTGCAGGGTTCGTCGCAGCTTGCTCTGGCATCTTGCAAAAGCCGTTGCAGGGTCAGCTTGTTGTGCTTGGTGATATGAGCCTTGGCGGAAACGTGAAGCCTGTTGAGAATTTGGCTGGATGTATGCAGCTTGCCTTCGACTGCGGTGCCAAGCGTGTGCTGCTGCCTATGTCCAGTGTCACCGATATCCCGACGATCCCTGGTGAGCTTTTCGCTAAGTTCCAGACGTCGTTCTATTCCGATCCGGTTGATGCCGTGTTCAAGGCTTTGGGTGTGGATTGAAATGCCTGAGATTGTTTACCTTCTGACCAATCCAACGATGCCCGATCTGGTGAAGATTGGTCGGACAAACGATCTTGAAACACGGTTGCGCAGTCTGTCTACGCATAGCGGTGTTCCTGTACCATTCGAATGCTTTTACGCCTGTGAGGTCCGTGACAGCGTGGAAGTGGAAAGAGCTTTGCACGAAGCGTTTGGTGATCACCGGATCAATCCCAAGCGTGAGTTTTTCCGTCTGAATCCTGAACGGGTTCAGGCGATCTTGAAGGTCATGGCCATCAAGGACGAAACGCCGAACATCGAGATCGTTGAAGATCAGGTCGAACTCGAAGCCTTGCAACGGGAGCAATCACGGCGATCAAATTTTCGGTTTTCCAATGTGGGCATACCAGTCGGTGCCACACTCAGTTTTGTGAAAGACGAAACCATAACCGCTGTGGTTGTTGATGATAGGACGATTGAGTTTGAAGGGACGAAGACGTCCACCAGCAACGCTGCAAGGACATTGCTGCACCGTATGGGCGGCGCTTTGTCAGCGGCACAGGGGCCGCTCTACTGGACCTATGACGGTGAAACACTAGCTGAGCGGCGAATGCGGATAGAAGCTGGTGAAGAGCAATAGCTTACTAAACGAGCCATGCCGTCAATCAAAACGGTCAATCTGCAACCCATAGAGCACATCCCAAACGTCACCATACACAGCCGCACGTTCATATCCCTGCCGTGATGCCACTTCGTTTTTGAAGTTATCATAGTCGATATCAGCAGTCAGTTTGGCCAGCGCCGCCATCACCGATTCACGCTTGGCCACTGCCCTGTAGCGGTAATCGCTGTCGTCGCTTGCGATGATATCGCCCATCTCAGGGACAAAGGCTCTCAGGTTCTCAAGGTCACCACTGACCCGTGCCCTGATCGTGAGCGTGTCATTTGGCTTATCCCAAGGCTTCTGAACGATGCTGAAAAATCCAATTGTAGTGATGATCCAGATAGCGCTTCCCCTTTAATGAACGGTCTTTTCCCATGACCATCTCACAGGCTTATCCACACCCCATCAGTGCACCGTTCCGTCAGCCGCAGCAGCTTCATCGGTCACGTCACCGCAGGGGCAATCAGGAAAATCCTGCAAAATTCCACCTGCGATGCCATCCTTCACCACTTCGTCAAAGATTGATGAAAACTTCTGGCAGAGTTTCAGGACTTGTGGCGCAAGCAAGCCCACGCTGAAGGGGTGCGTGTAATACGCATAGAATCGCCCATATTCTGCGTTGTACGAAAATTGCAGCATGACCTTATTTTGGGAGGTTTCATTTCCGAATCTGAGCATTTCAAGCTCGTTCACATCGTGCATGGTTTCCCAAAAAGAGTATATTATCAGAAGCTTGCGAGTTTTATCAAGGTCGATCCAGAAGTTGAATGGATACCCTGTTACATAGAGACCGCCATTGTCGATAAAATCTATGGCACCGTTTTCAAGAATGTCGGTGATGGTGGTTTCGTCAACCTTGGCTGCTGCGATCACATTGGTTTTCAAAGGCTTCTCCATAATTTAAGATGCAAAAACATACCGCTCAGCGACTGCTGGCAAGTTTGTTTGCAACGGTTTGAATGTTATAATTTTCATGCACGACTGAGTGACGCTTTAGCAGCGACAGGAAGGGAATGTCGTTGATGGATTATACCACGAGATGTGGTGATTTTCCAGATACCAGAGCATCAAAGCATGAACGATCATCTGCTGGTTGCAGGACCAAGGTTCTCGTGCTCAACCTGCGCATATGCCACCAACGGGAAACGCTATGATCTTGAAGCATATATGTCGCTTGACAATGGGTTTTGCATTGGTTGGTGTAACTGGATGTATGCCTCAAAAACAGGCGGTTATGGCTCTTCCAGCAGAGTATGCGGCGTTTCAGTTTGCTGACGAGATAGCGGGGTTAGAACTCCACTTTCATGAAGAGAACATGGATCATCGTGAGCTTGAGGGTGGCCGTCGATTTTTCACCGCATCAGGCATCATTGCGAACACATCAGATGAGAAAGTGAAGGTGCTACCTTTGATGTTTGCCTTCAAAGACAAACGGGAAAAGGTCATTTTCCTTCATGAGGTTGCTTTGCCCCATGGTGATATTCAAGCCCACGAAGTTATGGAGGTGAATGCCTACATTCTCGATGTGCCCAAAGAGTCCAAGCATATTGAAATTGGCTGGAAAGCTGTTGGTGGTGGTGCTGGTGCGGTAGGAGCGACACAAGCGGATTGATCATGGTAAAGATGGCTCACTACCGTCCTTTGCATGGCGGACAGGCTGGTCATTTCGCCCTTTTGGGTGGTTCGGCTGATGGACATACCATTGGCAGAAAACCCGTTGTGTTGGTATCAAGGGTGATTATCTCTGTGCTAAATGCACGGTATCCGGAGACGTTATGAGAAAATCACTTTTGCTTGCGGGTTTTGCGCTGGCTTTGACCTTGCCGTCAGTGGCGGCTGGCAAGAGTGACGATGCTTTATCCGCATATGAGAGGAAGGACGTTGCCGCTCTTACCGCTATGGCTGAGCGGGGAGAACCTGTTGCTCAGTTTCGTCTTGGAGCGATGTATGCTAACGGCGAAGGTGTGGCGAAAGATGCTGAGGCTGCTGCTGTTTGGTACCGTAAAGCTGCCGAGCAAGGTAATCCTGCTGCCCAGAATAACCTTGGGTTTATGTACGGCACTGGTGAAGGTGTCCCAAAAGATGCCAAGTTAGCCGTTGCTTGGTACCTTAGAGGGGTCGAGCAAGGCTATGCTGACGCACAGCACAACCTTGGGATGATGTACTCCGAAGGCCAAGGTGTGGCTAAAGATGCTGAGGCTGCGACTGCTTGGTTTCTCAAGGCTGCCGAGCAGGGCTATGCTCCTGCTCAGAACAACCTTGGACACATGTACTCCAACGGCAAAGGTGTGACTAAAAATACCGAACTAGCTGTTGTTTGGTACCTTAAAGCTGCCGAGCAAGGCCACGCCAATGCGCAGTTCAACCTTGGGTTGATGTTCGCCAAAGGAAAAGGTATTGCGAAAGATGCTGCGTTAGCTGCGGATTGGTACCGTAAAGCTGCCGAGCAAGGACTTGTTAATGCGCAGTACAACCTTGGGGTTTCGTACGCCAACGGTGAAGGTGTTGCCAAAGATGCGGAGTTAGCCGCTGCTTGGTACCGCAAAGCTGCCGATCAGGGATTTGCCAATGCGCAGTACACCCTCGGAGCGATGTACGCTGACGGCGAAGGTATTGCGAAAGATGCTGCGTTAGCTGCGGATTGGTACCGTAAAGCCGCCGAGCAAGGCAATCCTGCTGCGCAGTACAACCTTGGGGTCATGTACGCTAACGGCGAAGGTGTGACTAAAGATGCTGGATTGTCTGTCGCTTGGTTTATTAAGGCTGCCGAGCAAGGAGATGCAGATGCTCAATTCAATATTGGATATGCGTACGCTACTGGAGAAGGTGTTGCGTTAGATTCTGGGGTCGCTGTTGATTGGTTCCGTAAGTCTGCCGAGCAGGGTCATAAAGATGCAAAAAAAGTCTTATCAGAAATAGATCAATTAGATAAAAATCGATAGAATAATAACTGTCAATCTTAAGCAATGGATCAAGAAAAAAAGAGATTATGGTAGCCAAAAAGGTTTCATCACGAAAGCCCACTTAGGGTCAAAGCAGTCGTAGGCGGGGTCATGGATCAAGACGGTGAGTCGGTGCTACATCCATCACAGGAAATCCGTGAGGGCACTGCTGGTTTCTACCAAACCTATGGTGAAGCTGAAGTGTCTGATTTATTGGCAAAAGGCGACCAATGTTGGAGTGCCTTTGATGCCTCGCCTAGTTGGGGCCAGTTTGACTATTGCGTCGTCTACGACATAGGTCTGCGTTCACAGTTTTCGCCGGAAGACATTGAAAACCATTCAAAAAAGCTTGGAATGTCGTCGGTGATGAACCGTAAGGATGAAAGCTTCCTTATCGGCAAGGCACAAGTCTTGGGTCGTGAACTTTTCGCTGTGCGAAGGTTCAATGAGATTATCCTGACCACTCAAATTTAGTGCTGGGATCGGTTGGTCGTGAAGCTGGGTTGGTTGCTGGAAGTTTTGGGGTAAGCGAGTGTCAGAGAAGAGCCTTTACGAAATTCTTTGCGTTGAACCCAACGCAACAATGGCTGAGATACGTGCTGCCTATCTGAAACAGGCCAAGCGTTGGCATCCCGATCGTAACGCTGGCAATAAGGAAGAGGCTGAACGGCGTTTCAAGGATATCGCCCACGCTTACGAGGTGCTCTCTAATCCAGAAAAACGAGCAGCATATGATGCCGCTGGTGCTGCTAACCAAAAATCCGCTGCCTCTGATGGCACGATGGATGATGGTGATGCATTCGACCTTTTCATCTCGGTACTGCTCGATCTGGCATTCGAATTGGCTGAAAGTGGTGCCGACCAAATTGCGATCTACCAAGCTCTGGTCGATATGGGCTGCCCGATTGGTGCTGCGAAAACACTTGCTCAAAGGGCGTATAAGCATGGCGGCAATGGCAAGGCTGGTGCTTCACCTGAGGAACCATCAAAAGCACAGAAAGCAGCTACTCAGAATTATCATAATGATTTGAACAATCCATCTGATAATCAAGAAATATTCCGATCCAATGATGCTGACGATTATCAGTGGATGAAATGGCTATTTGCAATTATAATTTTTGCTGTATGTATTATTGCAATCAATATTGCAGATTTTGATAATCCACCGTCAATCGAAGCCACCGAAGCATCAGTGGAAGTGGCCGAAGGTTCGTTAAATGCGTCAAGCGAGGAATATAGCAACTCAGTACCGGAAAAAAGCATGACGGGTTTGGATGTGCTTGAGACTTATAGTCAGGTCCGCAATGGCACTGCTCCAACTCCGATACTGCAACAATCATTCATATTTGATGGCATGTCTGCTGATGATAATGGAATGGTAACATATGAATATATTTTAGCTGTTCAATTTTCCAAAAGTATCGATAGAAATGAATTTGACTCTTGGGTCATTAGTGAAATTTCGAAAGGGTTTTGTGAAATAGATATGCTCAGAGGATTATCTCAAATGAGTCCTAAATCAAATATTCAAGTTTTATTAAAAATGTGGAATGGGAAAAATTATGGAAATTATAAAAATTTTTCAATAGAGAACTGTAATTAGCCAGAAATTAAACCAAGAATATATTGCAAATTTACGATTTGAAAGTCTTTTTTTAGAAATGAGAGGGTCTATCGTTAAATGATAGGCTTCCATGAGTCTGCAGAAGCAGCTTTCAATCCTCAAGCGGCGTTTGCATTCCCACAATATCTGGTGACGGTTGCCTTTGATATTCCAAAATGTGCACAAGTCTGGCGGATCGAAGCAGCATTCATTCTGCGCCATTCCACGACAGCGGCAGCATCAGCAGCCATTGGCCTTCCAAGGCTTACCTTACCCCGATGCGTAAGACCTGTAGCTTTCAGAGATACCTTCGCAGCAGCCCTTCCAGCATCACATCTTTCCCAAATTCTTTGCCGCTCCATATCTGCAATTTGAGAAAGCACCGCTACAATCAGTTCGCCCACGCCTTTGCCAATTGCGCCAAGACCGAGAACTTCAATGGTCACACCCATAGCCAAAAGTCGGCGGACCATGGATTGAACATTAAGTGCGTCACGTCCCAATCTGCTGATATCGTATATGCAAAGCGTATCGCCTTCACGAATGTATTTCAGCAGATCAGAAAAACCGTGTCGATCTTCCGCAAGGACAGCACCGGAAACACCTGCATCGGAAAACTCACGTTCAAAGTCACCGCTGAGTGCATTCCTTTGTGATTCGATGGACTGGTCGCCAGTGCTACAGCGATAATATGCGATCCGGCTCATTTTCCACCCCATCTGGCTCACAAGTTAGATGACATTATAAGCTATGTCGCACAATTTGTAAACGTATGTTGTGAACCACTTTGGCGTTCAAAAAGAGGTACACTCAAAACTTAGAAGTTGTGAACCAGCCAAGACAGTCGCCCTGACAAAATGCCACCGATTGATGATCGTCCCCACCACTTGGTGATTTGAGATGATCAAAATCTGACTTACAGCACGATCATGATGATCAATGTGCTGACCTACGTCGCTGCTGTTACCATGACACTCCTGCAAGGTGCACAAACCGTAACAGATGGTGACACAATCAGGATCGGTGAGACCCGCATCAGGCTCGAAGGTATTGATGCCCCAGAAATGTCCCAAACCTGCAAAAGGCCAGATGGTTCAATTTGGCGCTGTGGCCAGCAAGCGAAGATCGCTTTGATGCAGAAGATTGGCGCTCAACCTGTGCGTTGCAAAATCTCAGGCACCGATAGATATAAGCGTTCGCTTGGCACCTGCTATGTGGGAAAGCTCAACCTCAACCAGTGGATGGTTCGCTCTGGATGGGCTGTTTCGTATCGTCGGTATTCGAAAGCCTATGTGGCGGATGAACAGATGGCCCGTGCGCAGAAGCTGAACATATGGTCGGGGGAGTTTCAGGTGCCCGATGAGTTCCGTGCACGTAAGCGTCATAGGCAATGAAGAGTTGTTTCACTGCCTATGACGGCATGATCAATCAGCCAGTTCCAGAGGCAATGGTTCACCCGCTACATCAAGGTTAGCGAACACTGCACCTCTATCCAAAATGCCCTGTAGCAACCCAGATTGGAACGCTTTTATAAGTCTACACTGCCAATGGACTGCATCCCCCAGAATGTGAGTCAGCATCGTGATCAGATTGTGTGGTGATGCATTAGCGGTAATGTTGCCGCCCATGGCGATCTTGCCCCAATTGATACCGTCAGTGTCGATTCGAAGATCGACCAATTTCTCATTAATGCAATATGTTACGAAGTTGTTTGCCACGTCACTAAGAATGAAGATGGGTTTCCTTGGTCCCTGCGATTTGACAGGCGTTTCCTGAAAGTGCCCGAGTTCGAAATCGGCATCAGCGAATTTGTCGGCAAAATACGCCAATCCTCGCATTTGGCGACGGGTGGCTTCACCTTCATGGTAGTAGCTGTTTAGGTTTGTATTTTTTGCCATATGTCTCTGTATCCTTTAAAAATTTGTCTCATTAAAATCACTTCCGTCATCATAAAAAATGGATGGTGGACCGTCATCAAAGCCCTCTGGTTTTGCCATTAAGCGCCTATGGCTGGCTTGAGTTTCAAGCATGGTTTGTTGCAAAAGTGCTTGATTCAACTCTTCTAATTTGCGATTACGTTTTTCGACCTCAACGACTTGATGCACACAAAATCCACGCATAAGCTCAGTGAGAACAGATGTGCGTGTACGATTAAGCATAGAAACCACGGCATCAAATCTGATAAGCTCCTCTTTGTCTACTATGAAATTTATTAACTTTCCTTCCAATTGTATATCCTTTCTGATAATTTTTTTGCCTTCATATCTATTTATAAAAGGATGAAACTCACAAGATCATGAAATTTCATCCCTTCATATATCAGATTAAGCCCTGTGTTTGACTGTCACCACCGAATGTAAATCCATACTCTATCGCTCTATCGGTAAACTCATCAAGGGTTTCACCAAAACTCTCAATTGCTTCCATGAGTTTCTGATCGGTGTTGAAGTAGTTCAGATCGATGCTGCAACCAAAATAAATTGCCACAGAGTTTGGAAAAATTCTTGCATTGCAATCATACCTTTCACATGTGAATTCACTCGAAAGAGCTTCAAGAGCACAAACATCCTGATTCTTCTGACCGAAAACATCATGTGCGAAATATATGTGAGCTTCTTTTTGACCATAGTACGAGTCAATGAAGAATGGTGATTTCCAATTTTCAACCTTGATATCAGTGTCGCTGATGATTTTATGTGAGATTGAATTTTTAGAAAGACACTTCGACATTGTAAGTGTGTTTGGAAAAATCTTATCACTGAAGATATTTGTTTTTTGATTCATTGTAACTACTACTGACATGTTTGATTTCCTTTATAAGATGTTTCACATTCTCCATGGTTGATGTGAAATTTTTGATTCATTAATGAAGTTTCGTTTGTAGAATGATTAAATGCATTTTCTACAAAACTATTTATACAAGCTGGATTTTACACATTTTTCAAAATTTCAAATGCATAAATGAAGCGCAGCTTCAGTTCCCGCAGGGAACTATGAAGTGTAACAAAACACATTGAAGTGCTATAAAACACATATACTCACTCACTACGTTCGTGAGTGCTCGTCCCTCGCAAAACTCCATTTTTTGAAATATGAAGATTCATAGTCACACATAACATCCATCACCCCCTCCTATATTAATATAGGAGGGAGGTGGTGGTGGTGGTGACATCAATTTATGTGGTTATTAATACCATTGGATTTGGAGAAGGCTTTAGCCTTATCAACTGTAGAGTATATTTTATAATCTCTTGAGTTTTTACCTTTTGCGATTTCACATTTTATAAAACCATTGGTTTCCAATTTGTTTATCTGATCGATTATAAGAATTTTATGATTCTTTTTACCTGCATCAAGATTCATGATTGAAGCAACAGTACGTCCAATCCACTTAGGAGATTGAGGATCATGCCTACAGAAACCTTCATCCATTTCCAACTGGATTTGAGCAATCTGATGTTCCGTTAAATCCTGAACTTCATGGATTTCCAAATCTGCTGGCACGATCACTCCTACAGATTCTTCATTCCCATCACTCAATTTGAGCATCACAGACTCGAACTTGAAATATGATGATGATCTACATGCTGAGATTCTGTTATTTTTGCGATCATGAAGCTTGATATAGCTAGCAATTTTATCTTCATCGATGTCGTAGAGTTTGACGTCACTGCCATCCAAGGGATTAATCGTCACCACCGATCTTGCTGCATTCACAACGGCTGAGGCACCTCTTGCAGAATTTTCATCCACCTGACCAAAACCCTTATTCGTATGGTGCAGCAATACAATCGAGCAGTTTGCCTCATATGCTATCAGCGCCAGAAGCTTGACCACGGCGTCCATCGATTTGTTATCATTCTCATTGGCATCATGGCACGATACGAATGGGTCAATGAAAAACACGTCGATGGCGTTTTCAACCAGTTGCGAGACGATGGCTTCGGCAAGGTCGAAATCCTCTTTCAAACCACCATTGCGGTTAGATACCAGCTTCAGGTGATCGCCATTCAGGGCTGAATTCAGGAAGAGTTTGCCGCTCTGATCGTCTTCACTGATATCCCAATAAGATGCTGCTGCCTGTACTCCAAGGGATAGTTCCTCAATGGAATCCTCAAGAGACCAAAGCCAGACCTTCTTGGGGCCGCCGCAAACCTTGCTGCCCATAAAATCACGTCCAGTGACAAGGGATAGTGCCATACCTGTTGCCAGTGCTGTCTTACCTGCGCCACCCGGCGCAATGATCATCGACACGCTTCCACGCAGAAGCTGTTGCCCATATATCCATGGACGTGGTGGTATTTTCGATGGATCAAGCCATTTGTATGGTGCGGCAATGATTGATGGTGGTAGCGAAGCGGCTGGTGCTGTGTTTGCAGTGTTGCCTGTGCTCATAGAGCACCTGCCTTGGTCCAGAGTGACCCCTGCTTTTCATCAATCAAATAGACTAAATAGTACCATGGAGATGCGTTGCGTAGGCACTCCTGATTTGTGGTGAAATATAATCTTAACATAATGTTTTCCTTAGAAATTCCTTTTTCTGTATTTGGTTCTCCATTGCGGTTGAAAAAGGATGATTGTTCTGATTTTAGGCATAGCAAGGCATTGCCCGACAGTGACGTCGAGCTTTTGCCTTGCTATGCTACATGGGTGTTTATGCGCTTTTAAAGCAAAGAGCTTTTCTGACTTCTGGCTCCACCTCAAACTCCAGTCCCAGCTTTAAGCCAGCCTTTTTTACAAGGTCCAATTGTTCATAATAGGTCTTGATAGCCATATTGATATTTTCGTATTTGTGATCTTTCATGGGAACATTTACTGTAAATTCGATATTCATTGTGTCATCCTTCAAATATTGATCTATATCAAATTGGTCTCCATAAATATCATACAGACTATCACATACCTCAGAGTACAAAATTGATGATATAAAGCTTTCACCATAATTATTTTTAATTTTGTAACTTGCCTCACCGATTATACGTACATATGTGTCACATCTACTAAGTCTTGCAAAAAATATTTCGTATTTTCCACCAAATACGACGTAACGATGTTTTCTATAATATACGAATGGAACTCCCATGGATTTTAAACAGTTAGCCCATAGTGGCTCAACCCATGTATGCATAGTACTCACTGGTATTATTTTGGAATGTGTCATATTCTTTCCTTTATTTCGATCCAAATTTATTAACGTATGTTTGGTTTATTTTCTATTTTGTTTTGTTATCGGTCAGACACGGCAAGGCATTGTCCGACAGCGACGTCGAGCTTTTGCCTTGCCAAATCTGCTTTGGTGTTATGCGATTACAGCAACTGGATCGGTGTCATCGTCAGAAACGATTTCCAAGCCAATTTTGGAAGCTTCAGCCTTGAAAGTTTTCAGTTTGTCTTCAAACTTTTCCCAGCTTTTTGCGAAGCTTAGCAACCCATCATGGTGGCAGGGCACAACCATTTCCAATGATATGACGTGCCCGCCTTCATGGACATAGGATGAAAAACCGCACCATTCATCCTTCGTCGTTAAGGAAAATGCATCCTTAATGAAGCGATCTGAATGACATTGAGGGTTTGTAACGTCGAGGTTGGCATCAATAAATATGGCACCACCACAATCGCTCATCGTAATCGTTATCGTTTCCGGATTACGATCCAAAATTAGATATGGTCCATTCACATAAATATAATCAATACCGGCATCACTAAGCGATGCTGCAACATGATCAATAGCAATTTCTGCAAAATTATGTGTTTGGCTTATTCTAATAACGGCAAAGTCTTTTTGATTAACAAACATTATTCTCTCCACATATGTCCTTAAGCCCTTTTTCTGATTGAGGTTCCTACGTTCATGACACGATCCCCTTTTGGCTGTTTTCAATCAGCCACTTGTTGACCTTGCTTAACTGCCAAACGGAAATTCTTCCGTTGAGCTTTATGGGCTTAGGAAAGTCATCCTTCTTTTGCATACGATGCCTCGTCGCACGAGATAAACCGGTAATGTGCTTACATTCTGGCTCCCTTATAAAACGCTCTTGAAATTCACTCATAACTAATATATGCTCCTTTTTGGCCAATCTCCTTGTGTAGTTGGCGTATTTTACATAGCTCCGCCCTTATGAGCGCAGCGTCTTCCATTTTCATGGTTGGCTATCAGGCCTTGACCTGAGATATTGCGAATCGCTTTCGTCGACTTGCAGCGCCTATTGTACGGCCCCTTATGTGATTCGTCAATATAAAAGTATAACTTTGAAGTATCTTTCTTCGATTTGCAAATAAATAATTATTTTATATTGGTGCTTGTCGCAAGATAGTTTGCATAAGCTTGCATGATGGGGCGGCGAAGTTTGATAAGGTCTTCACGCTTGTAAGCACGTATGGACTTATTGCCTTCCACGTGGGCGAGGCAAAGTTCAATCAAGTGCTCTTCCACAGCTTTACCATCGACTTGATTGAGTGTGGCCCACCCACGAAACGATGTGCGAAAACCATGTGGTACCGCATAGCGACCCTCTGTGTCGCTTGGAACCAGACGATCCTTCATGAACTTGCTGAGTGTCATGTCCGAATAGACCTTCCCACGTGGTGACGGGAACACGAGGTCTGTTGGCTCTGGGGCTCTACCATTCATCAGTTTGAAGTATGCCTTTTGCTCGTCCAGAATCTCCATGCAGCGACTGGATAACGGCACATTGTGCAAACGTTTCATCTTCGTGTTGCATGGCGGAATGTTCCAGATCGCTTGCTTAAAATCGATCTGGCTCCACGTAAGGTGACGACCTTCACCCGAACGTGCTGAAGTGAGGATCAACCATTCAAGTAAGGGGCGACTGCTTCCCATACGATTTTTGCGAACCACGTTGTTCACAAAATCAGGCACGTCCTGCCAGCGCATTGCAGGTTGTGGCGTGGATTTCCTCGCCTCCGTTGGGTCTGGTAGAAGCTCTGTGACCACATCAACAACGTTGCTCACAACGTATTCTCTTGCCCAGCACCATTTCATTATAGCTTGGCAACGCTGCTTCACACGCCTTGCTGTTTCAGCTATTTCCAACCATATCGGCGAGAGAGCGTTAGCAAAATCGGACGCCTTAAGGGTGTCAACCTTTCGATTTCCGAGAGTGGGAAAGATGTAGGTTTCAAGGGTACTGAGCCATTGATTTGTGTGCTTGCCATTGCTCCATGCGGACTTCTTCATTCCATAGCATTGGCGTGCAGCTTCCTCGAACGTAGGAATTGCATCATTCACGGCAGATCCCGCCTTCTCAGCGTCACGGGCAATCTTGGGATCAATCCCCTTGGCTAGCAGCTTACGTGCCTCTGTGGCTTTCTCACGAGCCTCTGCAATCGACACATCGGGATAGGTTCCAAGCGATAGCTCGGGTTGCTTTTTTGTAATTGGCGATGTGTAGATTAAAAACCAGTATCCACGCCCTTTGCGGCTGGTCGGTTTGAGCTTCAAGCCCTTGACCGTTCTATCTGGCAGAACAGGCCCATCGGGCTTAATGCTGCGAGCTAACGTGTCAGTTAGTATGGGCTTTGGTTTGCGGCGCTCTTGACCGGTACCGCCCTCATTCATTCTAGTCATAATTCAAACTCCATAATGTGCGCAGGAGTTCATTTCCTGCGATCTATTTATGCGTCGAATCATGCCAGCCCGAAAAAAAGTTTCCCCCTTTTTTACCCCCTTTTAGAGTGAAACAAGGGGGGAAGAACTGAAACCGCTTGGTGCATAGGCCATTCCAAAACTCAATGGAATCAGGGCTTTTGGAGCGATCTGATACATTATGAATTTGGAAAATGGCGGAGCGGGAGGGATTCGAACCCTCGATGAGCTTTTGGCCCATACTCACTTTCCAGGCGAGCGCCTTCGACCACTCGGCCACCGCTCCGCATTGCTCTGGAAAGCAGCCCCTAGCGGCATGTCTTGGCTTTCGCAAGGCGTCGGTTCCTGCAATGATGGACAAATGTCATTCTTCTCTCTGATCGCCGCTGCGGCGGCTGCCGCCTCCCCTGCTCCCGCCGCTGCGGCGAAAGCCGAGCCGGTGCTGGCGCCGTCCGAGATTGTGGCGGGCGCGCCTGCTTCGGACTGGAGCGCGATTGCAGCTTCTGACGTTCTGGTGATGGACCTTGCGCCTGATGCGGCGCAGCGCCCGCGCCGTGTGGTGATCCAGTTGCTGCCTGCGCCGTTCTCGCAAGGGTGGATCGGCAATATCCGCAAGCTGGCCGGAGCGCATTGGTGGGACGGTACTTCGATCAACCGTGCGCAGGACAATTATGTGGTGCAGTGGGGCGATGCGGATGGCGAGGACAAGGCGAAGGCAATGGCTTCGCCGGGTGGGCTGGCTGTGGTGCCGCAAAGCGAATACGTGACCCCCAATTTTTATGGCAATGACGGGGGTGTTGATGACCATATAGGCTTCGCAATCGAGAGGAAGACCAGCCGCGATCCGTATGCCGCAACTGGCATGTTTCATGGCGGATTTCCCGTCGCCGGAGCCAAAGGCAGCGCATGGCCCGTCCACTGTTATGGCAGCGTCGGCGTGGGCCGGAACGAGCCGCCGGACACTGGCACCGGCGCGGAGCTTTACGCGGTGATCGGCCATGCGCCGCGCCAGTTGGATCGCAATATTGCGGTTGTGGGGCGGGTGATCGAGGGAATGGAGCATTTGTCGACCCTGCCGCGCGGGACGGGTGACATCGGGTTTTACAAGACGCCTGAGGAGCGCACGCCGATCCGCTCTATCCGGATTGGCAGCGATGTGGCTGACCTTCCGCGCTTTGAGTATCTGAACACAGAAAGCGCGAGTTTTGCGCGCTATGCCGATGCGCGCGCCAACCGGCGTGATGCGTTTTACATTCAACCGGCGGGCGGCGTGGATATCTGCAATGTGCCGGTGCCGGTGCGCCGCGTGAAATGAGCGAGGGGCGGTACGACTTGACCTCGACGCTGTGGCGCTGGTCTGGCGGAGAGAATGGCGGGGACTGGTTCTTTGCCACGATTGATGGCGCGGCGGGCGAGGCTTTATCGGGCACGGCGCTGATGCAGCGGCTGGAGACCGGACGGCGCGCGGGGTTTGGATCGGTGAAAGTGACGGTTTACGTGGGCGCGACGGAATGGCGGACTTCGGCTTTTCCATCGAAGGAGCACGGGTGGATGGTGCCGGTTAAAGCGGCGGTGCGCAAGGCGGAAGGGCTGGTGGAGGGCGAGGCGTTTGCGCTGTCGTTGGCGTTCTGATTTGTTCAGGTAAGAGGTTATTTGTCTGAACAGGTTTACACAGATTACACTGTTCAGGGGGAACTTGTCAGGGCCTCACGCGCGGGGGTTTTTGGGAGATTTTCCGGCCTGTATCTGACCTTCTTCGGCAGGCTTGCGGTGAGCGGAAGGAAGGAAGTGAAGGCCCATCCCCGTCCCTTCCCGCATGCGGGAAGGGGGAAGAGGGCGTGGGCCATCCCTGGCCCTTCCCCCCTTTGGCAGGCCTAGGGTGAGTGGGTCGGGAGACGAAGAAGGCCCATCCCCGACCCTTCCCGCTTGCGGGAAGGGGGAAGAAGAAGGGGCTCGCCTTTTGGGTAGGGCGGCTGCGCGATTGACGGTTCAAGGAGCGGGGGGATTTGGCCTGAAACCGGGTTTGTAGGAAAGCGGTTTTTGGAGGTCAGCCGCCGCGCAACACACGTTCTACCGCTTCGGCGATTTGCTGGACCGAGAAGGGTTTGGGCAGGAAATGCATGTTGGGGATATCGATATCGCGCCGCAGGTTTTCCTCGGCATAGCCCGACATGAACAGGAACGGCAGATCGGGCTTTAGCGCGCGGATTTCGCGGGCCATGGCGGGGCCGTCCATCGAGGGCATGACGACGTCGGAGACGACCAGATCGAACTGCCCGCCGTTGACGATGGCTTCGAGGCCCTCTTCGCCATCGGCAGCGGTGGTGACTTCATAGCCCTGCCTTGCGAGCGCACGTTCGGCAACGGCGCGAACGGTATCTTCATCCTCGACCAGCAGGATGCGCCCGCCGCCGCTCCATTCGCGATTGAGCTCAGGTTTGGGCTGCGCGGCCTTGGCAGCTTCGGCGGTTTCAGACGCATCGGGAACATGGACCGGCAAGTACATGGTGAAGCGGGTGAATTTCTCCAATTCGCTTTCGGCAAAGATGAACCCGCCCGATTGCTTGACGATGCCGTAGACCGTGGACAGGCCAAGCCCGGTGCCCTTGCCCTTTTCCTTGGTGGTGAAGAACGGTTCGAAGATTTTGCCGATCTGGTTGGGCTTGATCCCATGACCGTTATCTTCGACGACCAGCGCAGTGTAATCACCGATGGGAAGAATTTCGCTTTTCATCGCGCGCACATCGGCTGCGGTGACGCGGCGGGTCATCAGCTTGAGCACACCGCCGCTGGAGCCTTTGCCGCCCGCTTTGGCCGAAAGCTTGTCGTTAATGGCATCGCGCGCGTTGACCGCGAGATTGAGCAGGACTTGCTCAAGCTGGGTGGGATCGGCGCGTACAAAGCCGAGATCGCGATCATGCGTGACTTCGAGCACGATCTTTTCGCCGATCAGGCGTTTGAGCAGGGCGGAAACTTCGGCGACGACATCGGGCAGTTGCAGCACTTGCGGGCGCAAGGTTTGCTGGCGCGAGAAAGCGAGCAACTGGCGGGTAAGCGAGGCGGCGCGATTGGAGTTTGCCTTGACCTGCTGGATATCATCGTAATCGCTATCGCCCGGTGTGTGGCGCATCAGCATGAGATCGCAATAGCCGATGATGGCGGTGAGTACGTTGTTGAAATCGTGCGCCACGCCGCCCGCCAACTGGCCGACTGCCTGCATTTTGGTGGCCTGGGCGATTTCGCGCTTGAGCCGGGTTTCTTCAGAGGAATCCTTGAGGCTGAGCAGGACGGCCCCCTCCCCTAGCCCGCGCACGCCGGCAAGGCTGAGCGACACCGGCTCTTCGGGCGAGGAGCGCAGCCGCACGGCCACATCGCCCGCCATCGGCGTGCCTTGGGCATAGCGGCGCACCGCATCGGCCAGAGCGCCCTTGTCTTCCTTGATCACAAGATCGGAAGGATAGGGCGGCGGGATGGTATCTTCGTGACCGGCCGCGCGCAGGAAGGCGGCGTTGGCAAAAAGGATGCGGCCATCGCGATCGGTCATCGCGAGACCGAGCGGCAAGCGCGAGAGCAGCGCTTCGATCTGCGGCAGGCCTGCGCGCACTTCGCCCACGCCGCCCTGATTATCGAGCAACAAGAACAGCGAGGCGGTGCGGGCCGGATCGATATTGGCGATGCCATCTGGATCGGCCACGGGCAAATGCACCAGCCGAACGGGCGTGCCGCCGCGCGATTCACGCATGTAGAAGATACGCTCGGCCTCGTCGCTGGCGAGGAACGACACGAAAGCGGCGCCGGTAAGATCCGTATCGGAATCCCCGGTTGCGCGCTGCGAAAACAAGGCGTTGGTCGCAACGACCTTGCCATCAGGCGTGACCAGTGCAGTCTGGATGCCTTCGCGCGCCAAAGCGCGGCCAAGCTTTCCGGCAACATGGGTGGCCATTTCTGCGACAAGATCTTGCTTGGCGACGGGGAACAGCCGCCAGACGAGGAAATCATCACCCCGTCCAACCCGGTCAATCTCCACGCGCCAAGCCCCCGTATCGGAAACAACCGTGTCAAGCTTTGCCGCCCCATCGCGCCAAGCCGCGCGGGAGGCCTCCTCCAGCGCTTCTGCCGAAGGCTTGTGCAGCGCAAGGCGCGGCGGCGCGGCAGAGACGCCGAACCACTGGCTCATCAAGGCATTGGCGCAAACCAGACGTCCGGCGCGATCTGTGATGGCGATGCCGGCATCGGTCCCTTCAATCGCGGCATTGGTGACCGACCAATCGGGCGTTGCAAATTCGGCCACGAGCGGGGCTGCGGCGGGCCGTGCGACGAGCCGTAGCGCGGCCGCGATCACCAGCGCTCCGCCAGCGAAACCGCCAGCGATCAGGGCTTGGCCAGAAACGCTCCATAACAAGCCGGTGCTGGCGGCAACGGCACCTCCCAGCACCAGCCAATCACGCCAGGGCGCGCGATTGGCTCCGTCCCATGTGACAACATCCGCTGCGGTATCGACCATCAGTCAGGAAAATCGCTTGCGGGGGTGCGCCATTTGCGTGCGCGATGTTTGCGTCCGGTCCACCAGCGCCAGCCGATGACCGACAGGAAATAGCCGACAATCGAAGTGATGGCCGCAATCACGAACAGGCCGATGACCAACGATGGCGCGGCATCGGTGCCCAGCCAGCCGAACCAGTCACCCACACTGGCGCCCCGCGTAACCATTTCGCTTATTGTGGAAAAGTCGGCGTGAAATCCGAATTGATTGCCCACCCAGACCGCGCCGGGCAGGAAAACGAACGCCGTTGTGGGGGGAATCGAAACGAACGTCATCAGCACGGCGAGCGGGATATTACCGCGCACAGGCACACACATCAGCGCAGCGCCAACGATCTGGACGCCCGGAATCAGCGCGAAAATGCCGATAAACAGGCCTGCTGCAACGCCGCGCGGCACCGAACGACGGGTAAATCGCCACAATTCGTGGCGCGCGGCGAGCGGGCGAGAAAAGCGATTGCCTTCAAGCTGTTCGCGCGTTGGCATATTGGCCCGCGCCCAAGTGACGATTTTATCGAACATTGCGCTTTTGCTCTTACCCGTAATTCAATCGCACCGCTACCGGGCGATCTACCGCAATTAGCCCGAAGCATCTTACCATGCGGTGAAGCGCAGCACTTTTTTAGCCGTGATCTTTCATGATCCGCGCCTTGTCGCGCTTCCAATCCCGCTCTTTCATCACGCCGCGTTTGTCAGCCGCGTTTTTGCCCTTGGCCAGCGCCAGTTCCACTTTTGCGCGGCCACGGCTGTTGAAATAGATGGAGAGCGGCACGAGCGTCATGCCTTTGCGTTCCACCGCGCCGTGGAATTTGGCGATCTGCCGCTCTTTCAGCAGCAGCTTGCGCGGGCGTTTGGGCACGTGGTTGTTGCGGTTGCCGTGGCTGAATTCGGGCACGTTGGAATTGACCAGCCAAACCTCGCCGTTTTTCACCTCGGCATAGCTTTCGGCGATGGAGCCTTCGCCAAAGCGCAGGGACTTCACCTCGGTACCTGTCAGGCAGATGCCCGCCTCGTAGCGATCTTCGATGAAATATTCGAAGCGCGCGCGCCGGTTTTCGGCAACGACTTTGGTTTTTTCAAATTCTGGGTTTACGGGACGTGCCATAGTTGGGCGTATGTAGGCGCTTGCCCGACAAAGCGAAAGTGGTGCTTCACACTTTGTCGGGAAACGTCATCAAATCAGCCCGGCGTGCTCCAGCGCGGCATCAACTGCGGTGCGCGCTTCGGCGTTGCAGGCGACCATGGGCAGGCGCAGTTCGTCGCTGATATCGGGGAAAATGCGGCTGAGCGCGTACTTCACCGGCCCCGGCGAGGCGTCTTCGAACATGGCATAGTGCAGCGGATAGAGCTTGTCGTTCAATTCGCGCGCCGTTTCCAGATCGTTGGCGGCGCAGGCGGCCTGAAATTCGGCGCAGAGTTTTGGTGCGACATTGGCGGTGACCGAAATGCAGCCGACCGCGCCTGCGGCATTGGCGGGAAGCGCCAGTTCATCATCGCCCGACATCTGGCAGAAGTCCTTGCCGATCCCCATCCGGTGATCGGTGACGCGCGACAGATCGCCGCTGGCGTCCTTGATGCCGATGATCTTGGTGGGGAAACGCTTGGCCAGTTCGCACACGGTTTCGGGCTTGATGTCGGTCACGGTGCGGCCGGGCACGTTATAGAGCACGATCGGCAGATCGTTGTGTTCGGCCAGATAGCTGAAGTGCGCGATGATACCGGCCTGGCTGGGACGGTTGTAATAAGGCGCAACGCAAAGCGCGGCCTGTGCGCCGCACTTGCGGGCGAAGTTCATGTGCAGCAGCGCGTTCATCGTATCGTTGCTGCCGCAGCCAGCAATCACGGGCACGCGGCCTGCGACCTGTTCGACGCAAACCTCGATCACGCGGTGGTGTTCGGCGTTGGACAAAGTCGAGGCTTCACCGGTGGTGCCACAGGGGACCAATGCGGACGAGCCGTTGTCGATCTGCCAGTCGATGAGGCGACGAAATGCTTTCTCGTCAAACGCTCCATCGCGAAAAGGAGTCACAAGGGCCGGAATGGAACCGGAAAACATGGACAATATCCCTCAAATTATCGCATGGTCGCAATTCGAACATGCGGTGTCTTACCCACGGGGGGTCTGTTCAGCGCCTGATAAGGAGCCGGTCCTTAGTATGTCCCGCATGGACGTGAAAGCCTTGTTATTGCGTTGGGGCCTCGCGGGGGTGTTGTTGCAGACGCTTGCCGCCTCCAGCGTGGTGCGCGCCAGCGGGCCTGACGCCTCTGGCGGCGCGGATTGGGACCGGGCGCGGGCCAACCTTGTGGCGAGCCAAAGCGGGCCGATGATCGGCGCGGTAGAGCGGTGGAAAACGCTGACATCGTCCAACCGCTTTGCCTTTGCCGACTATGCCAACTTCGTGATGACTTATCCCGGCTTTCCCGATGAGGGCAAGCTGCGCCGCTTTGCCGAATTGGCGCTGGAGCGCGAATCGCCTGACCTTGGCAGGCTGGTGGCGTTCTTTGATCGCAAGCCGCCGCTGACCAATGTGGGCCGCGCGCAATATGCGCTGGCGCTGATGGCGCAAGGACGGCCCGAAGCGGCGGATGCGGCGCGCGCGACATGGCGCGGCGGGGCGATGAGCGACGCTGCCGAATCTGCAATTCTCGCCACGTGGGGGACGCGCTTTACGCTGTCCGATCATGATGCGCGGATGGATGCGCTGCTATGGTCGGGCGCTGTCGCACAAGCCGCGCGCCAGATCGTGTGGGTGAGCCCGGCGCGTAAGGCAGTGGACGGTGCGCGGCTGGCCGCGATGCAGGGCGGCGATCCGTTTGGCGCGTTTGGTGGCCTTACTACCGAGCAGCTTAGCAGCGATCCGGGCTTTATCTTCCAGCGCGCACGGCAATTGCGCAAAAGCGGGCAAGGTGCCGCTGCGCGATCCTTGCTGGCCAACCGGCCCTTGCTCGCCCGCCAGCCGCTTGACCGCGAAAAGTGGGTTGAGGAATTGCTGATCAACGCGCGCGCCGCCGCTGTGGCAGGCGATGCGCGCACCGCCATGCGGATTGCCGCCGGGATCGACGATGCGTTCAATCCGGGCGAGGACATTGCCCAAGCGCCCTATGATCTGCGCGATGATTACACATCGTTGATGTGGCTGGGCGGCACGCAGGGCTGGTTCAACACCGGCGACTATGCGGGCGCGGCACCGATGTTCTGGCGCTATGGCGCGGCAGCGCGGACGCCGGGGACGCGGTCCAAGGGCTTTTACTGGGCGGGCAAAGCCGCAGCGCGCGCGGGCGATCAGGCCGGGGCGCGGCGCTATTTCGAAATGGCGGCGCAATATGCCGACCAGTTCTATGGACTGCTGGCGCTGGAGCGGCTGGGCCGTCCGGTGCCGCAATTCGCGCTGGATTCCACCGCACAAGTATCGCCCGATGAACGCAGCCGGTTCTATTCGCAGCCGCTGACGCTGGCGGTGCGCGAAGTGGCGCGCGGGGCGGACTGGAAGACGACGATCCGCTTCTTCAAGGAAATTGCCGAACAGCAGCAGAGCGAAGCGCAGCACATGATGGTCGCGCAACTGGCGCGCGATCTGGGGCGGCGCGATCTGGGCGTGATTGTCGGGCAGGCAGCGGCGGCTCGCGGTTACCTTGATTTCCAGCATATTGCCTTCCCGCTGATCCCTGTGCCGCCGGGACATGAAAGCAAATGGACCGCAATCCACGCGATCAGCCGTCAGGAAAGCCAGTTCGCGCAAAACGCGATGAGCCATGCGGGCGCACGCGGGCTGATGCAACTGATGCCCGGCACCGCCAACGAACAGGCGGTCAAGCTGGGCCTATCGTATAGCACGCAGGCGCTGATCGATGACGCGGGCTATAACATTATGCTCGGCTCGGGCTATTTCCAGCGCATGTTGGAATACTATGGCGGATCGTGGCCGCTGGCCGTCGCTGCCTATAACGCTGGCCCTGGCAACGTGAACAAGTTCCTGCGCGCCAACGGCGATCCGCGAGGTGGCGGCATCGACTGGATCGACTGGATCGAACGCATCCCCCTTTCCGAAACGCGCAACTATGTGCAGCGCGTGCTGGAAAACGCGGTGGTTTACGATGCGATGAACCCGCAGTTTGCAAGGTATCGCGGGAGCAATCCGATGAGCTATTACATTGGCAAGCGGGAGCCGGGGTGATCCAATTCTCATCACCCCGGACTTGATTCGGGGTCCCGCTGCACTTCATAAGCTCGCGAAGAAGAAGCGGGATCCCGGGTCAAGCCCGGGACGACGAAGAGCGTGGGGCGTGAACGTGCATCAAAGACGACACTTGCACCACGCTTCTCACACCCCCTAAAGCCACCCCATGAAGCCTGACGGTCATCCCATTACCCCTGCCGGATTTGCGGCGATGCGAGCGCGCTATGACCATCTGCTGGGCACAGAGCGGCCCGCGATTGTCGAGATTGTGAGTTGGGCGGCTGGGAATGGTGACCGGTCGGAGAACGGCGATTATCTTTATGGGCGCAAGCGGATGCGCGAGATTGATCGGGAGCTGGCGTTTCTGGCGCGGCGGATGAAGGCGGCGCGGGTGATTGATCCGGCGAAAATGGAAGACCGCAGCCGCGTGTTGTTCGGTGCATGCGTGGAAATTGCCGACGAGGATGATAACCGGCGGGTGCTGACGATTGTGGGCGATGACGAGCAGGACGCGTCTGCCAACCTGATCGGGTGGAGCGCGCCGATTGCCAAGGCTTTGCGCGGGGCGCGGGTGGGCGATTTGCGCGTGGTGCGATTGCCTGCGGGCGAGAAGGAATGGGAAATCATGAGCGTTTCCTATCCCGCAGCCTGACGCTATGACGGCAGCCATGAAACAGGGCCGCTTCTATATCATGCGCCACGGCGAGACGGTTTATAACGCCTCGGCCCGGTTGCAATCCAATGCGATGCACACCCCCTTGACCAAGCAGGGCTTTGCGCAAGCAGCGGCCATGGGCTGTGCCCTGCGCGCCGAACTGGGCGACCGCCCTCAAGTGACACTGCATGTTTCCGATACGGGCCGCGCGCTGCAAACCGCCGCGCTGATTGCCGAGGAGCTGCGCATTGACTGGTTTGCGGCGCGGCGCACGATGGACCTGAAAGAGATTGACATGGGATCGTGGTGCGGGCGTTCCTATGGCGATGTGGAGGACGAAGTGGGGCAGATTGTGGTGGCCGATCACTTGTTGCGCCCTGCCCCGGATGGCGAGGATTATCCGATGATAGCAGGCCGACTGAACCGCTGGCTGGAAGAAATCGGCGATCCGGGTGGCGATCACATCGTGGTGATGCACGGCATATCCAGCCGGGTTTTGCGCGGGATCATGGCGGGCTATCCGGTGCATCCCGTGCATGGCGCACCGATTGCGCCATCGCTGGTGCAAGGGTCAATCGCGCTGGTGGAAGCTGGAGCAGAGCGCACGGTTCTGGGATCGACACGCGGGATCGAGCACGCCTGATGGCCGAGATTGTGAATTTGCGGGCGGTGCGCAAGGCTAAGGCCAGAGCCGAGAAGGAAAACGTGGCGCAGGCCAACCGCGCGAAGTTTGGCCGGACCAAGGCGGAAAAAGCGCGCGACAAGAGCGAGGCGGAGCGGGCGGCGCGGACCATTGATGGCGCATGGCGGGAAAAACCATGAGGAAGCTGCTGGTTCTGGCGGCGCTGTGCTGTGCCGGCACGGCCATGGCGCGTGATAGCCTTGGCGTGTTCGAAACGTGGGGGGCATTCCGCGATCCGGCGGTGCCGCGCTGCTATGCCATTGCGATGGCGGACAAGAATCCGGGGCGCAAACAGGAGTTCCAGCCCTATTTCACGGTTGGGCATTGGCCCGCACGCAGCATTCGCGGCGCGGTGCATGTGCGGCTGGCGCGGCGGCTGGCGTCCGGTTCGAAAGTGACCGTATCGTTCCCGGAGGCCAACTTCACGCTGCAAACGGGGCAGGCAGACGCATGGCCTGCGGACCAACGGACGAACGCCGGAATTCTGGCGCAATTGCGCAGCGCGGGCACGATGGTGGTGATTGCGCGGGCGGCAGATGGCAGCAGTTTTCGCGATCACTATCAATTGCAAGGTGCGGCATCGGCGATGGATGCCGCCGCGCTGGGGTGTGCGAAGGGGTAGGGTTTAGGTTACTGGCCCACCCCCGGCCCCTCCCGCATGCGGGATGGGGGAATTGCACGAAAAAGGGCGAGCCTTGCGGCCCGCCCTTTGTTTTGGCTTGCGCTCTGACGGATCAGAAGCGAACGCCGAAGCCTGCCATCACGTTGTGACGATCGGTATCGAGTTCGAAGTTGCTTGAATCGGGCGTTTCGCCGTTGAAATCAAATTCGCCTCTGGCGTAGTTCGAATAGCGATATTCGAGTTTGATATAGGCGTTCTTGCCCACCTTCTGCTCCAAACCGGCACCGGCGCGCCAGCCGTCGGTATCAAGACGCTGGCGCAGGTTTACTGTGCCGTTGCTGCCCTGCAAATTGAAGCGGGCGTTGGTATAGCCACCCTTTACATAAAGCAGCGTGGATGGCCCCACGGCAAATCCAGCGCGGGTGCCGACGTAGTATTGACGCCCTGCATTGACATTCCCGAGATTGAACACGGTGGGTTCATCGTTGTTGTAATCGCGGCTGGCGCTGCTTTCGGTGATTTCGGCTTCGGCACCGAGGGTCATGTTGGTGCCAACGGCAATATCATAACCGACAACCGCACCATATTCGACGCCGCTGATCGACTGTTTGATGTTGCTGTTGGTGTCGATGTCTTCGGTGCTGCCGGTGCGGATCTTGTCATAGCCGACAATACCTTCGACGCGCAGGCCGCTGAAGGCTTCTGCCGGAGTGCCATCCTGCGCGAAGGCGGGGGCCGAGGCTGCGAGCGCGGTGCCGGCAGCGAGAATTGCGATAATCTTCTTCATGGTAAGCTCCATTCAACCAATTCTTGTCTGCCGATTGTGCGTTGCGGCATGACAGTGCCTTCCAAATGGACGGGGAGCGATCCGGTTTCCTGAACCTGAGACAACAATAAGATGTTGTATTTAAGACACATTTTATGCGACGAAGCGGTTAAAACAGGGGCCGGATAACGGGAACGGATGGGGCGGCGGAGCATTCGCGCGGGGGGTTTTTCGCAGCGTTT
Source organism: Novosphingobium sp. AAP83 (assembly GCF_001295795.1). GTDB lineage: Bacteria > Pseudomonadota > Alphaproteobacteria > Sphingomonadales > Sphingomonadaceae > Novosphingobium. The sequence goes on from NZ_LJHY01000016.1 coordinate 201,431, forward strand.
GCGCAGGTGGGGGTAAATGCCTATATGCGCGCCATGCAGACCATCAGCGAAAACGCGCACCAACCCGCCGCGCACATGCCTATTCCCGGCCATATCGATCCGGTTCCCGTGCCGCGCGAGGTGACCCCGCGCGAGGATGGCAGGATCGATCTGATCGGCCTGCCGCGCAAACAGATCGCGGATATCTTTGCCGAAGCAGGGCTTGATGCCAAGGCCGCCAAGCTGCGCGCCAAGCAGGTCTATCACTGGCTGTACCATCGCGGCGTGACCGACTTTGAGGACATGACCGACATTGCCAAGACCATGCGCCCATGGCTGGCGGAAAGGTTCGTGATCGGCCGCCCCGAGATTGTCGAGGCGCAAGTTTCCTCCGACGGCACGCGCAAGTGGCTGTTGCGGACTGCGGACAGCCATGATTTCGAGATGGTGTTCATCCCCGATGCCGATCGCGGGACGCTGTGCGTTTCAAGCCAGGTGGGCTGCACGCTCAATTGCCGGTTCTGCCACACCGGCACGATGCGGCTGGTGCGCAATCTGACGCCGGGCGAGATCGTGGGGCAGGTGATGCTCGCGCGCGATTCGCTGGGCGAATGGCCCAAGGCGGGCGGGACCCTGCCAAGCGGGATCGGGGCCGGCCTTGATTTTGATGACGCCGATGGCGACGACGAGGATGGCCTTTACACCGCCGATGGGCGGTTGCTGACCAACATCGTGATGATGGGCATGGGCGAGCCGCTCTATAACTTTGACAATGTGCGCGATGCGCTGAAGCTGGTGATGGATGGCGATGGGCTTGCGCTTTCGAAGCGGCGCATCACGCTATCCACCAGCGGTGTGGTGCCGATGATGGCGCGCGCGGGCGCGGAAATCGGCGTAAACCTTGCGGTTTCGCTCCATGCGGTGACCAAGGAAGTGCGCGACGAGATCGTGCCGATCAACCGCAAGTACGGGATCGCGGAACTGCTTCAGGCCTGCGCCGATTATCCCGGCGCATCGAATGCGCGGCGCATCACGTTTGAATATGTGATGCTGAAGGACAAGAACGATAGCGATGCCGATGCGCGCGAACTGGTCCGGCTGATCAAGCAATACAACCTGCCCGCCAAGGTGAACCTGATCCCGTTCAATCCGTGGGACGGCGCGGCCTATGAGTGTTCGACGCCCGAACGGATCAAGCGTTTTGCCGAGATCGTGTTTGCCGGGGGCATTTCAGCGCCGGTGCGCACGCCGCGCGGACGCGATATCGATGCCGCTTGCGGGCAGTTGAAAACGTCGGCTGAAAAGAAAAGCCGCGCGGAACTGGATCGGTTGGCCGAGGAAAAGCAGGCAGCTCTGGGCTAACCCACTTTGCGCTGGACGTTCAAATCATAGTCGGCCGAGATCCCGCGTTTGGCGAGCGCTGCCACGCGGCCACTATCGTCCAGTGACAACGGGGTTGAGAATTCGATGCCCATGCGATCATCACCGGACCAGCGGCAAGTGCCGGTGACGATGTGATTTTCGGCCAGATGGATGCGGAACATGGTGCCTGCTGGCACATTCCACAGGCCTTCGATCAGCGCGCCGGTCTGGCTTATGTTGCGAACCATCGCATCATAGCTGTGTTCGGCATGTTCGAGCAGAACCTTGCGCAACATCGATTGCCGCGCCGCGCGGGCAGAGCGCGGGCCGGTGGCAATGGCCATAAGGCCGGTGGATAGCCGCGCCATTGCGTGGACACCGGAGAGCGGGCGTTCGTAGATATAGCCCTGCACGTGGCTGCACCCGAGCGCGCGGACAAGATCAAGTTCATCCAGCGTTTCAACGCCTTCTGCAGTCGTTTCCATGCCAAGCGCTTCGGCAAGACTGACGATCGACGCAATGATCGCGCCGTTGCGGCTGCCCGGCTGGGTCGCGCCGCGCACAAAGGACTGGTCGATCTTGATCTTGTCGAACGGCGCAGTTTTCAAATAGCCCAGCGAGGAATAGCCCGTGCCAAAATCATCGAGGGCAAGGCGCACGCCGATGGCTTTGAGCGACTTGAACATCTGGTCTGTGCCCTCATCATCGTTCAGGAACACGCTTTCGGTGATTTCAAGCTCCAACCGGTCCGCCGAAACTTGTGCATTGGCCAGCGCATTGGTGACGATCAGCGGCAAGGACGGGTTGGCGAACTGCAAGGGCGAGACGTTGACCGCAACGCGCACGGATTCAGGCCAGGTCGCCAGATCCTGACACGCCTTGCGCAGCGCCCATTCGCCGATGGGCGCGATCAGGCCGGTGTCTTCTGCCACGGGAATGAAATCCGCCGGACTGATCCAGCCTTGTTGCGGATGGTTCCAGCGCAACAGAGCTTCAAAGCCGGTGATCTTCTCGGTCGAGGTCTGGACGACGGGCTGGTAATAGAGTTCCAGCCCCCCGGTGGTGACCGCATCGCGCAAGTCTTCTTCCATCTTGCGACGCTCCTCGGCATCGCTGTGAAGATCGGCTGCGTAAAAGTGGTGACGTCCGCGCCCGCCATCCTTGGCTGCATAAAGCGCAAGGTCGGCGTTGCGGATCAGGGCTTCGCTAGTCACGCCATCGTCCGGTGCAAGCGCGATACCGACCGAGGCCCCGATGATCACGCGGCTTCCCTCGATCGAATAGGGCTGCGAGAGGCTTTCGATAATCTGCTCGGCCAGAAGCGCGAGTTGTTCGCGTTCGATCTTGCCGGGCAGGATCACCTTGAATTCATCGCCGCCGAGCCGACCGACGCGGCCCATTTGGCCGACTACACGTTCAAGCCGCTGTGAAACTTGCTTGAGCAAAGCATCGCCCGCAGGGTGGCCGAGGGTATCGTTGACCTGCATAAACCGATCGAGATCAAGCAGGAAAACCGAACAAGCCCGATGATGGACTTGCGGCGCGAGCAGTATCTTTTCAAGCGTTTGCGACATGCGGAAACGGTTCGAGAGGCCCGTGAGCGAATCGAAATGGGCCAGCCGCGAAGCATGTTCCTGTGAACGGCGTTTTTCGGTCAGATCCGTGCCCGAACCGCGAAATCCGGCGAAATTGTTGAACGTATCATAAGTGGGCCGTCCATTGACCGACCACCAGCGCTCTTCATCCTTCACAGCAGCGCGCACCGCAAGATCACTGAAGCTTGACCGCGCTGACAAGTGGAAGGTCAGCGTGCGTTCGCCCTCGCCCGATTGTTCCTTGAGGTTGAACAAGTCTGTGAAGGGGCGACCGATCAAATTGTGAACCGAGCGGCCCAATGTTTGCGCAACACGGCCTGATAGATAGGTTAGATTGCCTCGGCGGTCAGTTTCCCAGAACCAGCCCTGACCTGTTTCTTCATAATCAGCGAGGATTTCTTGGGCGCGGGTTTGCGCGCGCTGTTCCTTTTCAAGCCGTTCGCGCGCGATCAAATCAATCTTGGACTGGCGCCTGTAGGAAATCCCCGCAATGGCAAAACCAAGCCCGAGCGCAAAATAGCCACCCAGCGTGCTGGCAACACAAGTAAAGCCTGCCCACGCAGAAACTTGCGCAGCCAATACCCCTAAAAGACGGCCGGACTGGACGATCGAGGCAACAAGCCCGACCGTTGCAACCGCTGCAATACACTGGAACCACGCAAACGCGCCCGTTTCAGCGTAAAGTCCCATCGCCGATCCGAACAGGAACATCGGCAAGGCAACAACAATACCCAACACCGCCACCCGCTGGCCGGAGCCAAATGTGCGCTTTGCTTCGATCCGCGTTGCGATCAATCCGGTCAATGTCAGGCCGCCAGCAGCCAACGCAATTGCAGAAGGCAATGCGGGCGGGATCACCAGATTGACCAAGGCCAACAGGGCCAAAGCCAGAGCCATCGCGATAGCCATTCTGGGCCATTCTGCGGAAATCAGATGGTTTGCCGGATCGTTCCCGAATAAAAAGCTTCCACCAGCTTCGCGCCCGGCGGACGCCGGCGACCGCTCACGCCGACGCGTACGTGCAAAATCCCCGCCCGAATTCATAGGCTTAGATTCGGCAATGGATGAATCAGGTTGGGTATCCGAGAACATAGGTATTGCTTTGCATCACAGTCCTTTGAAAAAGGGTTAAGCTGGGAAGCAATCGAATGCTTTTGCTGCGCCTGCGAAGATGGTAGGCCCAACACCAACGGATATGAGGGTATAGTGGCCAAAACAGCACAATTATCGATGGTTGGCGTCGCTGGACGCCGCCTGCATCTTGCCCGCTGGAACGCCGGCGCCACCGCCCATCCGCCATTGCTGATGCTTAACGGAATTGGCCTGAACCTTGAACTGCTTGCCCCTTTGGCACGCGCCCTGCCCGAACGGGAGGTGATCTGCTTTGATATGCCCGGCATTGGCAGTTCGCCCGATCCGATCATCCCCTACACGATGTCTTCTATGGCATTGACCACAGCTTCTTTGCTCGACCATTTGGGGATCGAACAGGTCGACTTGCTGGGAATCAGCTGGGGCGGTGCGCTGGCGCAGCAGTTTGCATTTCAGCACCGCGCCCGCACTGGCAAAGTGGTGCTGGCCGCAACGACAGCGGGCGCTGCGATGGTGCCCGGTAACATGTCGATGCTGGCCCATATGGCCGACCCCCGCGAATACACGGTCGAGCGCACGTTACGCCGCAACCTTGCCTCGATTTACAATGGCGGCGGGAATGAGCGTATCTCGCTCAATGCCGTCAAAGCCCCGTCTCCCTTTGGTTTTTCCTATCAGATGGCAGCGATCAGCACCTGGACAAGCTTGCCGTTTCTGCCGCTTCTGGCCATGCCAGTCATGATCATGGCTGACGAGCAGGACCAATTGGTGCCTCCTTCCAACGCGCAGATGCTGCACAATGCCATTCCCGGCAGCAAGTTGGAGATGTTTGACGGCGGCGGGCATCTGTTCATGCTGTCACAATGCGATCAGTTCATTGCCAGGATGCGCGCATTTCTTGACGAGGATTAGAGCAAGGTTCCGGCATGGTTCAGGATCCTCAGAGCCCCCTCGGCCGAGATGATCTCCGCCTTAGACAAAGATCAGGCAGCCTGACGATAGCCCACTGGTTCTCTTCGCGTTTCAAGGCGGAAATTCGAAACCAGCGCTGAAAGGCGGCTGGATTCGTTGGCCAAACTGCGCGCAGCGGCGGTTGCCTCTTCCACCATCGCCGCATTCTGCTGCGTCATCGTGTCCATTTCGCGCACGGTTTCGCGCACTTGACCGATATTGGTGGCCTGGTCGCTGGCCATCCGGGCGATGTTGCTCGCCAATTCGGCCACATGCCCAACCTGTTCGACGATCACGGCGAATGTATCGCCGGATTGGCCAACCAGATTGACGCCGCGTTCGACTTGTGTGGAGCTGGCGCTGATCAGGACTTTGATATCGCGTGCGGCATCTGCGGTGCGCTGGGCCAAGGCCCGCACTTCAGTGGCGACGACCGCGAAACCGCGCCCGGCCTCACCGGCACGGGCTGCCTCTACCCCGGCGTTGAGCGCGAGCAGATTGGTTTGAAAGGCGATGCCATCGATCACAGAGATGATCTTGCCGATTTCCTGCGCCGAACCATGTATGTCTTTCATGGCTTCCACAGCCTCGCCAACCACAGCGCCGCCCTTCATGGCCTCGCCATGCGCCTGCTGGACGGAATCATGCATATGCGCCGCATTATTGGCAGAATTGCGCACAGTCTCTGCAAGCGTTGTCATCGCGGCGGACGCCTCTTCAAGGCTGGCGGCCTGCTGTTCGGTGCGGCGGGAAAGATCGTCAGAAGCCTGGCGGATTTCCTTGGCGCCGATGCCGACCGCAGTCGAAGTTTGCGCAACATCGCCCAGCGCATCGGACACCTGCTGGCGCATTCCATCCAAGTGCTTCTGAAGTTCGGCAAAGGCCGCCGGCAATTCCGGCACTTTCGCAGCAAAATCACCTTCGGCCATCGCGCGCAATGATGCGCTGACCTCGTCAATCACCGCGATGCGGGCGCGCTCTTCTGCCTTGAAATAGGCCGAGAGCGCAATTTCCATATCGAGCAGCGCCATCTTGATCAGCGATCCGACGGCGCGCGCCTTGCCTTTGGCACCCAACGTGCCGGCAGGCCCGGCAAACATGCCAACAATGACCTGATCGAGCATCATCGCATAAGCGCCGATATACCAACCCGGTTCCAGACCAATGCGCGCGTGGACATTGCCGACAACTTCCGCGCTTTCGAAGTAAGCGTGATCTGCGCGTCCGCCAAACATGCCAGCCCAGTGCTGGATTTGCTTGTCGCGGGCGTGCTGCATCATCTTGCGTGAGCCAAAAAACGATGCGGTTTCCGGCGTTGATGCGATTTGGTCGTACAGCTTGTCGAGCGCGGGCGGGGCGTGCTTTTCCAGCGCACGCGCCAGAACCTGGAACCTACCGAAATCGACCGGCCCAATGTTATAAAACGCAAGCTTCTTTGCGATGCTTTGCTCGTCAGATCCCGGCTTCATTTCTGTAACTCCTGATCCGAAGGGAATTAGCCCTTCGCACCAGAGAATTATGACATACGATCCTGAAACACTTTGTAACCAATGAAGTCGTAAGAGCACACGTTAACGTCCATGCGACTTTAACGAATTATCAATACCATCGCCTTGAAAACAAATCTTTAAATCAGACTACTGGGGCCAATATGCACCAAAGGTCAGGGTCAGACCGTCCTAAACCCGCATAGGCATAAGCACGTAAAGTGCAGAGGATTTATCATCCTTCCGGATCAACGTAGGAGCCCCTGCATCTGCGAGGTGCAGTTCCACGGTATCGCCATCGATCTGACTGAGGATATCTTTGAGATAATTGGCGTTGAAGCCGATTTCGAAGCCATCAGCCGAATAGTCTGCTGCGATTTCTTCAGCGGCAGTGCCGTTATCGGGGCTGGTGACCGATAGAGTGACGCGGTCCTTGTCAAGCGCCATTTTGACCGCGCGGGTTTTTTCGGTGGCGATTGTGGCCACGCGATCAACACCTTCGAAGAACGAACGCGGATCGAGGCGGAGCAGCTTGTCATTGCCGGTGGGGATCACGCGGCTGTAATCGGGGAACGTGCCGTCAATCAGCTTGCTGGTGAGTACCACGCCGTTTTCACCGCCCAAAGAAAAGCGCACTTTGCTGGCGGAAAGATCAAGCAGAACGGCGGAATCGAGGACTTCTTCGAGGAGCTTGCGCAATTCGCCCACGCATTTGCGCGGCACGATCACGTCGGGCATGCCTTCTGCACCTTCGGGGCGAGGTATCGTGAAACGGGCGAGACGGTGGCCATCAGTGGCCGCAGCCTTGAGCACGGGCTGCTGATCATCCGTCACGTGCAGGAAGATACCGTTAAGGTAATACCGGGTTTCTTCGGTTGAGATCGCAAAGCGGGTGCGATCGATCAGTTCGGCCAAAGTGCGCGCAGGCACTTCGAAGCTGTGTGGCAGATCACCTTCGACGATCACGGGGAAATCATCGCGCGGCAAGGTCGGCAACTGGAAGCGGCTGCGGCCTGCCTTGACGATCATGCGGTTATCAGCCGTTTCAAGGCTGACCTGGCTGCCATCTTGGAGCTTGCGGGCAATATCGAACAGCAAGTGGGCCGAAACGGTGATCGCGCCGGGTGTTTCCACCGAAACGGAGGACATCGATTCAATGATCTGCAAATCAAGGTCGGTCGCCATCAGGCGCACGCGATTGTCGGGCAATGCCTCAATCAGCACGTTCGACAGAATCGGTATCGTGTTGCGGCGTTCAACCACAGATTGGACGTGGGACAAGCAGCGCAGCAGAGTCGCGCGTTCAATCGTCGCCTTCATTTCGTCTCGATCCCCCAGGGTGCAAGCAAAGCCCTTCCCCGTGCGTTGACTGGGCCGGGGAATCGCGTCCCCGACATACGTTTCGGACTATCTGTCTTAACGCGAGGGCGGGACGCGGCAAGCGCCAGCCCCGCCCTTACAGCCTAAGCTGGGGATAAAATACACCCATTGCGGGGAAAGCGGCGATAAAGCCATCTAGGAAATCATCAGGACATCATCGCCATGCCGCCATTCACATGCAGTGTCTGGCCGGTGACATAGCCTGCTTCGCGCGATGCGAGATAGGCAACGGCTGCACCGATGTCTGTCCCCTCACCCATCCGGCCCATCGGGATACGCGCGTTAAGCGCGTCCTTCTGGGCATCGGGCAGAACTTCGGTCATCGCGGTGCGGATGAAACCCGGCGCGACGCAATTGACCGTGACGTTGCGGCTGGCGAGTTCCTGGCCCAGCGATTTGGACATGCCGACAAGGCCCGCTTTGGCGGCGGCATAGTTGATTTGGCCGGGATTGCCGGTTGCACCGACCACGCTGGTGATCGTGACAATCCGGCCGAACCGCGCCTTCATCATCGGCTTGGTGGCCGCGCGCATCAGGCGGAACGCAGCTTCGAGGTTGACGCGGATCACCGCATCCCACTCTTCATCCTTCATCCGCATGGTCAGGTTATCGCGCGTGATCCCGGCGTTGTTCACAAGGATATCGAGCTTGCCCAGCGTATCGAGCGCGGCGGGCACGAGATGTTCGACCTGTTCGGTGTTCGACAGGTCGCACGTGATTTCAACGTGATCCTGATTGTAGGTTTCGTTGAGCTCTTCGCGGAATGCGCGCAGCTTGGCCGGGTTGGTCCCCGAAAGCGCCAATCGCGCGCCTTGGGCTGCAAGCGCGTGGCAAATGGCCGAGCCGATGCCGCCAGCAGCGCCGGTGACGAGGGCTGTCATTCCGGTAAGATCAAAAAGACGGTTTTCCATGGGCCTCAAAGCTCCTTCAGAATATTTTCGATGTCGGCCATGGTGATGACGCTGGTTACGGCGACGTCGCCTGCCGAGCGGGTGATCATGGGGGTAAGGACTTTGCCGCCGAGTTCGACGAAGTGTTCGACGCCGGCGGCTTTCATCGCGATAGCGCTTTCACGCCAACGCACGCGGCCTGTGACTTGTTCGACGAGCAGGCGCTTCACGTCGGCGGGGTCGGTAACGACCGAGGCGGTGACGTTGGCAAAGAGGGCGACGCGCAAGGGGCCGGGCGGGGTTTTTTCGAAGGCTTCGGCCATCGCATCGGCGGCAGGCTGCATCAGCGGGCAGTGGAAGGGTGCCGATACGGGCAGCAGCACACCACGTTTGATGCCGTGATCCTTGACCAACGCCACCGCGCGATCAATCGCGGCTTTGTGGCCCGAGAGCACGACTTGCGTGGGGTCGTTATCGTTGGCGACGGTACAAACGTCGCCTTCGGCGGCAGCCTGCGCCAGCGCGGTCGCCCTTTCGATATCGGCCCCCAGAAGTGCACACATCGCACCAATGCCGACGGGCACAGCGGCTTGCATCGATTGGCCGCGCAGCTTTAGCAGGCGGGCAGTGTCTGACAGGCTGAATGCCCCTGCGGCGCAGAGCGCAGTATATTCGCCAAGGCTGTGACCTGCCACAAAACCGGCCTTATCGGCCAAGCTGATGCCGCCCTCTTTTTCCAGCACGCGCAGCACGGCGATGGCATTGGCCATGATCGCAGGCTGGGCATTTTCTGTAAGAGTAAGAACGTCTTCCGGCCCGTCTTTCATGATCTGGAAGAGCTTTTGACCGAGCGCTTCATCGACTTCTTCGAAAACCTCGCGCGCCGCCGCGCTGGCTTCAGCCAATTCGGCCCCCATGCCGATCTTTTGGCTGCCCTGCCCCGGAAAAACGAACGCTCGCATCAGACCCTCCACTTTTGGCCCACAAAGATGGGAGGTCGCCCTATGCCGAGCCGCATGGTCAAGCAAGACCGAACGGCACGATCTTGTTATCAATATCGTGGCCGATATCGGCATTTCCAAGGAAAGCGATGCCGCTGCGCGCGCACCAATAGCGCGCCATATCCTCGACCTCACAGCCAAAGGGCCGGTCGTTTTCGGGCACGTCGCTGACCCGGCCCAGCCGGAGGCCCGCGATCCCGGCAGAGGCCAAAGCATTGGTAATGCTGAACAACAGGCGGTCGACCGCATAATGGTATTCGGCGACTTCTTCGATCATCACCACATGACCACGTAGGTCAGGCATCAATGGCGTACCGCAGAGCATTGCCAGCGTCATCAGGTTGAACGCCACCGCCGGGGTCTTTCCATCCAGCGAAGGCTCCAGCCCTTCGCGGGAACCGTCAAGCCACGCCAGAGTGCGCCGCACGGCCGCATCCCCGCCTGCGCGGCGGATGTCTGTCGGCATCGGCGCGTGCACCGGCCGCCCGATCCGCGCATGATACAGCAGGGCAAGCAGAATGCCGCCGTCCGAATAGCCGAGGAACTGCTTGTCATGCGCAGCAGGCCCGAGCAGTGGCAGCGCGTCCACCGCAATGCGGTTTGCACCATAACCGCCACGCACAAACCACAAGGCATCACAGGCCGGATCATTGGCGCATTCCACGAAAGCGGAAAGCCGCTGGGAATCGCTGCCTGCAAAATGCCCTTCGCTGGCGAAGCATTGTTCATGGAACACGAGTTCAAGTGCCGGAAATTCAGCCGCAGCCAAAACCATAACGCGGGCGGCATCATCCCGGCTGAACGGGGTTGAAGGGGCACAAATGGCGATACGTTTTGTCACGCGGGCATCCTAAACAGGTTCACGCCGCTGGTGAAACCGGAAATCTGGTGGTTGTCATAGCACGTGGCTGCGAATACCGCTGAACCCATGACTAACCCTGCCGAAATGTCGCCCGAAAGCCTCCGTGCCCGAGACTGGTTCTTTTGCGGGATCGGCGGATCGGGGATGTTGCCGCTCGCGCTGATCCTGCATGGCATGGGCGCGCGGGTTGCCGGGTCTGACCGCAGCCGCGATCAGGGGCGCACAGCGGAAAAGTTCGCCTGGCTTGAATCGCTGGGGTTCACGCTGTTCCCGCAAGACGGATCGGGCATCACGGCTGCGTCGCAGGTGCTGGTCGCTTCGGCGGCGGTTGAAGACACCGTGCCCGAAGTGGTCCGCGCCACGGCGCTTGGCTGCGCGCGGATGAGCCGCGCCGAATTGCTCTCGGCTTTGTTTAATGCCGCACCGCATTCCATCGCGGTGGGTGGGACCAGCGGCAAATCGACGGTAACCGGCATGATCGGCTGGATTCTGACTGAAGCTGGCCGCGACCCCACGATCATGAACGGCGCTGTGATGAAGAACTTTGTCGCCCCTAATGTGCCGTTCGCTTCGGCGCGCGTCGGGTCGGGCGGAATGTTCGTTTCCGAAGTGGACGAAAGCGATGGCTCAATCGCGCTGTACCGGCCCGGCATTGCCGTGCTTAACAATGTCAGTCTCGATCACAAGAGTCTGGAGGAACTGCGCGAATTGTTTGGCGATTTTCTGGCGCGTGCCAACACCGCTGTGATTAACGCCGATGACGAGGAGAGCATGGCGCTGATCGAGCGGGCAGCCAATGCCATCACCTTTGGCCTTGCCGCAGAGGCTATGATCGGCGTGGCGGAAGGGACGATTGGCGAAGGCCCCACCGCGATCAGCGCCACATTGATCGACCGGCGCGATGGCACCAACCATGCGTTGCGGTTGGCTGTTCCCGGCCGCCATAACCTGTCCAATGCACTGGCAGCCATTGCAGCGGCCAGCGCTGCGGGCATCGGCGTAGCGCAAGCAGTAGAGCATATCGCCAGCTTCACCGGCCTTGCACGCCGGTTCGACATTGTCGGCACTACGGCTGACGAGATCACCGTAATCGATGATTTTGGCCACAACCCTGAAAAGATCGCGGCAACGCTGGCGACTTTGCGCGCGCACCCCGGCAGGATCATCGCGTTCTTCCAGCCGCACGGTTATGGCCCCTTGCGCCAGATGGGCGCTGAACTAGCCGAAGTAATGGCAGAGGGCCTTGGATCAAACGACTTAACCATTTTGTGTGATCCGGTGTACTTCGGCGGCACGGTCGATCGCTCGGTCGGATCGGAACGGATTGTCCGGCTGATCGGCATACATGGTGGCAAGGCAGAACATATCCCTTCACGCACCGATTGCGCTGACCGGATTATCGCGCTTGCTCAAAGAGATGACCGGATTGTGATTATGGGCGCGCGCGACGATACGCTATCGCTCTTTGCGCGCGATATCTTGGCGCGGCTTTCAACAAGGTAAATTTTCTGGAAAGCCTTTATCTGCATTTGTAACAAGCTGCGCTGCAATCGTTTCAAACGACCTTCTTGCTAAGGGTATCCCCTTACGCACCAAAGGACGTTAGATGCCCACCATTCGTAAGAAAACAAAGCGCAGCGGTTTTGTACTGACTGCGGTAGTCGCAACGGTGATCTTTAGTGCCGGTTTTGCCATGAACCACATTCGCGTTGGCGGCACGATCCATCAGCGTGAAACGCTGGTGAATGAATTTGTGGCAGATATCATGCCGCCGCCTGCCTATATTCTGGAGCCGATGCTCGAAGTCTCGGAACTGATGCGCGACCCTGCCTCGCTTAGCCAAAGCAAGTTGGTTTTGGCGCGGCTTGAAAAAACCTATCGGGCACGTGCAACTTATTGGAACAATAGCGCACTTGATGATGATCTGAAGGCTTCGCGCAAAAACGGTGCAGGGGTAAAGGCTGAAGCTTTCTGGGCAGAAGTGAACCAGTCTTTGATCCCCGCACTGGAACAGGGCAACACCGCTAGCGCAGAAGCAAGTTATATAAGGGCCCACGATCTGTTCAATGCACATCGTAAGGCAATCGAAGGGCTGACCATGAATGGCACGGCCCGTGTTGCGACGGTCGTGAACGAAGCAGGCAAAGCTGTGGCATGGGCGATGGGTGTGATTGCGTTCCTGGGCCTGATGGTGATTGGCCTGATGGTGATGGCGATCCGCTGGCTGTTCCGCACGGCGCTGGACCCGATGCAAACTGTTGCAGGCACGATGAACGCGATGGCAACGGGCGATCTTGACGTTAATGAATGCCACGACCACCGGGCTGATGAAATCGGTGAAATCACCCGCGCCATGGAGGTTTTCCGTAACGCAGCGCGCGGCCGAAGGGTTGCTGCTGCGCAGCAGGCCGAGGTCGTATCGGTCATGGCCAATGCGCTGGGCAAGTTGGCGGAAGGCGATCTGGAATACCGGATGAACGATGCGCTGCCGCCGGAATATGCGGCCTTGCAAACTGCGTTCAACCAAACACTTGAACAGTTGGACCGGACGATTGGCCAGGTGAAGCTTGCCAGCGTGCAAGTGCGCACAGGCGCCAGCGAAATCCGCAGTGCTTCGGACAATCTGGCCGAGCGCAATGCGCGCCAGGCGGCCAGCCTTGAGGAATCATCGGCTTCGATGGGCCATGTCACGGCGCTGGTTAAAGGCACGTCCGAACGCACGTTTGAAGCGCGCGCAGCAATTGCCACTGCGCACGACGAAGCTGGTGGTGGCCGCGCGGTGATCGACAAGGCGATTGAAGCGATGGATGGCATCCAGCAATCGTCCGAGCAGATCACCGCGATCATCGACATGATCGAAGGAATCGCGTTCCAGACCAACCTGCTGGCGCTGAACGCCGGTATTGAAGCCGCCCGCGCGGGCGAGGCTGGACGGGGCTTTGCGGTGGTGGCGACAGAAGTGCGGGCGCTTGCCCAGCGTTCATCGGAATCGGCTTCGAGCATCAAGGAACTGATCCGCACCAGCGGTCTGCAAGTGGGGGCCGGTGTTGAACGTGTTGGAGAAACCGGCATCCTGCTCGAGCAAATCTCGACCAGCGTACAATCTGCCAACACCATGCTGGATGAGGTGACACGTGCTGCCATGGAGCAGGCGGCTAGTCTTGAACAGGTTACCGCAGCAGTGCGCGAAATGGACCGGATGACGCAGCAGAATGCCGCGATGGTTGAGGAAAGTACGGCGGCTGCACGCGCCCTTGCAGGCGAAGCGACAGCGCTTTCCACGCTGGTTGACGGTTTCCGCACCACATCTCGACAGGATCACCAAGGATTTCGCCGCGCGGCATGAACATGATAAAAAAGTACAAATTCCCCTGAAAAGTCAGTTCTTCGCACCGTCCTAACTGTTGTAGTTAACGCTGGGCGGAGAATTGGCCATGTGGCTTGATACCGAATTTGACAATCTGAACGCCGACCGCCGCGCCCCGCGGGTTGGCATAGAGCTTCCCGTGCGCTGCAAGCACGGTACGGAACGGTCAACGGTTATCCTTAAAGACCTTAACCAGTATGGCGCGCGGATCGAAGGCCTTGAAAAGCTGCGCATTGATGAAGCGATCCAATTGATGCTGCCTGGCCTTCGCCCCAAAACGGCGTTCGTGATCTGGTCAAACGGGCAAGTGGCAGGCCTCGAATTCGAACACCCCTTGCATGATGCCGTGTTCGAAAGCCTTGTTAGCGACTTTGCGATCCGGCACTACCGGGAGCAGCAATCGCCAAAGGTTTCAGCGATACGCCGCGCCGCCTGAAGCGGCACTGAAGGACAAAAGGGCCGGTCAGTGCTTGCCGCGTGCCTTGACGATGGCATGCACACCAGCGGCGACAATCGCGCCGAGGATCACCCCGACAACCGCCGATAGCAAGGCACCGGTCAGCCAACCGAACAAGCCGCCAAGCGGGCCGGTGGCCGCCTCGACCGTGTGCTGGGCTGCATGAACCACATTGGCCGGGCCGTTAACGCCCAGTACCTCAAGCCCGTGCACGATAATCTGGCCGCCTACCCAAAGCATGGCTGCGGTACCAATCGTGGCCAGCAATACCAGCAGGACGGGCATTGCGCGCAACAAGACGCGACCGGTTGCTTTGGCGAAGGCCGATGCCTTGGTTGTAAGATGCAGGCCGATATCATCCATTTTCACGATCAGGCCGACCGTGCCGTAGACGACCACCGTTATGGCGATGCCAACGACAGCAAGGATGACGCCCTGTTCGAACAGGCCTTTATCTGACACTTCGGCAAGCGCGATGGCCATGATTTCAGCCGACAGGATCATATCGGTGCGGATGGCACCCGATACACGTTCGTTTTCAAAGGCTACAACGTCTGTCGGTTCATCTTCCAGCGTTTCACCAATCTTTTCAGCGCCAAACTTTTCGAGCAGTTTTTCCGCCCCCTCAAAGCACAGGAACAACCCGCCCAGCATCAGCAGCGGGGTAATGGCCGAGGGCAGGAAAGCGCTGAGCGCCAAAGCTGCGGGAAGCAGGATCACCAGTTTGTTGAACAGGCTGCCCCGCGCGATCCGCAAGATGACCGGCAATTCGCGGTCCGGCGTAAAGTTGGTGACGTATGAAGGGGTGACCGCTGCATCATCAATCACCACGCCCGCAGCCTTTGATCCTGCCTTGGCAGCTGCTGCGGCGACATCATCAAGTGAGGATGCGGCAGCGCGGGCGATAACCGAAATGTCATCAAGCAGGGCGACGAGACCGGTAGGCATAGGAAAGGCGTATCCTGTAAAGCAGCAATATTGCCGGCAGATGTGCGGGAACGCCCGACGAAGCGCAAGGGTCCGCTTATGCGAAAAATCGCTTAACCGTGATCGCGCGATCCGCGCACAGCCACTTCCATGAATTGCTGCCTGCCCTTAGGCCCGTCTCCCGAGGCAGCGGCAGACGCCATCGCCATCATTTGCGGAGACAAGCGGTGCCGGGTGCACAGCCCACCTGATCCATCACTGATCAAAGGTGTTTCAAACTCCACCCCGATCATCGGGCCTTTTGAGCGCGTGACAAGCGATACGGCAAGCTGCCCGCCGCCCAGATCTACGATCAGGTTGGTGCCAACCGGCACGCCCAGCAGCCCGTCAATGCGCGCACCCACCCGCGACAAATCGCGCATGACAGCCTCATAGCGATGATCTTCGTGAATGACACCAACCCGCCGGAACACGGCACGCCGTTCAATCCGGTGGCGTGATGGCCCGTTGGGTTCGATCTTCAGATCACCACTTTCCATGCGGCGATTAACTTCGGACATCGGCATGGCATTGGCAAAGATATGCCCCTGCACGTGCCGGGCACCAAGTTCGCGCACAATTTCCAACTGGTCGAACGCCTCGACCCCTTCGATCGTTGTTTCCATGCCCAAAGCATCCGCAAGGACAATGATCGCCGATATGATCTTGGCGCTGTTCTGATCTTCTGCGGCACATGTGGCAACAAAGCTGCGGTCAACTTTCAGCTTGTCGAACGATGCGGACTGCAAATAGCGCAAGGACGAATAGCCCCGGCCGAAATCATCCAGCGTCAGCCGCACGCCCAGACTTTTCAGCGCGGAGAACGCTTCATCGACCAGATCGGTGTCTCGCATGAACACATTCTCGGTCAATTCCAGTTCAAGTCGCTGCGGTTTCAGGCCGCTTTGCTCAAGTAGATCGGTCACCGTCGTGATAAAGCCGGGGTTGGCGAATTGTACTGGCGAGATGTTGACACCGACCCTGACATTCTCGGGCCATTGCAAGGCATCCATGCAGGCCTGGCGCAGCGCCCAATCGCCCAGCGGCACGATCAGATTGCTTTCCTCGGCAATCGGGATAAACACCGAAGGCGGGATTGCGCCACGTTCGGGGTGGTTCCAACGCATCAACGCCTCAAACCCGATCACGGCGTTATCATCAAGCCGCACCACCGGTTGATAATGCAGTTCAAGCTCATCTTTCGCCAAAGCATCGCGCAAGTCGTTGTTGAGGACACTGCGCTGGAGTGCCTCATCCTGCAAATCGGACGAAAAGAACCGGAACTGTCCGCGCCCGCCATTCTTGGCCGCATAAAGCGCAAGATCAGCCGAAGCGATAAGGGCTTCACGCGTATCGCCATCGTGGGGTGCCACCGCGATACCGAGCGATGCCCCGATCACCGCGCGTTTACCATCAATCGCATAGGGCTGCGAAACCATCTGGATCAACTTGGCGGCAAGATCGCCCATTTGCCCGCGATCATCGAGATTGGGCAGGAGTATCTGGAACTCATCGCCGCCCAACCGCCCGATTTCGCCGCGATCCCCGAGCACTGTGCGCAACCGGTCAGCGACTTGGCGCAGCAGTTCATCGCCCGCCGGGTGCCCCATCGTGTCATTCACTTGCTTGAACCGATCAAGATCAAGCATCATCACCCCGCAACAGCGCCCGATTGGCCGATAGGCCGCCAGGACCGCGTCCATCCGGCGCGTCATGCGATGACGGTTGAACAGACCGGTGAGCGAATCAAACTCGGCCGCGCGAGAATCTTCTCGTTTGCGGCGATATTCGCTGGTGACATCGCGGGCGATACCGCGATACCCGGCAAACGCCCCGTCCGGCAGGATATGCGGCTGCCCCGAAAGCGCCCACCACCGCAAATCATCACAGGCGGCACCTGTAAAGCGCACGATCAGATCGGTGATGCGACTGTGGGCTGAAAGCTGGAATGTCAGCGGTCGGCCAGAGCGTTCATCAGGATTTTCGGGGTCCGTTTCGATCACTGACGTGAGCGTTTTGCCCACCAGAGCCGCTGCATCCGGCGAAGCTCCTGGCGAAACATAGGAAAGCCGCCCTTTGGCATCGGTTGACCATAGCCATGCAAAACCGGCCTGTTCAAATTCATCAAGCACGCTCTGGCGTACAGCCAGATCGGAATGGGGTGAAAGATCAACCGAAGGCGCTGGCGCAAAGGCAGAAAGCTGGGCTTTCTCACCAATGCGGCCAAGCGATGGCGCGCGTGCCAAGCCTTTCAGTATTCCTCGTACAA
Source organism: Novosphingobium sp. AAP83 (assembly GCF_001295795.1). GTDB lineage: Bacteria > Pseudomonadota > Alphaproteobacteria > Sphingomonadales > Sphingomonadaceae > Novosphingobium. The sequence goes on from NZ_LJHY01000016.1 coordinate 219,089, forward strand.
CCATTGTGACTTGGCCCGATATGAAGCCGGAAAACTACGTTTATTCACTTAGCAAAGAATGGTTACCTTCACCCTAACACGGTGATCGTCGATGGCTTTTGCAATGAAGCTCTCGCTTGGGCAAACGGAAATGGCTAGGGACGCGGCCATGGCCCTGCCTCAACAACCGCTTCCGGCACCGCCCGCGACCACGCCGTTCAGCGCCAATAGCCAGCGTTTGCATCACCTGGATGCAGCACGCGCGCTGCTATTGCTGCTGGGCCTGCCTTTCCATGCGGCGACCAAGGCGATTTTCGAGAGCGAGCCCGCTGCAATTTCTTTCCAGACATCACCGGTGATCGGTGGCTACCTTTCGGCAACACATATCTTCCGCATGTTCGCGTTCTTCATGCTGGCGGGATACTTTGCCGGGATGATGCGCGAACGCAAAGGCGCGGATGTTTGGCTCCGCGAACGGGTGCGCAGATTGGGTCTGCCACTGCTGGCGAGCCTGGCGACGCTTGGTGTTATCCAGTTTCAGTTGCAGGATCTGCTGCTGCACAAACCATCGCCCCGCTTTCTGGGCCTGCCCATAGCGCTGGACCATCTGTGGTTTCTGATCGTGTTGCTGGGATATTGCGCGTGTTATGCAGCCATACCCGTTCACCGCATCGCACCGGGCCTGCGCATCCAGCGTGCTATGCTGCTTTCCGGCCCCGGCACGATGGGACTGATGCTGGCGCTGGCCGGATGGGGTGTTGTCCGCATCATCAGCGAACTGGGAGTGCCGCCCATTCCCGATGCGCCGTTTGAAACCCTGCTGTGGCAGCAATTCGTGTTCCATGCAGCGCCTTTCGCACTGGGCGTGATGGCATGGCATGGCCGCATCGGGGATGCGCTGTTTGCCCGGCCTCTTTGGGTGATCTGGCCCGCCATCGCCATGATGCTGCTGGTATTCACCCCGCTTGATCCGCTGATCCGTCCTGCGCTGGGCATGGAAATCTATCCTGACGAAACCGGCATGCAGATCATGCGCACGATGGAACTGCCGCTGGCCTATTTGATGTCTTTGGCCCTGTTCCGCGTGTTGGCATGGCTGATCAAAGGGCCAAGCCGCGCCATCACGTTCTTTGTCGACGGGGCCTTGGCGATTTACCTGTTCCATCTGATGTGGGCGATGATCATTCTGCCCAAAGTCCGCACCCTTCCCGTTCCGGCTGAATGGCAGTGGCTGCTGGCAACGGGCGTCGTCCTGATGCTCTCAAGTGCCAGTTATCTGGCGGTCCGATCCACCAACATCACATCGATCCTGTTTTGCGGGGCAGCGAAAAAGCAGGCCCTGCAACCCGCAGGCTGAAACCCTTAGCCTTGGGTGCGACCACGTTCCATCACGTTGCTGCGGCGCGCTTCGACATCAGCCGCATCAACCCGGCCATTGTGTGCAGTGGAACGCTTCACCTCAAGCTCCAAAGCCTCGGCAAACGGCAGGCCATAGCCTTCATCGATCAGCGCCTTGTAGCCGGCTAACATGACCGGATCGATAGACGCCATGTCTTGCGCCAGCGCAATGACAGTGGGAAGCAGGTCTGCTGCGGGCACCACGCGATTGACCAGCCCCCACGCCTCGGCTTGATGCGCACCGATAAAATTGCCGGTCAACGACAATTCCTTGGCCCGCGAGATGCCGATGATCCGCGACAGCTTTTGCGAAAGGCCCCAGCCCGGCATAAGCCCGACGCGGCCATGCGTATCGGCAAAGCGCGCGTTTTCAGACGCGATCAGCAAATCACACGCCAATGCCAGTTCAAAGCCGCCGGTAATCGCCACACCATTGATCGCCCCAATCACCGGCTTGCGGCATTGCTCCAACGCCATAACCGGATTGCTGCCCGCCTCGCTGGCATTGGCAGCACTAAGGCTCGAAGTGTCAACGCCCAGTTCTTTCAGATCAAGCCCTGCGGTAAACGCACGTTCCCCTGCGCCGGTCAGGACCACGGCGCGTATGCTATCATCATCGTTGAGGTCGTGCATGACATGCGCAAGTTCCGCCCGCAAAGCAGCCGACAGCGCGTTCATCGCTTCTGGCCGGTTCAGCGTAACCACGGCCACCGCATCATGGCGATCGACTTTGACGAGCATGTTTCTCTCCCGGATAATCAATGGGTCGATTAAACCGAAGCCGTAACCTCTATGCAAGCACGCAAATCGGGACATCGCGCTTGCATTCCCCGACAAAGGCGCTAAGGGCCAGCGGTTCGCCGGTCATCCGGTGAACGCCCAAGAAAGCCGGAGGGGCACCGCAATACCGCGGACAAGCCAGCGATCGGTTAATTAGATAAGGACGCAAAAGCATGCCGCTCTACGAGCATGTGTTTCTGGCGCGCCAAGACTTGAGCCAAGCTCAGGTTGACGTGCTTGCCGCCGCCGCCACCGAAATCGTCGAAGCCAACAATGGCAAGGTCACGAAGACCGAAACCTGGGGCCTCCGTTCGCTGGCATACAAGATCCAGAAGAATCGCAAGGCGCACTTCGTGCTGCTGAACATCGAATCTTCGGGCGCTGCCATCACCGAGCTTGAGCGTCAAACCTCGATCAACGAAGATGTGATCCGTTTCATGACCGTCCGCGTGGACGAGCATGAAGGTGGCCCATCGGTGATGATGCGCAAGAACGACCGCGAGCGCACCCGCCGCCGCGAACGCGAAGGGGAATAAGCAATGGCCCGTCCGTTTTTCCGCCGCCGCAAGAGCTGCCCGTTCTCGGGCAAGAACGCTCCAAAGATCGACTATAAGGACGTACGTCTGCTTCAGGGCTTCATGTCCGAGCGTGGCAAGATCGTTCCTAGCCGCATCACTGCCGTTTCGGCAAAGAAGCAGCGTGAGCTGAGCCAGGCCATCAAGCGCGCCCGGCACATCGGCCTCCTGCCCTACATCGTCAAGTAAGGAGCGCACACCATGCAGATCATCCTGCTCGAGCGCATCGAGAAGCTGGGCGCCATCGGCGACGAAGTAACCGTCAAGGACGGTTATGCCCGCAACTTCCTGCTGCCAAACAAGAAGGCGCTGCGCGCCAACGAAGCCAACCGCAAGGTCTTCGAAGCCAACCGCGCCCGCATCGAAGCCGACAACGCTGCACGTCGTGATGAAGCCAAGGCTGAATCCGGCAACGTTGAAGGCAAGGAAGTCGTGCTCATCCGCGCTTCGTCGAACGCTGGCCAGCTTTACGGTTCGGTTTCGGTCCGTGACATCTCTGACGCACTGGTTGAACAGGGCGCCAAGGTGAACAAGGCCATGATCGTGCTGGAACGCCCGATCAAGACCATTGGCGTTTATGACGTCAAGGTTGCGCTTCACCCCGAAGTTTCGGTCAACGTCAAGGTCAACGTCGCCCGTTCGGCTGACGAAGCCGCTCTGCAAACCGCAGGCGTCAACGTCATCGACGCGATGTTCGATACCGAAGTTGGCGGCTTCACCGAAGCTTACGACCCGAATGCAGAGCCCGGCGAAATCCCGGCTGACCTTCTTGACGAAGGCGATGCGGAAACGGAAGCCTAAGGCTTTCAATAGCTTCGGCAACAAGATCAAGGGCGTCCCTCGGGACGCCCTTTTTCGTTGTGCCCTTGGTTGCCCTTATTTGCATTGCCACATCACCGCGCTACACTCGGCTAGATGATACCAACTGAAACCATCCTCGCAAAAATAGCCCACCTCTATGACAGCGCTGTTGCCCGGCTTCGCGAAGATATCGCGATCTATGCCAACACCGGCACCCCGCCTCCGCCCGGAAGGCGCACCGATGGCTCCTACAGCTATCCTGAATTGCGGATCCGGCTTGAGGATGATCCGGGCAACGAAGCCATCGGCCGCGCCTTCGGCCGACTGACACAGCGTGGCGATTACGCTTGCACAGTCACGCGCCCGGCGCTGTTTGCCGATTACCTGACCGAACAGATCGAACTGATCCGCACATCTTATAAAGTGCACATTGAAGTTGGCCGGTCAGGCCAGGAGATTCCCTTCCCCTATGTGCTTGACGGGGCCTATGGCGCGCAGATTGCGCTGGTCAGGCCGCAGGAACTGGCCAAGCACTTCCCGGCAACCGACCTTGCGCACATTGGCGATGAAATTGCCGATGGCGAATTCAACGTCGGCGATGGCCCCTTCCCGCTTTCGCTGTTCGATGGCCTGCGCACCGATTTCAGCCTCGCCCGCTTGGCCCATTACACCGGCACCAGCACCGAGGACTTCCAGCGCTATATCCTGTTCACCAACTATCACCGCTATGTTGATGAATTTGTGGATTGGGCAGCGCAACAGATCGATGGGGAGCGCTATGTCGCGCTCACCGGCGCTGGCGGGTTGAGCCTTGATGCCCCCACCGGGAATGCCCGCGCGCGCCTGTCTGACACCGCATGGCGGCGGCACCAGATGCCGGCCTATCACCTTGTCGCGCCAGACAAATCGGGCATCACGCTGGTCAATATCGGCGTCGGCCCGTCCAACGCCAAGACGATCTGCGATCACCTTGCAGTGCTGCGGCCCGAAGCGTGGCTGATGATCGGCCATTGCGGCGGCTTGCGCCCCACGCAAAAGATCGGCGATTACGTTCTGGCCCACGCCTATCTGCGCGATGATCATGTGCTTGATCCGGTACTGCCGCCCGAAATCCCGATCCCGGCCATCGCCGAAGTGCAAGTAGCGCTTCAAAAGGCGGCGGAGATGGTCAGCGGCGCGGGCGGCACCGACCTCAAGCAGCGGATGCGCACCGGCACGATCGTCACCACCGATGATCGCAATTGGGAACTGCGCTATACCCATTCAGCCCGCCGCCTCTCGCTCAGCCGTGCGGTGGGGATCGACATGGAAAGCGCCACGATTGCCGCCCAGGGCTACCGTTTCCGCGTTCCCTACGGCACATTGCTGTGCGTTTCGGACAAGCCGCTGCATGGCGAAATCAAGCTGCCGGGCCAAGCCAACCGGTTCTATGAAGAGGCGATTGCCGCCCACCTTGCCATCGGCACAACCGCGTGCGAACTGCTCCGGCAGGAAGGCCCCCGTCTGCACAGCCGCAAGCTGCGCGCGTTTAACGAACCGCCCTTCCGGTAAAGCAGCGGTAGACTGCCCACCCCCGACCCCTCCCGCAAGCGGGAGGGGGGAAGAAACGCTTGTCACTCCCCTCCCGCTTGCGGGAGGGGTCGGGGGTGGTCTCTTCTACTTCCCCCTAACCCACAAACAAAAAAGCAATCCTCCGCGGCTAGCCCCGCTCGGGATTGCTCAGTTTGCGTCCCGCTCACATCGGTGAGCTTCGCTTGAAACCTTATTTGAAGACTTCGGTTCCCAGCGTGTCCATCGCGCTGCGGAACATGTCGACCGCGTTGGAGAACACCTCAAGGTCAATGCCTTTGCCCGTCACCACGTCCCACGTCATCATCACGGACTGGTCCTTGTCGAGCGAGACCGAGGCAAAGCGCGTGTTGCGATTGAACCGCACCGCATCATCGGGGGTAAACTTTTTCTCGGGCGTGAAGTTGGCAACGAACTGCAATGACTGGCAGCCATCATGCGTCTTTTCGTTGCATTCATAAAACAGTAGCGCGGCTTCCCAGCCGCCGATATCGGTGTTGATCAAGGGATCGCCATTGGCGTCTTTGGCCAATTCCGCCTTGTAACCCAGATTCTGCAATGCAACCGCAACACTGTCAGGCTTTACGGCAGTAACCGTAACAGCGCTTGATGTGGTCGCCCCGGCAGGCGGAGCCATAGTGGTGGCGGCGAGCGCGGCCAGAAGCCAGCAAGCTTTCATGTTATCCAAATCCCGTCACAAGGCTCTTTTCGGCCTTTGCGTTGTCAGATGATCAAGCTGCCACCAATCTTTGCATCCGGCAAGAGGCGAGATGAAGCTGATGCAAAAAGGGTGGACGGGCGCATGACGCGCCCGTCCAATTCCGGTTTACCAGCTACAGGTCTGGCCTTTGGTTTGTTGTGCCAGCCACTTGGTCAAAGGCGCAAAATAGCGGATCATGGCCTTGCCGCTCATTTCGCGGGTACCGGTGAAGGCTTCCAAGGCATCGGGCCAAGGCTTGGATGCCCCCATTTCGAGCATCGCGTTCAGCTTTGCCCCGACGTCCTTGTTGCCGTAAAAGCTGCAACGGTGCAGCGGCCCTTTCCATCCGGCCTGCTTGCAGGCTGCTTCGTAGAACTGGAACTGCAATACCCGCGCGAGGAAATAGCGGGTATAGGGCACGTTGGCGGGCACGTGATACTTGGCGCCTGCATCAAAGGCGTCGGCAGGCCGCGCGGCGGGCGGCACCAGGCCCTGATACTTCAGCCGCATCGCGTCCCAGCCAGCCTGATAATCGGCAGGGGCGATCTTGCCTGCAAAGACATCCCAACGCCACCGGTCAATCAGCAAGCCGAACGGCAGGAACGCGATCTTGTCCATCGCCTGACGCAGCAAGAGGCCCGTGTCCTTTGAGGCGGGCGGCACTTTATCGCGATCCAGCAAGCCAATCTGCACCAGATATTCAGGCGTGATCGAAAGCGCCACGAAATCGCCAATCGCCTCGTGGAATCCGTCGTTGGCCCCGCCTTGATAGAGCGCATCCTGCTTGTTGTAGGCGCGCTGATAGTAATTGTGCCCCAGCTCGTGGTGGATCGTGACGAAATCATCGCCGTTGACCTTGATGCACATCTTGATGCGCAGATCGTCGACATTGTCGAGATTCCACGCCGAGGCATGGCACACAACATCACGGTCACGCGGCTTCACGAATTGCGAACGCTGCCAGAATGTTTGCGGCATGGGCGAAAGCCCGAGCGAGGAGTAGAAGCCCTCCCCGGCCTGCACCATCTTGATCGGATCATAGCCCTTGGCGGTCAGCAATTCGCTTGTGTCATAACCGATATCGCCCGCGCCTGCCGGAGCCACCACATCATAGATATTGCCCCATTCCTGCGCCCACATATTGCCCAGCAAATCGGCGCGGATCGGCCCGGTTTTGGCCTGCACCGCATCGCCATACTTTTCGTTGAGCTTCAGGCGCGTGTAGCAGTGCAACTGGTCATAAAGCGGCTTCACCTCTGACCAGATCTTCTCGGTCAAGGCGGCAAACTGCTCATCCGACATGTCGTAATTCGAGCGCCACAGCACGCCAGTATCGGCAAAGCCCAATTCCTCGGCCCCGGCATTGCCGATTTCGACCATGCGGGCATAATCGGCCTTCATCGGTTTGCCGACATTGTCGTTCCAGCTTAACCACATCTCGCGCAGTTCATCGGGATTGCGGTTTGTGCCCATCGCCGCTTCGATATCGCTGCCGTTGATCGGCTTGCCTTGCAATGTGCCGCTGCCCTTGCCGTAAATGCCCTGAAGGCGCGCTTGCAGCGTTGCGCCTTCCAGCGCAGCCCCCGGCGTGCTGGGTGCAGGCCCCGTAATCTGAGTGCGGATCATCACCAGTTTGCGCGCGATATCGGGCGCAAGGCCGCTCACCTTGGCATATTCGGCGGCTTGCTTGGCATTCGCCACTTGCATGGCGGTGGATGCAGCGCCCGTATCCGCCACAAGCGATTCGGTATCGTAGGTAATGTTGGTGGAATAAATCCAGCCGCTGCGCGATCCGACGACGATGTCTGCCAGAATAGCGGCCTCGGCCTTCTTCACCCAGTCGAACACCACAGCGGGAGTGGCTGTACTTTGTGCAAGCGCGGGTGTGGCCAATCCGGCAGTCGCCGTGGCGATTGCCAGGACGGAAACAAACTTTTTCATTATCTTATGGCTCCCCAAAGAGGAGAGATTGGCTGACAACCGCAACCGAACCTCAATGCGTTCAGGTTACAACTGAAACCGGGTTGGTCAAGCCTGCAGGCTTAAAAATGCGGCAATCTGCTCACCCATATCAGGCTTGGTCACACAACTCATGTGCGTGCCCGGGATCAGCGCCAGCCGCGCATCGGGCAAAGCTTCGGCAAGGTTCGCCGCAGACCCGTTGTCATTGTCCTGATCGCCGCAGAGCACCAGCGTTGGCATCGATACGCCCGAAAGACTGGCAGGATCGGTATCGGCCATCGTGCCCAGCAGCAGCCGCGCCGCATCGCGGTTCACGCCCATGGTCTTGAGGAACTGCTGCGAAAAGTAGGCCGGATCATCGCGTGGGATCGTGCCGAAGCGGTCAATCACGTCGATAAAGAAATCCTGCCGCTTGGCCCAACCGGCCAGCCCTTCAAGCCCCATACCGCTCAGCACCAGTCGCCGGGGTTTCATCCCGCCGAGCACCGCGCGCGCCGCCGTGCGCGAGCCGAGCGAAAACCCGACGAGGTCAAAGTCGGTCAGCCCGAGATGCGCCACCAGCGCCTCGGCATCGCGCACCAGCACATCTTGCGGATAAGCACGCGGATCAAGCGGAGCTTCGCTTTTCCCATGTACGCGCAAATCGGGCATCAGGCATTCAAAGCCTGCTGCCGCCAATTGCGCTGCGGTGCCATACTTGATCCAATTGACGTCTGCCGATGAAAACAGCCCGTGCAGAAGCACCACCGGCCTTCCCGCGCCGATCCGATGCAACGCCAAACGCGCATCGCCATAGCCGGAGAAGAATTCGGTGGTGACTTCTGTCATGGCCCGATCAGCCCTTCTTCAAGTGGCGGCGGCCCAGCAGCTCGGCAATCTGCACCGCGTTCAGCGCAGCGCCTTTGCGCAAGTTGTCCGAAACGCACCAAAGCGAAAGGCCGCTGTCCACGGTCGGATCTTCGCGCACGCGGCTGACATACGTGGCATCATCACCCACGCATTCGATCGGGGTGATATAGCCGCCGTTTTCGCGCTTATCGATCAGCATAACGCCCGGCGCTTCACGCAGGATGTTCTGCGCTTCTTCGGCGCTGATTTCGTTTTCAAACTCGATGTTGATCGCTTCGGAATGGCCCACGAACACCGGAACGCGCACGCAGGTGGCGCTGATCTTGATCTTGGGATCAAGGATCTTCTTTGTTTCGGCGATCATCTTCCACTCTTCCTTGGTCGATCCATCGTCCAGAAAAACGTCGATGTGCGGGATCACGTTGAACGCGATCTGCTTGGTGAACTTCTTGGGGTCGCCCAGTTCGCCCTGCGGCATGTAGATCGCACGCGTCTGTTCAAACAGCTCGTCCATGCCTTCTTTGCCTGCACCCGAAACCGACTGGTACGTGGCAACGACAACGCGCTTTATCTTGGCGGCATCATGCAAAGGCTTGAGCGCCACGACCATCTGCGCGGTTGAGCAGTTGGGGTTCGCGATGATCATCTTCTTGGTATAGCCGTCGATGGCGTCAGGGTTCACCTCTGGCACGATCAGCGGCACATCGGGGTCCATGCGGTAGAGCGACGAATTGTCGATCACCACGCAGCCCGAAGCAGCTGCGCGCGGGGCATGAATTTCGGTCGGGCCGGAACCTGCGGCAAACAGCGCAATATCCCATCCGGTGAAATCGAAGTTCTCGATGTTTTTCACCTTCAGCCGGCGGCCGGTTTCGCCAAAGTCAATCTCGGTGCCCTGCGAGCGCGGTGACGCGACGGCTGCGATTTCGTCCAGCGGAAACTCACGCTCGGCAAGGATGTTGAGCATTTCGCGGCCCACGTTCCCTGTCGCGCCAACAACTACAACCCGGTAACCCATGTCCATTCCCTTCAAGCGACCCGCCGATCAAGCAGTCAGGCCGTTCCCTAGCGGCTGGTGCCGACCAGCCAAGTTAAAAACACTTTTGCCTCGAACACTCTCGCTTGCCCGATGACACTACGGCTCCGTTAAAACTGCCATCATCCTGAACCTGTTTCAGGATCCATTTCTCCATTCACACCGCAGTTCGTGGTGAAAGAAGGATGTTGAAACAAGTTCAGCATGACGAAAGAAGAACAGGCTGAATCTCCGGAAGAGCGTCCCTACTTCCCGCTGCCTGCACCATTGCGGTCAAGGAAGCGGAAAATCGTCTCGTACAAATGCTTGCTCACCTTCGGCCCGCTGATGCGGTGCGTATAGCCGGGGTAAAGCATCATTTCGAACGGCACGGCCTCACCCTGCATCTTGGCGATGATGGCGCTGGCGTTTTCAAACACCACGTTATCATCGGCCATGCCATGAATGATCAGCAAAGGATCGCTGATCTTTGCAGTATCGGCCAAAGCGTTCGATTTTTCATAGACTTCCGGCACTTTGCGCGGATCGCCCAGATAACGCTCGGTATAAGTCGTGTCGTACATCTGCCACTTGGTCACCGGCGCCACGGCAATGCCTGCGGCATAGGCGCCCGGATTGGCCTGCAGCATCTTGATCGACATATAGCCGCCATAAGACCAGCCAAAGGTGCTGATCTTGTCAGCATTCACAAAAGGCTGCTGCTTCAGCCAGTTTGCGCCTGCCAACTGGTCTTCCACCTCAACCGAACCCATCGCATGGTGCAGCGCCGAGGCGAATTTGACGCCTCGGTTTTCCGATCCGCGATTGTCGATGGCAAAGTAGATATAGCCCTTGTCGACAATGGCCTGCGCCAGCGCGCCCTGGAACCCCTTGGTGACCACTTGCGCGGTCGGCCCTCCGTAGTGATAGGTGAACACCGGATAGGTCGTGCCGGGCTCCAGCGGCGGCGTGATCATCATGTAATGCAGCGGCGTACCGTCTGACGCCGGGATCGTGCCAAACTGCGCGGGGCGGTGGCTGGCAAGGTAGGGGGCATAAGGATGTGCGCCTGCCACCTTGTTTTCCTCGATCCACGCAAGCCGCTTGCCATTGGAATCGGCGATGAACGATTGCGCGGGCTGCGCGTCCGATGATCGCGAAATCATCAGCGTCTGCCCGCTGCGATCCATCGTGGCGCTGTTGACCCAGCCCAGCTCGGTCAGGCGCTGCACTTTGGCCGGGGCGTTGAGGTCGATCGTATAGACCTGTTGGGCCAGCACATCGTCCCGGGTGCCGGTGAAAGTAAGCTTGCCGCCCGCCTCATCCACGCCGACCAGACCGATGACGGTCCATTCGCCCTTGGTCAATTGCGTCCACTTGCCGCCCTTGAGGTGATAGAGGTGGCCAAAGCCATCGCGCTGTGACCACCAGATCAGGCTGCCGTCCTTGAGGAAGCGGTAGCTGTCCGACAGATCGATCCAGTGCTTGTCCGCCGCCTTTTCGCTGAACAGCACAGACGATTTGCCGGTTGCCGGATCAACCTTGAGCATATCGAGCACGGTCTGTTCGCGGTTCATGCGTTGCACATAGAGCGCCTTGCCATCAGGTGCCCAATCGACACGGGCAAGATAGATATCCTGATCCGCACCCAGATCGACCTGCACTTTGCCCGAACCATCAGGTGCCATAACCCATAGCGAGACTTCCGCGTTGGGCGTGCCCGCAGCAGGATAGCGCTGGTCGTAAGTCTTGGTGCCTTCAGCACCGATGGCAGCACGCGTGACCACGCCCACCATGCTTTCGTCAAAGCGCTCCACCGCGATGCGGCTTTCATCGCCGGACCACCAGAAGCCGTTGAAGCGCGCCATTTCCTCTTGCGCGACAAATTCGGCCTCGCCCCAATGGACGTTTGTGTTGGCTTCTTCGGGCGTGATCGCCACGGGCGCACCGCCTGCAACCTTGCCCGTCCACAAGCGGCGGTCGCGTACAAAGGCGATGTGCTCACCCTTCGGACCCAGCTTGGGGTTCAATTCGCCGCCCATGGTGCCTTCGATCTTGCGCACGGTGCCATCAAGGCCCGCCAGCAGCAGATCGCCATCGACCGGGACCAGCACCGACTTGCTATCGGCGGCCCATTCGTAAGTCACAATACCTTTCAGATCGCCGATGCGCTGGCGTTCCCGCTGCATCTTCTCGGCTTCTGAAAGGGCGCGGCCTGATGACAGCTTGAGCGAATCCACCAGCATCGTCCACTGCGACGTCTGGCGATCAAACCCCCACAAGTCGTAGCGTTCGCGATCATCGGCGCGGTTGCGCAGCAGCGTCAGGTAACGGCCATCAGGCGACAGCTTCACTGCGCGCGGTGCCGGGCCGTTCAGGCCGGGGCTGGCGAACACGCGTTCGAGGGTCAACGATGGAGCAGATGGGGTATTGGTCATGGATTGACCCTGTTGTGCGTGGGCAAGCGGCGCGAACGACATGGCAGACAACGCGCAGGCGGCAAGCAATGGCAAGTGACGCATGGGGCTTCGGTATCCTCTGGCCTGATGAGGCCGCAGAGCAAGTTGGTGATGCGCCTTGGTGGCCCGAATTGCCTGCTGTTCAAAGCAGAAAAGGCGCCCTGGCCGGTGAGCCAGGACGCCTTTTTAAACACTTTCGTGTCGTGGCGTTGGGCTATTGCCCGCCTGCGCTCAGTTCGCGGTAACCTTGGTGACCTTGCGTTCGGCAATACGTGCCGATTTGCCGGTCCGGCCGCGCAGATAGTAGAGCTTCGCACGACGAACGACACCACGGCGAACCACGGTAATCGAATCGATGTTCGGCGAATAAAGCGGGAATACGCGTTCTACGCCTTCGCCGAACGAGATCTTGCGAACGGTGAAGTTCGAGCCAAGGCCACGGTTCGAACGCGCGATGCACACGCCTTCGTAGTTCTGAACGCGGGTGCGCTCACCTTCCACAACGCGTACGCCGATGCGCACGGTATCGCCCGCACGGAACGATGGAATTTCCTTCTTCGCCTTGTATTCGGCGATGGCTTCAGCTTCAAGCTGCTGAATCAGGTTCATTTTTTAAGTCCTGCACTTCACGTTGCGCACCAGAGGCAGACTGGACCCGAGCGCCGATGTGGCGCTCCCAAAGGTCCGGCCTGCGTAGCCGTGTATCGTCTTCCGAACGGCGTTTCCGCCACTCCGCGATTTTCGCGTGATCCCCCGATCGCAACACTTCAGGGATCACTCGCCCTTCCCACTCAGCGGGCCGGGTGTAATGAGGGTACTCAAGAAGACCGTTTTCAAACGACTCCTCATGACCACTCAAGGCCGCGCCCATTACGCCGGGAAGCAGCCGAATGCAAGCATCAAGCAACATCAGCGCCGCACATTCCCCGCCAGACAGCACGATATCGCCAACCGAGACTTCCTCGACGTTGCGGCCTTCAAAGATGCGCTCGTCAAAGCCCTCAAACCGCCCGCACAGCAGGATCACGCCGGGACCAGCCGCCAGTTCTCGCACCCGCTCCTGCGTCAGCGGTTTTCCGCGCGGCGTTAGGGCGATGACGGGGACGCGAAAATCCTCCCCGAGCCAAGCTCGGGGAGAATTGCTAAACCTGAAAGCCCCCGCGCATGATCTACCGCTTTCGCCAGCACATCCACCCGCAGAACCATCCCCGCCCCGCCACCGGCAGGCGTATCATCCACGGTCCGGTGCTTGTCGGCCGCAAAATCGCGGATCTGCACCGCATCCATCGACCACTTCCCCTCAGCCAGCGCCCGCCCCGCAAGGCTGACACCCAAAGGGCCGGGGAACATCTCGGGATAGAGCGTAAGGACAGTGGCGGCGAAGGTCATTTTGGCGCCCTAGTGGAGAAAGCGTGCCAAAGCAGTCCAACAATTGTCCCCAAACCAATCGCGACGGTAAGAAACATAGCAATCAAGGCAAAACCCCAGCCTGAACCAAGACTATTAAACGTCATCCACCAAGCAAACACGGGTAACGGACAAACCACCAGCAGAGTCCAGATTAGTCGCACGAACAAAGCCGCGCGCCTTGCAAGCAAAAATCGTGTAACCACTGCTGGAAGCACGATCAGGACGAGCAGAACGGCCCTGTGAATAAAGATCATCAAACCGTCCAGTTCTCAACCACCAACCCCGGCACATCCCTGAAGTCCGCTTCGTTGTCCGTCACGACGATCAACCCGTGCGACAGAGCATGCGCCGCAATCAGTCGGTCATAGCTGGCGCGCTTGAACGGCAACGTCGCATAAGCCTGCGCCGCCTTGAAATCGAAGTTCAGGATAGGAACTTCCTCGACAAACGCTCGAAGCTGCTCTGTCGCAGGCGGCTTTTCGTTTGCAGAACCGTAGGCGACCTCGGCATAGCAAACGGCTGACGTCACCATCTCACCAGCCTCACAGTGCGATGCGCGGGCATAGACGCCCGGATCTTCGTTCATGACCAGCGCTATGATGACATTGCTGTCGAGCAGGTATTTCACGGCTCGTCCTTTGACTTGTCACGGCTGCGAAGCGGACGATCCTCGAAGATACGATCTTCCCGGCGGATTGGTTTGAGGCTTGTAGCAGACCCGGCCACCTTGGCGATATTGAACATCCGCTTGGGCTGTTCAACAGGATCGTAAGAGAGAAATTGGCCATCCTCGACCAACAGGTCCATCTCCATTCCAGCCGAAAGCTTCGTGCCGGAAGGAATGCGGACAGCCAGCGAGTTGCCCGACTTGAAAACCTTGGTACGATGGCGCTGCTTCTCGATACCTTTCAACCAAGGCGCAGATCCGAACACTCGCATGTTGAATTTTTTGCGTTCTTCGCCGACCTTATTGTCATCCGTCATCGCGGCCTCCGTATATACGCCCTGTATATACTACTCCACGTAAAGCGCTTCAATCACAATCCGTGCATCGTCCCATTCGGGCACCGCGTCCAGCTTCATGGGGACCATAAAGCGCTTGCCATCAGGTTTTCGGATTTCGATCACGTCGCCCGCGCCGAAGTTTTCGATGGCGATACATTCGCCCAATTCCTCTCCGGTGGTGGAGACGGCGGGCAGGCCGAGGAGGTCGGCGTGGTAATACTCGCCCTCGGCCAGTGGCGGGAGGGTCGAGCGGGGTACGGTCAGCGCCGTTCCGCGCAGTTTTTCGGCTGCGGTGCGGTCGGCCACTTCGGCAAAGCGGGCAATCGCGCCGCCTTTGCTGTCATCGCGCAACGATGTTACCGTCAGCTTTGCATCGCAGAAGGCGCGGTAGCGCTTGAGCGCGGCCACGCCTTCTCCGAACAGCTTGAGACGGACTTCCCCCGTCACCCCATGTGCGCCGGTTATGGCGGCGAGCGTGACGGGTTTGTCCGACAAGATCAGGCTTCCGTCTGCTCTTCAGCAGCAGCTTCAACCGGTGCTTCTTCAGCAACTGGTGCAGCAGCAGCTTCGGCTGCGGCTTCAGCGGCTTCAGCAGCCTTCTTGGCCTTGTCTTCAGCGCGTTCCTTGGCCTTCTTGCCGGGGACGCCAGCGTTCGGGTTCAGGGTAACCTTGCGTTCCTTGATGCCTGCCTTGTCGAGCATGCGGGCAACGCGGTCGGTTGGCTGGGCGCCAACGCCGAGCCAGTAACGCACGCGGTCTTCGACCAGACGGACGCGGTTTTCATCGTCCTTGGCGAGCAGCGGGTTGTAGGTGCCGACCTGCTCCAGATACTTGCCATCGCGCGGTGCGCGGCTGTTGGAGACGACAACCTTGTAGTACGGGCGCTTCTTCGAGCCACCACGCGAAAGACGAAGAGAAACAGACATTAGATCAACCTTTCAGCGAAATTCTAGTATTCACGAAACTTCAAAAATTCAGCGCTTCTTGAGCAGGTCGTTCAGGTTGGATGGCAAGCCACCCGATCCCAGACCGGGCAAACCGCCCATGCCGCCACCCATTCCACCAAGCCCGCCCGGACCCATTTGCTGGTCCAGACCCGGCATAGCGGCACCAAGACCACCCTTGCCGAACAATGCGCCCAAGCCCTTGAGGCCACCCATCTTCTTGATCTGCTTCATGGCCTTGGCCATTTCCTGATGCATCTTCAGAAGCTTGTTGACGTCCTGCACTTGCGTGCCCGACCCCTTGGCCACACGGATCTTGCGCTTGGCATTGAGCAATTCAGGCTTTTCGCGCTCTTTCGGCGTCATCGAACCGATGATCGCGTCCATGCGCAGCAGCACGCGATCATCCATGCCGGATTGCGCCATCGCCGCCTTGGCCTTCTTCATGCCGGGCATCATGCCCGCCAACGCGCCAAGACCGCCCATATTCTGCATCTGACGCAATTGCGTGCGCAGGTCGTTCATATCGAACTGACCCTTCGACATGCGCGCGGCAAGCTTTTCGGCGTCTTCAACCTGAATGGTCGCCGCCGCCTTTTCGACGATGGAGACGATGTCACCCATGCCGAGGATACGGCCGGCCACGCGTTCGGGGTGGAACGGCTCGATCGCGTCAAGCTTTTCGCCGGTGCCGGCAAACTTGATCGGCTTGCCGGTGACAGCACGCATCGAAAGCGCCGCACCACCGCGCGCATCGCCATCCATCCGCGTCAGCACGATGCCGGTAAGATCAACCTCGCCCGCAAAGGATTGCGCGACATTGACCGCGTCCTGGCCGGTCAGCGAATCGACGACGAGCAGGGTTTCCTTGGGAACCGAGACGGCGGAAACCGCCTTCATCTCGTCCATCAAGGCCTGATCGACATGCAGGCGGCCCGCAGTGTCGAGCATCAGCACGTCAACCGCTTGCAGCTTGGCTGCGTTCACAGCCCGCGTGGCGATATCGACCGGCAACTGGCCAACGATGATCGGCAGCGTAGCAACACCTGCCTGCTCACCCAGCACCTTCAACTGTTCCTGCGCTGCCGGACGATTAACGTCGAGCGAGGCCATCAGCACTTTCTTGCCGTGCTTTTCTTTAAGCAGCTTGGCGATCTTGGCGGTGCTGGTGGTCTTACCCGAACCTTGCAAACCGACCATCATGATCACGACCGGCGGCGCTGCCACCAGATCAAGCTCTGCCGTGCCGCCGCCGAGCATTTCGACCAGCGCGTCGTTGACGATCTTGACGACCTGCTGGCCCGGCGTGACCGAACGCAACACCGACTGGCCAACGGCGAGTTCTGTAACATTATCGATGAAACGACGGACGACGGGCAGCGCAACGTCTGCTTCGAGCAGCGCGATGCGCACTTCGCGCATGGCTGCGCGCACGTCTTCTTCGTTCAGCGCGCCACGACCACGCAGGCGATCGAAGACGCCTCCAAGCCGGTCTGACAGACTATCGAACACGCACAATTCCCATCATCAAGCCCTTGCCCGCCCGCCGATTTCGCATAACGCGAAAAACGCCGGTGGGCGAAACCTCGCCGACCAGCGTGTGGCATCCTGAACAGGGGCCGTTGTCGAATCCGCAGACGTGCAAGGCCCATCTGCTGCGCGGCCCATACCCGCGATTACGCGCGGTGGCAAGCATGGCTGCAAGAATGCGAACCAGATGGCCGATGAAAGCTTATATTAACCAAAACTTCAGCAGCTGTGCGGTAGCTAAGTGGCAGGGGCAAATCGTCGGCAGGCGGTTGCAGTCAATACGAAAGCATCGGCTATGGCAAGCATGCCGCACGATCAGAAGACCAAGCGCGAAAAAATGGCCAAGGCCGACAAGGACCTGATTGGTCTTGGCATTGTTGTTGCCATGATCATCCTGATTATTGCCAATGGATCATCGGTGATCGCCGATTTCGTCACTTCATTGATCAGCAACGGCAAACCGCTCGACGATATTCTGAGCGCCGCGCTACTGCTCAATGTGGCATTGCTGCTGTTCGGCTGCCGCCGCTACATGGATCTCACCGGCGAGGTTTCGCAACGTCGGCAAGCTGAAGAAATCGCCCGGACCCTTGCCCAGACCGACCCTCTGACCGGCTGCCTCAACCGCAGGACAATCGACGACGCCTTGCAAGACATGATCGCAAGCGCCCGCATCACCGGACACGAAGTCGTCACTATGGTCATCGACCTTGACCACTTCAAGCGCTCCAATGACGTTCATGGCCATCTTGCCGGCGATGCGGTGCTATTGGAAGCGACCCGCCGCATCCGCTCGGCCTTGCCCGAACGCTCGATCATAGCCCGCCTTGGCGGCGACGAATTTGCCTGCGCCGCAATTTATGATCCCGATCATTCCGAAGCGATTGACCGGCTTGTGCTGCGCATTAACGAACAAATCGCTCACCCCATCATCATCAATAGCCTTGCCATCGAAGTTACCGCCTCGGTAGGCCTTGCGACTACAAGCAGCTCGGATTCATCGGCATCACAGAAGCTGGCCACCACACTGCTGCACCGCGCAGACCTTGCCATGTATCAGGCTAAAAAGGCCGGTCGCAACGGCTACCGCTGGTTCGATGCCAGTCTGGAAAGCGAATTGCGGTATCGCAACGAGCTGGAGCATAGCATCCGCCAAGGCATTCCGGCGGGCGAATTCGTGCCGTTCTATGAAAAGCAGATCGACCTTGATACCGGCCAGTTGACCGGTTTCGAAATGCTGGCTCGCTGGAAGAATCCGCGCCGTGGCCTTATGTCGCCCGATGTGTTCATCCCTGTTGCCGAGGAAATCGGCCTGATTTCCGACCTTTCGGAAAGCCTGATCCGTCAGGCACTGAAGGATGCCCGTGAATGGAACCCGCGCCTGACGCTGTCGGTGAATATCTCCCCCATCCAGTTGCGCGATCCGTGGTTTGCGCAAAGGCTGCTGCGGTTATTGCTCGAAGCAAACTTCCCGCCGCAACGGCTTGATGTCGAGATAACCGAAAGCTGCCTGCACGAAAACCTGGGCATGGTGCGGACACTGATCACCAGCCTGAAAAACCAGGGCATCCGCATCAGCCTTGACGATTTCGGCAACGGCTATTCCAGCTTTGCCCAGTTGCGCACACTGCCGTTCGACCAGATCAAGATTGACCGCCATTTCGTGTCAAACCTTGACGTCAGCAAGGACAGCGCGACGATTATCGAGGCGATCTCCTCGCTTGGCAAAGGCATGGGCCTGCCGATCACCGCCGAGGGTATCGAGACGCCGGAAGTTCTGGCGGAATTGCGCAAGCTTGGCTCGTTCAAGGGCCAGGGCTACCTCTATGGCCAGCCCACCGATGCGCAAAGCGTGCATGAGATGCTGGCCGATCAGAATATGCTGCGCGAGCTCGCCACTGCCGATGATCAGTTCGAGCACGCTGCCGCCGCCTGAACCACCAGCCTATGCATTGCCCTTGGGCGTGTGAATGCCTATGTCGCGGTCCATGCGTATTTCTTTCCGCAAGATGCACGGCCTCGGCAACGATTTCGTGGTGATTGACGCCCGCACGGCGGCTGTCCCCATGTCCCCGCGCCGCGCGGCTGCTCTGGCAGACCGACATACTGGCATCGGGTGCGACCAGTTGATCGTGATCGAGCATTCCACGCAGGCCGATGTGCGCATGCGGATTTTCAATAACGATGGCAGCGAAGTCGAGGCTTGCGGCAACGCAAGCCGCGCCGTCGGCCTGTTGCTGGGCGGCACGCAGACCATAGAAACGCTGGGCGGCCTGATCCGCTCGGATGCCAATGCGCAAGCCGTATCGGTCGATATGGGCGCGCCCCGGTTCAAGTGGGACGAAATCCCCGTGGCCTATGCGATGGACACGCTTGAAATGCCGGTGGGGTGGGAAGAGCTGGAAAACCCGGTCGGCGTAAACGTCGGCAATCCGCACGTTGTGTTTTTTGTCTCCGATATTGACGCCGTAGACCTCGAACGGCTTGGGCCGATGATCGAGAATGATCCGCTGTTTCCTGATCGCATCAACGTGAACATCGCCGCCCGCGTCGGTCCGGATCACCTTGCCTTGCGGGTTTGGGAACGCGGCGTCGGCCTGACACGCGCCTGCGGGACCGGCGCTTGCGCCACGGCAGTGGCCGCAATCCGCCGCAAACTGACGGGCCGTACCGTACGCGTTGACCTTCCAGGCGGTCCCTTGAACATAGCATGGCCCGAAGGCGGCAATATCGAGATGACCGGCCCTGCGGCATTCAGCTTTGACGGCACGTTCGAGGACGCCGAATACCCGCTATGACCACGCAGGTCGTCTCTCTCGGCTGCCGGCTGAACATCGCGGAAAGCGAGACGATCCGGGCGATGCTGCAAGACGCGCCGGAAACGGTCGTGGTCAATTCTTGCGCGGTGACGGCAGAGGCGGTGCGCCAATCGCGCCGCGCCGTGCGCCGCCTGCGCCGCGAACACCCCGAAGCGCGGCTAGTCGTCACCGGCTGTGCCGCCACGATAGAGCAGGACAGCTTCGCGCAGATGCCCGAAGTCGATGCGGTTGTGCCCAATGCGGAAAAGCTCGTGGCGCGGCATTGGACGCAGGGCAATGTCAGGCCCGCCGCCGTATCAGAGCACCACACCCGCGCATTTGTGCCGGTGCAGAACGGCTGCGATCACGCCTGCACTTTCTGCATCATCCCGCAAGGGCGCGGCCCCAGCATGTCGCTGCCGGTGGTCGATGTGCTGCGCGCCATCGAACCGCATCTGAACCTTGGCGTGGCCGAAGTGGTGCTGACCGGGGTGGACGTAACCTCGTGGGGGGCAGACCTTCCCGGTGCTCCCAAGCTGGGTGATCTGGTCGCCGCGATCCTTGCCACCTTCCCCTCCCTGCCCCGCCTGCGCCTGTCCTCGCTCGACGGGGTGGAGATTGATCCGCTGCTGCTTGATCTGATCACCGGCGAGGCGCGGTTGATGCCGCACATCCACCTTTCGTTGCAATCGGGCGATGACATGATCCTCAAGCGGATGAAGCGCCGCCACACCCGCGCGCAAGCCATTTCGCTTGTCCAACATATCAAGGCGCACCGCCCCGAAGTGGCCATCGGCGCAGACCTGATTGCGGGCTTCCCCACCGAAACGCCCGAAATGCACGCCAATAACCTTTCCATCGTGCGCGAATGCGATGTCGTCCACGGCCACATCTTCCCCTATTCGCCCCGCCCCGGCACGCCTGCGGCCAAGATGCCGCAAGTGGCACCGCTGCTGGTCAAAGAACGCGCCGCCGAACTGCGCGCTGCGGTTGCCGGTCAACGCGGGCACTGGCTGCACACCCTGCTGGGCCAGCCCGCCAGCGTGCTTGCCGAACGCGACGGAACCGGCCATGCAGGCCACTTCGCCAGCTACCGCACCGCGCCGGGCACCGTGCCCGGCAGTCTGGTCACTTGCACACCGACAAAGATCATCGAAGGAATACTGGAATGAGTGGCGAGAGTTGGTCCGACCGTCTGCTCGGCGGCTTTCGCAAGACCTCGGAACGCCTTGCCGAAAACCTTGGCAGCATCGTTGGCGCATCAAAGCTGACCGACGCGCAGTTGGATGATCTTGAAGATGCTCTGATCCTGTCGGACCTTGGCCCGCGCGCCGCCGCCCGCATCCGCGAAAAACTGAAGGTTGCGCGCTTTGAAAACGGCGTGAACGAACAGGCCGTCAAAGAAGCGATGGCCGAAGAAATCGCCGCGATTCTGCGCCCTGTCGCCAAACCGCTCGAAATCGTCGCCTTCCCCCGCCCGCAAGTGATCCTCGTGATCGGCGTCAACGGTTCGGGCAAGACCACGACCATCGCCAAGCTGGCGCACTTGTTCCAGGAACAGGACTATGGCGTGATGCTGGCAGCGGGCGACACTTTCCGCGCCGCCGCCATCGGC
Source organism: Novosphingobium sp. AAP83 (assembly GCF_001295795.1). Taxonomy (GTDB): domain Bacteria; phylum Pseudomonadota; class Alphaproteobacteria; order Sphingomonadales; family Sphingomonadaceae; genus Novosphingobium. The sequence continues at coordinate 240,478 of NZ_LJHY01000016.1, forward strand.
CAGCTCAAGGTCTGGGCGGACCGCCTCGGCATTCCCGTCATCACCGGCCCCGAAGGCGGCGATCCGGCCTCGATCGTCTTCGATGCGGTAAAGTCTGCCACCGACACCGGCATCGATACGCTGATCGTTGACACCGCAGGCCGCCTGCAAAACAAGCGCGAGTTGATGGACGAACTGGCCAAGGTGCGCCGCGTGCTCGGCCGCCTCAATCCCGAAGCCCCGCATGACGTGGTGCTCGTGCTCGATGCCACCAACGGACAGAACGCGTTGCAGCAGATCGAGACGTTCAAGGAAGTGGCGGGCGTCACCGGCCTGATCATGACCAAGCTGGATGGCACAGCGCGCGGCGGTGTGCTGGTGGCCGCCGCCGAACAATACGGCTTGCCGATCCACGCCATCGGCGTTGGCGAAAAGATCGATGATCTGCGCCCGTTCGATCCCGATCTCGTGGCCCGCGTCATCGCAGGAGTAGCCCGTTGAGCACCGCAAACGATAAGCCCAAATCCTCATGGATCAACCTGCTGGTCGATTACGGCCCGCTGCTGGTGTTCTTCCTCGCCTATCGGCACTTCAAGCCCGAAGGCGCCGTGGCAGGCTTGGCCGAAGTCATTGCCGTCACCAAGGGCACCGCCACGTTCATGGTGGCAACGGTCGCAGCGCTGATCATCTCGAAGTGGCGCTTGGGCAAAATCTCGCCGATGCTGTGGCTTTCGACCGCGCTAATTTTGGGCTTCGGCACGCTCACTGTGCTGCTCGGCGATCCGTTCTGGATACAGGTAAAGCCAACCGCGATATACCTGCTGTTTGCTGGCGTGCTGTTTGCCGGCCTTGCGCGCGGCAAAGCGATGCTGCGCACCCTGCTCGAAGCTGCGTTCGAAGGCCTTGATGATGCCGGATGGATCAAGCTTTCGCGCAACTGGGCGTTCTTCTTCCTGTTCCTTGCCGCGCTGAATGAAGTGCTGCGGTACTTTTTCAATGTCGCCAACGGCAATTTCGAGGTCTGGTTGCAGGCAAAGCTGTGGGGCGTCACCACGCTTTCGTTCCTATTCACCTTCACGCAAATCCCGATGCTGATGCGCCACGGCCTTGCCGCCGGGGCCGAGCCTGACGTCGAGCAGAATCCCCCGCACGATTGAACACGTCTGCACATCCGGTTTTCGTGTGACATTTGCACAACGCTGATTAATATACGCCGCAATTGCGGGGGCGTGGTCGCGCCCCTGTGCCGGTTAAGCATTCCAATAAGGGGGAAAATCAGATGGCCAAGTTTTTCGGCAATCTTCATCTAGTTCTGGCCGTTGGCCTCATCGCGGCAATCGCCATGATGATCGGCTATGGCGAATCCGTACCCGCCACTGTCGGCGCGGTATTCCGCTGGCTTCACGTCTTTTTCGGCATCCTGTGGATCGGCCTGCTCTATTACCTGAACTTTGTTCAAGTACCGACCATGCCGAAGATTCCTGCTGAACAAAAGGGCGCGATCACCGGCCACATCGCTCCCAAGGTCTTCTTCTTCTTCCGTTGGGCAGCTCTGCTCACCGTTGTGACCGGCCTCGTGATCGCTGTCGTGTCGGGTTATGCGCACCAGGCGATGACCTTCTCGGGCGAAGGCGCGGTCAACCTCATCGGCCTTGGCATGTGGCTGGCGCTGATCATGGCGTTCAACGTATGGTTCATCATCTGGCCTGCCCAGAAGAAGATCCTCGGCATCGTGGATGCATCGGCTGAAGAAAAGGCTGCTGCTGCGCCGCGCGCGCTGTTTGCCAGCCGCACCAACCTGCTGCTGTCATTGCCAATGCTCTATGCAATGGTCAGCGTAAACCTCGGCGCATAACCATCGCCGCTGTTCAACGCAGTATCTTGAAAGGGCGCAGCATCACCGGATGCTGCGCCTTTTTGCTGCGGGGGATATTATAATCCATTGATGCGTTGATGCTTCAGCCAGCCATTGCGGGAAGCACCCCGATGGGCTGGAACCATCCAAGGGGAGTGATCCACCACATGCGCAAATTTACAACTTTCGCTGCAACCGCAGCCACCGCCCTTCTGCTTTCAGCCTGCTCGGAAAAAACGCAGGACGCTGCCGGATCAGCCGTGGAATCCGCAGGTAACGATGTTGCCGACGAAGCTGCCGCCGCGACAGACGAACTGGCTGCCAAAGCCGCTGCCGCCGTCGACGATGCCGCAGCCAAAACAGACGAACTGGGCGAAAAAGCCTCTGCCGAAGCCAAAAAAGCTGCCGCGGCAGCAAAGCAGGAAACTGCCAAAGTGGAAGCCAGCCTGCATAACGAATCCGTTGCCGAAGCCAAAGCCGATTGACGAGGTGCACGGGGTGGCAGCAATGCCGCCCCCGCCATTCACTTGGCCAGCAATCGCCCCAGTTGCTCTATCAAGGCATCGGGCACATAGGGCTTTGCCAGAATAACCTGATCGGCAAATTGAGCTTCCACCGCACCGTATCCGGTCGCAATCACAAACGGGATGCCTCGCGTGCGCAAGGCCTCGGCCAAGGGTGCGCCGGTTTCCCCGTGCAGATTCCAATCCAGCACAGCAGCATCGATTTCAGCGCTGGCAATCATGTGCAACGCGTCATCCACACGTCCCACCAGCCCCAGTGGCGCAGCGCCTGCATCCTCAAGCACATCGCACAACATGGCAGCGACGATAAACTCATCCTCGATCACCAGAATTCGACGACCTGCAATCAATGCTCTTCCCCGGGTGCTTGCCCCGACGCGGCAAGGGGAATGGCAATGCAGCAATGCAAACCCGTTTCATGATACGACAGGTCCACCTGACCGTTGAGCTGACGTGGCACGGCATCGGTTAGCAAGCGCGACCCAAAGCCCTTGCGGGTTGGCATGGTGACCGGCGGGCCGCCTTGCTCTTGCCAATGGATCACCACCCAACCATCCCGCTCGGCCAGATCCCAGCGAACATCGATCTTGCCACTTCCGCCAGACAGCGCGCCATATTTCAGCGCATTAGTGGCCAGTTCGTGCAACACCATGACCAAGGAAACCGTGGCATTGGTTGGCAATGTTACATCGGGGCCAGCAATGCTGACCCGCCGGCTACCATCCATACAGATCAACAGGCCCTGGCGAGCAATCTCTGCCAAAGGTGCCCCGCTCCAGTTCTGACGGCTCAACGCATCATGTGCCCCTGAAAGGGCGGCCAGACGGCGATTAAACTTTTCAACCGGCAAGGCGGGTACATCGGTGCCGCGAAATGTCTGATAGGCCATCGCCTGCACCACCATCAGCGTGTTTTTGACGCGGTGGTTCAATTCCCCGACCAGCAGTTCCAATTGCTCTTCCAATTGGCGCCGCTCGGTAATGTCGATCGCGGTGGATTGGGCCACCGACCAATGACCGCCCTTGTCAAATTCAAGCGCATGGTTGCGCCACAGCATCCAGCGCGTGCCGTTGGCAGTTTCAAAGCGGTTCTCGATAGTTATCTCTGGCTGTTCAGGCGTCAATTGTGCAAGCTGCTCGCGCACACTTTCCTGATCGGAGCCTGTAACGAATTGCCATAAACTTTGGCCGGTCAGCTCAGCCGGTTCCGACTTCAGCGAGTTGGCATAGGCACGGTTAACGAACAGGATGGTGCCATCAGCTCGGAAGCGGCACACCATTTCCAGTTGAGCATCAAGTATCTCACGCAGCAGCGCGATGTTCGACATAATGGTTTATTTCTGGTCCATCACCGGAATTCTAGTGCATTTGACCAGATTGCCAAGTGCCACGCCGAGGAAATAAACGCCAACTTCGATCAAATCTTCAACTGGCTACCCAATTCTACCACGCGATTTGTGGGCAAGCGGAAGAATTCCATGGCACTGGCTGCATTGCGCAGCATCCACGCGAACAGCTTTTCCCGCCAAAGCGCCATGCCCGGCTTGTCAGATGCGATCAGCGTCTGGCGCGAAAGGAAGAAGCTGGTCTTCATCATGTTGAACGGCTCACCGCACATGTTAACACCCACCAACGCAGCAGGCACATCGGTTTCTTCCAGAAAGCCGAACCGCAGCGTTAACCGGTAAAAGCCGTTGCTGTAATCTTTCACCGAATAGCGCTCTACCGGATCGACATAGGGCACGTCCTCGATTGATACCGTCAGGATCACCACGCGTTCGTGCAACACTTTGTTGTGCTTGATGTTGTGGAGCAGCGCAGATGGCACGCCCGCAGCGGTTGACGCCATGAAGATCGCGGTTCCGGGCACGCGTGCCGCGCTGGAATGGGCAGACTTGGTAAACACTTCCAAGGGGATCGTGCCCTCAGCCATGTTTTCCCGCATCAGCGCGCGCCCGCGCGACCATGTGGTAAGCAGCGTAAAGATCGCCACGCCCATGACCAGCGGCACATAACCGCCGTCGGGGATTTTGGTCAGATTTGCGCCAAGGTAGGCTGCATCGATGGTGAAGAACAGGGCCAGCATCGCAATGGCCGCAGGGGCCTTCCACTGCCACAGCTTGAACAGCACAACCGCCAGCAGGAAGTTGTCGATCAGCATCGCGCCTGTCACCGCGATACCATAAGCGGCCGTCAGATTGGACGAACGCTGGAACATCAACACCAGCAGGATCACAGCAATCATCAGCGCCCAGTTGATCACCGGGATATAGATCTGGCCCGCTGCTGTGGATGTGTGCTTGATCGTCATGCGCGGGATAAATCCGAGCTGGATAGCCTGCTGCGTGACCGAGAACGCACCGGAAATCACCGCTTGCGAGGCAATCACTGCTGCCGCCGAAGCGATGAACAGCAGTGGCCACTGGAACCATTCCGGCGCGAGGAAATAGAACGGGCTTTCCAATGCGGCTGGATTGCGGATTAGCAAAGACGCTTGGCCCAGATAGTTGAGCACAAGCGCTGGCAGCACGAAAGCCAGCCATGAAACGCGGATCGGGCTGCGTCCGAAATGGCCCATATCGGCATAGAGAGCCTCCGCCCCCGTCACCGCAAGCACAGCGGCACCCATCGCCAGGAAACCGCGAAACGGATCGGCAAGAAACATGCTAACGGCGTAATGCGGGCTAAGCGCCGCCACAACACCGGGGTATTCCAGAATGCTGAGAACACCCAGAACCGAGATCGTGCCGAAATAGACCAGCATGATCGGGCCAAAGAACGCAGCTACCTTTTCCGTACCACGGCTCTGGATGAAGAACAGGCCGATCAGGATTGTCACCACGATGGGCACGATCAGGCCTTGCATGCTGGGCCGGTAAACCGCCACACCCTCAATCGCGCCCATCACCGAAACGGCAGGCGTAATCATCGAATCGCCATAGAACAGCGCGGTGGCGAACACGCCCAGCAGGATGATACCCTTGCCCCAGCGCTTGCCGTCGGTGTGCTGGTTGATTAGCGCCAACAGGGCAAGACTGCCCCCCTCACCCTTGTTATCAGCCCGCATGATGACCGAGACGTACTTGAAAGTCACAATGATCATCATCGACCAGAACATCAGGCTGATGATGCCAAAGATATGCATCAGATCGAGTGGCAGGGGGTGATGGCCGGCAAAGGTATCGCGCAAGGCGTAGAGCGGGCTGGTGCCGATATCGCCGAACACGACGCCGATCGCACCCACCGCCAATTTGGCCAGCGATCCTTGCGTATGCCCCGCGTGACCATGACCGGCGACAGGCGCAGGCGGCGCAACGGCCTCATTTACGGCATCACTCATGGCAACGGTGCCCCCGGCCTAAAGCCTAGTATGCGCCTGCCGGAACAGCAGGGTCGGCGCGGCGCTTTAGCACCGCCCTTGTGCCCCCGCAATGGGCGGAAACGTGCAGAATAGGTAGGGTAACAGATGATACTCTACCACGTTCCTAAATGCCTGTTTTCAGGGCTGTTCAGCCTTAGGAGCAGGAGCAGTTTCAGCCTGTTCGGCGGTGCTGACCGGACCACCGGCGGTCGTGCTGCCAGCCTGCATCGCCAGCATCGAATCGATACGCTGAACCCGCTCTGACAAATCGGCCCGATAAGGCGCATCGGCAGCGGATCGCACCAGCAATTGGGCCCAGATCGTCCGCGCTTCGGCCAAGCGGCCTGATTGCGCCAATGCCAGCCCCATGAAGAACGGCGGGCCGGGATGGTCCGGCGCGATTGTGGCGGCCTTCTGGAACGCAAATTGTGCCGCAGGCGTGATCAGGCCATCGCTATGGCCCACCAGTGCATTGCCCATGGAGACCCAGATATCCGCATCCTTGGGGAACTGTTCAGACCCTTTGCGCAACACTTCGGCGGCTGCGCCAAACTGGCCTTGGCGGGCAAGGCCATCGGCCAGCACCAGCCAGCTTTGCCCTTGTGCAAAAGCGTCGCCCATTTGCTGGCGTTGCTTGATCAGCGCCTCATCTGCCGCGCGCTTATTCTCAACCGGCGCTTTGGGCGCGCCCGGCATCGAAGGATGCCCCTGCAAGGCATAGCCCGCAATGCCAACCAGCAGCGCCGCGCCAGAAAGCTCCCAGCCCGCACGCGGCATCTTGAGGACAAAGGCCATCACGGCAAACACCGCTGCGGCCACCAACAGGATCACAACCCACATCATTTGCCGCTATCCTTTGGGTCACGCCGGAACCGACCGCGCAACAGCAGTGCCGCCAACAGCAGGATCACCAGCGGTGCCGCAAACAGTGGCCACATGATCGGCTTGTTTTGCGGCGCATAGCTTACGTAATCGCCATAGCGCTCAACCAGCCATGTGCGGATCGCCTCCGGCTCTTCGCCTGCTGCGATGCGGGTGCGCACTTGATGGCGCATATCACCCGCCATCGGCGCATCCGAATCCGAAATCGCCTGGCTCTGGCACTTAAGGCAGCGCAGCGTCTCCATCAGCGCTTGCGCCTTGGCCTCAAGCGCAGGTTCTTCCAGTTGCTTATAGGCATAGGGCGCTGGCGGCAGCAGATCTTGCGCGAGGGCGGGCCGCGTGGCAGCCGCGACCATCAGCGATCCGACCAAGGCCAGAACGAAGAACCGCGCCCAAGCACTCGTGGCAAAGTCCATCATTGCCCTGCCTCCGCCAATTTGCGCAGGATCAGGTCAATATCCTCAGGCCGAATTTCACCGATATGTTGATAGCGGATTACGCCATTGCCATCGATCACGAAGGTTTCAGGCACACCCGATGACCCGATACCGACTTGCACTTGCGACACGTCATCCTTGCCGATTCTGGTGAACGGATTGCCGTTCGTCGCCAGAAACCGAGCGAGATCTTCGCTACGATCGCGGATGGCCACGCCCTGAATATCAACGCCACGTTTGGCCAAGGCATCCAGTGTTGGCGCTTCCACCGCACAGGGCACGCACCAACTGGCGAAGACGTTGAGCAGCTTGGGCTTGCCCGTCTTGAAGTCAGCTGTCGAAAGCCCGGGACGGTCTTGCGTCGCCGCCTCCAATGCAAACTGCGGCAATGGCTTGCCGATAAATGCGCTGGCCACTTCACGGTCAGCCGGACGCACCAGCCCCCAGATTACCAGCACAAAGAACGCACCAAACAGGGCGAGCGGCAACCACATCGCCAGCGACGGCCGCTTTGCCACCGCCTCGGTCACTTGAGATTCTCCAGCCGCGCTTTGCGATAGGCAATCTTGCCCTCGGCCCGCAAACGCCGCACATCATGCGCCACGCGGCCAAGCAGCGACAAAATGCCACCAAGCGCCACCAACAAGCCACCTAACCACAACAGCGGCACAAACGGCTTCCACCAGAACCGCATCTGCCAGCGCCCGTCATCACCCTCTTTGCCAAGTACCGCATAGAGCTGGCCGTTCCAGCGCGTATGCAGCGCAGACTCTGTACGCTCACCGGGCGGTGAGGAGAAGGTGCGCGCTTGGGGATGTAGCGTTACCGGCGCTCCGTCTTTGTAAGATGCCGTCACCGTTGCATCAAGCGCGGTCCAGTTTGGACCGGCAACAGGCGCAATCGAGAGCAACTTTACCGTAATCGGCCCCACTTGCTGGGTATCGCCGACATTCATCGCCGCCAAGCGTTCGGTCGAAAACGCGCTTTCGCTGGCCGCGCCCAAAAGCGCCACGCCAATACCGAAATGCGCCACCACCATGCCATAGACCGACAGCGGCGTGCGGCGCAGATTGCGGCCTTTCAGCGGCATCCAGCTTCCCACCGCAAGGCCTGCACCCACCGCAATGCCAATGATTGGCAGGATGCGGATTCCCGGCGCAAACACCACAACCGCCAGCAGTGCAAGCGCTGTGACCAAGGCCGGGATGGCCACCACAGCGGTAATCCGCCCCGGCTTATCCTTGCGCCAGCGCAACAGCGGACCAACGCTCATCATCAGCATCATCGGGATCACGAAAATCGCCGAGACCGGATTGAAATAGGGCGGCCCCACCGAAACCTTTGCGTCAAACGCTTCGGTCATCAGCGGATAAAGCGTGCCGAGCAGGACGATCGCCAGCGTGCCGCACAGCATCACGTTGTTGAACACAAGGCTGCCTTCGCGGCTGAACAGGCTGAAGCGTTCACCCTCAGTCACCGTCGAGGCGCGGAAGCCGAACAGCGCCATGGCACCGCCAATGTAGATCGCCAGCAGCGCCAGAATGAACGAGCCGCGTTCCGGATCAACAGCAAAGGCGTGAACCGATGTCAGAATGCCCGAGCGCACAAGGAATGTTCCGACCATCGACATCGAAAACGCGATCACACCCAGCATCACTGTCCACGCGCGCAAGGCGTTGCGGCTTGCCAATACGGAGGCGGAATGAAGCAATGCCGTTGCCGCCAGCCACGGCATCAGCGAGGCGTTTTCAACCGGATCCCAGAACCACCAGCCGCCCCAACCGAGCGTGTAATAGGCCCAGTAAGACCCCGCGGTGATCCCGATCGTCAGGAAAATCCAAGCCCCCAGAACCCAAGGCCGCATCGCGCGGGCAAAGGCTGGCCCGACATCGCGTGTGACCAGCGCACCAATCGCAAAGCTGAACGCCACCGACAGACCTACATAGCCAACGTAAAGCGTGGGCGGATGGAAGGCGAGGCCAATGTCCTGAAGCAGCGGGTTCAGCCCTGCCCCTTCAGGCACGGCTTCGGGCAAACGCTCAAACGGGTTCGATGAAAGCAGCAGAAACGCATAGAAACCAAGGCTGACAAAGGCCTGCCCCGCAAGCGTCGCGATCAGCGTATCTTCGCGCAGGCGCTTTTCCACCAGCGCGACGATCCCGCCAGACATGGCCATGATCGTCACCCACAGCAGCATCGAGCCTTCGTGATTGCCCCAGGTGCCCGCCAGCTTGAAGATAAACGGCTTCATCGAATGGCTGTTTTCGGCCACCAGTTTCACCGTAAGGTCGGTTTCCAGAAACAGATCGATCAGCGCCAAAAACGAGATGGCGACCAATACGCCCTGCATGATCGCCAACGGCCGGACGAGGCCGGTCATCGCAGCGCCACCGGGGCGCAGCGCCACAACGCCTGCGAAAAGTTGCAACGCGGCAAGTGCGGCGGCCATCCACAGGACAGCAAGGCCAAGTTCAGCGATCATTTTGTCTCTGCCACCACCGCTTTGGCTTGCGCCTGCGTCATATCGCCCATCTGACGGGGCACGTAATTTTCATCATGCTTGGCCAGCAGATTGTCGGCGACAAAGGTTTGCCCCTCCATCCGGCCTTCTGCCACAACGCCCGAACCTTCGACGAACAAATCCGGTGTGATCCCGGTGAACCGCACCGGAACCTTCGACATGCCATCGCCCACCACGAAATCGATGGTAACACCATCGGTCCGGGTTTTGAGCGATCCCTTTTCGACCATGCCGCCCAAGCGGATCGCGCGTCCCTGCTCGGGCGGGTCTTTCACCAAATCGGCCGGGACATAGAAATAGCTCGCCTGATTGGACAGGGCATAAGCTGCAAGCAGGCCCGCACCGATCAAAGCGACCAGTGCAATGACCAGCAGCACAAGGCGCTGATGTTTTGGCTTGATACCGCCAGTTTTGGTTTCGCTCACTTAGCCCTTACCTTGTCACGCCGACGTTCGGCCCGGATCATCGCTACGAGCGACAAACCGACCAGCAGCAGCGTCCCGACAACACCGATTGCCAGCGCCGCCATCACATAATCCCACTGATCAAGACCTTCGCGCATTCTATCCCTTTAGTCCCGCCGCTTATCCGAGTGCCTTGCGACGCAAGCGCGCCTCGGTCTGAATTTCGGCTAACAATGTGCGCATCCGTGCCAGCACCACGCCGCCAAAGATCAGGCTGAACCCGACCGCAGCGATCAGCAGCGGCCACAAAAACGTGCCATCAATCGCAGATTTGCCCGCGGTAATCGAAGGCGGCTGATGCAGGCTATTCCACCACACGACTGAACGGTTGATGATCGGAATATTTATCGCGCCCACCAGACCAAAAATCGCTGTGATTCGGTTGCCACCACCGCCCGAAGCCATGTCGCGCTGTGCTGCACCCGATAGCGCGATGTAACCGAAATAGAGGAACAGCAGGATCAGGAAGCTGGTTAACCGGCCATCCCAAACCCACCATGTTCCCCACGTCGGCCGAGCCCAGATCGAACCTGTGGCAAGGCAAATGGCGGTGAATGCTGCGCCCGGCACGGCGGCCGCACGTGCGGCAATTGCGGCCAAGGGATGACGCCAGACCAGTTCAACAAGGCTTGCAATCGCGATGGTTGACCAACCGGCCATGCCCAACCACGCGGAAGGCACGTGGATGAACAGGATCCGCACCGTCTCACCCATCAGGCGATCGGGTGGCACAACCAGCAGGCCGTAGAGCAGCGCGCCCATCGAGAGCACGAGGCCCGACACCAGCAAAAGCGGCATCAGCCAGCGTGCAAGGCGCAAGAAACGTGCGGGGTTTGCAAATGCATGCATGATTGCGGGGCTATCGAATCCTTCTCCCGGCGACCCCCGCCGCCGGTTTTGAATGCTCTGCCACTTGGCGCGGGCAGGAGCAAGCGCATTGCTTGCCCGGCACCCTAAAAGGCAAAGCCGCAAGCGCCAATTCGAAGGAGAGAATGGGGCGACCGAGGGGGTTCGAACCCCCGACCTCCGGTACCACAAACCGGCGCTCTAACCAACTGAGCTACGGTCGCCACACATCCGGCGCAACATCTATGCTGCGCGGGCTGGCCCATTTGCAGAAAGGCGCGGGAAAGGGAAGCAGAATCTTGCGCCGGGTGCAAATTGACAAGGGCTTTGGCAGCCGATCAGCGGCTCAAACGGTCGCCCCAGCTGCGGAAAGCCACGCGGGGCGGATTGTTGCCAACGTCGATCAAGGCCTGCTCTTCAACCACCGCCGAATCGACCGTGACGGTCTGGGTCAGCAGAAACCAGCGGCTGCGCACTTGCAATTGGCCCGTTGGCACGCCGCCATCCTCTCCCCCCGCGATCCCGCGCAGGGCATCAGCCCCATTGGCCCAACCGAGCGCTGGCCTTGCCGCCAGCAAAGCCCTTGCACGCTCCAACGGAACTGTTCCGGGTGCCAGCATCGACAAGAGCAGCGCCTGATCGGGGCGCAGCGTATTCACGTTGATGGGCGAGAGCTCCGCAGCGGGCAGCGCGCAGAGCCACGGACGCATGCGTTCATAAAACTGCGGAGTCATCCCCCGAACGCTGCGAATCTCGCTGACGTCGCCAATCAGGCGACCTGCGGTGCGGTAAGGCACGGTGTTGCCCTGATAGGTTTCGTCTTCAGCCCCGTTTGGCGCGGGTACACCATCACTGTCGATCCAGTCGGCAATAGCATCGCTGGCAATCGCGGCTTCACCGGGGGAAATGCCAAGCCCCGCCATCAGTGCGCGCAACTGGTTCAGGCCGACAACGCGCAGTTTGAACACGCCTTGCGCATCGGCTTCGACCAGCGAGTTGAGGTTAAAGCAGTTTCCCGCATCATCCACCCGCGCCATCACTGTGCCGCGCGCCATTGGCAGCGGGAATTCGCGGCCCAACAATCCTCCCCGGTCCACGGTGCGCTCTTGCGAGCTTTCGACCATCGCCTTGATCCGCGCCATCGCCAGCGTCTCGGCGCTGGTGGCATAGAGCCGCGCCTGCGTCATCGCCTGCCCGTTTCCGGCCAGCCGCGTCGCCAGATGCAATCGGTCGAGCATGATCGCGGCAATCACCGCCATCACTGCCACCAGCAACAGCACCGAAAGCAGCGCGGCCCCGCGTTCCTTAGGGTTATCGGGGGGATTATCTGGCATCACTGGTAGTTTACCCCGACAAGCGAGACGATCCGCAGCGGCGGGCGTCCGGCTTGAGGCAACAGCAGTTCAACCGCCACCGGCAGCTCGGTCGTCAATTGCGGCTCCCAGCGTTCGCGCCAGTTGCCATCCTTGCCGCGAAAGCGGAGCGTCGGCGCGCCATTCAATGGCAGCATTTCCGCCGCCGTTTCTGCCGCAGCGCCATCGGGAAAGGGATAGCCTGCACGAACCAGCGCGGCGGGCGTCACGCGATACTCCACCTTTTGCAAGCTAGGCCGCGCTGCGCCATCCACATTGTCCCAACCACTGCGGGTCAAGCGGATCACGACGCCATCGACATTGGCCTCAAACGCCGGGTGCGGACGGCCCGCCTGATCGCGCGCGGGGCGAGGCACTGCTTGGGCAAGGTCGGCGGTCCAGACCGACAGAAACCGGCGTTGCGCCGCAATGCTATCGGTCTTGGTGCGACTGGCCAGTTCAGCATCCACCGAGAAGCGGAGCAGCCCCAAGGCGCCGACCGCAATGATGGCGAACAGCGCCAAGGCGATCAGCATCTCGACCAGCGTAAAGCCGTTGTGGGTGGGTTCCTCGCTCACGACGCAGGCAGCCGGGTGAAGTCGAGCGTGAAGGCTTGGCTGCCTGCGCCCACGGTTGTTTCCTGCACGCTCAAGGTAATGCCCAACACGCCGTAATCGGCCAGTGGCGCTACGGTGCGCGTCCACTGGAAGCGGCGTCCGGCGTTCTCGATTGTTCCGCTCGCTGATCCGACAGCAGGCGGTGCGGGGTCGGTCAGGATTTCGGCGGCCATGTTCTGCGCCACGATCTCGCGCAGCAAGCGCTGGTCAAGATCAGCGGTGCGCGCAATGCTTGCCCCTTCCATCTGCAACAAGGCCAGCGCGGCGATAGCGAACACCGCCAGCGCCACCAGCAATTCCAGCAGAGTAAAACCGTTGGGACGCACGCTATCCCGCATCGAGCGTGACCTTGCCATCGCGCCGGATCTGCACGACCAGCGCCTGATCGCCCCGCCCCAGCCGCACCGCCGCATCGCCACTGGCAAGCCCGAGCGAATCAAAAACCACCCTTTGGCGTCCGGCGCTAACCGTCGTGGCATTATCCCACGGCGTCAGATCAAAGCCGCGCCCTGGCAGCGGTTGCCACGCGCCTTCGCTGCGCCGCTCGAAATAGTAGCCCTGTTCGCTCACCACCACCGAGATCGGCCGTGCGCCGACGATAGCTTCATCGCGTGCCGCCAGCGTGCGCGCGGCAAAGCGCTCGGCCTCGTCACGCAATTTGCGCTCGTCGCCCGGCAGCGTCAGCACGGCCGCAGCGGCCAGCAGGCCTATCACCATCAACACGACCATCATCTCGACCAGCGAGAAGCCATTGCGGGCAGGAGGGCGGACAGGACGGATGATCACGAAATCTCGCATGCGGCAGCAACGTGACGGTTTTACGACCAACACGCCAGCAACTTCAAGTTGCCCGCAGCGTTAGCGCTACGTTATGGACAGCGCTATGGATGATATTGCCCTCCCCCGCTGTGCCGAGCGCCTGCTATCGATACCGGGCATAATGAGAGTGCCCAGCCCGCGGATCGAGATGTTCATGCTGCGCAATTTCCTCTCGGGTGATGAATGCGACGCGCTGATTGCCCGCATCGAGCGTGACCGCCGTCCCTCGACGATCGCGGATGCCAATGGCGATCACTATTTCCGCACCAGCGAGACATGTGACCTGCCGATGATGGAGCCGGATGTCGTCGCGCTGGACGAAAGGTTCTCATCACTGTCGGGCATTGACCGCAGCTTTGGTGAGCCGATCCAGGGCCAGCGCTATGAGGTTGGGCAGGAATTCAAGGCGCATACCGATTACTTTGATCCGCAAGGCGCGGACTACCAGACGTTTTGCAGCATTGCCGGGCAGCGCACATGGACCTTCATGATCTACCTCAACACCGTGGAAGCAGGCGGGGCCACACGGTTCAAGGTGATCGACAAGTTGATCCAGCCCGAACGCGGCAAGCTGATCTGCTGGAACAACCGTCGCCCTGATGGCAGCGTCAATCCGGCCACGCTCCATCATGCGATGAAGGTGCGCAAGGGCCTGAAGTATGTGGTGACGAAGTGGTATCGTGAAAAGATCTGGGCCTGAGGCTTAAGCCTCCGCTTCGGCTTCGCGGGCGGTGCGGATGACGGGCAGGCAGCGGAATAGCGTTTCCATATCCGGTGTGCTGAGCAATTCGACAAAGCGCGCTTCGTGGCGATCAATGCGGTCTTGCACGTCTTTTGCGCACTTGCTGCCATCATCGGTGAGTGTGAGCGCGTGGCTGCGGCCATCGATGCGGCGGCGCGCGACAAGGCCGCGTTCCATCAGGCGCGAGATGATCGGCACCATGTTGGCGCGCTTGATCGCCAGCGCCTGGCCCACTTCGGTTTGTGAACAGTCGGGGTTTTCGGCGATGACCAGCAGTGCGGTGACTTCGGCGGGGCGCAAGTCCATGTCGGCGAGCTCGCGCGACAGATCGGCCATCATGACCGCAGAGGCGCGGCGCAACTGGTAGCCAAGGCGGCTTTCGAGGGCGTTTGTCAGCGTCATAACAGTGTCTTTAGGACAGCTATCAGGGATAGCAATGCCCCAAGCGCATCAAGATGCTCTGACTTCGCCTGAGAAAAAGGCGGCAGGTCCGGTTGGACTTGCCGCCGCTGTCTTGTTCCGACGGGGCCTTTAGCCGACCATCTGGAGAACGATTGCCCGCAATTCGCGCTGCGAAAGGACAGGTGAGGTGCGCTGGGGTTCTGCTTGAACCGGTGCCGCATAGAGCGGCGTTTTGAGCGCGATGTTAGAATTTACGTAAGTTGTAGGCATTCAATTCCTGTATGTTCAAAAGTATCAGCGGCGCCGTTTAACGCCACCGGGACCACCACCACCGCCGGCGATCTTTTCGCGGAAGACGATGCGGCCTTTAGTCAGGTCGTATGGGGTCATTTCAACCTTCACACGGTCACCCACGATCGAGCGGATGCGGAATTTGCGCATCTTGCCGGCCGTGTAGGCAATGATTCGATGGCCATTTTCCAGCATCACGCCGAAGCGGCCATCGGGAAGAATCTCGTCGATTTCCCCATCAAGGGTAAGCAGGTCTTCCTTCGCCATGTGTCAGGCTGTCCGGAAGTTGGTTGTGCCACATGGCATGGATGTTTTCCTTTCGCGAAAACAGTTAAAACCCGCCGCAGAAATGCGCGTCGGGGCTGGATGCGCGTGAAAGGAAACAACAGCCCGGCGGCTACAAATTCCGTCGCAGGCGACGATAGCAGTGCGCAAATGGCGACTGATCGACCAAAAGTCAAGGCAAAGTGCCAAGCCCGGAACGCGCCACGAGGTTTACACAGTTTACACTGTCCAGAGGAACAATCGAAACAGATCAGTATCACCCGATCGATCGGACTTTTCGATTTTTTCCAAACAAGCGGATGGAAGCGATGCGCGATTGACCAAGCCATGCCCCGCTATGCCACAATCGCAGCTTTGTAGGACAGCGCAAAACCCCGTCCGCCTTATGGCCCGAATGGCCGGTTGAGCCGGACAATCACCAGATTGAGGATCGAGGCAAAGCTGACCCATGCAAGGTATGGCACGATGAGCCAGCTTGCGAGCACGGAGAATTCGCGCAAACCGATGGCCAGCGCCAGCACAGAGGCCCACAGAAACGGCACTTCTACAAGTGCCCAGTCAGGCCGCTTGCGGGTGAAGAACAGCGGCGACCATAGAAAGTGGAACACGAAGTTGGCCGCAAACAGGGCAACGACGGTCATCCTCCCGGTTTCATCAACCGCGCCATTCCATGACAATACGGCGGCCCAACCGGCCAATCCGAGGATCACCGTCCACGCCGGACCGAACAACCAGTCAGGCGGCTGCCAAGACGGCTTTTTAAGATTGCGATACCAAGGACCGATTTCGGTGAGTATCCCGCCAGCAAAGCCGAGAATAACCGCCCAGAGCACGGCTGCGATGACATGGGGTGAAAGCATGCCGCCTAAGTGGGGTGTGTAACACGATAGTGCAAGCGATAGGCAATTATCGCATTGGGCTGCGTATAAACGAAACCGTCACCCTGAACTTGTTTCAGGGTCTATCTCTCCATTCAAACCGCCGGTGCTTTGGGAGAAATGGATGCTGAAACAAGTTCAGCATGACGGAATCTGGAGTTTGCGCAGCCAAACGGGATAATCGTCAGAAGCAGACAGGTTTCACGCAGAGACGCAGAGAAGAAGGCGAGACGCAGAGACCTCAGCGCGGGCAGCAAGGCCTGCCAAAAATCCAACCTCACACCAGCCGCAACGAACTGAATCACAAGGCGGCTTCGCCGCCAAACCCAACCCCTTTCGCGTCTCCACTTCTTCTCTGCGCCTCTGCGCCTCTGCGCGAAATCCACCACTCCCGCTCATCCCGAGCCTGTCGAACGGTGGGAGGGGCGCGAGAGCTTAAGGATAGAGTCCCGTCATGCTGAACTCCGGGTTACGTATCTGATGGGGATATGCACCAAAACCTTTGGCGTAAATCGACTTTCCCTACTCCTCGCCCATCCGCAGCGCGGCGATGAAGGCTTCTTGCGGGATGGACACGTTGCCGTATTCGCGCATGCGGGCCTTGCCCTTCTTCTGCTTTTCCAGAAGCTTCTTTTTGCGGCTGATGTCCCCGCCATAGCATTTGGCGGTCACGTCCTTGCGCATCGCGGCAATGGTTTCGCGGGCGACGACCTTGCCGCCGATGGCAGCTTGCACCGGAATCTTGAACAAGTGGCGCGGGATCAGGTCTTTGAGGCGTTCGCACATGTGGCGTCCGCGTGCTTCGGCGGCGCTGCGGTGGACGATCATCGAGAGCGCATCGACCGGCTCGTTGTTGACGAGAATACTCATCTTGACGAGATCGCCTTCGCGCAGGCCGATCTGTTCATAATCGAAGCTGGCATAGCCACGGCTGATCGATTTCAGGCGATCATAGAAATCGAACACCACTTCGTTGAGCGGCAATTCATAAGTGACTTGCGCGCGACCGCCGACATACGTGAGGCCGGTCTGGATGCCGCGCCGGTCCTGACAGAGCTTCAGAATCGAGCCGAGGTATTCATCGGGCGTGTAGATCGTGCCTTTGATCCACGGCTCATCAATCTGCATAATCCGGCTGGGATCGGGATAATCCGCCGGATTGTGCAGCATGATTTCGCGCGCATCATCGGTGCGGCTTTTGTTGAGCTGGATGCGATAGACCACCGATGGCGCGGTGGTGATCAGATCAAGATCATATTCGCGGCTGAGGCGCTCCTGAATGATCTCCAAGTGCAGCAAGCCGAGGAACCCGCAGCGGAAGCCGAAGCCGAGCGCCGCGCTTGATTCCATTTCGAAGCTGAAACTGGCATCATTGAGGCGCAGGCGGCTGATGCTTTCGCGCAGCTTTTCAAACTCTGCCGCGTCAACCGGGAAGATGCCGCAGAACACCACCGGCTGCACTTCCTTGAAGCCGGGCAGCGCCTTGGTGGAGCCGTTCTTGACCGTGGTGATCGTATCACCCACGCGGGCTTGCGCCACTTCCTTGATCTGCGCGGTGATGAAGCCGATTTCGCCGGGGCCAAGTTCGTCCAGAATTTCAATCTTGGGGCGCATGCAGCCGACGCGGTCGATCAGATGTTCGGTACCACCGGCCATGAACTTGACCTGCAATCCCTTGCGGATAACGCCATTGATCACGCGCACGAGGATGACGACGCCGAGGTATTGATCGTACCATGAATCGACCAGCATCGCGGTGAGCGGGGCATCGCGATCACCACCCGGAGGTGGGATGCGCGCCACGATGGCATCAAGCACTTCTTCGATGCCGATGCCGGATTTGGCGCTGGTCATCACCGCTTGGCTGGCATCAATGCCGATCACGTCCTCGATCTCGGCCTTGACCTTTTCAGGCTCGGCAGCGGGCAGATCGATCTTGTTGATGACCGGCACGATTTCATGATCGTGTTCGATGGATTGATAGACGTTGGCCAGCGTCTGCGCTTCGACGCCTTGTGCCGCATCGACAACCAGCAGCGCGCCTTCGCAGGCGGCCAAGCTGCGGCTGACTTCATAGGCAAAGTCGACGTGGCCCGGCGTGTCCATCAGGTTGAGCTGATAGGTGCGCCCGTCCTTGCCGGTATAATCCAGCCGCACGGTTTGCGCCTTGATCGTGATCCCGCGTTCGCGTTCGATGTCCATATTGTCGAGCACCTGCTCGCTCATCTCACGCGCGGATAGGCCGCCTGTGAACTGGATCAGGCGGTCAGCCAGTGTCGACTTGCCATGGTCGATATGGGCGATGATGGAAAAGTTACGGATCAGCGAAAGGTCGGTCATGTCGGTCTTTGAATGGAAGCGGTGCGGTGCGCACCGGAGGGCCGTTAGCAGGTGTGTGCGATTAAGTCACGATGGGCAAATGCCGATGGGCAAATGACGGTGCACCACGTGCCGCGCACGTTTTTATTTTTCAATTGGAAGACATATTTCTGACTAATGTTTCCATTGTGTAACATTCGGCATTATCGTTGTTATCCATATGCTTGAATGCCTATCTTAGACCACGGCAGCAGCTCAACATGTCAATCTACTGTCACATATCCGTCATTTTAACGCTCTAGCGGCTCCTCAACGCAAGTTTTGGAGATTCGATAGACATGACGGGCAAGGCATTCCGCGCAGCGCTGGTGGTGAGCGTTTTCCTGAGCGCAGCAGGCGTGGCGCAGGCCCAATCAACGCCGCAGGATAGCGATGCGAAGATTGCTGACCTTCAGCGGCAGGTGGACGAGCTCAAAGCCATTGTTCGCGCAATGCAGACCGCACAAGTGACCGCTCCGCCTGTTGTTAGTGCAACGCCCGACACAACCGCCCAGCCTGTCCAGGTTGCTGCTGCGGCATCCGTTCCTGCACCCGCGCCCGCTCCTTCTGAAAAGAAGAAAGGTTGGTACGACAAGCTGCAAATCCGGGGATATACCCAGTTGCGCATGAACGAGATTCTGTCGGGTCCGAAGACGGCGCCGACTGGCGTATCGCGCCTGCGTTCGGTTCAGGACTCAGGCATTAACGAGAACGGCAATCTTTCCATCCGCCGCGCCCGTCTGGTTTTGCAGGGTGACATTTCAAACCGCGTTTCGCTTTATATGCAAGGCGATCTGGCATCCTCTGTCGCAGGGCAATCCAGCGGCGAATCGCGTTTACACTACTTCCAGATGCGTGATGCCTATGCCGACGTGTTCCTTGATGAAGCCAAGACCTTCCGTGTGCGTTTTGGCCAATCGAAGGTGCCATTTGGCTGGGAGAACCTGCAAAGCTCGCAAAACCGCATACCGCTGGACCGTACCGATGCAATCAACCAGCCGGTGCCGGGCGAGCGCGATCTGGGCGTCGTGGCCTATTACACACCCCCCAAGATTCAGGCGATCTGGGATGATCTGGCCAAGGACGGACAAAAGCTGTTCGGCAATTACGGCGCGGTCGGCTTTGGCATTTATAACGGCCAGACGACCAACCGCACCGAGCGCAACGGCACGTACATGATGGTCGGCCTTGCAACGATGCCGTTCAAGCTGGACGGTCTGGGCGGCATCTTTGAAGGTCAGGTTGCCGAAATCGGCGTATCAGGCATTATCAACAAGTTCCGCCCCGAATTGCGCAGCGGGGGCGTTTCGGCGACCAACTTTACCGACAATCATGTGGGCGTCCACGCGATGATCTATCCCCGCCCGTTCGGCATCCAGGCCGAATGGAAGTGGGGCACCGGCCCGCAATGGAACCCGGTGACCGGCGCCATCGACGAGGGCGATTCCACCGGCGGTTATGTGATGACGATGTATCGCATGCCCAAGACCGGTATCGGCCAATTCATCCCCTTTGCCCGCTGGCAGCGCTATCGCGGCGGCTGGAAGGCGGTGGCAAACGCGCCCCAGCTGGATGGCGAAGAATATGAACTGGGCGTGGAATGGCAGCCGATGAAGGAATTCGAGTTGGTGGTGAGCTATGCCAACATCAACAGCCGCGAAGCCGATGATCGGCGCTTTGGCCGCGCAAAGGGCGAAGTGCTGCGCGCGCAAGTGCAGTGGAACTATTGACGGAGCTATAGCGCGCACCGTTCGTCTGATCAGGTGAACGGAGTGTCGTGCGTTCGAGCCTGCGGCAACATATCGTTACTTATGTTCATCTGATGTATTGGATCAATTGGTAAAACCCTGTCATGTTCTCGCAAGGCCCCGTGTTTCGGGCCGGGCGAGTTTCCAAGGGAGCAAACCATGAAAAAGTCGATCCTTGCAGCAGCTTTTGTGGCAATCAGCGTGGCCGCAGCCCCCGCCATGGCGGATGACCGCAACAACAATAACAGGCCCGAATACGATAGCCGTGGCCGCTATATCGAGCCCCGGCAGGTGGACAGCAACGACACCATATGGCGCGGCAAAGACGGACGCTATTACTGCAAGCGCAACAATGGCACGACTGGCCTGCTGGTTGGCGCGGCTGGTGGGGCTTTGCTGGGCCGAACGATTGACACCCGGGGTGAGCGCGCCACCGGCACGATCCTTGGCGCGGTTGGCGGCGCTTTGCTGGGCCGCGAAATCGAACGGCGCAGCGCGCGTTGCCGCTGATCAGGGCGTTGGGCTGGTGTGACGGTTGCTCTTGAAAATCGAGCAATTGTCCCTATCCTGTTGGCATGTGGCTGCTCAATCAAATGTTGAAGCGGGTCGTCCGCACTGGCCCGCTGATCGTGATCGATCATGATGGGCACGTGTATTCCTATGGCACAGGCGCAAACCCCCTCACCATCCGGCTGACCGACAAGGGCGCGGCCATGCACATCGCCCGCGATCCGCGTGTCGGCGCGGGCGAGGCCTATATGGACGGGCGGATGGTGGTTGAGCCGCCGCACGACATCCGCGACTTCATCCTGCTGGTGATGGCCAATGCCAAGACGAGCGGCGGGATTGACCATAAGGGGCCGGTGCGTAAGCTGTTCGGCCAGATCGCATCGCGGGCGGACCAGTTCAATCAGCGCGCCAAGGCGTCGAAGAATGTGGTCCACCACTATGATCTGACGCGCCAGTTCTATGAGCAGTTCCTTGACGAGGACCGGCAATATACAATGGCCTATTTCCGCGATCCGGCGAACACGCTGGAGCGCGCGCAGCTCGACAAGAAGGCGCTGATCGCCGCCAAGCTGCGGCTGGAGCCGGGCAGCGCCGAAGGGATGCGAGTGCTGGACATCGGCTGCGGCTGGGGCGGGCTCGGGCTCTATCTCAACCGCCACTTCGGCTGCGAGGTGCTGGGCGTGAGCCTTGCGCCCGATCAGGTTAAGTTTGCGCAGGAACGTGCAGCGGCGGCGGGCGTGGCCGATAAGGTCAAGTTCCAGCTGATCGATTACCGCGACGTGACCGGCCAGTTCGACCGCATCACCAGCGTGGGCATGATCGAGCATGTGGGCGCGCCCAACTTTGCCGAATACTTCGCCAAGACGGGCGACTTGCTCGATCCCGATGGCATTATGCTGACCCACACCATCGGGCGGACGGGGCCTCCCGGCACGACCGACAAGTGGACGCGCAAGTATATCTTCCCCGGCGGCTATATCCCGGCGATGAGCGAGCTGGTCTCGGCGCTGGAGAAGACCGGCTGGGAAGTGGGCGATGTGGAAGTCTTGCGCTATCACTATGCCTATACCCTGGCCGAATGGTATCGCCGCGCTACGCTGCACCGCGATGAAATCGTTGCGCTTTATGACGAGCGGCTGTTCCGCATGTGGCAGTTCTATCTGGCGGGTGCCGAGCAGAGCTTCCGGCACGGCGGCATGGTGAACTTCCACATCCAGAGCGTGAAGCGCCGCAGCGCGCTGCCGATGACCCGCGATTACATCAGCCACGAAGCCGCGCGCCTTGCCGCGCTGGACGAGGCACCGCGCTGGCATCTGGAGCGCGAGGTCGCCGAGTAAAGACCAGCCAAAGGTTGCGATGTTGCGCACCGCCTGTTAGGCGCGCGGCGCGCTGTTTCCTCGTGAGTCTTTGCCCCATGTCCGATATCAAGAAGGTCGTTCTCGCTTATTCCGGCGGCCTCGACACCTCCGTCATCCTCAAGTGGCTGCAAGTCACCTACAATTGCGAGGTGGTGACCTTCACCGCCGACCTCGGCCAGGGCGAAGAGCTTGAGCCTGCGCGCGCCAAGGCCAAGCTGATGGGCGTGCCCGATCATCACATCTATATCGACGATCTGCGCGAGGAATTCGTGCGCGATTTCGTGTTCCCGATGATGCGCGCCAATGCGCGGTATGAGGGCGACTATCTGCTGGGCACCTCTATCGCCCGCCCGCTGATCTCCAAGCGCCTGATCGAGATCGCCCGCGAAACCGGCGCTGATGCGGTGTCGCACGGTGCCACCGGCAAGGGCAACGATCAGGTGCGCTTCGAGCTTTCCGCCTATGCGCTGGAGCCCGGCATCAAGGTGATTGCACCGTGGCGCGAATGGGACCTGACCAGCCGCACCGCGCTGATCGCATGGGCTGAAAAGCACCAGATTCCGGTGCCCAAGGACAAGCGCGGCGAAAGCCCGTTCAGCACCGATGCCAACATGCTGCACACCTCGTCCGAAGGCAAAGTGCTGGAAGATCCGTGGGCCGAAGTGCCCGACTACGTCTATTCGCGCACCGTCAATCCCGAAGACGCGCCCGACACTCCTGAATATATCACCATCGATTTCCAGCGCGGCGACGGCGTTGGCCTCAATGGGCAGGCGATGAGCCCTGCCACTTTGCTTGCCGCGCTGAATGATCTGGGCCGCAAGCATGGCATTGGCCGGTTGGACCTTGTTGAAAACCGCTTTGTCGGCATGAAGAGCCGCGGGATGTATGAAACGCCGGGTGGCGAAATCTATGCCCGCGCACATCGCGGCATTGAAAGCATCACGCTCGACCGGGGTGCCGCGCACCTTAAAGACGAACTGATGCCCAAATATGCCGAGCTGATCTACAACGGCTTCTGGTTCGCGCCCGAACGCGAGATGCTGCAAGCCGCGATCGACCACAGCCAGGCCCGCGTCAACGGCACGGTGCGGTTGAAGCTGTACAAGGGCATGGCCTCGGTTGTGGGCCGCCAATCGCCCGACAGCCTGTATTCCGAACGCCACGTGACGTTTGAGGATGACGCGGGCGCATACGACCAGAAGGACGCGGCCGGCTTCATCAAGCTGAACGCCCTGCGGCTGCGACTGCTGGCGCAACAAGGGCGCTGATCAGCGGCCAGGTTGACACGGTTTACACTGTTCAGGGGCGGCAATCCGGCCACCCCTGCGGCGCTTTTGTACTCCATCGGCGCACCATCCAGCCCAAGCGCGGCGTCGAGCCGGGCATCGCGCGCAGCGCAGGCTTCGTCCCACTCTTGCGCGCCTGCGTCTAGCGTGGCTTCGCGCAAGGCCTCAAGTCCGGCGGCCTAGACATCCCACGCCTGATCCTCGCTGTCATAGTAGGGCTCGGGGTTGGCGTCTTCGTAATCGCTTTGCACCTGATCGGCTTCGGCAGCCAGCGCCGCCTCGCGGTCAGGATCGGCAAGGCCCGAGGCGCTGGCGGGATCAAGACCTTGCATCATCCCATCCAGCACATCATCGAAACGGCGGGCGCTGAATTGCACCGCCTCTGACGCTTGCAACGCCCGCGTATCGAGCCGCCCGAGGTGCGCCAGCAAGAGCCGCGTATCAAACCGCTGCCGCTGCCCCACCGCCTCACCGCGAAACCAGATCGTTTCGGTGACGCCGTTGATCGCGCGATCCGCCAGCACTTGTTCAGCCTGTTCGCGCGCGTTGATCAGCGCCGCATCCCATAGCCCCGCAAACACCGCATCGCGCCGCCGCCTGATGTAAACCGTCTGCGCCGAGACGCCCGCAGCCTGCGCGGCAAGGCGGACATTGCCATTCAGGCTGAGCGCGTGAAGAAAGCGCCCCATGCGCTGCGGGGTGAAAGCGTTGTGCGGATTGGCTGGGATTGCCGCCCCTCCCGCTTGCGGGAGGGGGATTGCCCCCTTCTTCCCCCCTCCCGCTTGCGGGAGGGGCCGGGGGTGGGTTTCTGCTTCGGCGAACGAAGCGCCCGGCTCCGGTTCGCCTGTCGGCGAATGCCCACCCCTAACCCCTCCCGCAAGCGGGAGGGGGATTGCCCCCTTCTTCCCCCCTCCCGCTCGCGGGAGGGGTCGGGGGTGGGTTTCTTCTTCCCCCGGCAAACCGATATCCCGATCCACCGGCACCCACCCCCGCCCGAAACCGGACGCAGGCTCACATAACCTGGGCGTTTGATCGGCGACAACGGGGGAACGGGGCATGGCCAAACACTCCTGCTGGAACAAAGCGGGAATATGTAAGGCGAATGGGGGTTTGTAGGAAAGCTGTTTGACGGGTGGCGTCAGATGCCTCCCCATCCAACCTGCGCTAGCGGGCAAGCCCGCAAGCTACGGTATCCTTCCCCCATCGAGGGGGAAGGTTTCAATCTGGCGGCACTTTCCCTTCCCCCTTGATGGGGGAAGGATACGAAGGCTTGGCAACTTGTTGCCTTAGCCGCAGTTGGATGGGGGTGAAAAAACGCCACAATGAAAAAACCACCCCCGCCCCTATCCATCACCCGCGCCCGAAAGATGCGCCGCGAACCCACATTGGCCGAAGCCGCAATGTGGCGATTGCTTCGGGCGCAGTTCGCACCATGGCGCTTTCGCCGCCAAGTGCCGCTGGCCCACGCCATTTGCGATTTCGCCAGCCATCGCGCGCGGTTGGTGATCGAAATTGACGGCGGGCAACATGGCGGCGCAGATGATGCCGCCCGCGATGCAATGATCGCGCGCGAAGGCTATCGCGTGGTGCGGTTCTGGAACAACGAGGTTTTGGACAATAGCGAGGGCGTGGCACAGGTTCTGGCCGGAGTGCTGCAACATGCACCCCCATCCAACCTGCGCTAGCGGGCAAGCCCGCAAGCTACGGTATCCTTCCCCCATCGAGGGGGAAGGTTTCAATCTGGCAGCACTTCCCCTTCCGCCTTGATGGAAGAAGGATACGAAGGCTTGGCAGCTTGCTGCCTTAGCCGCAGTTGGATGGGGGTGAGTGGCGGGGCGGTAGTTTAATATACTGCTCATGCCCGTCACCACTTGCCGCCGATGTCCTCAATCGCTTTGAGCAACGCGCGTTTGGAGGGCGTGCGGCGGGTGCCAGCGTTGCGAGGCACATTCACCCCGCCCAGCTCCGCCTCGCGCCGCGCGATCCGCGCGCCAAGGTCTTCTAGCGTGATGGCTTCACGCCGGGTACTGAAGGTCTTGAAGGCCATGATTGCCCACCGTTTCCTCTGCGATACGGCGTTGCCTATAACCGAGATCAAGGCTCTCGCACAGAGCGTATAATGCACGCGCTTTCCCAACTTGTACTAAAATAGACAGAAATGCAAATTTCTCTACTCTGCGCAAAAATCGAAAAGAGGAAAAATGCACTTTGGCAAATCCGATAAATTTCATGATAATCATATATTTAACACCCTCTAAATGTTTAGAAATATTTTCATTAAATATCATTATTGACATTTTCTTGTAAACCATCTCAAAACTAAGAAAATGCGAAAGAGCCAAACTATGAATGATGCGGATCTTGCCAAGATACTAACTGCTGCCACTCCAGCAACCTTCAAAATATTTTCTGAGGCATTTTCGCGAACCTCATCTGGTTTAAAAGTCGCAGGACGTAAAGCGCTTATAGGTGCTATGTCTTCTCTACAGGGCTATAGTAAATATCTTGAAGAAACTCATGAGCGCGTAGCAACATTTAAGAGCTTTGCAAATCCTTCAGAGCCAGTAAAAATCCTAGATCATTTTGTAACGACGAAATTACAAAAAAAGAAAGACGAAGTTTTTGATCACGACTATATTGTTGATTTAGCATCACGAAGATCAAAAATCGTAGTTTCTGCAAGCGCCGGCTACGGAAAAAGTATGCTGATGAAGCTTATATCGCTCCATCTGTTCGAAAATCCAAATGGAAAAATTCCGCTTTTTTGCGAATTACGGCATTTGAATAGGATTAAATCACCAAATATTATTGACTATATCCACTTAAATTATAAACAAAATTCTGACGTAAACCGGTCTTCACTTGAAAAAGGATTAGAAAATGGTGCATTTTGCTTTATATTGGATGGTTTCGATGAGTTAAACCACGAGATCAGACCCATAATTGAGGATCAGATACTTACTTTAAGCAGTCAATACCCGAAAAATTCATTTATCGTATCTGGGCGACCTGATGAACGCTTTGACTCATGGAGGTCCTTCAGAACTTTTAAAATACTACCAATGGCTAAAACTCAAGTTATAGAATTAATTAGTAAATTAAACTATGACTCCGGGACAAAAAGAAGATTTATTGAAAAGATCAAAAAGGGAGGATTGTATGAAACTCACGAGAGTTTTTTATCCACCCCTTTACTTGCAATTCTAATGCTACTAACATTTGAAGAAAATGCAAACATTCCAGATAAAATTCACCTTTTTTTACAACAAGGCATTTGAAACTTTATTCCATAAGCATGATGCTATGAAAGAGCAGTACGATAGACAAAGAAAATCTAATTTACAAATTGACTCTTTTTCGCGAATTTTTTCAATTTTTTGTTTAAAAACTTATGTGCTTGAAAAGATTGAATTTAACAAAATAGAACTAATACAGCATGTCAAAGATGCTATACGTTATGAAAACATTGACATTTCTTTTAATGATTTAATTTTTGACCTAGAAGAGGCTGTTTGCTTACTTCAAAGAGAAGGCTTGTCTTACTTTTTTGTTCACAGATCGTTTCAGGAATACTTCACAGCTTTGTTTTTGGCACATTGCCCAGAAGACGTACGAGACACATTTATAGATGAAGTTTGCACAAGGCATTGGGATAATGTCTTATCAATGCTGTACGATATGGCATCTTCTCAGCTAGAACCAAGTTGGGTAGCCAGAAATTCCGATAACTACATTGAGAAATATGGGTTAACTTCTGCTAAAATTCACCCATTGTTTGGAAGATTTAGAAGCATAATACTAAATAAAAACTCAAATGGATTTCGTGTTTTTCATCTTTCGGCAGGCCCTGCTTGGAATTTCATTTCGGCAATGCGGCGATTTTACCCTGAAATAATGCAAGACTTCGGCACTTTGGACTTCGATGAGCTGGAAAAATTCGCTATTTCTGCTGGGAAGCGAGTCGGAGATGATAGTTTCATTCGTGAGATCGATATTGGAATAAATTCACTTGAAGGAAATACCTTTGAAATTCTTATATCCGATATACCTATGGATATCTTGGAAAAAACAAAAATTACGAAGTTCACCGAAAACGAATTCAAGTCTATAAAGGCAATACGATCTGGCATTGGCAAAGATCAGGAAATGAAATCAAATTTTTTAAATTCGCTGTTTAAAGAATCCTGAAATTTAACGAGATTTCAATAATTTTGGTTAAGTTGAGGTTATGTTTGCTCACGTGAGTTTCGGGGAGAGTTTCGGGGACAGGGAGAGTTTCGGGAGTTTCGGGGACAGTATACTTAACTCGCGCCTGTGGGCGACACCACAAGGGCAAGCTAGATTTCGCAATCCGTGGCCCTTCGCGCCTTCCCCTTCGTGTCTTTGCGCCTTTGGGCGAACTCCATTTCTCCGAATCTCCGCGCGAAACAGCCTTTCCTGCTCTCTCTTACCCCACCGCGGCTCCGCATCGGTCGTCCGAAAAAAAGCCCCATCCCGGGTCAGACCCGGGAAGACGGGAATGGATGGTGAGGGAACGGGCTTTGCCACACACTTTGCGCGCGCCCCCTCTCCCAACCCTGTCCCCTCAAGGGGTGACACCCTCATCGCACCAGCAACGGCGCCAGATAGTGCCCCGTGAAGCTGCGGGCGTTCTTCGCCACAACTTCCGGCGTGCCTTCGGCCACGATTTCACCGCCGCGCACGCCGCCTTCGGGGCCGAGGTCGATGATCCAGTCGGCGGTTTTGATCACGTCGAGGTTGTGTTCGATCACGACGACGCTGTTGCCTTGTTCGACGAGGCGGTGGAGCACTTCGAGGAGTTTGCGCACGTCTTCGAAGTGGAGGCCGGTGGTGGGTTCATCAAGGATGTAGAGCGTTTGGCCGGTGGAGCGGCGGGCGAGTTCCTTGGCGAGTTTGACGCGTTGCGCTTCGCCGCCTGACAGCGTGGTGGCCTGCTGGCCGACTTTGACATAGCCGAGGCCGACTTCGTTGAGCATGTGCATCCGGTCGCGGATCGGGGGCACGGCTTTGAAGAATTCCTCGGCGTCCTCGATCGTCATATCAAGGATATCGGCGATGGAGTGGCCCTTGAATTTCACCTCAAGCGTCTCGCGGTTGTAACGTTTGCCGTCACACTCCTCGCACGTCACGTAAACGTCGGGCAGGAAGTGCATTTCGATCTTGATCAGGCCATCGCCGGTGCACTTTTCACAGCGCCCGCCTTTGACATTGAAGCTGAACCGGCCCGGCTTGTACCCGCGCGCGGCGGATTCGGGCAGGCCTGCGAACCAATCGCGGATCAGGGTGAAGCTGCCGGTGTAGGTGGCAGGGTTTGAGCGCGGGGTGCGGCCGATGGGGGACTGGTCAATCTCGATCACCTTGTCGCAGTGTTCGAGGCCTTTGATCGCATCATGCGCGCCTGCGATCACGCGCGCGCCGTTCAATTGGCGCGCGGCTCCGGCGTGGAGCGTATCGATGGTGAAGCTGGACTTGCCCGAGCCGGACACGCCGGTGACACAGGTGAAGGTGCCAAGCGGGATCTTTGCGCTGACGTTTTGCAGATTGTTGGCGCGCGCGCCCTCAACACTGATGAACAGGCCGTTGCCCTTGCGGCGCTTTTTGGGAACTTCGATGCGGCGGGTGCCGGTGAGGTATTGGCCGGTGAGGCTGTCAGGGCTGTCAAGAATGTCTTGCAACTTGCCCTGCGCGACGATCTGGCCGCCGTGGACGCCCGCGCCGGGGCCGAGATCGACCACGTGATCGGCGGTGCGGATGGCGTCTTCGTCATGCTCCACCACGATCACCGTATTGCCAAGATCGCGCAGGCGCTTGAGCGTGATCAGCAGGCGGTCATTATCGCGCTGGTGCAGGCCGATGGAGGGTTCATCGAGCACGTAGAGCACGCCCGAGAGGCCAGAGCCGATCTGGCTGGCCAAGCGGATGCGCTGGCTTTCGCCGCCCGAGAGCGTGCCCGAGGTGCGATCAAGGTTGAGGTAATCGAGGCCGACGTTGTTGAGGAAGCCGAGGCGCTCGTTGATTTCCTTGAGGATGGACTTGGCGATCTGGCTTTGCTGGCTGGTGAGCTGGGCATCGAGCGCGCCGTACCATTCAACCGCAGCGGCGACCGAGAAGTGCGTGACGGTGGAGATATCGGTGCCCGCAACCTTGACGCTGAGCGCTTCGGGTTTGAGGCGCTTGCCTTCGCAGGTTTCGCACGGTTGCGCGGTCTGGAACTTGTTAAGCTCCTCGCGCATCCACGCGCTCTCGGTTTGCAGGAGGCGGCGGTTGAGGTTGCCGATGACGCCTTCGAACGCCTTTTGGACGGTGTAGGACTTCTTGCCATCGATGAAGGTGAGCGGCACGGCCTTGCCGCCGGTGCCGTAGAGGATGATGAGCTGGACTTCGCCCGGCAGTTGGGACCACGGCGTTTCCAGCTTGAAGCCGAAGTGGCCCGCGAGGCTGGCGAGGACCTGCATGTAATAGGGCGACGGCGGGTTGGACTTTGCCCAGGGGACGATTGCGCCCTGCTTCAGGGACAGGTTTTCGTTGGGGACGACGAGTTGCGGATCGAACAGCAGCTTTTCGCCAAGGCCATCGCACGCGGGGCATGCGCCCTGGGGGGCGTTGAACGAGAACAAGCGCGGTTCGAGCGCATCGATGGTGAAGCCGCTGACGGGGCAGGCGAACTTTTCGGAGAACACGATGCGGTTGGCGGGGAGACCGGTTTTCTTCATGCCGGATTTCTTGGCAGGTTCTGATGCCATTTCTGGCACAGGCCCACCCCCGGCCCCTCCCGCCTGCGGGAGGGGAGAAAGCTCCGCCACCGTCGTATCCGCAAGGTCGATATACACCAGCCCATCGGCCAATTTCAGCGCTTGTTCGAAGCTGTCGGCGAGGCGGGTTTGGATGCCATCTTTGACCGCGATGCGATCAACCACCACTTCGATATCGTGCTTGAGCTTTTTATCGAGCGCGGGCGCATCTTCGATGGCCATCATTTCGCCATTGATACGGACGCGGGTGTAGCCCGCTTTCTGCCATTCGAGCAGTTCCTTGCGGTATTCGCCCTTGCGGCCACGCACGGCGGGCGCGAGGAGATAGGCGCGGGTGCCTTCGGGCAGGGCCATCACGCGATCAACCATCTGGCTGACGGTTTGCGCGGCGATCGGCAGGCCGGTGGCGGGGCTGTAGGGCACGCCGATGCGCGCCCAGAGCAGGCGCATGTAATCGTAGATTTCGGTGACAGTCGCCACGGTGGAGCGCGGGTTGCGGCTGGTGGTCTTCTGTTCGATGCTGATGGCGGGGCTGAGGCCGTCGATATGTTCGACATCGGGCTTTTGCATCATTTCGAGGAACTGGCGCGCATAGGCCGAGAGACTCTCAACATAGCGGCGCTGCCCTTCGGCATAGATCGTATCGAACGCGAGGCTGGATTTGCCCGAACCGGACAGGCCGGTGATGACGATCAGGCTATCGCGCGGGAGATCAATATCGATTCCCTTGAGGTTGTGTTCACGAGCGCCGCGGACGGAGATTGTATTAAGTGACATGCGCGGCAGTGTTCCATATTTGTTCGATTTAGGCAAGAGCCCCCTGCCCCTTACTAGCGCATGTGGGGAGCGCGGGGTTGCAGCGCAATACGGGCTTTGGGGGATGCACAGCAGCAGCGGATGAAACGTCCGGTTTTGCGTGCTTTGTCGAAACCATACAATTACGTGTTGCACATTATTGCTACACTAAGTCTTCGCAGTATTTGATGGCTTGTCCGATGATCGTATCGTTACCCATGCATCGCCGACCTCTTGCGCAGAACCTGTTCTGGGCCGCAGATGAGGCGCGCCATGAACGTCCGGTAATATCGATGAAAGTGCGCGATAGCTTTCTGGGGTACTTTGCGGCCAACTTTGCTGCCGCCATGGTAGAGCATTGCCCGGGGATGGATCATCGGGCTGTGCGTGATTGAGGGCAGCGATCCCCGGCCCCTCTCTCCTTCGACAAGCTCAGGATGAGCGGGAGGGGGGACGAAGGGGGCGCAACGAAAAAGGGCGGCCTGTTGGGGCCGCCCTTTTTGTTTTGATGCTGCGGGCGATTAACGCTTGAGCGACAAGCCACCGAAGCGCTTGTTGAACTGGGCAACGCGGCCGCCCTGATCAAGCTGGCGCGTACCGCCGGTCCATGCCGGGTGCGACGTGGGATCGATTTCGAGAGCGAGGGTATCGCCTTCCTTGCCCCAGGTGGAGCGGGTTTCGAAAACGGTGCCGTCGGTCATCTGCACCTTGATCATGTGATAGTCGGGGTGAATGCCAGTCTTCATGCGTGTAACTCCGGTGCGCAGCCGGTTCCGACCGGCCACAAGAATCTGTAGGGCGCGCGCCTAGCGCATAGTGCGCGTCTTGTCTAGGCGTCGGCGATCATGGCGGTGAAGCTGACTTCACAGGTGACTTTATCGCCGATCATCGCCTTTCCGGCGAATTTGCACACGCGCGAGCGCTTTTGCGTGAATTCGACGTGGAGATCGAGGAGGACGCCGGGTTCCACAGGATTACGGAACTTGGCTTCTTCGATCGCCATGAAATAGACCAGCTTGCCTGAACCCGCGAGGCCGAGCGATTCGACCGCGAGCACCCCTGCTGCCTGCGCCAGCGCCTCGATCTGGAGGACGCCGGGCATGATCGGACGGCCGGGGAAATGGCCCTGAAAGAACTGCTCGTTCATCGATACGGCTTTCACCGCGTGGATACGCTCGTTCAGTGTGAGCGACACCACGCGGTCCACCAGCAGCAAGGGATAGCGATGCGGCAGCGCCGCCATCACCTTGCGCACATCATAATCGAGGATCACGCCATCGGGCGCAGTCGTTGGTTCAGTCATCAGCCCCGGCCTTCTTTATGGTCTTTCCGGCGATCTGGTCTTACCGGCCTTCTGGCGCTTTTTTGGCGGCGGCAGGTGCAGCGGCGGCAGCGGCAGCCTGCTGGGCTGCGGCCTGAGCCTGCTGTTCACGCTGCGCGCGCGGCAGCCAGCCTGCTGGCGGGACAAGCGCAGCAGAAGGGATCAGCTTGTTCAACTCGGCCAGAATATCCTGATTGAGGTTGTAGGCCTGACCTGCCTTGATAACCGACTGGGAATCAAGGACGACAGTGATCTTCTTTTTGTCCATCGCGGCTTGCGTTGCGGTGTCGAGCTTGTCGCTGATCTGTTCGAGCACATATTGCTGCGACAGGTTCAATGGCTCAAGAATCTTCTGGATTTCCGCTTCGCCAGCCTGCTGGATCTGCTGGATCTGTTCGTACTGCTGTTGCAGTGCTGCGCGGTTGGGCGCGGCTGCCTTGGCATCGGTTTCAAGCTTGGTGATCAGCGGGCGAAGCTGGGCTTCGATCTGGCCCTTGCGGACATTGGCCTGATCGATCTGCGGCTTGTACGTAACAGGGCGCTGCTGCTGGGCAACGGTGAACGCGGCGGAGGCCTGAACCACCGCCGATGGATTGGCGATGGCAATGCCCGATACGACGGCCTGAGCCGAGGCTGCGGTTGGTGCAACAGAAGCAAGGGCGATGCCGGCAAGAAGTGCGGCAGCAAAACGAATCTTCATCAGAACTGGGTTCCCACGTTGAAAGTGAAGGTTTTAGGATCGTCGCCATCAACCCTTTTCAGGACTCTGGCAAAATCGAGACGGAACGGGCCGAATGGCGAGTTCCAGTTTACGCCGATACCGACGGAAACGCGCGGTGATTTGGAATCGCCGACGAATACTTCATTGAAGGTCTGTACAGGAATACCGTTTGACGCACCGTTGGATGCGGTGGGGCTGGACGTCGGCTGACCGGTCAGAACGTCGGTATAGATGCTTTGCGGGTTGATCTGGTTTGCAGGCAGAGGATTGGTGATGCCCCACAATGCGCCGGCATCGACGTAGATCGAAGGCCGCAGACCAAGCTCACGCGCGCCCGAACCAAGCGGAATTTCAAGTTCGGCGCGTGACAGATAATAGTATCTGCCACCGATCGCATCGTCCTGTTGCTGGTTGCGATCCTGCGTTTCGACGCCGTTGATGATCTGTTTGCGCAGCACACGCGGACCGACACCGCGAATGTCAAAGCCGCGAATCTGTGGTTCGCCCAGGAAGAAGCGGTCCGTCAGGAGCACATCGTCAACCGTCGGGTCTGCCGAACGGTTGCGCAACGGTTTGATGGCTCCCCCTTCTGCGCGCAAGGAGAAGATGAACCCGCTTCCGACCGACCAGAAGCGCGAGGCATTGGCCGTGACGCGAGCATAGCGCACCGACCCGCCAAGGCCCGCGAAATCAGCGCCGAGTACGAACTGGCTGCCGCGTGTTGGCCGCATGCGGTTATCGAGCGAATCATAGACGAGCGATGCGCCAAGGATCGAACTTGTGCGCTTGCCGATGGCATCGCACAGGAAGCGCCCCGCCAGCAAAAAGCTGCACTGCCCGTTGATGAAGAAAGTATCGCGGTCCAACGTGACGTTATCAATGTTGAACGTGTAGCGCCCGATCAACGACATGTATTCGGTCAGCGGCACACCAACGCGGGCGGAAATACCGGTTGTTCCCTGCCGATAGGTGGTGTTGCGATTGGCGTTGAACTGGTTGAAGCTGTTCAAATCGCGGCGGTAAATGTCCACGCCCATCGAAATGTTCTTATCGAACAGATAGGGTTCGGTGAAGCTGACCTGCACCGAGCGCGAGAAGCGCGAATAATCGACCGAGAGGCCGACGGTTTGGCCTCGTCCACGGAAGTTGTTCTGGCGGATCGAGCCTTGGAAGATGAAGCTTTCGAGGCTGGAGAAGCCTGCCGAAAGCTGCAATTCGCCGGTAGGGCGTTCTTCGATGTTGGCTTCGAGAATGATGCGATCAGGAGCGCTGCCAGGCTTCTGCTCAATCTCAAATTTTTCCTGGAAATAACCCAGGGATTTGATGCGGTTGGACGAGCGTTTGATCTGGAAGGTGTTGAACGCATCACCTTCGGCGATACGGAATTCGCGGCGCACGACTTTGTCTTGCGTCAGCGTATTGCCGTTAACGTCCACACGTTCGACATAGACGCGCGGAGCCTCGGCAATGCGGAAGGTGACCGACATCGTCAGGTCATCCTTGTTGCGCGAAAAATCAGGGCGGACATCGGCAAAGGCATAGCCAAACGCGCCGGCGGTTTCGGTCAACCCGTCAACCTGGTCTTCGACCATCTTGGCGTTATACCAATCGCCCGCCTTCATCGGTAAACGCTTGGCCAGCGCATCGCCATCGAAATCGCGCAACTGGCTGTCAATCTTGACGTCGCCAAACTTGTAGCGGTCACCTTCTTCGACGACGTAAGTGATGATGAAATCGCGCTTGTCTGGCGTGAGTTCGGCCACGGCGGAGACGACGCGGAAATCGGCGTAGCCTTCGGTCAGGTAGAACTGGCGCATCTTTTGCTGGTCGAAAGCCAAGCGATCCGGATCGTAGCTGGTGCCGGAGGAGAACAGGCGGAAGAAGCGCGCCTGCTTGGTCACCATTTCGCCGCGCAGCTTGCCATCGCCGAACTTTTCGTTGCCGATGATGTTGATCTGGCGAACCTTGGACTTTGGCCCTTCGCTGATTTCGAACACGATATCGACGCGGTTCTGTTCGAGCATCACCATTTTTGGTTCAACCGAAGCGGCAAAGCGGCCTTGGCGCTTGTACAGTTCGATGATGCGGGCAACGTCGGCGCGGACTTTGGAGCGGGTGAAGATCTGGCGTGCGGCCAGTTTGATTTCGGGCAGGATCTTGTCTTCCTTGAGGCGCTTGTTGCCTTCAAGGATGATGCGGTTGATCACCGGGTTTTCTTTGACCTGAATAACCACATCGCCGCCGTTGTTGCGCAGCGATACATCGGCGAACAATTCGGTGGCGTAGAGGTCTTTCAGGGCCTGATCGCCCAGTGCCTGCGTGTAGGTCTGGCCGGGGCGAAGGCGGATATAGGACAGGATCGTATCGGATTCGAGGCGCTGCGAGCCATCAATGGTGACCGTGCGGATCGTATCGCCGACCGGCGCGGGGGCTGCGGCAGGAGGTGTGGCTGGTGCGGGTGCCGGACTGGCAGGGCGAACCGTTTGTGCAAAGGCTGTTTGCGGCATCGCGACCAGCGCGCTTGTGGCCAGCAGGGCTGCGCAGAGCGGCGACGCTTTTGCGTGCCGAAGTGCGGCTTGACCTGCGTTACGTGCAATCATCACCAAGCGTCATCCCGTGTGTTGTGGCAACTGAACGCTCAAATCTTGAGGTTCGGCCGCAGCAAGCGATGTTGCCCTCTGCCCCATGCCACAGGGCCAATCAAGCAAACATTGCCGTGCGTTTCTATTGAAAGATATTCTGTAGAATTGTCCCGCCATCAATCGTTAATAGCAGGACACGCAGGAAAGGGTGTTAATCTCCACTTCGGTCAGCCTCCAAACACCTTGAGCGAGGCTACATCGTTGAACGTGACGAACACCATCAGCGCCATGACCAATGCGATTCCGGTGCGGAAGGCCCACTCCTGCCCGCGCGCGCCAACCGGCTTTCTGCGGATGGCTTCGGCCGCGTAGAAAGCGAGGTGGCCCCCGTCGAGAACCGGAATTGGCAGGAGGTTAATGAACCCCAAGTTAATCGAGATCAGCGCGACGAAACCGATGAAGGCCTGCCAGCCCGAAACGAGCTGTTCGCCCGAATATTTGGCGATTTTTATCGGGCCGCCAAGTTCCTTGACCTCACGCTTGCCGGTGATGATCTGGCCGATGCCGGTGACCATCATGCCGATGATGCCGCCGGTTTGCTTCACGCCTTCGACCAGCGCTGTGCCCGGGCCGACGTTGACCACTTCATAGCTTTTGGGGCCGATGCCGAGGAAGCCGATCTTCTGCGTATTGCCGAAGCGATCGCTTTCCACTTTGACTGAAGCGGTGGTGGCGATTTCAACCTGGCGGCCTTCGCGCAGGATCACCATTTCCAGCGGATCGCCCGGGAACTGGCCGATTTCAAGCCGCACATCGAGGAAGGAGCCCATCGCCTTGCCCCGGATCGAAACGACGCGGTCCCCGTCTTTCAGGCCTGCCCGTTCGGCCACAGAGCCTGCCATTACCTGCCCGATGACGGGCGGCACTTCGACTTTGCCATATGCATACGTGAAGCCTGCGAGGATCAGCACGGCAAACAGCAGATTGGTGACCGGGCCTGCCAAAACGATCAACGAGCGCTGCCACAGCGGCTTTGCCTGAAACGTGCGATTGCGTTCCTCTGCCGGGAGCGCGAGCCAATCGGCGCTGGGCTGGCTGGCGGGGTTCATGTCACCCGCAAACTGGACATAGCCACCCAAGGGGAGCGCGCTGAGCTTCCAGCGGGTGCCGCGCTTGTCGGTCCAGCCGAGCAGTTCCTTGCCAAAGCCGATGGAGAAGACATTGGCCTTTACCCCGAACCAGCGCCCGACGATGTAGTGGCCGAATTCATGAATGAACACGAGCGGCCCCAGCACCAGCACGAAGGCCAGCAGCGTAGTTAGGATTCCGGGGCTTTCCAGCATTGGCA
This sequence comes from Novosphingobium sp. AAP83, assembly GCF_001295795.1. GTDB lineage: Bacteria > Pseudomonadota > Alphaproteobacteria > Sphingomonadales > Sphingomonadaceae > Novosphingobium. Next base: position 277,535 of record NZ_LJHY01000016.1, read on the forward strand.
TCAGCGCACTGGCTCCATCAATTCACGTGCCCTGATCCGCGCTTCTGCATCGATTGCGATGACATCTTCGAGACAGGTGGGCGCAGGCGCAAGGCCGAGGGAAAGAACATTTTCAACCGATTGCACGATGCGGGTGAACCCAATCTGACTGTTCAGGAAAGCGGCAACGGCGATTTCGTTGGCAGCGTTCATCACGGCAGGCACTGCGCCGCCTTCGATCACGGCAGCGCGGGCAAGGCGCGTGGCGGGAAAGCGGGTTTCATCGGGCGCGCGGAAGGTGAGTTGGCCGATGGCGGCAAGATCGAGCGGGGCGCAAGGCGTGTCCATCCGTGCAGGCCACGCCAGCGCCGAAGCGATGGGCACGCGCATATCGGATGGGCCGAGTTGCGCGAGCGTGGAGCCATCGCGGTATTCGACCATCGAATGGACGATCGACTGCGGGTGGACGATAATGCGCAGACGTTCGACGCCGACGGGGAACAAGTGATAGGCTTCGATGAATTCGAGGCCCTTGTTCATCATCGTGGCGGAATCGACGCTGATCTTTGCGCCCATCGACCAATTGGGATGTTTGACCGCTTCGGCAGGGGTGGCTTTTTCGAGCTGTTCCAGCGACCAATCGCGGAACGGGCCACCGCTGGCGGTGAGCGTGATGGCATGGACGTGGGCGATATCGTTGCCCTGAAGGCACTGGAAGATCGCGTTGTGTTCGGAATCGACCGGCAGCAGGGTTGCACCGTAGCGGGCGACAGCGGCGGTCATCACATCGCCTGCGGAAACAAGCGCTTCCTTGTTGGCGAGCGCAATCACGCCGCCTTGCTCAATCGCGGCCATCGTGGGGGCAAGGCCGGCGCAGCCGACGATGGCGGCCACGGTGACATCCGCTCCGCGCGCGGCGGCTTCGATCTGCGCTGCGGCACCGGCAGCGGCTTCGATGGTGGTTCCGGCCAGCGCCTCACGCAGGGCGGGCAGCGCAGCTTCATCCGAGACGACCGCGATCTCGGCCTGGAATTCGCGCGCGAGGGCGGCGAGTTCAGCCGCGCTGCTGTGCGCGGTGAGGGCGACGACGCGCCATTCATCGCGGTGCCGCCGGATGAGATCGAGGGTAGATGCGCCAATCGATCCGGTAGCGCCAAGGACGGTGATCGAGCGGCTTGTCATATCAGGCACCCACCTGCGATGCGGCCCATGCGGTTCCGGCGATGATGGCGACCGGCAACAGGCCATCGACGCGATCAAACAAGCCGCCGTGGCCGGGGATCAGGCGCGAGGAATCCTTCACCCCTGCCCGCCGCTTGAGCCATGATTCATAGAAATCGCCCGCTTGGGCAAAGACCGCGAGAGTTGCGCCGACGAGCGCGGCAACGCCGACGTTGGCGACTTCCAGTGCCGAGGCAATGCTGGGGCCGGTCGGGCCAATGGCGGAGAGCAGATATCCAGCACCAAGGACGACAAGCGCGGCCCAAATGCCCGCCGCTGCCATCCCGCCCGCAAGGCCCGACCATGTTTTGGAGGGGCTGATAGCGGGCGCGATCTTTGGCCCGCCCAGCGAGCGTCCCGTAAAATAAGCGCCGGTATCAGTGCAGATGACAAGGCCAAGCACGACCAGCACCAGCGGTTCAGGCATGACCACCAGCGCCAGCCCTGCCCAGCCGATATAGATTGCGCCGCCAATCACCATCGGCACAAGCGCGGCGGGCGTGGTGGCGATCTTGCTGGCGAGCATCACGTATTCGACGAAGACCCCGAACGCGACAGCGGCGATTAACAGATCGAACGCCATGCCACCGAACCAGAACGCGGTTCCGGCAATCGCCAGCATGACCACCGCAGAGGCGACACGCACTTTAAGGTCGGACTTTTGCGGCTCGGCCATAGGCGGCACAAAGGCAGGTTCAGCGTCCACCGAACCGCCTTTCGCGCGATGTGAATTGCGCGAGCGCCTCGGCCAGGTGGGCGGGCTTGAAATCGGGCCACAGCACATCGGTGAACCACATTTCGGCATAAGCCGCCTGCCACAGCAGGAAGTTCGACAGCCGGATTTCGCCCGAGGTGCGGATCAACAGATCGAGCGGGGGCAAGCAGGCCGTATCGAGTTCAGCCTCGATCGCTTCGGGCGTGATCGGCCCTTTTTCAGCCGCGCGTGCGGCAGCGCGGGCGATTTCCTGCTGCGAACCGTAATTGAGCGCGATGGCGAGCGTGGTGCCATCATTGGCGGCAGTGCGCGCGATGGCATCATCGATCAATTCTACGATATCGGGGGCAAGTGCCTGATAATCGCCGATGATCCGCAGACGCACATTGTTGGCGACAAACTCTTCCAGATCGCTGCGGATAAAGCTACGCAGCATGCCCATCAGATCGGAAATCTCGTCAGCGGGGCGCTTCCAGTTTTCCGACGAGAAGGCGTAGAGCGTGAGCGCTTCAAGCCCCATCTCGCGCGCGGCGCGGGCGATTTCGCGCACCGTATCGACGCCGCGTTTGTGCCCGAAGGCACGCGGCATCATGCGCTTTTTGGCCCAGCGGCCATTGCCGTCCATGATGATGGCGACGTGGCGCGCTTTGCCCGCGCTGCCGCCGTCACCGTCACCGATCGAGGCCGCAATCGGCGTCACTTGCCGAGGATTTCCTTTTCCTTGGCCGCAGCCGCTTCATCGGCCTGCTTGATAATTTCGTCGGTCAGCTTTTGCAGGTCAGTCTCGGCGCGCTTACGCTCATCTTCCGAGATTTCCTTTTTGTTTTCATCGGTTTTCAGCGCGTCCATGCCATCGCGGCGGACATTGCGGATCGCGATGCGCGCGTTTTCGGCATATTTGCTGGCAAGCTTGGCCAGTTCCTTGCGGCGTTCCTCGGTGAGGTCCGGAATCGGCAGGCGCAAAGTGTTGCCATCGTTAATCGGGTTGAGGCCGAGACCTGCCGAGCGGATAGCTTTTTCCACCGGGCCAATGGACGACTTGTCCCAGACCTGCACGGTCAACATGCGCGGTTCGGGCGCCGAGATTGTGGCGACTTGCGTGATCGGCATATGCTGACCGTAAACATCGACCATGATCGGTTCGAGCAATGCCGTGTTGGCGCGGCCGGTGCGCAAGCCCACAAGATCATGCTTCAATGATTCGACAGCGCCCTTCATGCGGCGTTCGAGATCGGGCTTGTCAAATTTGGCCATAGTTCAGGCTCCTTTCTGGACGACCGTCTGCGTGCCTCCACCCGCCAGCACCCGGGCCAGATTGCCCCGCTCACGAATGGAAAAGACGACGATCGGAATGCTGTTGTCACGGCACAGCGCAACCGCGCTGGCATCCATGACTTGAAGATTTTGTGCGAGAACCGTGTCGTAATCCACGATATCAAAACGCTTTGCGGACGCGTCTTTCTTGGGGTCAGCGCTGTAGACGCCGTCCACACTGGTGCCTTTGAACAGGGCATCGCACTTCATTTCGGCGGCACGCAACGCAGCGCCGGAATCTGTGGTGAAATAAGGTGCGCCAACGCCGGCGGCAAAGATCACGATGCGGCCCTTTTCAAGGTGCCGTTCGGCGCGGCGGCGGATCACCGGTTCGCACACCTGATCCATCTGCACGGCAGACTGGACGCGGGTGGCAACGCCCAATTGCTCAAGCGCGTTTTGCATCGCCAGCGCGTTCATCACGGTGGCGAGCATGCCCATGTAATCGGCCTGCGCGCGGTCCATGCCCTTGGCAGCGCCTGCCATGCCGCGAAAAATATTGCCGCCACCGATGACGAGGCAGATTTGCAAGCCGCTATCGCGGGCGTCCTTCACCTCTTGGGCAAGGCGCGCGACATAATCGGTATCGATCCCGAACTGCTGTTCTCCCATCAGCACCTCGCCCGAAAGCTTTAGCAGGATGCGCTTTAACGGGGGCAGACTCATGGGAGGATCATACTCGAAATGGTGTTGTACGGCGGCTCTTATACCCCTGTCGGGGGCCGTGCCAAGAGCATGTGCACGGTTTCAGACACAACAATCCCCGCACTGGCGGGCCACCACGGTTGGCAGCCCACCGATGCGGGGATCGTTAGACGTCAGACTTACTTGATACCGGCGGCAGCAGCCACTTCGGCAGCGAAGTCGGATTCTTCCTTTTCGATGCCTTCACCAAGCTGGAAGCGGACATAGTCCACCAGCGTGATCTTGGTGCCAGCTTCCTTGCCGGCTGCATCGACGACCTGTTGAATGGTCGACTTGTTGTCCATCACGAAAATCTGCGAAAGGAGAGCGTTTTCCTTGGCATATTTGGCAACGGCACCGTCAACCATCTTGGCCTGGACTTCGGCAGGCTTGCCGCTTTCGGCAGCCTTTTCCGCTGCGATCTTGCGTTCACGCGAGATCAGTTCAGCGTCGAGGTCATCGGTGGTCAGCGCCTGCGGGAAGGCAGCGGCGATGTGCATCGCGATCTGCTTGCCCAGCGCCGTCAGCACATCGGCAGCGGCTTCCGATTCCAGCGCGACGAGCACGCCGATCTTGCCGAGGTTCGGGGCAGCGGCGTTGTGCATATAAGGCACAACGACGCCGTTGGTGACAGCAACCTGCTTGATGCGGCGCAGCTGCTGGTTTTCGCCGATGGTGGCGACGTTGTTGGTCAGCGTGTCCGAAACAGTGCCGCCATCGGGATAGGCAGCAGCCTTGAGCGCTTCGACTTCAGTGACGCCGGTGTTCAGGGCGACTTCGGTAGCCTTGCGCACGAAATCCTGGAACTGGTCGTTCTTGGCGACGAAATCGGTTTCGGAGTTGACTTCAACAGCCACACCCTTGGTGCCCGAAACGGCAACGCCCACCAGACCTTCGGCCGCAGTACGGCTCGACTTCTTGGCGGCGGCCGCAAGACCCTTTGAGCGCAACGCGTCAACCGCGGCTTCGATATCGCCTGCGGCTTCTTCGAGAGCCTTTTTGCAATCCATCATGCCGGCGCCAGTACGCTCGCGCAGGTTCTTCACGTCAGCGGCGGTATAAGCCATCGCGTTGATCCTTTATTCTTGAAAACGGGGAAGGCCGCAGCAAGTGCCGCGGCCCGTAAATCACATCCGGGACAATTGCGTGACGGTGCCAAACTTCAACACCGTCACGCATGTTTCCGGATCAGGCTTCGACGCCAGCTTCTTCTTCGGCAAGCGGTTCAGCCAAGGCGCCGATATCAGCACCCGAAGCGATTGTTGCTTCGCGGCCACCGCGCGTTGCAGCAGCAGCCACAGCTTCGCAGTACAGACGCAGAGCGCGGCTTGCATCGTCGTTGGCCGGGATCGGGAACGCAATGCCTTCCGGCGACACGTTCGAATCGAGGATGGCAACGACAGGAATGCCCAGAACGTTGGCTTCCTTGATCGCCAGCTCTTCCTTGTTCGCGTCGATCACGAACATCACGTCGGGAATGCCGCCCATATCGCGGATGCCGCCGAGCGACAGTTCGAACTTATCGCGTTCACGCGTGAGCTGGAGGACTTCCTTCTTGGTGAGACCGGTGGTGTCACCCGAAAGCTGTTCTTCCAGCGCCTTAAAACGCTTGATCGAACCCGAGATCGTCTTCCAGTTGGTGAGCATGCCGCCCAACCAGCGATGGTTGACAAAGTGCTGGCCCGAGGCGCGGGCAGCCTGTGCGATAGGCTCTTGCGCCTGACGCTTGGTGCCGACGAACAGAACCTTCCCACCGTTCTGCACGGTTGCTGCGATGAATTCGAGCGCGCGGGCCATCAGCGGAACCGACTGCGACAGATCGAGGATGTGGATGCCGTTGCGTGCGCCGAAGATGTACGGCTTCATGCGCGGATTCCAGCGGTGGGTCTGGTGACCGAAGTGTGCGCCAGCTTCAATGAGCTGCTGCATCGTGACGACGGGTGCCGCCATAAGAAAATTCCTTTCCGGTTGTGCCTCCGGGAAGCTGGAACCGCTGCGGAGATCCCGCTTGCAGCACCGGTGAAGTTGCTTCCCGTGTGGATTGTCGCCCTCGTCCACGAACACAACGTCCGCAAAAACCCTTCGACGGGGCGGCGCTTAAACCGGGATTACGGAAAAATCCAGCACGGAATCACGCAAATCGCACCGGTTTCGATCAGTTCGAGAGTGCTGCGGGCGCATCACGCGCACGGCCCGGCTCATTTACCGCTTGACGGAACGGAACAAAAAGGGAACATTGCCCCCATAGCCGAATCAATCCTCGGTCACACAGGAACAATAACGCAATCCACAGGTTTTCCACAGACCTTTCCCAATTGTTATCGGAAACAGGTCAGACGGAAAGAAAAGCTAAGGAAACCGCGCATATGCTCGCTCTGGTCGCAACATTCGTCTTCGCCGCCGCCGCAACTTTTGCGGTTGCCGTTGTTTTTGTGACAATGTCGGGCCGGCTTAGCCAGATCGCGACTCTGCTGGCCGATCACCGTTCTTTGCAGCGTGACCGCGAATTTCTGGTTACCGTGACCACGATCGAGCGCCCTGCCCTGCGCACCGGTAGTGAGCAGCAGATCCGCCGGACCGCGCGCCGCGCGCTCAAGCGGGCAGATTCGGCTCGGTGCGCGCACTCGCTGCGCGCTGCCGCTTGACTTTGGCATAGCGCATCACGCCGAGCGGAATGAACAGCAAGTATACCGCGCAAATGCCGACCAGCGTCAGCCAAGGCTCGGTCAAGAGGGCCACGGTGACCAGCCCGACCAGTGCGATCAGTTCAAGCCGCACGCTGCGGCGCGGACGCAAGGCCGTCCAGCCCAGCGTGGCGATGTTCGAGATCATCAGGAACGCAATCAGGACGAGCCAAGGCCCCACTACGATGGGCAGGCGGAAGACCGGGTTGTCAGTGGCGATCCACAAATACATCGGCAGGAATGCAAGCCCGGCGGCGACGGGTGCGGGTATGCCGGTGAGGAAGCCCGCAGACTTGTGCGGTTGATGTTCTACATCGATTTGCGCATTGAACCGGGCAAGCCGCAAGGCGCAGGCGATGGCCACGGCGAGTGCCGCAAACCAGCCGATACGCGGGGCTTCCTGCAACGACCACAAGAACAGGATTAGCGCAGGGGCAACGCCAAACGATACGTTATCAGCCAGACTGTCGAGTTCCGCACCAAAGCGCGATTGCGCTTTGAGCAAGCGGGCGATCCGGCCATCAATGCCATCCAGCAATCCCGCCAGAATGACCGCCGCCACCGCCTTACGCCAATCTTCGGCGACAAGCACAGGATCGGTGCCCGAGGCTGCGGTGACGGCAAAGCGGATGCCGGTGAGCCCCGAGCAGAGTGCTGCGGTGGTAATCGCATTGGGCGTCATCGCCCGCAATGTCAGGCCGCCGGGAAGACGACCACGACGCGGGGCGTTTTCATCGCCCGGGGAGATCACTGCGAAATACCCTCGATCACCGGTGCATCGCCGATCTCTGCCAAGATGGTTTCGCCTGCCACGATCCGCTGGCCCATAAGGACTTTGGGTTCGGTGCCAGCAGGCAAATAGACATCGACACGGCTGCCGAAACGAATCAGGCCAACGCGCTGGCCGACCGCCACGATATCCCCGCCTTTGACGAAGGGGACAATCCGGCGTGCAATCAGGCCTGCTATCTGGGTGAAGCCGATTTGCACGCCATCGCCGCGCTCCACCAGGAAGTGCTGACGCTCATTCTCTTCGCTGGCTTTATCAAGATCGGCGTTCAGAAATTTGCCCGGAATGTAGACGACACGCCGAATCGTGCCTGCAATCGGCGTGCGGTTGATGTGAACATCGAACACCGACATGAAGATCGATACGCGGGTGACCGGCGCATCGCTCATCCCCACAACGCCCGTGCCGTCATCAGCGCAGAGTTCGCGCGGGGGGGCAACTTTCTGGATCAGGGTGATGAGGCCATCGGCAGGGGCCACAACAAAGCGGTCATCGCGCGGCGTAACCCGCACAGGATCGCGGAAGAACGCCAGGACGCCAAGCGTCAGAAACGCCAAGGGCCAAGCAAGGGTTTCCCACGCCATAAGCGCAGCACCAAGACTGAATGCAGCGGCGATGAGGCCGAACTTACGGCCTTCGGGATGGATGGATGGCCATGACCACCCGGCGGCGCCGCGACCACGGTTATCGAATATTTCTCCGGACATGGCGCCTATCTAGGGCCTGCCATCAAATGCCACAAGCAAACTTGCGCCAAAGTGCCGACTTCAATGCGCCAAGGACGGATTTGCAGGCATTACGCGGCCCAAGAACCCAAGCACGGCATCATTGAACTGATCGTTACGATCGCCTGCGACCATATGTCCGGCGCCGATAATGTCGGAGACTTCAAAATGCGTGATTCGCGCTTGCAGGTCGGCCACGCCTTCGTCGGTGACGATGTCAGACTTCATTCCGCGCACCAGCATCGTGGGCACGTTATCCATCCATGCCGCGCCATCCAGCAGGTCTGCGAGGCTTTCGTCTTGGTGATTGACCGTCAAGAATTGAGGGTCCCAATGCCAGCGCAACCGGCCATCGCCGGTTTGACGCAAGTTCTTGGCAAGCCCGTCAAGCCGCTTGGGGCGTGGCCGGTCAGGGTAATAGGCCGATATGGCATCCGCTGCGTCTTCGACCGAGGCAAAGCCTTCGGGACTGGCAGACATGAAGCCGAGGATGCGTTCAACCCCCACTTCTGAAACTTTTGCGACAATATCGACCAGGACCATCGCATCGGGAACCAGCCCGCGCGCCGCAGCAACCATCGCGCTCAAGCCGCCAAGCGATGCTCCCACAAAGGCCACGGGCCGGGCAACAAGGCTGGAAATGGCATTAAGATCGGCACAGCGACGGGCGAAGGAATAATCGCCATCGGGCTCCCAATCACTCTCACCATGGCCGAGCAGATCGTAGTTGATAACGTGATAGCCCGCGCGCGCCATTTCCGCGCCCGCGCGATCCCAACTATGCCGCGTCTGCCCGCCGCCATGGCCCAGAATAATCGCAGGGGCCCCGCGCTCACCATATTCGTCGGCTACGATATGCAGACCGCCTGCAACGGGAATACGAATGGTTTTCATACCTTTGCCTTAAGCAAACGCGCAACCGATGCAATAAATTTGGCCCCGCGCCCGCCCCAATAATCGCCTTAAGCGAGAGCTTGCTACTTCTTCACCGGAGGCTGCTTGCGGGTAAAGACCAGTTCGTGGCTGCTTGATGCATTGGCATCATAGGCATAGCCCTCGGCGTTGAAGTCCTTGAGGCCCTCTGCGCGGTCGACATGGTTGTCCATGATCCAGCGTGCCATCAGCCCGCGCGCGAATTTCACGTGGTACATGAGCCGACGGGCTTCTCCGTCCTTCACGTTCAGGAACGATGCGGAGATGACCGGGGCGGTCAGCGCATTGGTATCGACAGCTTTGAAATACTCGGTGGATGCAAGGTTCACGATTGTCCGGTCCGCATGCCCGGAAAGATCGCCTTCCAACGCCTTGGCAATCAGACTGCCCCAGAAATCATAGAGCGAATTCCCGCGTGGATTTTTCATTTTGGTGCCCATTTCGAGGCGATAGGGCTGGATCACATCCATCGGGCGCAGCAGGCCATAAAGGCCGGACAGGATGCGCAAATGATCCTGAGCATAGGCCAACGTGGCTGCCTCCATGGTTTTCGCTTCGAGCCCCCAATAGACATCGCCATCGAAAGTCAGGCCGGCAGGTTTGGACGCGTTGCTACGTCCGTCGAGGTCAAACGCTCTGAACCGCTCTGCATTCAGTTCGGCCAGACTGTCAGAAATGTGCATCAGTTTTTTGAGGTCTGCTGCCGATTGCTGCTTGGCAACGCGAGCAATCTCGCGTGTGTCTTGCGCAAGGCGTGGATGCGTAATCTCATGCCGGGTTTCAAGCGGATCGAAGTTCAGCTTCTTGGCAGGTGATAGCAAGGTAATCACGTTGTGTTGTTTCCTCGTGGCATAGACACGGGTGAGCGCTGCGCAGGTGCAGGCACGCTAGATTTTCGATGAGATTAAAGCAAACGGTTCGGCAATCAAATGCGCCGACCAAGCCGTGCCCCCCAATATCACCTTTCCTGGCCTCATTGCCTGTGTTGGCTTTAACCGCACCTTGAAAGGGCGCAGAGACATCCGAGGACGCCCCCGCTTACAATCTTGCAATTGTACGGAACCCGCACTCCGGGAAAGTTTGAACGCGGCTTCCCTGCCTTTCGTGCAGCAATCGGAAGCGCAAATAAGCGTTTTTTTGATTTTTCAGCCCCTCAAGGGCTGGTGGTGGCAGGACCAGACTTTCCGGGATTTCCACGGTCATTCGCGAATGGCGGCGAATGAGGGGGTGGTGGACAGGGCTGGATTCGAACCAGCGTACGCTCTCGCGGGCAGATTTACAGTCTGCTGCCATTAACCACTCGGCCACCTGTCCACACCAGTACTGCCGGTGCCGGTTTTCTTCGAAAAGAACGCCGGATTTGTTGGCCCCACAAGGAGGCCGTCCGACCGAGAGGCGGTCCTTTGGCGAAGCATCGCTTGCCTGTCAATGGCCACAGTGGCATGCGCGGCACGATTTTAGACGTCATTGAAGAAAAGGTGCCCGATGCCCCGCAACAACGATCAACAAAAGGGCAAGTCCCTGCGCGGCCGCGAAGCCCGGAACAAACACGGGCGCGGATCAGGCCGGGCCACTGGCGGCATTGTGCGCCTGTGGGGCCGCCATGCCATCGAAGCCGCGCTGACCAACCCCAACCGCGATTGCAAAAAGCTTTCGGGCACGCGCGAGGCGATCCAGCAGTTGCTGGACGAAAACGACGCTGAACTGCCGCCCACCCTGCCTGTAGAGTATGCGCAGGCGGCCGATCTGGGTCGGCTTGTACCCAAGGATGCGCCGCATCAGGGATTGGTACTGGAATGCTTGCCGCTCGATGATGTGGCGCTCGACGATATTCTGGACGAATCCGAAGGCCGCACGATCGTCGTGCTTGATTCGGTGACCGATCCGCACAATGTGGGCGCGATTTTGCGGTCGTGTGCGGCGTTTGATGTGGCTGCGCTGGTGACACAGGACCGCAATTCGCCGGTCGAGTCAGGTACGCTGGCAAAGTCTGCCTCGGGCGCGCTGGAGACGGTGCCTTGGGTGCGGGTGGTCAACCTTTCACGCGCGCTCGAACGCATGGCCGAGGAAGGCTATTGGCGGATCGGCATGGATGGTGATGGCAAAGCGGTGTTTCCATCGGCCCTTCCCAAAGGCCCGGTGGTGATCGTGATGGGCGCCGAGGGCGAAGGTTTGCGGCACAATGTGGCGCAGCATTGCGATGCCGTGGCGCGGCTGCCCATGGCATCGGCGATAGAAAGTCTTAACGTGTCAAACGCTACTGCGATTGCCTTGTATGCGGTGTATACGCGCGAAGAGTGAACTGGCGCGGGACTAAACTGGCAGGAGAAGCATGATGCGGCGCTTGGCGGCAATTTCGGCGGTTGCGGTGGGGGTTCTGCTCTTGGCCGGGTGCATGTTGCTGCCGGGCAAGTTCACGTCCGAACTCGATCTGCGCAAGGACGGCACGTTCAGCTTTGCCTATAAGGGCGAGATTCACCTGCTCGCCCTTTCCAAAATGGCGGCTGACAAGCGCAACAACGAAGACGCCGAGGAGGTGTTTGCACCGTCAGCCTGCTATACCGATTCATCGGGCGAGGAACGTGCTTGTTCAAAAAATGAAATCGCCGACCAGAAGGCCAACTGGGAAGAGCAACGCGCCATTGCCAAAGAGAACGTAGCGCAGAAGAAGAAGTCCGAAGAGGCCATGATGAAATCGATGCTGGGCGGCATTGATCCAGCCGATCCGCGCGCCGCGCAGGAATTTGCCGAACGTTTGCGCCGCCAGCATGGCTGGAAATCGGTGATCGATAAAGGCGATGGCCGCTTCGAGGTGGACTATGCAATCACTGGCAGGCTCGATCATGATTTTACGTTCCCGATGATCGAAAAGCTGCCGATGGTAACGCCTTTCGTAACGCTGATCCGGCGTAATGACGGGTCGGTTCGGTTAGAGGCACCTGCGTTCAGTTCAGCAGCCACATCGTCACCGATGATGGGCATGGCGGCGGCTTCTGCCAACAACGGCGGTGCCGACAGCATGCCGACGCTGGATGGTCTGCTGACGTTGGTGACCGATGGCGATATTCTGACCAACAATACCGACGATGGACCGATACCTGTTCCGCGCGGCCAGAAACTGGTGTGGAAGGTGAATGCGCGCACCGCAGCGGCACCTGCGGCGCTGGTGCGTACAGGGTCCTGAGACAGGCATCGTGCCCTGCGGCATGAGGGCGCACAAAAAACCGCATCCACCCAACGGCTGACACGGTGTTTTCGTTACCATCGACCCGGCCGAAACCGGGCGCAAAATTCGTTAGTTGACGGCGTCTTTCAGACCTTTGCCTGCCTTGAACTTTGGCTGTGAAGAGGCCTTGATCGACATGGGTTCACCCGTGCGCGGGTTGCGGCCGGTTGATGCCTTACGCTTTGCCACGGCAAAAGTGCCAAAGCCAACGAGGCGCACTTCATCACCCTTGACCAATGCGCTGGTGATGGATTCAAAAACCGCTTCGACCGCCTTGGTTGAGTCGCTTTTCGTCAGACCGCTGACTTCAGCTACTGCGCCGATCAGATCATTCTTGTTCATTCGCAGAACCCCCTAAGTTTTTTTCTTGTAAAAGGTTGGGTTGGAATCGCCCTCCAGAGAGCTGCCAAGAAACCTTAGAAACACGATTGTGTCAAAGGTTAATAGGGATTTGTAGCTTCTACCCGACCCGAAAACAGCCCCTTTCAAGCGGTTATCAGGCCCGTAGCCGCTTTCGCGGTTACGGGCCATAAACTCAATGTGCGGTCAGTGACGAAGCCGGTCCTGCCGCAGAATGGCCCGGTTGTGTGGCCAAATCATCGGCCTCGGTCCATTCAATCGCCTGATGCTTGGAGGTTAACGCGTGCGCCAGCACCTCATCGACGTGGCTGACCGGGATAATCTCCAAGCCTTCCTTGATGTTCGCTGGAATCTCGGCAAGGTCTTTGCGGTTTTCTTCGGGAATCAGCACCGTTTTGATGCCGCCGCGCAGCGCCGCGAGGAGCTTTTCCTTCAAGCCCCCAATAGCGAGCACACGCCCGCGCAAGGTTACCTCCCCGGTCATCGCAATGTCTGCTCGCACCGGAATGCCCGTGAGCGTCGAGACCATCGCGGTGACCATGCCGATCCCTGCGCTCGGGCCGTCCTTGGGCACTGCGCCTTCGGGCAAGTGGATGTGCAAGTCCTTGCGTTGGAAGATCGAGGGCTTGATACCATAGGCGGGGCTGCGCGCTTTGACGAAGCTGAAGGCCATCTGCACGCCTTCGCTCATCACTTCGCCCAGCTTGCCGGTGGTGCGCACCGCGCCCTTGCCGGGAACGGTGACGCTTTCGATCGTGAGCAATTCGCCGCCAACTTCGGTCCACGCAAGGCCCGTGACCGAGCCGACCTGATTTTCCTCGTCGGAAACGCCGTGCCGGAACTTGCGCACGCCTGCGAATTCATCGAGGTTTTCAGGGGTTACGGTGACGCTCTTGGTCTTACCTTCAAGGATCTGACGCAGCGATTTGCGCGCCAGACGCGCGACTTCCCGCTCAAGCGTACGCACGCCTGCTTCGCGGGTGTAATAGCGGATCAGATCGCGCAAGGCTTCGTGCGTGAGTTCGAATTCGCCCTTCTTGAGGCCATGCGCTTCGACTTGCTTGGCAATCAGGTGACGTTCGGCAATCTGGACCTTTTCGTCCTCGGTATAGCCTTCGAGCCGGATGATCTCCATGCGGTCCAGCAGCGCTTGCGGCAGGTTGAGGCTGTTGGCGGTGCAGACGAACATCACGTCGGACAGATCGTAATCGAGTTCGAGATAATGATCCTGAAACTTGGAGTTCTGTTCAGGATCAAGCACTTCGAGCAGGGCCGATGCGGGATCACCCCGGAAGTCCTGACCGAGCTTATCGATTTCATCGAGCAGGAACAGCGGGTTGGACGTACCAGCTTTGCGCAAGTTGGTGACGATCTTGCCCGGTAGCGAGCCGATATAGGTGCGGCGGTGGCCACGGATTTCAGCTTCGTCACGCACGCCGCCCAGCGATTGGCGGATGAATTCGCGGCCGGTTGCCTTGGCGATCGATTTGCCAAGCGAGGTCTTGCCGACGCCCGGAGGGCCGACGAGACACAGGATCGGGCCTTTGAGCTTGTTAGTGCGCGCCTGAACCGCGAGATATTCGATGATACGGTCTTTGACCTTGTCGAGCGCATAGTGATCGGCGTCGAGCACGGCTTGCGCTGCTGGCAGATCGCGCTTGAGTTTGCTCTTCTTGCCCCACGGCAGGCCGAGAAGCACGTCAAGGTAATTGCGGATGACGGTGGCTTCCGCGCTCATCGGCTGCATGCCTTTGAGCTTTTTCAGTTCCGCCTGCGCCTTGGTGTGCGCCTCTTTCGAGAGCTTGAGTTTATCAATCTTTTCAGCGAGTTCAGCGATTTCGTTGGCTTCGCCATCATCGCCGCCGCCCAGTTCGGACTGGATCGCCTTCAACTGTTCGTTGAGGTAGTATTCGCGTTGGGTCTTTTCCATCTGGCGCTTTACGCGGCCACGGATCTTGCGTTCCACCTGCAAAACGCCCAGTTCGCCCTCCATGAAGGAGAGCACCATTTCGAGGCGCTTGAGCGGATCAGCTTCTGTCAACACAGCTTGCTTGTCAGCCACCTTTGCCGCCAGATTGGCAGCGGCGGAATCGGCAAGCTTTCCAGCATCTTCGATATCGCCCAACTGGCCGCCAGCATCCTGCGGCAGCTTCTTTGAAAGCTTGGCATATTCAGCAAACTGATCGACGACCGAGCGCATCATCGCCTGGATTTCAGTGCTGGTGGCGATCACGGGTTCAAGCTGTTCAACCTGGGCAATCAACATCACGCCGTTGCTGGTGGTTTCTTCGCGCAGATCGTGAAGCTTGGCGCGGTCCTTGCCCTCAACCAGCACGCGCACGGTGCCATCGGGCAGCTTCAGCAATTGCAGAACCGAAGCGATTACGCCGGTTTCATACAGGTCATCACGGTCAGGATCGTCGCAACCGGGATCAAGCTGCGCGAGCAGGAAGATATCCTTGTTGCCAGCCATGGCAGCTTCAAGCGCCGACACGGATTTTTCACGTCCGACGAACAACGGCACAACCATGCCGGGGAACACCACAATGTCACGCAAGGGAAGCAGAGGATAGAGATTCATTGGCACTTCATTTCCGTCGTTCCGGGCAAGCTGCCCAAGGCATAACCGAGATATGGGGAGGCCGCGCCCCCGCCGCAATGGCATTGCGCACTTCCCTTGTGGATCATGCCCACAAGGATGCCACCCTGTCCGGTGGAAAAACCGTTAACACCGCCATAGGCACAATTCGCGCGGGCAAAACGAGCGCTGCGGTTTTTAGTTTGTTGGTAGCGGTTGGACGACCGGTTGCGCGATGAATTCCATAGGCGGTGGCGCAGGGGTCGGTGCCGGAACGGGGGCCGGAGCAACCTCTGGCAGCACAGTCGTATCTTCCGGTGGAGGAGCGACTTTGCCCTTCAGCGCATCAATCTCGGCCTGACGCGTCTTGAGATAGAACTCGCGGTAGGAAGCGTAAGGATTTGATTCCTCATCGATCTGTTTGAACAATGCGTCGTTCTCGACCCGATCATCAAGCGAGCGTACGACGAAGCCGCCATAGACATAGGCAGGATGCCGCAATGGTCCACCGACCGCGAAGGGCATGAGGAAGCGATCAAGGCCGAGGCCGATTACATCGCGCAATGTGGTGGCGCCGACCAGCGGCAGAAACATGTAAGGCCCGTTGCCGATACCGTAATAGCCAAAGGTATAAGCAAAGCCGTTGCGCCGGTATGGCAGATTGAACGGCTTCTTCTTTGCCACATCGATCACCCCGCCGATGCCGACGGTTGAGTTGATCGCAAAGCGGCCAAGCGTTTCAGCCGCCTTGCCCGGCTTCAATTGCAGCAGATAATTGAGCGCCACGATCGGCTCGGTCACGTTCAGCAGAAAGTTGCGCAAACCGGTGCGGATCGGGCGCGGTATGGCTTTTTGATATTGCATCGCCATAGGTGCGATGACTGCACCATCAACCGCCTGAACCGCATCATAAGACGCCTGATTGACCGATTGCATCGGGTCTTGCGCAGGGCTGCGATCACCCGAAACGACGATGCCTTGATCGGCTGGGGGAGCGGATTGCGCAGCTTCGGGCGGTGACGTGGCAGCGGTAAGGTCCGGCACAAATTCCGGCAATGGTGTTGTTTCAGGCACCGACACTGATCGCGGCGTAGCGTCCTGCGTGGGCACATCGGCCATAAGCGCGGCTGGCCCCGCAAGGAGCGCAGCGCCAGCCAGAATGGTCAAACTCAAATCCGGATTTCCTTGATCATCGGGCCAATCAGAACGGCAGCTTGAATCCGGGCGGGATGCCGGCAGCCATCTGTACTTTCTGCATTTCTTCGGCGGCCACAGCATCGGCCTTGCCGCGCGCATCGTTGAAGGCGGCAGCAATCAGGTCTTCAAGAATGCCCTTGTCGGCAGGCACGAGCAGGGTATCGTCAATCGAAACGCCGATCACGCGACCCTTGGCAGAAGCGCGGATGCGCACCACGCCGCCGCCTGCCAAACCTTCAACCTGAATGGAATCGAGCGTGTTCTGGGCGTCTTCCATTTGCTTCTGGATGGTCTGCGCAGCCGCCTGAGCGGCTTGGATCATCTCTTCCATCGACTTCATGCGCGTTTGCTCCAAGGTCTTTTTTCATGCTCTGGCGAGCTATCTTCATCAACGATGACCGCGCCCGGAAAGGCTTCCAGTGCGGCCTTGACCAGCGGGTTCTGCTTCAGCGCGACAGCTTCTGCCGCCTCTTTGGCTGCCCGCAATTCTTCGAGGCTGGGCAAAGCATCGCCCGCAGCCTGTTCAACAATCCATGCTTCACCCGTCACGTGGTTCAGCGCGCGGCGGATTTCCGCACCCGGATCACCCGGAACGCCCGGCGCCAACTGATAGCGCAGTGTGCCGGGCGTCAGGTCAACCACCCGTACGGCCAACCGCATTGTCGATCCGACGAGCGGTGAGACATGCTCGACCTTTTCAACCAGCGCTTCCCAGTTGACCGCCGCCACAGGAGCAGGCGCTGCCTGTGCCACCGGCCCTGCCCCACCAGCCGGAGCCTGAAACGCAACGGCTGGACGCGAGGAGAGTTCCTCAAGCTTGCGGATGAGGCCGCCGGGATCGGGCATTTCGGCCGCGTGCATCACCCGCAACAGCGCCATTTGTGTGGCAACCAGAGGATCGGGCGCCGTCTTGACTTCCTCGTAGCCCTTGAGCAGCAATTGCCACAACCGGTGCAATTGCCCCGCCGCCAGCGTCTTGGCCCAAGCCTCCAGCGCTTCGCGTTCTTCGGTGGAGCGCACATCGGGGCTGACGCCGCCGATCTGCGTGACGGTGACGCGGTGGACGACGTCCATCTGCGCGCGCATCATCGCGATGGGTTCAATCCCCAGTGCATATTGCTGCGCGACTTCTGCGAGCACCGCATCGCCCTTGCCCGAGAGCACGGCTTCCAGCAGGCGGCGCTGCATGGTTTTATCGGCAAGGCCGAGCATTTGCCGGACCTGATCGGCCGAAACATGCGTGCGGCCATCATCGCTGCCGACCAGATCGGCGTGGCTGATCGCCTGATCGAGGATCGAGAGGCCATCGCGCACTGAACCTTCGGCAGCGGCGGCAACCATCGAAAGTGCTTCGGCATCGGCATCGACGCCTTCCTTTTCGCAGATCATCGCGAAGTGGCTGGCGAGCAAAGGGGCCGGAATGCGTTTGAGATCGAACCGCTGGCAGCGCGACAGGACGGTGACGGGCAGCTTATCGACTTCGGTGGTGGCGAAGAGGAACTTCACATGCGCAGGCGGTTCCTCAAGTGTCTTCAGCAAGGCATTGAAAGCATTGCGCGACAGCATGTGAACTTCGTCGATGATGTAGATCTTGTAGCGCGCCGAAACGGCGGCATAGCGCACGGCTTCGATAATTTCGCGCACGTCATCGACGCCGGTGTTCGACGCGGCGTCCATCTCGATCACATCGATATGGCGGCCTTCGGCGATGGCAACGCAGGGCTCACACACCCCGCACGGATCGATGGTCGGGCCGCCCTGCCCGTCAGGCCCGATGCAGTTGAGTGCTTTGGCGATCAGGCGCGCGGTGGAGGTTTTGCCGACCCCGCGCACGCCGGTCATCAAGAAGGCATGCGCCAGACGATCACGCCGGATCGCGTTGGCCAGCGTCTGGACCATCGCATCCTGCCCGATCAGTTCGGCGAAAGTTTGTGAGCGATATTTGCGCGCCAGAACGCGATAGGGCTGCACTTTGGGAGCAGCGACTGGCGCGGGGTTTGGCGGGGGTGGTGGCGCGGTTACGGGCGCAGGTTCGCCGAACATCGACGATTGGCCAGCCGCCTCGAGATCAGCAGACGACGGTTGATCGTCGTCCTCATCGTCTTCGGGCCCATCGCCAAACATGTCAGTGGATTCGTCCATCGCCTGCCTAACTAGGCGTTCGACGCCCGATTGTCGAATGTCTGTGCGCGGGTAAACGGTGGATTGACAATAAAGTTGCACAATGCAACCTTGTTGGCATGAGCACGATCCATTCCGGCCGCTTTACTGCGGATTTTGACCAACCGCTTGTGTTCTTCGTGATCGGCATGCGGATCAACCATTTCCGCAAAGTGGGCAAATGGCTCCCCGTGGTGCGCGCCATGGGGCCAATGATTGCCGAACTGTACCGCAATCCCGAAAGCGGCTTTCTGGGCATAGAGACGATGCTGCGCAATCATCGCACGATCGTGCTGCTGCAATACTGGCGCGATTTTGATAGTCTTGAAGCCTATGCCCGCAATCGCGACCAGTTGCATTGGCCTGCGTGGAGCGCGTTCAACAAATCGGTGGGCAGCGATGGCACGGTGGGCATTTTTCATGAGACATATGCCGTGGCCGCAGGCGAGCATGAAACGATTTATGGCAACATGCCACTGTTCGGGCTTGGCAAAGTGGCAGGGATCGTGCCCGCGACCGGATCGCGCAACGCCGCGCGTTCGCGGATGAGGGGCGCATCTGAAGAGGGATAAAGGAGCCGGCCGACCCGCCGCAAACCGTTGTGGCTGCTTCCTTCCGGACCTGACCAGGTTGGCGGGCGCAAGCGTCCGACCGACTCCCGTTGCGGCCTATGGCGGGGAGTGGCGGGTTTGTCCAGTGGGTTCGGGATTGGCGTGGTGTCGTGATATGCGGCGTCGCGCTATGCCCACCCCACTGCGACTAAGCTCGCCTTCGGCTCGCTAAGTCTCGCTCACCTCCCGCAAGCGGGAGTGGTTTCTCGCTTTTCTTCTCCCCTCCCGCTTGCGGGAGGGGTCGGGGGTGGGCTTTAACCCTTAACGGAAGTTATCAGCGTAGCTTTGCAGCTTGAGCTTGCGCACGGGCGTGGGGATCACGTGCGCTTCGATGCCATAGCGCGCGGCATAGGCCTTCGCTTCTTCGGCGGTTTCGAACTTCAGCACGACTTGCGCTTGCGTATCGCCCGAGCCTGCCCAGCCCATCAGTGGATCGGGGCGCTTGGCCTCCGATGCTTCGAATTCGAGCAGCCAATCGCTGGTACGGGCTTTGCCGGACTGCATGGCGTTTTTGGGGCGCTGATAGATGCGTGCTGACATAGATGCTGCACTGCGTCGAATCGCGGGCAGAATCAAGAGCGGGAATCGCCTATGTTCAGCGCGAACGGTTAAAAGCGTTCTTGGTCTTGAGGCTGGGGTCTTCGGTCCACGGCTCGTCCGGCCAGCGGTGGCGCGGATAACGGCCCTTCATGTCCTTGCACACATCCTTCCACGATCCGCGCCAAAAGCCGGGCAAATCTGCCGTGGTCTGGATCGGTTTGCCGCCGGGGCTGGTGAGCGAGAGCAACAACGGGCGCGGCGGTTGGCCCACGCAAGGGTGGCGATCAATCCCGAACAGCGCCTGCACGCGCAGTTCCACGCATGGGCCACCGTCATGCGCATAATCGATAGCGTGCGTGGTGCCAGCCGGAGAGCGGAAATCGGCGGGGGCGAGGCGTTCGAGTTCCTGCCGCTCGTTCCAATCAAGGCGGGATAGCAGAGCATCGTGCAGCTTTCCTGCCGACAGCGCCAGATCGCGGCGGCCATTCAGAAGAGGGGCCAGCCAAGTTTCCAGCGATGCCAGCAATCCCGCTTCGGACAGCGCTTCGAGGCCGGCATAGCCTGCGCGTTCGATCAGGGCCTTGCTGCTATCGCCCAGTGGCAGGATGGCAAGGCCCGCTTCGCGCACTTGGGCGATGAGCAAAGCCGCAACCGCATCGGGATCAGGCTTGGGATCGGGCACGCGTGCGAGCACGATGGAGCCCAAGCGCCGCTCCAGCCGTGCTTCGACACGAGCTTCGGCGGCGTTCCACGAGAGTGCGTGGCGCTCGTCGATCCGGTGTGACAAATGGCGCAGGACTTCAGCTTCTTCGAGGGCCAGTGCAGCGGTGATCCGCGCGCCTTTGGCCTCGCCTTGCGCATCGCCAATTACAAGCCACTTGGCGGTGGCCAATGGCGATGCGGGATCAAGCCGGTAGCCGCGCCCGCCGGTGGATTGCCACTCCTCGCCCGAGGCACTGCGCGCGCGGGCGATCCGGTCGGGGAAGGCTTCGGCAAGCAGGATGGCGGTGGGGACTTGTTCTGCGCGTCCATCGGCAGCAGGCGCGGTCTGCCGAAGCACTTTGACCGCCGTATCTGCCCAACGTGCCGCCAGTTTGCGCGAGGCATCGGCGCGGTTGCCGCGCTCCCCTGCCCAGCGATCCAGCCTGCGGCCAAGGTCTTCGCCCCGCCCGCCAAGGCCGCGTTCTTGCAGCAAAAGCGCCAGCCGTGCCGCCTCTGTGGCTTGGCCGCGTGCGGCAGCGAACAGCAGCATGTGGGCGAGCGCAGGCTCCATTGAAAGCCGCGCCATTGCCTGCCCGTGTGGGGTAATCCGCCCTTCCCCGTCAAGTGCCCCCAAGGCCTGCAATGCGGCTTTGGCTGCACCAAGCGCGGGCACTGGCGGCGCATCGAGCCACGCCATTTGCGCCGGATCGCCTGCACCCCATTGCGCCAGCGTGAGCGCAAGGGGCGCAAGATCGCTGGTGGTCACCTCGGGCGGATCGAAGGCTGGACGGCCAGCGTGCGCGGCCTCTTCCCACAGGCGATAGGCAACGCCCGGCCCTTGGCGCGCAGCGCGGCCAGCACGTTGGGCGGCAGAGGCCTGACTGGCGCGGGTGGTGATAAGGCGGGTGACACCTGCCGCCTTGTCAAATTCGGCGCGGCGCGAAAGGCCTGCATCGACGACGACCGATACGCCGTCCAGCGTCAGCGAAGTTTCGGCGATGCTGGTGGCCAGCACGATGCGGCGGCGGCCTTGGGCATCGCGCTTGATCGCGGTGCGTTGGGCGGCGGGTTCGACTTGGCCGTGAAGGGGCAAGACCAGCGCATTGGGAAGCCGTTCGGCCAGTAGGGCGGCGGTGCGTTCAATCTGCGCGACGCCGGGGAGGAACGCCAAGATATCGCCCGTTTCATCGCGCCATGCCGTTTGAATGGCCGATGCCATCGCCGCTTCGATCTTCACATCGGGCCGCGAGCCCAGCCATTTGTGCGTGAGCGGATGGGCCTTGCCCTCGCTTTCGATCACTGGCGCATCATTGAGCAAAGCGGCAAACCGCGAGCCATCAATGGTGGCCGACATGACGACGAGCCGCAGGTCATCGCGCAACACGCCTTGCGCCTCGATCGCCAAGGCAAGGCCGAGATCGCTGTCGAGATGGCGTTCGTGCGCTTCATCGAACAGCACGGCAGAAGTGCCGGTAAGTTCGGGATCGCCAAGGATCGTGGCGACGAAAATCGCCTCGGTCATCACCAGAACGCGCGTTTTGGCAGAGCGTTTCGCATCGAGCCGGGTGACGTAGCCGATGGTGCCGCCCGCTTCCTCACCCAGCAATTCGGCCATACGTTCTGCCGCAGCGCGCGCGGCGACCCGGCGGGGGGACAGCACGATAACTTGGCCGGTGCACCACACCTGATCCAGCAAGGCAGGCGCGACGGCGGTAGTCTTGCCGGCCCCGGGCGGCGCGATCAGCACAGCACTTGTCCGCGCGCGCAGGGCGGCGAGAAGGTCTGGCAGGACAGCGTGGATCGGCAATTCGCTCACGCCGGGGGCCTTACCGGCAAAGGTGCCGGTGTGGCAATCACCCCATGGGATAGCGGATTTCGCGCGAGACTTTATCAACGGCGGCCATAACATCGGCGGGCAGGACAAGGTCAGCCGCAGCAAGGATCGGATCAACTTGCGCTTCGGTGGTGACGCCAACGATGGTGGATGCAACAAAATCGTGCTGCTTGGACCATGCGACGGCAAAAGTGACGGGATCGAGGCCCGCTTCGGCGGCGATTGCCATGAAGCGTTCGGTGGAACTGAGCGACCGGTCATTCACGAAGCGGCGGCCTATACTGGCTTGGCGGCCTTCCATCGCGAGATAGCGCGAGAAGCGTGCGCCTTCAGGCCGGGCCCCACCGTTGTATTTGCCCGAAAGCACACCGCCTGCCAGCGGTGAATAAGGGATCAGGCTGACCCCTTCCATCCGGCACACTTGCGCCAGTTCATCTTCGAAGCGGCGATTGTTGAGGCTGAAGTTGTTCTGGATCGTCTGATAGCGCGCGGTGCCAAGGCGTTCGGCGGTGCTGATCGATTTCATCAGGCCCCAGCTTGTTTCGTTCGAACAGCCCGCGATGCGCACTTTGCCGGCACGGACCAGTTCATCGAGAACCTCCATGGTTTCATCATAGGACGTATCGTGATCGGGCCAATGGGTCTGGTACAAATCGATGTAATCGGTGCCGAGCTTGGTCAGGCTGGCATCAATCGCCGAAATGATATTGCGCCGGTCCAGCGCGGTCATGCCTTCACGGCAAGGCGAGCGGAACCAGGTGTGGCTGGGGCCGGAAACCTTGGTGGCAAGGATGATGCCATCGCGCGGCTTGGTTTTCAGCCATTTACCAACGATGTTTTCAGTCCGCCCAACCCATTTGACTTCGGGCGGCACGGGATAGCCCTCGGCCGTATCATAGAAGTTGATCCCCGCATCATAGCAGCGATCCAGAATGCGCAGCGCGGTGGACTCGTCCGTCTGGCTGCCGAAGGTCATCGTGCCCATGCAGATGTCGGACACGACAATGGCGGACTTGCCGAGACGGCGATGCTGCATGGAAACTCTCCGATGGGGATGATCTGTTTAGAACCGGCGAGCGACTGCAAACTCCGCCGCTTCGGTCATCGCCAGTTTCGCCGCGCTGGCGGGGAAGCCGGAAATCGCATCAATAGCACGTTGGGCATACATGCGGGCGCGTTCGCGCGTGGCGTTGACCGCATCGTGATTGCGGATCAGCGTGATGGCGTGGGCCAGATCCTCGTCAGACGAGCGATCACCTGCGATGGCCTGCTGCCAGAATTCGCGCTCTTCATCGTTGCCGCGCGCATACGCGAGGATCACCGGCAAGGTCATCTTGCCCTCGCGGAAATCGTCGCCCTGATCCTTGCCCATTTCAGCAGCATCAGAATCATAGTCGATAGCGTCATCGGCCAACTGGAACGCGATCCCAAGGTTCTTGCCATAGGAATCAAGCGTCTGTTCATCGGCTTCGGGCCGTTCTGCAACAACCGCTGCGATGCGGCAGGCGGCAGAGAACAGCGCGGCGGTCTTTGCGGCAATGATGTCGAGATACATTTCCTCGGTCGTGCCGATCTGGCGCTGCGCGACCAATTGATCGACTTCACCTTCAGAGATGACCGCAGAGGCATTTGACAGAATGCGCAGGACTTTGAGCGAGCCGTCTTCGACCATCAGTTCGAAGCTGCGGCTGAACAGGAAATCGCCAACCAGCACGGTGGCAGGATTGCCGTAAACGATGTTCGCGGTCTTCTTCCCGCGCCGCATGTCTGATCCATCGACCACATCATCGTGGAGGAGCGTTGCGGTGTGGATGAATTCCACCGCAGCGGCCAGCTTGTAATGGCGGCTGCCACCATATCCCAGCAACGACGCGCTGGCCAAAGTGAGCATCGGGCGCATGCGCTTGCCGCCGCCCGCGATCAGGTGCCCCGCAAGCGTCGGGATCAGCAGGATGCGCGATTGCATCCGGTCAAGGATCACCGCGTTGACGCTGTTCATGCCTTCGGCGACAAGCGCCATCATCGGGGTGAGCGAAGGTTCCGCCTTGCGCGGCAGGGTGTGAATGGTCGCTGTCATCGTGCTGTGTCGCTTGGCGTCCCTCGCGGCGCTTGGCAAGATGCATCTTGCGCGGTAGCGGACGGATTAAGCATTTGGATGGGGTATACGGGAATGAGCGAAGACGCGGTGCTGGCAGGCTATCGCCAGTCGATCGACAATATCGACGCGGCCATGATCCACATCTTGGCCGAGCGTTTTCGCATAACACAAGCCGTTGGCGCCTATAAGGCACAGAACAAATTGCCCGCATCCGATCCGGGCCGTGAAGAGCGCCAGATCACCCGCCTGCGCAAACTGGCCGAGGATGCCAAGCTGGACCCCGAATTCTCGGAAAAGTTTTTGCGCTTCGTGATCGAAGAAGTCATCCGCCACCATCAAAAGGCGGCAGCCAAGCCTGATTGATTGTCGAGGCCTCTTAATCCTCCAGCGGCACACCCGGCACTTGTTTGGCGGTGCGAATCGTCAGCGACGTTTTGACGCTGGCGACATTTGGCGCCGGCGTCAGTTTGCTGGTGAGGAATTCCTGAAAGCTTTGCAGATCGCGGCTGACGATCTTCAGGATAAAATCGATCTCGCCATTGAGCATGTGGCATTCGCGCACTTCGGCCAGCGTCTTCATGTGCTCTTCAAACTGGCGCAGCGATTCCTCGGCCTGGCTTTTCAGGCTGACGAGCGCGAAAACGGTAATCGCAAAGCCCAGCTTTGATGCATCAAGTTCGGCGTGGTAGCCCTTGATCACGCCCGCATCTTCGAGCGCACGCACGCGGCGCAGGCACGGCGGAGCGGTTAAACCAACGCGTTGTGCCAGCTCGACGTTGGTTACACGCCCTTCATCCTGAAGTTCAGCGAGAAGCCGCCGGTCAATCGCGTCCACAGGTGCTGTGCCTTTTGATAATCTGTTTCAAATTTTCCGGTCTTCACGTTCGGAAAGAAGCCAATATGACAATTTTCCGCACAAAAGCGAACGCCGGACGCTTATAAAGTTATTTCATATCGTAATCGTCCCACATTGCAACGCAGTGGATAGCGGCCTTTTGCAAACGGCCACGATTTGTTAGCTTTAAGTAGGCTAAACAGTCGTTTCGGTCAGGAGTGGCGCGCCGGAGCATGACTCTTTGGCAGCCGGATGAATGGACTTGCGAAAATTTGATGATCGTTGATGACCGCCTTGAGACCGTGCTGCGTACCAACGCAGCCGGAAAACTGGCGGGCCGCACCCAATTGCGGCAGCTCATCGATCTGGTGGGTGCAGTGCCTTTATCGCAATGGTCAGAGCGCCATGCCTCGGCGTTGGACCGAATCGATTCGCTGGCAGATGCCTTGCCCGTCGAGGAATGCGCGGCAATTTTGCGGGGCACTTCACATCGTTCGGCCGTGCTGGTCTATCATTTTGCGCAAAGCAGCCCCCGCATCGCTTCGGCAATCATCGCATCGGCGCGGTTGCCCGAAGATGATTGGATCGCGCTGATCCCGCGCCTGCCCACCACCGCACGCGGTTTCCTGCGCCATCGCACCGATCTGGGTGAGCGGGTGCGCGACGTGCTGGCCCGGCTTGGCGTAAACGATTTTCTCTTGCCCGAACCGGAAGCCGAAGTTGCGTCCAATCACGGCCCGGTGATGCCGGTTTTCCGGGCACCCGAGCCTAAGCCCGAACCGGCCCCGCCATCCACGCAGGGCGAAGGCGTTGGCGCAATTGTGCGCCGGATCGAAGCGTTCCGCCGCAAGCGGGCAGAACGCGATGCCGCCTTGCTACTGCCGCGCGCCGATGGCGTTGCGCCGCTCCTGCCGTTCGGGGAAGTGCATACTTCGGTTCGCCAACCGCCTCTTTCAATCGATTTGCGGACCAATGCCGAGGGCATGGTGGTTCATGCAGGGGTTGATCCGGCTGGCATGCTGATCGGCAGCCGCTTGTTTGCCACAGACCTATCGGCGCCGGTCCATTGCGACGAGGCGATGGCGGGCGCTTTCCGCCAGCGCCAGCCGATCGTTGCCGGACGCCTTGCGATTGCGGGTGCCGATTACGTGGCAGGCCAGTGGCAGGCCGATGGCACGCCGATCTTTTCGCGCGATAGCAACAGCTTCACCGGCTACTTGCTGCGCCTTCGCCGACCGATGGCCTTGGCCTTTGCCGCCCCGTCCGAGCCGCAGATCACGCCGGAAGTTGAAGCTGACCGCCTGCGCCAGTTGCTGCATGAATTGCGCACCCCGATCAACGCGATCCAGGGCTTTGCCGAGGTCATCCAGCAGCAAGTGTTTGGCCAGACCCCGCATCAATATCGCGCGATGGCCGCCAGCATCGCAGCAGATGCAGCGCAAATGCTGGCAGGCTTTGAAGAGGTCGAGCGGCTGGTAAAACTGGAAAGCCGCGCGATGGGCATCGAGGACGGCGAGGCCAATGCAGCCGCCATCATCGCGCGTATGGTGGAGCAGGTGACGCCGGTCCTCACTGCGCGAAATGTCCGGCTTGACGTGACGATGCCGCCTGAACCGCTGACAGTATCGCTTGCCCCCGACGAGGTGGAGCGTTCCGTCTGGCGCGTGCTATCGGTCATCGCGTCGAGCGTTGCCCCGGGCGAACGCTTAGCAATAACACTGGAACCACAGCCCGATCTGGCGAGGTTGACCATTACATTGCCCGCATCCTTGCAGCGGCTTGATGATGCCGCCCTGTTTGCGCCCGATGGCTCGGCAAGCGGCGGATCGTTTGCGGCATCAGCCATGCTGGGCAATGGTTTTAGCCTGCGGCTGGCCCGGGCCGAACTGGAAGCGGGCGGCGGCGCTTTGCGGCGCGACGAAGGCCTCCTCCTTATTGGCTTGCCCACCTTGACCGGCAATGGGCCCGACCATACGCTTGAGGCTGATGACCGAGACGCCGGTCGGCAATCGTTTTCTGGCTAGGCAGAGGGCAAATTGAACCAGAGAGCGAACATCACCGCGATGCCGCGCGATGCTGATTTCGTCCGGTTCGATCCGGCATTCGGCACGCGTTTTGTGGTGACTGTCGATACCGAAGAAGAGTTTGACTGGAGCAAGCCGCTCGACCGCACCAGCCATGGGCTGGACCATGTGCCCCGCATTGCACGCTTCCAGCAATTCTGTGAAGGCATGGGCGTGATACCGGTCTACCTGATTGATTATCCTATCGCCACGTCGCCCCTTGCAGTTGAAGTGCTGGGCGAAGCGGTCAAGGCGGGACGCGCCGAAGTGGGCGTGCAATTGCATCCATGGGTCAGCCCGCCCTTTGACGAGACCGTGAGCGAGCATAACAGCTTTTCTGGAAATCTGCCCGAAGCGCTTGAACGCGCCAAATTTGCCACCTTGCGCGATAGCATCGAAGCGGCTTTTGGCATGGCCCCGTTGATCTATCGTGCCGGACGCTATGGCGTGGGGCCAGCCACCGCCTCGATCCTCTCGGACAACGGCATCGCTATCGACACATCCGTGCGATCACGGTTTGATTACAGCTATAACGGCGGCGTGAATTTCCGCGATTTGCCGCTGCTGCCATGGTGGATCGATAAGGCCAAAGGCCTGATGGAACTGCCATTGACCACGGTGTTCTGGGGTTTGCTACGCCAGCAGGGCAAGGCGATTTATCCGGCGCTGTGGCGCGCGCCACGGCTGCGCGGCGCGCTGGCGCGGCTGGGATTGCTCGAACGTATCCCGCTGACACCCGAAGGCATCACGCTGGAAGAAGCGATCAAGGGCATCGATATCGCGCTTGATGATGGCCTGCCCGTTCTGGTGTTTTCGTTCCACAGCCCATCGATTTGCCCCGGCCACACCCCCTATGTGCGCAGTGAAGCCGAGCTTGACGCATTCTATGACTGGTGGCGCGGGGTGTTCGGATATCTGGCCAAGCGCGGGGTAAAGCCCGCCTGTGTGCGCGAAATCATGGCCGCAACGCAGCAAACTGGTCCGGGGTAGCTTGCCAATCGGGCCGTGCCTGTGTACCGGCGTCGGCGATGGGCCTGTAGCTCAGTGGTTAGAGCTGGCCGCTCATAACGGCTAGGTCGCGGGTTCAAATCCTGCCGGGCCCACCACCTTCCTTCCCGCCAACATTTGGGCGTTTTCATGCTGACGATTAATGGCATTACCGTGCGTCTGGGCGGGCGCGACATCCTGTCCGGAGCCACCGTGGCGATCCCGCCGCGCGCCAAGGTCGGCCTGATTGGCCGCAATGGCGCGGGCAAATCCACACTGGTGAAAGCCATTATCGGCGAGATCGAGCCCGATGAAGGCTCGGTTGAAATGCCGCGCCGCACGAAGCTTGGCTATATCGCACAGGAAGCGCCGAACGGGGTGAAATCGCCGTTCGAAACCGTGCTCGAATCCGATGTCGAGCGCACTGAACTGCTGGCAGAATCCGAAACCTGCACCGATCCAGACCGCCTAGGCGATGTGCATGAACGCCTGCTGGCGATCGATGCCTACAGCGCGCCATCGCGCGCCGCGCGCATTCTGATCGGCCTCGGCTTTGACGAGGATATGCAGGCGCGCCCGCTCGACAGCTTTTCGGGCGGCTGGAAAATGCGCGTGGCTTTGGCCTCGCTGCTCTTCTCTGCGCCCGATGTGATGCTGCTCGACGAGCCTTCAAACCACTTGGATCTGGAAGCGACGCTGTGGCTGGAGAACTTCCTCAAATCCTACCCCGGCACGCTGATCGTGATCAGCCACGAGCGCGATCTGCTGAACAATGTGGTCGATCACATCGTCCACCTGCACGCAGGCAAGCTGACGCTTTACCCCGGCGGTTACGACAGCTTTGAACGCCAGCGCAACGAACGCCTTGCCCAGCAAGCCGCCGCCCGCGCGGCGCAAGAAGCGCAAGCTGGCCGCCTTAAAGACTACATCGCCCGCAACAGCGCGCGCGCATCCACGGCCAAGCAAGCGCAATCGCGCGCCAAGATGCTGGCCAAGATGCAGCCGATTGCCGCGATGATCGAAGACCCGTCGCTCAGCTTCGATTTTCCCGATCCTGAAGAGCTGCGCCCGCCGCTGATCACGCTCGATCTTGCCTCGGTCGGCTACACGCCGGGCGTACCGATCCTGTCGCGGCTGAACTTGCGCATCGATCCGGATGACCGCATCGCGCTGCTGGGCCGCAACGGCAACGGCAAGACCACGCTCGCGCGCCTGATCGCTGCGCAACTGGCGCCGATGGACGGGCAGATGCAGGCGACTGGCAAGATGCAGGTCGGTTATTTCACGCAGTATCAAGTGGAAGAACTGGCGGGCGCATCCACCCCGCTGGAACTGATGACACGCGCGATGGATGGCAAATCGCCCGGCGCAGTGCGCGCGCAATTGGGCCGCTTCGGCTTTTCCGGTCAGCGCGCCACATCGCAAGTCGGCACGTTATCGGGCGGCGAACGCGCGCGTCTGGCGCTGGCGTTGGTTACGCGCGATGCGCCGCATATGCTGGTGCTCGACGAGCCGACCAACCACCTTGATATCGATGCGCGCGAAGCCTTGGTGCAGGCGCTCAACACCTATCAGGGTGCGGTGATCCTGATCAGCCATGACCGGCATATGGTGGAACTGGTGGCCGACCGGCTGGTGCTGGTCGATGGTGGCACGGCCAAGCCCTATGACGGCGATATCGAGAATTACATCGACTTCATCCTCGGCCGGAACCAGCCCAAAACCGGGCAATCAGGCCAGCCCAAGGAAAAGGGCACATCACAGGACCGCAAGGCCCGCGCGCTGGCCCGCGATGAATACAAGGCGCTGAAGAAAAAGCAGACCGAGGCCGAGACTGCGGTCAACAAGCTGCAAGCCGAACTGGCGCAAGTGGACCGTGCGATGTTCGAGCCCGCCAGCGCGATCCCAGCACTTGCAAAACTGCCGATGAGCGAGCTTTCCCAGCGGCGCGGCAAGCTGGCGCAAGAGCTGGAAAAGGCGGAAGAGGCCTGGATGTTGGCGGGTGAAGCGCTGGAAGCCGCGAGCTGAATTGCCGCGCGGAACGCGGTGCTTCAATCCTGTTCCAGGTCCTGAATGATCAGTTGGGCAGCGCGCCAGGGAAATCCAAACGGTTTTGCGATGTTCCGACAGGCTTGGCACTTGTATGCGGCTCTTCAATGACCAGAATGGCCATGATCAAGGCTGGAATGGCCGCAATATGAATGGCGAAAGGTCCGCTCCAGCTTACATCGGCCAAAGCCCCGCCAACCGCGATTAGCGCCGTTGCGGCGATGGATGTAGAAACACCCACCCACGCCGTCGAGTGATGGCAGTCTTCCCCGAAATAGTCCTCGATCAGGGCGCTGGAGATGGTGATCGCAAAGGCTTCTGCGATGCCAAGCAGCGCGCGGCTGGCAAGGATCAGTTCACGGCTGCCGACAAAGCTTTGCCTGCGGCGATAACGGTCACTGATGACCCCGGCGACCGGCCAGAAAATCGCAAAGACCAGTGATGGGATCGTGACAATCGCCGGGAGGAGAAAACCAGCGTTAGGCAATGCCCCGAATTCAGCGAAAAGTTTGCGTATCACTGGCAACAGCGACACAATCACAATGACCGGCAGGATTTTCGCGAGGATCAGCGCGATGCCCTTGGCGCGCGTGCCGCATCCTGCGGTGAGTGATGGGGCCGCACTTTTGACAGACCCATCAAATCGAAAGGCGCTGTGTCGCTGGCGAATTGGGCAAGGAAAAGGCCTGAACCTTTGATTGTTTTCACAGCTTTTCTACCGAAACGCGCAACTTCATCCAGCCTGCCTTGTCCGCACTGGCGCGCAAGGCGGTGTCCACAAAGGTCATACCCCGCAATGTGATGTCTATGCCGGGCAGAAGCGGCGCCGGGATTCCCCGCAACACATCAGCGACATCGCGGTAGATGTTGGCAAAAGCTGCGAGAAAACCTTCGGGATGGCTCACCGGGGTGCGTGTGCTCGCGGCGGTGAAATGCGTGACAATGGCGACAAAATCGATCCCGGCATCACGTTCTGCGGCAATGCTGTGGCGGGCCGATAAATGCACCCGGCCCGCCACCGATCATCCCCATCCGCAATTTCCGCACAAAACACCCCCTCCCCCGCCGTTGTTTTGTCAGCATATCGAGATGCGTTTTTCGTCATTGTTAAGCGATGGAAACGGCATGTACGAGATGCGCGACTTCTGCTGGAGCGACAGTGCGTGTTCGCCCGAAGGAAAGCCGCCGGGGAAATCGATAAAAATCGTGGCTGAAGCACCAAATGGCCAGCACCGGTCAAACGCTGTTTCCATCTGGTCCAGAGGCAGCGGCCCAGGACCTTCGTCAAACATGATGGCGGAACACGGCAGGATTGCGCCGTCAATGCCGAGATGCTGCGTGCCCAGTCGATCCGCCTCTTCGATTGTGCGCAAAAAGCGCGCATAGGCGGTGAATTGGCAGCCATGGCGCGTGACCATGTCTTGCCATTCCCCCACTTGCGTCTCGGTTATGTGAGGAAAGCTTGGCATGTTCTGTTCGGGCAGGATTTCGATGCCATGGGCGCCGATGGAAGCAGCGAAGGAAGCACAGTCCTCCACCGTCATCTGGCCAAGGAACATTTCCTCCTGAGTGGCTGGTTGTGCATGGCCCTTGCGTTAGCTTCCCCCATCGGCCGCTGCAACTATCAGCCTTGCAGCAAACCAGCCTATTGGGGTGGCCCCGCAAAGTCGAAGATGCGCTGCACGAACCATTGCAACCCTGCGTCCTTGTCGCGCGTCCGGTGAATTTGCAGTTCCTCGGTCAGATTCGGGAACGCAAATGGCAATGCGCAATAGGTGATCGGCAGGGTCTGCGCGGCATAGGCAGCCAGCCGTTCATGCATCACCGCAATCCGGTGCGTGCCCACCAGCAAATCAGGGATAAGCCCGAATGATGGCACCATGATTTCAATCCGCCGCCGCAAATCCATCGCGCGCAATCGCGATTCAGCAAATGATGTTCGGTTGACGTTGCCCAATCGCGCCGCCACCTGCCCCGCTGCTTCGAATGCTTCCATCGTCAGTTCGGTGGCGAAAATAGGATTTTCCGACCAACCCGCCACTACATGACGCTCCTCCAGCAAAGGCTGGGTAGGATGCTCTTTGCTCAAGTATTCGCGCGGCGAGAGGAACACGTCCAGTTCACCGCTGTTCAGTACTTCAATTACATTTTCCGTTGGCGCAATCATCTCGAACGTCAGCCCCGGTGCTATTTCGGCCAGGTGGCTGAGCATCGGACGGAAAATGACGAGCGTCAGATAGTCAGAAGCGCAAATGCGGAAATGGCGCGTCGATGTGGCAGGATCGAAATGCGAAGTGGTGCTTACCACGGTGTCTGCGTTGTCGAGCACCAGCCGCACATGGGGCTGAAGTTGCAATGCCAGTGCGGTGGGTATCAGTTTGCGACCCTGCAATACAAACAACGGGTCGCCGAAGAAATCGCGCAACCGGTTGAGCGCAGCGCTGACCGCAGGTTGGCTAAGATACATCTGCTCGGCAACGCGGGTGATGTTCGGTTGCGCGATCAGTGCATCAAGTATGCCGAGCAAATTCAGATCAAGCCCTTTGAAACGCATCGCAGCCTCCTCTGCAGCGCATGAGGTATAATGAAAACTGATATGTAATACAAAATTTAATTCATTTTCATTGTGAAGTCGCGATCACTATCACCCTTCAAACAGCTGCGCCTACAGCAGGATTTTTGGAGGAGGTTGCATGACTGCCAGAAGCTCCAAATTGATCTTGGCTTTGGGAACGGCCCTGACGGTGACGGCCACTTCGGCTTATGCTCAGGAACAAGCAGACCGCGCCGCCAGCGCGGCTTCTTCAACCGAAATCATCGTAACCGCCCAGCGCCGCAGCGAGAGCTTGCAGAAGATCCCGGTGAGCTTGACCGCGGTTACCGCAGACATCATCCAATCCCGCCAGATCAACGATTTGAACCAGATCGCGCGTGCCGCGCCACCATTGCAGATCGGCAGCGACAACGGGTTTTTCGTGCGCGGCGTGGGTACGCTGACATTCACCGACACGATCGATTCAAGCGTTGTGCTGTTGCTTGACGAAGTGAACCTTGGTCGCCTGTTCCTCGCTGCTCCGCAGTTCATCGATCTTGAACGGATCGAGGTCTTGAACGGCCCGCAAGGCCTACTCTTCGGCAAAAATGCCTCGGCAGGTTTGCTCAATATCGTCACCGCCAAGCCTAAGCTTGGTGTCTATTCCGGCAAGACCGGTGTTGAAATCGTGCAACGCGATGCGGCCGGCAGTGCCAGTGGTGTAGCGGTCCGCGAAGTGCTGAACATCCCGCCAGGAACCACTGCTGCACTGCGCCTCAACGCCCTGTATTCGTTTCAGGAACCCGGCACCACTTTCGTCGACACACGGCAACCCGGCGTCCGCAACAACGGCGGTCAGGCAACCCCGAAGCTGACGCTGGTAAGCACGTGCTCGCTCGACTCGTTCCGCTCTGTGGCGCGAATATGAGCGTGAAGTGCTAAGCTCCACCTTAAAGAGCTGGCTGGATGGCTCTGCCTGACAGCCAGCTCTTTAAAGGCGACGTAATTCCCGTGGCAGCCAACGCCACAAAAGTGATCGATGAGGTAATTTGGTGATGCAAGATTTGAATGTCCTCGTGGTTGGCGCTGGTATTGGCGGACTGACATCTGCAATCGCGCTGCGCCGCAGCGGGCATCGCGTCACCCTGGCCGAACGTGATCCGCAATGGTCAGTTTACGGTGTCGGCATCATCCAGCAGTCCAACGTGGTTCGTGCGATGGAACAGCTTGGCATATTGGACGAATTCCTCTCTGCCGCCTGTGGTTTTGACGCGGTCGATATTTTCACGCCTGATGGCACGAAAGTGGCCCGGGTCCCCTCGCCCCGTCTGGTCGAAGGACGTCCGGCCAATGTCGGAATTGGCCGCCGCGCCTTGCAAAAGGTATTGGGCGATAGCGCGCAGGCGCTCGGTGCAAATCTGCGTCTCGGTCTGACAGTCCAGGCATTTGACGACGATGGCACCTGCGTGAACGTCCGTTTCTCGGATGGCACAGAGGCAGCCTATGGCGTCGTGATCGGCGCAGACGGAGTTTACTCCGATACGCGCAGGGCGATTTTTCCGGATACCGAAGGTCCGGAGTTCACCGGTCAGGCCGTTTGGCGATACAACCTGCCGCGCCTTGCCGATATGGATGCGCTGCAAGTCTATAACGGACCGACCGGCATCGGGCTGGTGCCGATGAGCCACGATGTGATGTACATCTATGCCACTACGCCGGAACCCGATAACCCCCGCCATGCCAAAGAAGGTCTGGCCGGGGTCATGCGTGCCAAGCTGGCGAACTGCTCGCCTGCGATCAAGGCCTTGGCCGAACAGATTACCGACGATGAAGGCGTAGTCTATCGCCCGCTGGAAGCCCTGATGGTGCGCGGGCCTTGGCACAAAGGCCGGATCGGCCTGATTGGCGATGCCGTGCACGCAACCACGCCGCATCTGGGCCAAGGAGCGGGCATGGCCATCGAGGACAGCATCGTTTTGGCCGAAGAACTGACCCGCCATGACAGCGTCGAAGATGCCCTCGCGGCCTTCCGCGACCGCCGCTTTGAACGCTGCCGCTATATTGTCGAGAGCAGTCTGGCGATTTGCAACGGACAATTGGGCAAAGGCCTGCCTGTCGACAACCACTTGGCCACCGGCGAAATGTTTGCCGTAACCGCACAACCGATCTGAGGGAAAAATCATGAGCCGCGTGAACGACATCCGCTACGTCGGGTATGGTGTTGCCGATCTGGATGCTGAAAAGGCCTATTATCTAGACTTGTGGGGCCTGGAACTGGTGGAAGGCAATGATACTACGGTCTGGTTGAAAACACCGGGGCATGACGAACATCATGTTGTCCGGTTGCGCAAAGCCGAAGCCAACCGCATCGACATTGTTGCCTTGGCAACCGAAGACCGCGCAAGCGTTGATGACCTGCATGGCAAGGTTGCAGCTTCAGGCGCAAAGATCGTCCATGCCCCGCGCGACTTGACCAGCCCCGGGGGCGGATACGGCTTCCGTTTCTTTACACCCGATGGTTTGCAGTTCGAGATTTCGAGCGATGTCGCGCGCGGACCAGCGCGCGAGCTGGAGCGTTGGGAAGCTGTGCCCGAACGGATCAGCCACATCGTGCTCCACTCGCCCGATCATCACGGGCTGGTCAAATGGTTCTGCGATGTGCTCGGCTTCAAGATCAGCGATTGGCTCGGCGATTTCATGTGCTTCTTGCGCTGCAATACCGCGCATCACCGGCTTGCAATTTTGCCCGGGCCGCCATGCCTTGATCACGTGGCCTATGATATGTTGAGCGTGGACGACATGATGCGCGGCGCACACCGCCTGAAGGTCAAGGGCACAAACATCAGTTGGGGGCCGGGACGACATACCGCTGGCAACAACACGTTCAGCTATTTCGTCACACCGGGTGGCTTTGTGACCGAATATACCGCGGAACTCGAAGTGGTAGATTTCGAAAACCGCGAACCCAAAGTCTACCCGCCAGCGCCGCTGGTGATGGACCAGTGGGGTATCGGCGTCGGCGGGCCACAAACCATGCCGCACTCTGTAGCTAATCCCGACCTATTCGTGTCGGCGGGAGATTGATCGTGGCACTGTTTGAATACTTTCCGAATTACATCTGGAACCTCTCGGTCGCGATCGCGATGGAAAGCGGTGGCCGGATCGGTGAAATCATCGATATGTGCCAACCGATCAAGGATGCTGCCGCTTCCGGGTCTGATGCCGGAACGCCGCAATTCATGGCGCAATGGGCCGCTATGGGTGCCAAGCTGCTTGAACTGGCATCAGAAGATGAAGCCAAAGGTCGCCTGTTTTCCGCGTCGGACAAGCTGGAGCGCGCCTCGCTCTATCTGTTCACCGCCGAACGCATGCAGGGCCACGGCGCTCCGGGCCGCACCGAAACTTATGCCAAGGCGCGCACGGCTTTCGAGAAATCGACAGTGCTGGGAAAGCTCAACCGCGAACGGGTGGAAATCCCCTTGGCAACTGGCACCATGCCTGCGCTGTTCACCCGCGCACCCGGCGATGGGCCAAAGCCGGTGGTGGTGTTCTGCAACGGGTTGGATAGCTGCAAGGAATTGCTCTACTGGACCCGCCTGCCCCATGAACTGGCGCGGCGCGGCATTTCAACGCTCTGCGTAGATCAGCCCGGCAGTGGTGAGGCCTTGCGCCTTCAGAACTTGGCTGTTGACCCCCATAGCGAGAACTGGGCCTCCAAGGCCGTCGACTGGCTGGAACAACAGGCTGATGTTGACCCCGCGCGTATCGGCATGACCGGTATCAGCCTTGGCGGCCACTTTGCCCCGCGCGCGGTTGCCTATGAGCCCCGCTTTGCCAGCGGCGCAGTTTGGGGCGCCAATCACAATTGGCGCGAAGTGCAGGACAAGCGCCGCGCCAATGAAGGCGAAAATCCGGTGCCGCATTACTGGGCGCACGTGTTCTGGGCATTTGGTGCCATGGACATGGACGATTTCCTCGAACGGTCATCGGCGATGAACCTCAACGGCCACATGGACCGCATCAAGGTGCCATTCCTCGTCACGCACGGTGCCAAAGATCGCCAGATCAGCGTTGGCTATGCCGATGATCTTTATGAGCAACTGGTCAATTCGCCGCACCGTAAAAAGGTGATCTTCACCCCACGTGAAGGCGGTGTTGAGCATGTGGGCGCGGATAACATGTCTTATGGACGCGATCTGCTGGCCGACTGGTTTGCCGAGACTTTGGGTGGCAACACCAACTAACCCCAACTTTTTGCCTGAATTGGAAAGACTATGACGCGCCGATTTGTCGACCTCTCGATTACGCTTTGCAACGATGTGGTCAGCGACCCACCGTTCCTTCGCCCTGAAATCACCTATCAAAAGCATGGTGAGACGATGGACGAACTGGGCCATTTTTTCCCCGGCGTGACCGCAGACCAGACGCCCGATGGCGAAGGTTTTGCTGCGGTGGAATGGGTGAAGCTTACCACGCACAACGGCACGCATCTGGATGCGCCATGGCATTTCCACCCCACGCAAGACGGCGGCAAACCATCGCTGACGATTGATGAAATCCCTCTCGAATGGTGTTTCCAGCGCGGCGTGAAGCTTGATTTTACCGCCCTGCCCGATGGCTATGTCGTCACCGCCGACGATGTTGCCAAAGAACTCGCGCGGATCGGCCATGATCTGCAACCGCTCGATATCGTGCTGGTCAATACCGCCGCTGGAAAGGCGCTGGGCGATCCCGATTATGTCAGCCGTGGCTGCGGCATGGGCTACGAGGCGACAATCTACCTCACCTCGCGCGGTGTGCGCGTGACCGGCACCGATGCCTGGAGCTGGGACGCACCCTTCGTCCACACCGCGCGCAAGGTTGAGGAAACCGGTGATACTTCGTTGATCTGGGAAGGGCATAAGGCCGGTCGCGATATCGGCTATTGCCATCTCGAAAAGCTGCACAACCTGGAAGTTCTGCCACCGCACGGCTTTACAGTCAGCTGTTTCCCGCACAAGATCCAAGGCGCATCAGCGGGATGGACCCGCGCCGTCGCCATTTTTGAGGATTGATCAATGCGCTTGGCAACCCGGCAAAATGGCACGCCCGATGGCGAACTGGTGATCGTATCGGCAGACGGCTTGCATTGCGCGCCCATCGCGGGCTTCCCGAACCTGCTCCAAGCGCTTGAGAACTGGCAGGCGGCGCAGCCTGCACTCATGCTGGCAGGACAAAGCCTCGCCGCAGGTTCGGGGGAGCACCTCGATCCCGCAACCTTGCGCGCGCCCCTGCCTCGCTCATGGCAATGGCTCGATGGATCGGCCTTCCCTACCCACGGCGATTTGATGCAGGTGGCCTTTGGGCTTGACCCGATCGATAAGGTGCGCCCGCTGATGTATCAGGGCATGTCCGACCGGTTCTATGGCCCCAACGATCCCGTGCCCTTCCCCGATGAAAGCGACGGCATCGATTTCGAAGGGGAATTCGGCGTAATCGTCGATGCTGTGCCGATGGGCACCAGCCCCGCCGATGCCGCCGCGCACATCCGCCTGATCGTCCAGATCAACGATTGGTCGCTCCGCGCCATCGCCCCTGTTGAAATGAAGACCGGCTTTGGCTGGGTTCAGGCCAAGCCCGCGTGCAGCATGGCACCATTTGCTGTCACCCCCGATGAACTGGGCTCAGGCTGGCGCGATGGCCGCATTTGCCTTGATCTGGAAGTGGTGTGGAACGGCAAGCGGTTCGGCCTCGT
This sequence comes from Novosphingobium sp. AAP83, assembly GCF_001295795.1. Lineage (GTDB taxonomy): Bacteria > Pseudomonadota > Alphaproteobacteria > Sphingomonadales > Sphingomonadaceae > Novosphingobium. Next base: position 316,087 of record NZ_LJHY01000016.1, read on the forward strand.
CAACGGCGAACAGATGGCGTTCTCGCTGCCCGAACTCGTCGCCCACGCCGCCCGCACGCGCGATCTTGTCGCTGGCACCATCATCGGCACCGGCACCGTCTCGAACGCAGAATACGCCGTCTGCGGTTCTGCCTGCATATCCGAACGCCGCGCCATTGAAATCATCGCCGACGGTGCCCCCGCCACCAGCTTCATGCACTTTGGCGACACTATCCGCATGGAAGCGCGCGGGCCCGATGGGAACACCCTGTTCGGCGCGATTGATCAGCAGATCGTCAGCATCTGAGCCTCAAGTCTATTGCAAAAAACGCAACCGCAACGCTACTCTTCGCACTTGCAGCAAAGTGCGATCTGAACGAAAACAAACTCGCCTTTCAGGCATCCTCTCCCAAACTTTCCAAGGGCCAGCGCAAGCTGGCCCCTTTTTTTACGCGCTGCGCAAGCATAGCGCCACTCGCCCCATGAGCGCGGCTACAGCACGGATCTACGCGCAAGACCGTCTATGGAATTGTCTCGAACGTAAGTCCGGCGTGCGCCTGAAGCCGGGCGATCAGCCTGTCGCCAAGGATCGTCGCTGGCGTCCAAAAGCCTCCCGGCACTTCATCCGGCACGTCTTTGGCAAGGCACGCTGCGGCTTGAGACAGCATCTTGGCGGTTGATCCATAGCCGGGATCGCGGTCACCGGTGACACGGCACCTGATCTTGTCGCCCTTGGCCGTTGATCCAAGGAAAACCAGATCAAACCGTCCTTCCCGTTGCGCCTTCTCGTCCGGTCCCTCGCCCGGTTTTGGTAGCACCCTGGTTTCCAGCAGCCAGCGGACCGGGGGTATCGCCAGCCCGATCATCAGCGCACCCATGCCCCAAGTCGCCACCCGGGCCACACCCTTGCCTTTGGTCACTATGGCTTCTTCGTACCTGAATTCAGCACCATAGCTATAGTCGCTCAACGCGTTTGAGCGATGCACGACCCGGGTGTTGATGCCAGCCATGATGAAGGGCGCTATCCATGCGCCATAGGCATCGTCATATGCGATCTTCACATCGTGTTGCTGGACAGACAACTGATGCCCCGGCGGGCACAGGCTGTAGGGGTCTTTCAGCTCGCGGCGCAGATCGGCATCGACCACCGCTTCCTTGACCATGTTGATCATGCTCGCAACGGTGCCGCCTGAAGCGCCACCCTTCATGGTTGCCACGCGCATGTCGATCCGGTCACAGGTTTCACCGAACTGTTCCAGGGCTTGGCGTTGCAGAAAATGGACACCCATATCAGAGGGGATAGAATCAAAGCCGCAGCAATGAACGATCCTCGCGCCACTCTTCTTCGCGTCCGCTTCATGGCGCAATTGCATCTTGCGGATCCACTGCGGTTCCCCCGTCAGATCGCAATAATGCGTGCCGGTTGTGGCGCATATCTGCACCAGCAAATCACCATAAAGCGCATATGGGCCGACGGTGGACATCACGACTTTGGTCTGCGCACACATCTGCTGCAATGCGGCTTCATCCGCCGCGTCAGCCACGATCATGTCAATTCCAGAAAGCCCGATCTCGTCACTCACTTGTTGCAGCTTGCTTTGTGACCGTCCGGCAATCGCCCACACAACCGACCCGTCTGCAAACTGATCTTTCATGTACCGCGTTATGATCTGGCCAACGAAACTGGTGGCCCCGTAAACGATAATCTCGTATTTCTTATGCGTCATAATTGTTTCCAGTGCCCCAAGAATTGGGGCTGCCGACACCGGCTGAGCAGCCGCCCCCGTGTACCGGCGGCAAAAGTGTGTAAGAAACTGCCTGCATCAGCAAGCCAATAAACAAGCTCCCCTTCCACACGCTGGAACAGCGCAGCGTGAAGGCTTGGGCTTGAAGGTCACGCCAGCAGGGGCAAAAGTCTATATCTACCGCTACCGCTATCGGCTACGGGTAGCGCGTCAAGGTCGCGCAAGCTCTACACTGCACGAATGGCTTTAAACCTGCTGACGCAGCCGTAAGCGAACGAGCGTGAACCCGATCGTCGTCGCAATGAAAAAGGCAGCAATACCAACCTGCAGTGATCCTGATCTATGAGGATTGCTTGAGCCCGTCTGCTGGCGAGGAGCAGTCGCAGCGGCGATGAGGTTCATCGTTGCAAAGCTGCGACGCTGTCCAGCGGGCGGGCTCAAGCAATCCTGCGAGCGATTTTTGGCGGTCCTCTTGATCAGGAAAATCGCCTCAGGCCAGGCGAGAAATCAAGTAACGGCCAAGTTGGTGTTAACCAGAAGCATAGACAAAGGAGAGGTTTGAACATCTTTAGTCCATTTATAACTGGCTACGGATTTTCACTTGCTGACTTTTCAAGATAGCTTGCGATCTGGAGCACGGTTTCCAGGTCATCGATCGGCGAAGCCACCATTTTTGTGCCCGGATAATAGGTTTGCGGGTTGGAGATGAAGGCCACCAGCGTATCGCGATCCCATTGCACGCTGGTCTTGGGATCTCGCAAAGCCGCAGAATAGCTGTATCCCGGCAATTGGCCGGACCGACGGGTGGAGACTCCGTTCAGGTTCGGTCCGATCTCTCCGGTGGTGAAGCTGCCGGCAACATGGCAACTGGCACAATTCTGCCCAAAGAGTTTGCGAGCGCGTTCTTCATCATATTTGAAATTGAACAATGTCTGGGTAAACCGCTCCTGATAGACGCCGCGGCTGTTGAAGTCTTTTATCATGTCGCCCGTAACCGGGTTCTGGAACGGCATTGCAACACGTTTCGCTTGGGCCGCGGAAGGCGCACCTGGCCGGATGCGCAGCAAACGGCCCTTTGAAGAGTCTGTTATCGCATAGATAAAGCCATCCGGGCCGACAGCCACAGAACGAATCCGTTCCTTGATGTCATCCATCAACGCTTCTTCCTGCACCACAACATTGTCTTTGATGCGCAGGCGGCGCACCACATGCCCCATCAGTTCGCTTGTAAAAAAGTCTCCGCGCCAGCGAGGGAACTGCGAGCCGTTGTAATAGACGAGATCGGACGGCGCACGTGATGGCGACCAGGATGCTACAGGATCCACGAACGCGGGATCTTCCTGCTTGTCGGACATGGCGCGCCCTGTGTAGTCAAAACCCCACGAAACCAACGGCCAGCCATAGTTGCCACCAGGTTTTACGAGATTCAACTCGTCCCCACCCTTTGGTCCTAGATCAATGACATAGATGCGACCGTCGTCGGTGCGGGTGATCCCGGCAGAGTTCCGGAACCCGATTGCCCACAGTTCCGGCAGAGCACCTTCGACCTTGCTGAACGGACCGTTGGCGACGGCACGACCGTCACGGTCGATATGGATGATCTTCCCGGAATGATTGTCGGTCCGTTGCACCATCCCGCGGCTCCCTTGCCCGCCGGAACCCACGCCAACCAGCATGGTCTTGTCAGGCAGGAACAGTATTCTGAGGATGCTGGGTCCTCCCGGCGGGGCTGGCCGGGCTGTGCTGAAGATTATCTGCTGATCAGCGAGGCGCTCGCCGTCAAAACGAGCCTTGAGGATCGATCCGGTCCTGGCGCTGTCGGTACCGGTTACGAATGTCAGGTAAAGTGTTTTGTTTGTTGCAAAATCAGGATCAAGCTTAACGTCCAGCAGACCATCGAAAATGCTGCCGTTCAATACCTCCGGCACCCCTTCAATGGCTTTTGGCTGCAAGGTTCCCTTTTTTACGATGCGCAACTTTCCAGGTCGTTCGGTGATCAGCATATCGCCGTTCGGTAACCACGCCATTGCCCACGGGTGATCCAATCCGTTGACCACCTCTTCAGTCCAGTATCCTCGATCATCCACGCGATCGGCAGTTGCCGCACGGCTGAGGCCTGTCATCAGAAGGGCGAAACATGCGAATACCGAAATCGTCGGCGGACCGTAACGCCGCAACTGCGCGTTCCCTTTGCTGTTGTGTTTCATGACCACCTCGAAAAACTCCTTGCCTGCGCAGTTACTTTTGTAGAACGCAATTTTTCCTGCAGGCTGATGCCACGAGCATTTACTCCCGGGCATTGCTGTCCATGCTCAAACCTTCTTCTCGATGACCTCAACGCCTGTCTTGTTTTGATTTTAGAAAAACTCTTCGGACATGATTGTGAATGAAAATCAGCGACACCGATACTAACAGAGCGGCCATCCAGCGTCGTAAATATACAAGCGCGATCATGACAAAGCGGCGCCAGCGAGTCATTGATTGCGCCCATCGTATTCTGGGTGAAGGCAACATTCCCGCACTCACGATCGAACGGCTGAGCCGTGAAGCGGAAGTGGCGCCCCGCACGATTTACCGCTTGTTTGGAAACAAGGAAGGCGTGGTTCAGGCCACGGTGCAGGACCGGTTGAGCGAGGTGCGCAGGCATCTGGCCAAACGACAGGCCGAATACTCGATCGACGTCGTCTTTGCCGAGTTGGACTGGATGGTCTCGGAGATGGAGCGGGACGACGAATACGCGCGGGTTGTCATCGGCTTTTACTTCTCGATGGAGCAGCGCGAGGCCGCAATCCAGGAATTGCGTTCGGTCGGTTACAACCGTTGCCGCAACTGGCTCGACCGTGAAATCCTGGCGGGCAATACCGAAAAGCGCCTTGATCTCGAGCGCATTGCCCAAGAGTTCGTGTCCATGGAATTTCTGGTCTACCAACGTTGGGCCACGCGTAAAGTAACGGCCGAGCAATGCCGGTTGGAACTGCACAGCAACTTTCTCAAGATGGCCGCTTTGGTGCTTACCGGAGCCGCCCGCGAGGCTTGCATCAAGATGTTGGTCGCGAAGCAAGCCCAGCTCGGTTCGAGCGAAATCGGCTCCTTGGCTTCGACCAACCGAGCGGAACGGGATGCCGGTCTCCACTTTGCAGGGGCGATTTCTAGCGCGGAAGAGCATAAGCGATAATCTCGTCCGAGCGCCCGGTCTGGAACCACATGTGCTGGCCTGACGCGACGACCACATATTGACGCCCGCCTGCCATGTAACTCATCGGCGTCGTCTGGCTGCCGCCGGGCAACTTGTCTCGCCACAGTTCCTTCCCGCTTTTCATCTCAAATGCGCGTAGAAACCCGTCCATGGTAGCGGCGATGAAAAGGACCCCGCCAGCGGTGGTGATCGGGCCTCCGATGTTCGGCGTACCAAGCCCGACGTCGAACCATAAGGGAACAGGAAATTCGTGGTTGATCGTGCCCAATGGCACGTCCCATAGTGTTTTCCCTGTCGCCAGATCGATTGCCGTCAGCCCTCCCCATGGTGGCTTTGTACAGGGCGCGCCCATTGGTGAAAGCAGCCATTCGCGCTTTACCTCGTAAGGCGTGCCAGCCATCGGCGAGACATCCTCGTGTGCCGAAAGTTGCACTGTACCGCTGCCGCTTCCCTCACGTTTGCGGAGCTTGATGACAGAGGCGATGCGGCTGCTGTTGATGAAATAGATTTGCCTTGCTGGATCGATTGCACCAGCACCCCAGTTAGCCCCCCCCGAGGCGGCGGGATACGTGATGGTGCCGCGCTCGGTAATGGGGGTAAACAAGCCTTCGCTGCGGTATTGCGCAATCAGATTGCGGCATTGAGCCTTGTCCCAGAAGGTAAAGCCCCACGCATCGTCCGGCGTCACCTTTTGCGGAACTATCGGGGCAGGCAAACGCGGACGAGGCTGCGTGGGCGATAGCCATTCTCCGGGAACTCCGCCTTGCGGAACCGCCATTTCATCAATGGGAAACAGCGGGGCGCCGGTGCGACGATCGAGGATGAAGACAAAGCCCTGTTTGGTCGGCTGAACCAGCGCGGGAATCGATTTGCCGTTACGGACGATATCCATCAGCGTTGGCTGGGCAGGGGTATCATAATCCCAGATGTCGTGATGAATAAGCTGCCGGGCCCAGACAAGCCTGCCGCTTCGCGCATCAAGCGCCACGATGCTGTTAGCGTGCCGATTGTCGCCTGGCCGCAATCCGCCATAGTAATCCGGGGAAGCGCTCGACGTTGGCAGAAAAACAAGGCCGCGTTCTTCGTCTGCTGCCATGACCGACCACATGTTGGCCGCACCGGTCGTATGGCGACTATCGCCGCCCCAATCCTTATCTGCACCGCCCTCCTGCGGAATGGGATCAAAAGTCCATGCAGGCGCACCGGTTCTGATGTCAAATGCACGAATAATGCCGCGCGGGGCAGACGCCCGGACATTGTCCAAAACCGAGGAGCCAACGATGATGCGGTCGGACACCACGGTTGCCGGAGCCGCAAGTTTGACCTCACCCTTGTGATGAACAGGGCCGGGATCAACACGCACGACCCCACCCGATCCAAAGTCCGGGCAAGGCTTCCCCGTACGGGCATCAAGGACGACCAACTGCAAGTCGACACTTGCAAGCACGATACGTGTCTGACAGGCGGCTGTGTCCGGCAATGCATTATCCTGCCATTGCGACAGGCCGCGACAGGCATATTGATCGGGCAAGGCCAAATCGGGATCGACCTTGGAGTCATAAACCCACACCTCCCGCCCTGTCGCCGGATTCAGAGCGATGACACGCGAAAACGGCGTGCAGGTGATCAGATTTCCTGCTGCCAGAATTGGCGTTGTCTCATTTGTGCTGTTGACGAGCTGTGCCGGCTGACGCCGGGTGAGCTCGCCCGTGCTGTAACGCCAAGCAACCTTGAGGTGCCCTACATTTCCGGGAGTTATCTGTGCGGCTGCGGTATAGCGTGTGCCCGCATTGTTAGCGCCCCATTGCGCCCATTCGGTGTTGGCTGGGCCTCCTTGCGGGATTACCAACGGAGGCAGCGCAGGATTTGCACGCCACCAGAGCACGCCGGCAGCAATAGCGACCGTTGCGATTACGAGAAGGAGCCGACGAGCCATGGAATCAGACTTCGATCGTGGCAATATGAGCACGCACGTCGACAGTATCGCCTTCGTCGGCAACAATCTCGATCAACGTGCCAGCCGCAGGTGAAGGGACCTCCACGGTTGTCTTTGCGGCTTCAATTTCCACCAGTGGCTCGCCATCGGCGACAGTATCACCGACAGATTTGAGCCAACGGACGATCTCGCCATCTTGCATTCCCATACCGAATTGAGGCAGGAGTACCTTGAGTTTTGCCATTTTCGTGTCCTCAAGCTTTCATACGGGTATCGCTGCGCACCAGTTGGCTGGCAGCGGCGATGATACGATCGACAGTGGGATAAAGCGGCTTTTCGATGTCGGGCGAAAACGGCAAATGCGTATCGGCCGTGGCCACCCGAAGGATCGGCCCGCGCAATGCATCGAATGCATGCTCGACGATCTGCGCGGAAATTTCACTGGCTGCGCTGCAATTTTGATGCGCCGGATCAACTACAATCGCACGGCCTGTTTTGCGGACCGACTGCAAAATAAGCGCAATGTCCAGCGGCACCAAGCTGCGCGGATCGATTACCTCTGCCGAAATACCATCCTTTGCAAGCTTCTTGGCCGCTTTCATGGCCAGAGGGACTCCCCCGGCGATGGCGATGATAGAGATGTCGCTTCCCTCTTGCTTGATGTCCCCGCAACCAAGCGGGATCATAAAGTCCGGATCCTCGGGAACGTCCATTTTACCCGACCAGCACGTGCTGTCCTCAAAGCAGAGCACCGGATTATCATCACGGATTGCAGCTCTGAGCAGCCCGAGTGCATCATAGGCGTTGGATGGCACGATGATCTTGAGGCCGGGCACGTTCATGAACATGGAATAAGGCCGGTCGCTGTGCTGGGCAGCGTTGGAATTGCCATAGAACATGCAACTGCGGATCACTAAGGGGAGACGGGCCTGCCCTCCGTAAATGTAGCGTGATTTTGCGATGATGCTGATGATCTGGTCCATCGCAGGATACAGGAAGGACGAGATAGTCGCATCGACGATCGGGCGTGTTCCGACCATCGCTGCACCGGCTGCGGCTCCGATAAAGCCGTTTTCGGAGATAGGCGTATCGCGCACCCGCTCTGTGCCGAAAGCTTCAACGAGGCCGGTTGCCGTACCGAATACGTTGCAGACGAGGTCTTCACCCATAAGAAATACGGTTGGATCGCGCTGCATCTCATCGAACTGAGCTTGCCGGATCGCCTCCAGATAAGTCAATTTGGCCATGATCGTGTCCGTTCAAATTTGGACGAAGGCAGGGATCGGAAGGCGATCCACAAAGACGTCGTCAAAGGCTTCAGCTTGTGTCGGATAAGCGCTGTCCCGCGCGAATTGCAGCGCATCGGCCACTTCTGCGGACACCTCATCCTCGATCCGGGCGAGAACATCTGCCGCGACGCCCGAATCCAGCAGGCGGGCACGGTAGAGATCAATGGGGTCGCGCTTTTTCCATTCGTCGACCTCGTCCCCGCGATCAAGCAACACCCGGCCCATATTCACGGCATGGTCTGCGTAACGGTACGTCAGGGTTTCGATGAAGGTTGGGCCGCCACCGCTTCGCGCTCTCGCCACAGCTTCAGCCATGACAGCTTCGACGGCATCGACATCTTGTCCATCCACTTGGGCAGAAGGCATGTCATAGGCTTTAGCACGGTCCGTCATGTGCTTGACCGGCACCCCTGCCGAAGATGGGGTTGAAACTGCATAACCATTGTTTTCGCAACAAAAAATAACCGGCAGTTTCCAAACAGCAGCAAGGTTCATGCCTTCGTGAAAAGCACCTTCACCCGTTGCGCCATCTCCGAAGAAGCACAAGGTCACTCGGTCATTGCCAAGCAGTTTCGAACCCAGCCCTGCCCCTGCCGCCACCGGCACACCGGACCCCACAATGCTGGTCTCGCCAAGGCTGCCGACCGAGAAATCCGACAGATGCATGGATCCGCCCTTACCCTTGCAGATGCCGGTGGCCTTGCCCAGCAGTTCAGCCATCAGCGGACGAAGCGCTGCACCCTTTGCGATCGGGTGGCCGTGGCTGCGGTGCGTGCCGACCATGTAATCATCGTTGCGCAGCACGATGCAGGTACCAACGCCCGAAGCCTCCTGTCCGGCGTAAGTGTGAAGCGCGCCCGGGATCTCGCCTTTGGCATGAATGGCCTCGGCTACCGTTTCGAAATGCCTTATGCGCAGCATGCGCCGCAATTTTTCAAGCGCGTTGCTATTGGAGATGTCGGTCATCGTCATCTTCTCTCAATCTTATTGGGCGTGTGCGGGTATCGAACCTGCGACAATCAATTCCAGCGGCGCAGAATACATCGGCTCTGCGGCCCCGCTGGTGATGGCGTAAACGTTTTCCATGTGGCAGGGCCCATGGCGTGTGCCGAAAAACAGGCTGTCAAGGCTGATCAGCATCCCCTCCTCCATGATGAAACCCTGCTTGACCCCGGCGAGCCCCGCAGAGGGATAGGGCAAGGGGATTTCCAGCGGCATGAAGCCGATGCCATGCGCCACGACGAGCAGCTTTTCCGGCGATGTCACGCCGTTTGCGCGCAGATGTTCCAGTCCGATCGCAGGTAAGCTGTTGGTCGAAACACCCGGTCGTAGATGGTCGACCATCTTGAGGAAGCCGTCGCGCAAGATGTTGTGCAGTTGTTGATAGGCAGCTGTCGGCTTGCCGATAACTGCCGTGCGGTTGATGTCGATCCAAAGCCCGTCATGCAGCCCCTGGGTCTCGAGAATGACGATATCACCGCTGCGCAACGCGCGATTGCCGGCAGTGCGAAAGAGGTCGGGGATGAAATCATCGCCCTCGTAACTTCCGCCGAAAAGCATGCCGCCATCATCCACCGGGATGACCTTGTTTCGCACCATGAAATCACACAGACGCGCCTGGACATCATTCCAGTCCGCACCTTCATGTAGCAGGCTGCCGGCATGGGAAATGACGCTGTCCGCCAATTTGCCAACTTTGCGGTAGCGGGCCAACTCCTCCGGCGTCTTCACGACGCGCACCTGCATGATCATATCGAGTGCATCGACGAACGTATGTGGTGCATGGCGACCAACCGCCACAGACATCCGGTGCTCATCAAAACCAATCGTTGCGTTTGTCAGCCCGTGATCGGCCAGTGCAACGCCGACGGCGGCGGCAACGTCGGGTTGACAGCTTCCGCGAATACTACCGGCGATTGCCATAGCATCATCGGCCAATTGGGACGCTTTGCGGTCCGGATCGATGTAACGGCTGACCTCACAAAAATTCAGCATGTCGAAGGTGCGAATTTCGTCGAATTGGCAGGTCTGGGCATCGCGGTTCAAGACAGCCACCACCCCAACAGTCGCTTCTGGAATAACTAGAATTACGGGGGATGATGGATTTGCCGGGATAATTGCAGCGGCAAACGGTTCCATTTGCGTCCAGCGTTCAAGGACGGAATGATATCCGGTGACATAGCGCACGTCGTGGGGATGCGTGAGCACCAGAGCCGCAAGCCCTTCAGATGCCATGCGCGAGCGAAGGCGCGTAATATGCTGGCCAGTCATGGTTCAGGCCGCTGCTTTGGAGATATCTGCCTGCGGGGTGCCAGCAGTTAGATCGCGCAAGAATTCGTGGTTCAGGATGAATCGCACTTCTCCTGCATCATCGGTGAAGGCAACGGCGCCGTGGCCCATGAAAAGGTATTCCGTCGGAACTTCGCAGCGGGCCTGACTGTGACGAGAACCGATCGGCTCGTACCCGAATGTGCCAGCTGGCGCAGACCCTACATCATAAATCAATTCACCGCTGACGACGAAGTACTGCCCATGACCGAGATGCCAATGTGGCGCAAAGGTCGCGCCAGGCTGCATCGAGACCCACAAAACCCAGTCGCCTGTCTCTTCGCTATAGCGAAGGAGGCGGATGCTCGTGCCTTCCCCGAGTTCGTGCGTATCAACATCGGCGATGTTGATGATCAGGTCACCGATTTTTCCGGCATCGTGTTTTGCTATCATTATCACTCTCCTTGGGCCGCCTAGGGCGGGCTTACATCGTGGCAGTGAGACCCTCATCCGCAGCAATGACCGCGCCATGCAACGCGCTTGACGCTGGACTGACGAGGAAAAGTATCAGGTCGGCAATCTGGACAGGGTCCATGAAAAATTGCCGCCTCGGACTGGGATGCCCTTCCATCAGCAAGGCAATTGCTCCCTCGCCCTCGGGCGTGCGCAACGGCGCGGTCAATGGCGTTGCCACCGCGCCCGGGCAGACACAGTTGATCCGGATGCCTTTGGGGCCTTGCTCTGTAGCCAGTGCGCGCGCAAGCATTGCGACGCCAGCTTTCGAAGCCGAATAGGCGCTGTCGCCCGCGCGGCCAGCGGTACCGCTAACCGAGCTGACAAAGACAATGCGCCCTTCCCCATGGGAAATCATGGCTGGCAGAACCGCTTGGGTAACGTAGAAGCTACCCTTCAAATTGACGTCGATATGGCGATCGAACAGATCAATCGGGCTTTCTGGAACAGGGTTCGACTGCCAGACAGCCGCATTGTTGATCAGGATCTGGGCTGGTCCCAGGATATCGGCAAGTTCTGCAACGCCGCGCATGACGGCAGCGGCATCGGCAAGATCAAGCTGTCTGGCACAGGCGATGTCCCCCCGGGCAACTGCTGCATCGAGCTCATCTTGAGGCGCGTTCGAGAGCACACCCACACGCACGCCCTGTGCGGTCAATGCCCGCGAAACAGCCTCGCCAATGCCCGATGTGCCGCCGGTAACCAGCGCGACTTGGCCCGTAAGGCCGGTCATAGCGCCATGCCTCCGCCGGTGGAGGTATCCGTCAAAGGCTTGCAGCGCGTTATGACAGGCTCGCCTTCGACGCAGGCCCATCCTGCTGCCGACATGGCCTTGTGATACGGCATTTCAGGATGAGCGAGGTAGGCCGCTTCGTTGGCAAACACTTCTGTTATCAGGAAGACCGAAGGATCGTCATCCGAGCGCATGACCTGATACACTAGCACGTCAGGCTCGCCGGCCCGCACGTCTTGCTGGAGTTGGGTCATCAATTGTGCAAACTCGTTTGACTTATCCGGTTTTGTACGGACATGCATGACGATACCGATCATTAGTCAGGCCTTTTCAGATGAGTGAGAGAGTGTTGCAGAATGCCGCGCAACTGGCTCAGGGGCCCAAGCCCGAACTGGCTCGTCCACTGATTACCAATCTGCTTGCTACAGCGCCTGATGACGCCGATGCGCTCACCTTGCTCGGCATTATCGAACAGCGCGCCGGCAACATTCCAGCCGCACTTGCTGCGCTTGGCCGCGCCAGAGAATGCGATCCTGCTAATCCTGCCCGGCTGGGCAACCACGCTTTGGCCCTTAAGCGAGCCGGGCACTTTAACGAGGCTATTACAGCTTTGCAGGAAGCGTTGGCATTGCGCCCGCGCGCACCCGTTACACTTGCCAATCTCGGAGCCTGTCTCATTGAAACCGGGCGCCCCGGCGAAGCGGTCCCCCACCTCGAACGGGCGCTCGAAATCGATGATCGGCATTTTGATTCGCTGAACAATCTTGCCATTGCACTCACGCGCATTGGCAAGGCAGCGGAAGCCTTGCGGATTTATGACCGCGCACTGATGTTGCGCGCCGACCACCTTGAGACCCGGCTGAACCGGATCGATGCCCTCGCTGTGCTTGACAGTCATGCTGCGGTCAACGAGGTGAAGGCCATGCTGGCAAGGTATCCGGAACACCCCCGTGCCTCGAACCAGTTGGGTATGCTCCTTGAGGCTCAAGGAGAGCGCGACGACGCGATAGAAATCTATCGATCTTCCATCGACAAAGCCGGATTGTTTCACCCAATCGGTGTGAATCTTACCCGCGTACTCGTGCAAACCGGTCGCTATCGGGAAGCCATCACGCTCGCGGACCAATTGATCAGTGACCTTCCCAGCGTCACCACCCCGATGGCACTGAAATGCGCGGCCCTTGCGCGGGCCGGGCTCCATACAGATCTTGAAGCAATGCTGGATCTCGACCGGTTTGTAAAAATCATCGACTTTGAAGAAATTGATGGTTTTGCCAGCAGAAAAACCTTTGATGCAGAACTGGCCCGAGAGCTTTCCGGCCACACATCGCTGACCTTTGACCCTAAGGGACTGGTTACGCGTCAAGGCTGGCAGAGTGACGATCTGGCCGATGCCACAACGCCTGCACTCTCCGCGCTCATCAATCTGGCAAAAAATGCCATCTCCACTTATCTCACCAACCTGCCCGAAGGCGATCATCCCTTTCAGATGGCGCGTCCGGACAAATGGTCGCTGACGATGTGGGGCACTATCCTGAACCCGGGTGGCGAGGTCGGGGCGCATATTCATGCTCCCAACTGGCTCTCGGGCGTTTATTACCCCGATTTGCCAAATGTCGTTTCTGCAAGTGAAGAGGGCTGGCTTGTTATGGGTGCCCTGCCGAACGAACTCGGTGGTGGTGGAATACAGCGGCGATACGAACCCGCTGCCGGCCGAATGATCCTGTTTCCGTCTTATATCTGGCATGGGACTTTGCCATTTTCCGGAGATCAGCCTCGGCTGAGTATTGCGTTCGATTGTGTTCCGATGGGCGTCGGGCGGCCTCATCGCCTTGAACGCTAACCGCACCGGTCTGGTTAAACCCCAAGGTTTAACCAGACCGGCACGACGGTCATCTCGTGCTGGCGCAAAAAACAAGGATCGCCTTGGTACGACCATCAGAATTTTGCAGCCAGCTCAATACCGTATGTTCTTGGAGGAGCGTAGTTGGTGAAGTTGAACAATCCAGCGACCGAATTTGCCGATACGCGATAGACCTTGTCCAAAAGGTTGCGGCCGAACACCGACACTCGATAACGATCGCTAGGCGAAGACCAGATCAGACTGGCCCCGACAAGCGTGCGGGCCTCGCCCTGCGTCCGCTCAGCGTTCAAGGTTACCGATTCAAATTCGGACTGGTAATTCATATCGGCATTTACACTGACCGACCCCCAAGGTTGTGGCGGAAATTCGTAATTTGCCGTCAGGTTCGCGGTGACTTCGGGGACATTTCGCAGCTTGAGGAAGCTTGCATCGACATTGCGTCCGCTGCCATCGATATCGGTGAAGAATTGAAGGTATCTTGCCTCTTGCCAGCCGAATGAAGCCCCAAGGGTGAGGCCGTTAACAGGCACTGCGGCGAATTCCATTTCAATCCCGTAGACCTCGGCCGATCCGGCATTGGTAGTGCGGGTTTCCTGCCCTGGAAGGCCTGTGATCGGGTCCGTGAACGGCACCACCGCGTCGCGCTGCAAGTCGTTATATTTGACATAGAAACCCGCTGCGTTGAACCGTAGCTTGCGGTCTGCCGTTTCGGTCTTGATGCCGACTTCGAAGCTGTCGGCAGTTTCTTCCCCGAACGGAAGCGCTGATGTTGCCGTCATGGCCTGCTCGTTATAGCCGCCAGATTTATACCCTTGGCTGTACGTGAAGTAGCTGTTTACGCTATCGGCAATTTCCCACCGCACACCAGCGCGGATAGTTGGTTTGGAAAAACTGGCGTTGTCAGAAAATTCTGGCCAGAAGCCGGTAGCAATTGTGGAACGGCGCACTTGTGGCCGAACAGAGAATGACTTGTCTTCCTTGGTGTATCGCGCCCCGAAGAAGGCATATAGTGGATCTGCGATCTTGTATTCGGCCTCGCCGAATACGGCATAGCTGTCGACCTTGTAATCAGCAGTAGATTGGTTCGGGTCGCTAAGCGCGGTAGGGTCGCCAAGGAAGCGAAGGAACCCGAGGAACGATGTTGCGCTCGCGTCCAGCGTCTGCCCCCAATACATGCCGCCAACAGTTATCTTGAACCGATCCGAAAAATCGGAACTGAACCGGCCTTCGAGGCTATATTGTTCGCGAACATCATCGCGAGTAGAAACAAATAGATAGGCATTTTCGCCCGTATAGTCAGAGGGCAGGATGGATTTTGCCCGGCGGTAGCCGCCGACAACGGTGAAAGCTCCCAGATCTGCGGCACGGTGTTCCGCGCGAAGATAGACTCCGTCAACATCTATGCGATGGCCATTTAATGTACCTGGGCAGCGAGGAGCGTTGGCGTCGCCTGCACAGAGGGTTGTACCGGTGTCAAAAGGACTTCCTCCGGTCGTTTGAATGCCAGGAAAACCTAGAACATCAAAAAGAAAGCCTCGTGGTGACTCGTTGACACTTGGTGGACTGCCTCCGCGATCACGCAAAATCTCGTAGGTCAGCATCACGTCCGTTTCGGAAGATGGTTCCCACAGCAATTTGGCACGCCCACTAAAATACTCGGGGCTTCCGAGCGGACGGTTGTCACCAGGTGTCTGCCCCGGAACGACATCGACCGTGTTGGATTTGGACTGCCTGTAAAACCCGTCGCCTTTCAGATACGATCCTGACGCCCGGAAAAAGAGGTTGGAACTGATCGGCACGTTAAGCGACGCTTTTGCTGAGAACGTGTTGAAGTTTGCATATCCAAGACGGAGTTCAGCGGCCAACTTGTCGTCCGGCCGTTTTGTCATCACGTTCACAACGCCGCCAACGGTGTTCTTGCCAAACAAGGTTCCCTGCGGCCCGCGAAGAACTTCGATTCGCTCGATATCGAACAAGTCAAACAATTGGGTTTGGACGTGGGCGAGAACAAAATCGTCGACAACGACACCGATGGCAGGTTCAAAAGTCAGGATGATGTCGCCTGTCGACTGGCCACGAATACCGATCGAGGCAGCGTTGAACCCGGGAACATTGGTGATTACGACGTTAGGAATGTCGCCGGTTAGCGCGCGAATATCGACTGCGAATTTGCGTTCGATTGCCTGCGAAGAAAACGATGTGACTGCAACGGGCGTTTCCTGCAACGATTCAGAGACGCGGCGCGCCGTTACCACAATCGCGTCAAGACTGGATGTCTGGTCTTGGTCGGCACCACTTTGAGCATCGGTCTGGGCCAATGCTGTTGAACTGACGCCTGAAATCATAGCAGCGAACATTGCCGAGCAGGCAACGAATTTACGTCGGCGGAAACCACCCATAGCACTCTCCCAAGTGGCACTCGGCCGTTTATTGACACGGCTCGAAGTGTGACGCGCCATTCTCCGGCGCAGCCATAAACAAACATATATGTTCATTTTTTGAAAGAGGAAAAATCAAGCATGATTGATTTTATTTTGCCAAGATCATTCGCGATTTCCAGCCGAGGAAATCCGCCGAACCAAAAAGGCGTCGTTCAATGTGGAAAATTCGCAAAAGGGGATAGGCCAGCTTCTTTGGCACGAACTCAAAAATCGGGTTAAGCCGCCTGCCTCTGCAGGAGTATTGCCGCCGTCAGAAACAGTGGTTGTATGCCGCCGCTGCGGTATGAACAGAAAGCCGACGAGTGTCTGCTCATAGAGCTTTTGCTGCCCGACATGCCGCGAGGAGTGTATTAAATCGATGACCGGCGACCAGCCGAAAGCCCCTCCCAGTCCATGAACGCAAGGACTAAAGCAGAGCACATCGGGTTGGGCGTGGGTCGGGTGGAGTTTACGCCCGTTCGGCAGTCAAAATCGGCCCGTCAAAGGTAACGCACTTTGGTAGGAAGACCATGATTTTCCTTGGGAAAGCACCTTAAAGAAGGTGGTGCCGCTTAGAGGATTCGAACCTCTGACCCCATCATTACGAATGATGTGCTCTACCGACTGAGCTAAAGCGGCGTGCCTTGTGGGCAGGGATGGGCCTTTACCTATGGGTGGGGGGCTAGGCAACCGTTTTTTCGTTAGGCTGAGGTCAGCCTCGGGTTTCGTTGCTCCATTCGGTGACCGCTTCAACCATTACGGTGGCGATCTGCGTGATGTCGGCCTCGTTGGTGATCAGCGGGGGCGTGGTGTAGAGAATGTCGCGGAAGGGGCGCAGCCACACGCCTCGGGCGATGCAGGCGGCAGAGAGGAGGTCGGCAGGGGCCGTGCCATCCAGCTGGATCACGCCGATGGCACCGCGCACCCGCACATCGCGCACCCCGGACAGATCGCGCGCCGGGGCGAGCAGGCGCTCCAGTTGGCGGCCTATGGTGCGCGATTGTTCAAGCCTCGGTTCCTGCTCGAACAGATCGAGCGAGGCGTTGGCGGCAGCGCAGCCCATCGCGTTGCCCATATAGGTCGGCCCGTGCATCAATGCGTGCAGCGGATCGTCCGAAAGGAAGCCTTCATAAATCCGCGCGCTGGCGATGGTGGCAGCCAGTGGCAAGGTACCGCCGGTCAAGGCTTTGGACAGGGTGACGATATCGGGCTGCACACCGGCAATCCGGCACGCGAACATGTCGTCGCCCAGCCGCGCAAGGCCGACGAAAATCTCGTCAAAGATCAGCAACAGATCATGCGCATCTGCCAAACGGCGCAAGGCCTGGAGCGTAAACGCATCGTGGAACACCATGCCGCCCGCGCCCTGCACCAGCGGTTCCACAATAATCCCGGCCAGTTCACCGCGATGCCGGTCAAGCAATTCGCCCAGCGCAGCCTCTTGGGCCGGATTGCGCGGCAGATCGACCACGAGTTGTTCGAGCAGCGCGCCTTTGAACAGGCTGTGCATGCCCTCATCAGGGTCACATACGCTCATCGTGGCGAAAGTGTCGCCGTGATAGCCGCCGCGAAAGCACAGGAATTTGACGCGGCGCTGGCCCTGATTAAGCCAGAACTGCGCCGCCATCTTCATCGCCACTTCCACCGCGACCGATCCGGAATCGCTGTAGAACACATGGTTCAGATCGCCGGGCAGCATCGCTGCCAGCCGCTCTGCCAGAATATAGGCCTGTTCGTGCGCCAATCCGCCCAGCATGACATGGGGCAGCGTTTCAAGCTGGCGCTGAATGGCGGCTTCGATATGGGGATGGCGGTAACCGTGGACGGTAGCCCACCAGCTCGAAATGCCATCCACCAGTTCGCGCCCGTCAGCCAATGTCAGTCGCACGCCCTTGGCAGATGTCACAGGCAGTGGCGGGCGCACGGTCTGCATCTGGGTATAGGGCAGCCAGACGTGCCGGCGTCCGCGGGTGTACCAATCGGGTTGCTGTGTCATCGCAACGCCAGATGCCCTTATCCGGGGCAAGGTTCAAGCGCCCTGACGCCTTCCCCTACTGCCACCACGAAAGGACCAGCGCCCCGCATCACCCCACGGCCCGCCCAGATAGTGATGCAGCGCCAACCCGGCAAAGCTGAAGGAGCGTGCCGCAAACGCCTCCTGAAGATGCATTTGCAGCGCAATGGCGTCTTTGCGCAGGACTTTGTTCTGCACGGTGATATGCAATCGCGGAACATGATCGTCTTGCAGCGTCAGCAATCCGTGGAAGTGATCGGCCACTTCATCGCGCAGTGCCATCATGGCAGGGCTCTCGATGCGCAAGGCGGTGCCGCTGCCAAGGTCCATCACGCCTGTCAGCCGCGCTTCAACCGGGGGATTTTGCGCGGCGATGCGCGATAGCAACGCCTTCGCCTCATCGAGGACATAAGGCGGCAGGGCGTGCAACAAGGTGACATGCGCCCTCACCTGATTGCGCTCTGGCGGGAAGTGCGCCTTGCGCAAACCATCGGCCCATGCCTGCATCGGCGCAGGCAGTTCGGCCGTTACGATCAACGGCGCGCCGGAAGAACTTGGTGGCTGCACAATGCCAGCTTTCGCATGTCAGGCTGCAAAGGCAAGCGGATGTCGGGACAATCTGGAAAGGCCCGAGTTTGAAGGAAGTAGGGGAACACTCGGCAAAGCCGCGGCGAACTGTTTACACAGTTCATCCGGCATAGCCGGAGTGTTCCCTGGATCCCGGGCGATGCTTAAGAAGCGTCACCCCGTGCCTCCGAGAACCTGCTTAGGGAAAATACGTTAACGATAATAGAGATTTTAACCGAAATGGAGGCATCTCCAGATTTTTTACATGTCGCCGCGCGCCTTGCGTAGGGCGAACCATTTGGCGACGTTGGCATTATGCTGTTGCAGCGTATCTGCAAAAATATGCCCGCCGGTGCCGTCTGCCACCATAAACAACGCATCAGTCTCTACCGGATCAAGCACGGCAGCAATCGAATCACGCCCCGGATTGGTAATCGGCCCTTTGGGCAGCCCGACCATCGTATAAGTGTTATAGCCATTGACCGCCTGAATTTCAGATTGGCGAATGCGCCGTCCCAGCGGTTTTCCCCGCGTGATCGGATAAATGATCGTAGGATCAGCCTGGAGCAGCATGCCCTGCCGCATGCGGTTGGAATAGAGGCCCGCCACCATCCGCCGCTCATCCGGCTTGCCGGTTTCCTTCTCGACAATCGAGGCAAGGATCAGCGCTTCTTGCGGGGTCTTGGCCACAGTGCGGGCGGTGCGCTTGGCCCAAAGCTCGGCCAGCGTCTTGTCCATCGCGGCTTGCATGCGTTTGAGCACGGCAGCGCGCTTTTCACCCTTTTGCCAGTCATAGCTATCGGGCAGAACACTGCCATCTTCGGGCACATCAACTGCGCCGGTCAGATCCTTGTTGGCCATTAACCGGTCCACCACCATCACCGATGGCATGCCTTCAGGAATGGTGATCAGTCGGCGGATAACTTTGTCACCCTTGAGAATTTCAAGGATGGTCGCCTCGCTCGCCGCTTTGGGCAGGAGAAACGAGCCCGCTTTGATCTCGGTCCCGCCACCCAACAACTTGGCACGCAGTTTGAACAGCGTGGCGGATTCTACCGCGCCGCTTGCCTCAAGTTCGTCGGCAAGAACGCTGAGGCCAGCGCCCTCGCCCACGTCGAACTCAACCTGCTCGGCCAAAGGGCCGCTGGCGTGCCAGCCCCCCACAAGCCATGCAACAAGAGCAACCACAAGCAGCGCGCCAGCCAATACAGGGAAGCCTTTGCGACGCCGCGCCATGGCCGTCAGTCCTCTCAGTCTTCCACTTGCTTCATGATGATGCTGGCGTTGGTGCCGCCAAACCCGAACGAATTGTTCAAAATGGCGCGGACCTGCCGCTTCTTTGCCACCAAAGGCACAAGATCGACCCCTTCGGTGCCCTCATCCGGGTTTTCAAGGTTCAGCGTTGGCGGCACGATCTGATCGCGTAGCGCGAGGATGCAGAAGATAGCTTCCACAGCACCTGCACCGCCCAGCAAATGCCCGATGGCGGATTTGGTGCTGCTCATCGAAGCGCCCGACAGGTCATCGCCCAGCACGCGCTTTACCGCCGCCAGTTCGATCGTGTCTGCCATGGTCGAGGTGCCGTGAGCGTTGACATAATCGATGTCGCCCGCGCTAAGCCCGGCCTTTTTCAACGCCATGCGCATGGCCAATTCCGCGCCCTTGCCATCGGGATGGGGTGCGGTCACGTGATAGGCATCGCCAGACAGGCCATAGCCGACCACTTCGGCATAGATTTTCGCGCCGCGCGCCTTGGCGTGCTCGTACTCTTCCAGCACAACAACGCCCGCGCCTTCACCCATGACAAAGCCGTCGCGGTCCTTGTCGTAAGGGCGGCTCGCCTGTTCGGGACGATCATTGTAGCTGCAATTCAAGGCGCGTGCCTGTGCAAACCCGGCAACGCCGATCGGGCAGATCGTGCCTTCTGCCCCCCCTGCCAGCATGATGTCGGCATCGTCATCGCGGATCATCCGCGCTGCGTCACCAATCGAGTGTGCGCCGGTGGAGCAGGCGGTGACCACCGCGTGGTTCGGTCCCATCAGGCCATACTTGATCGAAACCTGGCCCGAGATCAGATTGATCAGGCGACCGTGGACGAAGTGCGGTGAAACACGCGACGGGCCCTTCGCGGCCAGCACGAGTGATTCGCTCTCGATTCCCGGCAGCCCGCCGATGCCCGAACCGATCGAACAGCCCGCGCGCAAACGCATCTCTTCGGGCATGTCCTCAAGGCCGGCATCTTCAATCGCCTGCCCTGCCGCATCGATGCCATAGATGATGAACGGATCAACCTGCCGCTGTACCTTATGGTCAACGCGCTTGTTCGGATCGAAGCCATATTCATGGTCTGCCGGCTTCACCTCACACGCGATGCGGCATTTCTGATCGCTCGCGTCAAAACGCGTGATGGGGCCTGCGCCAGATTTACCGGCAATCAGGTTTTTCCAAACGATTTCCACGTCTGCACCCAGCGGGGTGACGAGGCCAAGTCCGGTAACGACGACACGACGCATTGAAATCTCCGGGAAATATGCAAACAGGCTCAGCCCCAAAAGAGAGGCTGAGCCTGCCGAAGTCCTCCCCTTCCCCGCCTGTTACAGGCTAGGGGGCTCCTCGATCCAAGCGCTCTGCGGTCAAGCAATGCGCAGGACAGGAAGCCCGGGTGGCTCTGGGCGATCAGCCCTTGTTTTCGTCGATGAACTTGATCGCATCCTGCACGGTCGAGATCTTCTCGGCCGCATCGTCAGGGATCTCGACGCCAAATTCTTCTTCGAAGGCCATGACCAGCTCGACAATGTCGAGCGAGTCAGCGCCCAGATCATCGATGAAGCTTGCTTCTTCGGTCACTTTGTCTGCCTCGACGCCGAGGTGCTCGACAACGATCTTCTTAACGCGGTCGGCGGTATCGCTCATGAAATGCCCCTTCGAAGGAAAGCTAGTGTTTCTGGTTCGGCTTTCGCCCTAATCAACGGAATGCTGGCTGGCAAGTGGTGTGGTGATGTTGGGCACACCGCAAACACGATCCAGCTTATCCCTTGCTCGGTTCAACCACGCGCACATGCAGTTCACGCAGTTGTTTAAGTGCTGCCGGAGACGGAGCCCCCATCAGCAAATCTTCGGCTCGCTGGTTCATCGGGAACAGCGTGATTTCGCGCAAGTTCTGCGCGCCGCAGATCAGCATCACGATGCGGTCCACGCCCGCGGCCATGCCGCCGTGCGGCGGTGCGCCATACTGAAACGCGCGGTAAAGCCCGCCAAACCGCTCTTCCACATCGGCTTTTGAAAGGCCGATAAGCTCGAACGCCTTGACCATGGTTTCGGGTGACTGGTTGCGGATCGAACCCGATGCAATTTCGAATCCGTTGCAAACCAGATCGTACTGGAAGGCATTGATCGTCAAAGGATCCTGATTGCACAGCGCATCCATCCCGCCTTGCGGCATCGAAAACGGATTGTGGCTGAATTCGACCTTTTTGTTGTCCTCGTCCCATTCGTAGAACGGGAAGTCGATGATCCAGCACAGCTCGAAGCGGTCCTTGTCAATCAGGCCAAGCTGCTCGCCCACGCGGGTGCGGGCAAGGCCGGCCAGTTTCGCGGCCTGCTCTTCCTTGCCAGCGGCAAAGAAGCAGCCATCGTCCGGCCCAAGGCCCAGCGCATCAAACAGCGCGGCCATCTTCTCTTCGCCGTGATTCTTGGCAATCGGGCCGCCAAACACGCCAGCCTTGCGCGTGGCATAACCCAGCCCTGCATGGCCTTCAGCACGCGCCCAATCGTTCATTTCATCAAAGAACTTGCGGCTCTTGTCCGCGGTGTTCGGTGCCGGGATCAAACGGACAGTGCCGCCGCTGCCCACAATCTTTTCGAACAGGCCAAAGCCGGATTCGCGGAATTCTTCTGAAACCTCGCGGATGATGATCGGGTTGCGCAAGTCGGGCTTGTCCGAACCATACTTCAGGATCGATTCGGCATAAGGGATGCGCGGGAAGCTTCCCGTCGGCGTTACGGCGCGCTCACCTGCAAAGGCCTCGAACACGCCGCCGATCACCGGCTCCATCGTTTCCCAAACTTCTTCCTGCGTGACGAAGCTCATTTCCAGATCGAGCTGGTAGAACTCGCCCGGCAGACGATCTGCGCGCGGGTCTTCATCGCGGAAGCACGGAGCGATCTGGAAGTAACGGTCAAAGCCCGCCACCATCAGCAATTGCTTATACTGCTGCGGCGCTTGCGGCAGGGCATAGAACTTGCCCGGATGAATGCGGCTTGGCACCAGAAAGTCGCGCGCGCCTTCGGGCGAGGACGCCGTCAGGATCGGCGTGGAATATTCCGTAAATCCGGCGCCTTCCATCCGGCGGCGCATGTCGGATATCACCTTGGTGCGCGTCACGATATTGGCGTGCAGCGTTTCGCGGCGCAGATCGAGGAAGCGATAGCGCAGGCGGATATCCTCGGGATATTCCTGTTCACCCGCCACCGGCATCGGCAGCTCTTCGGCAGCAGACAGCACCGTCGCGCCGCGTGCGTAAACTTCAATCGCTCCGGTCGGCAGGTTGGTGTTCACCGTACCTTCCGAACGCGCCTTCACTTCGCCATCAATCGTAACGACAGATTCGACGCGCAAGCCCTCAAGGATCGCCAGCGCCGGGCTGTCCACATCGGCCACGATCTGCGTCATGCCATAGTGATCGCGCAGATCGACGAACAAGACGCCGCCGTGATCGCGCTTGCGATGCACCCAGCCTGAAAGGCGGACAGTCTGCCCGACATCACCGCGCGTAAGGGCGCCGCAGGTATGGGAACGATAAAGGTGCATCGAAACTCTTTCCAATCGGTCTGCAATCGGGCAGGGGAAACAAGCGCGGCTAACAGGCGATGGCTGCGGATTTGTCAAGCCAAAGCCCCTAAGCAGGCTAACGCGAAGTCTCCGGCAGGGGACACCACCCGGCCCTTTTCACCATCGGGCCATACCAGAAAAGTCCGATGAAGATACATCCGCTCATCACCACGACCGAAGCCCTCACCGACCTTTGCAACCGGTTTGCCCAAGGCGAGTTCATCACGGTCGATACCGAATTCATGCGCGAGAACACCTATTGGCCGGAATTGTGCCTGGTGCAGATCGCCGATGACAAGGAAGCCGCCGCGATTGATCCGCTGGCGCCGGGCATGGACTTGAAGCCCCTGCTCGATCTGATGTGCGACAATGAAAACGTGCTGAAGATTTTCCACGCTGGCGGTCAGGACGTGGAAATCATCTACAATCTCACCGGCAAGACCCCTCACCCGATCTTCGATACGCAAATCGCGATGATGGCGGTCAGCCAGTCCGAACAGATCGGCTATTCCAACCTTGTCGAATCATGGCTTGGCCTGGCAATCGACAAAGGCGCGCGCTTCACCGATTGGTCGCGCCGCCCGCTAACCGAACGCCAGATCGAATATGCTATCGGTGATGTCACACACCTCTCCAAGATTTTCCCCAAGCTTTTGAAGCGCCTGATCAAAACCGGTCGCGGCGCTTGGCTCGATATCGAAATGGAAAAGCTGGCTGATCCCGCGAATTACCGCGCCGATATGGAAACCGTGTGGCAGAAAATCCGCGCGCCCAGCCGCAACCCCGCGGTGCTTGGCCGCCTCAAGGCGCTGGCCGCATGGCGTGAGCGCGAAGCGATGGACAAGAACATCCCGCGTGGCCGGATCATGCGCGATGAAACACTGGCCGATATCGCCAGCCACCCCCCGCGCGATCAGGCAGACCTTGCCAAAGTGCGCGGCCTCTCCACCGGTTGGAAGGAAAACGACATCGGCCGCCGCCTGATGCAAACCATCGCCGACGCCAAACCGCTGACCGAAGCCGAAATGCCGCCCAAGGCCCCGCGCGGTGCTCCCCTTGGCAAAGAAGGTGCGCTGGTTGCCGACCTGCTCAAATTGCTGCTCAAAATCCGCAGCCGCGAAATCGACATCGCCGCGCGCCTGCTCGCCCGCACCGACGATCTTGAACTGCTCGCCGCCGGACAGCGCAAGAACCTGTCGATCCTCGAAGGCTGGCGATTCGAACAATTCGGTCGCGATGCGCTCGATCTGGTCGAAGGCAAGCTCGCCTTCGCGGTCGTCAACGGCAAGCTGAAGATGACCCATGTCGATGACATCGGCGATGCCGACGCAGAGCCTGCGGTTGAGGAAGAGCCTGAAGTTGCCACTGCGGTCGAGGATTGAACAATATCCGTCGACAAGCTCAGAGTGAGCGGCTGTTGTGATTTGTCGCGAGTTGGTTAGGTTTCCTCCCATACCCGCTCGTCCTAAGCCTGTCGAAGGACGCTGCACCACACCCGGACCGGACGCGCCATGAGCACATACCTGCCCACCCTCAAGCAGTTGCAATACCTCGTCGCGCTGCACGAACACGGGCATTTCGGGCGCGCAGCAGACGCCTGCTTCGTCTCGCAATCCACGCTATCAGCGGGCCTGCGCGAACTCGAATCACTACTGGGCGTGATGTTGGTTGAACGCACCCGCCGCGTCGTGCGGTTCACCACGCTCGGCAATCAGGTTGTCGCCAAAGCGCACCGCCTGCTGCGTGAGGCCGAGGAACTGTCCGAACTCGTGCAAAGCCATGGCACGCCCTTGGGCGGTGAATTGCGGATGAGCGTGATCCCCACTATCGCGCCGTTCCTGCTCCCCCGCATCCTGCCGCGCCTGCGCAAAGAGCGTCCGCAATTGAAGCTGTTCCTGCGCGAAGAGCCCAGCGCCGCCGCTATCGAATCGCTCCACCACGGCCGCGCCGATTGCGTGCTGCTGGCGCTGCCTTACGCCACCGGCGAAGTCGAAGCCGAAGTGCTGTTTCAGGACCCGTTGTTCGTCGCCTTCCCCAAAGATGACCCGCGCGATCCACCGGCCACAATCACCGCCGACATGATCGACGAAACACAACTGCTCCTGCTCGAAGACGGTCACTGCCTCAAAGAGCACGCGCTTGCCGCCTGCAATCGCCCCGAAATGCGCGCCAGCGCCACGATGATCGGCACGAGCTTGCACACCCTCGTCCAGATGGTCGACAATGGTCTCGGCCTCACGATGCTGCCCCAAATGGCAATCGACGCGGGCATCCTCCACGACACCCAGATCGTCGTCCGCCCCCTCAAAGCCGACCACGCTTGGCGCGACATCGCCATCGTCTGGCGCAAAAACAGCCCACGGGCGGAGGAATTCAGATTGTTGGCTGCGGAATTGCGGGCGGGTTGACTTTTGCCGGGCATGCGCAGAAAAATGCGCATATGACCGAGCACAAGCATGACTTCCCCGCTGGCGCACGCAAGGCTACAAACGTTTCATTGGATTCAGGCCTTGTTGCTGAGGCAAAACGCTTGGGCGTAAACATTTCAAGGGCATGCGAAGCCGGGCTTTCGGCAGAAATCGCGCAAACTTATGCGCAGCAATGGAAAGCGGAAAACGCTGCGGCGCTCGTCAGTTCAAACGAATGGGTAGAACGTAATGGCTTGCCGTTGGCGCGCTATCGTCAATTCTAATGGCAAAGTACGACGTGTATTATGCCAAGGCTGATAAAACGCTGTTAGTTGATTGTCAGGCAGACATTCTTGAACTTCTTGATACCCGGGTCGTCGTTCCGCTCTTGCCGGTCGCAGATGCACCCAAGCCAGCTAGACACCTGAACCCGCTCATCGAACTGGGTGGGGAGTCTTATGTGATGGCGACGCAGTTTCTTGCGTCTATTTCTGTCAGGGACTTGGGTGATAAAATTGCTACGCTTTCAGATAGAAACGATGATGTAAACAGGGCGTTAGACACCCTAATCACCGGTTTCTGATACATCCTCAGTCCATGTGCTTCAAACCCACCCGCAGATAATCCCAGCCGGTCACCAGCGTCAGCACCGCTGCTGCCCACAGCGTGGTCAAGCCCACCGTATGCGGCACGTTGACCACGATCACACCAATGTCTGCCGTCCACCCCGGCAACGCTTGCCCCAGAATCAAGGCGCCAAGGCACACCATCTGGAACGTCGTCTTCCACTTGGCCAGACGGCTCACCGGCACAGAAACCTGGATCCCGCCCAAAAACTCACGCAAGCCCGAAACCGCGATTTCGCGCAACAGAATGATCAACCCTGCAATCACATGCATATCGCCCACATAGGGCCCGCGCAAAATGCCTTGTGCGGTCAGCACGAGAATCACCGCTGCCACCATAATCTTGTCGGCAATCGGATCGAGGAAAATGCCCAGTTTGCTCACCGCACCTTGCGCCCGTGCCAGATAGCCGTCGAAGTAATCGGTAATGCCCATCAGGCAATAAACGCCAAAGGCAATGCCATAACCCGGCCGCCATTCAGGCCACCAGAGGAGGGCCGCCAGCACCGGAACCGTGAAAATGCGCGACAGCGTGAGCAGGTTGGGCAAGGACAACATGACACCTGCATACCCATCATTTGCGTCAAACGGAATCGTAACATGCACCGGTTAGACACGGTGAAGCGAATTTCTTTCAGGCAAATCCCTCTTGCCGATCTTCATCGCGGGGTTAAGGGTGCGCGCAAGACAGGTGCTGGCAAGAGATAAATGACAACATCGACGCATCTGGTGCGCACGCGCCGCTTCCTCCCTTTGTTCATCACCCAGCTGTTGGGCGCGTTCAACGATAATCTCTACAAAAACGCGATGGTCCTGTACGTCGTTTACAGCGTTTACAATTCCGAAGCCGCCGAAGCGCGATTTTCTGCAATTGCCTCGGCGCTGTTCATTCTTCCGTTCTTCCTGCTGTCCGCGCTTGCAGGCCAATTGGCCGATATGCGCGATAAGGCGAAGATCATCCGCATCGTCAAGGCATGTGAAGTCGCAATCATGGTGGTGGGCGGTGCAGGCCTTGCGATGGCGTGGGCGGGCTTTGAAGTCCAACCTATCGCCATTCCGCTGATGCTGGCCGCCCTCTTGGCAATGGGCGTGCATTCCACATTCTTCGGCCCGATCAAGTACGCTATTCTGCCGCAGCATCTGCACGAAGGCGAAGTGCTGGCAGGCACCGGCTTGGTTGAGGCTGGCACCTATATCGCAATCCTTGCTGGCACGATTCTGGCAGGATGGATTCCGGTCGAGGTTGCCGCTGCAGGCGTCGTGATTACCGCGCTGGTCGGATATCTCACCGCCCGCGAAGTTCCTCCGGCACCGCCCACGATTGAGGACCAGCACGTTGATTACAATATCTTGCGCTCATCCATAAACCTGATCCGCAGAACCACGCAGCATCGCCAGGTCTTCATGGCGATCATCGCCATCAGCTTCTTCTGGGCAGTCGGCACGATCCTGTTCATCCAGTTTCCGCCCCTGGCCAAGAACGTGCTATTCGCCAGCAAAGAGGTCGCCAGTCTGTTTCTGGTGATGTTCTCGGTTGGCATCGCGATTGGCTCGGTTGCCATCAACGCCCTGCTTAAAGGCACTGTTTCAGCGCGTTATGCGCCCGCCTCGGTCATCGCGATGGGTGTTTTTATCGCCGCGTTCCATTTCGTATGTCAGGCTTGGCCGCAGCACATGGGCACACAGTTGATGAATACAAGCCAGTTCATCGCCCAACCGCTTGCGATCCCGCTGCTGCTCAGCCTTTTGTTCATCGCGATTGCGGGCGGCATGTTCGTGGTGCCGCTCTATGCGTTTCTCACCACCGTGGTCGACAAGTCTGAAACCGCGCGCACGATTGCAGCCAACAATATTGTCAATTCCGGTGCGATGGTTGCAGGTTCGCTTCTGGCGGTCGGCCTTAGCGCCGTCGGCGTTGCGATTATCGATCAATTGCTGCTCGGCGCGGCACTGTGCGCCGTGTCGGCATGGCTTGGCTGGTTGCTCTACAAGGCAGAGCAAACCGCGACCTGATCAGGCGATAAACGCCATCACCGCCATAAAGCAGGCGCAATAGGCCATCAGGAAATCGCGCAAGTCCTGCATCGTGATCCGTTTGAGGTTCACCGGCTCGGACCGCACTTCCATCTCGCGCAAACGCTCTTCGGCGCGGCGCAGGGCAGCCACCACTTCCGGCTCCTGCCGGGGCAGTTCGCGCAGGACATGCGTCGGCAAACTGCGGCGGAAAGAATGGCGGGTAGTGCCATAACGGGCTGCGGCGTTGACGTGCTGGCTGTTCATGCACACGGATCTTAACGAATTCTTCACCATTCGATATAGAGCACACCTGACCAATTTGGATGCGTTTCAAGCTGGGACAGCTTTGCCGCCCATTGTCACGCCCATCAAAAAGGCCGCCCCCGAAGGAGCGACCTTTCCGTGTTCAAAAAGGGAAGTTGATCAGACGCTGTCGCCCAGCGCGCCCTTGACCTTGCCCTTAAGTTGCTGGGCTTCGCCCTTACGCTCTTGCACTGCGCCTTCGGCCTGAAGGCTGGCGTTGTCCGTCGCGTTGCCGATCGCCTGCTTCACATTTCCTGCTGCTTCATTGGCAAGGCCTTTGGCTTTGTCGGTCATTTCACCCATCGCGTATCTCCTTGTAAAACCCGCGCATTGCTGCGCTGTCACGTCGGATACGATACGCTTGAGGCGATGCCGGGTTCCCGCGCTAGGCAGTAACACCCGCCATCTGCAAAATCAGCGCCCATTCGTCAGGCCGCACCGCCCCCACCGACAAGCGCGATAGGCGGATCAAGTCCATCTGCGCCAATTCGGGCGTCGCTTTCACTTGTTTCAGCGTCACTGTGTTCGGCAGCTTTTCCACCGGCTTGACTTTCACCGCCGCCCACTTGCCCTCGGGGTCCGTCGGATCAACCAGCCCGCCCACGCTGATTTCGATCACGCCGACAATCTCGATACCGATATTGGAGTGATAGAAGAACGCAAGATCGCCCGCCTGCATCGTGCGCAAATTGCGCGCAGCCAGGTGATTGCGCACCCCGTCCCATGTGCCCTCGCCCTCTGCCACCAGATCATCCCAGCCATAAACGTCAGGCTCGGACTTCATCAGCCACAAATTGCGTCCACTTGTGTCGGCGATGTTGATTTTGGTCATGAAACACCACGTGAATCCCGTTAAGGCGTTTCCATAGCGCCAATTTCGCGAACTGGAACACCATGCACCTCGAAACTCTGCCGGTTATCTCGCTTGCGCGCGACCCGGCCTCTCTGGCCCGCGAATTGGGTGACAGCTTCCAGACGTTCGGTTTTGCCATGGTCAAGGATCACGGCATTGATCCTGCGCTGATTGCCCGCGCATGGGCGCTCACCGCCGCATTCTTTGCCATGCCCGAAGAGGAGAAGCGCCAGTACCACCTCACAGGGCAAGGCGGCGCACGCGGCTATACTCCGTTCGGCACCGAAATCGCCAAAGGGGCAAAGCTGCACGATCTCAAAGAGTTCTGGCATGTGGGCCGTGATCTGCCCGCTGGCCACGTCCTGTCCGATTCGATGCCGCCCAACATCTGGCCGCACAGCCCCACAGGCTTCCGCGAAACCTTCGAGGAGCTCTATGCGCAATTCGACGCGGTCGGCGCACGCATCCTGTCGCGCATCGCCGTTTGGCTCGGGCTTGACGAATGCTGGTTCGATCCCGCGATCGACGAAGGCAACTCGGTCATGCGGCTCCTGCACTATCCGCCCGTCCCCGATGCGCAAAGCGGTGCGATTCGCGCCGGCGCGCATGAAGACATCAATCTGATCACGCTGCTGCTGGGTGCCGAAGAGGCGGGGCTTGAACTGCTGGCCAAGGACGGGCGCTGGATCGGCGTTTCCCCGCCCGAAGGCGCGCTGGTGGTCAACATCGGCGATATGCTGCAACGGCTGACCAATCATGTGCTGCCATCAACCACTCACCGCGTGCGCAATCCCGATGGCGAGCGCGCGCAGCACAGCCGCTATTCGATGCCGTTCTTCCTGCACTTGCGCAGCGATTTTGCGTTCCACACCCTGCCGCAATGCATCACGCCTGAAAACCCGGATCGCTATCCCGTTTCGATCACCGCCGATGAATATCTGCAAGAACGCCTGCGCGAGATAGGCCTGAAGAAATAGCGCGCCCCAACGCAAAAAGCCGCCCGGTCCGGGCGGCTTTTTCGGGGTGGATGGTGGAGCCTAGCGGGATCGAACCGCTGACCTCCTGCATGCCATGCAGGCGCTCTCCCAGCTGAGCTAAGGCCCCATATATCCATCAGGTTTGCCCTGGGAGGCAAACCGGACCGGCAATCATTCTTGCCGGGAGCAGCGCCTCTAAGAGAAGCATTCCCCACTGGCAAGATCATTTTTCAATGACCGCCGTTTTTTGTGGCCCGCCCGCAATCGGGCAGGCCACAATACCCTTAAACTTCGTCGTCGTTCACATCATGGCCGGGCACGCCAAGATCGTCATCGCCGCCAAGGTCAACGTCATTGTCGGGCGAATCGCCGTCTTCATCAATGTCGAGATCTTCGTCGGCCAGATCCACATCCGGCGCCACATCGGCCTTTTCCTTCTGAATTTCTTCATAAGGGATCGGCTGCTTGGATTTCAGCACAGGCTCGGACGTCCAAGCGTACTTGCATTCCACGCATACGATCGGGTCATCTTTGCCCAGATCGTAAAAGCGGGTGCCACACTTCGGACAGGTGTGCTTTGCGCCCCATTCCGGCTTGACCATGAAACTTCCTCAAATCTGGCCCGGTCACATCGATTTGCACCGGGCGGAAAAACTTCACGCTAGATCAGTCCGCCACACAACAGCGGAATCAAGCGAGCGCGCGCCTTGCCATAGGCGCGGCACGCTGTCAAAAGCCGCGCGCTTTATCCGGCATTCTTTGTGCGAAAGATTACCAAATCCGTGTCCGCTCACGATACCAATTCGATGCACCCCCGCCGTTTTTCCGCCTCTGGCCCGCTCAGGGGCCGGATTCGCGTGCCGGGTGACAAATCGATCAGCCACCGTTCGATCATGCTCGGCGCGCTGGCCGTGGGCGAAACCCGCGTCACAGGATTGCTCGAAGGCGAAGACGTGCTGTCCACTGCCGCCGCCATGCGCGCGATGGGCGCCACGATCACCCGCGACGAAGACGGCATGTGGCACGTCCACGGCGTCGGAGTCGGTGGGTTGCTCCAACCGCAACAAGCGCTCGATATGGGCAATTCGGGCACGTCCACCCGCCTGCTGATGGGCCTCGTCGCCAGCCACCCGATCACCGCCACCTTCATCGGCGATGCCTCGCTGTCCAAGCGCCCGATGGGCCGCGTGATTGATCCGCTCTCCACCATGGGCGCAGAGTTCACCGCCAGCCCCGGCGGCCGCCTGCCGCTCACGCTGCGCGGAATATCGCCTGCCGTGCCCATCGAATACCGCCTCCCCGTCGCCTCGGCGCAAGTCAAAAGCGCGATTCTGCTGGCAGGCCTCAACACGCCCGGCATCACCACTGTCATAGAACCCATCCCCACGCGCGATCATTCCGAACGCATGCTGCGCGGCTTCGGCGCGGAACTCACCGTCGAGATCGCCGCCGATGGCGCGCGCGTGATCCGCGTGCGCGGCGAGGCCGAACTCAAGCCGCAAACCATCACCGTCCCCGGCGATCCCTCCTCCGCCGCCTTCTTCGTCATCGCCGCCCTCCTTGTCGAAGGCTCAGACCTCGTGGTCGAGAACGTCGGCCTTAACCCCACCCGCGCCGCGCTATTTGATGTGCTGCGCCTGATGGGCGGCTCCATCGAAGAGCTTGACCGGCGTGATGTCGGCGGAGAACCCGTCGCCGATCTGCGCGTGCGTCACTCCGCGCTCACCGGCATCGCGGTTGATCCTGCCGTCGTCCCCAGCATGGTCGATGAATTCCCCGTGCTGTTCGTCGCCGCCGCGCTTGCCAAAGGCCGCACCGTCACCACCGGGCTTGAGGAACTGCGCGTCAAGGAATCCGACCGGATCAGCGCGATGCACGCCGCACTCTCCCTCGCAGGGGCCACCGTCACCGAAACCGAAGACGGCCTCATCATCGATGGCACCGGCGGCGATCCCCTCCCCGGCACGCCCGAGGGACAAGCCGTTGTCACCCATCTCGATCACCGCATCGCGATGGCGCTGGCCGTCGCAGGCCTTGCCAGCCGCCAAGGCATCGAAGTGGACGACACCCGCCCCATCGCCACCAGCTTCCCGGTCTTCGAAAGCCTGCTGGCGCAAGTGAGCGGCGCTTGATGGACGAAACGCTTGCCAATATCGCCGGATTTCTCGGCATGGCCTGCATTATCTTCGCTTATGCCTATGCCACCAAACTGGAAAACCCCAACCCGTTCGTCCAGCACGGCGTCAATCTTGCCGGCGCGGGGTTGCTGACGATCTCGCTTCTCTACAACCTGAACCCCGCCTCATTGGCGCTCGAATTCTTTTGGGCCGCCATCGCCATCTGGGGCCTTGCCAAAGCCTTCCGCGCCCGGAACACAAAGTCATGATCATCGCAGTAGACGGCCCCACCGCATCGGGCAAAGGCACCATCGCCAAGGCGCTCGCCGCCCATTTCGGCCTGCCCCACCTCGATACCGGCCTGCTCTATCGCGCGGTCGGACGGCAAGTGTTCCTGAACAGCGGCAACCCCGATGACGCCGCAGACGCGCTCGCCGCCTGCACTTTCGACGCTGCCCTGCTCGATGATCCCGAACTGCGCACCGAAGTTTCGGGCGGTTACGCCAGCCGCGTCTCGATCCACCCCGCTGTCCGCGCCGCGTTATTCACCCGCCAACAAGTCTTCGCCAATCAACCCGGCGGCGCGGTCCTCGATGGCCGCGACATTGCCACCGTCATCGCCCCCCAAGCCGACGCCAAACTCTTCATCACCGCCACCGTCTCCGCCCGCGCCATGCGCCGCTGGGCCGAAATGAAAGGCTTGGGCGTGGACGTGGACCGCACAGAAATCGAAGCCGACCTCGAAGCCCGCGACACCCGCGACCGCAATCGCGCCGAAGCCCCCTTGCGGCAGGCAGACGGCGCGGAATTGCTCGATACGTCACGCCTGACGAAAGAGATGGCTGTGGCAACCGCGATTGCGCTGGTGGAAAAGCAGGTGACGGCCAAACCGTAAGCTTCTCCGGTTCAGCCCTCCACGCTTGCGTCGGCGCTAGCCGCGTGTTCATCCGGCACCGTCCTGAACACGCAGATATCACCCACGCCTTTCAGCGTAGCAATGCTGGCAGGCCCGAATGAGGAGCGATCCGTGGCCCGCAGCCATGTGCTTTCCGAAATCGCTATGCCGTTTACAGGCGCTGTACCTTCAATCCGCGCAGCAATATTCACCGTATCGCCCCAATAATCATAGGCCATGCGCGTTGCGCCGATCACGCCGCCCACTACTGGTCCCGAATGAATACCGATGCGCAAGCCTAGCTCGCTCACCCCGGTAATCTCGCGCAGTGTATCCAAGCCAGCCAGCACGGCACGGCCAAACGCAATCGCAGCATCGGCGCTATTGCCGACAGCCACGTTACCCCCTGCAATCGCAAGGTAGGCATCGCCGACGGTCTTGACCTTTTCTACGCCGAATTCGCGCGTACAGGCATCGGCGTGATTGAAAAAACCGTTCAGCAATTCCACCAGATGCCCCGGCGATATGCGCTTGGTCAGTTTGGAAAAGCCCACCATGTCGATAAAAATTACGCTGGCATCAGCATAAGAATCGGCCACCAATTGCCCACCCCTGATCCGCGCCACAGCGGCGGGCGGCAACATGTTCAACACCAGTTCTTCGTTCCTTGCGCGTTCAGCATCCAGCGAATCGGCCAGCATAAAGGCCGCGCGACTGGTGCGCCCTACAGCCAGATTGATCGCCATCATGATTGCGGCACCGCTGAAATAACTCAGGCTTGCATAAGCAAGCGCGGCATCATGATCCTGCGCCGGCACAACCTGCCCAAGCCAGCCTGCAAGATTGCACGCCATCCATAGCAGATACAGCTTGGGCTTTCCC
The DNA here is from genome assembly GCF_001295795.1 of Novosphingobium sp. AAP83. Classification (GTDB taxonomy): domain Bacteria; phylum Pseudomonadota; class Alphaproteobacteria; order Sphingomonadales; family Sphingomonadaceae; genus Novosphingobium. The sequence continues at coordinate 350,519 of NZ_LJHY01000016.1, forward strand.
GCCAGCGTAACTGCGGCAAATGCGGTAACCCCCAACTGGTTAATCACGCCCACCGCATGAAGCGATGCATGCATCTGGATGAAATGTGCAAACAGCACATGATTCACGCGCGTCACCAGCACGCCGATCAGCAGCAAAACCGCAAAATCGATCAGCGGATATCGTGCATAGTCTTTCCAGAACGTCACGCCCACATAACAGCCTGAAAACAGCAACGTCAGGCCAAGCCAGAAAGCCAGTTGCGCGTTCTCCTCGGTTGCCAAGTAAAGTGGGTTGACGATGGAATAAGCCAGCGCGACCAGCATGAACAGCACAGCATAAATGCGCACAAACGGGGTACGCAGCGTCCGTGCGTTCAGATTGTAACGCGCTTCAGTGGCTGCATCGCCAAAGCTGCTAAATACGCTAGGCTGTTCCATCGCGATCTCCGTGTGATCGGATGACCTAGCGCCGCCCAGTTAACAGGTCACGCCGCCCACAGTGTTAACGCTCCCGCCCCCCCCATTTCCCTTGCATTTCCCACCCCCCGCGCCTAAGCGCCGCCAGTCCAACGGGCGCTTGCGCTCCACGGATACCCGCTATGGCATACGGCCCGGCGGGTAGTTCGGCCCTTTTTGGCCCACGTGTCGCATGGTGCGGCAGGTGGAGGAAAGACCGGCGGAAACAACCGCCAGGCCGGAAACATCGTTACAGGAAGCTCAAAATGGCTACCCATCCCACGCGCGACGATTTCGCCGCGATGCTCGACGAAACGCTTGGCGGAGCCGCCAACGGTGGCTTTGAAGGCCGCGTCGTCAAGGGCACAATCACTGCAATCGAAAACGACAAGGCCGTCATCGACGTCGGGCTCAAGAGCGAGGGCCGCGTTGCCCTGCGCGAATTTGCTGCCCCCGGCCAACCGCACGGCCTCTCGGTCGGCGACGAAGTCGAAGTTTATGTTGATCGCGTTGAAAACGCTGATGGCGAAGCCATGCTGTCGCGCGATCGTGCCCGCCGTGAAGCGGCTTGGGACAAGCTCGAAAACGAATTCGGCGAAGGCAAGCGCGTCGAAGGCGTGATCTTCGGTCGCGTCAAGGGCGGCTTTACTGTCGATCTTGATGGCGCCGTTGCGTTCCTTCCCGGCAGCCAGGTCGATATCCGCCCCGTGCGCGATGTCACCCCGCTGATGGACATGCCGCAGCCGTTCCAGATCCTCAAGATGGATCGCCGCCGTGGCAACATCGTGGTTTCGCGCCGTGCCGTTCTCGAAGAAACCCGCGCTGAACAGCGTTCGGGCCTGATCCTGAACCTCAAGGAAGCGCAGATCATTGATGGCGTGGTCAAGAACATCACCGATTACGGTGCGTTCGTTGATCTGGGCGGCATCGACGGCCTGCTCCATGTCACCGACATGAGCTACAAGCGCGTCAACCACCCGAGCGAAGTCATCGCCATCGGCGATACCGTCAAGGTGCAGATCATCCGCATCAATCAGGATACCCAGCGCATCAGCCTCGGCATGAAGCAGCTGGAATCGGATCCATGGGATGGCGTTGCCGCCAAGTATCCGGTTGGCGCAAAGCTCTCGGGCGTTGTCACCAACATCACCGAATACGGCGCATTTGTCGAACTGGAAGCTGGCATCGAAGGCCTCGTCCACGTTTCGGAAATGTCGTGGACCAAGAAGAACGTCCACCCCGGCAAGATCGTTTCGACCAGCCAAGAAGTCGACGTTCTGGTTCTCGAAGTTGATAGCGACAAGCGCCGCATCAGCCTCGGCCTCAAGCAGGCCCAGCAGAACCCATGGGAAGCTTTCGCAGACAAGCACCCGGTCGGCTCGACCGTCACCGGCGAAGTCAAGAACGCAACCGAATTCGGCCTGTTCATTGGTCTCGATGGCGACGTCGATGGCATGGTTCACATGTCGGACATCGCTTGGGGCATCTCGGGCGAAGACGCGCTGGCGCTGCACCGCAAGGGTGAAGAGGTCTCGGCCGTCGTTCTCGACGTTGACGTTGAAAAGGAACGCATCAGCCTTGGCATGAAGCAGCTCGAAAAGGGCGCTCCTGCTGCCGGTGGTGCATCACCTGCTGCCGCTGGCGCGCTGCGTCGCGGCGAAGTCATCACCGTAACTGTCCTCGAAGTCCGCGATGGCGGCCTCGAAGTTCAGGCTGGCGAAGACGGCGCAACCGGCTTCATCAAGCGCTCGGATCTGGGCCGCGATCGTGACGAACAGCGTCCTGACCGCTTCCAGGTTGGCCAGAAGCTCGATGCCATGATCACCGGTTTCGACCGTTCGAAGAAGCCGAACTTCTCGGTCAAGGCACGCCAGCTTCACGAAGAAAAGGAAGCTGTGGAACAGTACGGCTCGTCCGATGCAGGCGCATCGCTGGGCGACATCCTCGGCGCGGCCCTCAAGGCCAAGCAATAAGCTTCCGCGCCTTCACGGCAACGAACACAAAGCCCGTCCGGAGAAATCCGGACGGGCTTTTGCTTTGTCATGCCATGCGCGCTAGAACCACCCCATGACGCTTCAAATCCACCAGTTCCCCTGCCTGTTCGACAATTACGGCTTCCTCATCCACGATCCCGCCAGCGGCGAGACATCCTGCATCGACACGCCCGACGCCGAAACCTATCTGCGCGAAGCCAAAGCCCAAGGCTGGACCATCACGCAAATCTGGAACACCCACTGGCACCCCGATCATGCCGGCGGCAACGAGGCGATCAAGGCCGCCACCGGCTGCAAAGTCTTCGCCCCTGCTACCGATGCCCCGAAAATCGCCGCAGTTGATCGCACAGTAGGGCAAGGCGATACTGTGAAACTCGGCAGCTTCACCGCTGATGTGATCGACGTAGGCGGCCACACACTCGGCCACTGCGCCTATTACCTGCCAGACGCGACCACCGCCTTCGTCGGCGATGCGCTGTTCCCCTTGGGCTGCGGGCGCATCTTCGAAGGTACGCCCGACCAGTTCTGGGCAAGCCTCCTGCGCCTCAAAGCCTTGCCCCCTGCAACCACGCTCTACAGCGCGCATGAATACACCCAGTCCAACGCCCGTTTCGCGCTCCACGCCGATCCTGACAACGCCGCGCTCGCGGTTTATGCGGCCAACGTCGATTCACGCCGTGCATCGGGCCAATGGACCGTGCCCACCACGCTAGCCGCAGAACTCGCCGCCAACCCGTTCCTGCGCGCCGATGCGCCCGAAATCGCCGCCCGCTGGGGCGGTTCGTCCGCCATCGAGACATTTGCTGCCCTGCGCTCTGCCAAGGATACTTTCCGCTAACGCCAATCCTGCTAAAGCGACGCTGACTTGGGGAAATTTGCATGGCGACGGACAGGAAGATCATTCGGGTAACGTCGTTCGACGTGGCCGAAGCGGCAGGCGTCAGCCAGTCGACCGTCAGCCGCGCGCTGGCGGGCGATACCTCGATCAGCGAACCCACCCGCCAGCGCGTGATCGATGCCGCGCGCCGCTTGAACTATCAGGTTGATGAAAACGCCGCGCGCCTGCGCCGTGGCCGCACCGGCACCATCGCGGTCGTGATGATCTGCCGCGAGGCGCAAGACCGTAAAGACATCAACCCGTTCTACTTCTCGCTGCTCGGCAGCACGTGCGCCGCCGCCTCCGCGCGCGGCTATGAAACGCTAGTCGCGTTTCAGGATGCGCCCGAAAACTTCTGGGGCCACTTTCAGGAACGCCGCAAGGCCGATGGCATGATCGTGATCGGCACCACAACGAATACCAAGGCGTGGGACTATTTCCGCGCCATGCCCGAAGGCACACTGTGGACGTGCTGGGGCTCGCCCGACAACGAAATGCCATGGGTACGCAGCGACAACCTCTCCGGCGCCACGCTGGCCACGCGCCACATGCTCGTCCGCGGCTATAGCAACCTCGTCTGTATCGGCTCGGCCACCTCACCCCAGCGCCAGTTTCAGGAACGCTACGAAGGCTATGCCGAGGCGATGCGCAGCGCAGGGCAAACCCCGCGCCTGATCCAGGTCGAATCCGGCCTCTCCCGCGAAGAACAAGGCCGCCGCGCCGCTGCCGCACTGTGTGAATCGGGCGAAGCCTTCGACGCAATCTTCGCCGTCTGCGATGAAATGGCCTTGGGCGCGCTAAAGGAACTCACCCGGCGCGGTATTTCGATCCCCGATCAAGTCGGCATCATCGGCTTCGACGGCATCCGCGCCGGCGCATGGTCCACCCCGCCCCTAACCTCGATCGAACCCGATTTCCAAATGGCCGGATCGCTTCTGGTCGAACAATTGCTGGCAAAAATCAACGGCACCGAGGGCTCGGGACGTCGCGTGCCGGTGAGACTGGTGATCAGAGGCTCAACACGCGCTTGACCCCCATTCCTCCCCATTTTTGCGAAGCGCAAATGGGGAGGTGCCAGCGCGCAGCGCTGACGGACGGGCAAAACGCGGCAAACCGCTGCGCAAGTTGCCAATGCCCCCAGCTGTATTACATATTGGTACACATCAGCGCCCCTTCACAAAGGACGCTAAAGTGGCCCGCAACACATCCGTCACCATCGGCGAACACTTCACCAATTTCATCGCCGCGCAGGTAAGCACAGGCCGCTATGGATCTGCCAGCGACGTTGTGCGCGCGGGGCTTCGATTGCTGGAAGATCACGAGGCAAAAGTGCGCGCCTTGGAGCTAGCTTTGATCGAGGGTGAGGAAACCGGCGAGCCAGAGCCATTCGACTTTGATGAATTTCTACAACGCATGAACCGCGAATATAACGCACGGTGAGAAGCGTCAGATTCTCGCCAGCGGCTGATGCTGACCTGGCGCAGGCATCTGGCGATATTCTGCCGCGAATTGGGGTGTTGCCCAAGCAAACAAGTACGTTTTGGACTTGCGCGCAGTATATAGCGGGCTTGCCCAAGATAGAACTTTCGGGCGCCGCACCCTTCGCACGGATCTGTTCAAAATCCGCAGCGGCGCACACATGATCTATTACCGCATAACACCAGAGCGCATCGATATCATCCGCATCCTGCACGGCAAGCAGGACGTCGAACGCCACCTTCAACCGTTAGCCCCAAAACCAAAAGCCCCTCCCGGACGGACCAGAAGGGGCTTTTTGATCTAACTGCTTACGAAGCGCGTTTAGGCGATCAGTTCACCAAACCGGCAATCGCACCGTCTACCAGCGCCTTGTCGGCTCCGGCGGAGTGGTTCTTGGCGATCAGGTTGCGTGCAGCGGCAGTTGCCGCTTCGGCAGCCTTGGCGCGCAGTTCGTCGACAGCGGCGCGTTCGGCGGCACCGATCTTGTCGGCGGCCATCTTTTCGCGGCGTGCGATCATCGCAGTGGCATCGGCTTCGGCTTTGGTCACGATGGCCGCAGCTTCGGACTTGGCATGCTCGACCATCGACGCCGCGTCCTTTTCGGCGTTGGCGATCTTGGCGGCATATTCCGCGCGCAGCTTTTCGGCTTCGGCGCGCAGCACTTTGGCTTCGTCGAGCTGCTTGCGGATGGCATCGATCTGCTTGTCGAGACCTCCGACGATTACGCCGGGGACTTTTTTCCAAACCAGAATGCCAAGGAACACAACCATCGCCAGCGCTGCCCATGCACCCGGACCAAGGCCCAATGCAGAAGGCTCAACGTGGTGCTCAACACCACCGTCACCATGTTCAACGACAGCCGTTGTTTCAGCGTGATTAGCCATGAGCGAGAACTCCCTTCACGGCAGCCTGTGCCTCATCGGCAGAGATCGACAGACCGGCAATGCGGCTTGCGATGTCCTGCGCGGCCTCAGCGGCAACGCCTTCCACTTCACCCAGCGCAGCAGCGCGGGCAGCGGCAATGCGTGCCTCGGCAGAGGTCAGTGTTTCATCGATACGGGCCGTGGCAACGGCAAGCGTTGCTTCGGTAGCCTTGGCGGCATCCGCCTTGGCGGCAACGATCAGGGCTTGCGCCTCTGCACGCTGCTTGTTCGCCTGGACACGCCAGGACTCTTCCTCGGCGTCGGCGGTGGCCCGCGCTGCTTCCGCAGCGGCAAGGTCATCGGCGATTTGCTTGTCGCGGCTATCCATCGTGGCCATAACCTTGGGCACCATGCCCCGGCCGATCACGAAAAAGATGATGCCAAAGAACACCAGCAACCAGAAAACCTGGCTGGCATAAGTGGTGGCAAGCTGTTCAATCTGAGGCATTGCAGGTGTCCGGGCGTCACGCGGCCGGGGCGAACCCCGGCCAGCATTTCAACAATCTGTGAAGTTCGCAGCCGATCAGGCGACGAAGATCAGAATCATCGCAACGACGAACGACAGCAGGCCGAGAAGTTCAGCAGCAGCAAAGCCGATGAACAGACGACCCTGCTGGCCATCAGCAGCGCCTGGATTGCGCAGCGCGCCTTCGAGGAACTTGGCAAACACGTTGCCCACGCCGAGCGAGGCAAGACCGGCGCCAACAGCGGCGAGACCAGCACCGAGCAGCTTTGCGCTTTCTGCGTCCATGTCAAAAACTCCCTTTTCTCAAATCCGAATGGAACAACAGTTCCAAATTTTGGTGGGTTACAGGTATTAGTGAAGGTTCTCGGCGTCGTTCAGATAAACGCACGTCAGCAGCGCAAAGACATAAGCCTGAATGCCTGCAACCAAGAGCTCCAACGCGCAGATACCAATCATCAGCAAGAAGCTTGGCAGTGCGGCGAGGAAGAAGATGCCCACTCCGGCGTTGGTGCCAGAGATGACGAAGCCCGAAAGCACTTCGAGCAGAACGTGGCCGGCCATCATCGCAACGAAGAGACGCAGACCAAGGCTGAACGGACGCACCATGAACGAGATCAACTCGATCGAGAAAATGATCGGGATCATCAGAACCGGCGTACCGTGCGGCACGAACAGCGAGAAGAAGTGAAACCCGTGCTTGGCAAAGCCGACGACCAGAACGATCGCAAAGCTCATGATGGCAAGCACGCCGGTGACGGTGAAATGGCTGGTAGACGTGAACGGGTGAACCCCGAACAGCGCCAGAGGCATCAGACCGAGCATGTTGGCGAACAGAATGAACGCGAACAGCGAGAACACGTAAGGCAGGTATTTGCGACCCGACTTGCCGATGTTTGCCATCAGCAGGTTGTCAACAAAGCCTGTCAGGCCCTCAACCGCCATTTGCCAGCGGCCCGGAACCAGTTCGCGCTTTGAACCACCGGCCACGAACACGATCAGCACCAAAGTGGTGATCGCCATCCACAGCGCGGAATTGGTGAACGCGATATTGTAGCCACCAATCGCCCACTGATCGGTCCCGAACAGGGACTCAATCGTGAACTGGTGTACCGGATCGACCTTGCCTTCGGCCACGCGCAAAACCCCGTATCACTCGAATACAACAACAGCGCCCTTATTCGGGGCGCCGGCTCGAAAGTCGGATGATGTTCCGGAACGCCACAGCGATCCCCATGAACAACATCACCAGTAACCCCCCAGGGCTTGTTCCGGCAAACTGGTCAATGACCCAGCCGATAAACGCGCCGCCTGCAAGACCGCCAATCAGTTCCGCCAGCACCCGGTTGCCTAAGCGATAATTCGCATCGGTTTCCGCGCCTGCCTTTGGTTGGGTGCGCTGATTTTCCAGCTCTCGAAGCGCTTTTAACCGCTTGTCGAGCGCGTCGATCCGCGCGTCCTCACCGATAGGTGCGATCTCTGGCGGTTGATCATTCATGCCCGTCCCCTGTCAGTTGCCCGACCAAAAGTGCAGCATAAACGACGGTTCACCGCCGAGGGCGCCGTCCCCTTAGGCGGGGGGTAACTACGAGTCAACCGCTACAGGCGGGGTTCACCCACGCTTTCACCGCAAAAGCAATCGCCCTTCACCACTTACGCGGAAAAGGGCGAAATTGCGTTGGCGATTCGTATGCAGAAATCGCGTTACGGACAGCGCGAATCACGCAGCGGCGGTCCTTCCCCGCGCGTTTGCCATGATCCATCGGCGGCCTGATACTTCTCGCCCGGTTTGGTCTGCGCGATCAGCAGACAGCCCGATGTCAGCGCATATTCTTCAACCGTGGCGTTATTGGCTTGCGCCTTGCCCGCATAAACGGCTTTGCGCTTGATATTGATGTCTTCCACCACCGCGCGCAAAGGCGGCGCAGGCGGCGTGACATAGCCCAGATAGCCGTCCATTTTCTCGCCCACCTGCCCCGCGGCGCGGGCCGCAGCATAAGCCGGGTCGCGTGCCTGGGCATAAGCCGCAACCGGCGCCACAGCGCTCAACACCAGCCCGGAGGCTGCGATGGCCATCATGCACTTGCGAACAGAAAACTGCACCATTTGCCAAATCCCAATATACCCGCGGCCCATCAGAAGATGTCCGGATTGCTATCGATCGTGTTGCCCGCATCTGCTGCAAGTCGGTACACAACCTCCTGTTTGATATTGATGTTCAGCTCGATAACGATGGGCTTGTCCGGTGCTTTCACCGAAATGCAGCCCCCCGTTGCCAAACCGGCCACCAACGGCAGCGCCAACAGGCCGCGCTGCCACAACTGTGATCTGTGTTCCCTCATACGAAATATCGTCGCAGGGATCGCTGATCGGGTCAATTGCTCAGGCTTCATGGCAGGTTTCCGCTTTCTGCAGGCTGAATGTTTTGTTGTGAAACGGGCAGCACAATCGCAGGAGACCCTCCCGGACGGAACCCGTTGGTAAACCGCCGCACGATCCGCCCTTGCGCATCGACAAGGCCCAATGTGCGGGGGTCTTTGATCGCGGCGGGGTCGTACATTGCCTTGAGCGATGTCATTAGTTGATAGAACGGCGCGCGAATGTTGACGTTGAACTGGATCGGCAGATTGGCGATCTGGCGGGTGATGAAGTTGCGCTTCGTTCCCTCGCCCTGGCTGACCCCGCCAAACTTCACGTTGGTGACGATGTCGCCTTCCAGCTCGCCGCGCATCGCGATGGTCATGGTCTTGTAATCCAGCGATTTGAGTGCCGAAAACGCAAAGTTGGCCATCGCCCCCATGTTCTCATAAGTCAGCGCGCCAACATAGGAGACATTGCCCCCCGGCGCGCGCGATATCAGAGAACCTTCCTCGATCCGCCCGCCGTCGGCATCGAACACCAGCGGAAACTGCCCGTCGAAAGTGCCGGTCGCCGCCAGATTGGCCAGCTCCATTTTCTCCAGAAACTTGGCTGCATCAATACCCGCCAAGCTCAGCGTATAGCGCCGCGCCTCGGCCAGTCCCAAACGTAGATCGGTTGGCTCAAGCCGCAGTGTGCCCCCCAGAAACGGCCAGTTCGCCTCATGCAGACGCAGCACCTGATCGGGTAGCAGCGAGACATCGATCACCCCGTCATTCACTTCGATTCCCGGATTGACCGAGGCGACCTTCAGCTTCTGGTTGGGCGCGCTCACCATGCCGAGCAGATCGGTAAACTCGATCGCTCCCGAAAGCCCCTTCACAGGCCCGAATGCTGCTGCCAGATCAAGGTTTTCCGTGCCGAAACGCCCGATGCTGGTCACCCCGCGCGCGTTCCAGTCAATCACGCCCTGCCCCCGCACCGTGCCCACCGTATTGGCCACCACGCCCAGCGCCAACCGCGTAAGCTGCGCAGGCTGGAATGCCTTGTCGAACACCAGAGCATCTACAGCTAGATCGGCACGCCCTGTCCCGCTGCCCAGATCATGCCGGATCATGGCACGCCCCACTTCGCGCGCAGTCGTGGCTTCGCGCAGCAAAGTGCTGGCGGTAATGCGATTATCCGCCAAAGTCAGCGTCGCGCCTTCGCTGTGCAGCCGCTCGAACCGCGCCGGATCAAGCCGGTCAGTCAGATCAAAGCCCACGTCCGACAGCACCAGCGCGCCTTTGGCAAAGCGCCACTGCCCCGCCGCCTTCGTCACGTCCAGCGGCACAGCGGCCAATTGCGCCTCAACGCCCGCAAATCTACCGGTAAAGTCGTTGCCCAGCCGCGCATCCAGATCGGCCAGCCGCAGCCGCGTTGCCGATTCGGGTGGCCCCAGCGTCACGTCCACCGCCTTGGCCATCAGCACACCGGGCCATGCAAAACCTACAGCGCCGGTTTTCACCACCATCGGCGTTGCACCCAACCGGCCAGACAGATCAAGCGCCGTTGTACCGGCAGCCACACGCAAACCGCCCGCACCATTGCGCACCACTACGCTTCCGCTTGGCGGGCACAGGTTCAGCCTATTGCCATCAACCGCCATCGACCCCAGCGTCAGGCGGTCAAACCGTGCGTTCACGCAGCGCGACCACAAAGCCAATTCGCCACGCGCGCCATAGCTGCCGTTCACCGGCAGCACGAGGTTCTTCACCGATCCGCCCGGAATCGCGCCCGAAACCAGCGTCATCCCGGCAAAGCTCAGCGCGCCATCGCCGCCTTGCGCAATCATCATCTCGGGGATCGCCAACGATCCGCCGCCTGCGCGCCACGGCGCCATCGTCAGCCGGAACAGCGCCTGCCCCGCCCTCCCGCGCTCCATCCGCCCGGTCACCTGCGGCAGGCCCAGCCCCCCGGTGGCAAAGTTGCCCGCAAGCAAAGGCGGCCCATCGCCGCCGCCGGTCGCCACCTGAAACCGCGACAGCGTGAGCAATTCCTGCCCGCTGCCGCCCACCAGCCGCGCTTGCGGCATCACCAGCGTCATGCCCGAGGTGCCGCCCGAAGCCCCGTTGCGCCGCGCCGTGATCTCGCCGGTAAGACGGCTCCCGCGCTCCTCGCGCCGCAAAGCTGCGCGCAGTTGCGCCAGCATCGGCGCAAGCAGGGTTTGCGCCGAACGTGTCTGCGCATCGGCCAGCGCCAGATCCAGCGCAGGCCCCTGCCGCAGTTCCTCGCCCCGCACCGTCCCGCGAAACTCGGCTTTGTCAAAACCATCGCGCGCGCGCACCAGTCCTTCAAGGCCCAGCAGCCCGGCATGGACCCCGCCGCTTTGCACGCCGCCGGCCTTGGCCTCGATCCGCCCGGTCAAAACGCCCTCGCGCCAGCCGAGCCCCGAATCAAGCGCGAGCGATTCTGCGGCCAAGCCCGGCGCGGCCAAAGTCTTGCTGCGCAGCGTCAGATCGCCCGAAACGCCTGTAAGCCCTTTATCGGCCAGCCCATCAATCTGCACCGTGGACGCGCCCGCACGCACCCCGTTCCCGCACGCCAGACCCGCCCATTGCAGCGGCCCTGCAAACGATGGCCGCTCTTCGCGAATGGCGATCTTGCCAACCAGCGTCGCGCCCTCGGCTACACAGCCGCCACCCGCCAGCTTGGGCGCAACCGCCGCCAGTGTTCCGGCAAACCCGTTCTGCAACGCGCCCGCGCCATCCAGCTTCAGGCCCACTTTGCCGAAGTCGGTCAGCATCAGGGCGCGCCCGTCCTCAACCGTCAGGTCCAGCTTGGGAAAGGCAAAAGGTGCATCATCGGCCTTGGGCGCAAACAGCACTTTATCCAGCGCGCCAAAGCTCAGCTTGCCATCCAAGTATTGCCCGTAAACCCTTGGCCTCAGGAGCTTTACCGATCCGATCACCGGCATTCCCCAGCGATATTCCAGCGCCACCAGCACGCGCTCGATGGTCAGGTCGGGCCGCGCGGGATCGCCCACCACCACATTGCGCAACACTTGCGCGCCCGGGCCAATGCTCTCGATTTCATACGTCGCAGGCAGGCCATAGGCAGCGATCTGGCCCGCGATCACGCGATCGGCCAGTTGCTCACGCGATAGCCACACGCCTGAACCCGCCACCAGCACCACGGCCAGCGCAGGCACGCCGATCCGGCGCCAGCGGCTGCGGCGCGGCGCGCTTGCAGGCACTGCCAAAGCACCGGTTTCCGCCATTTCGAAACTATCTGCCATTGTCCCCCTTCTTGCGCACTCCCCCGGCTTGGGCAATGCACTGCATGCGAATGCGCCCAACAAAACGCACAGCTTCGCCAGAGGTGCCCGCCAAACCGCCCATGCCCGATCCTGACCAACTCTTTCCTGAACAAGCCGCGCCCCTTGTGAAAAAAGGAGCAGACTTTGACGGCACGGATACCAGCGGCCACCGCGCGCGCCTGCGCAAACGGCTGATGACCGGCGGTGAAGATGCGCTGGCCGATCACGAAGTCATCGAATACCTGTTAATGGTCGCAAGGCCGCGCATCGATACCAAGCCCATCGCGCGCTCCTTAATCCAGCGCTTCGGCAGCCTCGCCGCCGTGCTGACGGCTGATCCCCAGGCCTTGGCCCTGCACCCCAACATGGGCGAAACCAGCGCGGCGGCCATGCGCATCGTCGCGCTTGCCGCGCGCCGCCTTGCGCGCAACACCGTGCGCGAACAGCCCGTGCTGTCAAACTGGCAGGCGCTGCTCGATTACCTGCACATCGATATGGCGCACCTCAATGTCGAACGTGTCCGCGTGCTCTATCTCAACACGCAAAACATGCTGATCCTCGATCACCTCGTCAGCGAAGGCACGCTTGATGAAAGCCCGATCTACACACGCGAGGTCATCAAAAAGGCGCTCGAAATCGGCGCAGCCTCGATGATCCTCGTCCACAATCACCCCTCCGGCTCCCCCCAACCCAGCCGCGCGGATATCCAGATCACCAATAAAATCGCCGAAGCGGGGCGATTGATGGGAATAGTGGTCCACGACCACATCATTATCGGCCGCGAAGGGCACACATCCTTGAAGGCGAAGGGGCTGATTTAATGTCAGGGAACTGAGGTTCCTACCATTGTCGTCATCCCGGGCTTGCCCGGAATCCCGCCGCTTCTGTTGCCACGTCGCAAAGTACAGCCATCCAAATACCGCAAAAAGACAAATCCAGCGCCGCGTCAGCTCTGGATACATTGTATCAATCATCCAAATCCGAGGAAAAGCCGCCAGGAATTTATCAACAAACCGTTACTACTTGCACAGCTTGGGAAATCGGTATCCAACATAAGATGTTAACAAAAATTAATTTAGCCGAAAAATACGAATACTTGTTAAAAATATTTTTTATTTTTGTTATATTATAAAAAAAGACAAATATTTATCCACCAATTTATCCAAATCCCCCTATCCAAAAAATCTCCGGGTTAAATTTAACAATTTTTATCATACACTTAGCGCAACAAGGCATCCGATTCGGTTAAATTTTATTAGGGATTGCGGGGACTTGTCCATTTTGGACTATTTACGCTAAGATGATCTCGGCAAGACATTCTTGCTCTGGCCTGCACGAAATTGTCGACCGGAAAATCCTTAATCAAGAGGTTGGGTATGCTACCTTTTGCAAACAAGGTAAATATGGACGATAACGACTCACTCAATAGCGAGGCCTTGGATAGTATCCATCCGATGTTTGCCTTAAGCGACTTGAAGAGAATTGTCGTTCGCGTCGCTCTGGTTGGCGAGATAAAGGATATTAGCACGATTGCTTGGCTGCAATTGGTTGTGCCCAACCAAATTGTTTCGGTTGTTTCTGAATCCTATATAGGCAATTTTTCGTCGAGCAGAGAAAACTATGATGCTTTATTTGCGGTGGGGCATGATGCGCGCAGGCTGCAAAACCTGATCCGGCTTTACTTGCCCATCTGGAAAGGCAAACCCAAGATCGCGGTGCTCATCGGTAACATGCCGCCAGACCGCAGCAAGCTGCTAATGGCAGGCTATGATGACGTGATCGATCAACGCGTCCCCGTCCCCGAAGCGCAAGCCAAACTGCTCGCGATCTACCGCCGCTACCGCGTTTCAAACACCAAGGGCGGAAAACAACTCGTCCCGCTGGTCGACACCTCGCCATGGTGCATCGAACCCTTGAAAGAGCGGGAGCAGGAAATTCTGGCAACCTTGATCCATCGATTCCCTGCAAAAGTGCCCACTTACGACTTGTGCAAATCGCCCACCGGTAAAAAAGACCTGTCGCCCTCGTCAGTCAAAGTCATGATCTCGAAGATCAGGGCCAAGCTGAAACCCGAATTTTCGATCACCTGCCTATCAGCGGCCTATAGCTTCACACGAGACTGAAAGGCATGCGCGCACCTTGCCCGCCATGCCCGGCCCAATTCGAACGCCCCCATTACGAGTAGGCGTTGATCCATTTGCGCGTCCCGGGGCGAATTGATTTTCCTAAAGCCCCTGCGCTGGCGTAATCCATCCTCATGGCCGCCCGAACCCTTTCCTCAAATGCACTATCCGTTCCCCCGCCCCCTGGAGGCCCCGAACTTCCCCCTCAGGACAGTGTAAACTGTGTAAACCTTGTCAGGAAAATGCGCCTTTTCCTGAACGGAATCGCATGGCCCCTTGCCTTTGCCGCCCCTGCGCCCTAGCGGCCCCGCACAGCTTACGCGCCAAAAATCAGCAGTTGGAGTCGAACATGGTCCCCCGTTACGCCCGCCCCGCGATGACCGCGATCTGGGAACCCGAAGCGCGCTACCGCATCTGGTTCGAGATTGAAGCCCATGCGACCGAAAAGCTGGGCGAGTTGGGCGTCGTTCCGCCATCGGGCGCAAAAGCGCTGTGGGACTGGTGGGCGACCAACCCGGTGATCGATGTCCCCGCGATTGACGCGATCGAAGCCGTCACCAAGCACGACGTGATTGCGTTCCTTGATTGGGTGGCGCAGCAGGTCGGCCCCGAAGCGCGGTTTATGCATCAGGGCATGACCAGTTCCGACGTGCTCGACACCACGCTGTCGGTCCAGCTTGCCCGTGCCTCCGATCTGCTGATCGCCGATATCGATGCGCTGCTGGCCGCGATCAAGCGCCGCGCGTTTGAACACAAATATACCCCCACCATCGGCCGCAGCCACGGCATCCACGCCGAACCCACCACCTTCGGCAAAAAGCTCGCCGAGGCCTATGCCGAATTTACCCGCTGCCGCGCCCGCCTCGTCGCCGCGCGCGCCGAAGTGGCCACATGTGCCATCTCGGGCGCGGTCGGCACCTTTGCCAACATCGATCCATCGGTTGAAGAATACGTCGCCGAAAAGCTGGGCCTTGAGGTCGAGCCGGTATCGACGCAGGTCATCCCGCGTGATCGCCATGCGATGTATTTTGCAACGCTGGGCGTGATCGCCAGCAGCATCGAACGCCTCGCCATCGAAGTGCGCCACTTGCAGCGCACCGAAGTGCTGGAGGCCGAAGAATACTTCTCGCCGGGGCAAAAGGGCTCGTCGGCGATGCCGCACAAGCGTAACCCGATCCTGACCGAAAACCTCACCGGCCTTGCCCGCATGGTCCGCTCCGCCGTGACGCCTGCGCTGGAGAATGTGGCGCTGTGGCATGAACGCGATATCTCGCACTCCTCTGTCGAACGCTTCATCGGCCCCGATGCCACGATCACGCTCGATTTCGCGCTGGGCCGCCTCACATCGGTGATCGACAAGCTGTTGATTTATCCCGAACGGATGCAGAAGAACCTCGATAAGATGGGCGGCCTCGTCCATTCGCAGCGCGTGCTGCTGGCACTGACGCAGGCGGGGCTTGAGCGTGACGCCTCGTACCGTCTGGTGCAGCGCAATGCGATGAAGGTGTGGGAATCGGACGGGCAGCTTTCGCTGATGGAACTGCTCAAGGCCGATCCGGAAGTGGCCGCTGTGCTCAGCGCGGAACAGATCGAGGAAAAGTTCAACCTCGATTACCACTTCAAAGTCATCGACACGATCTTTGCCCGCGTTTTCGGCGAAGCCTGAATAACGCGAGGACTCGCCAAGCGCCCCGACCTGTCCTAGCATCGCCTGCGACGGACGGGGCACGAAGCGAGAGGCCTTAAAGAATGCTGCGTACGATTTTCTGGGTTATGGTGATTGCCGCACTGGCTGCGTTCAGTGCGGCCAACTGGGTTCCGGTGGAAGTGCGCATCTGGGAAGGGCTGTTGCTCGAAACTCGGCTGCCTGCACTGGTGATCGCTGCGTTCTTGCTGGGTCTGGTGCCGATGTGGATGCTCTACCGCGCCACGCGCTGGCGCATGGCACGGCGCATAACGTCGCTGGAAACATCGCTTAACACCCGCTCAGCGCCTTCCTTGAGTTCAACCAACCTCGAAGCCGCCCAAACAAGAAACGAGACACCGTGAGCAACCCGATCTATCTCGCCCTCGACCTCCCCCGCCTCGATGCTGCGGTCGCCCTTGCCCAGAAGGTGAAGGGCCATGTCGGCGGATTGAAGCTCGGTCTCGAATTCTTCTGCGCGCACGGTCATCACGGCGTGCACGAAGTGGCCAAAATCGGACTGCCGATCTTCCTTGATCTGAAGCTGCACGATATTCCCAATACCGTGGCAGGCGCGATGCAATCGATCCACGTGCTCGAACCTGCGATCGTGACTGT
The DNA here is from genome assembly GCF_001295795.1 of Novosphingobium sp. AAP83. Classification (GTDB taxonomy): domain Bacteria; phylum Pseudomonadota; class Alphaproteobacteria; order Sphingomonadales; family Sphingomonadaceae; genus Novosphingobium. The sequence continues at coordinate 366,773 of NZ_LJHY01000016.1, forward strand.
CCACGCCTCGGGCGGACGGGCGATGATGGAAGATGCCAAGGCGGCTGCGGGTGAACATTGCAAGGTCGTGGCGGTTACCGTGTTGACCAGTCTCAATGACGCCGACCTTAACGGCATGGGCATTGCCGGATCAGCCCACGATCAGGCGTTGCGTCTCGCCGATCTGGCGCAAGAGGCGGGCCTTGATGGCATTGTTTGTTCGGGCCATGAAGTGGCCGCAATCCACCAGCGTTGGAAGAAAGGCTACTTGATTGTGCCCGGCCTGCGCCCCGCTGATGGCAAGCTGGGCGACCAGAAGCGCTCGGTAACCCCGCGCGCCGCGCGCGATGCAGGGGCCAGCGTGCTCGTCATCGGCCGCCCGATCAGCCGCGCCGAAGATCCGGTTGCCGCCGCGCGCGCCATCGAAGCCACGCTCTGACGCCGATGATCCGCTTTACGACCGCCAAGCCGCAAGACGTGCCAGCCCTACGCGCGCTGGTAGAGAAATGCTATCGTGGCGACAGCGCAAAACAGGGCTGGACGCACGAAGCCGATTTGCTGGATGACACGCGCACCAGCGAGGCGGAACTGGCCGGTGTCTTGGCTGACTCCGGTAACCGCGTGCTACTTGCCGCCATGGACGGGCGTCTTGTCGGCACGGTAACGATCACCGATCTGGGGGAGGCCCGCGCCTATCTTGGCATGCTTTGCGTTGATCCTGAACTGCAAGCCGAAGGCCTTGGCCGCGCGCTTCTGGCCGATGCCGAAGATACCGCTACCGAAGCATTCGGCGCGAATGTCATGGAAATGACGGTGATCGATGCGCGGCCTGAACTGATCACCTATTACGAGCGCCGGGGCTATACCCGCACCGGCGAGAAGCGCCCCTTCCCCGCGCCTGGCGATCACCCCTTCGCCATGGTCGTGCTGGAACGAAGCTTGCGCTGAACGGTTCATCGCCCTGTAATCTCGGCACGTCCACATCTGGCGGCCAAGCAGCTTACGGGAGAGCCTTCAATGAAACGCAAGCACCTCATCGCAGCCGTACTGGCTGCCATCGCCCCGCTGACAGTGGCCCATGCGCAAGGCGTTTCAGGCGGGCCGGTCATCGCCTCGGGCAATACGCTGTTAAGCATTGCGGCGGAGGGCAAATCGACCCGCACGCCCGATCTCGCGGTGTTCAGCGCGGGCGTCTCTACACAAGCCAAGACCGCCGGTGACGCCTTGAGCGAAAACGCCAATCGCATGACATCCGTGATCGCAGCGCTGCGCAAAGCCGGTATTGCCGAGCGTGATATCCAGACCAGCAACTTGTCGGTCAATCCGGTTTATGGACAGCCCGTGCGCCTGCCTGATGGATCGTATGAACAGCAGGAACAGGTCATCGTCGGCTATCAGGCGATCAATCAGGTGTCGGTCCGCCAGCGCAAGCTCGATAGCTATGGCAAAGTGATCGACACGCTGGTTGCCAGCGGTGCCAATCAGGTGAACGGCCCCTCGTTCCAGATCGACAATAGCGATGCTGCAATGGACGAAGCGCGGATCGAGGCGATGAAGAAAGCCCGTGCCCGCGCCAATCTCTATGCCAAGGCCGCTGGCCTGCGCGTGGTGCGCTTGCTGACGATCAGCGAAAACGCCGGTTGGTCGCCCCCGCAGCCGCAAGTGATGTTTGCCCGCGCCGAAATGGCCAGCGCGCCAAAATCATCGCCGGTTGCTGCGGGCGAACTGGAAATGACGGTGACGATCAACGTGAGCTACGAACTGGCGCAATAGAGCCGCCGATAATTTGACAGGAGCGGCGCGTTCACCGTAACGCGCCGCCCATGTTGTCAACCGCTACCGCCCCCGCCATCAAGATCTGCGGCATCGCCACGCCGCAAGCGCTCGATGCCGCAATCGCGGCACGCGCCGACTATATCGGCCTCGTATTCTTCGCCAAAAGCCCGCGCAATGTATCGCTACGCGACGCCGCCATGCTGGGTGAGCGTGCGGCGGGCCGTACCAAAGTGGTCGGCCTGTTCGTCGATGCCCTTGATGCGACCGTTGCCGAAGCAGTCACGGCTGCGCGGCTTGATGTGATCCAGTTGCACGGCAAAGAGACGCCCGAACGGGTAGCCAAACTGCGCGCCCAATTTGGTTTGCCAGTGTGGAAAGCGCTGTCGGTCGCAAGCCGCGAAGATGTCGCGAACGCCGCCGCCATTGCAGGCGCGGCTGATCTGATCCTGTTCGATGCCAAGGCCCCCAAGGGCGCAGACCTTCCCGGCGGTTTGGGGTTGGTGTTCGATTGGGACTTGCTAGCGGCTTATCGCGGGCAAGCACCGTGGGGGCTGGCAGGTGGCCTATCGCCCGATAACGTGGCCGATGCCGTGCGCCGCACCGGCACCAAACTGGTCGATGTCTCATCCGGCGTAGAAAACGCGCCGGGTGTGAAAGATGCAGACCGTATCCGCAGCTTCTGCTTCAACGCGCGCACAGCCTCGCAAAAATAAAGGCGACCCTTTTCAGAGCCGCCTTTACGACGTGGCGGGTGAGCCTTTAGGCCACAGTGGGTTACTTGCAGGTGAACAGTGCAGACAGGCTGTATCAATGTCGCGGCCCTGCCCCAAAGGCCGCATTCAAGCCATGGTATAGCTAGCGAATCTGGACAATCGGCTTGCCCTCTGCCAAGCGCCACAGCATGAGCGTAGAAACCATAAGCCAGACCCCCAACAGCTTCCGCAATCAACCGGACGAGCGCGGCCATTTCGGCCAGTTCGGCGGACGCTATGTTGCTGAAACACTGATGCCGCTGGTCCTCGAACTTGAGCGCGAATATACCGCCGCCAAGGCTGATCCCGCCTTCAAGGCCGAGTTCGACGATTTGCTCGAACATTATGTCGGTCGGCCCAGCCCATTGTATTTCGCACCGCGCCTCACCGAGGAACTGGGCGGCGCACAAGTCTGGTTCAAGCGCGACGAGCTGAATCACACCGGCGCGCACAAGATCAACAACTGCATCGGCCAGATCCTGCTGGCGATGCGCATGGGCAAGACGCGGATCATCGCCGAAACCGGCGCGGGCCAGCACGGCGTGGCAACCGCCACCGTCTGCGCGCGCTTCGGTCTGCCCTGCGTGATCTTCATGGGCGCGACCGATGTTGCGCGCCAGGCCCCCAACGTGTTCCGCATGAAGCTGCTGGGTGCGCAAGTCGTGCCGGTAACCGCAGGCGCGGGCACGCTGAAGGACGCGATGAACGAAGCGCTGCGCGATTGGGTGGCGAATGTGCACGACACGTTCTACATCATCGGCACGGCTGCCGGTCCGCATCCCTATCCAGAAATGGTCCGCGATTTCCAAAGCGTGATCGGCAAGGAAGCGCGCGCGCAGATGCTGGCCCGCACTGGCCGCCTGCCCGACGTGCTGGTTGCAGCCATCGGCGGCGGATCGAACGCGATCGGCCTGTTCCACCCGTTCCTTGATGATGCCTCGGTCAAGATGCTCGGCGTCGAAGCAGCCGGACACGGGCTCGACAAGGAACACGCCGCATCGCTGGCAGGTGGACGCCCCGGCATCCTCCACGGCAACAAGACCTATCTGTTGCAGGATGACGACGGCCAGATCATCGAAGGCCATTCGATCAGCGCAGGGCTTGATTATCCCGGCATCGGGCCTGAGCATTCATGGCTCAAGGAAATCGGCCGCGTCGATTATACCTCGGTGACCGACAAGGAAGCGCTGGGCGCGTTCCAGTTGCTCTGCCGCACCGAAGGCATCATCCCCGCGCTGGAACCCGCCCACGCGATTGCGGCGGTCCAGAAGCTCGCGCCGACGATGGGCAAGGACCAGATCATCCTCGCCAACTTGTGCGGACGGGGTGACAAGGACATCTTCTCCGTAGCGGAGCATCTGGGGGTTTCGCTTTGAACCGCCGCGACACTCTCCTCACCGGCGGCGTGATTGCGACGATGCTGGCGTGGTTGAGCTGGACGACGATGGACGAGCCATGGGTCGAGGATTGGTCCCCGACCGAAAACCTGCTTAATGCCTCAGGGTATGTGCTTTGCGCGCTTGCTCTTCTTCTCCTTTTTGCCGGGATGAGACTTCCCAAATGACCACGAACCGCCTCTCCTCCGCCTTTGCCAAGGGCCGCCCGGCCCTCGTCACTTTCGTCACGGGCGGCGATCCGACGCCTAACGCCACTGCCGCCGTGCTTGATGCACTGGTCGAAGGCGGCGCTGATGTGATCGAACTGGGCATGCCCTTCACCGATCCGATGGCCGATGGCCCTGCGATCCAGCTTGCCAACTTGCGCAGCCTTGGCGCGGGCACGACGACGGCGGACATCTTCCGCATCGCCACCGCATTCCGTGCGCGCCATCCTGAAACACCATTGGTGCTGATGGGCTATGCCAACCCGATGACCATTCGCGGCGGTGATTGGTTTGCCGCCGAATGCGTCAAGGCGGGCGTCGATGGCGTGATCTGCGTGGACATTCCGCCAGAGGAAGACCCCGAGCTTGGCCCCGCCTTGCGCGGCGCGGGCGTATCGCTAATCCGCCTTGCCACGCCGACGACCGATGCCGCGCGGCTTCCCGCCGTACTCGATGGCTCGTCAGGCTTTCTTTATTACGTGTCAGTCGCTGGCATCACCGGCATGCAGCAGGCGGCGCAGACCAGCATTGATGAAGCCGTTGCGCGGATCAAAGCTTCGGCAACGATCCCGGTTGCGGTCGGCTTTGGCGTGCGCACGCCCGACCAGGCCGCTGCCATCGCAAAGGTCGCCGATGGTGTCGTGGTCGGGTCGGCGCTGGTCGATCTCGTCGCACAACACGGCGCGAATGCCGCTGGCCCGGTGAGGGAACTCACCGCCGCGCTCGCCGCCGCCGTCCACTCCGCACGCAAGGAACTCGCATGAGCTGGCTCAACAAAGTCCGCAACGCCCTCCCCTTCACGCCGAAGCGGGACACCCCGGACAACCTTTGGATCAAGTGCCCTTCGTGCAGCGAAATGCTGTTCGTAAAGGACTATGAGGACAACCTCTCGGTCTGCCCGCATTGCGACCATCATGGCCGCATCGGCGCCGATGCGCGGTTCGACCAGTTGCTCGATGCAGGCTATGAACTGCTGCCCGCGCCACGCGTCAAGGAAGACCCGCTCAAGTTCCGCGACAGCAAGAAGTATGTTGACCGGATCAAGGCTGCCCGCGCCGCCAATCCGCATGCCGATGCGCTGACCAACGCCTATGGCCGGATCGAAGGCCAGAAGGCGGTTGTAGGCGTGCAGGAATTTGCGTTCATGGGTGGCTCGATGGGCATGGCCGTGGGCAATGCCTTCATCGCTGGGTGTGAACGCGCGGTGCGCGAAAAGTGCCCCTATGTTGCGATCACCGCAGCAGGCGGTGCGCGTATGCAGGAGGGCATTCTCAGCCTGATGCAGATGCCGCGCTCGACCGTGGCGATTGCCCGCCTGCACGCCGCTGGCCTGCCCTATATCGTGGTGCTGACCGATCCGACCACCGGCGGCGTCACGGCCAGTTACGCCATGCTGGGCGATGTGCAGATTGCCGAACCCGGCGCACTGATCGGCTTTGCCGGACAGCGCGTGATTCAGGACACGATCCGCGAAAAACTGCCCGAAGGCTTCCAGCGCGCCGAATACCTCCACGCGCACGGCATGGTCGATATGGTCACACATCGCCGCGATCTGAAGGCAACGCTGGCGCAAGTGATCGATTATCTTACCTCGGCAAAGGCGGCTTAACGAATTCCTCCCTCCCGCTTGCGGGAGGGGTTACTAACCTTCCCCTCTCCCGCTTGCGGAGGGGTTGGGGGTGGGCATCTTCTACAGGTGGGCACTCAATGCGCGACTTCGCAATCTCGGATAACGCTGCCGTTCAGGCCCAGCTTGACCGGTTGGGCGCGCTGTCCCTCCCATCGGGCCGCCTTGGCCTCGATACCGTGCGCGAACTCTGCGCGCGGCTTGGCAATCCGCAGGATCACATGCCGCCAGTGTTCCATGTGGCGGGCACCAATGGCAAGGGATCAACCTGCACGTACCTCCGCTATATCCTTGAGGCGCAAGGGCTGACGGTCCATTCCGCCACCAAACCCCACTTGGTGCGCTATAACGAACGCATCCGCATCGCAGGCCAGCTGATCGAGGATGATCTGCTGGCCGCTTTGCTGAAAGAAGCGCTGGATGCAGGCGAAGACCTTGAGCCGAGCTTCTTCGAGGTGACAACGGTTGCCACCTTCATGGCCTTCAGCCGTATTCCCGCAGATGTCTGCGTGATCGAAACCGGCCTTGGCGGCAGACTTGATGCCACCAACGTGATGCCGACCGCGGCCGTCTGCGGCATCGCCACACTGGGCATGGATCACGAAGCCTTCCTGCTCGCGCCTGAAGACGGCGTGCCAACCGATCCGCTTGCCCGCATCGCATTCGAGAAGGCGAGCATTGCCAAGCCGGGCGTGCCGCTGGTGACGATGGCCTATCCTGAACGGGCAGAGGCCTCAGTGAAGGCCACAGCCGCGCAGATCGGTGCTCCGGTCGTGATGCGTGGGCACGGATGGGACGTGGCGATTGGCGAGGCGATCAGCTATCGCGATGCACAGGGCGCGCTGACGCTGCCCCTGCCCACCTTGCCCGGACAGCATCAGGCCGAGAATGCTGCGCTGGCCGTGGCAATGATCCGCCACCAGAAGGCGGTGCCGGTCTCGGTCAAAGCCATGGCAAAGGGCATTGTCGAAGCGCGCTGGCCCGCGCGGTTGCAACGGCTCGGGGCGGGACCGGTCACCGCATTGGCGCAAGGGCGCACGGTATGGCTTGATGGCGGGCACAACCCCGATGCAGGCCTTGCCATCGCGCGCCATCTGGAAAGCCAGCCGCCGGTGCATCTGATCATGGGCATGCTGGCCAACAAAGACCCCTCGGCGATCCTGAAGCCCTTGGCGGACCGGGCGCTGTCGATCTCGGTCGTGCCAGCACCGGGGCATGATGCGCACAAGCCAGAGGACTTTGCGCCGTTTACAGCGCTGCCGGTGAACAGCTTTGGCGCGGTGCCCGAAGCGCTGGCCGCACTACCGGTAGAGGGCGATGTGCTGATTGTCGGCTCACTTTACCTTGCGGGTGAAGTGCTGCGCCTGAACAACGAAATTCCGTCCTAACCCCGCTCGTGTCGAGCGAAGTCGAGACACCGCGCAATGTGTCTCGACTTCGCTCGACACGAACGGATGTAGTACAGAGTTATTCTTCCCCAGCCGTGCCCATCGCGGCATCAACCAGCCCGCTGCGGCTCATCCACCAGAACAGCACAATGCCGGGCAATGCCAGCAGCGTGGTGAGCACATAGAAGTTCACATAGCCCAGCGATTCGATCAGGCCGCCCGCGGTTGTACCGGTGGCGAAACGCCCGACAACGCTGGCGCTGGCAGAGATCAGAGCATACTGCGCAGCGGTATAGCGCAAATCGCAAAGCGCCGAGAAATAGGCGACAACGACCACGCCGCCATAGCCCGAAGCAATGTTCTCAAACCCGATAGCGCCTGCCATGCCGAGGTTCGAATGCCCTGCTGCGGCCAGCGCTGCGAACGAGAGGTTCGATACTGCCATCAGCACCAGCGCCAGCAAGACCGAACGCTTAAGCCCCATCTTGGCATAAGCAACGCCGCCGATAAACACGCCGATGAGATAGGCCCAGAAGCCGACGCCGACATCCCAAATCGCGATTTCGTCATTGCTGAAGCCAAGATCATCGAACAGCAGGCGGAACGTAAGGTTCGCCAGCGTATCACCAACTTTGTGGACGAGGATGAACAGCAGGACCAGCCAAGCGCCATTGCGGCGGAAAAACTCGCCGAACGGGCCGATGACCGCACCGAAAACTTCGCTCACGCCTTTGCGCGCAACAGGATCGCGGTGGCGTTTGGGTTCGCCCAGAATGAGCGCCATCGCCATCGCTGGCAGCGCGAAGGCCGCGCAGGCCAGATAGGCAGCACTCCAGCCATAACGCGCCGACATGACCAGCGCCAAGGCTCCGGCCCCGGCGGAACCGATGCGCCAGCCATATTGGGACATGCCCGAGCCTGTGCCGAGTTGGTAGGGTTTCAACGTTTCGATGCGATAGGCATCAATCACGATATCGAAGGTGGCCCCTGCCACGCCGACGAGCACCGCGGCCAGCACCGTACTGCCTAGATCTGCGGCAGGATCAACAAACGCCAGATTGGCCACAGCGGCCATCACCAAAACGCCTGACAGCAACATCCATGAAACGCGCTGCCCCATACCGCCGATCAAAGGCAATCGCACGCCATCGACCAGCCATGCCCAAAAGACCTTCAGGTTGTATACCAGAAAGGCAAGGGTGAAGGCGGTGACTGTCTTCTTGTCAATGCCGTCTTGCGCCAAACGCGTGGTCAGCGTTGCGCCGATCATCGCATAGGGAAAGCCCGACGACATGCCGAGAAAGAACGCGGCTAGCGATTCTTTCTCGAGATATGGCTGAAACGATTGCCAAACGTTTCGCTCTCCTGACGTGTCTGCGCTCATCGACGCGAATGCTCCCTGAATATCTACACGGCAAACTAACGCCCAGATCGCGCTGCGCCAGAGGTGATGACGCAGGGGTGACGGATTGCGCAATCTCGCGTAAGGGGCGCGCATGACTTTTCCCCCGAGAAACGGCGGCGACCGCCCAAAGCGGTTTAGCCCCCGTACCACTACCCCCGAAAAAAAGCCGTTCTCCATGCGCAGCGGCGCGCCGCGCACGTCGCAGCCGGTGGTGGCTGCCAAGCGCGCGCTGGCCGAAGATGGCTCCGAGCGCGAGGGCGACCGGATCGCCAAGCTGCTCGCCCGCGCCGGTATTGCCAGCCGCCGCGAGGTTGAGCGGATGATCGAGGATGGCCGCGTCAAGATTGGCGATGACGTGGTGACGACGCCTGCCACGCTGCTTACCAGCCTGCGCGGGGTATCGGTGGACGGCAAGATGGTGGGGCCGATTTCGGCACCGCGCCTGTTCCGTTTCCACAAGCCAGCAGGCCTGATTACCGCTGAACGTGATCCGACCGGACGCCCGACGATCTACACCGCGCTGCGCAATTCCATGCCGGAAAATGCGCCGCGCGTGATGCCCGTGGGCCGCTTGGACGTGAACACCGAAGGCCTGTTGTTGATGACCAACGATGGCGAATTGAAGCGCGCGATGGAACTGCCCTCAACCGGCATCCCGCGCACTTATCGCGTGCGCACCTTTGGCGACATCACGCAATCGCGGCTGGAAGAGCTGATCGAGGGCATCGAGATAGAAGGCGTCCGCTATGGCCCGATCAACGCCAATCTGGAACGCAGCGCGGGCCGCAACAAGTGGATCGAAATGACGTTGACCGAGGGCAAGAACCGCGAAATCCGCCGCGTGCTGGAGCATCTCGGCCTTGAAGTGTCGCGCTTGTTGCGCACCGCTTATGGTCCGTTTGAATTGGCTGACTTGCAACGCGGCAGCGCGGTGGAAGTACCGCAAGTCATGGTTGAAGCCTTCCGGAAGACGTTGAAGACCAAATGAGAATTATCGCAGGTGAATGGCGCGGACGTCCGGTCCGCGCGCCCGAAGGCGACACCACGCGCCCCACCGCCGATCGCACGCGCGAAACACTGTTTTCGATGCTCACCAGCCGCCTTGGCAGCTTTGAAGGGCTGGCCGTGGCCGACTTGTTCGCAGGATCGGGCGCACTGGGCCTCGAAGCATTGTCACGCGGCGCGGCCACGGCGATGTTCGTCGAACAGGATGCTGCCGCAGTACGCGCCATCCGCGCCAATATCGCGGCGCTGCGCTGCGCCCCGCAATGCGATGTGCGCGCATCCTCGGTGCTGTCGCTCGGCCCCACCAAGCAGCCGCTCGATCTGGTCATGCTCGATCCGCCTTATGGCACCGGCGCTGGCGCTGTTGCGATCGAAAAGCTGGCGCGGCTTGGCTGGATCGGCGAAGGCACGTGGATCAGCCTTGAAACCGGCCTGAAAGAAGTGCCTGACGTGCGCATCTGCGAAGTCGATGCCGACCGCAAGGTGGGCAAGGCGCTGATCACTTTGATGCGGATGAAATAAGCCGCATCACTCCCGCAGTTTCGGCGCGAAGTTCACCCCCGCCACGGTCATGATACCCGCCACCGTCAAAAACAGCCCGACGTATGCCGTTCCGCCCACATTCGCCGCCCAAGCGGCTGCAAATGGTGCCAAAGCGCCACCAATGATCCCTCCGATGTTGAACGCCAGCGATATGCCGGTGTAGCGCACCGTGACAGGGAACAGCGTCGGCAGCCACGCACCCAGAGGCCCGTAAGCCAGGCCCATCACGAACAGCGACCCGGCCAATGTGCCAAAGACGATGGGCAGCGAGCCCGAGCCAAGGCCGCTGCCAAAGAACAGGCCGATGACCGCCGTCAACGCCGCACCGGTACCCAGCACGCGCTGGACCGATGACTTGTCAGCCCAATAGCCTGAGACAAGAATGCCGAGCGCGAAGAAGGTGTTGGCTCCAAGCTGCACCGCCAGAAACTCTTGTTTCGCATAACCGAGTTTGGTTGTGGCAAACGATAGCGCGAAGGTGGTGGCAAGGTAGAACACTGCAAAGCACGCAACCACACCCGCAATCCCGGCCAGTACGGCAGGGGTATGATCGCGCAGCAAACGGCTGATCGGCACATTGGGCGGCGGCGCTTTTTCCAGCTCGGCCTTGAACGAGGGTGTCTCGCCAATCTTCAGTCGCACCCATAGGCCGAGCCCGACCAGCACCGCACTTGCCAGAAACGGAACTCGCCAGCCCCAGCTTGCAAAATCTTCCTCGGACAGGCCGAGGCCGAGCAGCAGGAATAGCCCGTTGGCGAAAAAGAAGCCCACTGGCGCGCCCAGTTGCGGGGCACTGCCGAAGCGCGCCTCCCACCCCTTTGGTGCATTTTCCACCGCCAGCAGCGCCGCCCCTCCCCACTCTCCGCCAAGGCCGAAGCCCTGCCCGAAGCGCAGCAGGCACAGCAGCGCAGGCGCGATCCACCCGGCCATCGCATATGTCGGCAAAAACGCGATCAACAGTGTCGAAGTGCCCATCAGCATTAGCGAGGCGACAAGCGTGGACTTGCGCCCAATGCGATCCCCGAAGTGGCCAAATACAATAGCGCCAACCGGCCTTGCAAAGAAGGCAAGGCCAAAAGTCATGAACGCGAGCAAGGTTTGCGCGGTGGCAGACGTGGTGGGGAAAAACAGTGGTCCGATCACCAGTGCCGCAGCGGTTGCGTAGATGTAGAAATCGTAGAACTCGACAGCCGTCCCGACGAGACTGGCGGTTAGCACGCGGCCATGTTGGCGAATCGGATTCATTGGCGCGCTCTCCCCGTCTTGTCGCGGCGCGGTTCTGTCAGGCTTCTCGCAAAATGGTCAAGCAAAGCCAGCAGTGCGCCCACATGAAAAGGGCGCGGGTGCCCGATGCCTCTCCAGAATTAAACTTATAGACTATGGAGCGTTACATACCACCACAGTCAGGGGCACAATCGGTCATAGGCATGCGGCAAAGCGGATAGGGCCTATTATTGCCTTGTCCGGCTTTGCAAAGGACCATCCCTCCTGATGCGATGAACCGAATCCTAGAAGCCTTAGCGGGAATACGATTGCCGGAAATGCATTTGGTCCCTATCTGTTCGCCTATGCCTTCCCATATCCTGACGAACCCCCAGCCTGATCAAACTTGGCTCGATGGCCTGAACCCGCCCCAGCGTGAGGCGGTGACGACGACCGAAGGGCCGGTGCTGATGCTGGCGGGAGCTGGCACGGGCAAGACCGCCGCGCTCACCGCGCGGCTTGCCAATCTGCTGCGCCAAAGGCTTGCCTGGCCAAGCGAAATTCTCTGCGTCACCTTCACCAACAAGGCCGCGCGCGAAATGCGCGAGCGGGTGGGCGCGCTGATCGGACCTGCGGTGGAAGGGATGCCGTGGCTGGGCACATTCCATTCGATCGCCGCCAAGATGCTGCGCCGCCATGCCGAACTGGTGGGGCTGCAAAGCAACTTCACGATCATCGATACCGATGACCAGTTGCGCCTGCTCAAGCAATTGATCCAGGCCGAGGGCGTCGATGATAAGCGCTGGCCAGCCAAGCAATTGGCGGGCCTGATCGACAAGTGGAAGAACCGTGGGCTGAACCCGGCTGACATCGATGCCTTGGAGAACGAGGCCTATGCCAATGGCAAGGGGCAGCGGTTTTATGCGCTTTACCAGAACCGGTTGAAGGATCTGAACGCCTGCGATTTTGGCGACCTGACGCTGCACATGCTCAACATCTTCCGCCGTGAACGCGACATTCTGGAGAGCTGGCAGCAGCGCTTCAAATACGTGATGGTGGATGAGTATCAGGACACCAACGCGGTGCAATATCTGTGGCTGCGCCTGCTGGCGCAGAACCGCAAGAACATCTGCGTGGTCGGCGATGACGACCAGTCGATCTATTCATGGCGCGGCGCGGAAGTTGCCAATATCCTGCGCTTTGAAAAGGATTTTCCGGGCGCGAAGGTGATCAAGCTTGAGCAGAATTACCGCTCGACCCCGCACATCCTTGGCGCGGCGTCGGGCTTGATTGCCGAAAACTCCGAACGCCTTGGCAAGACACTGTGGACCGAGGTTGACGGTGGCGACAAGGTGCGCGCCATCGGCGTGTGGGACGGGCCGGAAGAAGCGCGCCGGGTGGGCGAAGAGATAGAACGTCTGGAACGCGAGGGCGCTCCATTGGATCGCGTCGCCATCCTTGTGCGCGCCCAGTTCCAGACGCGCGAATTCGAAGACCGATTTATCCAGATCGGGCTTGGCTATCGCATCGTCGGAGGTTTCCGTTTTTACGAGCGCGCCGAAATCCGTGATGCGCTGGCCTATTTGCGGATCGTGGCAAGCCCGCAAGACGATCTGGCGTTCGAGCGGATATACAACACCCCAAAGCGCGGACTTGGCGACAAGACGCTGGAAAAGCTGCACCGCCATGCACGGGCTCGTGCCGTTCCGCTGTTCGCCGCTGCTGTTGAAATTCTCGATACAGATGAACTGCCCGCGCGTGCGCGGGGCACCTTGGCGGGATTAATGCGCAACTTCGCAAACTGGCGCGAGTCTGCAAAATCGCTGGTGCCCGCAGAGCTTGCCCGAACGATCCTTGACGAGAGCGGCTATACCGAAGCGCTTCAGGCCGAGAAAACCGCCGAGGCGACCGGTCGGCTGGAGAACCTGTCCGAACTTGCCCGCGCGATGGAAGAGTATGAAACGCTGGGCGATTTCCTTGAGCATGTCAGCCTTGTCATGGACAACGAGGCGGCATCCGATGCCGAGAAGGTCACGATCATGACAATTCATGCGGCCAAGGGGCTGGAATTCGAAAACCTGTTCCTGCCCGGATGGGAGGAAGGCGTATTCCCGTCACAGCGCTCGCTTGACGAAGGCGGGCTGGCATCGTTGGAAGAAGAGCGCCGCCTTGCTTATGTGGCGATCACGCGTGCGCGCAAACGCTGCACCATCCTGCATGCAGCCAACCGCCGGATTTATGGGCAGTGGACCAGTTCGATCCCGTCGCGCTTCATCGCTGAATTGCCAGCCGAACATGTCGATGAAGAAACCACGCTATCGGGCGGGGCATCGATGTGGCGGGCCAATTGGAGCGAGCGCGACGATCCTTTCGCGCATGTGGCGCAGGCGACCCCATCGCGCGGAATGGCACGCGGCCCCGGTTGGCAGCGTGCCGCCGCCCAGCAGTTTGAAACCAACCCGCGCCGCATCCCCGAGGCCACCCGCAGCGCCGCCAGCTTTGCGGCCAAGCCGCGCAATGATGTGGGGCTTGGCGCGCGCGTGTTCCACGAAAAGTTCGGCTATGGCACGGTGGTCGCGCAAGAAGGAAACAAGCTGGAGATCGACTTCGAAACCGGCGGACGCAAACGCGTGATCGACAGCTTCGTGAAGCTGGCGAGTTAGCTTTGTGTGGAGGCCCCTTCCCCGCGCGGGAAGGGGTTAAAGCGCGGAAACGCTAAGGAAGCCCGGAACGGGGCCGTTCCAATCGCCTGCCTGAACTGGTGCATCGCCGTTTTCGCGGCGTGGCGTCGGTTCTGAACGCAGCGCACGGCTAGGTTCTGTTGGCCGTGCCTCAGGCGCAGCCTTGCGCGGTTCGCGTGCCGGACGCTTTTCGCGAACCGGTTTGTCTTCGGCTGCGGGTGCTTCCACCGCTTCGACTTCCACCGGAGCAGCACGCTCAGGGCGTTTCGTCCGTCCGCCACGAGCGCGCTTTGGCTCTGCGCTGTCTTCGCGCGGTTCACGTTCGGCGCGTTGCTTGGCTTCGGCCTTGTCGCCCATGTCGAGCTTGAATTCAGGGATCTTGGTGCCTTGCAGCTTTTCGACGTTGTCGATGGCTTCAAGATCATCGTCAGCCACCAGCGTGAACGCGCGACCGGTTGCCCCGCCGCGACCGGTACGGCCAATGCGGTGAACGTAGTCATCAGGGTGCCACGGCGTGTCAAAGTTGAACACGTGGCTAACACCCTTCACGTCAAGTCCACGAGCGGCGACGTCAGATGCGCACAAGATGCTGATCCCGCCATCCTTGAACTTTTGCAGTTCGGCGTTGCGGGCGTTCTGGTCCATGTCACCATGGATTTCGCCAGCGGCAAATCCGTGGCTTTGCAAAGACTTGGCCAGTTCGCGCACGGTCGTCTTGCGGTTGGCAAAGATGATCGCGGTGGTCACGTTATCAGTGCGCAGCAGGTGACGCAGGACATCACGCTTGTTGCGCGATGTGCAGCGGACTTTGTGCTGGACGATGCTGGTGTTGGTGCTGGCAGGCCGCGCCACTTCGATCATCTTGGGGTTCGACAAGAACTTGTCGGCCAGCTTTTTGATCGGCGGCGGCATCGTGGCGGAGAACAGCAGCGTCTGTCGCTGGGCCGGAAGCTTGGTGCAGATCGTTTCGATATCGGGTATGAAGCCCATGTCGAGCATGCGGTCAGCCTCGTCGATCACGAGCAGATCACAACCCGTCAGCAGGATCTTGCCGCGTTCGAACAAGTCCATCAAACGGCCCGGCGTTGCGATCAGCACATCGACGCCATCTTGCAGCGCCTTGATCTGATCGCCCATCTGCACACCGCCAATCAGCAGCGCCATCTTCAGGTCGTGATTCTTGCCGTACTTTTCAAAGTTTTCAGCTACCTGGGCAGCCAATTCACGGGTCGGCTCAAGGATTAACGAGCGCGGCATAAGCGCGCGGCGGCGGCCATGCGCCAGAATATCGATCATCGGCAGCACGAAGCCTGCCGTTTTGCCCGTACCGGTTTGTGCGATACCGATAATGTCCCGCATCATCAGGACCGATGGAATCGCCTGCGCTTGAATCGGGGTGGGTTCATCATAGCCAGCCTCAAGGACTGATTTGAGCAACTCATCCGAGAGGCCGAGGTCGGCAAACTTCATGCAGGCATTGTTCCGAAAACAAGAGACGGCGCAAAACATTGCGCCAGTTGGACTGCGGCCTTCAAGGCACGCGCCAACAATGTCAGCGGCCTATGCCGAATTGCTGCGAAAAGTCAATGATTCCCCAAGTTCGGGAAAAGACCGATCCGCTGGTCAATCATCGTCATCACCGCCATCGGCCACCAACTCGCGCAGTTTGGTTACCGCGCAATTCGCCCCTGCACGCGAATGAATGATATCCCGCCCGGCGCAAAGCTGGCCGTCCGCGTTCTGTTCGACGTAAAAGCCGGAATAAAAATCGCGGGCGTGGCAGGATTTATCAAGGCTGGCGCCGATAAGCCTCCGATTCCGGGTAATCAGCAATATACGGTCCGACGATTCGGGCTGGACCCCGGCGATGCTGACGATCGGCATGCATTTCGCCGTCTTGCGCTCGACAAACCGGGGCTGCGCGCGAGGGCGTGATGGCAGCGCGACCATTTGCCCCGGAAGACGCGGCGCGATTCGGATGATAATGCGCTGTTCGATACGCACTTGCATCCAGGCATCGTCAACCAGCCCTTCCCTGATGAAGCTTCCTGGATCTTTTGAAACGCTCGTCGGCCCGCCCGTTGGCAGACTAACGGCTGGCCACTGCTCTTCCACCGCCTCAGCTGCGACAGAGCTGTCATAGGAAGAAACGTCCACCATGGCTGCGGGAAGCAGCAGCGCAATTGGCGCAAGAAGGTGGGCAATGATGGGCATGTTCGGAATACTTACTCTTTTTCGCGCCTTTAAACGAGCGACGGGCTTGCGCCGCCAATCCCGTCCTATTTCCCCCCTAGACCGGAGGCTTGAACCTTGGCTTAACCCGTGTGCTTCGAAAAATGAATTGCCCTATTGGCACGAGGGCCATAGCCGGAAAACCCATGACGACTGCATTCCTTGATGAAGCTTCCCGATTGCTCGGCCCCAAGGGGCTGACGACAGCCCTTGAGGATATTGCCCCATGGCTGACGGACTGGCGCGGGCGCTATACCGGAAAGGCGCTGGCCATGGCCTCGCCGGCCAATACGGGCGAAGTTGCTGCCTTGGTGGCGCTGTGTGCAAAGCATAGCGCTCCCATCGTGCCGCAGGGCGGCAATAGCGGCATGTCCGGCGGGGCCACCCCATTTGATGGCGGGGATGAATTGATCTTGTCGTTGCGCCGGATGAACCGGATCATCGCCCTGGACCCGGCAGCGCGCACCGCCACCGTTGAAGCAGGCGTCATCTTGCAAGTGCTGCATGAAGCGGCCGAACGGGAAGGCTTGCGCTTCCCCTTATCCTTGGGAGGCAAAGGATCGGCGACGATTGGCGGGCTTGTCTCTACCAACGCGGGCGGCACGCAAGTTTTGCGTCATGGATCAATGCGGGCGCTGGTGTTGGGGCTGGAAGGCGTCATGGCGGATGGATCGGTTTTCCAGCAGCTTGTACCGCTTAAAAAGGACAATCGCGGCTTTGATTTGAAGCAGGTACTGATCGGTTCTGAAGGAACCCTGGGCATTGTAACAGCAGCAACATTAAAGCTTGAACCGGCGATTGCCGGACGCGTTGTGATGTGGGCAGGCACACAAAGCCTGCATGACGCGCGGGCGCTGTTGCTGCTAGCGCAGAACGTGACAGGCGATCTGCTCGAAGGGTTCGAAGTGTTGCCCCAGCACAGTCTGGACGCTGTGATGGCCTATTTGCCCGATGCACGCGCCCCGCTGGCAGGACAGCATAATTGGCACGCACTGATAGAATTGGTGGCAGGCGACGCGGCAACCTCGGCGAAACTGCCGGAAATCGCCGAGCGCCTGCTCGCGACCGCATTCGAACGTGGCTTGATCTCCGATGCGACGATCGCTGCAAGTGAGGATCAGGCCGGGCGACTCTGGCTGATTCGTGAGACAATTTCACCAGCAGAGCGCGCCATCGGCCCGGCTATGCAACACGATATCTCGGTGCCCGTGGAACTGATGCCCGCCTTCGTGGAAGCCGCCGTGCCCCAACTTGAAGCAGACTGGCCGGGCACGCAGGCAGTCTGTTTTGGCCACTTGGGGGATGGCAATGTGCATTTTCACGTCATCGCACCGCCGGGAAGCGAACGCGCGTCATGGGAGGCAAGCGACGGCAAAGCGATTAGCCGCCAAGTCCACGATATGGTCACGCAATGGGGCGGCTCGATCTCGGCCGAACATGGCATCGGCCAGCTCAAACGGGACGAGCTGGCACGGCTCGCCGATCCGGCAACTTTGGCGATAATGCGCTCAATCAAGCATGCGCTTGACCCAAAAGGGTTAATGAACCCGGGAAAGCTTGTTTGAGGCGGCTTGCGTGGTTTCCTGACAATCACTAAGAACCCCTGCGTCCCTTAGTACCGCGGCTTGCCGTGCGTAACCCAATTGAATCTGGAGAGATGCCCGATGGCCAGCGCGCCGCAAGCGAACCTGCCGATGTTCTATAACGACCTCCTGCCGCTCAACAGCCGCGACCACGCAACGTGGAAGGCCAAGAATGCGGATGCCGCGCCTTGGCTGATTGGCCAGCACGCCATCCCATTGACAGC
The DNA here is from genome assembly GCF_001295795.1 of Novosphingobium sp. AAP83. Lineage (GTDB taxonomy): Bacteria > Pseudomonadota > Alphaproteobacteria > Sphingomonadales > Sphingomonadaceae > Novosphingobium. Next base: position 384,774 of record NZ_LJHY01000016.1, read on the forward strand.
AGAGGAATTTCCGCAGGCTGCGCGTCATTATCCAATCATTTTTGCGTCGGGGGATAACCCTGTGCCATTGGCCCTGATGGGCCTGAATGAAGGCGTAAACGTCTTTGTTGACGAAGATGGCAAGGTTAATCAGCCGATCTACATTCCGGCTTATGTGCGCCGTTATCCATTCCTTTTGGCCAAGCTGAACCCGACCAGCGAAGAGCTTTCGCTCTGCTTTGACCCTTCATCGGGACTTCTTAGCGATTCGGTCGAAGAAGGGCAGGAGCTGTTCACTGATGGCCAGCCCTCAGAAGCGACCAAGGCCGCCCTTGGTTTTTGCGAGCAATTCGAACAAGCAGGGCAACGCACCCAAGCGTTTATTGACGAATTGAAGAAACATGACTTGTTGATGGAAGGCGAAGTTGCCATCCAGCAGCAGGGCAACGAACAGCCTTTCATTTATCGCGGCTTCCAGATGGTTAATCAGGAAAAGCTGCGTGATATCCGCGGTGACGTGCTGCGTGGCTGGGCACAAAGCGGGCTTCTGCCACTGCTCTATGCCCACCTGTTCTCGCTTGAACTGATCAGCCAGATTTTTGCCGCACAAGTTCAATTGGGCAAAGGTCCAATGCCTGCGGTGGCTGTTCCAGCGCAGTAAACCAAGACTGAACGACTTGAAACCGAAACATTCGAGACACAAGTCAACAGAAAAGGCGACGAACCCCAAGGTTCGTCGCTTTTTTCTTTAGGGTGTGACAAATTTCCCTCGAATCTACTTGCGGCAACCACCGCGCTACCCTATTTAGAGATCGTTGCGTTGTGGCTCCCCTCATGGCCCAGCGTAACGGGTGCACTTCGGTGCACCTCCTCCCTGAACCTTGGCCACCTGGAGCATCCCTCCAGGTGGCTTTTTAATTGGGACCGCTATGCGTTACTCGGCAGCGGCTCGCCAACGCCCACGATCCGTGGTGCGTCCCAGTTCTGCCACTTCCATCGCCAACCGCTGCACCAATCCGATAAGTAAGCCTACCGTAGCGTCAAAACCGGGTCCGGGTTCAGCTTGCCGCTGGTCAAGATAGCAGGTGCGATCAATCTCAAGTTGCAGGCAATGCACTCCTTCGTGGCGCTTGGCGTGGCGTTCGAGCACATATCCACCAGCATAAGGCCGGTTGTGTGATGCCCTCCGCGCCGATTGGGCAAGCACTGCAAACGCCGATCCGATGATCCCGCCATCGCAAGAGGAGCCGAATCGGTCACCGATCACGAACTCGGGCGCGGGCTCTCCTGCCGAACGGGCAGCAAGTGGTGGCATCGAATGGAGATCAATCAGAAGTGCCGCGCCCCATCGATCGCGAATCATGGCAAGTGTGGATGCCAAGGCTGCGTGATAAGGCTGATGGATGGCGGCGATGCGGTCTTGCAGTTCTGCATGGTCCAGCCGCCGTTTCCACAATTCCCCCAGCCCCGGCAACCGGCGAGGCACCAGGCCGAGCCCGCTGCGTGCACGACGGCTGAATGTGCCAGGCATCATGGGCGCATCAGCAGGCACACCTCCTAACATCTCCCAATCCACATCGTCGCACGACCGGTTAAGATCGAGCATTGCCCGTGGTGCGTGAGCCACGAGCAAGGCGGCGCCCGTTTCGCGCGAAACGGCCTCACCCAGCAAATCTGCATAACGGTCTTCCAGCCGGGGCGTGGCAAAATCGGGGTGCCGCATGCGATCTAGCAACGACTGGGGATAGGCCCGGCCTGCATGAGGCACGGCAATAATGATCGGGATTGGAGAAGGGTCGCGCAATTTCAGCGCATAGGCCGGAACACCCGGATTGCCCGGGACACTGCCACCATGCACGTACGCCGAATCTCCTGCTTGCTTGCCAGACTCTTGCATGGTCAAGTCGTGCAACCGATTCGCTGCGAAGTCAAAAAACCTCTAATCCCGGTGTCGGGAGAATCTTAACCGGATGGGGAGTATAGCGCTCCAGACACGCAGCAGATACCCGCTGCAACTTGAACCGCACTAACGAACAAGGGTTAGCCATGATCCGGATCCTGCTTGCCGAAGATGAAGAGGCAATGCGCATGTACCTTTCTCGCGCTTTGGAAAACGCAGGTTTTTCTGTGACTTCTGTGGATAGAGGCACAGCAGCAATTCCCTTGCTTGAAAAAGAGCATTTTGACCTTTTGCTTTCGGACATCGTCATGCCCGAGATGGACGGCATCGAACTGGCCCAGCGCTGCGCCGAAATCAGCCCCACGACCAAAGTCATGTTCATTACAGGCTTTGCCGCTGTGACACTCAAAGCGAATCGCGAAGCACCGCAAGCCCGCGTGCTATCCAAACCTTTCCACCTCAAGGACCTCGTGCTTGAAGTTCAGCGGGTGTTCGAAGATGCGCCGTTTATGGGCACGCAACAGCCCTGATCGGATGCCCCATCCCCCGGTTTGGGGTGATGTTATGCAATTACCCCCTTGCCTTGGCCAAATGGCGGGGCTAATGCGCCGCTTCCCGACGACGCTAAGGGCAACCGGATCGACGCTTAGGACGCATGATGGTGCGGGCGTATAGCTCAGTGGTAGAGCACTATGTTGACATCGTAGGGGTCGCAAGTTCAATCCTTGCTACGCCCACCATCCTAAAAAAACCCCGCCTTGGCGGGGTTTTTTGTTTGGTGCAACGATGCCGGAAGACAACTTGAGCTGCCCTCGCACAACCGTGCCCGGCCTCTACTTACCCTTCCAGTCAGGCGTGCGCTTTTCGGCAAAGGCCGCTGCTCCCTCGCGCGCATCCTGCGATGTCAGTACGGGCATCGTGTAGGCCGCTTGCTTCTGCCACATTTCCGCTTCGGTCCATTCGTGCGATTCGCGAATGATCGCTTTCGAAGCCATCAACGCCAACGGACCGTTTGCAGCGATCTTGGCGGCCAAAGCTTTGGCTGCGTCAATCGCGGGGCCTTCTGTAATCTGGTTAATGAACCCGATTTCATAGGCGCGATGGGCCGTGATGAAATCGCCGGTCAGCGCCAATTCCATCGCAATCCGCGGTGGAATCTGGCGAGGCAACCGCATGAGCCCGCCCGCTGCCGCCGCAAGGCCACGCTTGGTTTCGGGAATACCGAACATTGATGATGCGCTGGCCACAATAAGATCACAGGCAAGCGCCAGTTCCATGCCGCCCGCCAATGCATAGCCATCAACCGCAGCAACAATCGGCTTCTTGGGAGACTTTTCGGCAAGACCGCCAAACCCGCGCCCGGGCACCGAAGGCATTTCACCCTTCAGGAACGCCTTGAGGTCCATGCCTGCACAAAACGTCCCGCCAGCACCCGTCAGCACAGCGCATTGCAGGCTGTTGTCAGCGTCAAGCCGTTCCATGGCCGCAGCGATTCCTTCTGCTACAGCCTTGTTTACAGCGTTTTTGGCAGCGGGGCGGTTGATCGTAACGATCAGAACATTGCCATCGACTTCGGTAAGAACTTCAGCATCGCTCATAGCAATAGACTCCCAAAGGGTTTTAGTCGGAATTAATCGATCAATTAAACTCTTGCCCCGAAACAGCCACGCATGTCCAGAGCGCTCAACATAGGCGCGTCCAAAAATCACCGATATCCGCCGCCTGCCTTGCGCACCTGCGCCTCTCTGCTAAGGGAAAGTCAAAATTTCTCCCCAGCTGAAAAGACAGGACAGACATGGCGAAGATCAAGGTGAAGAACCCGGTCGTCGAAATCGACGGCGACGAAATGACCCGCATCATCTGGCAATGGATCCGCGAACGCCTGATCCTTCCCTATCTTGATATCGATCTGAAGTATTACGATCTGTCAGTCGAAAAGCGCGACGAGACAGGCGACCAAATTACCATTGATTCGGCAAATGCCATCAAGGAATTCGGCGTCGGCGTAAAATGCGCCACAATCACGCCGGACGAACAGCGCGTTGAAGAATTTAACCTCAAGTCGATGTGGAAATCGCCCAACGGTACGATCCGCAACATCCTTGGCGGCGTCGTTTTCCGCGAACCCATCGTGATCCAGAACGTGCCGCGCCTTGTCCCGGGCTGGACCGACCCGATCGTGGTTGGCCGTCACGCCTTTGGTGACCAGTATCGCGCGACCGATTTCCTCGTCCCCGGCCCTGGCAAGCTGCGCCTTGTCTGGGAAGGCGACAATGGCGAAGTGATCGATCGCGAAGTCTTCAAGTACCCGTCGGCAGGTGTTGCGATGGCAATGTACAACCTTGACGATTCGATTCGCGATTTCGCCCGCGCCAGCTTGAACTATGGCCTAAACCTTGGTTGGCCGGTGTATCTTTCCACCAAGAACACGATCCTCAAGGCCTACGATGGTCGCTTCAAGGATCTGTTCCAGGAAGTGTTCGACAACGAAGGCTTCAAGGAAAAGTTCGCAGCTGCCGGTATCGTTTACGAACACCGTCTGATCGACGACATGGTTGCCTCGGCGCTCAAGTGGTCGGGCAAGTTTGTCTGGGCCTGCAAGAATTATGACGGTGACGTTCAGTCTGACACCGTTGCACAGGGCTTTGGTTCGCTTGGCCTGATGACCTCCGTCCTGATGACGCCGGACGGCAAGACCGTCGAAGCAGAAGCTGCCCACGGCACGGTTACGCGCCACTATCGCCAGCACCAGCAAGGCAAGCAGACCTCGACTAACCCGATCGCATCGATCTTCGCGTGGACGCGTGGCCTGATCTATCGCGGCAAGTTCGACGAAACGCCTGAAGTGGTTCAGTTCGCCGAAACGCTTGAACGCGTCTGCATCGAAACCGTCGAAAGCGGCAAGATGACCAAGGATCTCGCGCTGCTAATCGGCCCGAGCCAAGCTTGGATGACCACCGAGAAGTTCTTCGAAGCTATCGTCGAAAACCTCGAAACGGAAATGGCCAAGGGGCTCTAATCCTCCGGCACCGTTCTGCGGTTAGAAATACAAAAGGCCCCGGCTCAACCTGGGGCCTTTTTTTGTTTGGCCGTGACACTTGCAGTCCAATTCCCTAACCATCGGGTATGGCTGGAAATCTTGAACCAACAACTGCGCTTTCCGACGTTCTGGTAGTATTGGGGGCTGCGGGCATTGTAATCCCCGCCTTTGCACGGCTGCGCATAACGCCGATCATCGGTTTTATTCTGGTAGGCCTTGCTGTCGGGCCGTTCGGGCTCGGGTCTTTGGTATCGCAATATCCTTGGCTTTATTACGTCACGATATCCAATCCGGCGGCAATTGTCCCGTTTGCCGAATTTGGCATTATCCTCTTGCTCTTCGAAATTGGGCTCGAGCTATCATTCAATCGCCTGTGGGACATGCGCCGTCTGGTGTTCGGCCTTGGCGCGATGGAACTCGCTGTGTCGGCGTTCCTTCTTGCAGCAGTGCTCATCGCATCGGGCCTGCCGATCAGTGGCGCATTCGGCCTTGGTCTTGCGCTTGCGCTGTCGTCCACAGCCCTTGTCCTGCCGATTTCGGGCACCCAAGGCCCGGTCGGGCGGGCAGCGCTCGCCATGCTGCTGTTCGAAGATATCGCGCTTGTCCCGATCATCTTCCTGCTCGGAGCATTCGCTCCGTTGGCCGCACAAGATGCAGGGCCAGGTATCGGGGAAACCTTGCTCTACGGCGCGCTTGTGGTGGCCGCCCTGCTCGTGTTCGGGCGCCTGTTATTGCCGCGCCTGTTTGCACAAGCAGCACAAACCAAAAGCCCCGAACTTTTCCTCGCCGCCACGATGCTGGTGGTCATCGCCTCCGCGCTATCCACCTCGCTCGTCGGTCTCTCGCCGATCATGGGCGCTTTGCTGGCAGGATTGCTGATCGCCGAGACAGAATACCATACCGAGGTCGAGGCGATCACCAAGCCGTTCAAGGGCTTGGCTCTCGGCGTATTCTTGATCACCATAGGCATGGGCATCGATCTGCGCGTCGTCTGGGCGGAGATCGTTCCGCTGACCATTGCTGTGGTTGGCGTTGTTGTGCTCAAATCCATCGTGACCGGATTGGCCCTGCGCGCCATGGGCAAAGGACGCGCCACCGCGCTCCAGACCGGCATCCTGATGGCCAGCCCGTCGGAAACCACGCTGATCGTGCTTACCGCAGCTGCTGAAGCCTCACTGATTGACCGCGAGACTGCGCAATTCTGGCAGATCGTCACCGCCATCGGCCTGACGATCACGCCAATGCTCGCCAAGTTGGGTGAAACCTTGGCAGGACGACTGCACAAGGATACGCCCGATACCGCTCAATCCACTCCCATGGCCGACGTCGACGGCGAGCGCGTAGTGGTCATGGGCTTCGGTCGCGTTGGCCGCCTCATCTCCGAGATGCTCACCGTCCACGGCGCGCAGTGGCTGGGCATCGATAGCAATCCTGACATCGCCAAGATGGCCCGCAAGGAAGGCCTGCCGGTGGTGTTCGGCAATATCGACAGCGAAACCGCGATCCAGCGCCTCGGCCTCGACAATGCCCGCGCGATGATCCTGACAATGGACGAACCCGTGCTGATCCTGCGCATGGTCAAGCGCCTGCGTGCAGCCCACGCCGACCTGCCGATCATCGTTCGCGCGCGCGATGCCGCCCATGCCGCAGCACTTTACAAAGCGGGGGCCAGCCACGCCGTTCCCGAAACGCTCGAAAGTTCGCTGCAATTGTCCGAAGCGGTACTGGTTGACCTCGGCTTCCCGATGGGCCCCGTCATCGCCTCGATCCACGAAAAGCGCGACGAATTCCGCGAAAAAATCAAGGAAGAAGGCGAATTGAACGCCCTGCCTAAGCTGAAGTCAGCCTCGCTCCGCGAGAGGGTAAGGTAAGCCTAGGGTAAGGAGCGAAACTTACCCCGCAATCACCGCCTTAGCCGCAGCAATAGCATCAGCCGCCTTCGCCCCATCCGGCCCGCCACCTTGGGCCATGTCCGGACGGCCACCCCCACCTTTTCCACCCAACGCTTCAACGCCAGCACGCACCAGATCGACTGCGCTCACTTTGCCGACGAGGTCTTCGGTCACTGCTGCTGCGATACTGGCTTTGCCTTCGTTCACCGCAACGATCACCGCCACGCCCGAAACCAAACGCTGCTTGGCTTGATCAAGCAGGCCGCGCAGGTCCTTTGGGTCTAGCCCTTCGAGCACTTGGCCCGAAAATTTCACGCCGCCAATCTCTTCATCAGAATTCTCGGCCTTCGCCGAACCGCCACCCAGAGCCAGCGCCTTCTTCGCCTCGGCCAATTCGCGCTCAAGCTTCTTGCGCTCGTCCATCAGTGCGGCGACGCGTGCTTCAACGTCCTCCGGAGTCGTGCGCAGAATGGCTGCGGTGTTCTTCAGCGCGTCCTCACGCGCGATAAACCACTGCCGCGCGCCCTCGCCCGTCAGCGCCTCGATGCGGCGCACGCCAGATGATACTGCGTTTTCCGAAACGATGCGAAACACGCCGATATCGCCCAGCGCGCGCACATGGGTGCCGCCGCACAGTTCTACCGAATAATGCTTGTCCGCCACGCGGCCCATGCTGAGCACGCGCACTTCATCGCCATACTTTTCGCCGAACAGAGCCATCGCGCCTGCTTCAATCGCATCATCTGGCGTCATCAAGCGCGTGCTAACGGCTTCGTTCGCGCGGATCTCGGCGTTAACTTCCGCTTCAATCGCGGCAATATCATCTGCCGTCAGCGAAGTCGGCTGCGAAAAATCGAAACGAAGGCGGTCCGCTGCGACCAGCGAACCCTTCTGCGTCACATGCCCGCCAAGGCGGTTGCGTAGCGCTGCATGCAGCAAGTGCGTGGCAGAATGGTTGGCACGGATCGCATCGCGGCGTGCCACGTCAATATCGAGTTTCACCACATCGCCGACCTTGATGGTGCCAGCGCTCACCGTCGCATTGTGCGCGTGCAGACGGCCCAAAGGCTTGGCGGTATCATTCACCGCCAGCACCAGACCGTCAGCGCCGTTGATCGCGCCAGCATCGCCTGATTGGCCACCGCTTTCACCATAGAACGGCGTCTGGTTGACGATGACCGTCACGGTATCGCCAGTGCCTGCGCTGTCTACTTCCTTGCCATCCTTCACCAGCGCAACAACTTGCGCCTCGCCGGTTGTGGCCGTGTAGCCGGTGAATTCGGTCGCGCCGACGCGTTCAGCGATATCGAACCATACTTCGCCATCCGCCGCCTGGCCCGAGCCCTTCCACGCAGCGCGTGCTGCCGCTTTCTGCTGCGCCATGGCCGCATCAAAGCCTTCGCGGTCAACCGTAATGCCGCGCGCGCGGAGGGCATCCTCGGTCAGATCGTAAGGGAAGCCGAATGTGTCATAGAGCTTGAACGCTGTTTCACCCGGAAGCTTGTCGCCCTCGCCCAGCGCGCCCGTCGTCTCGTCGAGCAGCTTGAGGCCATTCGACAGGGTGCGGCGGAACTGCACTTCCTCGCGCAGCAAGGTTTCCTCGATCAACGGCTGTGCGCGGCCAAGCTCGGGATAGGCTGCGCCCATTTCAGCTACCAACGCGGGCACAAGACGGTGCATCAAGGGATCGCGCGCGCCCAGCAGATGCGCATGCCGCATCGCGCGGCGCATGATCCGGCGCAGCACATAGCCGCGCCCTTCGTTCGAAGGCAGCACGCCATCTGCCAGCAGGAAGCTGGTCGAGCGCAAGTGATCGGCAATGACCCTGTGGCTGGCGCGCTGATCGCCCTCGGCCTTGACCGACGTCAGGCTTTCGGACGCAGCGATAAGCGCCTTGAAGGTGTCGGTGTCATAGTTGTCATGCTCGCCCTGCATGACCGCAGCGATGCGCTCAAGCCCCATGCCGGTGTCAATGCTCGGCTTGGGCAGGCTGCCGGTGATCTCGCCCGCAGTCTGTTCGAACTGCATGAACACGAGGTTCCAGATCTCGATGAACCGGTCGCCATCCTCGGTTGGCGATCCCGGAGGGCCACCCCAGATGTGATCGCCGTGATCGAAGAAGATTTCCGAGCATGGCCCGCAAGGGCCATCATCACCCATCGCCCAGAAATTGTCCTTCGTGGCAATGCGGATGATGCGATCTTCGGGAAGCTCTGCAATCTTCTGCCAAAGTGCGAATGCCTCATCATCGGTGTGGTAGACCGTAACAAGCAACTTGTCCTTGGGCAGCCCCCACTCGCGCGTCAGCAGGGTCCAGGCGTGGGTGATAGCCTGTTCCTTGAAATAGTCTCCGAACGAAAAATTGCCGAGCATCTCGAAGAAAGTATGGTGGCGCGCGGTATAACCGACATTATCCAGATCGTTGTGCTTGCCGCCTGCCCGCACGCACTTTTGCGACGACGTCGCGCGCGGCGTTGCGCGTGTCTCAAGCCCGGTAAAGACGTTCTTGAACGGGACCATGCCCGCGTTCGTGAACATCAAGGTCGGGTCATTATACGGCACCAGCGGTGCCGACTGCACCACATCGTGGCCAGCGGAGCCGAAATAGTCGAGAAAGGACCGGCGGATTTCGTTCGTGGAAGTCATAGCCTGCCGATTAGGCGAGCGTTTAGCGCGCTACAAGCACGTTTCAACCATTAGAGTAATCGGATGTGGCCGTTACAAGCCACGCAGCGGCAGAAAATGTAACACGAGCGCCATCATGGTGCGCCTCGACCAATGCCAAAAGACGTTTTTCAAAGGCGTGGCGCTCTCCGGGCGGGAGTGTTCGCAAGGCAAATGCTGACGGACCGATTCGCTGAAAGAGCGCCATGGCCTCGGCCACGGCATCCGGCCCGGCTCCGGCGACATAGGCAAAATCTATTGGCTTTAACGCTACTTCCCGCCATCCTGCCAAGCAATGGCGAACGCGAACAGGATCAGCAAAGGCAAATGGGCCGGGCGCATACTGGGCGGCCGGGGTACCTGGCGTGTCGGGCAAGAGTTCCACGATGGCCTTGGCCCAGATATTCTCGGACGGCTTGCGGAAGCAGGAAAAGACAAGGCGCGCACCGGGCTGCGCCTGCGCTGCAAGACGTGCGAATGCTGCGTGCGGGTCGTTCAAAAACATCACACCATGGCGCGATACATAAAGATCAGGTGCGCCCCGGGAATCCGACCACGCAGCCGCATCAGCAAGTTCGAAGGACAAGTTCGCGAGGTTTCCAGCGCGTACTTTCGCCGCTGCCACCAGATCGGGCGAGACATCAACGCCAATAACATTGGCATCGGGCCGCCCGTTTGCCACAGCAATCGCCACCTCACCTGCTCCGCAACCAATGTCGACAATGCGGTTGCCCGGCTCTGCCTCAATAGCAGCCAGCAATTGCGGGGTTAACCCGGAAAAGCTCGTGTCTGTCCGCTGCCATTCCGCCGCCCAATTGCGGCCAACGCTGCCCTGCCAATCTGCAATATCTGTCATTTGGAGATGCTAGGCTGCGTGGCGAAGTATCTCAAGTTGTCGATTCGGCAGCATAGCAAAAAGCCCGCGTGTTCCTGCCGGGGAACACGCGGGCTCTTTGGTTTGGTCGGCCGCTGCGCCGGTCATCGCGCAGCATGCCGCCTTGAAGGATCAAACGTCGTCGTCCGCGTCCGGGCCCGCCATCAGTCCTTCGGCAACCTGATCGGTGCGGCCACGAATCGCAGCTTCGATACGGTTGCAGATCTCCATGTTCTCGCGCAGAAAATTCTTCGAGTTCTCGCGCCCTTGTCCGATGCGGATCGAGTCATAGCTGAACCAAGCACCCGACTTCTCAACCACGCCAGCCTTGACACCAAGATCAAGGATTTCACCAATTTTGGAGATGCCTTCGCCATACATGATGTCGAATTCAACCTGCTTGAACGGCGGGGCAACCTTGTTCTTCACCACCTTGACGCGGGTGGCGTTGCCTACGATTTCGTCACGATCCTTGATCTGCCCGGTGCGGCGGATATCAAGGCGGACCGAAGCATAAAACTTCAGCGCGTTGCCGCCCGTCGTCGTTTCAGGGTTGCCGTACATCACACCAATTTTCATGCGCAACTGGTTGATGAAAATTACCATGCAGCGCGAACGGCTGATCGATCCGGTCAACTTGCGCAGCGACTGGCTCATCAACCGGGCCTGAAGGCCAACGTGGCTGTCACCCATTTCGCCTTCGATTTCAGCGCGCGGAACGAGAGCTGCGACCGAATCGACCACCAGCACGTCAATCGCATTGGAGCGCACCAGCGTGTCGACGATTTCCAGTGCCTGTTCGCCCGTATCAGGCTGGGAGACAATCAGTTCATCGATGTTGACGCCAAGTTTGCGCGCATAGACAGGATCAAGCGCATGCTCGGCGTCGATGAATGCAGCGGTGCCGCCACCCTTCTGGGCTTCGGCAATCACGTGTAATGCCAGTGTGGTCTTGCCCGAGCTTTCGGGACCGTAGATCTCGATAACCCGACCACGTGGCAGTCCGCCAACGCCGAGCGCGATATCGAGCCCAAGCGAGCCTGTGGAAATCGCTTCCACCTGCATGGTTTCTTTCGAGCCCAGCTTCATGGCCGAACCCTTGCCGAACGCACGGTCAATCTGTGCAAGGGCTGCGTCGAGCGCCTTCTGACGATCCATGTCCTTGATCTTACCTTCCTCAATGAGCTTGAGCTGTGCCGCCATGGCTACTTATCCCTTGCTAGAGTTGGCCCACATGAACCGTCAACAAGGGTTATGTACTCCTTGTGTTCTTTTAGAACAAGAGGGGAACAATATTTTTATGCCATTATCGAATCAAGAGCAGCCAAATACCTATGCTGCAAGCAAATTCCCGCCAAAGCTTTTGACGGATCATCCGGAGAATATGCCAATTCCGAGCGGAACAACCGCCACCAATCGCTTCGATTTTGGCGGGATAGGGAACAGCGCTATGCCGATTCGGACAAAGCCTTCGTCTGAGTCGGCCCTGCCACCCGGGAATCGGGTGACAGGGCAAACCATGGATCAGACCACGCCGAACGCCAGCATGGCATCCGCAACCTTTTTGAAGCCTGCGATATTCGCACCCTTCACGTAATCAACATAGCCGCCACCCTGATCGCCATAGGCAAGGCAGGACTTGTGAATGCCCAGCATGATGTCCTTGAGCATCTGCTGCAATTCCTCTTCCTTCCACGAACGGCGCTCGGAATTCTGGCTCATCTCAAGCCCGGACACCGCAACCCCGCCCGCGTTCGAAGCCTTGCCCGGCGCATAGAGGATCTTGGCCGCCTTGAACACATGCACACCATCAAGGTCGGTTGGCATGTTGGCGCCTTCCGACACCGCCTTGCATCCGTTGGTGATCAGCAAGCGTGCGTCATCGCCCAGCAATTCGTTCTGTGTGGCACAAGGCAGCGCCACGTCGCACGGAACGCCCCACGGGGTCTTTCCGGCATGGAATGACGCGCCGGGAAAGGCATCGACATATTCCTCGATCCGCCCGCGACGATGCGTCTTGTGGCTTTTCACCCAATCGATCTTTTCCTGATTGATGCCATCAGGATCGTAAATGTAACCGCCCGAATCTGAAAGCGTCACCACTTTGCCGCCAAGCTGGACGATCTTTTCGGCCGCGTGCGTGGCGACATTGCCCGATCCGGAAATGACGGCCGTTTTGCCGTTCAGGTCTTCGCTCTTGGTCGCCAACATGTTGGCGAGGAAATAGACCGCACCATAGCCTGTTGCCTCGGTCCGGATCAGCGACCCGCCCCACTCAAGGCCCTTGCCCGTCAGCACACCGGTGAAGTTGTTGGTGATGCGCTTGTACTGGCCAAACATAAAGCCAATTTCGCGCGCGCCGACTCCGATGTCGCCAGCAGGAACGTCTACGTCTGCGCCGATATGGCGATAAAGTTCGGTCATGAATGATTGGCAGAAGCGCATGATTTCGCGCACACTTTTGCCTTTTGGATTGAAGTTCGATCCGCCCTTGCCGCCACCCATCGGCAATCCGGTCAGCGCATTTTTGAAAGTTTGCTCGAACGCCAAGAACTTAAGGACAGATTCGGTGACCGACGGATGGAAGCGTATTCCGCCTTTATATGGGCCAATCGCATTGTTGTTCTGCACGCGCCAACCGCGCTGTACGCGGACATTGCCGTTATCATCCTCCCAGCATACCCGGAACGATACGACCCGGTCCGGCTCTGCAATCCGGCGCAGGATTTGCTGGGCGTGGTATTCTTCCTTGTCCTGCATGAAATCGAAGATATCTTCGGCAACTTCTTGCACAGCCTGAACAAATTCCGGCTGATGCGCGTTGCGCTTTTTCACGCCTTCCATGAACGTCGGCAAATCGACATGATCGGTAACAGCCACAACTCTCTCCCCTGATCGAAGCCCAGAAAATGGGCTCAATGTGATGTTAGATGCGGCCCGTATGTCCACGAGCTCTTGCCAAGGGCCGAGTCGGACTTTTGTTGCTGGGAGATTAGCGTCTTTTACGTTTGGCAAAAGCGATGAAACGCAGGCCAGCTATTCAGGAGGTGCTTGGCTGCCCTTCTTGAACATTCGATCCAAGGCTGCCTTTACCGATTCTCCTGCCGACGCATCATCAGCTTCTGACACTGATGGCATTTGCGACGTTGTCGTTTCGTCTGGCGCGCTTGGCGCCGTTCTGCTTTCAATAGGTGAAGCTAACGGGCCGACCAGTTTGATCAAACTCAGCAATTGCTCAGCCAAGACTTTATCGACTGCGCCCGAAATAGTGTCGGCCTTATATCGCATGTATCCGCCGACGACGTATTCCCAGAGGATACGCGTGCCTTTGCCGCTTACGCCATCCACCGGCTTGAAGGTGATCGTCATTGTGCCCGTAACTGCTTCGGATTGGAGCGGCCCGAGGCCCCCGGTCAAGCGCAAGGCGCGATAAGGCTCGGCATAAAGCACACGCATGTGCATGACAGAACCAGCGCGCTGCCCGACCGGCGCGCCCTTGGGCACCGGCAACTTCTCACAGAAGCAGCCGTTGGCAGACGCGTCCAACGTGAGATTAACCGATTCACCCGAGAATGTATGCGCCTTGTTCCACCAAGTGGCGGGCGCAACGAACGCATTCCAAGCATCAGCAGGCGATGCTGCAACCTCTCCGGCGACCCTTATCACGAAACCCGCGTCGCTTTTTTGCACCACCTCGGCAGACGCAGGAACGGCGAGACTTGCAAGCCCCGCCGCCATAATCTTCAAAAGTTTGCGCATAGAACGGCTCTCCCGTCCGCGCCGGGACGGGCGAACCACGCCTGTGATTAGCGACCGTTCAGGATCGCCTCAATAGCGTTCGTCACATCGTCCATTTCAGCCATACCATCGACCCGGGCGACGATGCCACGTTCTTCATACAATGGCAGGATTGGAGCGGTTTTTGCGCGATATTCAGCCATGCGTGTGCGCACAGTCTCTTCATTGTCGTCCGGACGGCGCTTGAATTCCTGGCCTCCGCACTTGTCGCATGTCCCTTCAACCACCGGCTTTTCGAAGGTATCGTGATACCCCTTGCCGCACGATGCGCAGGTGTAGCGCCCCGTGATACGCTCAACCAATGCGTCCTCATTGACTTCGAGTTCGACGACATGGTCCAGCGTCCGACCGCGGGTTTCAAGGATCGCTTCGAGCGATTGTGCCTGCGGTGCCGTGCGCGGATATCCATCAAAAATGGCACCTTGGCCAGAAGCCATTGCGTCCAGCTCATCACCGATCAGCGCCGAAACTATTTCGTCAGAGACAAGCTCACCCGCCTCCATCACAGCCTTTGCCTTGAGGCCCACAGAGGTGCCCGCCTTCACTGCCGCCCGCAACATGTCGCCGGTGGAAAGCTGCTTCATACCGTGGCGTTCGACCAGACGTTGAGCCTGTGTCCCTTTGCCTGCGCCCGGAGGCCCCAACAGGATGATATTCACCAATTCATTCCCCTCTCAACCGGGACCGTCAGCGCAGCCGACCTTTCAGTTTCGCCTTCTTGATCAGATCGCCATACTGGTGGGCCAGTAGATGGGATTGGATCTGGGTTATTGTATCCACGGTCACGTTAACAACAATGAGCAAGCTTGTGCCACCAAAGAATACCGCCCCCATGCCCGTTTCGGCCATGATCCACTCCGGCACAACGCAAACGATCGTGATATATGCCGCACCCAGTACCGTGATGCGGGTCAAAACATAGTCGAGATAATTCGCGGTGTTTTTGCCTGGACGAATGCCGGGAATGAAACCGCCATTCTTCTTCAGGTTTTCTGCAGTCTCCTCAGGGTTGAACACAACCGCAGTGTAGAAGAACGCAAAGAAGATGATGCCGAGGGCATAGAGCAGCATATACAGCGGCTTACCGTGCCCGAGATACTGGTTCAGCGTGACGATCACCTGCCCCATTGTCGTGTCGGGCGAGATCGAATTCCCCGCGAACTGCGTGATGGTCAACGGCAACAGCAGCAACGAACTGGCAAAGATCGGAGGAATGACGCCTGCGGTATTGAGCTTGAGCGGCAAGTGGCTGCTATCAGCCTGCATCATGCCACGCTGCGTTGCCCGCTTGGGGTACTGGATGAGCAAGCGCCGTGTCGAGCGCTCAAAGAAGCAAATAGCGAGCACCAGCACAACCAGCATGATCACAATGCCGACGATCAGAAACGGCGAAATTGCGCCGGTGCGCCCACCTTCAAACAGGTTGCCGAAGAACTTCGGCAACTGCGCGACAATGCCTGCCATAATGATCAGCGAAACACCGTTGCCGATGCCGCGTGATGTGATCTGTTCGCCGAGCCAAAGCAGGAACATGGTTCCGCCGATCAACGAGATCACCGCCCCGACGCGGAACAACATGCCGGGATTGACCACCGCCTGCAATCCACTTGACGCGCCGTAGGCTTCAAGCCCGGAGGCCAGCACCCAGCCCTGGACGGCCGTGAGCAGCACCGCGCCATAACGCGTATACTGGTTAAGCTTCTTGCGCCCGCTTTCGCCTTCCTTCTTCATCGCCGCAAGCGACGGATGAAGCGAGGCGGCCAACTGTACCACGATCGAAGCCGTGATGTAGGGCATAACGCCGAGCGCAATAAGACTCATGCGTTCAAGCGAGCCGCCAGAAAACGCATTAAAAATGTCAAGTACGCCACCACGCGTCTGGTCGTACAGCGTCTCCATGATCAACGGGTTCACACCCGGCAGCGGAACAAAGCTCAGGAAACGGAAAACGATGAGAGCACCCACCGTAAACCAGATCCGGTTTTTCAGCTCAGTCGCTTTGGAGAAGTTGGCCAGACTGAGGTTGCTGGCGATGTTATCGGCGCGTGATGCCATGTTCGAGGTTCAAGCCTTGCTGTGAGACCGGGCGTTTCGCCTGCCTCCATCATATCGAACTAGCCCATATAGTGCGGGTTCGCAAAAGTCGAACCCTTGCAATGCCAAGATCCCCACCCGTGTTAGGGGCGGGGACCGGAATGCTTCACTTGGCCTGCTTGTTGGCCTCGCGGCGTGCGGTTTTCTTTTCATGCTCGCTCGGCTGAGCGGCAGGAAGTTCAACAGAACCACCGGCCTTTTCAACGGCGTCAAGCGCGCCCTTGCTAACACCATCAACCTTGAAGCTGACCTTGGCAGTGAATTCGCCCTTACCGAGCAAACGCACACCATCCTTGCCACCACGAGCAAGACCGGCGGCCTTGAGCGCGGCATGGTCGATCGGCGCCGACAAGTCGAACTTGCCAGCATCAATCATCTTCTGGATCATACCGAGGTTCACTTCGGCGAAGTCCTTGGCGAAGATGTTGTTAAAACCGCGCTTTGGAATACGCATGTGGAGCGGCATCTGGCCGCCTTCAAAACCGTTGATCGACACGCCCGAACGCGCTTTGGCGCCCTTCTGGCCGCGACCTGCGGTCTTGCCCTTGCCCGAACCGATACCACGGCCCACGCGCATGCGACCTTTACGGGCGCCTTTGTTGTCGGAGATTTCGTTCAATTTCATGTCGTGCACTCGCTTTCGCTTTTGTCGCGCTGGAAAGAAGCGGCGCGCATAGGACAAAACCTTACGCGTGTCACCCCTTTAGGAGCTTCTGGCCCCAAATGGAAAACCCCGGCACTTGGCCGGGGTGTCCCGATATTCCCACAAAACGTAATGATCAGTCGACCACTGCAACCATGTGGGGAAGCTTGGCAATCGCCCCGCGCACTTCAGCCGTGTCTTCCAACTCGACGACGCGATTCATCTTACCAAGGCCCAAACCGATCAGAATCTTCTTCTGATGTTCAGGACGGCGGATTGGCGAACCAATCTGCTTGATTTTGATCGTAGCCATTACCGATTACTCCGTGATGGCATCGGCAGCAGCTTCGGCTTCAACCGAAGTTGCGCCACCGCGACCGAGCAGATCGGCAACCTTCTTGCCACGACGCTGGGCAACCGACTTCGGAGAAGTCTGGCTGACAAGCGCGTCGAAGGTTGCGCGGATCATGTTGTAAGGATTGGAAGTGCCGACCGACTTGGTCACCACGTCCGAAACGCCGAGGCTTTCGAAGACGGCGCGCATCGGGCCACCGGCGATGATACCCGTACCGGCAGGAGCCGTGCGCAGGTTCACCTTGCCCGCACCGAAACGGCCCTTGCCGTCATGATGCAGAGTGCGACCTTCCTTCAGCGGCACGCGGACCATAGCGCGCTTTGCAGCGGCAGTCGCCTTCGTGATCGCTTCAGGCACTTCGCGCGCCTTGCCCTTGCCGAAGCCTGCACGACCCTTGCCGTCACCGACAACGACCAATGCAGCAAAACCGAAGCGCTTGCCGCCCTTGACGGTCTTCGAAACGCGGTTGATGTGAACGAGCTTTTCAATCAGCTCCTCACCACCGTCATCATCGCCGCCACGGCCACCACGACGATCGTCGCGGCGCCCACCACGGTTGTTTCCACCGCGATCATTGTTGCCACCGCGATCGTTGCCACCACGGCCACGACCACGGCCACGACCTTCACGCTGCGGCTCACCGCCGGCCGCGTCTGCGACAACGGCGACTTCGCCTTCCAGGTTGGTTTCGTCAGCCATCATCAGAACTCCAGGCCGCCAGCGCGGGCAGCATCAGCCAGCGCCTTGACGCGGCCATGGAACAGGAACCCGCCGCGATCGAACACAACGGTCGTAACGCCAGCGGCCTTGGCCTTCTCGGCGATTTCGGCGCCAACCTTTGCCGCAGCATCGATGTTCGCGCCAATCGACTTCTCGCCAGTGACCAGCGAAGAAGCGGCAGCAACCGTATGGCCCTGTGCGTCGTCGATGATCTGGGCGTAGATGTGACGGCCAGAACGGTGGATCGAAAGACGCGGACGGCCACCCGAACGCGCTTTGAGCGCAGTGCGGACACGCAGCCGACGGCGTGCGAAGAGAGACAGCTTTGCCATTACTTCTTCTTCCCTTCCTTGCGGAAGACAAACTCGCCACGGTACTTGATGCCCTTGCCCTTGTAAGGCTCAGGCTTGCGCCAGCGACGGATTTCGGCGGCAACCTGGCCGACCTTCTGCTTGTCGATACCCGAGATTTCCACCGTGGTGTTATCAGGGGTCTTGATCTCAATTCCTTCAGGAATGACGAAATCAACGTCATGGCTGTAGCCGAGCTGTAGCTTCAGGTTCTTGCCCTGCGAGTTGGCACGATAACCAACACCGGTAATTTCAAGAACCTTGGTGTAGCCCTGCGTGACGCCAGTCACGAGGTTGTCAACCAATGTGCGCTGCATGCCCCAGAAGGCACGCGCGGCTTTGGTTGCGTTCGCCGGCTTCACGGTGATCGTGTCAGCCTCAAGGGTGTAGCTGATTTCATCGCGAAGCGTTAGCGAGAGGGAGCCCTTGGGCCCCTTCACGGACAGCACGCCATTGGCGATATCAGCGGTGACGCCGCTAGGGATCGTCACCGGCTTTTTGCCGATGCGGCTCATCAGAAGACCTCCGCGAGCACTTCGCCGCCGACATTGGCTGCACGTGCTTCGGCATCCGAAAGCACGCCGCGTGGCGTCGAGACGATGGTGATGCCCAGGCCGTTGCGAATTACCGGAAGTTCTTTCGAACCCGAGTAAACGCGGCGGCCAGGCTTCGAAACACGGGCAACATGCTTGATCGCAGGCTGGCCTTCGAAATACTTGAGCTCGATACGCAGCTGCGGATGGGCGCCAGTGGCGTCTTCCGAGAAACCGCGAATGTAACCTTCACGCTGAAGGACTTCGAGAACGTGTGCACGCAGCTTGGAAGCGGGCGAGAGGACAGTGTCTTTCTTTGCCTGCTGGCCATTGCGGATGCGGGTGAGCATGTCACCCAAAGGATCGGTCATTGCCATCGGATGTCCTTACCAGCTCGACTTGGTCAGGCCGGGGATAAGGCCCTTGTTGCCTTTGTCCCGCAGCTCGATCCGGCAAAGGCCGAACTTGCGATAGTAGCCGCGTGGGCGACCAGTCGTTGCGCAACGGTTGCGAACCCGGGTCGGGTTTGCGTTGCGGGGAATCTCGGCCATCTTGAGGCGGGCGATCAGACGCTCGGTTTCATCGAGGTTCTGGTCGTCAGCAACAGCCTTGAGCGCTGCATACTTCGCCGCATACTTTACGACGAGCTTCTTGCGACGCTCATTCTTATTGATGGAACTCAGTTTCGCCATGGACTTAAGCTCTCTTCTTCAAATCAGGATCACGCGGCCTGCTGCTCTTCAGCAGCTTCCAGCGGGAACGGGAAACCGAACAGGCGAAGCAATTCACGTGCTTCATCGTCGGTCTTCGCGGTGGTGGTGACGATGATGTCCATGCCACGCACCTTCTCGATCTGGTCGTAGCTGATCTCTGGAAAGATGATCTGCTCTTTCAGACCCATCGCATAGTTGCCGCGACCATCAAACGACTTCGGGTTCAACCCACGAAAGTCGCGGATGCGAGGCATTGCAATGGTGATAAGGCGGTCAAGAAATTCATACATGCGTTCACGACGCAAGGTGACCTTGCAACCGATCGGCATGCCTTCGCGCAGCTTGAACTGGGCGATCGACTTCTTTGCCTTGGTGATGACGGGCTTCTGGCCAGCAATCAGCTCCATTTCGGCAGCTGCGGTCGTGACCTTCTTCTTGTCCTGGCTCGCTTCGCCCACACCCATGTTGAGCGTGATCTTATCGATGCGCGGGATTTCCATCACGTTCTTGTAGCCAAACTTGGCCTGCATCGCCGCAGCGATTTCAGTGTCAAACTTGGTCCGCATACGCGGAGTGTACTGATCAGCCATCGATGGCCTCCCCGGACTTCACGGCCACACGGACCTTCTTGCCGTCCTTGATTTCAAAGCGGACGCGGGTGGGCTTGCCATCCTTGTCTGCGACAGAAACCTTGGAGATGTGCAGCGGAGCTTCAAAGCGATCAATGCCGCCTTGTGGGTTCTGCTGGCTTGGCTTGCGGTGGCGGGCAGCAATGTTGATACCGCCGACGACTACCTTGTCATCCTTAGGCATAACCTGCAAAACAGTGCCTGAACGGCCCTTGTCCTTGCCCGAACGAACGACGACGGTATCGCCCTTCTTGATCTTAGCGGTGGCCATTACAGCACCTCCGGCGCAAGGCTGATGATCTTCATGAAGCCCTTGGCGCGAAGTTCACGCACAACTGGACCGAAGATACGCGTACCAATCGGCTCTTCGTTCTTGCCGACGAGTACGGCAGCATTGCCGTCAAAACGGATAACGCTACCATCGGCGCGGCGTACGTCCTTAGCGGTACGCACGATCACGGCGCGATGAACGTCGCCCTTCTTGACGCGAGCGCGCGGCTGCGCCTCTTTAACCGACACCACAATGACGTCGCCAACGCTCGCGAACCGACGCTTAGAGCCACCCAGTACCTTGATGCACTGGACGCGCTTTGCGCCGCTGTTGTCCGCGACGTCGAGATTGGATTGCATCTGGATCATTGATCCGGTTCCTTCTCACTGGCTTGCCGGAACCAGTCCGGCAGTTCCAAAACTGTCGCCCGGGCCGAAGCACGACTAGCGCCGTACTGCAACCCGAAATTCGTCAGACGTCCGCTTCGACAGCGGTGCCCTTACCGGCCTGGACGCGGTCGATGACCTTCCACGTCTTCAGTTTCGAGATCGGCGCAGTCTCTTCGATGCGCACGGTCTCACCGATCTTGAACACATTCGTCTCGTCGTGGGCGTGATACTTCTTCGAACGACGGATGATCTTCCCGTACAACGGGTGCTTCACCTTACGCTCAACTTTCACGACCACGGTCTTGTCGGTCTTGTCGGAAACTACGGTCCCGGTCAAAATACGCTTTGGCATATCTGCTTCCTTACGCCTTGGCCGACTGAGTACGCTCAGTCTGCAGCGTCTTGATGCGGGCGATATCGCGACGGACCTCCTTGATGCGCGCAGGGCGCTCAAGTTGGTTTGTCGCACCCTGAAAACGCAGGTTGAACTGTTCGCGCTTCAGCTCGGCGAGATCAGCAGAAAGCTGGTCGTCGCTCTTGACGCGAAGGTCTTCGAACTTGGCCATCATCTTTCCTCCTTACTCGCCACCAAGATGCGAAGTATCACCCAGGCGGGCAACAACCTTCGTCTTGATCGGCAGCTTCATCGCAGCGCGGCTAAATGCCTCGGCAGCGAGCGGACCGGGAACGCCATCCAGTTCGAACAGGATGCGACCTGGCTTTACGCGGGCCGCCCAGTATTCGATCGAACCCTTGCCTTTACCCTGACGAACTTCGGCAGGCTTCTTCGACACTGGCACGTCTGGGAACACGCGGATCCACAGACGACCCTGACGGCGAATGTGGCGAGTGATCGCGCGGCGGGCCGCTTCGATCTGGCGTGCGGTGATCCGCTCTGGCTCCATAGCCTTAAGGCCGTAGGAGCCGAAGTTCAGGTCCGAACCGCCCTTTGCCAAGCCATGGATACGGCCCTTGAAGGTCTTGCGGAACTTGGTCTTCTTCGGTTGCAGCATGGTGCTTCTCTACCCTCGAGGCTCAGCGTGCCGGACGAACGCCGGAAGTTTGCGCTTCCAGCATAAGTCGGTCCTGCGCCATCGGATCATGACCGAGGATCTCGCCTTTGAAGATCCAGGTCTTGATGCCGATGATGCCATAGGCGGTAAGCGCTTCGGCTTCAGCATAGTCGATGTTCGCGCGCAGCGTGTGCAACGGAACCCGGCCTTCGCGATACCATTCGACGCGAGCGATTTCAGCGCCACCGAGACGACCACCGCAAGTGATCTTGATGCCTTCAGCGCCAAGACGAAGCGCCGACTGAACGGCTCGCTTCATCGCGCGACGGAAAGCAACACGGCGGATCAGCTGATCGGCAATACCTTGGGCGACAAGCTTACTGTCGATTTCCGGCTTGCGGATTTCAACAATGTTCAGCTTAACGTCGCTACCGGTCATCGCAGCAAGCTTTGAACGAAGCTTTTCGATGTCAGCGCCCTTCTTACCGATGATGACACCGGGACGGGCAGCATAGATCGATACGCGGCAAAGCTTGGCAGGACGCTCGATAACGACCTTCGACACGGCTGCCTGCGGCAGGGTATCAAAGACGAACTTGCGGATCGCCAGATCTTCCTTGAGCATCTGCGCATAGTTACGCCCTTCGGCGTACCAGCGGCTGTCCCAAGTGCGATTGATCTGCAAGCGCAGACCAATGGGGTTAGACTTATGACCCATATCAGGCCTCCCCTTCTTCGGTTGCTTCGCGAACGACAATCCGGAGGCGCGAAAATGGCTTCAGGATTCGTGTTGACTTACCACGACCACGGGTGTGGAAGCGCTTCATCGTCACCGACTTGCCGACCGAGGCTTCCGCCACGAACAACGCGTCAACGTCGAGGTTATGGTTGTTTTCCGCATTGGCGATCGCCGAAGCAAGAACCTTGCGCGCATCAACAGCCATGCCCTTGGTCGAGAACGACAGGATGTTCATGGCTTCTTCAGCGGTCTTGCCACGGATCAGCGCAGCAACGAGATTGAGCTTCTGGGCCGAACCACGGATCGTGGTACCGACTGCCAGCGCTTCGTTGTCACCAACGCGGCGTGGAGCTGCAGGCTTGCTCATTAGCGCTTGCCCTTCTTGTCTGCGGCGTGCCCGGGGAAGGTGCGCGTGGGCGCAAATTCACCAAGCTTGTGGCCAACCATCTCTTCCGAGACGGAAACGGGGATGAACTTGTGACCGTTGTATACGTTGAACGTCAGTCCAACGAACTGCGGCAGAATGGTCGAACGACGCGACCATGTCTTGATCGGGCCAGCGCGAGAGCCTGAGTCCTGAGCGACTTCCGCCTTCTTCAGGAGGTGCAGGTCGACGAAGGGGCCCTTCCAGATGGAACGTGCCATGGGGTGTTACCTCTTCTTCTTCGCGTGACGCGAACGGATGATCATCTTATCCGTCGACTTGTTGTGACGGGTACGAGCGCCCTTTGTTGGCTTACCCCATGGTGTAACCGGATGACGGCCACCGGAGGTACGACCTTCACCACCACCGTGCGGGTGATCGACAGGGTTCTTGGCGACACCGCGTGTCAGCGGGCGAATGCCCTTCCAACGGTTGCGGCCAGCCTTTGCAAGGTTCTGGTTGGCATTGTCGGGGTTCGACACTGCGCCAACCGTACCCATGCAATCACCGCGCAGGTAACGCTGCTCGCCCGAGTTCAGGCGTACAATAACCATGCCGCGGTCACGACCGACGAGTTGGACATATGTACCCGCCGAACGCGCAATCTGACCGCCCTTACCTGGCTTCATCTCCACGTTGTGGATGATCGTGCCAACCGGCATTTGCGACAGAAGCATGGCGTTGCCAGGCTTCACATCGGTCTTTTCGCCAGCAACGATAACGTCGCCAACTGCAAGACGCTGTGGTGCGATGATGTAGGTCTGTTCACCGTCTTCGTACTTCACGAGGGCGATGAAAGCCGTGCGGTTAGGGTCATATTCAAGACGCTCGACGGTTGCCGGCATATCCCACTTACGACGCTTGAAGTCGATGAAGCGGTAGGTCTGCTTGTGGCCACCTGCGATGCCGCGCGAGGTCACATGACCCTTGTTGTTGCGGCCGCCGGTCTTGCTTTTACCTTGGGTCAGCGCCTTGAGCGGCTTGCCCTTCCACAGCGACGATTTGTCGACGAGGATAAGGCCGCGGCGTGCGGGGCTGGTCGGATTATAGTTCTTGAGTGCCATGGTGCGCGCCTCAAATACCGCTGGTGACGTCGATCGACTGGCCTGGGGCCAGAGTCACGACAGCCTTCTTGAAATCAGAACGCTTGTAGGGCTTACCCTTCCAGCGCTTGGTCTTGCCATCCTGGTTCAAGGTATTCACTTTCGTGACCTTGACATCAAACAGGGCTTCAACCGCTGCCTTGATCTCCGGCTTGGTTGCCTTGTCGGCAACCTTGAAGACCACGGCGTTGTGCTCGCTGAGCAGCGTCGCTTTTTCGGTGATGTGGGGAGCCACAATCACGTCATAGTGACGCGTGTCGATTGCTTCCTTAGCCATTGAAGCGCGCCTCCAGCTTTTCGACAGCCGAGCGCGTCAGCACCAGGGTGTCATGCTTCAGGATGTCGTAAACGTTTGCACCGATTGCGGGCAGGACGTTCACACCGATGATGTTGCGCGCAGCCTTGGCGAAGTTGTCGTTCACCGCTTCGCCATCGATCACAAGGACCTTCTTGCCGAAGTTTGCTTTTGCGAGCTGACCTACCAGCGCC
Organism: Novosphingobium sp. AAP83; assembly: GCF_001295795.1. Taxonomy (GTDB): domain Bacteria; phylum Pseudomonadota; class Alphaproteobacteria; order Sphingomonadales; family Sphingomonadaceae; genus Novosphingobium. Next base: position 409,386 of record NZ_LJHY01000016.1, read on the forward strand.
TTGGTCTTTGCTTCAACGTCGAGGTTATCGACGATGATCAGACCAGCTTTAGCCTTCGATGACAGAGCCATCTTCAGACCGAGAGCACGGACCTTCTTGTTCAGCGAAACATCGAATTCACGGACGCGGGGACCATGGGCCTTGCCGCCACCGATGAAAATCGGAGCCTTGCGATCGCCATGACGAGCCGTACCACCGCCCTTTTGGCGACCGAACTTCTTGCCGGTCCGGGCAACGTCGGACCGCTCGCGCGCCTTGCGGGCAATGCCGCGACGGTTTTCAAGCTGCCAGGTAACGACGCGGTGCAGAATGTCAGCGCGCGGCTCAATGCCGAACACATCATCTGCGAGTTCCACTTCGCCAGTACCGGCGCTTCCGTCCAGATTGAGGACTTGAACTTTCACGACTTAGCCCTCCTGGCCTTCGGCGGTGTCGACAGCCGCGCCGGTATCGGCGGGAGTGTCGGCAGCAGCCGATTCGTTGCTGTTGGCAGCCTGCTTGAGGCCGGCGGGATAAGGTGCATCGGCGTGACGCGAAACCTTCACGGCATCGCGGACGAGCAGCCAGCCATTCTTCGAACCGGGGACAGAGCCCTTTACGAAGATCAGGCCGCGCTCATCGTCAACACGGACGACTTCGAGGTTCTGCTGGGTGCGCTGCTTGTCGCCCATGTGTCCAGCCATCTTCTTGTTCTTGAAGACGCGGCCCGGATCCTGGCGTTGGCCTGTCGAACCGAGTGCACGGTGCGAGATCGACACGCCGTGCGTTGCACGCATACCGCCGAAACCCCAACGCTTCATACCGCCCGCAAAGCCCTTGCCCTGCGTGTTGCCCGAAACGTCGACCATCTGGCCGGGAACGAAGTGCGAAGCGGCGATAGTCGAGCCGACTTCGACGGTTGCATCATCTGCAACGCGAAATTCGGCGACTTCCATCTTCAGCGGCACTTGCGCCTTGGCGAAGTGCTCACGCTGCGGCTTTGCAACGTTCTTTTGCTTGGCTTGGCCTGCACCGAGCTGGAGAGCAACGTAACCGTCAGTCTCCGCAGTGCGTACCGAAACCACCTGGCAATTTTCTAGCGAAAGGACGGTGACCGGCACGTGCCGACCATCTTCCTGAAAAATTCGGGTCATCCCGACTTTCTTCGCGATCACGCCGGTGCGCATGATCCATACTCCTCACAGAGGCATGCCAGACCCATTCCGACATGCATGTTCAGCCCGTATGTGAAGCGCGCCCCCGACCGGGCTGAATGTCCCTGCTGAAACAGAAACAATCGGGGGACGCTTGCCCGGCTGTGCGATTACCCAGTCAAGCTGGACCAACGCGGCGCCGGAGGTATCCCATTGTCAACGAGGCTTTTGTTACCTCGAAAACTCTGGCCCTTTACCGAAGTAAAGGTCTTAGCCGGAATATACCGGCCAGAAACTTTGAACCGTTGCGGACGATCCGACCGGATGCTCCCCTACAAAAGTAAGGGCATCTTCAAACCGCCTTAAGCAAGTTTGATTTCGACATTGACGCCAGCAGCGAGGTCCAGCTTCATCAGCGCATCGACCGTTGCAGCATTTGGCTGCACAATGTCGAGAAGGCGCTTGTAAGTGCGGACTTCAAACTGCTCACGCGACTTCTTGTCGATGTGAGGACCACGGTTTACCGTGAACTTTTCAATGCGCGTTGGCAACGGGATTGGTCCCCGGATCAGCGCGCCAGTGCGGCGTGCTGTATCAGCAATTTCTCCAGTGGCCTGGTCGAGCACACGATGATCAAAGGCCTTAAGGCGAATGCGGATATTCTGGGCGTCCATGTCCGTTAACCGATGCGAAAGAGCAAAACAAAAAAGCCAGTCGACCTACCCTCTACCCCTACCCCAGTTATGAAGCTCGGGGAGAGCGGGCCACCTGACGTTTGGCACAAGTGCCAATTAAGCGATCAGAAGCAAAAAACCGTACGGCGGGGAGAGTGATTCTCCCCGCCGGAGCGCGGCCTATATTACTTCGTGATGGTGCTGACAACCCCAGAACCGACAGTGCGGCCACCTTCGCGAATTGCGAAGCGAAGACCTGGATCCATCGCGATTGGAGCGATCAACTTTACGCCGATCGAAACGTTGTCGCCAGGCATAACCATCTCGGTGCCTTCTGGCAGAACAACTTCACCGGTCACATCGGTCGTACGGAAGTAGAACTGCGGACGGTAGTTGGCGAAGAATGGCGTATGACGGCCGCCTTCGTCCTTCGACAGCACGTAGACTTCAGCCGAGAACTCGGTGTGCGGCGTAACCGAACCGGGCTTGCACAGCACTTGGCCGCGCTCGACGTCTTCACGCTTGATACCGCGAACGAGCGCACCAACGTTATCGCCAGCTTCACCCTGATCGAGCAGCTTGCGGAACATTTCAACGCCGGTCACGACGGTCTTCTGGGTATCTTTCAGACCGACGATTTCAACTTCTTCACCGACCTTGACGATACCGGTTTCGATACGGCCGGTCACAACCGTACCACGACCCGAGATCGAGAACACGTCTTCTACTGGCATCAGGAAAGGCTTGTCGGTTGGGCGAGGAGGCTGTGGGATCCACGAGTCAACCGCAGCCATGAGCGCGTTGATCGAATCGCGGCCGATGGCATCGTCGCGTCCTTCGAGTGCGGCAAGTGCCGAGCCCTTGACGAACGGAATGTCATCGCCTTCAAAGCCATACGAGCTCAGCAGCTCGCGCATTTCGAGTTCGACGAGTTCGAGGATTTCTTCATCGTCGACCTGGTCAACCTTGTTCATGTAAACAACGAGGGCAGGAACACCAACCTGACGTGCAAGCAGGATGTGCTCGCGGGTCTGTGGCATAGGACCGTCGGCCGAGTTCACGACCAGGATCGCGCCGTCCATCTGGGCGGCACCGGTGATCATGTTCTTCACATAGTCAGCGTGACCTGGGCAGTCGACGTGCGCATAGTGACGGTTGGCAGTTTCGTACTCGACGTGTGCGGTCGAGATGGTGATGCCGCGCTCGCGCTCTTCTGGAGCCTTGTCGATGTTTGCGTAGTCGGTGAAAGTTGCACCGCCGGTTTCGGCGAGAACCTTCGTGATTGCTGCTGTCAGCGTGGTCTTGCCGTGGTCAACGTGACCGATGGTGCCGATGTTGCAGTGCGGCTTGTTCCGCTCAAACTTAGCCTTGGCCATTGTTCAAACCTTCTATTTTCAAGTGTGCAGATACTGCGGGAAAAGGACGGCACCCGCTGAATCGAGCGCCGCCCCTAAAGCTATATGAATGGTTATGCAAGCTTCGCCTTGACTTCGGCCGCTACGTTGGCCGGAACCTCGTCGTAGTGATCAAAGAACATGGAGTAGTTAGCACGGCCTTGGGTGAACGAGCGGAGCTGGTTCACATAGCCGAACATGTTTGCCAGAGGGACCATGGCCGTAACGGCCTGGGCGTTGCCCCGGCTGTCTGTACCCTGGATCTGGCCACGACGTGAGTTGATGTCGCCGATCACGTCACCGAGGTATTCCTCAGGCGTGATCACCTCAACTTTCATGATCGGTTCGAGCAGCTTGATGCCTGCCTTCTGCGCGACTTCACGCATACAGCCACGGCCAGCGATTTCGAATGCCAGTGCCGACGAATCGACGTCATGGTAGGCGCCGTCGTAGAGCGTGATAGCAAAGTCGATAATCGGGAAGCCAACGAGCGAGCCCGTAGCCGCGATTTCACGGAAGCCCTTTTCAATCGCAGGGATATATTCCTTGGGAATATTACCACCCTTGATTTCATCGGTGAAGATGATGCCTGAACCACGCTCGCCCGGTGCAACACGCACCTTCACGCGACCGAACTGGCCAGTACCACCCGACTGCTTCTTGTGGGTATAATCCACATCCACAGCCTTGCCGAGGTATTCGCGGTAAGCCACCTGCGGCGCACCAACGTTGGCTTCGACCTTGAATTCGCGACGCATGCGATCGACGATGATTTCGAGGTGGAGTTCGCCCATCCCCTTGATGATTGTCTGGCCCGATTCGTGATCGGTCGCAACGCGGAACGAAGGATCTTCCGCCGACAGACGATGCAGAGCAACGCCCATCTTTTCCTGGTCGGCCTTGGTCTTTGGCTCCACCGAAAGCTCGATAACGGGCTCGGGGAATTCCATGCGCTCAAGAATGATCGGCTGGCGTTCGGCACACAGGGTGTCGCCCGTCGTCGTTTCCTTGAGGCCTGCCAGAGCAACGATGTCGCCTGCATAGGCTTCATCGATGTCTTCGCGGCTGTTCGCATGCATCAACAGCATGCGGCCAACCTTTTCCTTCTTGCCCTTTACCGAATTCAGGTAGCTGCCCTTGTTGAGCGTGCCCGAATAGATGCGGGTAAAAGTGAGCGAGCCGACAAACGGGTCGTTCATGATCTTGAACGCCAGCGCCGAGAACGGTGCTTCGTCCGAGGTCTCACGGCTGTCAGGCTCGTCCGTATCGGGGTGAACACCCTGCACGTCTTCGATGTCGAGCGGCGAAGGTAGGTAATCCACCACAGCGTCGAGCAGGGGCTGCACGCCCTTGTTCTTGAACGCCGAACCACACAACACAGGCACAAATGCCTGCCCCAGCGTGCCCTTGCGGATCAGCGCCTTGAGCGTTACCACATCAGGCTCGTTGCCTTCAAGGTACGCTTCCATCGCGTCATCGTCCTGCTCGACGGCAAGTTCGATCAACTGGTTGCGATAGTCGGCAGCCTTGTCGGCCATGTCGGCGGGGATTTCTTCGTAGAAGAATTCAGCGCCCAGCGCTTCGTCTTTCCAGATGATCGCCCGGTTTTCGACCAGATCGACAAGACCTTTGAAGTCTGCTTCTGCGCCAATCGGCAGATACAGAACGGCAGGCTTGGCGCCGAGGCGGTCGATGATCGTCTGGACGCAATAGTAGAAGTTTGCGCCGGTGCGATCGAGTTTGTTGATGAAACACATGCGCGGGACTTTGTACTTGTCCGCCTGGCGCCATACGGTTTCAGACTGCGGCTCAACGCCTGCGACGCCATCAAAGGCGGCGACGCAACCATCGAGCACGCGCAGCGAACGTTCAACTTCGATGGTGAAGTCAACGTGGCCGGGGGTGTCGATGATGTTCAGGCGGTGATCGTTCCAGATGCAGGTCGTCGCGGCCGACGTGATCGTGATGCCGCGTTCCTGCTCCTGTTCCATCCAGTCCATCGTAGCAGCGCCGTCATGGACTTCGCCGATCTTGTAGGACTTGCCGGTATAAAAAAGGATGCGCTCGGTCGTCGTCGTCTTGCCGGCATCGATGTGTGCCATGATGCCGAAGTTACGATAGCGATCAAGCGGATGGCTGCGTGCCATGATGCTGTTCCTTGGGAGTATGGGGGAGCCACGAAAGCCCCGCCCATATGGTTACAAGTGTGACCGTTTAAAGACTTACCAGCGGTAATGGCTGAACGCGCGGTTCGCGTCGGCCATACGGTGGGTGTCTTCACGCTTCTTGACGGCGTTGCCACGGTTGTTGGCAGCATCAAGCAGCTCGGCCGACAGGCGCGCAGCCATCGTCGTTTCCGAACGGTTGCGGGCAGCGGTGATCAACCAGCGGATGGCCAGAGCCTGGGCGCGTTCGGGACGCACTTCGACCGGGACCTGATACGTAGCACCACCAACGCGGCGCGAACGCACTTCGATCTGCGGCTTTACGTTATTGAGCGCATCATGGAACAACTGGATTGGATCCGTCTTTGCGCGGGCCAGCATGGTATCCATTGCACCGTAAACGATGCTTTCTGCGACCGACTTCTTACCATCGAGCATGAGGTTGTTCATGAACTTCGACAGGGTCTGATCACCAAACTTCGGATCAGGCAGGATGACCCGCTTTTCCGGACGACGACGACGTGACATCTTGAATTCCTTCCGATCGGATCGACCTTAGCCGACCCCAAAACGATTAAGCGTACCTGAAAAATGCATTAGCAGTTCAGGAACAGCCCGAAGGCCCCTGCCCTGCCACCTGCATTACTTCGGACGCTTAGCGCCGTACTTCGAGCGCGACTTCTTGCGATCCTTGACGCCCTGTGTATCGAGCACGCCGCGCAGGACGTGGTAACGCACACCGGGAAGATCGCGGACGCGGCCGCCACGGATGAGCACAACCGAGTGCTCTTGAAGGTTGTGGCCTTCACCGGGGATGTACGAAATGACTTCGCGCTGGTTGGTCAGACGGATCTTGGCGACCTTGCGGAGAGCCGAGTTCGGCTTCTTCGGAGTCGTCGTGTAAACGCGGGTGCAAACACCGCGCTTTTGCGGGTTTTGCTCCATCGCAGGGACCTTGGACTTGGCCTTCTGCGGTTCGCGGCCCTTGCGGACCAGCTGATTGATTGTAGGCATGAAGTACTCTTCACCTTGGTTGTGACCCGTTGGGCAAGGTGAAGAAATCGCGGAATTCGCGAATGAAAACAGCACGCAAGGCCAAAGCCTCGCCGCCAGTCACATCAACGAACCGAAACGCTCCACCCGGACAAAAGGGCCGGGTTACTTTGGCGGATTACACCGGCGGTTTGACCCGCCCGCACGCACCGGCAATGTTCAGCTCTGCTCCACGAAACGGCATGACCGCTGCGGGAAGGTTGCGCCCTTAGTTGGATTCGGGGGTGGGGTCAAGGGTCGGTGGATGGGAGATCAATGGCACGTATGCTTCGTGGGAGCTTTACGCTCTAGTCCCGGCCCCCCAGTTGTCCCTTGACGTCCGCGGAATGGTGATATCTGCCGGGCCGGAAGACGTGGTCGGAGACTTAACCGGTCGTTCCTTCGCAAAATGTTGAGCGAAAGATTACACCCCAATGCTCGACGCTCAACGGTCGCCTGCCCAATCGCCCAAAGCGACTCGATCTCGGCAGGAAACGGATCAACAGATTCGCGACGTTTGCAATAGGTTACTTGGGCAGTAGGGGAAAAGAAGTGCCATTGTCAAAATCCGCTGAAGAGCCGCGGTTCAGAAGCGCGACACTGCCTGTCAGAACCTGCCAAAATCTTGGCGCTTTTTCTCATGAGCCGGTAGCCCTTTCGCACGATCAAAATTCAAACTGAGGCACTTCCCATGAGCCTTATTGAGAAAGCATGACGCCCGTTTAGCGCAACGCCTCTGGGGCGGCTTGTCTAGTGGGACCAAGGCTGGCCGACGTAAGCGCACTCCGAACCTGGCACGCCCTTCGCGTCGACCTTGCAGTACGGCACCAAGGCGATTAGCTGATCCCCTGCCTCGATCACCGCGAATAGCGCCTTGTTGTCGGGTGCCGATACATTGGCAAAACCAGTGGCATTGCGGATGCCGAGCGATGCGATAGCCAAGCGGATCACCCGTGGGAAGTCGCGGCTCTGGATGCTGCCGATCACCAGCTTCTCCGACTTGCCTGTAAACGGATCGCGGACAAACAACTGACCGTGATTGATGCTGATTATCTGCCCTTGATAGGGCAGGCCGTAGTCGTCGTTAATGCGCGTCTGGTCTTCGGGCGTGAGTGGAAGTGAGCTTACAAACCGACCGACCGTCCATACAAGTTTCTTGCCGCTCATCGCTGCCCCTCGTTCATACTCTCGCGCAGGTATGCGGCTTCCTTGTCGGTCCGGCCCTTGGCGAACCCGGCCTTGTCTGCCATCGCATCGAGCTGATCGGCGGCCTTGTCCCAGTCGCCGTCGAGCGCGGCGTCGTAGAAGCCTTTCGAAATCTTCTTCGTCGGCATGCCCGGTCCCTGCTGGTAGGTACGGGAGAGCAGCAAGGTCTGCTGCGCGGGCGTCAGGTCCTTGAAAGCCGGATCCGGGTTCGGGCCCATCGCTGTGTCATAGCTCGATTTCGCCATACTGAGGTGCTTGCGCTTGGCCCAGTTGTCAATGGCGTCGGCTTCGTCCTTCGACAGAGTAAGCGGGTGAGCCGAAAGGTAGTCGCACGCCGCCTGCTGCTTGAGGCCCATGTATGGTTTGAGCTTGTCAACCGTCTCCTGCGGCACGCCGCCCTTCGCCATTTCCTTGGCATACTTGTCGGGATCGTTAGTCTGGCCGACGTCCACTCCCGTCCCCAGCGTGACGCCGGAAATGTTGTCCTTCGCACCGGGCCACCATGCCACATAGGCATCGATATGCTGACCGCCTTCCCACTGCGACAGCTTGTCAAAATCGACGCTCGTGCCGTAGTCCTCGTTGACCTTCTTTGCCTTCTCGCCGACGAAATTGCCCTTCGTTCTGCCATTCGCAGGAACGCAGTAAGTGATCCGCTTCCGCTTTTTGCTTGGCGCAGCGGCCTTGCCCTTCGCCAGCGGGCATTTCTGCACTGGCTTGCGAGCAGTAGCCGAAGAGTTCATCACCGCCAAGATGGCGTCCTTTGCCTGCGCCATCAGGCCCTTCAGCCCTTGCCCCAAGGCATTGGCCGGGATCGAGTCCTTCGCGGCCAGCAACGCCAGCGTTTTCGGGCCAAGCTTGCCATCAGGCACAAGACCGTTGGCCTGCTGGAATTGTCGGAGCGCCTCCGTGGTTTGTGGGCCTATCCTGCCATCGGCGGTGCCCGTTGCATGGCCGAGCCGCTGCAGGCTGTGCTGCGCGATTTTGATTGCCCGGGGATCGGCGGTGCTCATAGCGTGGCGGCAACGCTGTCATATAGATCGAATATGGTGAAATCGACCTCAGCGTCCTCCATTCGATCGAGCATGGCATTGAGCGCGCCATCTGACCCGCAAATCACGTCAACGATTAACCATAGCGCGCCAAATGCTGCGACATCGGTCTCGGTCTCGTAGCCGGCATGTTCCGCCATCTCAATGATGCGGTCGAGTAGCGAGAGGGTTATGCCGCGGTCGAGGCGGTGCGAGAGTGGTGCCAGCGCCGAATGCAAGCGCGTAGTAAATTCATCGCGCCGTTCCCTTTCGAACACGCCAAATACCTTGTCTTCGATAACAATCATGACAGTCAACCCCGCAACGATTGCAACTGGCCTGCAGCGCGCAGGCGTGCCGAAAGCAACTCCGGAGCCTATTCTACACGCACGAAGCCGTGTTGCAATCGAGACCGGGGGCTAACGGCTGGTCGGCAGCACGGCGTCCAAGCGCACGCTATCCTGCAATGCCAAAAACACCGTCTTGATTTCGCCGGAGTTACGGTGGGGAAATTTCGGTAACAGGTGCAAAACCCCCTAACCAAACTACCACTTTGCCGAAATCGCAATTAACTGCCCTTCGCCCTCCTGTATCCGCATCCGGCGTCCGGCGGCGGCTTTTGTCGTAGTTGTAGGCTCACCTCCGGCCCCTCCCGCAAACGGAAGGGGGGAGAAACGTTGCTTATAAGGAATGCGCGGTTGGACTTGCCGAGGCCCGACGGGTTTTGGGTTTGATCCTCTGCTTGCCTCTTTTGCGCGACGTTTGGGATTTGGGCTGGTGTGGCGGGTGGATTCCCGCCTTCGCGGGAATGACGAAGGTAGGGGCTGGAATGGTGAAGATCGGGGTCGGGAATGATGGGGGACGGGCGCGTTCCCGGAGGGGTTGCTGGCGCAGTTTTGGGCGTTCTGGCACGCTCTGCTCCGAAATGGATTGAAGCTTCGGTTAGGTGAACTTACGCGCTTGGCTTGTGCAGATCCTTATGAAACAAGGGCTTATAACAAGGATCGGACAGCGAGGATCGATGCCCTGTTGGTTTGGAGGAAAATTCAATCGGATCCCCAACCTTCTTTTCGTGTTAAGTCACTGAATAATAAGTAACTTTCCTTTACAGCATGGTTTGTAATAGGAATAGTTATGGGATTTTCCCGATTTGATGCGCGAAGATTTTATCATCACGTAAGCTTAGCAGTTGCCACACTTTGTGCATTTTTCGCGTCTGTTGAGCGCGCAGACGCAACGGAATTCCTCTCCGGCATTTCCGGTATTTCGGCAGAGAATCCTGCTTTCATCTTGAAACCTGTCATGGGCGAGAGTGCATTGGCATCTTCGGACGCTCCGGCAGGTGCGTTCGGGCCATCCGATACGGTCAAACAACCAACCCCTGGCCTGCCGCAGTCCGCTAACGAGGTGCTTGACCCCGAACTGGACGCGCAGCGGATCAGACGCCGGAAAGTGAGGACCATTGAGCGACTTGAAATCGCGTATCAATTGCTGGGAGTGCTTGATGCCGCACAGACCATCAGTTGTGTGGACAAGCCGAACTGCCGCGAGCTCAACCCCCTGCTGGGCAGCAGGCCCTCTGTCGCCCGCATTGTCGGCTTCAAGCTGGCAGCCGGGCTGCTGCATTATGCTGCGATGCGCAGGGAAGTCAGGCAAGACAGGCTGGTTTCGGCACTTCGCTTCGAGATCCTCTCAATCTCGGTGCAGGGTATCATATGTGGATTGAACTTCAGACACGCGTTCTGACGATCTGGCGCAAACGGCAGCAGGCTTTTGGAGCAGCACGGTGCGCATGATGGGAAAAGGCAGGTGATGATTTCGCTTTCCTACAACTAACCATATAGGTTATTTGCTACTCATGAGCGAGAAACAGAGCGAGACTGTGTGTGCTTCGGTGAGGCCGGGGCGGCGGACGTCGGTGGTGGCGTTTTCGGAGGTGGTGGTGGAGGATGATCCGCTGTTGCGGTTTGATGCCTATTTGCATGCCGTCCCACGGCGCAATTCGATCACGCCTGACAAACAGCGCGCGTTTGTGGCGGCGTTGGCGGCGACGGGGATTGTGACGCAGGCGGCGCGAAGCATCGGAGTTAGCCTGGAATCGCTGTACAAGTTGCGCAACCGTGCGGGGGCTGAGGGCTTTTCGGCGGCCTGGGATGCCGCGCTGGACCGGGGCTTCAGCCGGTTAGAGGATTGCGCGCTGGAACGGGCGATTGCAGGCGAGGATCGGCCTGTCGTTTCGGACGGACAGGTGGTCGCCACGTGGAAACGCTATGATACGGCGCTTTTGACGTTCCTGCTGAAGACGCGGCGCTCGGCGCGCTATGGCGGAGGGCGCGACGGTGCAGTAGCTGTCAAGGATCTGAAACCCGGCCATCCGGTCTATGACCGACTGCGCCGCGCGTGGGCGGGCGAGCGCAATGAGGACATCAAGGAAGTACGCGCTTCGATCCATCGCAAATTGCTGGAGCTGCGCGCGCAGGTTTTGGCACGGCGGGCGGCGGCTGAAGCGGCGGCGGATGATCCCGAGACAAGGCCCTGTTGAGCGCGGCGGTGCTGAGCGCGGCACAGCTTTTGCCGGAAGGCACCCGGTCGGCCGGACGGAGGGGGTGCATTTACCGTCCGGCCTTCCGGGGAACTGTTATTCGCTTTCTGGCGGCGTATCAGCGATGTGGATAGCGCGCGAGAAATTGGCGTAAATGCTGGCGAAAGTGGCGTCCATTGCCGCCAATCCCTGCAGGGTGAGGCGGACGAAAGTGCGGCGCCCATCGCGGCCATCGTCTTCGCGTTCGACCAGAGCGCGCGATTCGAGAATGCGGAGCCAGCGCAGCGCCGTGGTGGGCGGCACATGCGCGCCCAGGCACGAGCTGGTGGTAGGGACGCGGCGGTCTTCGCGATGGGCGATATAGAGATCGATCAGGATATCCCACGTAGGCTCGCCAAACAGATCGGCGGGCAGGAAGCGGTGACGGCGGCGGCGTTCGGCATAGACCTCGCGCGCGATGGTGAGGTGGCGGGCCGCAGTGGCAGGGTCGATGGCCATGACCGGCGTGACCGGTTCAACGAGGCCCCGTTTGCTTGTGGCTTGCGCCTTCGGTGTGGCTTGCACTGTAGTGGTGGCACGCATAGAGCGGACAGTCATAGTAATGCTCCCCCATGAACAGGCTGTCATGGTAACTGTTCAAACAATTTTGACGCAGACCGGTCCCTTCCCCAAGGTTCCGGTCCGTTCGTGCGGGCGATCAGGCCCAGCTTCGATCAAGGCGCCAAGCGTTGTAATTGCCGATCCGTTCCTGGCGGCGCAGATGCGCAAAAGTGCCAAGAAACAGAGCAACAGCCTGAACGGTTAGCGGCATCTGGGTCATCGCGAAGTAGCCATAGCGAACCAGCGAGAGTTCGATGATCTTCGACGAGTGCCCGAGGACGACGATAATCTGGGCAGCACTGACCCACATTGGCCAGCCTCGATTGGCGCGCAAGGCAATCCACATCAGGACAATCATTGACCAGACATCGATCACCAGATGGCCGGGGTTAACCAGAAAGAACACCGGTTCCCCGAACATCGCGTGGTTGAACACATCAAGGACTGCGGTGGCCAGCAACACGCCCGCGACAAGTCGCTCGGGCTCGCCTCCCTTGCGGAGGGCGAATATGACGATGGCCGCAACCGCGAAGCGGAGTGTCCAAATCAGCATCATAGGCCGATGCCAGTCACCACGGCCGCCCTACTTCAGGAAGCGTTGACCAAGGCGACCGTGCTTTCTGCAGGCAGAGCACCGCGGGCTGGGCAATCATCAACCAGCAAACTGCCGGATTCACGGCCCACATCGAGCAGCCTGCCATGGACGCGGGCGATTTCGTTGCTGGCATCGAGCATCGACTTCTGGCTGGCGACGAGACGCAGCAACGCTTCTTGTCCGGTAAAGGCACCAACCGAGGTTTCGCGGCGGGCGCGGACCATGGTGGCGAGCAGATTGGCCTGACGGATCAGCGCTTCGTCAATGGCAGCTTCGGCTTCGTGAAGATCGCGAGTGATGCGCATGCCATGGATGGCGACTTGGTTGCTGTTGCTTGTGGCAGTATTTTTCATCGTTGCTCCCGCCTGCACCGTGTGGCGCAGGTCCTTGTTCAAAGGCATCAGCGCCCCCGCGCTGTTGCCATAGTTGACGGATGGAGACGATCTGCTTGGCCTTGCGGCAATCACCGGTCAAGCAAGGAGGACAATTGGGCAAACATGCTCAACCCTCCCAGCACGATGATGATCAGGAACACCGTGATGGCAGCGATATAACCCAGCCGCATCAAGGTGCCGTTTGGCCCGTCGAACATCTCCGGAAGAACGCGGTGATATACGGCCTGCCCTGCCATGCCTGGGGTTTCCCCCGGCATCGCCAGAACCTGTGCCAAACCTTCGATCCCAGACGTTTGCAGCGTTGGAGACGCTTCAATCGTTGGAGGCGTGGCCCGGGTCCCGGGCAGGTCGACTACCTCGTCTTCCTGCCTTGAGTTTTCGGCGGGAAGCGGCGGAAAACCTATATGGGAAAGTTGATATACGGGTTGTTCGTATGTTTCGAGGAGGCTGCGATAGGCGTGAGCGACTTCGCCGCGCGAGGCCACGCCCAGCTTGCCGCGCGCCAACATGATGCGCTGGTCCACGGTATGCGGGGAAATACCGAGCAATCGAGAGATTTCTTTGGACGTTTTGTGCTGGATCAGCAGGTCCAGAACTTCACGCTGCTTGGCGGTCAAAGCGACCAACGGATTCTCAGTCAGCTCTTTATCTACCATCATTTCATGCGCACCCCGGCGGGCCATTTCCCATGACAAAGGTTAACGACCCGTCACGCATTTTTACAGCATTTGCCCCGGTTATCCAAACAAACTTTGGGTAAATTTATACTTTACAATAAAATTGCCGATATCAGAGCCAAAATGGTGATAATACTCACATACAACGGTTTGCCTGTGCTTCCTTCGGTTACCCATGCAAAATATGCGAGTCGAATCACGGAGCGGAGTTTGTATAAAAGTGCGTTAATAAGGCGGACCGGCAGGGTTATTTCAACGGCGCGCGCAGTGCTTGCACTGCTCTTTTTGCTCGTGATCTGGGTTGATCCTGCTGTCCCTTTGCACGGTGACTTGGGAAATTTGCTGTATGTCAGCCTGTATCTGTTGTGGACTGCCTTCCTGATGATCGTGGCGTGGCGCAGTTGGTGGTTCGACTTTCGCCTGGCCACTATCGCACAAAGCATTGATATAATTATATTTCTTGCAGCAATTTATGTTACCGAAAACCGCTTTACAGAATTTCAAAGCCCTTTTCTGGCGTTCGCGGCCTTTTTGCTGGTAGCAGCGATGACCCGTTGGAGCTGGCGTGCAACCGCCGTTACGGCGATAATAGTGTTAACGGCCAATCTCGCCATTGGCCTGACCATGGTCCAGTTGGGCCTCGACATCGACCTGTTCCGTTTTGCCCGCCGCACTGCCTATATGATCGTACTGTCGAGCATTCTGATCTGGCTTAGTCTTTCGCGTGGTGGCGGCCGGGTGATGCCATTTTCCGAGCCGCCGGGACTGCTGGGCGGGCGACGCGAGCAATTGTTGGATAGCGCGCTGGCGCTGATCGCATCTGCCTTGGGCGCGCGGCAAGTGGTTCTGGCGTTTTCCGCAAATGAAGAGCCTTGGGTAGAATTCCGGCATCGCACACCTGCGGGCATCACAGTCCACCGCGCAGGTCCGGGCGATTTTGGCGATCAGTTGACCTCTCATATGCCGACAGCCTTGTTCAATATTGCGAAATCCCGGATGATTGGATTTGAAGATCCGGGCGTTGTGGCGTGGAACGCGCCCGTCCAGTCCCAACTTGCGCACAGTTACGGGATCAATGAAGGCGTGCTGGTTCCGCTGCAAAGCGCAACCGGCGGCGGCCATATCATCGCATGGGATTGCGAAACACTCAGCGTGGATGATCTTGCCATGCTGCGCGCGCTAGGGGACCAGATCGGCCATGCGCTTGACAGAGACGAGATGGCAAGCCTTGCCCGGAGCGCGGCGGAAAGCGGTGTGCGCCATGCCGTGGCACGCGACCTGCACGATAGTGTGGCACAGTTTCTGGCAGGAACCCTGTTCCGGCTGGAAGCCCTGCGCCGCTGGATCCGCGAGGGCCATGATCCCGAGGGCGAAATCGATTCCATCAAGAATGCCTTGCGCCGCGAACAAATCCAACTTCGCCAGTTGATCGAGCGCTTGCGGCGGGGCGAAGAAGGCGATCGCCGCACCGAGATTGCCGATGAAATGCGCGATCTGCTTACCGAGGCAGGAGCCCATTGGCACATTGAAACCGAACTGGTCCTGCCCGATCATCCGCAATGGGTCTCGGTGCAACTTTCGCACGAAATCAGGCAACTGGTGCGCGAGGCAATTGCCAATGCCGTTCGCCATGGCAAGTGCCACAAAGTTTGCGTCACTTTATCCGACGAGGACGGCGTGCTGCAACTGACCATTGCCGACGATGGCATCGGCTTTCCCGACCACCCCAACCCGATCCTCCCGCGTTCCATCAGCGAACGCGTGGCAGCGCTGGGCGGACAATTCCATGTTGCCAGCACCACCAGCGGTGCGCGTCTTGATATTGCTATCCATTCCGGAGAATTTGCATGATCCCCGTTCTCGTCGCTGACGACCATGGCTTTATCCGGGCAGGCGTGGAAGCCGTGCTGCGCGGCACACGGTTTTCCGTTGTGGCGGCCACCGCCAGCGGCGAGGAAACGCTGGCCGCAATCAAGACACATAATCCCCAGATCGTGCTGCTGGATATCAACATGCCAGGCATGAATGGCGTCCAGGCGCTGGAATCACTGCGCGAACGCGGCGACAACCGGGCTGTGGTGCTGCTAACCGCCGAGATCAACAATGACCAACTAATGTCGGTCATGCGGGCTGGCGTGGACGGGATCATTTCAAAGGATGGTGCCGAAGACGAATTGGTGAACGTACTGGATCGAGTGCATTCTGGCGAAAAAGCGATTGCACCGAACTTTTTGCAACGTGCGCTGGACTTGACGCTTAGGCCTGATTCCCAAGGCCCACTGGGTAAGCTGAGCGTCCGCGAACGCAAGATCGCAGCATTGGTGGCACGCGGAATGCGCAACCGTGAGATCGGCGTGGAAATGGGCATCGGCGAAGGCACGGTGAAAGTGTACCTTCATGCCGTATATCAGAAGCTGAACATCGAGAACCGGACCGAACTGGCGCTGCTGGCGGTGAGTGAGCGGGTTGGGTAGGCCGGGGGATTAAATGGGGACTGTCCCTATTTTTGCGGGATCAGGGTTTGGTCTTGTAGACCACCGCCGAGGGCACGGTATAGCTCTACCATGTTGGCGGCTTTGATCAGGCGGGCCGAGACGAGCGATTGGCGCGCGTTATAGTACGTGCGCTGGGCGTCGAGCGGTTCGAGGTAATTGGCGATGCCCGCGTTATAGCGCGCTGTGGACAGCCGGTAGGCCGTGGCAGCGTTGGCTTCGAGCGAGACTTGCGCAGTGATCCGATCATCGATGGTGCCGCGCCGCGCGAGGGCATCGGCGACTTCGCGAAAGGCGTTCTGGATTGCGCCTTCATACGTGGCGAGCGCGGCTTCGCGCGAGGCTTTGGCAGCTTTGAGGTTATTGGCCGTGGCACCGCCATCGAAAATGCGCTGGCGCAAGGCGACGTTGGCGGTCTTCTGGAAATCGCCGCTTTCAAGAATCTTGAGCAAGCCAGCGCTGGCAAAACCGAACAAGCCGGTGAGCGAGAGCGTGGGGAAGAAGGCCGCGCGGGCAACGCCGATATCGGCATATGTGGCGCGCAAGGCGTGTTCGGCGGACATCACATCCGGGCGGCGCAGCAGGACATCAGAGGAAAGACCAACCGGCAGCACGGCCAGAGTTTGATCGCCTGTGCCCAGCGTTGTGGGCAAGAGATCATCGCGAAGCGGGCCGCCGGTGAGCAATTCCAAGGCATTGCGCGCCTGGGCCAGATCAGTGGTGAAATCGGCCACGGCAGTTTGGGCAGTGTTGAGCTGGGCGGTGGCATTGGCGACTTCGAGTTTCGTGCCAATGCCGTTGGCTTCGCGGCGGACGGTGATGGCCAGCGTTTCCTGCCGGGTGACGAGCGTTTCTTGGGCGATGCGCAAAGCGTCTGCCGTGGCGGCATGGGTAAGCCAGGCGCTGGCGGTTTCGGCGATCAGCGCGATCTGCGTGGATTTACGGCCTTCGTCTGTGGCGAGATAGCGCTGGAAGGATGCTGCGCCCAGATTGCGCAAGCGGCCCCACATATCGATTTCATAGGCGCTGGCCCCCGCCTGAACGAGGAAGTTATCAGTAACGCGGCCTTGGGTGCCCTGCACGGCTGAAAGCGTGCCGCCGCCGTTGACGATGGGGAACAGCGCTGCGCGGTTGACCCGGTAAATGGCCCTTGCCCGTTCGACATTGGCCAGTGCAACGCGCAGATCGCGGTTATCGGCAAGCGATTTGGCGATGACCTGCTGAAGACGCGGATCGGTGAAGAAGACCCGCCAGCCGAGCGCATCGGCGGTGGTTTGATCGCCCGAGGCCGCAGGATAGGCCGGACCTTGTGGCAGCGCCGAAGGCACGGGTGCTTCGGCGCGGGTATATTTGGGCGCAAGGTTGCAGGCGGCCAGCGCCAGCGCGGGGAGCGTAGCGAAGAGGGCGCGCAGCTTCATGCTGGTTGCTCCTGCGCTTGATCGGAAGTTGGCGTGCCGTCTTTGCGTTTGAACAGGCCCTTCACCAGCACGAAAAACAGCGGGACGAGGAAGATGGCCAGCAGCGTGGCCGAGAGCATGCCGCCCATCACGCCGGTGCCGATGGCTTGGCGGCCATTGGCCCCTGCCCCGCTGGCCGTGGCCAAAGGCAGAACCCCGGCGATGAACGCCACACTGGTCATGATGATCGGGCGCAGACGCAGGCGCGCGCCTTCCAGCGCGGCGGCAACCGGTTCAACCCCGCGCTGCATCGCCGCTTCAGCAAATTCCACGATCAGAATGGCGTTCTTGGCGGACAGGCCGATGGTGGTGAGTAACGCCACCTGAAAATAGATGTCATTGCTGAACCCGCGAATAGTAACCGCCAGAACTGCGCCGATGATGCCCAGCGGGATCACCATCAGCACCGCCACCGGCACGGACCAGCTTTCATAAAGCGCGGCAAGGCACAGGAAGATGAAGAAGATCGACGCGGCATAGAGCAAGGTGGACTGGCTGGACGCCGCGCGTTCCTGAAACGACAGGCCGCTCCATGCGACAGCGAAATTGCCGGGAAGGTTGGCGGCATTGTCTTCCATAATCTGCATCGCCTCGCCCGAGCTGATGCCCGGAGAGCCTGCGCCCTGCAATTGCTGCGCGGCCACGCCATTGATGCGATCCAGCCGCACCGCGCCCTGTGTCCAGCGCGAGGAGGCAAAGGCCGAGAACGGCGCCATCTGGCCATCGCTGCTGCGCACGAACCATTGGCCGAGGTCTGACGGTTCATTGCGATAGGAGGCATCGCCCTGCACGAACACGCGTTTGACGCGGCCACGATCGACAAAATCGTTCACGTAAAGGCCGCCCCACGCGATGGACAGGGTGGAATTGACGCTGGCTGGCGTTATCTGGAAGGCGGTGAGCGCCTGATCATCGATATCGATTTTGAGCTGAGGGGTATCTTCAAGCCCGTTGAGGCGGACTTGCGCCAGACGTTCATCCTCGCCCGCAAGCTTGGCGAGCTGGCGGCGCGCGGCGTTGAGCGCTTCGCGCCCGGCACCGGCGGCATCCTGCAACCACATTTCAAAACCGCCCGAATTGCCGAGGCCCCGGATCGGTGGCGGATCAAGCACGAAGATTTGCGCATCGCGCGATTTGCGGAAGTGCGCGTTGAGGCGTTCGGCAACGGCGGCGGCAGAGCGGTCCTTGCCTTTGCGTTCATCCCAATCGGTGAGCAGCATGAACCCCTGCCCCGCGTTCTGGGCCGAGCCGGATTGACCGCGCCCCATGATCACGAACACGGCCTTGACGTTTTCCTTTTCAGCCTCGCGGATATAGCGCGAAATCTCGGTCGCGACGGCCCGGGTCTGTTCAGAGGTGGAGCCAACCGGGAGCTGGTAGCTGAGCGAGAGGCTGCCCTGATCTTCCGATGGCAGGAAGCTGGTGGGCAAGCGGACATAAAGCAGAACCATCGCGATGCAGATGGCCGCAAAAACGCCCAACCAGGGCGCTGGCCTTCCGACAATCCGCGCAAGACGAGTGCGGTAGCGACCTTCGAGGCTGGCATAGCCGCTGTTGAACTTCGAAAAGAAGCGGCCCTTGGGCTTTTCATGATCGCCATCGGGCTTGAGCAGCGTGGCGCAAAGCGCAGGGGTGAAGATGAGGGCAACCAGCACCGAGAGCACCATGGCCGAGACGATGGTGACCGAAAACTGGCGGTAGATCGCGCCGGTTGAACCGCCGAAGAAGGCCATGGGCACGAACACCGCCGTCAGCACGAGGGTGATGCCAATCAGCGCCGAGGTGATTTCCTCCATCGATTTGACCGTAGCCTCCAGCGGCCCGAGCTTTTCTTCATGCATCACGCGTTCGACGTTTTCGACAACGACGATGGCATCATCGACGAGCAGGCCGATGGCGAGAACCAGCCCAAACATTGTGAGCGTGTTGATTGTATAGCCTGCCAGCGAGAGAATGCCGAAGGTGCCGAGCAGCACCACGGGCACGGCGATGGCGGGGATTAGCGTGGCACGCCAGCTTTGCAGGAACACGAACATCACGATCACAACGAGGATGATCGCCTCGCCCAATGACCAGACGACCTCCTCAATCGAGATCTTGACGAAGGTGCTGCTGTCACGCGGGAAGGCGATGGTATATCCGGGCGGAAGGTCCTTAGAGAGGTCTTCGACGGTTTCCTTGACCAATTGCGCGGTGAGCATCGCATTGGCGCCCGAGGCCAGATTGACCGAGAGGCCGGTGGCGGGCATGCCATTAAAGCGACTGAGAGAGCCGTAGTTTTCCTCGCCCATTTCAATGCGGGCGACGTCTTTGAGCTTTACGACCGAGCCATCGACGTTGGTTTTGACGACGATGTTTTCAAACTGTTCGGGCGTTTCAAGGCGTGAGCGCGCGGTGACCGTGGCATTGAGGCGCTGGCCATCGGGCGACGGATTGGCCCCGATCTCCCCTGCCGCCACTTGCGTGTTCTGCGCTTGCAGAGCGGCGGTGATGTCTGCCGGGATCAATTGTACCGCCGCCAGCCGAAGCGGATCGAGCCAGACGCGCATCGCGAAGGAACCGCCGAACACTTGCGTAGCGCCGACGCCTTCGATGCGCGAGATCGGGTCCTGGAAATGGGTGGTCAGGTAATCGGAAATGTCGGAATTGGTGGCGCGTCCGGTCTTGTCATAGATCGAGACGATCATGAGCTGGTCGGTCTGCGCCTTGTTGACGTTGACGCCCTGCTGCTGGACCACGGCGGGAAGCCGGTTGATCGCGCGCGAGATGGCATTTTGCACCTGCACTTGCGCGGTATCGGGATCGGTGCCCTTTTCGAACGTGACGGTGATGCTGGCCGAGCCGTTAGACGAGTTTGCGGTGAAATAGAGCAGACCATCAAGGCCTTTGAGCTGTTGCTCAAGAACCTGGGTGACGCTGTTTTCAACCGTCGAGGCATCAGCGCCGCCGTATGTTGCATTGATCGAGACGGTGGGCGGCGCGATATCGGGGTATTGTTCGACGCCCATGGTAGAGACGGCAAACAGGCCCGCCGCCATGATGAAAATGGCCAGCACCCATGCAAAAATCGGGCGATGCGCAAAGAACCGGGATATCATCGGCAGTTACTTTCCGGCACCGGATTTGACATCATCTTTGGGTTTGCTGCCTGCGGGCACGACTTTGGCCTTTTGTCCTTCTCGTGCAGAGTTAAGGCCTTCGACGACGATTTTTTCGCCGGGCTTGAGACCGGCCGAAACGAGCCAGTTCTGCCCGACAGGCGTATCTGCGGTAACTTCCCGCTTTTCAAGCATGCCATCGGCACCTGCGACCAGCACGCTGGCGCGGCCACGCGGATCGCGGCTGACAGCTGCTTGCGGCACGAGGATCGCGCCGGGGACAGTCCCTTGCCCGACGCGGGCGCGCACGAACAGGCCGGGGAGCAGATCACCCTTGGGATTGGGCACGACGGCGCGGATGGTGATCGTGCCGGTTTGCGGATTGACGTCAATGTCCGCCGGATTGAGCTTGCCCATGACCGGATAGGCCGAGCCATCAGGGAGAATCACCTGGACCGGCGCGACCCCGGAGACGAGTTTTCCGCTTTCAATCGCACGGCGCAGCGCGATGAAATCCGCGCCCGACTGCTGGATATTGACGTACATCGGATCGATTCGCTGCACTTTAGCGAGCGGATTGGCCTGATTCGTGGTGACGAGCGCGCCTTTGGTGACCATCGAAATGCCGACACGCCCCGAAATGGGCGAGGTGATGCGGGTGAATCCCAAGTTCACTTGTGCAGCTGCGAGAGCGGCACGCGCCTGTTGCACACCGGCGCGTGACTGGTTGTAGGTGGCGCGCGCATCGGCGGCATCCTGTTTGCTGACGCCGCCTTGTTCGGCCAGCAGGGCAAAGCGTTCCGCACGCAAGCGGTTCGCCTCAACCGTAGCCTGCGCCGCCGCGACCGAGGCCGAGGCCTGCGCCTGACTGGCGGCATAGATGCGCGAATCGATCTGGTAGAGCGGCTGGCCTGCGCGCACATAAGAGCCTTCGGTGAACAGCCGTTCGACCACGAGGCCCGCAACCTGAGGGCGAACTTCGGCGATTTCAAAGGCTTCGGTTCGGCCCGCGAGTTCGGTGGTGAGTTCAACCGGCCCTGCCCGCGCGATCATCACGCCGACCACAGGGTCGGGCTTGCCCTTGGGTTTATCGGCCGACCCGCAGGCCGAGAGCAGCAACGTGATGGACCCAGCGACGATGACGGACATGGTCTGCAAGCGGGATGGCAAAGACAGGGTGTTCGGCAAGTATGGTCTCACTGGTATCTGGCACCGGCCCAATGACGCGCGCACTTTGCAACCTAGAATGTGTTGCAGTCAGCGTTACCAGACCCAATCTGTGCGCCATCGCGGAATGATTTTCTGCGGCTTGTCTAGCAGATTGCTGCACTTGCGCACGCTCCTTGTTGGCGCACCGGCAGAACTGCGACACAAAGATACAATTGGCCGTAAATCCTGATATTTCATCGATTCATGACCTAACGCTCCCAAAATCGACGAAAAAACACTGCCATTTGGCGAAATTCAGTGGAAAGAGTGCACAGGGGGCATAGCTTTGCCAGATAACCATGCGTTAGCGATGCCGTCTCTTTTTAAATTGAGGACAAGACACTCATGAACAACAGCGATCTCGCCGACATCATCGCGGCAAGCCACGGCCTCACCAAGGCAGACGCCCGCAAGGCCGTCGACAGCGTGTTCACTGCGATCACCGATGCCGCAGCAAAGGGCGAAGAAGTTTCGCTGAACGGCTTCGGCAAGTTCAAGGTCAAGAACACCCCTGCGCGCGAAGGTCGCAACCCTTCGACCGGTGCGACCATCCAGATCGCTGCGTCGAACAAGTTGACCTTTGCTGCCGCCAAGGCCGTCAAGGACAAGCTGAACGGCTAAGCAGCATCAGCCTGTCTTGCCAACAGCAAGCCGGGCTTTTGTGCAAGAATTGGGGCAGGACCTGCATCCGTGAACAACGGATGTCGGCCTGCCCTTTTTCTATGGCGATGGCGCCATTGGCAGCCACACCCGTCCTACATCCGCCCAACCTCTCTGGCGCGCAGGAGCTATGGGGTTCCCCGCAGAGACGCGGAGAAGAAGTGGGGGCGCGGAGGGCGGGTATTTGATGGCGAAGCCATTTTCGTGCTCTGGCCATGGCTGCGGCTACATGGTTGGATTTCGGGGAGGCCTTGTGGCCAGGGGGTTTGCATCTCAGCGTCTCAACTTCTTCCCTGCGCCTCTGCGTGAAACCTGAACCGCTTTGTAGAGTGTTTTCGCCCTCCCCTTTCGACAGGACCGGAACGAACGGGCGTGGCCCGGTTTCGTGCAGGCGCTTGGCGCCTTCCACAAAAAAATTGGCGTATTTGGTGATTGTTATGCGGTTGCGGTTTGACATACCCGCAAACCGGTGCCATTCGCGCCCTCGTCGTCACCCCACAAGAGGGTGAGCAGACACCCAAGGTTCACCGGAAATGGCGGACCTCTCCCGGTCGGGGAGTAGCGCAGCCTGGTAGCGCATCTGGTTTGGGACCAGAGGGTCGTAGGTTCGAATCCTATCTCCCCGACCACTTTCTTTTCCATTATATCATACTTGTGCGGGCCACAGGTTCATTGGGCGGGCTTGTCGTAGGCACGGCCTTTGCCCATGCAGCGCGGGCGCGTGTCCTACCCCCACCATTCTTCCAGCATGGGGGCGATTTCCTTGCCGACGAGTTCGATGACAGGGCCGTTTTCGCGGCGGATATAGGCCATGGAGCCATAGCGGTGGCGGGGTGAGGCTCCGGCGATGAGCACTTGCCAGCCCTGCGCGCACAACAGATCAAGCGCATCGCCGACGTTATCGACCCAGACGCCGATATGCGAATTGTCGCCTGTGCGAAGGACATCATAGGGTGTGCCCTTGGGCGTTTCGACCAGTTCGAAGCGGATCGGGCCGGGGCGGGAATAGGCGACGCGGAGCCATGCTTCGCCGCGCCCGCCCTCGGGTGTCCACACGCGCAAGGGATCAAACGCGCGGATCGGCGACCATGTGACGCCGGTGGCGCAGGTGATATCTGCCATGGCATCTTCAAGATTATCGACAATGGTGCCGTGGTGGAAGATACCGGACAGGATATCCATGGTGCTTTATCATCCCGAATGTTGCGCCAGATAGGGCTGGATGAGCGCTTTGATGCATAACGCCAATCCGTGCTTTACAAGCATACATGTATGTTTTTATTGTAGCGGCACAAGCACCAAATTCTGAGGAGAGCACCATGCTGGATCAGGCCATAAGCCAGGGTCATAAAGCCGATCTGGATCGCATGGCGTGGGAGCGCGACCGCAAGGACCCGCCCGAGGGCTTTCCGGCGCTGCCATCGATCCCGGCGGCGCGCTATGTCGATGCCGATTTCCTGAGCCTTGAGCAGCGCGAGATGTGGAGCAAGGCCTGGCTTTATGCCGGGCATACCGATCAGGTGGCCGAACCGGGATCATGGTTTCTGACGCGCAACACCGGCAGTCCGGTGATTGTGGTGCGCACATTGTCGGGCGAGATCAGGGCGTTTTACAACACCTGCAAGCATCGCGGTGCGCCATTGGTGAAAGAGGATGCGGGCAGCGCGCGCGGGTTTGTCTGCGGCTATCATGGGTGGAGCTATACACTGGACGGCAAGCTGACGGCGGTGCGCGACAAGCGCGACTTTCCCGATTTCGATATGGCGTGCCATTCGCTGTCATCGGTGCGGTGCGAGCTGCTGGGATCGCTGATCTTCATCAATGGTGATCCCGATGCCCAACCGCTGATCGAGCATATCGGTCCGATGGCAGGCGCACTGGAGGAATTGCAACTGGCGACGCTGAAGCTGGTCGATAGCCGCGAGTATGAAGTTGATTGCAATGTCAAAGTGCTGCTCGATGCATTCCTTGAGGTGTACCACCTGAAATCGATCCACGAAAACACGGTGGACCGGTTTCTGGATCACCGCGCGATGATCGTGACGCTGTGGCCCCACGGGCACAGCCGGATGGTAACACCCAACCGCCGCGAAGGCTGGGTAGACCCCGGCACCAAGGGGATGCCCGAAATTCCCACGGTTTCGGAATTCACCGCGACCAACAACATCAGCTATCACATCTATCCCAACTTTGTGATGCCGCCTGCGCCCACGGGAATTCCGCTGTTGCAGTTCTGGCCGCTGGGGCCGCGCCGCACGCGGGTTGTATCAAGCTGGGTGGCGCCCGATCATGATGCGGCCAACCCCAACCCGCTGTGGGAAACCCGCATCAAGAACTGGGAGCGGATCTTGTATGAAGACCTGCAATTTGCGCCGCAGATTCAGGAATCGCTCGAAGGTCCGGGCTTCCAAGGCATGTCGCTGAATTATCAGGAGCGGCGGATTTACCACTGGCACGAGGAGCTTGACCGCCGCATCGGGATTGACCGGGTGCCGCAGGCTGCGCGGGTAGAGCCGGTGCTTGCCCCGTTTGTCGATCACGATTGAAGCCGGTGGCAACGCTGGACGGAAAAGTGGCCGTGGTGATTGGCGCTGCCAATCGCGACAACATGGGCCAGGTCATTGCGCGGCGGCTGGCAGCCGAGGGCGCGCAAGTGGTTGTGGCGGGCCGCGCGCCCGAGGCGCTGGAGGCATTGGCCGAAGAGATCGGCGGGCTGGCGGTGGCCGGTTGCGACATTTCCAGCGAGGAGGATCTGGCGCGGCTGACGGCGGCGGCAGTGGCGCGGTTTGGCGGGCTGGATATTGCGGTAAACGCCACCGGCTGGGGCTTGCTTAAACCGTTTCTGGAGACGAGCAAGGCCGAGATCGAGCAGATGGTGGCGCTGCAAATGACCGGCGCGATGCTGTTTTATCAGGCCATGCTGCGCGCAATGCGCGATGGCGGATCATTGATCCAGATATCATCGGCCACCGCCACGGTGATGCTGGAGGACCATGCCGCCTATATGGGCACGAAGGCAGGGGCCGATCACGTGATCCGCTGCATTGCCAATGAATTCGGCAGCCGGGGCATCAGGGCGAACTCGGTCGCGCCGGGCTTTACCGTGACGCCAATGACCGCGCGGGCGAGTGCGACGCCCGGATTGATGGAGGCCTTTGCCAAGGAATATCCGCTGGGCCGCGTGGGCACGAGCGAGGATGTGGCAGAGGCGGTGGTATGGCTGGCCAATGATGCTTGTTTCATGACAGGGCAAGTCCTGCAAGTGAACGGCGGGCTGACCTTGCGCCGCAATCCGACCAATGCCGAGATCGGTGCATCGGTCCGTGCTGCAAGGGCGGCGGCGGCTCTCGCGTGACCAATCCTTTCCCGGACGATCCCGATCTTGAACGCCAAGCGGCGTATCAATTTGACTCTGCCGGACCTGACCGGTTCCAATCGCGGCCCTTGCCCAGCGGGCTGTTGCGTCTGTACGGCGGGATGATCGTTTCGCAGGCCTTGGCCGCGATGCAGATGACCGTGCCCGACGACAAGCATGTTCATGCCATGCACCTGTTCTACCAACGCGCCGGGTTGACCAACCGCGCCTTGCACTTTGCGGTGGAACGCGACACCGATGGCCGCAGCTTTGCCCAGCGGCGCGTGGCGGTGACGCAAGAGGGGCAGCCCGTTGCCTATGCAATGGCATCGTTCCAGATGCCCGAAGCAGGCGGCGTGCATCAGGATGCCATGCCCGATGTGGCAGGGCCGGAGGGGCTGGAGCCGCTGCCATCGATCATGGCGCGCCGGCTGGACGATGTGCCGCTGCGCCACCGTCCGTTCTGGTGCCGCCGCCAGCAGTTTGAATGGCGGCCGGTGGAGGCGTTTTTCATCGGCGAGGCGGCCGTGCGCCCTGCCCCGCGCCACTTCTGGTTTCGCGCCAATGCTGCGGTCGAAGGATCGCCGCAAGTGCATCAGCGGTTGCTGGCCTATGCCAGCGATACGCATATCATGCAGACGGCACTGCGGCCTTTAGGGCTGTGCTGGACGGATGACCATTTGCAGACATCCAGCCTTGATCACGCGATCTGGTTCCACGGAACCTTTCGCGTGGACGAATGGCTGCTCTACGCACTGGATAGTCCGGTGTCATCGGGCGCAAGGGTGCTGGGCACGGGCAAAGTGTTCAGGCAGGATGGCACGCTGGTGGCAACGGTTGTGCAGCAGGGGCTGGCGCGGTTGCTGGACCGGAAGTGCGAAGGGAAGATCTGATGGAAGTGCCGCAAATGTCCCCCCTCGGCACGCCGTGGCTGCAGTTTGAAGATCTGGTGATTGGGCAAGTGCGCCAGTCTGCATCGCGCACGGTGACCGAGGACGAGATCGTTGCTTTTGCAAAGGCCTATGACCCGCAGTGGTTCCACACCGATCCCGAAGCGGCCAAGGCATCGGTCTTTGGGCAAGTGGTGGCCAGTGGCATCCATGTGCTGGCGATGTGGCGGCAATTGGACCACACGATCAATGCCGACATCGACTTCGTCTGCGGCGTGGGCTGGGAGCATTTGCGCCTGAAACGGGCCGTGCGCGCGGGCGACACGATCCATGTGACGAGCGAGATCATAAGCCTTGAGCCATCGCGCAGCGGCAAGGATCGCGGGACGGCTGTGACGCACTATGCGGTACTTCTGGACGACGGCACCGAGTGCGTGACGTTCGAGAGCATCAATCTGGTCTATACGCGGGCAGCGCGCGCTAATCGTTCGGCAAGTGCGGCGGCTTCTTCATAAGCCCGGGCCATGGCGGCTTCGACTTGTTCGGGCGTGCCATAAGTGGGTCGCACCTGCACTTCGTGAACATCGGTGATGCCGATAAAGCCCAGCCACGCTTTCATGAACGCGGTCTGGTAATCGAGTTCTTGGCCGGGCTGGCCGGGCCGGATATCGAGCGCGCCCGAGCAGATCAGAATCGCACGGCGGCCCGCTGCCGAACCGTTCACGCCTTCGGCGCTGACGGTGAAAGTGAGGCCGGGCTGGGTGAGCACATCGATGTATTGCTTGAGCCGCCATGGCACGCCGAAGTTCCACATCGGCACGCTGAACACATAGGTATCGAACGACAAGAAGTGTTCAATGGTCTGGTCGATCTGCGCCCAGACCTCATGCATTTCGGGGCTGACCTCGCGCCCTTCGATAAGGGCATAGCGCCCTTCGATGGCCGCGCCGTTGAAGTCTGGCAGGGCAATGGCTTCGAGGTCCAACGTCTCGGCGTTGGTCACACCCAATTGTTCGATAAAGGCCCGCGCCACCATGTCTGACCGCGAGCGGTCCTTGCGGGGGCTGCCGCTGATGTGGAGCAGGCGCGTCATGTTGGAGCTTCCCTTCAATTGCCGGTGAGCAGGGCGGGCTGTTCGATCAACCGGGCGAGCGCGGCCATGAAGCGGCCGGCATCGGCCCCATCAATGGCACGGTGATCGCAGCTGAGCGACAAGTGCAGCACCGGCACGATGCGGATCGCGCCATCATCGTCAATCGGTTCGGGCCGTGCCGTGCCAACCGCAAGGATCGCGCCTTGTGGCGGGTTGATGATCGCGTCGAACTGTTCAACGCCAAAGCCGCCGAGGTTGGACAGCGAGAAGCTGCCGCCCGCAAACTCTTCGGGGCGCAATTTGCCGCTGCGGGCCTTTTGCGCCAGTTCCTTCATGGTGGCAGCGATTGTGCCCAGCCCCAGATTGTCTGCGCCGAACACGATAGGCGTGACCAGTCCGCGATCGGTTGCCACGGCCACGGCGATATCGGCCTGATGGAACTGGTGAATGTCAGTCCCGTGGACCTGGATATTCACCGCCGGCACTTCGAGCAGGGCCAGAGCGCAGGCGCGGATGAGGTAATCGTTGACGCTGGGCTTTTCGCCAATGCTCGCCGCGCGATGTGCCAGAAGGCGATCTGCGCGCACTCTGCGCCGCACATAAAAATGCGGAATTTCCTGCTTCGATTGCGTCAAACGCCGTGCGATGGTGCGGCGCATCGAGGACATTGGCACGATCTCTGGCGCACCGCTTGCGGTACTTGCGACAGGCGCGGCGATAAGCTGCGGTGCTGGCGCGGCATTGGCGATAGCGGCCATGACATCGGATTTGCGCACGCGGCCACGCGGGCCGGTGCCGGTGACTTTGCCAAGATCAAGCTCGTGCAGCGCGGCAAGGCGGCGGGCGACGGGCGTTGCCATGACCGGACCTTCGGGCAGGAGCGGGAATGCGCCGACCAGCACAGGCGGCTGGGGCGTGCGCGCGGCTTGATGCACATCTTGCAGCGAAATCCGGCCATTGCGGCCCGAGCCACTGACTTGCGCCAGATCGATGCCGAGTTCCTGCGCCGAGGCCAAGGCCACCGGGCTGATCGCGATGCCTTCGGGCACAGCGATTGCAGCAACGGGAACAGGATCCGCATTTACAGCGGATACTGGTGTATCAGCTTCGGGATCAAAGCTGGTGTCGGAAGGGCGGAACCCTGCGATCAGCGCGTCGATTTCAGCCGCAGTGGCCTCGCCGCCATCGGACAGGACCGCGAGCAGCGCGCCGACCGCATATGTCTCGCCCGCCTTGGCGATGATGCGGACAAAGCGGCCTTCGGCTTCAGCCTCGACCTCGTTTGTGATCTTGTCGGTTTCGATCAGCGTCAGCACCGTGCCGCGTGCGAAGGGGGCGTTTTCGGCCACCATCCACTCCGCAATGGTGCCTTCGGCCATCTCGATACCCCATTTGGGCATGGTGAATGCTTTGAGCTTGGCCATGGTCTGCCCCCCGCTCAACGGAACGCAAGGGTGCGACGGACGGCACCCTCGATGGTCTGCGGCGATGGCAGCCATGCGCGTTCGAGCACGCGCGAGAACGGGATCGGCGCGTGCGGGCCAGTGATCATTTCGGGCGGCGCTTTCAGGCTGGTGAAGGCGCGCGTGGCGACCAGCGCGGCGATATCGGCAGCAAGGCTGCAACGCGGCGGGCTTTCATCCACCACAACCAGACGCCCGGTCTGTTCGACGGAATCGAGGATCGCGTCTTCATCCAGCGGGCTGGTGGTGCGCAGATCGATCAAATCAACGCCGATGCCATCCGCGACCAATTTATCGGCGGCTTTTTCGGCAAAATTCACCATGCGGCCACAGGC
Source organism: Novosphingobium sp. AAP83 (assembly GCF_001295795.1). Lineage (GTDB taxonomy): Bacteria > Pseudomonadota > Alphaproteobacteria > Sphingomonadales > Sphingomonadaceae > Novosphingobium. Next base: position 438,882 of record NZ_LJHY01000016.1, read on the forward strand.
GACGACGGTGACATCGCCGCCTTCGCGCACCATCCGGGCTTGACCGAACGGGATGCGGTAATCGCCATCGGGCACTTCGCCCTTCACGCCGTAAAGCGCCTTGTGTTCAAAGAACATGACAGGGTCATCGCCGCGCAGGGCTTCGGTCAAAAGACCCTTTGCATCGGCGGGCGTGGTGGGCAGCACGACTTTGAGGCCGGGCATGGCGGTGAGCAGGGCATAGACCGACTGGCTGTGCTGCGCCGCCGTCTGCATCCCTGCGCCATAGACCATGCGCACCACGGCGGGGCACTTGGTCTTGCCGCCAAACATATAGCGGAACTTGGCCATCTGGTTCCACAACTGGTCGAGACTGACCCCGACGAAATCGGCGAACATCAGTTCGGCAACCGGGCGTTTGCCCGCCAGCGCCGCACCGGCAGCAGCGCCGATGATCGCGCTTTCCGAAATCGGCGTATCGATCACGCGGTTGGGGCCGAACTTTTCCCACAGACCGGTGCTGGTGCCCCAGATGCCGCCGATGGCCTCCGGCCCGCCAGCGGTGCCATTGCCGCCGACCACGTCCTCGCCCAGAAGCAGGATATCACCGTCGCGCTCCATCTCGGCGTGGAGCGTGCTCAGGATTGCTTCGCGAATGTTCATTACAGCCATTGTCGCCAACCCTCAGTAATATTCGACGTAGACATCGTCGGCGACAGTCGCCGGATCGGGATCGGCACCGGCACGCGCTTGCGCCACGGCCTCATCGATCAGGATGCCGACTTCCTTGTCGACCGCATCCATTTCTGCATCGGTCAGCAGCGCCGCATCGGTTACGACTTTGCGGAACGCCTTGAGGCAATCGCGCTCCTCGCGGATGCGGTCGAGTTCGCCGGGGCCGCGATAACGCTGCGGATCGCCTTCGAAGTGGCCGTAGAACCTTTCGGTATCGAGCTCGATGGCGGCAGGGCCGTTTCCAGCGCGGACATATTCGAGCAGATCGCGGAACTGGGCATAGGCATCGAAGAAATCGCAGCCGTTGGCGCGCCAGACTTTCATGCCGAATGCTTCCGCGCGGCTGGCGATATCGTTGGCCGTGCCGACGGCATATTCAACGCCGGTGTGTTCGGAATAGTGATTGTTTTCAAACACGAAGATTGCAGGCGCTTTGGTGACGACGGCAAGGTTCATCGCTTCGAAGGTGGTGCCCTGATTGCACGCGCCATCGCCCGAAAAAGCAATGCCGACGCGGCCATTGCCGTCCATTTTGGCAGCCAATGCTGCACCCACTGCCTGAGGAGCGCCGCCGCCGACGATGCCGTTTGCACCGAGCATGCCGACATCGAGATCGGCAATGTGCATCGAGCCGCCCCGGCCTTTGCACAAGCCGCCTGCACGGCCATAAATCTCCAGCATCATGCCCTTTACATCGCAGCCCTTGGCGATGCAGTGGCCATGGCCACGGTGGGTCGAGACGATCTTGTCCTCGACTGTCAATTGATCGCAAATGCCGACGGCGACGGCTTCCTGCCCCGAATAAAGGTGCGTAAAGCCGCCGATTTCGCCAGTCTTGATCTCGTCGTGCAGCCGCTCTTCAAAAGCGCGGATCGTGCTCATGCGCCGGTAAGCGCCGAGCAACTGGTCATGGCCCAGTTGCAACATGCCTGTTCCTCTCAGATATCGTCCGGGGATTTGCCGCCGGGACCGTAGATGTAATCGTCCAGCACTTTGTGGAAGTGGCGGATGCGCAGTTCCTGCTCGCCGATCCACAGGCCGGGGAAGTTGTCGGACTGCATGCCCAATTGCACGGTGGGCAAATTGAAGGCGTCCTGATCAAGCACTTGCCCGATGCTGCGATCACCGTGCTTGAAGCGGCGGTGCTTCACGCGCTCGGGCCATTCCTCACCCTCGGGCAACAGTTCGAACACCCAGACGTCATAAAGCATCTTGTTCGGATCAGTGGCGTGGGGGCGCTGGCGGAACATCAGCACATCATCAGCGTGGACGTTGAGCGCGATGTTGGGGAAGATCATGTAGTGATAATCGTCGGTCAACTGATCGTCGTTGAGCGCCGAATAGTCCTTGCCCTGGGATGCGCCGTGCTTGCGTTTGAACAATTGCACATCGCGGCGGATATCGCTGATCCGGCCTTCGTATTCTGCCGGGTCCATGCCCGCGTGGCGCATGATTTCATCAATCGCGGGCGGGATTTGGCTGGGCATGGCCACGCGCGGCGAAACGGTGGCGAACGGGATCAGGTAGCGGTTGTGACGTTCGTAACAGTCAATCTGCACGTTCACATCATCGAGATACCACAGCAATTGCGGGTGAATGCCCTGCACATGGTACGTCTCGTTAAAGGCATCGACCGAGGCCTTCCAATTGCAGTCCCACTCCACCGTCACATCGCGTTTCCACGCCATGCGTTCGGGATGATAGGGCTCAAGATGGTCTTTCAGCGGGGCGATGTAATCGTCAAACGGCTCAATTTCTGGGTTGAGCGAGAACCAGACAAAGCTATTCCATTCGGTACATGGCAGGCTGGGCAGTGTCATTCCCGGAGGGCCACCCTGGGCGAAAGTGCACAGATCGGGCAAGCGCTCAATCACGCCCTCTAGGCTGTATGTCCAGTGATGGTACATGCAGCGGAATTCGGTGGCGTTGCCCAAGCCTTCGGGCCGCAAGCGGTTGCCGCGATGGAGGCAGACGTTGGGGAATGCGCGCAAGGTACCATCGTGCTGGCGCACGATCAGCACCGATTCCTTGCCGATATCGGTGCAGATGTAATCGCCGGGTTCAGGGATATCGTCAGCCCGTCCGCCCAGCAGCCAGACCTTGGTCCAGATGCGCTCCCACTCCAGCTTCATGAACTCTTCGGAGTAATAACGGGCCGCCGGAATCACATCGGTGCCAAGCTCCGGGTCGGGAGCCTTTTCCACCGGCGTGCGCGTGGTGCATGCCGCTTGATCGACGCGGATTACATCGACGACGCGCTTTACGTCCATGCGCGCTGTGTCCCACATCAGAAGTGCGTCCGGTTGGTGAACGCACCATCGACGACGAGGTGCGAACCGCTGCACCAGCTGGCGGCTTCGCTGGCGAGGAACACGATAGCGCGGGCGATTTCTTCAGGCTTGCCCAGACGGCCCATCGGCTGCTGGCGCAATTGCGAAGCGTAGAATTTTTCCATCGTGCCTTTGATCATGTCCCAGTTGCCGCCTTCGAATTCGACGGGACCGGGCGATACGACATTGACGCGAATGCCGTCCTTGCCGTGGGCAAGCGCCAGTTGCTTGCCATACGTGATCAGCGAGGTTTTCATCGCGTTGTAGGCCTGCGGGCCACCCATCGCTTCGAGCGCGGAGGTGGTGGCGACCAGCACGATCGAGCCGGAGCCCTGTTCGGTCATGTGCGGGATCGCAGCTTCGACCGCACGGACAGGCCCCATGACATCGGTTTCAAAGGCATTGGACCAGTACTTTTCGCTGCCAATGCCGCTGCCGGCAGACGTGAGCGGGATCACCACATCGACACCTTCAAGCGTTTCAATCGCCCACGCCAGCCACTCTTTGTACTCATCGGCCTTGCGCACGTTGACGGCTTTGCCGATAACTTTGGTGCCATAGCGCGAGAGCGATGCGACCGCATCCTTGACCGAATCTTCGCCGCGCGCGCTGAGCGCAATATCGCAGCCTTCGCGGGCGAGCACTTCGGCCACGGCAAAGCCGATCCCGCGCGCTCCGCCAACGACGATGGCCTTCTTTCCTTGCAGCCCGAGATCCATGAACAATCCTTTCCCAACGCAACGCGCAACCTGCGGGAGTGGAGCGGCATGGCGTAGCCGCAAAGCACCGAGGCATGTGCCCTGACACCGATGCCGCACCGCATTCCCCAACGGGGCGCAGCCGCCTGCATCATCCAATCTCCCTTGGCCGTTACTCTATTGGCAATGCTCCGGAGTGCAACAAAAAAACATGCTTGCATGCTTTTTTATGGTGCCGCATGATACATGGATAAGAGCCGCTGTTGCATGATCGGCGCAAGGCAACGGCGGCGCAAAAGCGCAACGGGGAAGGCCGCTTCAAGGCGGGCAAACAGGCATGGCGACAGAGGCAAAGCAGGCCGTCACACGGACTGGCGCAGCAAAAGCGGAACCCGGGCGCCAATCGCTGAAAAGCGCGGCAACCCGCGCGCGGCTGATCGACGCGACGATCCGGTGCATCGTCCAGCACGGCTATGCCAATACGGTAACGCCGATGGTTGCCGCAGAAGCGGGGCTTTCGCGCGGGGCGATGCTGCATCACTTCGTCAGCGGTGATGCGCTGATCCGCGCCACGATTGTGGAATTGCACGAGCGGCGGCTGAAGGCATTCCGGCGGGCATCGCAGGCCAACCTTGGCGATGTGCGATCCATGGTGCGCGATTATTGGCAGCAATTGCAAAAGCCGGGCTTCATCGCGTTTCAGGAACTGGCCATGGCGGCACGCACCGATGCCGCGCTCGCCGAAATCCTGCTGCCGCTACAATCCGAATTTACGCAGAGATTTCAAGCTCTGGCAGGACAGCTCTATCCCGATTGGGTGCAAGAGTCCGAGCGGCTGAGCCTTGCCATGGCGCTATCGCAAATCCTGATGGAAGGAATACAGATTGCCAGCCTGACGGGCGCGATGGACAAGCAATTGGTCGAACCGCTGCTGGATTTTCTGGAGATGAGCGTTGTGGCGCTGCGTCCGGGACAAGGAAATGATTCAACAATGAGCAACGAGCAATGAGCGGGCGGGGATTAGGACCGTTGGCCGGTGTGCGGATCCTTGATCTGACATCGGTGCTGATGGGGCCATATGCCACCCAGATCTTTGCCGATCTTGGCGCGGATGTGATCAAGATCGAAGGGCCAAGCGGCGATACGACCCGCACGATTCCCCCCGGCCCCGATACATCGCGCGGGGCGATGTTCCTCAACGTCAATCGGGGCAAGCGCAGCCTTGCGCTGGATCTGAAGCAGCCTGCCGCGCGCGACGCCGTGCTGCGGCTGGCCAAAGACGCCGATGTGTTCATCCATTCGATGCGGGCGCAGGCCATAGCGCGGCTGGGGCTGGACTATGCGACTCTTTATGCTGCCAATCCCAAGATCATCTACGCCAATCTTTATGGCTATGGCCGCAACGGGCCATACCGCGATTATCCTGCCTATGATGACATTGTGCAGGCAGCATCAGGTATTGTCGATCTGCAAGCGCGGCTATCGGGCGGGGAGCCGACTTATTCGGCCAATGTGATTGCCGACAAGGTAAGCGGGTTGACCGGTGCCTATGCGGTGATCGCCGCATTGTTTGCGCGGGAACGCAGCGGGGAAGGCCAAGAGATTGAAGTGCCGATGTTTGAAACGATGGTATCGTTTGCCACGGTGGAACATCTGTGCGGATCGCTGTTTGAACCACCGCTGGGGCCACCGGAATATCCGCGCGCCACATCACCATCGCGCAGGCCCTATCGCACGGCAGATGGCTATGTTGGCGTGATGATTTACAACGACAAGCAGTGGCAGGCGTTCTTCCGCGAGTTGGGCGATCCTGATTGGTCGAAAGACCCTATGTTTGCATCGCTGCGTAGCCGGACCGAGAATATCGGCACGGTGCTGGCGCAAGTGGAGCGCGAGATGGAAACGCGTTCGACCGAGGAATGGATGGCGCTGTTCCGGCGTGCCGAAATCCCCGCCACGCCGATTGCATCGTTAAGCGAACTGCTGCGTGATCCGCACCTTGAACAGACCGGCTTTTGGGAAGAGCGCGAGACAGAGGCCGGACGCCTGCGCTTTCCCGGCATCCCGACAACATTTTCGCGCACGCCTGGCGCAATCGGTGATCCCGGCCCGGTGCTGGGCGCAGACAATCAGGCGGTGTTGCAAGAGGCCGGGTTCAGCGCGGAAGAAATCGCCGCGCTGGCTGCCAGCGGGGCGGTCATCTCTTAGCAGTCCTTTGCCCGACGCCGTCAGGCGGTGTCGGGCTGTAGCTCGGCGATCAGCATGTCGCGCAGCTTGAACTTCTGGATCTTCGAGGTCGACATCGGCCATTCCTGAATCGCGCGGACGTGGCGCGGGATCTTGAAGCTGGCAAGCTTGCCTTTGCAGTGCGCGATCAGTTCTGCCTCGGTAGCGTTTTCTCCATCGGCCAGTTCGACGAAAGCTGCGGGCACTTCGACGTAGCGATCATCGGGCAGACCAACCACTTGGGCCAGTTTCACCGCCGGATGCGATTGCAGCATTGCCTCGATTTCGGCTGCCGCGACGTTTTCACCGCCGACCTTGAGCATGTCCTTGGTGCGGCCATGGAACATTACATTACCATCGGCATCGATCGAGCCGACATCGCCGGTGTAGAACCAGCCATCGCGCAGTGCTTCGGCGGTCTTTTCAGGCGCGTTGTGATAGCCTTTGAGCATGTTGGGGCCGCGCAGCACGATCTCGCCATGCTCACCTGCCCCGCATGGCGCGCCGGTTTCTGCATTGAGGATGCGCATTTCCCATTCATCAAGCGGATAGCCGCAGCGTTCGGTGCGCGTCTCATAAGTATCGCTTAAACGGCTTGTCGAAACCGTACCTGCCGCTTCGGTGAGGCCGTACGTGCCTACTTGGATGGTGTGCGGCATAGCGGCTTTGACCGCTTCCTTGATCCAGGCCGGTTGCACCGCGAAGTTGGAATTCATCACGCGCAGGCGCGACAGATCGGTTTGCGCGAACGTGGGGTGATTGATCAGATCCTGCATGATCGTGACGAAGCTGGGGTAAGCGATTGTCGCCCCTTCGCGCCCCAGCATGGCGAGCGCCAGCCCCGGTTCGAAGTGCGGCACGGTCATATAGCAGCCGCCACGATCAAGGATCATGGTCATCGGCAGGATGCCCGCGATGTGAAAGATCGGCAGCGGCGACCAGACTTTGTCTGCCGCGGTGCATTCATAGCGCGTGCCCAGATTGCGGCTATTGCCCACTTGCCCGCGATGCGAAATCAGCGCGCCCTTGGGGCTGGATGTGGTGCCCGAGGTGTAAAGGATCATTGCGGTATCCTGCGGATCAACCGCATCGATCCGCACATCGACATCGCTTTGCGGCACTGAAACGCCCTGCATGAGCACCGATGCAGCCGACATCATCGCGGCATCGCAAACCTCGTCGAGCGAAATGATGTGGCGGAGCTTGGGCGCTTCGGGCAGATCGAGGCCTTGTGCTGCGATCTGCCCGGTCAACGAAGGCAGGGCAGCGATGACCCGTTCGCAATAATCGAGCGAATCGGTTAGCCGACCCGCTGTGATCAGCGTGACCAGATCAGCATCGCGCGTGACATAGGCAAGTTCATGTGCCTGATAGCGCGCATTGATAGGCACAGCGACCGCGCCCGCCATGGCAATGCCATAGAACGCTTCGATGAAATCAACACATGTCGGCATGAGCAGCCCGACATGTTCGCCCGGCTGGACGCCCAGCGCGATCAGTGCCCGCGCCCAACGGCGGGCGGAACGGTCGAGTTCGCGATAGCTGATTCGCTGATCCGGGAAGACGAGCGCTTCGGCATCGTCAAATTCCTTTGCAGACGCCCTGATCATTGCACCCATGGTGTAGATTGCTTGCCGGTGCACCCTGTATCCCCTTGCCCATCCGGGCCGTTTCAGCTTGCCATGCAATACTGGCGCTGTTGTCTATGGAGAAATGATACACCGCCAGTGCAAAAAGACAATCATATCTGTCTTTTTTATGGATACTTTAGCGCGCTTAAGCCTGCACTGCCGCCTGCAAACGGCAAAGATCTTACGGTGCCTTAAACCTTTGTGCACTGCGGTTCTTGCACCATCGCGCGCCATCGCGCTAAGGGCTTTAACAAGATACGTGCAATTTCGGCTGCACGTGAGATTTCAGGCGAATATCAATGGCACTTTCACGCACACCGGTTACCCGGCCCGTACGGCAACCGCGCCCGATTGGAGACAAAGGCCCCCAGCTTCAGGCCGCAAAAGCTGCGCAAACACGCGCGCGCCTGATTGATGCCACGGTTCGGTGTCTGGTCAAACACGGTTACGCCAATACGACGACGCCCAAAGTGGCTGAAGAAGCGGGCCTTTCACGCGGCGCGATGATGCATCATTTTGAAAATGGCACGGCATTGATCAAGGCCGCGATTGCCGAATTGCACGACAAACGCCTGCGCGCATTTCGCCGCGCGGCGGACAAGCCCGATCATGAAGTGACCGACCTTGTCGAAACCTATTGGCGGCAATTGCAGAAGCCTGCATTCATTGCCTTTCATGAACTGGCCGTAGCAGCGCGGACCGATGCCGATCTGGCCACGATCCTCAAGCCGTTGCAGGATGAATTCCGCGAAAAGTTCAATGCGCAGGCCGAACAACTCTTTCCCGAATGGGCTGCGGTTCCGGCCAATTTCGATCTGGCGATGACATTATCGCAAACCATTCTGGAAGGCATGGCGATCAGCCTGCAAACCGGTGCGATGGATGCCGCCAAGGTCGAGCCGATGTTGCGCCATCTCGAAGGGCAGATCGGCGCGCTGGCTCCGCCTGCCAACACTTAGGTTGGCATACCCCAGCGAATGCCGCGCCTGAGCAATTCATAGAATACCGGATAATTCCACGCGCAGCGCTGCGGGTGCGGCCAGAAGCCGCTGATCGGGCGCAGATCATAGTGCCCGCGACAATGGCCAAGTGTGAGATAAAGGACCGCCCCTTCCCCGACTTTGCGTTCATAGAGCACGGGGACTTCAGCCTCGTCCCATTCGGAATCGCGGAATTCGGGGCATGAGCCGGTGAAGGAGGTGTGCAGCAGCACATCTATATCGGCGCGGCGGTGCGAAAGGTACAGTTCATCCTCAACCCGGAAAGCACGCAAACCTTGGGTCATGGGATGATCGCTACGGGTGATCTCAACCTTGAACGGTGCGATGGGCGGATGCCCTGCAAACTGCGTGCCGAGCAAACCCATGAATTCTGGCGCTTCATCAGGCGTTTCACACACGCCATCATCGGCGAATCGCAGAAGGGCGTTGGTCCCGTGGAGCGCCAGCCAGCGGCCACCGCGTTTCAGGAATTGTTCTAGCGCTGTGCTTTGCGTAACATCGGGCAGGACATCGCAAGTGTATGTGATGAGCAAGTCTGCTGCGGCAATGGCGGCAAGATCGGCATAGTCGGTTGATACAGAGGTGCGGATTTCAGCATGTTCGGCCAGCAGCTTGAGCAATTCGAGTCGCGCGAAATCAATGTCGTGATACTTGCCCGAGGCAACCAGATGAACCCGCATTTCCGCCCTCCCGGCCGCATAAACCACACCCGTAACGGTCCACGCCATAGAGCGCGTATATGCAAAATCAAAATCAAACCTGTTTGTCTTTTTTATTGCATCGCGCTAGCCTGTGCGCCAACCGGTTCGACGGGACCAGACTTATGATCGAACCGCGAGGGGAGAGCCTTTGAACGCGCCGACGACGAATGAACCGCGAATTTTTCGACCAGAGCCGGGAGACCCGGGCCGCCCACGGCGAGGATTGGACGATGAGACGCTGGTCCAGCAGACCAGCATATTTCGCGATGATCTTTTGGCAGGGCATACCATCCTGATCACAGGCGCTGGCAGCGGTATGGGCAAAGCTTCAGCTTACCTTGCCGCACGCCTTGGCGCGAATGTGGCGATCTGTGGCCGCGATATGGAAAAGCTGGAGGGGACGGCCGCGCTGATCCGCGAAAGCACCGGCAGCGAAATCTTGTGCCAGTCTACCAACATCCGCGATCCCGATGCGGTCGAGGCGCTGATCGCCAATGTGCACGATCACTTTGGCGGCCTTGATACGCTAGTGAACAACGCGGGCGGGCAGTTCCCGCAGGACGCCATCGATTTCAGCCGCAAGGGCTGGATGGCGGTAATCGACACCAACCTTAACGGCACGTGGTGGATGATGCAGGAAGCGGCCAAGCGCTGGCAGGCCGATGGCAAGCCCGGGCATGTGATCAACATCGTAGCGAATGTTGAACGCGGCATGCCGCAGGCGGCGCACACTTGCGCTGCGCGCGCGGGCGTCATTTACCTTTCGAAAACAGTGGCTACCGAATGGGCTCCGCTGAACATCCGGGTAAACTGCATCGGGCCAGGCGTGATCGAGACCGAGGGCTTCCGGATGTATCCCGAAGAAGCGCTGGCGCGGTTCCACAAAGCCAATCCGATGAAAATGCGCGGCAATGCTTGGGATGTGGCCGAGGCTATCGCCTATCTGGCGTCCCCCGCCGCGCGCTTTATCAACGGTGATCTGATGATCATCGATGGCGGGCAGGCGCAGTGGGGCGTCATCTGGCCTGCGGGTATGCCGGATTACTTTTCGGAAGATGGTGCCGCTTAAACAATAGAATAATCGGGAGAATGTTATGGGCCGCGTAGAAGGCAAAGTCGCTTTGGTGACAGGCGGAGCATCGGGGCTTGGCGCGGCAGATAGCGCCGCGCTTGCCCGCGAAGGGGCCAAGGTGGTCGTCACCGACGTCAACCTTGCCAGTGCGCAAGCTGTTGCACAAAGCATCGGCGGTGGTGCTATCGCGCTGGCGCTTGATGTGTCGAGCGAAGAGCAGTGGATCGGTGTGATGGCCGAGATCGAAAAGCAGTTCGGCGGCTTGCATGTGTTGGTCAACAACGCTGGCGTGGTGCTGAATGCCGACGTGGAAGATACTTCGCTTGAGAAGTTCCGCTGGGTCAATTCGATCATGACCGATGGCGTGTTCCTGGGCATGAAGCACGCTATCCCGCTGATGAACAAAAGCGGCGGCGGATCGATCATCAACATGTCGTCGGTGGGCGCGCTGCTCGGCTATCCGATCTACTTCGCCTATTCCGCGGCCAAGGGCGCGGTGCGATCAATGACCAAATCGGTGGCGGTCATGGCGCAAGTGAAGGGTTACAAAATCCGCTGTAATTCGGTGCATCCCGGCGCAATCGAAACGCCGATGGTGCAGCAGGCCGAAGGTCGCCCCGGCCAAGTGCAGGAAATCCCGTCTGGCGTCTTGCCCCACGGCACGCCGGGCCATCCTGATGATGTGGCTGCGTTGGTGGTGTTCCTCGCATCGGATGAATCGCGCTTTATTACAGGCGCTGAATTGGTGATCGATAACGGGGTTACAATCCGCCCGTTCTGAGGTTTTGGCACAGGAAAAGGGGGCAGCACCGCATTGGTGTCTCCCCCCCTTTTTTGCCCTGAAACCGCTGCTTCAGCGCGCCATGCGGCGATCAAGTTCAGCGTGGAAGTGGCGCAGCCGCCCTTCCTGTTCGCTCCACAATGGCCCCTTGAAGCCGCGTGAATGGGCGCCTTTTTGCACTACGGGCAGCAAGTCACTGTCCTGATCGAGCACTTCGCCAAGGCAAGGCGGCTCACCCAGCTTTGTGTGAATGACCTCGGGCCGGGTGCGGCCGGAAAGGTCGACCTCTGGCCCCATGCCCATCCACGCTGGCGCTCCATAGCCGGGGGCGTCGACATGGCGATAGAGGATGCAGGTGTCATAGGTGAACTGGTTAGGGTCGGTCGCGTGCGGGATGAAGCGGTGCAGGAATATCGCTTCGGGATGGCAGCCGATCTGGACATTCGGAAAGACCGAATAGATCACCGAATCCGAAAGCTGGCTGTCGCTGAACCGGTCATAGCGCAGGCCCAGTTCGTCTGACCGGCGGCGCTTGGCCTGTTGTACGGCGGCACGCGTTTCCTGCGCGGTGCCCTGATAGGTTTCGGGATCAATCCCGGCATCGCGCAGCATCATCTGGATGCCCGGATTGACGCCTTCCTGATCGGGATAGCGCTGGCTGGGCTGCGCGAATGGCACGAACTGGCGGCTGAGACCGCCCTGCCACAGATCAATCTGCGTGCGATCATCCATCAGGCACTGCGTTTGCGGATGAACGGCGTGGAGGTGATAAATCTCGGCAAAGGCATCAACCCCGCCCTTCCAGTTTGCCCCCCAATCAGAGCGGCGGTGCTGCACCACATACATCTGATCGATTTCATAGAGTTCAAGCTGCGGCAGGATCGGGGCCAAGAATTCGTGCAAGGGTTCGATGTCAGGGTCCATCGAAATGAACACCAGACCTGCCGCCACTTCGCAGCGCACCGAAGTGAGATCGGTGCCGTGGCACAGCACTTCGGGGCGGAAGGTTTCAGCATCGGTGACGGCAATGTTGCTGCCATCGAGCGCAAATTTCCAACTGTGAAACGGGCAGGAAAAGCGATCGAGCGAACCCGTTTCGCCGCTTACCAACTGGCTGCCGCGATGGGGGCAGACGTTGTAGTGGGCGCGGATCACATCCTCATCATCGCGGACGACAATGAAGCTTTCCGGCCCGATATCGAATTTCATGAAATCGCCGGATTCGGGAATGTCGGATGCAGGGCCGGCAAGCAGCCAACTGCGGGCAAAGACTTTTTCCCATTCCTCGCGCGCGAAATCGGGGCTTGTATAGCGGTCAGGGCCGGGGCGTCCGGTGCCGTTATCGATGCGCGCTGCGCGATCATTGAACGGGTGATGTGCGCCAGTATGAATGTTCCAAAGGTCAAAATCGGTCTTCATGTCCGTCTCCCGTTAACAGGAACGGCCGCGCCCTGAAGCGCGGCCGTGTGTCTGGTTCTTGATCCTCCTGAACCCCTAACGATCAGGGGCCACGGAACTTCACGCCGATTTCAGCGCCGAAGTAGCGTGGTGCGCCGAAGTTCGAGTTGAGCCAAAGCCCGGCGACGTTCTGCGATGCGATACGATAACGCTCATCGGTGAGGTTGCGGCCCATAACGCGGAAGTAGTACTTGTTGTCTACTTGCGCGAGAGTGAGCGAGGCATTCACCAGTGTGCGTGCGTTCAGGAACGTGTTGCCGCGTGGATCATCGATCGCCTGCGTGTTGAGGTTCTCGCTGGTATAGGCGGCAGAAGCGTTGGCAACGAACTTGAATTCGCTGCTAACCGGCACTTCATAAGTTCCATCCACCGTCCACTGCCACTTTGGCGCGCGGTCAAGCGGAGCGGTTGACAGGTCATAGCCTGCGCCTGGTGCAGTGTAGCTGTCATAGGCCGCATCCTGATAGCCGAGCACACCGCGCAAGGTGAACCCTTCAAACAGACGGGCGGTTGCTTCGGCTTCAAGCCCCTTCACCGTGGCGCTTGCCGCGTTGACGAAGATTGTCACCTGGTTCGACTGGCCGTTTACAGTGATCGGTACGTTGAGCTGCTTTTGCAGATCCTTGTACTTCACATAGAAGCCGGTGAGGTTGAAGCGCAGACGGCGGTCAAACAGTTCGGTCTTGACGCCAGCTTCATAGCTGTCTGCCGTTTCCGGATTGGTGGCGCGTGCGGCTGTGCGGAAGGCGTTAACGTCTGCACCGAAGGCTGCAAAGCCACCGATCTGGTCATTAAAGCCGCCGCTCTTGAACCCGCGCGAATAGGTTGCGTAGGCAAAGACATCGGGCGTGGCCTGCCAGCCAAGGCTTGCGCGCCAAGTTGCACGGCGGGCACTATTATCCACGCGGATAACACCGGCAGGGTATTTGAACACGCTGGCATCAAGCGCATCGTCGATCTGGATCGAAGGATCAAAGCCGCCGTTCAGCGCAGGAATGAATACCTGCTGGCGTCCGTACCATTCCTTGTCTTCCCACGTATAGCGCACACCGGCAGTAAACGTGACTTCCGGCGTGATCTTGTAGGTACCTTCTGCGAATGCTGCCTTAGAACGCGACTTTTGGGCGTTGCAAAGGATGTAGGGCGTATCGTTCCAGTTGCCGAATGGCAGCGGGCCAGACGTCAGGTCAAGGAAGCCGAGGATCTGGGCGACGCAGAAATCGATGGTTTCGCGCTGGTAGAATCCGCCGAGCACCATATCGAAGTTACCGCCAAGGTCGGTGGCAAAGCGCAATTCCTGCTGGAAGGTCTTACGGTCATCGTCACGTGTCGCATCGAAGATGGACAGTGGCTGCCCGTCTGCTGCGATCGGCACGGCACCAGCGTAAGAGTTCGGAATACGCGATTCCTGCTTGCGCCAGCCGGTGACCGAAGTCAGCGTACCGAAATCGAAATCGATGTCACCATTGAGATAAATCCCGTCCACCGAGATGCGCTGACCGTCCCGCATCTTGATCAGGCCGTCCTGACGATAACTGACCGCCGCATTATCCAGCGGGTCGTTGCTGTTCGGGTTGGGACGGACCGAGTTCAACAGATCGGTCAGGAACGGTGCGGTGCCGGTGTAAAGGCCGTTTTCGTTTACCGAAGGAACGGTTTGCGACTTGTCGCGCAGATGTTCGTATTGCGCCAGGAAGCTGATGCGGTCGTTTGGCTCCCACAGCAACTTGGCACGGAAGTTGAGCACATCCTTGCCGCCTGCCGAAGCGCCATCCAGGCAACCCGAACGGCCATTGAACTTGTTGGGCACAAAGCCGGTGACCGGACCATAGCAGGCACCGTTCTTGTAGAAACCGTCGGTCTTTTCCACGCCGCCGACAAAGCGGAACGCAAGCGTATCGCCGATCGGCACGTTCAGGGCGGTCTGGAAGCGCTTCGTATCAAAGCTGCCATATTCAGCGCGCGCATCCACACCCACAACGCCAAGTTCAGGACGCTTGGTGCGCACGGTAACCGCACCACCGGTGGTGTTCTTGCCGAACAGCGTGCCTTGTGGGCCGCGCAGCACTTCAACTTGCGACACATCGAACACGTCGAGCAACTGGGTCTGGACCGAAGAGACCACGAAATCGTCAACCAGGACGGCCACAGGCGGTTCGAAGTAGACGATGATCGACGTCTGGCCGACACCGCGCATCGCGAACGAAGCAGCATTGAAGTTGGTAATGGTGTTAGCCGAGAAGTTTGGCACAAACGCAGCCAAATCACCGAGATCGCGGGGGCTGGCCTGCTGGATCAATTGTGAATTGATGGCCGAAACCGCAACAGGCGTGGATTGCAGGTTAGAATCGCGGCGCAGCGCGGTGACCACAATCTCGCCAAGCCGGCTGGCATCGGCCTGCTCGCTGACTTCCTGATCGGCAGGCTGGGCGCTGCCTTGATCGGCTGAAGTGTTTGCGAAAGCTGGCGTTGCCATGGCTGCTGCAACCAAAGCGCATACTGCCGTTGATCGTTGCAGGAAACTGCTAAACATCCGTCTCTCCTCATGCCCCACCATCCTTGTGGGTTGCCCAAACTTTAACCGCTAGGAGACATTTTGCAAGCAGACATGTATGTTTTTTTACAGGGCCTTTCGGGCAAGGCCGCCGTGCCGTGACTTTCGGGCAAAATCACCCACAAATATGGGTCGATAGATACATTCATGATTGTTTTTGAAGGATGGTCGCGTATCATCCGGCAGCAAGTGCCCGCAGAGGCCTTCGTCGGGAGAATGCTGGATATGGCCGATCTTGAATCGAGAATTGCGCGGCTGGAAGCCGAATCGCAAATCCGCCAGCTTGTCGCCCGCTATAGCTTCGACATTGATGACCGGCGCGTGGATGCGGTGCGCGCCCTGTTTGCCGATGATGCGGTGCTGCGATCACACGATGGCGTAATGCAGGCGGTGGGCGTGGATGCGATCATGGCGCAGTTCGATGGCCGCTTTGCCGTGCTAGGCCCGGGCCACCATGTGATGCACGATATCCAGATCGATTTCGACGGTGACGATACTGCGCGGGGACGGGTTTCGGGCCATGCAGAACTGTGGCGCAATGGGCAGATGATGGTCGCCGCGATCCGTTATGCCGACCGTTACCGCAAGACAGGCACTGGCTGGAAATTTGCCGAGCGCGTGCTGGGCTTTCTCTATTACGTGCCGGTTGATGCCTATCCCGGCATTCTGGGCCAGCGCAACCGCAATCATGCCTATGCCGATCCCCTGCCCGCAGACTTCCCCGAAGGATCGGCAGACTGGATCGCATACGAACTATCACAAGCCGCAATTGCATAGAGCAGACGTCTTCCGGGAGAGAGTATCAATGGCTTTTTCATTCCTTTCGCGATTTCGCATCGCGCCTGATCGCGAGCAGGCGTTTCTGGCCCTTGCCGCGCAGATGGAGGCGCTGGCCAAGGATGAGCCGGGCACGCTTGGCTACAAGTTCTACCGGCTGGACGAACCGCATATGTTTGCCGTGTATGAAAGCTTCATCGATGAAGCCGCCGATGCTGCGCACATGGCCTATGACCATAACAAACCGCTGATCGAAAGCATGATCGCCTGCATGGACGGAAGTTATGCGCGCGAATTGCTGCACGATCTATCTGCGACACCGGGAGAGTGACGAGCATGGCCAAGAAGAGCTTTATCGCGCAATTGCGCACAAAGCCGGAAAAGCGCGACGCATTGATTGCGCTACAAACCGAACTGAAGGAACTGGTGTTTGCGAACGAGCCGGACGCCCTGGTTTACGAGCTTTTCCAATCAGATGATGATCCCGACCTGTTCCAGTGCGTGGCCACGTTCCGCGATGATGCCGCTTTCGAAAAGCACATGCATATCGATTTCCATGACCGGCTGGTGCCGCCGATCCTCGAATGCCTGGCCGAAGATATGACCATCGCTTTTTACCGTTCACACGGTTGAGCCAAGGGGAGTTTGCATGAACATCACCATCAAACGGGCGCTGGCGCTGTGTCTGCCTGCGGTTGCGCTGGGCACGATATCGCTGGCATCGCTGCTGAATGCGGCCACCCCGCAGCGGATCAAATCGCACGAAGAGCTGCAAGTTTACGACACGCCGCGGATTGATCCGGCGACCGCACCGGGCAGGCCGATCTTCGAGCAGAACTGCGCGATGTGCCACATGGGCGGCGTTCCCAAAGCGCCCTCGCCCGCGTTCCTTGGCATGCTGCCACCCGATTCCATCGTCAATTCGTTGACGCATGGCGTGATGCGTTCGCAAGGTGCGAACCTGAGCCAGCAAGACAAGATCGCGCTGGCCGAATATATCACGCGCACGCCCTATGATTCCTACAAACGGCCCGCACCGCCAAAGGTTTGCACCGGAACGGCTGCAAACTTCGACATGGGCGATACGCCTGCGCCGATTGGCTGGGGACGCGACAACCGGCGGTTTGTGCCCGGCGATGTTGCGCAGCTTGGCGTGGGCGATGTGCCGCGCCTGAAGCTCAAATGGGCCTTTGCCTATCCCGCGTCCAATCGCGCGCGTTCGCAGCCGACGCTGGCATGGGGCACGCTGTTTGTCGGCAGCCAGGACGGCACCCTTTATGCGTTTGATCCCGATACGGGCTGCACCCGCTGGACCACGCGGTTAAGCGCTGAAGTGCGCACCGCGATTGTGGCTGACCCTGAAACCAAGCGCCTCTATTTTGGCGACCTGCTGGGCAAGGTCCATGCGCTCGACGCGATGACCGGCAAGGAACTGTGGGCCAACCGCATGAGCGATCATGCCGACGCCACGATCACGGGCACGCCAACGCTGGGCGGAGGTCTGCTCTATGTGCCGGTATCTTCGCTGGAAGTGGTGCAGGCAGGCGATGCCAAATATGCCTGCTGCACGTTCCGGGGATCGGTCGTTGCGGTGAACCCTGCAACGGGCGAGGAAGTGTGGCGTGCGTGGACAGCAGGTGAGCCCAAGGAAACCGGCAAGACCGCTGTGGGCACATTGATCCTTGGCCCATCGGGCGCCCCTGTCTGGAACAGCCCGAGCTACGACGCCAAGAGCAACCGCGTCTACTTTGGTTCGGGCGAGAACTATTCGAGCCCGGCAGACTTGAATTCGGATGCAATCTTTGCGGTGGATGCGCGCACCGGCAAGCAAATCTGGCGCACGCAATTGACCGCGAATGACGCGTGGAATGTCGGCTGCATGATCGGCAACGAATCTTGCCCGACCGAAAACGGGCCGGATTATGATGTGGCCGCATCGCCGCTGCTGGTCAGCACCGGGCCTAACAGCCAAATGCTGGTGGTTGGCCAGAAATCGGGCCAAGCTTGGGGACTTGACCCCGAAACCGGCAAGATCGCATGGGAAAAGCGTCTGGGCCATGGCGGCACGCAAGGTGGCATTCACTTTGGCATGGCCGCAGAAGGTTCCACCGTGTTTGTGCCGGTGAACGATATGGCCGACACATATGACGCGCGTGTTTATGACGAAAACCAGCGCGGCGCCGGCCTTCATGCGGTGGATGCTGCCACCGGAAAAGTGCGCTGGTTTGCCCGCGCACCATCCAAGTGCAACGGGGCCAAGTTCTGTGATCCGGGCATTTCTGCGGCGGTGACAGCGATCCCCGATGTGGTCTTTGCCGGGCACCTTGACGGTATGTTCCGCGCTTACAACAGCAAGACCGGCGCGATTCTGTGGCAGACCGATACGACCCAACCGATGCCATCGATTGATGGCGGCACGGTCAAAGGTGGCAGCATGAGCGGCCCTGGCGCAGCCGTGTGGAAGGGCAAGGTCTTCGTCAATTCGGGCTATGGCATGTATAGCCACATGGCAGGCAACGCGCTGATGGTATTTGCCCCCGAAGAGGCTGCCAAGCCAAAGCCGACTGCGGCAAAATGACATGACAAAGGGGAGCGCGACCCCGCGCTCCCCTTATGTTTTGGCCGGAGAGTTACCCGCCGACAGAGAGGCGGGCGATGGTGTTCTGGCGATAATGTTGCAGCACGGTATGGAGGTTGATCGCGGTGGGATTTGCCAGCCATTGATAGACCAGCCCGAAAATGAACGCGCTGAATTCCACGGCAAAGCTTTCGGGATCGATGTTGGCGCGCACTTCACCATCGTTGATCCCTTGTGTGAGCCAGCGGGTGGTATCGCGACGATAGGCGATATGATTGGCGGCAAGGCGGCGACGCACGACCGCGTAACTGGTGATCGATTCAAACCACAGAATATACATCGCCTGCATTTGCATGGTGCGGTTCAGCATGAAGAATTCAACCGCATCCAACGCCCCTTCAAGCGCGGACAGGCCAGTATTGCCGCCAACAAAGCGGCGCAGTTCCGACGCCCACTTTTCGTTGAAATCGCGCACCATGTGGCTGAACAAGGTTTCCTTCGAGCCGAACCGGTTGCTGGCAAGGCCGCGGCTATAGCCTGCCTTTTCGCCGATTTCCTTGAGCGTGGTGTTGTGGGTTCCGCGTTCGACGATCAGATGCATCGCCGCTTCGAACATCCGCGCATCGGACAGGGCCGTACGCTCAACCTGCTTGAGCCGGGGGCGTTCTGCGGGCAGCGTTCGCATGCTGGCGGGGTTTGTGTGCAATCTTATTCTCCGGAACCAAAGCCTGTTTCAATCACCGCTACAAGGACCCCCTCATTATATTGTTGCTGAATTGTTTTTTTGTCGAACTTGCCAACGCTCGTTTTCGGGATGGATTCGAGTGTTGCCCAATACTCGGGTATCATGAAACGCGCAAATTGGGTTAACAGGGCCGCGCGCATATCACATGGCGATGCGGCGGCATCGGCAGCCATCACAACAACGGCAAGCGGGCGTTCTTCCCAGCGCGGATCGGGGATCGCCACAACGGCCGCTTCGACCACACCCGGAAGCGCGGAAATGGCGTTTTCCAGATCGACCGACGAAATCCATTCTCCGCCCGACTTGATCAAGTCTTTGGCCCGGTCGGTCACTTGCACATAGCCGAGCCGGTCAATCCGCCCGACATCGCCGGTGCGCAGCCAGCCATCATCGCTGAGCGGTGCGGCCTCGGGTGGTTCGCGGAAATAGCCTTTAGCCACCCATGGCCCGCGCAATTGCAGGTGGCCCACGGTCTTTCCGTCCTCGGCGAGTGGCTGGCCGTTATCATCGACAATCCGCACATGCATGCCGGGCACGGGCCGTCCCGATTTGGCCCGCCATTCGGCAGAATCTTCAGGACTCACGCCGCGTGGCGGGAAGGAAAGGACGCACATCGGGCTGGTTTCGGTCATCCCCCAGCCCTGCACAATATCAACGCCCCATGCCGCCTTGACCCGCTCGATCAACACGGTGGACACCGCCGATCCGCCCGAAACGATGGTGCGGAAGCAGCCAAGATCGATGGCGCTGCGGGCATGGGCTTGCAGCAGATCGTTGAGGATCGTCGGCACGGCAGCCATCAAGGTGGGGCGCTGGCTCTCTATTAGGTTAACAAGGTGCGCCGGTTGCAGGAAAGACCCCGGCAGGATCATGTCGCTGCCAGCCAACCAGCCGGAAAACGGCATGCCCCATGCGTTGGCATGGAACATCGGCGGCACCATAAGGATGCGATCATTATTGGAGATGGCAAAGCTGTCTGCCGCCATCGAGGCAAGGCTGTGCAGGAATACCGAGCGGTGGCTATAGAGCACGCCCTTGGGCAGGCCGGTGGTGCCCGATGTATAACATACCACAGCTGCATCGGTTTCAACCAGCACAGGCCAAGCCTTTACCGGATCGTGCGCGGCGATCAGGCTTTCGTAATCGTGTATCCTGCCATGATAGCCCTCGATCGGTTCGGTAATAGGGCCGACGACGATGATATCACTGACCCGTTCAAGCCCCGGCACTATCGCGGCAAGGCCCGGCAAGAGCGATGCATCGACCAGCAGCATGCGATCATCGGCGTGGTTGATCACATAGTCCAGTTGCGCAGGCGGCAGGCGGACGTTGAGAGTGTGCAGCACGCAGCCCATAGCAGGAACCGCAAGATAGGCTTCCAGATGCGCGGGTATGTTCCAGCAATAGCTCCCCAGCACGTCCCCCGGACGCAGGCCCAGCGCCGCCAGCGCGGCAGCAAGGCGGCGCGCGCGATCAGCAGTTTGGGCAAAGCTGGTGGTGGAGGTGGCAATGCCATCAAAGCTGACGACCTGACTATCGGCAAAGAGCCGCTCGCCGCGTTCAAAGATCATCTGCGTAGACAGCGGATGATCCATCATCGTGCTGTCCATCAGATCGGCCCCCTGTCGATTATGGCAGCCGCTTCACGCAGAAGCGCAGGCACATCATGCTCCAGCCCGCGCGCGTAAGGGGTTTTTTCCTTGCCGTGGTGGCAAAGCACCCAAGCGCCTTCGACAATCGCGGCCAGCCGCCACGCGGCAAAGACCATGTAATAGGCAAGGTCATCATGACCAAAGCCGGTTTGCGACGACCATGCATCGGCCAGGACCTGCGGCGCACAAACGTCTGCCCGGTTCGAAAGACCCTGCACATGCGCAAATCCCGGCTTGATCGCGGAATCGCGCCGCCAGAAGAACAGGCACAGCCCCAAGTCGATCAGCGGATCGCCCAGCGTTGCCATTTCCCAATCGAGTATCGCGCGCAATTGCGGCGCATCCGGGGCCATCAGGCAATTGTCGAGGTGGAAATCGCAGTGAATGATGCTGGCACGCGAGGAGGCGGGGAGGTTGTCCAGCAACCATTGGCCAATGCTTTCCAACAGCGGCAAATCCCGCACGCGATCTTGCGCGCGGACTTTGAGCCAGCGCTCTATCTGGCGCTTCACAAAGCCGTCGGGCTTGGCGAAATCGGGCGGTAACACGTCGGTCCATTCGATGGCGTGGACGGTTGCCAGCCCGCGCATCATTTCGAGGCCGAGCGTGTTGATCGTATCGGGCGTATCAGCCCAATGGGCTGGCAGCGCGTCTGACAGGGCAACGCCTTCGATCCATCCGGTCACCGCGAAGGGTTGGCCCAGAACCGACAGATCATCGCACCATGCAACAGGGCGCGGCACGGGCGCGCGGCCATGCAAGGCCGAGATGGCGCGATATTCACGCGCGATACCGGCCGCCGCGCGATCCGATACGAGATTGACCGGGGGATGGCGCAGGATCAACCGTCCTTTCGCCGTTTCGACCAGCCGTGTGACGTTGGAATTGCCGCCCGCCAACACCGGGCCGAGCACAACGTCGCTATATCCGGTTGCGTCACTCAGCCATTCTGCAAACCGCGCTGGCGTGTTCACAGGTTGCACATCAGGCCTCCGTCGGTGAACACTACCGAGCCGGTCATATAGGTAGAGCCCGCAACCCACCAGCAGACATCTGCGATCTCTTCGGGCTTGCCCATGCGTTGCAGGGGTATGCGCGAAACGATGGCCTTGCTCGCGCGTTCGGAAACGCCTGACGTCATCTCGGTCATGACAAAGCCCGGCACCACCATGTTGACACGCAACTGGCGGCGCGCAAGTTCGGCAGCGAGGACTTGGGTCAAGCCGGTGAGGCCTGCTTTGGAAGCGCCATAGCAGCTATCGCCTGGGAACCCCCGGAAGCCGACTACGGCACCGACGTTGACGATGGAGCCACCCGCAGACATCTGCGGCAGCATCGCGCGGATCACCCGCATCGGGCCGGTCAGATTGGTGGCCAGCGTTTCGTCCCAGTCCTGATCGGACACACGATCAAGCGTGCCACCACGATGCAATCCGGCATTGTTTACAAGCACATCCAGCCCGCCCCAGCGCGCGCCGATTTCTTCACCGATCCGCGCCAGATCATCAGACTTGGTCACATCAGCGGCAATGCCGATGGCATCATCGCCCAGATCGGCGGCAACCCTGACAATATCAGGGCTGCGACCGATCAGGCACACTTTATCACCCCGCCCGCTGGCGAGGGCGGCAATCGCGTGGCCAATGCCACGCGATGCCCCCGTCACCAGCCAACGGCGGGCGGCAGTTCCGGTCTGTGCAGGAACCATTGCCATTTCCATCAGCCCTTTGTTCAGAACGACTGGGTGATGGCCACGCCAAACGCCTGCGGTGGACGCGGCGCGGCATAGCTCCAGACATTCTGGACGTCATAGCCGATGGTCCAGCCGTTCTCGTCCAGCATGTTCTTGCCGAACACGCTGATCATGGTGTTGTCGATCTTGTAGCTGATCGAGGCATCCAGCATGTTCTGCGCTCCGTTGCGCAAGTTCGGGTTGTTCAGGAACGTGATTTCATGCCCGCCGATGTGATGCAGTTCGGCGTTGAGCATCAGCGTGCCCGGCCCGACTTCGCGTTCATAGGCAGCGCGCAGATCCCATGTCCAACGTGGCGCACGGCGGATCTTCAGGAACGTGGCATCGACAGGATTGCCGGTGCTGTAGATATCGCCAACGAAGTTTTTGTACTTCGCATCAAGATAGCCGACGTTGCCGCTGAGCGTGAAGTTTTCGGTGATTTGCGCGGTCAGGTCGAGTTCGAAGCCCTTGAGTTCGGCTTCTGACGCGTTGATCGTGCGGTTTTCACGGCCGGTTGATGTGCCGGGAGCCGGAACATCGAGATCCTGCTGCATGTCCGAATACTTCATCAGATAAAGCGCGCCGTTGAGGCGGACGCGGTTATCAAGGAACTGGCTTTTGAAGCCGAGTTCGAAGTTGTCGAGCGTTTCAGGATTGTAAGGCGTGGTCGCCGCGCTGAGCGTTGCCGGACGGCCATTGAAGCCGCCAGCGCGATAGCCGCGTGACCACAAACCGTATGTCATCACATCGTCAGTCCAGTTGTAGCTGAGGCTGACCTTTGGCGTAAACTTCGACCAATCGGCCCCGACCGGATTGGCCATGACGATCAGGCCCGCAGCAGGGCTTGGCGCGATGACGGCAACAGGATTGGCTTCTGCCAGGGTGCCATAGATGAAGATGCTGCCATCATTGACGATCGTGGTCTTCTTATCGTGCGTATATCGACCGCCGAGCGTGAGCTTCAGCTTGTCGGTGATGCGGTAATCGCCTTCGAAGAACGCCGCGTAGGATTTCGTCGTCTGCGTCACGTCCTGCGCGCTGGTGAGCAAGGGCGCACCGGCAAAGCCGATGTAGTTCTTCAGGTTGATCGTGTAGCGCGAATCCCAGTGATAACCGCCGAGCACGAAAGTGAGCGGACCCGTGCCGCCCATGCTGAGCCGCACTTCATTGGTAATCTGGCGCCAGCGGGCTGGACGGTCGGTGTGGTACAGTGTTTCGGGGGTCGAGTCGAAGTCCTGATTGATCGACTCGTTCGTCTTCAGATAGCCGAAGATATATTGCAGATCGAAATCGCCGCCGAGGTCATACTTGACCTTGCCGATCGCCATATCGAGTTCAAAGCGCGCACTCTTGTCGACAGGGGCGTTGCCCACAGACACATAGCGGTCACCTGAAATCGGCACGCCCGGAGCAGGCGAGCAATAGCCGAGCACGCAGAACAGATCGGTCGGCTTGGTGATGGCTTGCAACTGACCTGGGTCTTGGCGGGTCAACTGGCGATCATAGCTGACACTCACTTCCAACGCTTCGGTGGGCGTAAGCAGCAACTGCGCACCAATGGCGCGGAAATCAGACTTCTGGCCGGGCTGGTTTTGCGTCCGGTTGAAGATGTAGCCATCGGTGGAATTGTACGCACCGCTAACCTTCAGCGCGACGTTTTCCGCAAGACCGAAGCTGACAACGCCTTGCAGGTCATAAGTTTCAAAGCTGCTGTATGACCCGCGCACCTTGCCGGTGAGCTCCTGCGTCGGGCGTGAGCGCGCAAGGTTGATAACGCCGCCGGTGGCATTGCGGCCAAACACGGTGCCCTGTGGCCCGCGCAGCACTTCGACGCGATCAACGTCAATCGCCTTGAGCAAGCTGCCCGAGCTTTGTCCGAGGTAGATATCATCGATCACGACGCCAACCGCGGGATCGACCGACTTTTCCACGTCGGCAACACCAATGCCGCGAATGTAGATTGCAGCCACGCCGCCGGGGCCTTGTTGCGTATCATCAATCAGCACGTTGGGCGATGAATTGGCGAAATCGCGCACGTCGGAATCGAAGCGCTTGGCAAGATCGGTCGCACCCAAAGCGCTGATCGATGCCGAGACATCCTGAAGGTTCTCAACGCGCTTGCGAGCGGTGACCACGATAGCTTCGAGGCCCGAACTGGCTTCGACATCTGCTTCTTGTGCCTGCACTTGCGTTGCCGCCAAGGCCGCCACCGATATCGATGCCGCCAACAGAACGCGCACGGCTTTACCCGACATGCTCATCATTCACTCTCCCATCTCTCACGCTCTGTCGTCGTGACCATTTAACCGGACCAAACCATGTCGGATGCGCTTTCAACGGCTACATGACGCAGCGCCGAAAACGCGAAGAATGGCTGGTTGGTCAGCGGACTATCAAACTTGCTATACGCGAGCAAGTATAATTAGTTGCACCGGTTTAGCGTGGGGCGGGGGTTTGGGGATTTTGCGCTAAACCTATATATAATCGAAATTTCACGCGATTTTTCATTCTGCCCCAAATGCCAATAAATTACTTTTTTGCTTGTCTCGAACTAGTAAATGTGATCCATTTAAGGCCAACAAGATCGATCACAGGGAGCTGGAGCATGGGCCAAAGACTGGCAGGTAAAGTCGCCCTCATTTCGGGCGGCGCAAGCGGCCTCGGAGAGGCTCAGGCCATCTTGTATGCACAAGAAGGTGCATGCGTGATGATCGGCGATTTGCAGGAAGAGCTGGGCGCAAGTGTGGTCGAAAAGATCATTGCCGCAGGCGGGCAGGCAGCGTTCACGCGCCTTGATGTGACCGATCTGGCAAGCTGGCACGCGGCGGTCAGCCTGACCGTTGCAACTTTTGGCAAGCTGACCAATCTGGTGAACAACGCCGGAATTTTTCACCCCGGCGGGGTCCAGACAGAGACCACGGCCGGATGGGATCGCATGGTAGCGATCAACCAGACCGGGGTGTTCTATGGCATGAAGGCCGCCGCGCCCGAATTGCTCAAGGCCGGCAATGCCGCCATCGTCAACATCTCGTCGTTGTATGGTCTGATCGGCAGTCCTGATGCGATCAGCTACCATGCCTCAAAAGCTGCTGTGCGGGTGATGGGCAAAGGGGCTGCGCTGGAATTTGCCAAGCAGGGCATCCGCGTGAACACGATTTTCCCCGGCCAGATCCGCACACCCATTCTGGGCGACATTACCCCCGAACAAGACGCCGCGATCAAGGCCTCGATCCCGATGGGGCTGGTCGGTGATCCCATGGATATTGCCAACGGATCGCTGTTCCTCGCCTCGGACGAGGCCCGCTACATCACCGGCGCAGAACTGTGGATCGATGGCGGCTGGTATGCCGGCTGCTGATCTCATTGGAGCATAAGAGTTATGAGTTGGAATTTTTCCACTGAACCGGAATTTGAAGAAACACTGAATTGGATGAAGGATTTCGTCGCCCGCGAAATCGAACCGATGGACCTTGTTTTCCGTGGCCCCGGCGATCCTTTCGATCCGCGTTCGCCCGCAGCCAAGGCGATGGCGCCGCTGAAGGAAATCGTCAAAGCCAAGGGCCTCTGGGCCTGCCATCTGGGGCCTGAACTGGGCGGCCAGGGCTATGGCCAGTTGCACCTCGGTCTGATGAACGAAATTCTCGGCCGCAGCCGCTTTGCTCCGACCGTGTTCGGCACACAGGCCCCTGATACGGGCAACGCCGAGATTCTCGCCCGCTTCGGCACGCCGGAACAGAAAGAACGCTATCTCAAGCCGTTGCTTGATGGCGAGATCGTCTCGTGCTTTTCGATGACCGAACCGCAAGCCGGGGCCGATCCCGGCGAATTCACCTGCACCGCCCGCCTAGATGGCGATGAATGGGTGATCGAAGGCGAAAAGTGGTTCGCCAGCCATGCCGATATGGCCGAATTCCTGATCGTGATGTGCATCACCAACCCCGACGTGGCGGTGCATGCAGGCTCCACCACGATCATCGTGCCGCGCGATACCAAGGGCATGGAGATTGTGCGCAATACCGCCGTCGGCCCCAAGGACGTGATCGGCAGCGGGGTTCACGGATACTTGCGCTTTACCGATTGCCGCGTCCCTCGCTCCAATGCGCTGGGCGCGGAAGGCGGCGGGTTTACCGTGGTGCAATCGCGCCTTGGCGGTGGCCGCATCCATCATGCCATGCGCACGGTGGGCATGCTCAACAAGGCGATGGACATGATGTGCGAACGCGCCGTGTCACGCATCACCAAAGGCGAACGTCTGGCCGACAAGCAGATGGTGCAGGAACGCATCGCCGACAGCTACACCCAGATCATCCAGTTCCGCCTCCACGTGCTTTATGCCGCTTGGCTGATGGATCAGGACAAGGGCTATTCACACCGCGTCCGCCGCGAAATCTCGGCAATCAAGGCAGCGATGCCCGGCGTGCTGAAAGACGTGATCTATCGCGCGCTGCACATGCACGGCTCGCTCGGCATGTCGAACGAAATGCCGCTGATGGATATGTGGCAATATGTGCCCGAGATGGGGATCGTCGACGGTCCGACCGAAGTCCACAAGGTTTCCGTGGCCCGCGATATCTTGCGCAACGTCAAGCCCGCCGAAGGGCAATGGCCAAGCTATTTCACCCCGTTCCGCCGCGTCGAAGCACAGGAAAAATTCGCAGCGTTTCTTGATCAGGAGGCATCATAATGAGTCGTTCGCTTGAACAACGGCCAATTGAGCAAAGGCTGGAGGCGCTTGAAACCCGGTTGGCACTGCTCGACCTGACCAGCGATTATTGCCATGGCTTTGACAAGCGCGATTTTGCGCGGTTCATGAACATCTGGTGGGCCGATGCCGTATGGGACATCGGGCCGCCATTCGGCAGCTTTTCAGGCCATGATGGTATCACCCATGCGGTGGCCGATATCCTGTGGCCCGCGTGGCAGCAGTCCACCCACTATACCACCAACTTGCGCGTTACCCCCGAAGGGGCGGATACCGCATCGGGTGTGTGTGATGTCTATTGCATCGGCAACACCAGCGACGGCCAGTCACAGACCGTGGCGGCGACCTATACCGACCGGTTCGAACGGCGCGAAGGCATGTGGAAAATCGCCCACCGCAAAGTGACGATGCACCACTTTAGCCCGTTGGTCGGAATCACGTTGGCAGCACCGCAATAACGGGCTGCATCAGGGAGAGTGAACAATGGCCCGTTTTGACTGCGGCGATGGCCGGTCTGTCTATTACGAATACCATCGCGGCGCAGCCACGCCGATTGTCCTGATCCATGGCTGGGCAATGTCCGGCAGGATCTGGGCGGGCACGGTCGAGGCGCTGAAGGCTGATGGCCATGCGGTGATCACGATCGATCATCGCGGCTGCGGCCAATCCGACCGCGATTTTGAAGACATGTCGATTGACGCGCTGGCAGGCGACGTAGCCGCAATTGTGCGCCATTGCGGCACCGGACCGGTTGTTCTGAACGGCTGGTCGCTGGGTGGCGCGGTGGCGGCACAAGCGGCGCATTTGCTGGGCAGCGCTGCGGCCGGGCTTATCCTGACCTGCGGCGCATCGCCCCGCTTCACCAAGTGTGAAGATTTTCCCTATGGCGGTGATCCGGAATCGCTTGCGGCCAGCGCTGCGGCCTTGGCGGGCGATCGCGCGGCCTTCTTCCGTGGGCTGGCCGAAGGCGTTTGCGTACGCGCAGTCAGCCCGCAGATGATCGACTGGATGTGGAGCGCATTTGTCGACAGCGGGCCGGGTGTCATCGAGTCGCTTGTAGATCTTGGCAATGTGGATCAGCGCGGATTGCTGGCAGACCTGACGGTTCCGGTGCTGTCCATCGTAGGCGGGGCCGACGCGATCCTCGATCCGCAAGTCGGCATGGCGGCTGCACAAATGGCGGCCAATGGTTCGCTCGAGGTGTTCGATGGCTGCGGCCATGCACCGTTTATCGAAGATGCCCCGGCCTATCTCGCTGTCGTGCGCCGCTTTCTTGCGGGCCTTTGACATCAGCACAACTCAATAAGGTTAGCCCATGCACCTGCTGGACCCGTTCTTTAAGCCGTTTGAATGCAAGTCCCTAAAGCTTGCCAACCGTTTCATGATGGCGCCGATGTCGCGCTATTTCTCGCCCGGCGGCGTCCTCACGCAGGAATCCGCCGATTACTACCGGCGCCGCATCGAAGGTGGCGTTGGCTCGGTGATTACCGAAGCGGTCGCGATTGACCGGCCCGGATCGGTTGCGGCCAACACCGTGCCCGATTTCTTCGGCGAAGAAGCGCTGGCGGCGTGGGACACTGCGCGCGCTGGCGTACAAGGCGCAGGCGGGGCGATCATCCCGCAATTGTGGCACGTTGGCGGCTGCGAGGACTTCAACTATCCCGATTCCCCTCACCCGCCGCTGGAAAGTCCATCGGGCTTTGCCGGACCGGAAATTCCCGGCGGCAAAGTGATGACCACCCAAGACATCGACGGCGTGATTGCCTCGTTTGTGCGGGCCGCTTGCGATGCCCAGAAGATGGGCTGCGATGCCATCGAACTGCACGGCGCGCATGGCTACCTGTTCGACCAGTTCTTCTGGGACGCCACCAATCAGCGCGAAGATGCTTTTGGCGGGGCTGATATTGCCGAGCGGGTGCGTTTTGCCGCTGAAACCGTAGCGGCGATCCGCAGCGCAGTTGGCCCTGATTTTGCGCTGATCTTCCGGATTTCGCAGTGGAAGACCTATCAATACGACGCCAAAATCGCGCGCGATCCGGACGAGCTGGAACGGTGGGTCTCGCCGCTGGTTGATGCCGGAGTGGACATTTTCCATTGTTCGGAACGGCGCTTCTGGGAAGCGGCCTTCCCCGCTGATGGTGATCAGAACCTGGCCGGTTGGACCAAGCGCATCACCGGAAAGCCCACGATCACGGTGGGCTCTGTTGGCCTTGACCGCGATCTGATGGAAGATTTCGTCGCCGGACAATCGGTGCCCGCCTTGAAATCGCTGGATGAACTGGCCCGCCGGTTTGATCGCGGCGATTTTGATCTGGTCGCGCTGGGCCGCGTGTTGCTGGCCGATCCCAACTGGCTGCAAAAAGTGCGCGCCGGGGCCGTAAGCGAACTCAAGCCATACTCGCGCGAATGCATGGACGTGCTGCACTGAGCCGCGCCGCCTGCATAGAATTTGCCCAATAAACAGCGAGGACCAGCCAAGGTCCCGCCCGCTACCAAAGAGGACCTGAGCGATGACCACTTCTGGATCTGCCGCCGTTGATTTTGATGCAATTGGCATCGGTGCCGGTTTTGCCGGCCTTGCCCTGATTCACTACCTGCGCAAATCAGGCCGTTCGGTGAAGATTTTTGACCGGGCTTCAGACATCGGCGGTACCTGGACATGGAACCGTTATCCCGGCGCCGCAACCGATAGCGAGAGCTATTATTACTGCCTGACCTTCTCCAAGGAGATCTTGCAGGAATGGTCATGGACCAAGCGCTACCCCGGTCGTGAAGAAACGCAGAACTACATGCGCTTTGTGGCTGACAAGTGCGACATGTGGCCGCACATCCAGCTTAACACCGAAATCGTCGAAGCCCGCTATCTGGCTGACCGCGCGATCTGGCAGGTTACCACCGGCGGTGGCGAAACCTTCACCTGCAAGTACTTCATCAGCGGCATGGGCATGATTTCCGAACCGGTAATCCCCAAGATCGCCGGAATGGACCGCTTCAAAGGCCCGCTGTTCCATTCCTCGCGCTGGCCGCAAGAGGGGCTGGACTATGCCGGCAAGCGCGTTGGCATCATCGGTGCAGGCGCAACCACGGTACAAATGGTGCCGGTACTGGCCAAGACCGCCGCGAGCGTGACCGTGTTCCAGCGCACGCCCAACTACATCCTGCCCGCGATGCAGCAGGAAATGACGCCCGAGTGGGACAAGGAAATCAAGGACAATTATGATGCGATTGTCGCCAAGTGCCGCAATCACATCTTCGGCATGGCCTTTGATAGCCCGGTCGGCCGCAACGCCGTGGATACCCCCGCTGAAGAGCGCCAGCGCATCTTTGAAGAGCACTGGAAGGGCAGCTTCCGCTGGGTGTTCGAGACGTTTGACGATCTGCTGGTCAATCCCGAAGCCAACCGCATGGCTTCGGAATTCATCATCTCCAAGATGAAGGAGCGGGTGAAAGATCCTGCAATCGCCGATCTGATCGCGCCAACTTTCGAAACCTATCCGCTTTTTGCCAAGCGTCCGCCGCTCGATCACGGGTATCTTGAGGCCTATAACGAAGACCACGTCCATCTGGTGGACATCAAGGACAAGGAGCCGCTGGTCGAGATTACCGAAACCGGCGTGCGCACCACGCTGAACGAATATGAGTTCGACATCATCGTGCTGGCAACCGGGTTCAAGGCCTATACCGGCGCATTGGAAGCTTTCCCGATCATCGGCGCGAGCGGCCAGACCTTGCGCGAGAAGTGGCAGACGGTTTCGGAATGCATCATGGGCGTATGCGTTGCCGATTTCCCCAACATGTTCGTGGTAACCGGCCCGCAAGCCCCCTTTGCCAACCTGCCCACCTCGATCGAACAGAATGCAATCTGGATTTCGGCCTGTATCGACAAGATGGAGAACGAAGGCATTGCCGTGTTCAAGCCCAAGCCAGAGGCCGAGAAGGCATGGACCGCGCAAACCGCCGATATCCACGGCCAGACGCTTATGGCGCAAGGCGACAAGGTCCATTCGTGGATGATGGGTGCCAACCGCGACGACAAACCCGCGCGCGTGCTCATCTATTTCGGCGGAGCCAACGCCTATTACGATGCCCTGGACCAGTCCGCCAGCGCAGGCTTTCCTGAACTGGAGTTTGAAAAGACGCCTGCATGATATGAGCGGGGGAAGCGGCACTGTCGCCCTTCCCCCGCCTTGCAGATTTATCAGCGCTTTTTGGCGGCGATCGCTTCGATTTCGATCAGGAATTGCGGGGCGACGAGCGCGGCAACCTGAAACGTCGAACGGGCGACGGTTGAGGGATTGTCAGCCGTTTTGAAGAACATCTTGAAGCCTTCATTGGCACCGGCGAAGTCCATTTTTCCAAGCTTGGGATCGGCTGCGACAAACAGCGTCAGCTTGACCAGATCATCCATCGTATAACCGCGTGCCGCCAGCAGTGTCTTGATTTTGTTCAGGACGCTGACCGTCTGCGTCGTCGTGTCGCCAAAATCGGGCGTGGCTCCGGCCACAGCTGGCCCGACGGGTGAGGCGAGCTGGCCGGACAGGAAGATCATGTCCGTCCCCGCCTTCACATCGGCAGCATCAAGGATGAGCGCCGAAGGATTCGACTGGATCTTGGTCACTTGCGCCGATGCGGCAGGCGCAAATGCGAGCACCGTTGCAGCAAGACCGGCAGAAGCGAAAAGCCGTGTAGCGATGGAAGGGATGGACAGCATGGGGGACTCCTTGTGTTGCACGTGCAACTGCCAAGCTGACCGGCCTTGCCGAAAGGCGCAACCCGGGTTTTGCGCAAAAGGTGGCGCTGACTCCTTTGTTGCATCCATGCTTCAGAACATAGCCCATGCTTATCAGTGCCTTAAATAGGAACCTTACGCTTCCGTCACCCCCCTTACGTCAAAAGGCGTATGTCTTACATCCGCGATAAGGCGTGCTTTCATGCAACGTCCGGGCACACCTGAAGGGGAGGTTTCGGGCATAGCCATGACAACGGACCGGGTCAGCCTGCATTACTGCGAGGAACAGATCCCGGCCACTTGGTGGGAGAGGTCGATACAATTCAGGGGGAACCTTATGTCGACCGTAACCAAGACTATTTGCGGATTTCTGCTGGCCAGCACAGCTTTTACTTCGGCTTTCGCGCAAGAAGCGCCAGCAGAAGAACAACCCGCTGGTGACGAAATCATCGTTACCGGATCGCGCGCAACGGGCGGCGCTGTAGCCGATTCTGCCGCACCGGTAACGCTGCTGAGCGCAGATTCGCTGGCACGTGTGGCGCAGCCCAACCTTAACCAGGCGCTAGCCCAGCTTGTTCCGTCGTTTACCGCGCAAACGCAGGGCACCGACATGTCGAGCTTCTCGCTGAGCGCGCGTCTGCGCGGCCTCAGCCCGAACCACACGCTGGTCATGGTCAATGGCAAGCGCCGTCACGGGTCGGCTATCCTCCAGGTCATCCCTGGGCCGTTTCAGGGTTCTGCCGCACCATCCATCGATCTGATCCCGCCAGATGCGGTGCAGCGGATCGAAGTTTTGCAAGAAGGTGCAGCAGCGCAATATGGTTCGGACGCCATTGCCGGGGTGATCAACATCATCCTGAAGTCAGCCGATACGGGTGCCAGCATGCGCGCGACAGCCGGGCAATTCTACGATGGTGAAGGCGAAACCTACAGCGTCAGCGGTAATCTTGGCTATGCCTTGGGTGACAACGGCTTCTTCAACCTGTCCTTGTTCCACCGCCGCAACGATTTTACGTTCGTGGGCGATGGCCAGATTACAGTGCAGAATGTCAACGGCGGCGTAAACACGTCGGTGCCGGCCGCCTTCCAGACCATCTATGCCGGTCTTGATACGTCCAATATCAATGGCGGCCAGCCCAAATCGTCCTTGTCGATCGCATTCTTCAACGCAGGATATGATTTTGGCGGGGTTGAGGCCTATCTCTTCGGCGATATCGCGCGGCGTGATGGTTCGGCCAAGCAAGGCTATCGTCCGCCAAACCGCGTTTGCACCTCATCCAGCAATCCAAATAGCTGCTTCCAGCGCACCGGCTTCACCGGGTTCGTTCCATTACAAGAAGTGACGCAGGACGAATGGTCCCTGAACGGCGGATTGCGCGGCGAAGTGAGCGGATGGAACTGGGATATCTCCGCAGCATACGGCAGCGACATCAACAACATCTACACAACAGAATCCGTCAACCGGTCACTCTTTATCCAGACCGGACAAAGCCCGACGTCATTCTACAACGGCTTCTTCAAGCTGACCCAATTTGTCACCACGCTGGACCTGACCAAGGAATTCGACGCCGGCATGGCCGAGCCGCTTACGGTTGCATTCGGTGCTGAGTATCGCAAGGAAACCTATGAAATCGGCCAGGGCGACAATCTTTCGACATTTGTCGAAGGCGGGCAATCCTTCCCGGGTTTCAGGGCAAGCGACGCCACCAAAACAAATCGCAAGGCCAAGGCGGTATACCTGAACTTCATCGCCAAGCCGGTCGAGAATTTCACGGTCGACCTTGCCGGACGTTATGAAGACTACAGCGATTTCGGCGATACGGCGATTGGCAAGATCACTGCTCGGTATGACTTCAGCCCATCGTTTGCTTTGCGCGGCACGGCCAGCACAGGCTTCCGCGCGCCAACGCTTGCAGAATCAAGCTATTCGGCAACAAACGTGGCGCCAAACAGCGCTACGGTGCAATTGCCGCCTAGCTCGACCGCATCGGCGATACTTGGATTTGGCGCCCTGCGTCCTGAAAAATCGACGAACTTCTCGGGCGGTGTCGTTTTCCGCCCCGGTGGCAAGTTTGTCGCCACGCTTGATGCTTACTACATCAAGATCAAGGACCGTATTGCCGGAACATCGACAATCCGCGGCATCACAAACGGTACGCCCCAATTGAACATCATCAACGGCATGACCGCGTTTGCCGCTGTGAACGCCGCGATTGCTGCCCGCAATGTTCCACTTGATAGCGCCGTAAACACAATCGGCGTGGCGACATTCACCAACGGCATCGATACCCGCACATGGGGCATCGATTTCCAGGCGAAGTATCCCGTCGAAACAAACTTCGGCAAGTTCGATTTCACGCTGAGCGCGAACTATAACAAGAACGATGTCGTAAAAAACAATATCGGAGCGCTGTTCAATTCGCAGGCTGCAAGCTTCCTTGAAACAGCACAGCCCGAGTACCGCGCAATTCTTGATACGATCTTCACATCAGGCCGCTTCACAGCCTCTTTGCGTCAATCCTATCAAGGAGCTTCGAGCATCGAGGTTCTTCCGGGCGTCAGTGGTTTCGGACCGTTTGCAGCCGTGGTGAAGGCAACCCCGCTGACAGATCTTGAATTGTCATATGACATCACGGATTCGCTGACGTTTGCGATGGGCGCGAACAACTTGTTTGACAAAGTACCCGAAATTCCGGGCGTGCTGCCAGTGCCGGTGGGTGCAGGTGTTTCTCCGTTCATAAACAACACAACGACGATCAACGCTCCGTTCAATCACGGCACGTACGGGACCAATGGTGGGTTCTATTACGCCCGTATGAACTTCAAGTTCTGATGCAATTGTAGGGCGGGGTTGGCAAAGGCCAACCCCGCCCTTCTCCTTTTCAAGCCGGAAAAAACAACACGAGGATTTGATATGTCGAGGAAACTTCAGGCACTGGCGATTGCCACCGCACTATTGGCAGGCAGCATGGGCACCACGCAGGCCGCCCCTGCCAAGGCAAAGGCCAAGCCTGCGGTGACCCGCACCAAGAGCAACCCCAATTCGCTGATCTCGTCGTCAGCCACAATCCCGCCGGGCAGCACGATCATTTACCTTTCAGGAGCGACCGCATCGCCGATCGATCCGGCCAAGCCCGAAGAATTAGGAGATTCGCGCCAGCAAACGCTGAACATCCTGACCAAGATGAAGGCGCAACTGGAATCGCTCGGTCTTGGCATGGGCGATCTGGTCAAAATGAACGTATTTCTGGTGGGCACACCCGAAAATGGCGGGCGGATGGATGCGCCTGCGATGAACGAGGTGTTCAAGACCTTCTTCGGCACCCCCGAACAACCCAACGCGCCAACGCGTTCGACCGTACAGGTGGCCGCGCTCGGTCGCCCTTATGTGCTGGTCGAGATTGAGGGCATTGCTGCAAAGGCCCCCTGATTGCGGCCACTTCGATACCACCTGTTGCGCCAGCCCGAGGATTTACCAGACGATGACCGACCCTTCCTTTCCTCAAAGCCGGCGCGATCTATTCAAAATGATCGGTGCAGCAGGTGGCGGTGCCGCCATGTATCAGGCGATGACCACGCTTGGCCACGCTGCCGAAACCCAGTTCACCGGTCCGCCACGGTTGAGCGGAGCCCCCAAGGGCTCCAGTGTCGTGGTGCTGGGTGCAGGGCTTGCCGGAATGCTGGCAGCGTATGAACTGATGCAGGCCGGATACAAGGTAACCGTGCTGGAATATCAGGACCGTCCGGGCGGGCGGAACTATACCATTCGCGGCGGAGACAAGATCGTCGAGGTCGGCGGTGCGACGCAAACCTGCACCTTTGCGCCGGGCAATTACGTCAACCCCGGCCCATGGCGCATCCCGCACCACCACCGCACACTATTGCATTATTGCAAGGCGTTCGGGGTGGAACTGGAGCCGTTTATCCAGATGAACCACAACGCCTTTGTCCACCGGAGCAAGGCCTTTGGTGGCAAACCGCAACGCTATCGTGATGTGGCGGTTGATTTCAAAGGCCACGTGGCCGAATTGATGGGCAAGGCGCTGAATGCCGGGTCTTTGGACGACAAGCTGACCAAGGAGGACAAGGACAAGCTGCTTGTTGCAATGCGCGAATGGGGCGTGCTGGACAAAAACATGTCTTATACCAGCAACTTGGCTGTATCGGGCCAGCGCGGGTATGACAAAGCCCCCGGTGGCGGTGTCGGCGGCGCGCCAACGCCTTCGCAGGTAAACGGCCTGTCAGATGTTCTGTCTTCGAACGTCTGGACGCAAATGGGCTTTTATTTCAATTATGTGATGCAAACCACGATGTTCCAGCCCAAAGGCGGCATGGACATGATCGGCAAGGCATTCGCCAAGCGGCTTGGCAAGATGATCCGCTATAATGCCAAAGTCACCGAGATCACCCAGAACGAAACGGGCGTGACCGCCGTCTGGGAAGATACCAAGACAGGGCAAAAGGCCAGCACAAGCGCCGCATGGATGGTCAACACAATCCCCCTGCCCGTGCTGAACCAAATCCCAATGCAAGTTGGCCCCAAGCTTCAGGCCGCAATCAAGGCCGTGCCGTTTAACGGCCAGCTTAAAATAGGCATCGAAATGAAGCGCCGATTCTGGGAGGACGATTATTCAATCTATGGCGGGCATTCGTTCACAGATCAGGCGATTGGGCTGATTTCTTATCCCAACAACAACATGTTCAGTGATGGCCCTGCCGTGCTTCTGGGCGCATTTGCCAACGGAGCAGGCGCGTTCCAACTGACCGGAATGACACCGGAACAACGGATTGAGGCAGCCTTGGCGCAAGGTTCGGTGTTCCATCCGGCAGAGTATCGCAAGGAGTTCATCTCCGGCGTATCGCTGGCATGGAGCCGCGTGCCGTGGATCATGGGCTGCACCTCGCGCTGGACCGAGGAAAGCCGCGCCGCGCATTATCAGAACTTGTGCGCCATTGACGGACGGATCGTCCTCGCCGGTGAACACGCGACCTACTACGGTGGCTGGATGGAAGGCTCGATGCTTTCCGCGCTGGATGCCGTCGAGCGTATCCATAAAAAGGCGAGCGCTGCGTGAAGGCACGCCTGGTTCTGGGTGTTGGCGTATTGACGCTTGCTGCCGCTACGGGGTTGCGCGCGCAAGATGGGCCGGGTGGTGGCCCTACGGCGGTGGAAGTCGCGTCCGAAGGCAGGGAAGTCTATGAACAAATCTGCCAAGCCTGCCACATGGCAGATGCCAAAGGCGGCAGTGGCGCAGGCGCGGCGATCCCCGCGCTGGCCGGCAATCCGCGCCTTGCCGACAAGGATTTCGGCACGACCATCCTGCTGAAAGGCCGGGGCGGGATGCCTTGGTTTTCGGACATTTTGACGCCAGAACAAATGGCCGCCGTGCTCACCTATGTGCGCAGCCACTTTAACGATTACAAAGATCCGGTCACCGTCGCCGATATCGAGCGCTTGGCTGCATTGTAAAGGCCCTCTCCCACCCGACCCCTTCGACAAGCTCGGGATGGGCGGGAGCTGGCATAAGCTGGATTACAGACCTGCCATGCGCTTGTTGGCGTCTTTGGTCAGGGCGGCGATCTTTACGGCTGCATCTGCGCGCATTTCCTTGCGGCATTGCAGATTGGGTTGCGGCCCCTTGCTGAGACGATCGGTGGGGTTGCACGCTTCGATGATCGCCAGATTGATTTGCCGGTTCAGCTTGGCAAGGTCGCTTGGCTTGCTGAGATCGTAACCATCGCTGGCAATAGCAAGATCGAAGGTTTCACGTTGCGATGCGGCCGAAGCCGGAAGGGCGGTGCACAGCGCCGCAGCAGCCGCAAGGACTGCAACAAAGGTCTTCATGTCTACTCTCCTGCGAAGGATATGGACCATTTTTGGCCCTGTTTTTTCGCCCGACTGCCAGCGTGTTTGATAGCCCGCCGGCATTCCGGACAATCGTCAAGATATACCCCTGATTGTATCACTGCAAGGGGTGACGTTTTGCAAAATGTTGCAGGCCGGATTTAACTATATTGCGCAGCAAAAAGGGGCGGTGGCCGCTTGGCCCCGCCCCTTTTCAATGCTTCGCGATGGGATCAGGCAGCTACGATGGTCGCCTTGCTGATCGCGCCGGGCTTCGCTGGTGGCTCGCCTTTTGGCAGGGCATCGACATGTTCCATGCCGCTGACGACTTGGCCCCAGACGGTATACTGCTTATCAAGGAAGCGCGCATCATCAAAGCAGATGAAAAACTGGCTATTGGCCGAGTGCGGTGCACTGGTGCGCGCCATCGAACAAACGCCGCGCACATGCGGTTCGGCGTTGAATTCGGCCTTGAGGTCAGGCTTGCTCGAACCGCCCATGCCGGTGCCCTGCGGACAGCCGCCCTGCGCCATGAAGCCGGGGATCACGCGGTGGAACTTTACGCCGTCGTAGAAGCCTTCGCCGACCAGTTCCTTGATCCGTTCCACGTGACCGGGCGCGAGGTCCGGACGCAGCTTGATTACTACATCGCCTGAATCGAGCGAAAGTACGAGATTTTCGTCAGCCATTTGTCGCAATTCCTTCCTGTTTGACGCCGATATAGGGCGTTAAAAAAGAAAGTCACGCATACCTAGCCAAGGCAGTTTGCTTTTATCGGTCAGGAGGCTAACCCCGCCACAATGCAGCGCGACGATGACCTTGCCGAAACACTGCTTCCCGACGCGGACGATCCTGTTCCGGCGGCGGAACCCGCGCGCAATTCTGAAAGCCTTGATGCCGAGGACAATACCCTGCGCCCCGGCTTTGTCCGCAAGGTGCAGGACGCGCTGGAAAGCGGCGATCATGAGCGTGTTTACAACCTTGTAGAGCCGCTGCACCCCGCCGACATCGCCGACTTGTTCGAGCTGATCGACCGTGACGAACGCGTCGGCCTTGCCCGCGCGATCAACGATCTTATGGGCGGCGAAGTGTTCGCCGAACTGAACGACCACGTCCGCGAACTGCTGGTGGACGAGCTTGATCCCGATGAAGTGGCAGAGCTCGCCGAGCAGATGGAGACGGATGACGCCGTCGCCCTGATCGAAGACCTCGACGAAGAGGACCAGCAGGCGATTCTGGCCGAAATGGAGCCGGAAGACCGCGCGGCGATCGAATCGGCGCTGTCCTACCCCGAGGAAACCGCCGGCCGCCTGATGAGCCGCGATCTGATCGCGGTGCCCGAGGCGATGACCGTGGGCGATCTGATCGATTTCCTGCGCCGCAACGACGATCTTCCCACCGAATTCTGGGAAGTGTTCATCGTCGATCCCAAGCATCACCCGGTCGGCACCTGCCAGCTATCGTGGATCTTGCGCGCGCCGCGCAATGTGGCATTGGCCGATGTGATGAAGCGCGACCAGACGCTGATCCCGGTCACGATGGATCAGGAAGAAGTGGCGCTGCGCTTCCAGAAATACGCGCTGATTTCCGCCGCCGTGGTCGATGAAAGCGGGCGGCTCGTCGGCCAGATCACCGTCGATGATATCGTGCACATCATTCAGGAAGAGGCGAGCGAGGACATCCTGCGCCTGTCGGGTGCCGGTGATGGCGACATCAACGAGCCGATCCTGCTCACGGTGCGCACGCGCCTCACATGGCTGGTGGTGAACCTTGGCACCGCGCTGCTCGCGGCATCGGTCGTGGGCATGTTCCAGGGCGCGATTGCCCGGTTTGCCCTCCTCGCCGTGCTGATGCCCATCGTATCGGGCATGGGCGGCAATGCGGGCACACAGACGCTGGCGGTGATCGTGCGCGCCATTGCCACCAACCAGCTCACCAGTTCGAACACGCTGCGCATGATCTTCCGCGAATTGCGCATCGCCACCGCCAACGGCTTGACGCTCGGCGCACTGGTCGGCGGCGGCACCGCGCTGCTGTTCGGCAATCCGCTGCTCGGCGCGGTCATCGGCACCGCGATGGTGATCAACAATCTGGTGGCGGGCCTTGCCGGGATCATGGTTCCCGTCACGCTTGACCGGCTGCGCGTCGACCCGGCTGTATCATCTGCCGTATTTGTGACGATGGCCACCGATGTCATGGGCTTCTTCTCGTTCCTCGGCCTCGCGGTGTTGAGCGGGCTTGCCGCCTGATCTGGATAATTCCGAAATGCCACTGCACATGACCAAAGTCGCCTATGGCGCGCAATCGCTGGCCGAACTGCACGAATGGTTCTCGGCAGGCGGACGGCGCGGCGATGCCAGCGCAGCGCGGCTGACCACCAAGAACCGCCCCAAACGCTTTGAAGAAATGATCGGCAGCTCGCTGTTCTGGATTCACAAACACCAGCTCGTCGCGCGCTCCGAAATCCTCGGCTTTGAAGAGGCCGAAGGCGGGCGCACCAACATCGTCATCTCCACCAAACTGATCGACGTCCACCCCCGCCCCAAACGCGCCCACCAGGGCTGGCGCTACCTCGAAGACGCCGACGCCCCCCGCGATCTGGCCGATGGCGAAACCGGCGAAGTCCTGCCCGCGCAGATTGCGGCGGACTTGGCGAAGCTGGGGTTGGTGTAGGAACGATACTCTTCAGGCATTGAACGATGGCCCAACTTGGGGCATAATCGGGCCATGGAGATGTCGTCATGTTGAAGGTTTCTTTTGCCCAAGTCGATGAGGCCTTTTTGCGCAGCAAGGTCGAAAACGGCTTTTACAGCAGCGTGTCCGAAGCGATCCGCGACATGGTGCGCAAGCAGCGGGAACGCGAGCAATCGGACTTGCTCTCTGCTTTGGAAGCGGGCGAGCAGGCCATCCGTGACGGGCAGGTGTTCGATTACGACACAGCCGCTTTTGAAAGCGCCGTGAACCGTGGCGTGAAGGCCGCACGGAAACCCGATGCCGGAGCGCGATAAGCCCCGCCTGAAAATCACCGCCCCCGCCCTTGCCGACATCGAGGATATCGCTTCCTATACCGTCAGCCAATGGGGAGAGGCACAGGCCCGCACTTATCTCGCCCGGATCGACCAGACCATTCGCGCGATTGCCGACCAGCCCGCATCAGGCACACCCCGATTTGGCGTTCCCCCCGCGATCAAAGGGCGCAAGGCCGGTTCCCACGTCATCTTCTACCGGCTTGAAGGCCACACAACACTCTACATCCTGCGCATCCTGCACGAGAGCATGGACCACGGGCGGCATCTGGATCGCGAAGGATGAGTCAAATGACCACGATCCCGCTGGGCGAATATCAGGCGTTGCGCCAAGCCGCCGGGGAACTGGACGATCTGCGCGCTTTTGACCGGGCCAAGGCCGCACTTGCTACGGGTGACGATGAACTGGTCCCTGCCGAAACGCTCAAGCGGTTGCTGGCAGGTGAAGTCCCCTTACGCGTATGGCGCGAATTGCGCGGGCTAACCCAATCGGGCCTTGCCAGCACATCAGGCGTAAACCGCGTCCAGATCGCCGACATCGAAGCAGGCCGCCGCAAAGGCTCGCTCGAAACCGCGCGCAAGTTGGCACAGTCGCTGGGGATTGCGATTGATGATCTGGTTTGAGTTTGGCGGGCGGACGCTATTCTAACGCCACCGATGCAGGGGTTGAACTTGACAATCTTTGCCAATCTATGGCAATTTTTCGTCAGGAGGCTTGCCATGGCAACCATGAATATCTCACTGCCCGATCCGATGAAGCAATGGGTTGAAGCGCAGGCGGAGACAGGCCGCTACAGCAATGTCAGCGACTATGTGCGCGATCTGATTCGGCGCGAGCAAGAGCGCGGCGACAAGATCGCCCAAATGCAGCGCCTTGTTGATGAGGCACGGGCAAGTGGCATAAGTGACCTCACGATGGCCGACATCCGCGCCCTTGCCCTGAAACAGGCCGGACTGACCGCCTGAGGTCCCCTCATATCGCTTTACGAAGGCCGCAACCGACGATCTTGTAGCCATCTATCTGGCGGGATTGGAACAGTTCGGCGTTGCGCAAGCCGACCGCTATCATGATGGCTTGGAGCGGATGTTTGCGTTTCTGGCCCAAACGCCACGCGTCGCGCGGATGCGTGAAGAGCTAAACCCGCCAGTCCGCGCCCGCCCGTTCAAAGCGCATATCATCGTTTATGATGAAACAGACGATGGCATTCTCGTTCTGCGTGTTCGGCATGGCCGGGAAGACTGGATTTCAACACCTGAAAGCTGAGGGCGCGCGTCCAGATCGCCGACATCGAAGCAGGCCGCCGCAGGGGCTCACTCGAAACCGCTCGCAAGTTGGCTCAGTCGCTGGGGATTGCGATTGATGATCTGGTTCGAGTTTGGTTGACGGGCGCAGAATGGACTGAAGCTAATTAGTATACTGTCCCCGGAACTTCCGGCGAAAAGCGTAAACGCTACTTTGATTGACTCGACTCTTTGGGCCGCTTCCCGCTAGCCTTGTGAGGCTTGTGGGGGGTGGCAAACATGCGTTTTAGCGCCGCCTCTCGACGGGCTTCCGTCTCCGCAACGGAGTAGGTTTCTTCTTGGTCGGACTTTGCCATGACATCTAATCCCACTTGGTATCTCGGAGCACCGGACACCGATCATCCGGTCACTTCAGCCTTAGGACGCTACTTCGCCGAAACCCCGAACATCGAGTTCTGCATTACCATGTGCTTCGCCCGCGCGCTGGGTCAAGGCCAGGATCGTGAGATGGCGTCTGCGATCATGGGTAAAATCCAGAGTAACTCCGCTAAACTCGACATGCTCGAGGCCGCGATCCAAACTGCTAAACTTTCAGATGTGTGGCGACCGCTGCTTGATTCCGTCATCGACATGGCCCGGAAGGCTAACGCGCGGCGCAATCTCTATGCGCACAGTGTGTTTGAACACACGGAAGCGGGGGAAGTCCGCATACGACCATACGCCCTGAGTTCGGGGCGTCAGAAACCAAAATCGCCAGAAACCCTGTCACCTAAAATTATCGAAGGCGACCGGTTTATATTGCAATTCCTGTTTCATGCGGGGCTATATGCATCGGGCCAGATTGACAAAGAGCGGCTCCAGCCATGGATCGATAAATTAGCTCAAGCGCTTTCGAACTCACGTTAAGCTCGCAGAGATCGGCCACATCATGGCCAGCGGCAATCATCTCTGACGTTACTTCAGTTTGAGATACATCGACCTGTCGCTGATCGGATTCGCACATCTCGGTTGCTCACTCAAGTATATCATTGCCGGAATTCTGGGGACAGCGGAATTCTGGGGACAGGAATTCTGGGGACAGTATACTTAATTCTGTGATTGCTGTGCGATTCCACAAAGAAGTTGGTTCGCGCAGAGACGGCAAAGGGCGCAGAGAGTTTTCGCGCAAAGACGCGACGACGCAAAGGACTGGCACACCATCTTCGTGCCTTCGCGCCTTTGCGCGATCAATCCTTCTCCGCGCCTCCGCGTCTCCGCGCGATACCCGCGATGGCAGCTGCGCTACTCCGCTACGCCAAAAAATCCGGGCACGTCCATCGCCTGATGCGGTATGCCAATGATGTCGATGCCGCCTTCGCGAACGAGATAGAACACGACGTGCGATTCATGCGGGAAACTGCGATAGCCTTGGGCAACTTCATCGCGGCTGCGCCCGGCGTTGGCGTTCTGCGCCAGCCACGCAAAGCGGGCGTCCAACGCGCGCAGGTAAATATCGCGCTGCTTTTTGCCCCAATGCCGGAGCGTGTAACGGCCGATATTCTTGAGATCTTCGAAGGCGCGCGGGGTGATGCGATAGGACGCCATCACCCCTCGTTATCCAGCGCAGCAATGACGTTCTCAACGGAGTAATCTTCGACGAACACGCCTGCCCTCGCCTGTGCCGCACCTTCCGCAAGATGGGTACGCAGGGCATCAAGCCGGGTCTTTTGTGTTTCAAGCGTTCGCAAAGCATCGCGCACGACTTCGCTGGCCGAGCCATAGCGCCCGCTGCGCACTTCATTGCGGATGAAGACTTCCCAGTGCTCGCCAAGGCTCAGGCTTGTATTGGCCATGCCGCAATCTCCTGTATTCATTTTCACTATATATGAATAGTTACCAAAAGT
The DNA here is from genome assembly GCF_001295795.1 of Novosphingobium sp. AAP83. GTDB lineage: Bacteria > Pseudomonadota > Alphaproteobacteria > Sphingomonadales > Sphingomonadaceae > Novosphingobium. The sequence goes on from NZ_LJHY01000016.1 coordinate 482,962, forward strand.
CCAGTTTTCCCGCTATCGGCAGAACAAGCCTGAACGCGCGGAGGCGCGGAGAGTTCTCGGGCAAAGACGCTACGACGCCAAGGGCTATAGCCAAAAGGTGAGGCCACCGGGCCAGCACGCGGGCATCCATTGCCAGTTTCGCCCTCAGGACATACACCGTTGCGCTCACCTGTGTTTTTGTCAGATTGCCATGATCCATTCCGAACCCGAAACCGCCGCGCCGTTCATCATCGAAAAGTTTACAATGGCCTTCGATCTGGTCGAGGACCGGATCAGGATGAACGCGTTTAACGCGAACGCCGGCGTCCAAGCCATTTGGCTGACACGCCGGTTGCTGGACCGTTTCCTGCCCATCATCGTCACGAAAATTGAGGAGAAGGCCGGGTCGTCCGTGGTGGCCCGGTTCGGGTTGTCGGTGTCGCAGCAGAAACTCCGCGATCAACGTGAAACGAGCAGGGCCGAACCTGTTCTTGCCCCTGCTGACGGGGTGCCGTGGTTGGCATCGACAATGAAACTCGTGCCCCACGGCGAAGGTTTTGTCTGGGTATTGCAGGGAGCAACAGGCTGTGAAGCAAGGTTTTTCCTGACGGACGAACACCTTAGAAGCACACTGGATATCTTGCACATCAGCTACTCCAAAATGGAATGGCACTGTGAAAAATTTCCGGATTGGGTGGCAGATGTCGGCAGCGACAAGCCAGCCCGGGCTTTGCACTAGAACGCTCTGGCGACAGGTGCGAAAACCGCTGTCCTACACGCCGCCAAATCCCTAACCTCGCAGCCGCTCCTTGAACCCGTGAAACCCCGGCAAATCCCTTGGCGATGCAGCGCATTTGCGCTGCGCGCGCGAAGCGGTGCGGCCCTGAAAATCGCGCCCTCTCCGGCCTTCCGAGTTTTTCTCCTGAACAGTGTAAACTGTGTAAACCTGTTCAGGTCCAGCGCCGCCAACCTGAACAAAATCGGGCAGGAAGGCGGGTGGCGGCCTTAACGCTCCAGCCACCACTTCAGCAGATGATGCGCCACGGCGAACGGCGGCGGCGCTATGAACGCGCCGTCTTCGGCTCCGCTCATGGCATAGGCCACTTCTTCGCGGGTGAACCAGCGGGCATCATCAAGCTCGGTTTCGTCGATCACGATGGTCTTGTCGTCGGCATAGGCGTGGCAGCCGATCATCAGCGAGGACGGGAACGGCCAGGGCTGGCTGGCGACATATTCGACCGCGCGGGCCTTTACCCCCGCTTCTTCAAGGACTTCGCGTTTGACCGCGCTTTCAAGGCTTTCGCCGGGCTCGACAAAGCCTGCCAGCGCGGAATAGCGGCGCGGGGGGAAGCGCGGCTGGCGACCCAGCAGAAGCTCGCCTTCGCATTCCACGGTCATGATCGTGACCGGATCGACGCGGGGGAAGTGTTCGGCCTTGCACGCATCGTTGCTGCACGAACGCTGCCAGCCGCCCTTGGCGAGGACGGTGGCATGGCCGCAGCGGGCGCAGAAGCGGTGGCGGGCGTGCCAATCGACAAGGCTGCGCGCGCCGCCATAGATCGCAAGGTCAGACGCAGAGAGCAAGCCCATCGCGGACCACAGGCGCGGGTTTGGCGGAGCGACGCTGCCGATGATGGCGGGGGTGACTTGCGCAAAGCAAGCGCGGCCATCGTCCTTGAGGCCGAGGAAAACGAGCTCGGCAGCAGGATCGGCATCGGCCAGTGTGCCCCAATCGAGGCCTCCATCGGGCGCGATGACCGGATCGATGCCCTCCAGCTTCAGCAGCCGCGCGCGCCAGTCCATCAGCGCGCCCAGCTTTTCCGCATCGCCGCGAATGTGATCGGCGCGATCAAGGCCTTCGCCTGCAAATGCGATTGTCGTGTCCATCAGGCAGCAGCTTTCTTGTTCAGGTAATCGGCCAGCACGGCCTTGGAAAATTCCTGGTGGATGGGATAGGCATCCGCCGGCATATATTGCGTGTAAATCCCGGCGCGCACGCCAGCGCGCAAGTTGACAAAGCCCACCGTTCCGGCAGCCCCCGCCCAGCCGAATGTGCCCGCATCCTCGCCCAGACCGACCGAGCCGCCTGCGCCAAAACCGCTGCCGTTAACGAACGTGCCTGCGGTGCTGACGCCTGCGGGAAGCAGATTGCTGGTGCCGATGCGCACGGCAGATTCGCTCATCACTTGCCGTCCATCAATGGTGCCATAGCCTGCCAGCATGGCGAGGAAGCGGTCATAATCGCGCGGCGATGAGACAAGGCCCGCGCCGCCGAACGGATAGGCGGGCTGATCAAGATAGACCGAGGTTGCGCCCGGATCGATGGGGAGCAGCAAGCCACCTGCAACGATATAATTGGTGGTCAGCCGTGTGGCCTGCGCTTCGGGCACGCGGAACCACGTGGAATTCATCCCGCAAGGGCCGAACATGCGGTCTTGCAGGAACCGGTCAAAAGGCTGGCCCGAGACGACTTCGATGACGCGGCCCAGCAGATCGAGGCCGAGCGAATAGCTCCATGTGGTTCCGGGTTCATAGACCAGCGGCATGGTGGCCAGGACTTCGGCAAATTTGGCAAGGCTGGGCAAGGGCTTGATCGCATCAAGGCCGGGAACAGGCGTGCGGCTGGCCTGTGCAGGGACCAGCCCTGCTGCATTATAGGCGTCCTTGATCGGGCCTTTCTGGATGATCGAATAGCCAAGCCCGGCGGTGTGGGTGAGCAAGTGGCGCACGGTGATCTGCTTTGTGGCAGGGCGCAGATCGATGATCGAGCCATCAGGCGTGACTTGCACCTGCATCTTGGCAAAGGCGGGGATGAAATCGGCGATGGGCTGATCCAGCCGCATTTTGCCTTCATCAACCAGCATCATCGCGGCCATACCGGTAATCGGCTTGGTCATCGAATAGATGCGGAACAGGCTGTCCATATCGACCAGCGCAGTGCTGTTTTTGGCAAGCGTACCGCGCGCGATGCCAAGCGGCGCCGCGCTGCTGCCCAGCCCCAGCGCGGCGATCATGCCGGGCAGCTTGCCTGTGCTGACATATGCATCGATCATGCCGGTGACGGTGGGAAAGCGCGCTTCGGCAGCGGCGGCAGTGGCCCATGACAGGCGTGGCAGCACGGTACTTCCCGCCAGCGCGCCCAGCGACCCAAGCAACCCACGGCGCGAAATAGTCATTGTCGTCATTAACTTATGTATCCCTCTCCGCTATTGCCAATCGTGCTGCCTTGGCAAACACGGTGGGCAATCCGGCGGCTTCAATTTGCTCGATTGGCCACCATTCTCCGGCTGGCAGATTATCCAATTCTGCGGGGCCGCAAAGCATCAATTGCATTTCAAGATCGAAATGGGTGAAGCTGTGGCGGACAACGCCGCCCTTTTGCCAAGCACCGGGGAGTCCACCATTGCCATCGCTGCGGGCCGACCAGCCATCATCGGGCAGCGCGCGCATCCCGCCCAGCATGCCGCGCGAGGGGCGCTGGACCAGCAGGACCGCGCCATCGCGTTCGATCCAATAGGTATGGCCAGTGCGGGTGGGCTTGGGCTTCTTCGCTGCTTTGACAGGGAGGCGTTCAGGGGCGCCTTCGGCTTGCGCGCGGCAATGGGTGCGCAAGGGGCAGAGCATGCAGCGCGGTGAACGCGCGGTGCAGATCGTTGCCCCCAGATCCATCATGGCCTGCGCGAAATCTCCGGCATGGCTATCGGGCGTGATCTGGCCTGTGGCTAAACGGATGGCAGGTTTGGCGGCGGGCAGCGGCTCTTCAATGGCAAAGAGGCGGGCAACGACGCGTTCGACATTGGCATCGACCACCACGGCGCGACGTCCGAACGCGATAGCGGCGACGGCGGCAGCAGTGTATTCGCCAAGGCCGGGGAGCGCACGCAAAGCCTCTTCGGTATCGGGGAATGTGCCACCGCGTTCCGCCACGGCGCGGGCGCAGGCGAGCAGATTGCGCGCGCGGGCATAATAGCCAAGGCCGGCCCATGCCGCCATGACATCGGCATCATCGGCGGCGGCAAGATCAGTCACCGTAGGCCAGCGGGTGGTGAACTTGACAAAATAGGGGCCGACCGCTGCGACAGTGGTTTGCTGGAGCATGACTTCCGAAAGCCATACTCTGTAGGGATCAGCGCCCGATCCGCCCGGAACAATCCGCCACGGCAGGTGGCGGGCATTGGCATCATACCAGCCGAGCAGGATCGGAGCGACTTGTGCGGGATCGCAAATAGGGGTGGGTTGCGCACTGGCTTGCATCGAAGCGCTATGGCATGAGCACTGGTGATATGGAAAGCCCACCTTCGGACATCACGAAACGCAAAACCCGCGCGCCTGCCAAAGCTGCGGCAGCCAAGCCTTATGCCGGAAAGCCATATGAGCGCCCGCGCGGTGGAGAAGCGCGCCAGATTGCCGATCTGATGCCCGCAATCGGGCGCACCGCATTCCGCCGCTTCGGCTTTGTGCAGTCGAGCGTCGTCACGCGCTGGCCCGAGATTGTGGGGGAACGCCACGCGCGGCATTGTATGCCCGAATCCATCCGCTTTCCGCCCGGGGAAAAGGCCGATGGCATCCTGCAACTGGTGGTGACCCCCGCGCACGCCACAATCATCCAGCATGTGGTTCCCGAAATCATGGACCGGGTGAACCGCTTTTTCGGCTATCGAGCAGTGGCACGGGTAAAAATCCGGCAAGGTGTGGTTCAGGCACCCAAAGCGAAAGAAGCGCCGCGCACTGCGCCGCCATCGTTGAAGCCGATCCCCTTCGAACTGGGGGATTCATTGCGCGATATTGGCGATCCTGAATTGCGCACAGTATTGGAAAGCCTCGCCCGCAGTCTGGACGAGGTGAGCAAGGGACGGAACTGACGTGAAACGGTTGATTGCAACGGCAGCGCTGGCATTGGGCGCATTGGTTACACTAACGGGTGCAGGGTCTGGGGCTGGCAAGCCTGCCAAGCCGGTGGCGCGCGGCAACTGGGTGGCAACCGCGGCGCTGACGCCAGAGGGCTATCACGTGCTGGGCAATCAGGCCGCGCCGCTGCGGCTGATCGAATATGTCAGCTATACCTGCCCGCATTGTGCGCAATTCGAAGTGCAATCCGAAGCGCAGTTGAAAATCGGCCTGGTTGGACTGGGCAAGGGCGCCATCGAGGTCCGCAATTTTGTGCGCGATCCGATTGATATGACCGTGGCACTTTTGACCAACTGCGTTTCGCCCAGCAGGTTTTTCCCGCTGCATACAGCATTCATGCGCAATCAAGCCAAATGGCTGGCACCTGCCTCTTCGTCCACTGAAGCACAGCGCCAGCGCTGGAACACAGGGTCGTTCACCACCCGCACCCGCGCCATTGCCAGCGATTTGAAGTTCTATGAATTCATGGAAGCGCGCGGCGTAAACCGCATCGCCGTGGACCGCTGCCTTGGCAATGAAGCGCTGGCCAAGAAGCTGGCTGCGCAAACGCAAGAAGCGGTGGAAAAGGTCAAGGTCAATGGCACGCCAAGCTTTGTGATGGACGGAGTGCTGCTGGCGGGAACGCACGATTGGGCTTCGCTGAAGCCGCAGCTGGATGCGCGGATACGGTAATTGCCGGTTTTGTCGTTAAACCCTACCCCCACCCTTCAACCTGGCCCTATTCAAACTGGCCCCCTTCAAACCGGCGCGGCAATCGGCTAGCGTTGCGACAAATCCAGATATGGGAAACCTGAACCGATGAAATTTGCCCGCGCCGTGCTTCTTGCAACCCTTCCCCTGACGCTTGGCCTTGCCGCTTGTGACAAGAAGACCGACGCTGCCGCTGGCGAAACCGCCAGTGCTGAGCCCCTTGCCAAAATCGCAGCACCTGCTGGCAAATCATGGGCAGAGACATTCGCCGCTACACCAGAGGGCGGTTATGTGATGGGCAATCCCGATGCGCCAATCAAGCTGATCGAATATGGTGCGCTATCATGTTCACATTGCGCCGATTTTGCCGAAAAAAGCTTTGCGAAGATGCGTGACGATTACATCGCTTCGGGCCGGGTCAGCTATGAATTGCGGCTGTTCCTTCTGAACGGGCTCGATATGCCCGCTGTGCTTCTGGCAACCTGCGGATCGCCCGACGCGACGATCCCGCTTTCGGAACAGTTCTGGGGCTGGCAGAAAAACATGTTCGCCAACCTGCAAAAGGATGAAGCTGCTTTCCAGCGCGTTTCGACGCTGCCAGTTGACCAGCGCTTTGCCGGGATCGCGCAGCTTTCGGGCATGGCTGAGTTCTTCGCATCGCGCGGTATTGCCGCAGCGCAAGGTTCGGCATGCCTTGCCGACACGGCCAAGGCCACAAAGCTGGCTGCCCAAACCGAGCAATGGAGCAAGGAATACGAGATCACCGGCACGCCTACATTCTTCCTGAACGGCAGCAAGACCGGCGTCGGATCATGGGAAGAGCTTGAGCCGCTGCTGCAAAAAGCTGGCGCGCGCTAAGCGCAATACCGGGGCTGGGGCGCGCGTTCGATGCAGATCAGGCGGTTGAAGCTGGCCGGCTTCAAAAGCTTTGTCGAGCCTGCCGAACTGCGCATCGAACCCGGCCTGACCGGCGTTGTTGGCCCCAACGGGTGCGGCAAATCCAACCTGCTTGAGGCGATCCGCTGGGTCATGGGCGAAAGCTCGGCCAAATCCATGCGCGGCGGGGGCATGGAGGACGTGATCTTTGCAGGCACGGCCACCCGCCCTGCCCGCGCCTTTGCCGAAGTGCTGCTGACCGCCGAAACCGATCCATCGGGGCCATTTGGCGGCGAATTGGAAGTCGTCCGCCGGATCGAGCGCGGCGCGGGCAGCGCTTATCGCGTGAACGGGCGCGATGTGCGGGCCAAGGACGTGGCGCTGGTCTTTGCCGATGCCGCCACGGGCGCGCACAGCCCCGCGCTGGTAAGCCAGGGACGCATCGCGGCGGTGATCGCGGCCAAGCCTGCCGAACGGCGGATGATGCTGGAGGAAGCGGCGGGAATCGCAGGCCTCCATGTGCGTCGCCGCGATGCCGAACAGAAACTGCGCGCGACCGAGACCAATCTGGAACGCTTGGTTGATTTGCTATCGGGCCTTGAATCCCAGATTTCCACGCTGCGGCGGCAGGCGCGCGCAGCAGAGCGCTATATCTCTGTCAGCGACAAAATCCGGCTGGCCGAAGCGCGGCTGGTATTTGCGCGCTGGCGTGATGCGGCGGCGGCGGCGGATGCGGCACGCAAGGAAGCACGCGCGGCAGATGAGCGCGTGAGCGAGGCACAAGCGCTGGCAAAGGCCGCGCAGGAAACGCAGCACAAAGCAGCCGCGGCTTTGGCGCAAGCGCGTGATGACTTGTTTGACCGGCGGCAGGATTCCGCCGCGCATGGCCAGCGTATGGCATCGCTAAGCGCGCAACTTGAGGCAGCCGAGCAACGGGTGGCAGACATCGAGCGCCAGCTTGCGCGGATTGAACAGGACCGCAGCAGCGCCGACCGCCTGACCGAAGATGCAGCAGCCGCCATCGCACGGCTCGAAGGTGATCTGACGGCATCAGAGGTGGCGCTTAAGGCTGATGAAGCGCAGCGTCCGACTTTGGTGGCAGCGGCTGATGAAGCCGATCGCGCCGCACGCGCGGCAGAAGTTGCACTGGCCCAACGTGTGGCCGAACAGGCCGGGATAGATGCCGAATGGCGCGTGGCCGAGGCCGCGGTTGGCGCTGCGCAATCGCGTTTGACGCGAGTTGAAAGCGATGCCGCGCGGCTATCGCAACAGGCAGAAGCTTTGGCGCGCGAGGCCGATCCGGCAGAACAGCTTGCGCAAGCAGAAGCGCGGCGGGCCGAAGCGGCGGCGGCCTTGGCGGCGGCAGAGGCGGAACGCGCAGAACTGACGGCGCGGCGCGAGGCGCTTTCAACCGAGCGTGATGCCGCAAGCAATGCGCTGGCGCAGGCACGGGCAGAGCTTTCAGGGGTTGAGCGCGAAGCCGATGCTTTGGCGCGGGACAAAGCCGCGCGTGAGAAGGCGGCGGCAGCCAAAGGGCGCGGCGCTTCGGCGATTGCGGGAACTCGGGTGGCATCGGGGTATGAGCGGGCTTTGGCCGCAGTGCTGGGGCGCGATGCGGCAGCGCCAGTGGGGTTGGCTCCTGCCGCAGCCGAAGGGCGGTTCTGGACCGGGGCGCAGGCGCCCTCACCGGTCGTGGATTCATTGGCCCACCATGTGACGCAGTGCCCGCCCGAACTCGCCGCGCGGCTGGCGCTGGTGCGGGTTGTGGACAGCGATGAGGGGCAAGCGCTGGCACCGGGTGAATGGTTGGTGACCAAGGCTGGGCATTTGCGCCGGTGGGACGGATTTGTGGCGCGCGGTGAAGGTGCGGCAGAGGCGGCTGCTCTGGAAGCGGAGAACCGGCTGTCGGAGCTCCAAGCGCTACTGCCTGCGCGGCGTGAGGCCTTGGCACTGGCCGAGGCTGCGTTTGGCGCGGCGCGTGATGCCTCAGCGCAAGTGCAGGCGCGGCTGGTCGCGATCGAGAAAGCAGTTTCGGCAACTTCCGATGCCGAGCGCGCTGCGTTGCGCGCACTTGACGCAGCCGATGCGGCGCGGCTTCGGCTGGAACAGCGCAAGGCTGAGATCGCGCGGGTTCAGGCCGATCTGGCCGAGCAGCGCCGGTCGGCTGAAGCGGAGGCTGCGGCAGCGCGGGACAAGCGCGCCAGCCTGCCCGATCCTGGGACGGGACGCGCGGCGCTGGACGCAGCACGCGCGCGCAATGATGCGGCGCGGCAGGGATTGCAAGCAACGGCAGCGGCGATGGCTTCGCTTGAGCAGACCATTGCGGTGGGCAAAGAGCGGTTGGCGGGGCTGAAGGGCGATGCGCGGGCGTGGTCTGCGCGGGCGGGCGATGCGGCCAAGCGGCTGGCCGAAATGACCGGGCGGCGCGAGGAATTGGAGGCCGAGCGTGCAATATCGGCGGCCAAACCGGCGGGCCTGATTGCCGAGATCGAGGGCGGCGAGGTGATCGCCGCGAGGCTGACGAGCGAACTTGCCGCAGCAGAGGCGGCGCTGGCGCAGTGTGATGTGGCGTCCAAAGCCGCCGATGTGGCATTGAGCGACGCAAATGAGGCTTTGGCAACAGCCCGCGAGGGCCGCGCGGGCGCATCGGCGCGGGCGGAGAACGAGAACGCGCGGCGGCAGGAAATGGCGGGCATTTCGGGCGAGCGGTTCCAATGCCCTCCCCCGCTTCTACCGCAGCGGTTTGAATTCGATTCCGCGCAAGTGGCCTCGGCGGGCGATGAATCAGCGGCGCTGGATCGGCTGGTGGCAGAACGGGAACGAATCGGGCCGGTCAATCTTGTGGCCGCCGATGAACTGGCCCAAGCCGAAGAGCGCCACGGCACGAGCGTGAACGAGCAAGCCGAATTGACTGAGGCGGTGAACCGGCTGCGCGGGTCTATCGGCAACCTGAACCGCGAGGGGCGCGAGCGGTTGCGCGCGGCGTTTGAAGCGGTGGACGGCCACTTCCGCCGCCTGTTCAGCCGCCTGTTTGGCGGGGGCGAGGCGCATCTGGCGCTGGTCGATAGCGACGATCCGCTTGAGGCGGGCCTCGAAATATTCGCCCAACCACCGGGCAAGCGACTGCAATCGCTGACGCTGCTTTCAGGCGGCGAACAGGCGCTGACCGCCGTCGCGCTGATCTTCGCACTGTTCTTGACCAACCCTGCGCCGATCTGTGTGCTCGACGAAGTCGACGCGCCATTGGACGATGCCAATATCGAACGCTTCTGCGACTTGCTCGACGTGATGGTCGCCGAAACCCGGACCCGCTACCTGATCGTCACCCACAATGCCGTTACCATGAGCCGCATGCATCGCCTGTTCGGCGTGACGATGGTCGAGCGCGGCGTCTCGCGGCTGGTAAGCGTGGATCTGGGCGGGGCGGTTGAGCTGCTGGAGGCGGCGGGTTGACTTTTGCGTTTTTGTAGTTACATTAAATGGTGAGTAGCTATGGATTCCAACCCATAGCATTTATTGTGAGAAGGCCGAAATTTCCCCGGCGTCCAAAGCGAGGGATAAATGCGGATTGAATTTGACAATGAGAAACGACAACTGACCCTTAAGCGTCGAGGTGTTGATTTTGCTCGTGCAAGCGAAGTCTTTGATGGGGCCGAGTTCACTTGGATTGATGATCGGATCGATTACGGCGAAGTCAGATACAACACTTTTGGTTTGCTAGATGGTCGCTTGGTTGCAATCACTTGGACGCCTCGAAATGGTGCGAGACGCATCATATCTATGAGAAAAGCAAATGATCGAGAGCAAGCCCTTTACCGAAGAACCTTGGGTTGATCCTGATGATCCACCGGAATGGACAGAAGAGCATTTCCGGTATGCACAGTTGTCAATAGGCGGCAAAGTTGTTCGCGAAGCGGTGGGCACATGGACAAGTCCCGGCCGCCCCGTTTCGGAAAACCCCAAAAAGCAGGTTACGCTGAGGCTTGATCCTGATGTGATCGAGAAGTTCCGGGCGACAGGCAAAGGCTGGCAATCGCGGATCAATGCGGAACTGCGCAAGGCCCTCGGGATTTAATCCAGCACATACCTTGGCCCCGGGCCTGCTGCGGCTGCGCGGTCATCTTTGTTGAAGCGTTGGCAGCGGTCGAGGCTGAGGCAACCGCAACCGATGCATTCGTCGAGCTTGTTGCGGGCGCGGGTGAGCAACTGGATGCGGCTGTCGATTTCCTTGCGGAGCGAGCGGCTGATCTTTTGCCAATCCATCACCGTGGGCGTGCGGCCCTGGGGAAGTGCAGCCAGTTCGCGCTCGATTTCGGGCAAGCCGAGGCCCAGCTTCTGCGCGATCTGGACAAAGCCGAGGCGGCGGATATCCGAGCGCAGATAGCGCCGCTGGTTTCCGCCCGTGCGCATCGACGTGACCAGACCACGTTCTTCATAATAGCGGATGGCCGAGACCGCGAGGCCCGTGCGCTGCGCCAACACGCCAATTGGTATAATATCATTGCGATTCATGCGGCCCCCGCGGACTTTTGAACATGAATAGTTACGTACTATTACTGTTTAATGAAGTTAACTTGAGGTTTAGAATCCGCAAGCGCTGATTGTCAAAAGTCCCTCGACAGGACAGAATATCTGCGTCCGCAGGAAGGGTGCAATGATGATTGTTCCACTTAACCCCATGCAATTAAGGAACTATCTGGAGAGGGTCGGTTTTTCCGGGCCGGTCATGGCAAACTTCGGGACGCTGGATATGATCGTTCGCGGCCATGTGCAGGCAATCCCGTTCGAGAACATCGATGTGCAATTGGGGGCAAAACCGGGCACCGATTCGGACGAGGCCTTCGCCAAGCTGGTGGAGCGGCGGCGGGGCGGCTGGTGTTACGAACATAATGGCGTGCTGGGCGCGGCCTTGGCCGCCATCGGTTTTGACGTGGTGCGGATCAGCGCGGGCGTGACGCGGCAGGTGCGCGGCAATGCTGCAATGGGATCGCATTTGTGCCTGCTGGTGGAGGGCAAGTGGCTGGTGGATGCCGGCTTTGGCAGTTGGATCGGTGCGCCAGTGCCGCTGGAGGAGGGCGAATGGCTGCACGCACCGCTGCCAGTGAGCCTGGCGCGGACAGATGACCGGATGTGGCGGCTTTCGGTGGTGCCGGTGGCGATGTCCTATGACTTTCATGCCGTGCTTGCCGATGAGGCAGAACTTGCGCGGCTGTGCCAGTGGCAATGCACTGATCCGGCATCGGTGTTCGTGCAGAATCTGACAGCGCAGCGGCGCGATGGCGAACGCTATTTCATGCTGCGCGGCAGAGTGTTGTCAGAGATTACCGCGCAAGGCGAAGTGCGGCACGAGCTTGGTTCCGCCGATGAACTGGTGGCGTGTTTGCGCGAGGTGTTTCTTCTGGATGCACCCGAAGCAGCCGCGCTGTGGCCCGCAATCTGCGCACGCCACGAAGCGCTGTTCGGGGATCAGGCCGCGCCGACCACGTAGCAGGCAGCGGCCATCAGCAATCCGGCAAAGCGGTTTGACCGGAATTTGGCGAGGGGGTCGACGCCATCTTCTTTGAGGGTGAGCACTTGCCAGCAAAAGTGCAGCGCTATCGGCGCGAGTGCGAGCAGCGCCAGTTGATCGGGCCGGACCAGCCAGACAGCGCCAGCCCAGCAGCCGAGCGCCATGCCGTAAAGTGCCGCAACGCCAGCCTTCACGTATTTCCCGAACGAGAGCGCCGACGATCCTATGCCGACGACCGCATCATCCTCGCGGTCTTGCAGGGCGTAGATCGTGTCATAAGCCATGCACCATGCCCAGCAGCCTGCGTAAAGCAGGGCGAGCGGGGCGATATGGTCAAAGCCGGTCGCCTCGATCCAGCCAACGGGCGCGCCCCATGTGAAGACGAGGCCGAGCCATGCTTGCGGCCAGCCGGTGATGCGCTTCATAAACGGGTAGGCGGCGACAAGGCCAAGACTGCCAAGCGCGACAACTTGCGCCTCCCACCGCAATTGCAGCAGCACGATCAGGCCGACCGCGCACAGGCAGAGCAACCAGCCCCACGCCGCGCGCTTGGAAACCGCACCACTGGCGACGGGACGCAACGCCGTGCGGGCTACGCGGGCATCGAGATCCGCATCGACGATATCGTTATAGACGCAGCCCGCGCCGCGCATGGCAATGGCCCCCAGCAGCATCCATGCAAGAATGCCCAAGCGCGCGGTGCCTCCACCGAGGAAAAGGCCCCACGCGCACGGCCAAAACAGCAGCCACCAGCCGATGGGCCGATCAAACCGCGCCAGCAAAGCATAATCGCGCAAGGGCTGCGGCAGGCGGGCAACGAGGCCCTTGTGTTCGCTATCGGGGACGATCTGTGCGGAAGTTGCCGGGTCCATAGCGTGAAGCCTTACCGTCTGTGGCGAAATCCGCTAGGCGCTTGTTGATGACTGCTACTCCTGCATGGCCGCCAAAGTCTGCGCCCCGCTTGTTTATCGAGATGACGCTTGCCGAAGGTATGCGGCTGCCGATCGAAGGCGGGCAGGCGCATTATCTGGGCAAGGTGATGCGGATTGCGCCAGGCGATGCGGTGATCCTGTGTGATGACGTGACCGGTGAATGGGTGGCGCGGGTTACGCAAGTGGACAAACGCGCGGTGGTGGTCGAAGTGGAGCGGATGAGCCGCCCGCGCGAGGATGTGCCCGATTTCTGGCTGTGTGCTGCGCTGCTGAAGAAGCCGAACTTTGATCTGGTGCTGGAAAAGGCAACCGAACTGGGTGTGGCCAAAGTGTTGCCGGTGGTGACGCGGCGTTGCGTGGCGGACAAGCTGAACCCCGAACGCGCGCGGACGATCATGACCGAGGCAGCAGAGCAATGCGCGCGGACCGCCTTGCCCTTGCTTGGCGATATATTGAAGTTAGAGCATCTGCTGCGCGAGTGGCCGGAAGGGCGCGCGCTGTTTTTTGCCGACGAGAACGGCGGGATGCCGGTGGCGGCGGCGTTTTTGCAGGCGGGCAAGGATCCGGCAGCACTTTTGGTGGGGCCGGAAGGCGGCTTTGACGAGGCCGAGCGCGCGCTGATTCGCGCGCATCCCGCTGCGGTGGCGATTGCGCTGGGGCCGCGTATCCTGCGCGGGGAAACCGCCTCTATTGCAGGAACCGCGCTCTGGATGGGGTTGCAGGGCGATTGGGCCGCGTAAAATTGCTGCCTTTTGCGCAAAGGTGAGTCCCATGAGGCCATGAGGATTCTGCTGGTGTAAAGCCTTGCGGGGCATTATCGGCAACGGCCATGAGCACGCGGCAAGTTTCAGATCGCAACGATCCCATCATCGAGAACCGCGACATGCTGGTCGCGCCCATGCAAAAGGGTGAAAAGCCCGCAGAGCGTTGGCGCATCGGCACGGAGCACGAGAAGTTCGTCTATCGCACGCAGGATCGGCGCGCGCCGTCCTATACCGAACAGGGCGGGATTCGCGATTTGTTGATGGCGATGACCGAGTTCGGCTGGGAACCGGTGCTGGAAGGCGGCAATGTTATTGCGATGAGCGGGCGGGACGGCGCAATCAGCCTTGAACCTGCCGGACAGCTTGAACTTTCGGGCGCGCCGCTGGAAAACCTGCACCAGACTTGCGCGGAAACCGGGCGGCATCTGGCGCAAGTCAAGACCATCGGCGACAAGCTGGGACTTGGTTATCTGGGGCTTGGCCTGTGGCCGGACAAGACCCGCGAAGAGCTGCCGATCATGCCCAAGGGCCGTTATGACATCATGCTGCGGCACATGCCGCGCGTGGGATCAATGGGTCTCGACATGATGCTGCGGACCTGCACCATTCAGGTCAACCTCGACTATTCGAGCGAAGCCGACATGGTGAAGAAGTTCCGCACCAGTCTGGCCTTGCAACCGCTGGCGACCGCGCTGTTTGCCAATTCGCCGTTTCTGGAAGGCAAGCCCAATGGCATGCTTTCCTATCGCAGCCACATCTGGACCGATACCGATCCGGCGCGCACGGGCATGCTGTCATTCGTGTTCGATGAAGGCTTCGGGTACGAGCGGTATGTGGACTACATGCTCGATGTGCCGATGTATTTTGTCTATCGCGATGGCAAGTATATCGACGCTTCGGGGCTTTCGTTCCGCGATTTTCTGGATGGCAAGCTTTCAGTCCTGCCGGGTGAAAAGCCAAGGGCTTCGGATTGGGTAGACCATCTTTCCACCGCGTTTCCTGAGGTCCGGCTGAAGTCGTTCCTTGAAATGCGCGGGGCCGATGGTGGCCCTTGGAACCGCATTTGCGCGCTGCCTGCGCTGTGGGTGGGGCTGTTGTATGATCAGACTGCGCTGGATGCCGCATGGGATCTGGTGAAGGACTGCGACATGGACGGGCGCGAGAAATTGCGCGCCGAGGTGCCCAAGTTGGGACTGGACGCAGCGCTGCCCGGTGGTGGCAAGTTGCGCGACATTGCGGCAGAAGTGCTGGCGATTTCGCGCAGCGGGCTTTCGGCGCGCAATCGCTTGAACGAAGCGGGCGATAACGAAACCGGCTATCTCCAACCGCTCGACGAGATCATTGCGACCGGATTTACCCCGGCAGAGCGCTTGTTGAACTTGTATAACGGCGAATGGGGCGGCGATCTTTCGCGGATTTACGCAGAAAAGAGCTTCTGATGATTATCGTGATGGGCAGCTTCCGGCTTCCGCTGGAGGCTTTTGCAGCGGCTCAACCAATGATGGAGAAGGTGATCGCAGCCACGCGCACCGAGGATGGCTGCATCCTCTATGCCTATTCGCGCGACATGGTTGATCCAGGACTGGTGCGCGTGGCGGAAAAGTGGCGCGACCGGGCCGCTTTGGATGCGCATTTCCAGACTCCCCACATGAAAGTGTGGGCGCAGGAGCGCGCTACGCTTGGCCTGACAGAGCGCGACATCATGGTGTTCGACAGCGACGAAGGCGTTGCAGTTTAGCGCTTATTCGGCGGGCTGGATCACCGGCTGTTTTGGCATGATGCCTTTTGACAAGCAACGCAGAACCCGCGTGATCGGGCCGTGTTCTTCCATCCAGGCGTAGTATTCGCGGTATTTGGCGTCTTCTGCCAGAAGGTGCTTTTCCTCTGTCCGCGCGCGCCAATAGTAAATGCCGCTAACGAGGGCAAGGATCACGGTGTTGCGAATGGCATCGACCATTGAGCCGCTGGTGACGAGGAAGGGCAGCGATGCCAGCCACCAGTAAGTGTTCTTCGAAAGATAAGCCGGGTGGCGGGTGAAGGCATAAGGGCCGTTGGTGAGCACGCCGCGATAGGTGAGGTTTGAAAAGCGCAGGCCGAACGCGAAAGTTGCCCATGCGTAGATGGCTGTAAGGAACACCAGTGCGCATGCCCAGAGCCACAGGAGGGTGTCGTGACCTTGCAGCCAATAGGCCCATTCAGCGCCGTTATGGCGGTAATCCAGCACGTCGCCATCACCCATCAGGATGAACGGCGGGTAGCACATCAGTGCAGCCACCCATGCGCCGAGATGCGGGTTGGCGCTGCGGATCTGTGCATCAAGCGGCTTTATCGTCAGGAGATAGCCGACCATCGCGATCTGCACATCGACCATGAACATCGTTTCGATCAACAGGCCGGCCAGCGCCACCGGATCATGCGTAACCGAGGCCCAATCGAACCGCACTACGGCGCCAAAGCCCCCGGGGACGATCGAGATCATGAAGGCACAGAAGAAGCCCTTGACCGCCCATGACAGCCAGTGACGTTTTACTTCAGCAGCGTCCCACGGTTCGCGGCCGATCAGCATCGCGCCGAAGTGCCAAGCGCCATCGCGCGGGTTTACCAGAACGCGATCAAGCCACAGGACATAGGGGACCGCGCCGATAAACAGGAATGGCACGCTGCCTTCAAGCACTTCCATCGCGAAGACATATTGCCCGCGCCAGTACCAGCGGGCGACGCAATAAGCGAAGCCGATCAGCGCCCACGTGGCCCACAGCCCGGCGATCTTGGTGATGGAAATTTCGATCACATCGCGCAACGGGCGCGGGTTTGACCAATCAATGCCGGTGGAAGCGCGGCGATGGACTTTATCAACAATCAGCGACCAGCCAACCATGCCAGCGCCCGAGAACACCATCGCGAACATGGCGGCGGTGGAGCCGTCCATGACTTCGCGCGGGCCGGGTATTCCGAAAGCATCGCCAATCGCGGGCCAATACCGGCAGACCAGCACCCAAAAGGCGAGGCCGACAAGGCCGGCAATACCGACGCCTGCGGAGACATCGGACGGCGGAGGAGAGGTGCGTGTGGTCATCGTGCGCCGGTCTTAGCGCGAAACGGTTAGCATTCCGTTGTGATTTTGGTGAGTGGGGGTTTTGCCGATCGGTTGGAATGCCCACTTCGCTGCGACTAAATTCGCCTGCGGCTCATCAAGTCTCGCTCCCCTCCCGCAAGCGGGAGGGGGCAGGCCGTGCAACCCCGCCAATCAACGGAATGCGGTAATTTTGCCGCTGTCGTCTAGGATGTAGAGCGTCTGGTTGGCGACGATGGGTGCAAGGCTGATCGCCGCGCCGACTTTGGTGAATTCGGAAACAGTGCCATCGGTGACCGAGGCGCTCATCACTTCACCGCGCGAATTGCCGACCCACAGGCGGTTGCCCGCAAGCACCGGGCCGGTCCAGAAGGTGGGGTTCTTTTTCTTCTTTTCGTTCTTGAAGCGCTGAAGCTGGGTCATCCAGCGGACTTTGCCGTTGGCTTTGGCGATGCAGAGCAATTTGGCTTCGTCGGTAAGCGTGAAGATCCAGTCGCCCGCGATGGCGGGGGTGGAAATGCCCGCAAGGTTCAATTCCCAGATGCGCTGACCGGTAACCAGTTCATAAGCGGCCATGCGCCCGCCCTGCCCCAAGGCATAGACGCGGCCGCGTTCAATGATCGGATCGGCGTCAACATCGGTTAGCGTCGAAACGCTGGTGGCGATGCTGGTGCGCGCAAGGGCATCGGCCCAAAGCTGGCGGCCATTCTCATAGCGATAGGCCACCAATTCGCCCGAGGAATAGCCCGCAACGATAGTGCCCTGCCCTGCCGCCGGTGCAGCAACGCCGAACACGTTGGTCTGGCCGACGGAGGCGTTTTCATTCCACAGCACCACGCCATCGGTGGCGTTGAGCGCGAGGATCTGGTTATCCTGCGTCATCACCATGACTTGCCCGAAGGCGACTGTGGGGAAGCCGCGCAAAGGACCGGCAGGCTTTACCCGCCACTTGATAGCGCCATTGGTGGCATCAAGCGCTGCCACTTCGCCAACGCCATTGGTGACATAGACAATGCCATCATCATAGGCAGCGCCGCCGCCAAAGGATGATCCGGAGTTTTTCTTTTCTGCTTCGACAGCCGTGTTCCATGCCCGCGCGCCGGAGGCGGCATCAAACGCATGGACCATGCCTTCGGTGTCCATAGCATAGAGTTTTCCGCCACCGACAACCGGCGATGCGGCAAGGCGGCGTGCCGAGGACGAGCCCTTGATCCCGACGCTCCACGCTTTGCGTGGCGACGCGCCCAGCGCAACGTGACCATAGGATTTGCTGGCGTTGCCCCCACCTTGCGCGAATTCGGCGTTCACTTCGGCCAAGGGCAGGACGACCTCGGTCAGGCCAATCGTTTCATCAACCTTGGTGCCCGCTTCGATCTTGGACAGGATCGGGGTGCGTTGGCCCACGGTTGGCGTGGTCTTGGCCTTGTCCTTGCCTCCGAGAATGCCACAACCGCCCAACGCGAGCGCGAGGACCAGAACGCTGGCAACGGTGGCGCGGCGAAGGGTGGGCTGAGACTTCATGGCGTGTCGTCCTTGCGTGTTCATTGTGCAGCCGGCATCGCGGTTTCGCTGGCGTCTTCGACAGCATCGACACCGAGCAGGCCAGCCATCTGGCGGGCGCGGCGGCGCAGCGAATCCGGGGCGGTCTTGTCCTTGGCGATCTGGGCGAAAAGCGCCCCCGCCAAGTCGTTCTTGCCCTGCTTGAGATAAGCGGTGCCGACGACTTCTCCGGCACTGGCGAACCAGGCGTTGCCCGGTACGGCGAGAGGCTTGAGCCGTTCGATAACCTTTTCAGGACCGATCTTGTCAAACGTCAGTGCGACTTCGCGGATTGACGCGAGATCGCGATAGGCCTGCGGGGCATCGGCATCGGCGGCAACCGCCGCAAATGCCTTGGCGGCTTCGTCGGTCTTGCTTTGTTCAGCCAGAATGCCCGCTTCGAGCAGCTTGGCCGAAGCGCGGTAACCAGCGCCACTGTCCTTGGCAAGCGGAGCCAGTTCGGTGTTTGCGCCCTTAAGATTGCGCGCTTCCAGTTGATCCAGCGCTTTGGTGAGAACCTCGCCCTGTTCGCCCGCAACGGTGTTGGTGTGGTTTTGATACCATAGCCAACCGGCCAGCCCGATCAGACCTGCGATGATCGCTGCGCCAACCGGTTTGCCATAGCGTTGCAGCGCGGTGAACACTTGATCTTCACGCAGCGCATCATCAACCTCGCGCAGGAACGCGTCAGCTTGCGCGCCCTCACGCCCATCGGCGGGGGCGGGAAGTTGATCGGATGAGGGCTTCGAACTGTCGGGACGGAGAGCCAAGTCAGCGCTTTCAGATAAGTCGGTTGAACATTGCTAGCGTTTGTCTGGCGGGCTGTTTAGCGAATGGGACCGCCTTTTCAACGGAATTGATTCTGTAACCTTCACGCGTGAACCCTGTGTTAAGCAAATTCAGGGAGCATGAAACGGATTTACGGGAATGAGGGCCGCCCCATTGCCCGTGCATAAAGCGCACTGTAGCGCGCGGCCATCACGGTTTCATCATAATGTTCACGCGCACAGATGCGGTTGGCATCGCCGATCCGGCGGCGTTGCATTTCATCCGAGGCCAGTGTGGCGATAGCTGCGGCAAGCGGGGCATCATCGCCCGGTGCGGTGATGAACGCGCGATTGGGTTCGCTGACCATTTCAGCGATATCGCCCACGCCGGGGCTGGCCACGGGTAAGCCCGCCGCCATAGCCTCGATCACCGAGAGCGGGGCCTGTTCGCTATCGGAGGATAGCGCGAACACATCGAACAAGCCCACAGCGGCAGCGGGATCGGCAACGTGACCGGGCAAGTGGACGCGGTGGCCAATTTCGAGTCGGGTGGCTTCGGCCATGATCGTTTCGCGTTCCGGCCCTTCGCCCAGAATGACGAGGTGCCATTCGGGGGGCAGCCCCGGAACCGCCCGGACAAGGCGGGGCAGGTTTTTGACCGCGCGCAAGCCTGCCAGTGTGCCGATCCACTTTTCGCCCGGGCGCTTGACCACGCGCGGCAGCACATCGGGGCGGGGTTTGCGGCCATAGGCGCTGGTATCGATACCATTCGCGATGCGGTGGACGCGCGCGGCGGGCTGACGCCACGTTTTGAGCGCGATTTCTTCCAACTGGCGCGAAGGCACAACCAAGGCCGAGGCGCGCGACAGCGCGACCATGCGATACCAGTTACGGCTGCGCTTCAGCCCGCCTGCTTCATCGGCGTTGAAGCCATCTTCATGATGAACCAGCGGCGGCAGGCCCATCGTTGGGCCGAATACCGCATGGGCGAGCACGGCATCCATCGCGCCCCAATTGTAGGTCAGGACAAGATCGAAGCCCTGCATTGCGCGTGCCAGCTTTTTCAGGCGGGCGATGCGCAGCTTTCCGGCGAGCGGGGGGAAGCCGAACGGGAAATAGGCGGCAACGCGCTTATCGATCAGGCCTTTGGCACCCATCGCACCAGGCTGGGCCGAGACGATGTGATGTTCGATGCCGCGATAAAAGCGGTTCATCAGCGCGACCGCGCGGCGTTCCTTGCCGCCTGCATCGAAAGTGGAATGGAGATGGAGCACCTTTATGGGCGCTCCTTTGACCGGCTTCTTCATACCACGCGTTCGAGCAATCGTTCGATTGCAGCGATAGATTCGGCCTCATCCAGCGTGGGGACATGGCCGATGCGCGGAAGCGTGAGCAATTCCACCCCGGGGCGCGCGGCCATTTTTGCGGCAACGTGCGGTTCGAGAATATCCGACGTTTCGCCGCGCAGAACCAGCAAGGGCCGCATGGCGAGCGCATCAAACATCGGCCACATATCCACTTGCGGAGCTGCGCCCTGCGGAGCCTCGAATGGTTCTGCGATCTTCATGTCATAATCGAAAGCGATGCGCCCACCGGTACCGAGCGCCATGATCCGCTTGGCATAGCGCAGCCAATCGGTGATTTCCCAATCGGGATAAACATCGCCACTGCTTTCCTGCAGCGCGCGGGCGGCGTGCATCCACGTTTCGAAATTACGCCCCTGCCCCACATAACCGCGAATCCTTTCAAGCCCGGCGGCGGACACTTCGGGACCGATATCGTTGAGCACGGCAGCTGCGATCCGGTCCGGATTGCGGATAGCCAGAAGCATCGTCAACAAGCCGCCGAGCGATGTGCCGATGGCAACGAAGCGTTCGATGCCTTCTTGCGCCAGCAGAGCTTCCACATCCTGCAAGTATTGCAGGGGCTGATACGTCATCGGGTCTTTGGCATAATCACTATCGCCGCGCCCGCGCATTTCAGGGCAGAGCACGCGCCATTTGCCCGCAAGACGCGCGGCAAGGTCTTCAAAATCGCGGGCATTGCGCGTGAGACCGGGCAGGCAAATCACCGGTGGACGGGTGGAATCGCCGTCATAAAGCCGGAAATGCAGCCGCAGCCCATCGCCGCTGGTCCAGTAACGATCTTCGAAATCCGTCATGATCGTGATGAAACCGCCTCTGTTTGGCCAAAGATTGAACAAACCCGCTTGCAGACAGGCTATGCTTTGCCCACTATTGCAGGGATGCAGCCGCTCCCGCAAGACGCGATCTATCGCGCATCACCACGCATCATGGCACTGGCAGACTGGATCGGCGATCCGGTGCAAGCAGCAGACTTTCCCGAAACCCGTTTGCGCTGGCGAAATGACCGTGCAGCAGCGGACATCGGCCTTGCGCATTTGAGCGATGAGGATTGGGTGCGTTACTTTGGCCGGTTCGTGCCGCTGCCCGATAACATGCCGGGACCAATGGCGCAGCGCTATCACGGGCACCAGTTCCGCGTGTACAATCCCGATCTTGGTGACGGGCGCGGGTTTACCTTTGCGCAGATGTTGGATCGCGACGGGCGACAGATGGACCTTGGCACCAAGGGTTCAGGACAAACACCGTGGAGCAGGCAGGGTGACGGGCGGCTGACGCTGAAAGGCGCAGTACGCGAGATTCTGGCAACCGAAATGCTGGGCGCGCAAGGGGTTAACACCAGCCGCACATTCAGCGTGATTGAAACCGGCGAGGCGCTTTATCGCGGGGACGAGCCTTCGCCGACGCGGTCTGCGGTGATGGTTCGGCTGAGCCACGGCCACATCCGCATCGGTACGTTTCAGCGGCTAAGCGCGTTGCAGCTTGAAGACGAGATGGCGCAACTGGTCGCCTATTGTCTTGAGAGCTTTCCGGGGGGCGAATTTCCCGATGCGCCCCATCCTGCTGTGCGGTTTTTCAATCAAGTGGTTGAACGTATGGCGGATATGGCCGCGAGTTACATGGTGGCAGGCTTCGTTCATGGCGTGCTCAATTCCGATAACATGAACGTGACCGGCGAAAGCTTTGATTATGGACCATGGCGCTGGCTACCGCGCTGGGAGCCCGGCTTTACCGCCGCCTATTTCGATCATCAGGGGCTTTATGCCTATGGCCGCCAGCCTGAGGCCATTCATTGGAATTGCGGGCAGTTGGCGGTGGCGCTGCGCTCATTGGTGGAGGCAGCACCCCTGATCGAGGCGCTGAACCGCTACCCTGAACTGTACAGCCAAGCGATGGCCCGGCGGTGGTGCTGGCGGCTGGGCGTAGTGTCGCGCGGTTTGGAGGAAGACACCGCCATGATCGGCGCGTGCGAGGCGGCGATGGCGGCCAGTGGCATGGGGCCGGATGCATTCTTCTTTGCCCGTCGCGGCAGGCGCGGGGCCTATGCCGACACGGCGGAAGACGCATCTCTGAAGGCCGCGCTGGCACCTTATTCAGCTACCGATGCGGCCCATGAGTATTGGGCTGACGAGGCACCACAGTCCATGTTGATCGATGA
The DNA here is from genome assembly GCF_001295795.1 of Novosphingobium sp. AAP83. Lineage (GTDB taxonomy): Bacteria > Pseudomonadota > Alphaproteobacteria > Sphingomonadales > Sphingomonadaceae > Novosphingobium. The sequence goes on from NZ_LJHY01000016.1 coordinate 505,521, forward strand.
AGTGGAGGCGATTTGGCAGCCGATTGCCGAAGCTGACGATTGGTCGGGGATGCATGCCAAAGTCACAGCGATCCGGCGGATGGGCGAGGCGTTGGGAGAAAAACCCTCACCTCAGGGGCACTTACCCCGCTAACAACTTGCGCAGACACTGGCATGACAAAGGAATATTGCTTAATTTGCAGCCAAAGTGTTTAAAAGCCGCGTTAGGGATTTGTGTTACAACGCCCAACACCCAAGAAGAAGTCAGGTTGATCTGTGGCAGCTGCCGAAATCGTATCTTATGAACCCGCTACCGGCGAGGAAATGTGGCGCGGCAAAGTCGGCGACGTCGACGACGTGGTGGCGCGCGCGCGGCGGGCATGGCCGGTCTGGGCGGCGCAACCTTTGGCCACACGCATCGAACTCGTGCGCCGCTTTGCCAATGAAGTGCGCAAGGAAGCCGACAAACTGGCCACGATGATTGCGCGCGAAACGGGCAAGCCGATGTGGGAGGCGCGAACCGAAGTTGAAAGCGTCATCAACAAGGTAGAGGTGTCTGTGCGCGCTTATGCGGATCGCACGTCGCAGCGCAAATTTGATTCCGCGCTTCAGGGTACCGCAGCCCTGCGCCACAAGCCGCATGGTGTGATGGCGGTGCTCGGGCCATATAATTTCCCGGCGCATCTGCCCAATGGCCACATCGTGCCTGCTTTGATTGCCGGCAATGTGGTGATCTTCAAGCCATCCGAAAAAACGCCTGCCACGGGCGAATTGCTGGCGCTATGCTTCCACCGTGCGGGCATTTCCGCAGCGGCGGTGCAAGTGCTGATAGGCGGGCCTGAAACGGGGCAGGAACTGGTCGCGCATGATGGCGTGGACGGCGTGCTGTTTACCGGCTCTGCCCATGTCGGCATCGCGATCAACCGCAAGCTGGCCAGCAATCCGGGCAAGATGGTGGCGCTCGAAATGGGCGGCAACAATCCCATCGTGATGTGGGACACGCCCAAAATGCAGGATGCGGTTGCACTTATCGCACAATCGGCGTTTACCAGCGCGGGCCAGCGGTGCACCGCCGCGCGGCGGTTGATCGTCAAGGCATCGATCTATGACGAAGTGATCGACGGGGTGAAACGCCTTGCCGACCGGATCATCGTCGGCGCGCCATTCGATGATCCGCCGCCCTATATGGGGCCGGTGATCGACAATCGCACCGCTGACGGCCTGACCGAAAGCTTTGTCTATCTGCTGTCATCCGGTGGCCGCCCGATCAAGCATATGGTGCGGCTGCGCGATAACCTGCCGTTTCTATCGCCCGCGATCATCGACGTGACCGGCGTCGCGGAGCGGCCCGATGTGGAATTGTTCGGCCCGCTGTTGCAAGTGGTTAAAGTGAACGAGTTTGACGAAGCGATTGCCGAGGCCAACAGTACCCGCTTTGGTCTGTCCGCTTCGTTGATTGGCGGCACGCCACAGGACTACAACCGCTTCTGGGCCAACGTCCGCGCAGGGGTGATCAATTGGAACCGGCCAACCAACGGCGCCAGCTCTGCAGCACCGTTTGGAGGGATCGGCCTATCGGGCAATCACCGTCCGAGTGCTTATTATGCGGCGGATTACTGCGCATATCCGGTTGCCTCGACCGAGATGGACCAACCGCGCGCCAGCATCGGCGTGGGCCTGCGCAGCGACTGAGCGCTATTTGGCAGGCGGATTGGGGAACGGCAGCGCCGGGTCTATAGGGCCGCCAGGCACAACGCCCAAGTTGCGCATGTTCTGCTGGGTCAGATCGGGATCAACCAGCAATTGCCCTTCGAGGGCTTCGGTCATCACAGGGTCAAGCGGTTCCCCATCCTGATAGACAGGTGCGGAATCACATGCCGCTAGCAGCAGTATCAGGATCGGCATGATGGAGCGCGGCCACTTCATGCCGTGGTCTTTACCTAAGTATGGTTAATAAAAAAGGAGCGCTCCCCTAAAAGAAAGCGCTCCTTTACCAGCCTTGCGATGCAACCCGAAGGGCGGCCAATCTGTTTAACGGCAGCGTGATCCACCACGATCCACTTCGCGGCCCAGCAGTGCGCCACCAGCAGCACCCAAAACTGCGCCAAGCGTCCGGTCACCGCGACGGCCCGCAACTTCGCGACCCAGCAGGGCACCGGCTGCGCCACCCACGATCAGGCCTGTGGTGCCGTTGGAGCAGCGACGGTTGTCACCACGCCACGATGCGCGCTCACCACGCCATCCACGACGGTCATCGCGCCAATCGCGACGATCACTGCGCCAGTCGCGACGCTCATCGCGCCAATCGCGGCGGTCGTCCCGGTGGTTATCATCCCAGCCTTGCCATTGCGTAGCAACAATAGCCGAAGAGCCATGTGATGCCGTGGCGGCAGCGGCAGGAACCGCGGTGGCAACGGTCGAGGCAGCAATGAGTGCAAGCGCTGCATTCTTGAAGCTGAACATGGGCCTTCTCCTCTTTATGAGGACGCACCGGCCATTCCGGGATCGTCCTGAAGCTTTCGTTGGTTCATGTTTACAAAGAGAAACCTGAACAGGCCGCAACCAGAGTGTCAGAAACAGCACATGCGACAAAAACGGCTCCTGCTTGCGACAAGCCGTTGAGCATTGAAGGGCTTGGCGGCACCACTCTATGCTGGCAAAGGCCTGGCTATGAACCTTACCCCCGCGATCCGGCAGGGCCTTGCCGCAGCGCTTGCCGCCTATATCGTTTGGGGCTTGTTGCCGCTCTATTTTTATGCGTTGACCGACGTGCCGCCGCACGAACTGGTCGGCTGGCGCGTGGTGTTCACAATACCAGTGTGTTTCGGCATTATCTGGGCGCGCGGGCAAGCAACTGAACTGCGCGCGGCTTTTGCAGACCTGCGCTTACTGGGACAATTGCTGATCAGCGCTCTGTTGATCGGTTCAAACTGGCTGATCTTCCTGATTGCGATCAAGTCCGGTCATGTCTTGGCGACCAGCCTTGGCTATTATATCAACCCGCTTTTGAACGTGCTGCTTGGCACAATGCTGCTGGGTGAGCGGTTGACCAAGCCGCAATGGATGGCAGTGGCGCTGGCTGGCATGGGAATTGCGCTTCTGCTGGCGGGCGCGATCGAGACGCTTGTCGTGGCCCTATCGCTGGCCATCACGTTCACCGCTTATGGTTATGTGCGCAAACATACGCAAGTGAGCGCGGTAAACGGACTGACCATTGAAACCACACTGCTACTGGCCCCAGCCGTGATCATTTTGGTGTTCGCGGCCAATTCTGCAGAAGGTATGAGCCTTTTGCGCGGCGGACAAACCGCTGCGCTGATCGCAGGTGCGGGGCTTGCAACGGCCGTACCCTTGATGCTGTTTGCCACTGCGGCTCGCGCGCTGCCGCTATCTACGCTAGGCTTCGTCCAGTTCATTTCGCCCACGATCAGCTTCTTGCTGGGGGTGACGGTGTTCGGCGAAGAACTCGATAAAACGCGGATGGCCTGCTTTACCCTGATCTGGGCCGCAATCGCGCTTTATAGTTGGGACATGCTGCGTCGGTCACGCCAGACGCCAGCGTAGCGTCTCACCTGCATGGAACGGCACGATGATCGTGCCATTTGCATCGATCTTGTCGGGCACGGTGACAGGCGCTTTCTCGAGCGTGATCGTGGTTTCATTCACGGGCATGCCATAGAAGGCCGGGCCATTAAGCGAGGCGAAGGCTTCGAACTTGTCGAGCGCGCCTTCATCGTCAAACACGGTGACATAGCTTTCGAGCGCAAAAGGCGCGTTAAAAATGCCTGCGCAACCGCAGGCTGATTCCTTCAGGTCCTTGGCATGGGGCGCGGTATCAGTGCCAAGGAACACACGTGTGCAGCCCGATGTCGCCAATTTGCGCAAAGCCTGACGGTGCTTTTCGCGTTTGGCCACAGGCAGGCAGAATGCGTGCGGGCGAATTCCTCCGACAAGCATGGCGTTCCGGTTGATATGCAAGTGCTGCGGCGTAATCGTGGCCGCAATCGTTTCGCCCGATCCTTCGACAAAATCGGCCGCTTCTTGCGTGGTGATGTGTTCAAACACGATCTTTAGCGCGGGCATGTCTGCCACAAGTTGCACCAGCGTGCGTTCGATGAACACGGCCTCGCGGTCAAAAATATCGACATGATTGTCGGTCACTTCGCCGTGGATCAGCAGCGGCATGCCGATTGCCTGCATCTTTTCCAGCACGGGATAGATGTTGCGGATATCCGTCACGCCATGCGCTGAACCGGTGGTGGCATGGGCAGGGTAAAGCTTGGCCGCAACGAATGTGCCCGAGGCAAAGCCGCGTTCGACTTCGGCAGGATCGGTGTCGTCGGTCAGGTATAGTGTCATCAACGGCGTGAAATCGCTGCCTTCGGGGAGAGCCGCGATAATCCGGTCACGATAGGCCGAAACGCCCGCAACGTCGGTCATCGGCGGCGAGAGGTTAGGCATGACGATTGCGCGGGCAAACTGGCGCGCAGTGAAGGGCGCAACGCCTTTGAGCAGGTCATTATCGCGCAAGTGCGTGTGCCAATCATCGGGGCGGCGGATCGTCAGCGTTTCACTCATCCCTTCCCCTTAGCGGTTTGGCTGCCTATGTTCCAGCCATGACACGTCTTTTCACACGCGCGCTGATCCGCCTTTCCCCCGAAGATCCCGCAGAAGACGTTGCCGCGTTCCTGCAAGGACTGGTGACCAATGATGTAAAAGGCACCCTGCCTGCATGGGCGGCGCTTCTTTCGCCACAGGGCAAGGTTCTATTCGATTTTCTGGTCTGGCCGGACGGCGCTGGATTGCTGCTGGATTGTGAGGCCAGTTCTGCCGATGCTTTGGCCAAGCGGCTGACGCTGTATCGGCTGCGCCGCAAGATCGGCATCGCGCGCGCCGATGATCTGGCGGTGCATTGGGAGAGTCACCCCGGCGATGGCGGCACGCCCGACCCTCGCCTTTCCGCGCTCGGCCAGCGCTGGATTGCCCCGGCCAGCGATTCGGACGTGGCCGCAGATGAGGCTTGGACCGCGCACCGGCTGTCGCTGGGCGTGACCGAGGGGCAGGCGGAGCTCGGCGATGTGCTGTGGCTGGAATGCAACGCGGTGGACCTGAACGGCGTCAGCTTCACAAAGGGCTGCTATGTGGGGCAGGAAAACACCGCGCGGATGAATTGGCGGCAGAAAGTGAATCGGCGGTTGCTGGTGGTGCCGCTGGATCGGTCAGACGAATCGCGGCGACGGACGGGATACCCCGAATTGGGGTTGGCGGTGGATCATCGGCGGGTTGAGGATATTCCCGCCGATCTTGCCCCTGCGTGGATGGACCTTACCCCTCCGGATTGACGGGCGCGGCTTGCAGCCCTTCGACCAGCATCTTTTCGGCACGGTCGCGCGCGGCTTCGCGTGGCAGCTCAAGCGCGGTCGCCAAGGGACCACCCATGAGTGCATCACCAAGCGCCATCAGCACAAGCGCCAACGTGTTGCTGCGCTGCGTGTCCGAACCGTATTCATCAAGATCAATCACCAGATCGTGGATCGTATCGACAATAGGATCGAGCGCGTCCTCGTTGCCCGATAGCAACATCCACGAAGTCAGCGCGCCTGCGCCTTCTTTGCCGAAAGCATCGAACGTAAGGTCTACCACATCGCGCGGGCTGCCAATACCCGAACGGCTCGCGATAACTGCGTCGCGAATCGTAGCGCAGATCGTTTCGGCAAGGTGCTTTGCCAGCGCCTTTTGCAGGCCTGCGGCTGAACCGAAGTGATGCAACAAGTTTGCATGTGTGCGTCCGATGCGCGCGCCCACGGCCTTGAGCGTAACCGCCTGCGGCCCCGTTTCCACCAAAAGCCCGCGCGCCGCCTCAAGTGCTGCCATGCGGCTTTCTTCGGGCGAGAGTCGCTTTCTTATTGACATTGGTGTAAGCACGCCTAAATTATCGCTCATGACAGCCATGACCCCCGCTACCGCACTAGAGCGCAGCGCCGCTTCCGGCAAGACAGTGCCCACGCCCGCTGATCTGACGATCACGATCCGGGACCGGCGCTTTGGCCGCAATGCCCCTCCGGGCCGGTGGTGGCTGAACAATGATCCGGTGGCGACTGCGTGGCACAACGCGCTGTCGGCCACTTTCCCCCGGGGCGAAGCGTTCTTTATCGAATCGGTAAAGGCCCACCGCGATGGTGCACCGCCCAAGTTGGAGGCGGAAATCCGCGCCTTTATCAAACAGGAAATCAATCACACGCGCGAACATGTGGCGTTTAACCGCATGGCCGAGGCTGCTGGCTATGACATCGCCAAGATCGACAAGCGTGTGGAAGAAATGCTGGCGCTGACCAAGGACCGCCCGGTCATCGTCAATCTGGCTGCCACGATGGCGCTGGAACACTATACGGCGATGATGGCGCACGAATTTCTTGCCAACCCTGCGCACTTTGCCGGAGCCGAGCAGGAAGCCGCCGCGATGTGGCGCTGGCACGCGATGGAAGAGATCGAGCACAAGGGCGTCGCTTATGACACCTGGCTGCATGCAACCAAAGGCTGGAGCCGGTGGAAGCGCTGGAAGGTCAAATCGCTGATGATGGTGATCGTGACCAAGAACTTCTTTACACATCGCGTTGAAGATACGTTGGACCTGCTGGCGCAGGATGGCCTGACCGGTGCGAAGTGGAAATGGCGCTTGGTGGCCTATCTGCTGTGGAAGCCGGGCGTGGTGCGCCGCGTATTTCCTGCTTGGCTGAGCTATTTCATGCCGGGGTTCCACCCGTGGCAGCATGATGACCGCGCCCTTATTGCAAAGACGGATAGCGAATTTTCTGATGCGGTGATAGCTGGTTGACTGGGTTTGCGGCGTAGCGCGGTGCCCATCCCGCTACGGCTAAATTCACCTGCGGGTATGTCAGGTTTTACGCAGAGGCGCAGAGAAGAAGAAGAGACGCGGAAGCGGAATGACGGCGGAGCCGTTTCTCAAGTCTGGCCAAGCCGGTTGGTGCGAGGTTTGATTTTTCGGGGGCCTTGCGGCCCAGGCTGACTTCTCTGCGCCTTAACTTCTTCTCTGCGTCTCTGCGTGAAACCTGAAACGCTATGGCGTGTGGATTTCTCGAGCGCCGGAGTGCCCCCCCCCGCCTGCGAGAGGGGGCTGTTCTCTTACGCCGCGCGCAAGGTTCGCATCGGGTTGAACCCGCCGTCCTCGGGGTCATCGCAATCCGCCGGTTGGCGCAGATCGATGGCATGGGTAAGCGTTTGCTCGGCTGTGACACGGGCAGCGCTGCGGAGCAGGCGGACTTCGCCAGTTGGGCAGAAACCGACTTTCGCCAGCACCCGCGCCGATGCCGCATTATCGATGAAATGCTGCGCCACGATCCGACGATGGCCCAACGTAGGCGCGAGCGACAAGACGGCGCGGACCGCTTCGGTGGCGTAACCGTTGTTCCAGTGCTGGCGGGCAATCCAATAGCCAAGCGCGGTTTCGCCGTCTTCCTCGACCAAGCCGACGCAGCCGATCAGGTGCGCACCGGTGGCTCCGGGCAAGGTGACGAAGAAGTGCGGGTGACGCGTGCCTTGAGCGCTGGCGGCAAAGCTGCGGGCTTCATCCGGGCCATAAGGCCAAGGCGCGCGCGCAAGGTTGCGCACGACGGCCTCATCATCGATCAAGGCGTGAAGTTCGGCCCAGTCCTCCGGCCAAGCTGGCCGCAGGAACAGCCGTTCGCTGCGAATAAACATCTCAGTCTCCTAAACCCGGCCCGCCTCCACAGCGCCGTTAGGCGCATGAAGTGACAGCCGTGTTGCGCCTTGCGCCCAAGCGAATCGATATCGCGATGGAGCGCTTGAAACGCGGGTGAAGCCTGAGGGAGACATGAAAAGAGGGAGATGGGCAGGGCCCTCTCCCTCTATCGGCCAATCTGCAACGATTGGCGGGGCCACCCCATCAGGATGGCCCTTTGAACGACCATCCGGTTATTCTGCTGCTTGCGCCATCACGTCGACCGAAACGTATTTGCGGTCGAGCTTGCCACCGTGGAAACGGACGCGGCCTTCGGTCAATGCGAACAAGGTGTGATCCTTGCCGATGCCGACATTGACACCCGGATACACGCGGGTGCCGCGCTGACGGATAATGATGTTGCCGCCGATCACTTCCTGACCGCCGAACTTCTTAACGCCAAGGCGGCGGCCTGCTGAGTCGCGACCGTTGCGCGAAGAACCGCCTGCTTTCTTATGTGCCATATCGAATAACTCCGAACTGTACGCTTAGGCGACGGACAGAATGCGCAGCAGGGTGAGCTGCTGGCGATGACCGTTCTTGCGACGATAGTTGTGACGGCGACGCTTTTTGAAAACGATCACCTTTTCCGATTTCGCCTGCGCAATGATCTCGGCCGAAACCGTGATCGCAGATGCGTCAGCGACGGTATCGCCTTCACCGGCGAGAAGAATATCACCCAACGTGATCGTATCACCGGCTTCACCAGCCAGCTTTTCGACCGCGATCTTGTCTCCGGCGGCAACCCGATACTGCTTGCCGCCCGTGCGCACGATTGCGAACATGGTTTCTACTATCCGTTCAAAATGCCAAGGTTGCCCATGGCGATCCACTTGAGGCACCCAACGCCTGCGAATCGCTGACAACGGGCAACATACCGTTTCCCCGCAAGAATGTGGGGTCCCGGAAAGAAGGGGGCGGATAATCCAACCCCTGCCCTATGTCAATGCCACCTGACCGTCACGATGCGCTGAAAATGCAGTGCTGGCGCGGATTGGCCGCTGCTCCTGCTTTATGTGTCTCTGGCAGGAATGCCAACGCGTGCTATGGCATCGCCATGAAAAGGTCTCCCCATCTCTTCGCGCCCGTTGCTCTGGCAGGTCTGGCCGCGCTGGTCGGCGGCTGCGCGCCGCGTTCAGACTTCCCGTCTCTGGCACCACGCCCTGCAGAACAGGCCTATGCCACGGCGCGCGCCGATCAGGCAGCAGCGCAGCCCGGCATTCCGGCAGGCGTGTCTGAAGCCCTCGCCAGTCGCCTTGGCGCAATGCGTATCGCAGCGCGGGACGCCTACGACGTGTTTGACGCAAGGAAACCTGCTGCCATACGTGCGGCAAGTTCAGCTTCTGGCGCAGCCAGAGGCAGCGATGCATGGTCAGCCGCATCAGTGGCTATCGCAGGGCTCGAATCGGCGCGCTCTACGCTTGGCATGACGCTGGCAGATCTTGACCGGCTGGAAGTGGAGGCCAGCAACCGTGCCGCAGGCAGCACAGACGCGGATGTCAAAGCCGTGCGCGAAATCAAGAATCAGGTCGAAGCGCTGATCGAAAGCCAAACCGACGTGATCGATTCGCTGCTGGGCAAAATTTCCCGCTAGTCACCGCCAGCGGGCGAGATCGTCATGGTCTTGTTCGCGCGGTTCGATCCAGCGCCAGCCCGCTTCGGTTTTCTCGCGCTTCCAGAACCAGCTTTCGCTTTTGAGGTGATCCATCGCGAAATCGGCAGCCTCGAAAGCATCGCGGCGATGGCGGGCGGCGGCGGCGACGAGCACGATCGGATCGCCGGGATGCATCACACCGCTGCGATGAACGATCAATAGCCCCTCAAGCGGCCAGCGCGCCTGTGTGACGTGCGCCAGTTCCACCATGCCCGGTAGTGTCATCGGGCCATAGTGTTTAAGCTCCAGTGCCTCTACACCGCCACCTTCACGCACTTGGCCAAGGAAGGTTACTATCCCGCCAGAGGTGGCGTGCTTAGCGTTGAACGCGGCAATCTCGGCCACAGGGTCGAGCGCCGATTCGGCCAAGCGAACGTCGGCCATGTCAGCCACCGCTGACCGGAGGCAGAAACGCCAGTTCATCGCCCTCGTCCAGCACGATGCAGCCCATATCGGTGAGCAAGCTGCCGTTAAGCGCCATGCGCACTTTCTCGCCCAGCAATTGCACGGCCAGCGCTGGATCGAGTAGGGCAAGCGTCTGTTCAAGCGGACCTGGAGCAACCGTCATTTCGGCTGCGCCCGCGATGTCTTCGAGCCGGCCCAGGAATATCAGTTTGGGCACGGGGTCAGCCGCCGGTGGTCGACATGTGGCGCGAGACGGCAGGTGCGCCGCCGGGCTTGTCGATCACAAACGAATGGCGCTCCTGCTTTTCGCCCATCGCGCGGGCAAAGGCGGTGGCAAGCTGTTCGTCCGGATTGTCTGACCGCAGCGCGGCGCGCAGATCAACCCGGCCCTCCCCGCCAAGGCACATATAAAGCTGGCCAGTGGCCGTCACACGGATGCGGTTGCAACCTTCGCAGAAGTTTCCGGTAAGTGGCGTAATAAAGCCAAGCCGACCGCCGGTTTGCGCAATATCGACATAGCGCGCAGGTCCACCGGAACGCGCATCGCTGGGGGTTAGGGTCCAGCGCTGTTCCAGATCGCGGCGCACCGCGTCGAGTGGCAGGTAATGATCGAAGCGATCACCTTCGACTTCGCCCAAAGGCATGACTTCGATGAGCGTTACATCATGCCCTTCACCGTGCGCCCATTGGATCAGGTCAGGCAGTGTGGCCTCGTTAATGTCCTTCAGCGCAACCGCGTTAATCTTGATCTTAAGGCCCGCAGCCTTGGCTGCGGCAATGCCTTCAAGCACTTGCGGCAACATATCGCGGCGCGACAGCTTGGCGAAAGCAGCGCGGTCCAGCGTATCGAGCGAGACGTTGATGCGTTTCACGCCTGCCCCTGCCAGATCATCGGCAAATTCGGCAAGACGGGTGCCGTTGGTGGTTAGCGTCAGTTCATCCAGCCCGTCCCCCAGCGTGCGGCCCAAGGCCTGCACCAATTGGATCATATCGCGCCGGACCAGCGGCTCACCACCAGTCAGCCGGATTTTGCGCACACCGCGTTCGATGAAGGCCAGCGCGAGGCGGTGCATTTCTTCAAGCGTCAGAACTTCAGCGCGGGGCAGAAACTCCATGCGTTCGGGCATGCAATAGGCGCAGCGGAGGTCACAGCGGTCTGTCACCGACAGGCGCAGATAGGTGATTCGCCGCGCAAAACGGTCAATCAGCGGCGCATTGGCGGTGGGAGAGGTGATGCTCACTTCTCCATGTATACGAAGTCTCGCGGGTACGATTCAAGGTTTGCGCCCGCATCGACGAAAATAGTCTGTCCCGTGACCGAACGGGCCTGTGCCAAGTAGTGCACGGCATCGGCGATTTCATCGGCTCCGGGCAAGCGCTTGAGTGGCATAATGTCTTCCAGACGCTGCCATTGCGCCGCGTCATAATCAGACGTGGGCAGGATCAGGCCGGGGGCGACACCATTAATTCGCACGCGCGGGGCCATCGCCCTCGCCAATGTGCGCACCGAGGCATGCAGCGCCTGCTTGGACAAGGTATAGCTGATCTGGTCAGGCACCGGGTTCATCACCCGCTGATCGAGGATATTGACCACGCTGCCGCTACGCTCACCCAAAGCCTCGGCAAAAGCGCGGGTGAGCAAGAGCGGCGCAAACATATTGACGCGAAAGTGCTGCTCCAGCTCTACGCTGGTAATCGTATCGGCACGATCATCGTGGAACAGCGAGGCGCAATTCACCAGCAGATCGGGGGAACGGCCCGCAAGCGTTGCCACTTCATCCATCAAATGCGGCGGAAATGCCGGGTCATTAAGATCGCCTGCGAGGGGATAAACCGCAGCCCCAAGCCATTCGAGCTGCGCCTTGAATTCGGCATCGAACGTACTGGCGCGGTGGGCATGCAGCGCAAGGTCCCAGCCCTCTGCCGCCAGCTTGCGAGCGATGGCACCGCCAATGCGCTTCCAACCGCCAGTAACAAGCGCCAGCGGACGCATTTCAGCCATCAGGCGCGACGCTGACGCGTGAGGGTGATCCCGATTTCTTCGCCGTTCTCACTGATCGCCAACTTCACGATTTTCACTTCGGCCCACATAATCCGGTCATCCTGCAAGAACAGTGTTTCGCAGATGTGGTCTGCCACAGCTTCGATCAGCTTGAAATGCACCCCCTCGGGCAAGCCTGTGCTCGCCGCAAATTTCAGGTCCATGTAATTCTTGCTGGCGCTGAGCGGGCAATCAGGCGTGTAGCGATCCTGCACTTTAAGGCCCACACGCATCGAAATGCGCAAGGGTTGCGGACGGCCCGTCTCCTCCGAATAGATCCCGGTCAGGACATCGGTTTCAAGATTGGCGACTTCGAGGATCAGGGTGTCAGTCATAGATAAGCACTCGCATTTTCCCGTCCCCATCTCCAACATTCCTCGCGACAGAAATGATGAAAATCGAGTACATCGGTTACCTGAAGGCCTAGTCGCCGTGCGCCTGTGCTGAAACCCTTTAGCGCATCCTCACCCAGCTCACCGGTAGCAACGTTGCCTTGGTTAACGCAGATTGCCGTAAGAAGAGGTAGTTTTTCTAAGAAGCAAATGTCGAGCAAACGGTCGAGATGTCCGTTAAGTCCGTTCATCTGATGACGAGCTTTAGACCATTCCACACCGCTTGATATCGCAAGTGCTCCATAAGTAGTGCACTCTTGAGCAATTGCTGTTCTCTTCAAATGCGCAAGCGATTTGTTGAAGTTTAATTTCTGCTGTGCTTGAGCGCGGCGGATACGCTCTTCCAAAAGCATAATGTAGAGGGGTTCTGACGTCAGTCCTCTTTCCTCATGGCGATGTATCCACCTCTCTATCTCTGGGAGGGTCTTTATCGTGAGATCGGACTTCATCATGAGTTTTTCCAGCGCGCGAAGATTGCCGTCGGCAGCAAGCGCTCATGCGAGCCTTCTTCCCGAATCGACAAGTCGCCGTGTTCGATGGTGCCGGGCAAGTGCTTCAGCGCCTCGGCCAGCAGTCCGGCGATGGCGAGCGAGGACATGCGCACGGCATAGACCGTCAGAAACAGGAAGCGGCTATCGGCATCAAGCAGTTGCGCGCAATCGGCGATCAGGTTCGGCAAGTTCTCTTCCAAGCGCCACACTTCGCCATCAGGGCCACGCCCGAATTTCGGCGGGTCGAGGATGATGCCGTCATAGCGCTTGGTGCGGCGCACTTCGCGCGCGGCAAACTTGGCCGCATCATCAACGATCCAGCGCACCGGACGGTCCGCCATGCCCGATTGCTCGGCATTGACGCGGGCCTGGGCGACCGACTTCTTCGAAGCATCGACGTGAGTCACGGGGCCATATTGGCTGAGCGACAATGTGCCGACGCCGGTATAGCCGAACAAGTTGAGCGTCGAAGCCTCGCTCTTGCCCGCCAACTGCTCGCCCATCCAATCCCACACCGGGGCCATATCGGGAAAGAAGCCAAGATGGCGGAAGGGTGTGCAGGACGCTTGGAAGCGCACATCGCCGCGCCCCAGTTCCCAGCCATCGCGCGGGACCGGGCCGTTGTACTGCCAGCGACCGCCACCGTCCTCGTCCGATCCGGGCACGAATTCCGCATCGGCGGGCCATTCGGGCACGTTGGGGCTCCATAACGCCTGCGCTTCGGGGCGGACGAAGCGATATTTGCCATAACGCTCCAGCTTGCGCCCATTGCCCGAATCGAGCAGGGCAAAGTCGTCCCAGCCCTCACCGATCATCAGCTTTGGCTGGATATCAAGCGTGGCCATCCGGCTTAGCCGTTCCGCGCCGTGGCGCGCGAGGTGACGTATGCCGCGATTTCATCATAGCCGCCGGTCAGGTGATCGCAGCGCTCTTCACGGTCAAACAGGTCACCCACGCGGGCGGGCAAGCCGGGACGCAGGCCGGTGGCGCGCTCAACCGCGTCAACAAACTTGGCGGGGTGAGCGGTAGCCAGCGTGACGATAGGCACGCCTGCGGGAATGTTTGTGGCAACGCGCGCGGCGTGAAGCGCGATGGCGGTGTGCGGATCAAGCACTTCGCCGCACATCTCATAGGCCCAGCGCATGGCGTTTGCCATATCGCCCGCATCAGCCCGTTCGGAACTGAACAGCGCGGCAGACGATTCGCGCTGCGCGTTGGTGAGCTGAACGGCTTTGGTCGCCTCGAAAGTGCGCATCTGTTCGGCCAAGGCCGCGCCATCGCGTCCGCAGCCATCAAAAAGCAGGCGTTCGAAGTTAGATGAGACCTGAATATCCATCGATGGCGCCGCTGTGGCCGTGACGGTGCTGGCCGAATAATCGCCGGTCGACAATGCGCGGTGGAGGATGTCGTTAACGTTGGTCGCCACGATCAGGCGCTCAATCGGCAAACCCATTTTGGCTGCGACGTAGCCGGCAAACACATCGCCGAAGTTGCCGGTGGGCACCGAAAACGCAACCTTGCGTCCGGGGGCTCCCAATTGCAGTGCGGCGTAGAAATAATACACCACTTGCGCCATCAATCGCGCCCAGTTGATCGAATTGACCGCAGCAATGCCGAAGCGGCCGGTGATTGCGGCATCATTGAACATGCGCTTTACCGTGGCTTGCGCATCATCGAAGCTGCCATCAATCGCGATGTTATAGACGTTGGGCGCGATGACCGTGGTCATCTGGCGGCGCTGCACATCGGACACGCGGCCATGCGGATGCAGCATGAAGATATCGACCTTGGCACGGCCAGCCACGGCATCAATCGCAGCAGAGCCGGTATCGCCCGAGGTGGCACCGACGATGGTCAGGTGATCATCGCCACGTGCAAGGAATTCTTCGAACAGCAGGCCGAGCAATTGCAGCGCAACGTCCTTGAACGCCAGCGTCGGGCCGTGGAACAGTTCAAGCACCCACTGGGTTTCATCAAGCTGCTTGAGCGGCACCACGGCAGCATGGGCAAAGCGGCCATAGGCCTTCTCGCAAAGTTCGAGCAGGCGTTCGCTCGTCAGGCAATCGCCGACGAAGGGCAGCATGATCTTTTGCGCCAGTTGCGCATAGGGCAACCCCGCCATGCCTGCGATCTCGTCTGCGGTGAATTGCGGCCACACTTCGGGCACGTAAAGACCGCCATCGGAAGCGAGGCCTGCGAGCGTAACGCCCTGGAAATCGAGAGAGGGTGCCTGCCCCCGGGTGCTGACGTACTTCATGGGAAAGGCCGGTTAGCGATCACGCGCGCTTGTGGCAAGGATTCTGGGCTCATGCGCGCAATATGCTCCCTTCCGTCCGTGTCAGGCAGGGAGCGCGTTCGCGCCTATTTACGCTCGCGCCAGCGTTTGCGCAGGGCAATGGCATAGATCACCAATGCGACCAGTGCGAAGAATATCCACTGCACCGCATAGGCCAAGTGGTTGTTGGCAATGTCGTTGGGATCGGGGCGGGCGTTGGCGGCAAGGCCCGCAAGAGGGGGATCAGCAACGAGTTTGGGGCCGGGCGCGATCCATCCGGTTACCGTGCCGCCAGACCAAGCCACAATGGCTGGCGTCTGGGCGAGGCCGAGGACGACCTCTACATTGGCGCCTGTCGCGGATTTGCAGGTTACGATCTGCGCAATGCCCGCATCACCCTTGGCATTGCGGCCTGATCTGGAGGTGGGATTGGCTGTGGAAAGGCAATCTATCGACGTGCGGTGATAGAGCGCCGCTTCAACCCCGGCAGGGTCACTTGGGAAAGGCATCTGCGCCGAAGATGCCTGCGCGGTGGTATAGCGTGCCATCATCGCGTCTTTTTCGTGCATCCGTTCAACCTGCCACAGGCTCAGGCGGATCATTACGCCAACGGCACACAGCACGATGATCGTAGGCAAAACCGGCACGCGGCGCATCACAGCAGACCTTCTTTTTGCAGCCGCGCCATCAGGACAATGGCTTTGGCAAAGCGCAGCGCGCCAATCACGGTAAGCGGTACGACACTTCCCCATAGCGGCACCAGCACCCACACGGGCAATTGCATCACCTCATCCAGTTTCAGCGCAACGAAGATCAGCAGTACGGTGACCGGCAGGACGACGATGTAAAGGCCACGGCCCTTGGGTTCATGGCGCCCGAAGTCTTGCCCGCAAGCACGGCAAATGTCCGCAAGGGTCGCCGGGCCGCCCCATAGGCCCTTAGCCCCGCAGCAGGGGCACAAACCGAAAAGGGCAGCCTGGGTGATGCCCGGCTGCCCCTTCGTCTTCTGGCTTTCGCCGTTTGCCATCAGTGGACCGGATAGCCCCAGCTGCCCCATACATAGATGGCGACAAACAAGAACAACCACACCACGTCAACAAAGTGCCAGTACCATGCGGCAGCTTCAAAGCCGAAGTGCTGGCGCGGGGTGAAGTGGCCCTTGTAAGCGCGGATCAGGCAGACGATCAGGAAAATCGTGCCGACGATCACGTGGAAACCGTGGAATCCTGTTGCCATGTAGAACGACGAACCGAATGTGTTCACACCGAACGCAAAAGGCGCGGCTGAGTATTCGTAAGCCTGAATGGCAGAAAACACGAGGCCGAGGATGATGGTCGCCCACAGACCCTTCTTGAGGCCATCGCGATCACCATGGATCAGCGCGTGGTGCGCCCAGGTGAGTGTAGTGCCCGAGCAGAGCAAGATCAGCGTGTTCAGCAAAGGCAGATCGAACGGGTCCATGACCGCTTCGATCGCCTTTGGTGGCCATTGACCGGCAACCGATTCGGCCAGCTCCGAAGGGAACAGCGAGAAATCGAAGAAGGCCCAGAACCAGCCGACGAAGAACATCACTTCCGAAGCGATGAACAGTATCATGCCGTAGCGCTGATGAAGTTGCACGACCGGCGTGTGATCGCCAGCATGCGCTTCCTTAATGACCTTGCCCCACCACGAGAAAAACGTGACGATAACGCCCAGCAGGCCGAGGTAGAAAGTTGCGGTGCCACCTGCCATCTTGTGCATCCACAAGACACCACCCGTGGCCATCGTCAGCGCAGAAAATGCGCCTACAATCGGCCAGATGTCGGGCGGCAGAATGTGATAATCGTGGTTCTTTGCGCCGGCCATGATCGTCGAAATCCCCCAGTCAGGTCTGGTCAAATAAGTGTGGTCCAAACGTGATGTTCGGAACGCAGGTTTAAGTGGCCTTTATCGCCGCACTCGCGCCGGGTCCAGAGGCTTTTCCATCGATAGTGCGATGGGCTTCTCCAGCGCCGCAGCCGCACTCTCGGCAGTTTCGGTAAAGGTGTAGCTGAGCGTGATCTCTTCGATGTTCTTTGCCGAAGGATCATCAAGGATCGCCGGATCCACGTAATAGATCACGGGCATACGCACATCCGCGCCTGCCAGCAGTTTTTGTTCGGTAAAGCAGAAGCATTGAATTTTGTTGAAATATTTGCCTGCCTGTTCGGGCGAGACGTTGAACATCGCGGTGCCGGTGATAGTCCGGCCAGACAGGTTACGCGCGCGATATGTCGCGATCTTGCGCTCGCCCAGTCGCAGGTCTTGCTTGATCTGTTCGGGCTTGAACTCCCACGGCAGCGTTTGCGCGACATTGGCATCAAAGCGCACCGTGATAGCTTTTCCGGCGATTTTGACACCCGACGCAGTGAGCGCATCTGCGCGTTGCGTCGTGCCTCCGTATCCTGTGACCTGACAGAACAGGCGATAGAGTGGCACCGAGGCGTAACCGAGCCCAAGCATCGTCAGCGCGCCTGTTGCCGCCACCATTGCAACGCGGCGGTTCTTGCGAGGGTCAGCAATAACGCGAACGACCATCTTATCCGGCTCCGCCCGTCTGCGCGGTGATTTTCACGATCGAGATGGCGAAGAACAAGATGGCAAACGAGATCAGTACGATGCCGAGCACTTTGTTGCGGCTGCGCTGACGCTGACGATAGAGCTCTGTTTGCTCAGGCGTCATGGGTTCGAGCTTCCGGGGTTCAATCATCACTGCCAGCCTTGCACCGTGGCAAGCCGGTCAATCACCAACATGCCAAAAAGAACGAAAAGATAGAGTATCGAGAATTTGAACAATTGTTTTTCGGGCTTCATGCCATCGCTCGGAACCGAAACCCGCAAGCCAACCTTGATCGAAAGCGCGGCGAACACGAGGCCCAAAACCAAAGCGGTTACGCCGTAAATTACACCTGCTCCGCCGATCCACCAAGGGGCCAGCGTAACCGGCAAAAGCGCAACAGCGTAAGCTGCGATCTGGTGACGGGTTGAGCGCTCTCCAGCGACGACCGGCATCATTGGAATACCGACCTTTGCATAATCGATCTGCACGAACAGCGCGAGTGCCCAGAAGTGTGGCGGCGTCCACATGAAGATGATCAGGAACAGCAGAACCGGCATCAGCGTAATGTCGCCGGTGACCGCGATCCAGCCGATCAGCGGCGGAAAGGCCCCTGCTCCGCCACCGATTACGATGTTCTGCGGGGTGCGCGGCTTCAACCAGACAGTGTATATCCACGCATAGTAGAAGATTGAAAAGGCAAGAATGGCAGCGGCCAGCCAACCAACGCCAAGGCCCATCGTAAACACCGAACCGCCCGAAAGCGCAAAACCGAAATCGCGCGCCGATGTGCGATCCATCCGGCCCGCTGGCACAGGGCGCGCAGCGGTGCGCTTCATTCCGGCGTCAAGGTCAGCCTCCCACCACTGGTTCAACGCAGCAGCGCCACCAGCGCCCACTGCGATGCACAAGATCGCCGTAAAGGCGATCACGGGGTGAATGGTGCCGGGCGCGGCAAGCAGTCCGCAGATACCGGTGAAGATCACCAGCGTCATGACGCGCGGCTTGGTCAGCGCGAAAAAATCGCGCCAATCGGCGGGGAGCGGGAGGGTTTGTCCTGATTCCATGGTTGGTCGCGCCTATACGCGCGCTTGATGCGAGAGGAAAGCGAAACGGGACAGGGTGTGAATTGAGGGCAGGTTTTGGCGGTTTTGCGAACGGACGACCTACTCCGGAGGGCGCCCGGGTCACCAACGAAAAAGGCCCCCGGGTTTCCCCGGAGGCCTGTTTTCTGGTTCGCGATCAAGCTCAGTGTGCGTGCGCAGCATCGTCGATCACGGGAAGGGTTTCAAACTGATGGAACGGCGGCGGCGAGGACAACGTCCACTCCAGCGTAGTTGCGCCTTCCCCCCAGTAATTGGCAGGAGCCTTCTTACCGGCGAGATAAGCATAAGCCATGTTGATGAAGAATATCGCGATCGAGGCGGCCATGATCACATAGCCAATCGAGGCAACCCAGTTCCAGTGCGCAAAGGCTTCAGCGTAGTCAGGATAGCGACGTGGCATGCCCTGAACGCCGAGGAAGTGCATCGGGAAGAAGATCAGGTTCACGCCGACGAAGAACACCCAGAACTGCAAGTGCGAGAGGAACTCGCTGTGCATCCGGCCGCTCATCTTTGGGAACCAGTAGAAGAACCCGGCGAAGAGCGAGAACACGGCACCCAGCGACAGCACGTAGTGGAAGTGGGCAACCACGTAGTAGGTGTCGTGCAGGTTATCGTCGATACCGCCATTGGCAAGCACAACGCCGGTGACGCCGCCCACCGTGAACAGGAAGATGAAGCCCATTGCCCAAACCATTGGCGATTTGAATTCAAGGCTACCGCCCCACATCGTCGCAATCCACGAGAAGATCTTGATGCCGGTGGGCACTGCGATCACCATAGTGGCCGCGGTGAAGTACATCTTGGTGTTTACGTCGAGACCGGTGGTGTACATGTGGTGTGCCCACACGATGAAACCGACCACGCCGATGGCGACCATTGCGTAAGCCATGCCGAGGTAACCGAACACGGGCTTCTTCGAGAAGGTCGAGATGATCTGGCTGATGATGCCGAAGCCCGGCAAGATCATGATGTAAACTTCGGGGTGACCGAAGAACCAGAACAAGTGCTGATACAGTACAGGGTCACCGCCGCCTGCTGGATCGAAGAAGGTGGTGCCAAAGTTGCGGTCGGTCAGCAGCATGGTGATGGCAGCAGCCAGAACTGGCAGAGCGAGCAGCAAGAGGAACGCGGTAACCAACACCGACCACACGAACAGCGGCATCTTGTGCAGAGTCATCCCCGGCGCACGCATGTTGAAGATGGTGGTAATGAAGTTTACCGCACCCAGGATCGAGCCAGCGCCCGACAGGTGGAGCGAGAAGATCGCGAAGTCGACAGCAGGACCGACCGAGCCTGAAGTGGAAAGCGGTGCGTAAACCGTCCAGCCCGTACCGGCGCCCTGCCCCGTACCGCCCGGCATGAATGCCGAGAACATCAGCGAGCAGAAGCCGACGAATGTGAGCCAGAAGGACACGTTGTTCATGCGCGGGAAGGCCATGTCTGGCGCGCCGATCATGAGCGGGACGAACCAGTTGCCAAAGCCGCCGATGATCGCCGGCATGACCATGAAGAACACCATGATCAGGCCGTGCGCGGTGATCAGCACGTTCCACAAGTGGAGTTGCTCGTCAAAGCTTGGATTGGCTGTGCCGAGCAATTCAGCGAAATACCCGAGATACTGGATACCGGGATAGGCCAGTTCAGCACGCATCATGCCGGAAACGGCACCACCGATGATCCCTGCGAAAATCGCGAAAATCAGGTAGAGTGTACCGATATCTTTGTGGTTGGTTGACATGAACCACCGAGCGAAGAAGCCCGGCTTGTGATCATGATCGTGGTCGTGCGCATGATCGTGCGCATCGAAGCCTTCGTTTGCGGGTATGGTGGCCATTTCGGTCAAACCTTGTCCATGAACCTAGCGTCAGGCCGCTGGTGCTGCAGGAGCAGAATCAGCAACCGGGGCGGGGGCAGCAGGTGCCGCAGCGGTTTTCGCCGCAGGACCAACCGTACCGCCGGGTTGAGTTTTCACCCAAGCCTCAAACTTATCGCGTGGCAGCGCTTCGACCGCGATTGGCATATAGCCATGGCGAGCGCCGCACAATTCGGAGCACTGGCCATAATAAACGCCGGGCTCATTGATGATCAGCACTTTTTCGTTGATGCGGCCGGGAACAGCGTCAAGCTTGAACCAGAGCGAAGGCACCGCAAAAGCGTGGATCACATCCGAACCAATAGTCTGGATGCGGATCGGTTCGCCCACAGGAACAACCATGCGGTTATCAACTGCAAGCTGCGAAGGCTCGCCATTCTTGAGGGCATCTTCGTGCGACAACATGTTCGAAACAACTTCGAACCCGCCGTTGTCGGGGTAAGTGTAACCCCAGTACCACTGGTAGCCCGTCACCTTAACAGTGACTGCGCCCTTGGGCGCAGGATCATACTGATGCGCCAGAAGGCGGATCGAGGGGACCGCGATGACCACAAGGATCAACACCGGAACCAGCGTCCAGATTACTTCGATCAGCGTGTTATGGCTGGTTTTCGAAGCAACAGGATTTGCGCGCTTATTGAACTTGGCCATCACGACCAGCAATAGGCCGAGCACCAGCAGCGAGATGATGACGATCACCGGCATCAGCAGGACATCGTGCATCCACAGCGCTTCTTTGCCGGTATCGGCATACTGGTCCTGGAAAGTCCACCCATTGGCAACCGGCTGGCCCTTGCCGGGCGTCGGCTTCATGGGAACGTAGTACCCTTTATCAACGGTCACGGCAACTGCGTCGGCAGCAGGTGCTCCCGAATCAGGAGCGGTAACCATTGGCGCGACAGCAGCAACTGGTGCGACAGGTGCAGCGGCAATTGCCTGCGTTCCCAGCGTCAGTGCGGCGACAACGCCAAGGGTCCTAATTGCTTTGCCCATGGTGCGGGCGGTATCAGCAAGACTCATCGTCTAAGTTTCCGCTTTTCCCTGTTTGCGAACGCTTGCGCGCTGCATAGAAAAGACGCTTTCACGCCTCATCTGGTCCCTAGAATGATCCGCCCTATACGCGCGGTTGTCATAAGCCTCAAGCGGTTGGATGCCTTTTTTTCCGCGCAAGCGCACACCCATTCGGGCAGTGTCCTTTTGGCCAACGGACAAGCGTGTCGAAAAGAGTTGCCGCAAACCTTCGCAAGCGCCATTTGCGCACGCACTTTCATGACCTTCAGGTGTTTCATGCTCGAAGACGAGATCCTTTCCGAATTCCGTGCCAGCCAAGCCTTGCTTGAAGGACACTTCCTGCTTTCGTCAGGCCGGCACAGCGCGCACTATCTGCAATGCGCCCGCGTGCTGATGGACCCGATGCGGGCATCGCGGCTTGCTGTGGCGATTGCCCAAAAGATCCCGCGCGAAATCCGTCAGCAAATTCAAAAGGTTGTCGCCCCCGCGATGGGTGGCGTGATCATCGGGCACGAGATGGGCCGCGCGCTGGGCGTTGACGCAATGTTTGTCGAACGTCCCACTGGCACGTTTGAATTGCGCCGTGGCTTTACGCTGAACCCTGGCGATAAAGTGCTGATGGTCGAAGATGTGGTCACCACCGGTCTGTCCAGCCGCGAGGCTATTGCCGCCATCGAAGCGGCAGGGGGCGAAGTGATCGCGGCTGCGTCATTGATCGACCGTTCCGCTGGCGCGGTCGATCTGGGCGTACCGTTCTTCCCGCTGGTTGCGCTCAATTTCCCCACTTATGCGCCTGATGAACTGCCACCGGAACTGGCCGCGAGCACGGCCGTCAAGCCCGGCAGCCGGAAGGAATAGGCACAAATGAGCAGGCTCCTTGGCTATGCGGCGGCGCTGACGCTGGGAGGCGTTTCGGCAGGCGCACAGCCTGCCGTGCCGCAGATACTGAATACTGCCGCCGTCACCGCAGCGCTCAACCCTGAAACCGCGCCCGGCACAATCCTGATCGCGCGCGGTGATCATATGGTGTTCGAAAGCACGGTCGGCACAATCGCTCCTGGTGGCAATACCCCTCACCAGCTAGGCGCGGTGTGGCGCTGGGCGTCGGTGACCAAGCAAGTGACCGCCACCATTGCGATGCAGGAAGTCACCGCTGGTCGGCTCGATCTTGACGCGCCCATCAACCGCTACCTTCCGGACAGCAAGGCGCCCTACGCCCGCCGCATCACTGCGCGGATGCTGATGCAGCACGTCTCGGGCCTGCCGCGCACCTCAGAAGGCCCCATCGGCAGGGACGATTGGCCAACCTTCTACATGGTAGACCTCAGCAGCCCCGAAACCGGGCGGACATGGTGTGAAGGGCCAACTGCCCGTGAACCGGGATCCGAGTTCTTTTACGGTGACTGCGATTTCATCATGATGACCGCGGTGATCGAGGCAACCAGCGGCAAATCTTACGCCACCTTGATTGCCGAGCGGATCGCACAACCGCTCGGCCTCAAAAGCGTCGGCCTGTTCCCCCGCGCCGAACCCACAGTGGCGGGCTATGCCGGCGGCAAGCAGGAGACATCAGCATTCCGGCTTGAGAATTTCGGCGGTGCTGGCGCTTTATACGGCACGACATACGATCTGCTTGCCTTCGATCGCGCTCTGATGACAGGCAAACTGCTGCCCGAGGCCCAGCGCAACGTGATGTGGGACGGCAAGCCCCAATATGGCTATGCGGCTTTGGGCCAATGGTCGTTCAGCGTGCCGCTCAAGGATTGCGGCGATACGCCTGTCCGCATTGTCGAGCGGCGCGGCTTTATTGGCGGCGTGGTAATGCGCAATATCATTTTGCCCGATCTGGATATGGTGATCATTATGACTTCGAACCGGGCCGAAGCCGAGGCTGCCTATGGCGAAATCTGGCAACAGGCAGGCATTACCCATGATGTGATCCGTGCCGCCTTGTGTACGACAGGAACTCCGCGTTGAACCAGCCCCAACATCCCCTCAGGCCCCATAGTCTAAGGCTGGGCGTGAATATCGATCACGTCGCCACCATCCGCAACGCACGCGGCGGGGATCATCCCGATCCGGTGCGCGCAGCAGAAATTGTCGCCAGCGTGGGCGGCGATGGCATCACCGCGCACTTGCGTGAGGATCGCCGTCACATTCGCGATGAGGACTTGGCGCGCATTCAGGCGGCGACCAATCTGCCCTTGAACCTTGAAATGGCGGCGACCGACGAGATGGTCGAGATCGCGCTGCGCCATATGCCCCATGCGGCCTGCATTGTGCCCGAACGCCGCGAGGAGCGCACGACCGAGGGTGGGCTGGATGCGGCTGGCTTGCACAACCGGCTTGCGCCCATCGTTTCGCGCCTGACCGATGCTGGCATCCGCGTCAGCCTGTTCATCGCGCCGGAACCGCGCCAGATCGAAGCCGCGCTGAAGCTGGGCGTACCGGTGGTGGAACTGCACACTGGTGAATATGCCCATGCCGAAGGTGAGCAGGTTGCCGTCGAACTCAAGCGCATTGCCGATATGGCGGCGCTGGCAGCGGTTAATGGCATCGAGCCCCATGCAGGCCATGGCTTGACCTATGAAAACGTCCAGCCGATTGCTGCGATTCCGCAACTGGCCGAATTGAACATCGGCCACTATCTGATCGGCGAGGCCATCTTTGTCGGGCTGGAATCAGCCGTGCGGCGGATGCGCGATCTGATGGACGAGGCGCGGTGAGTTCGCCTGCATGATCATCGCCATCGGATCAGACCTCTGCAACATTGAGCGTATCCAGAACTCGCTTGATCGATTTGGCGAACGCTTTCTCAACCGCGTGTTTACCGAGGTGGAGAAAGCCAAGGCAGAGCGTCGCCCGTTTACCAAAGCGGGCACACTGGCCAAACGCTTTGCCGCCAAGGAAGCTTTTTCGAAGGCGGTTGGAACAGGGTTCAAGGCAGGCGTGTTCATGAAAAACATCGGCGTGGTCAACGCAAAGTCGGGTGCGCCGACGCTGGCACTCTCCGGCGGCGCAGCAGCCCGGCTTGCCGCGATCACGCCTGAAGGCCATGAAGCCTTCGTCCACCTTACGCTGACCGATGATCACCCCTGGGCGCAGGCTTTCGTGGTGATTGAGGCCCGCCCTCTTGCCGGAATAGTGACATCTTGACCGAACCTGACGCCCTGCCGCCCACGGAAGACTTGTCCCCTCCTCCACCACCGCCTGAAAGCGGGATTGACTGGTGGGGAGAAATTCGCGGGCTTTTGGCGATGCTGGTGGCTGTGGTTCTGTTCCACAGCTTCATTGCCAAACCGTTTTACATCCCTTCGATCTCGATGATGCCCAACCTGCTGGTGGGCGACCGGTTGATCGTATCAAAATACCCCTATGGCTGGTCGTGGGTCTCGGCATCGTTCCACGTGCTACCGCGCGGCGACAGGCGGATTCTTCCCGCCACGCCGCAATATGGCGATGTGGTGATCGCAGTCCCGCCGGATCGCGACGAGGATTACATCAAGCGGGTGATCGCATTGCCGGGAGACCGGATTGCGGTGATTCACGGTCAGATCATCCTCAATGGCAAGCTTGTGCCGCAACAGGTGGAGCCGCCGGTACAAATCCCCGCCGATCCGCAAATTTCCTGCGATGACGCGCCGTGTTACGACGTATTCGAGCGATATCGCACGCGGCTGGCCGATGGGCGCGAAGTCTATGAGCTTCCCGCTTTCCGCGAAATCCTGCCCAATGGAGCCAGCTATGTGATTATCGATCACACGGATCAGGTGCTCGACAATTACCCCGAAACACGCGTTCCCGAAGGCCATGTGTTCTTGATGGGCGACAACCGCGATCACTCTGCCGATAGCCGCGCTTCGATTGAAGAGCGCGGATTGGGCGGGCCGGTACCATTGGCCAATGTCGGCGGTCGCGCCGAATTCATCACATTCTCGCTCGACGGCAGCGAATCATGGAATCCGCTCACGTGGTGGTCGGCTTTGCGCGGCGGGCGCGCTTGGAACAGATTGCGCCCCGAACTGCGCCGTCCCCCTGCCCCTGTCCCTGTCCCTGCAGAGCGTTGAACCGGAATGGATCAGCCTGAAACCACATTGCATACAGGGGCGCACGCTGGCCCCAGCGATATTTCCGACGGCCTGATCAAGCGCGAGGCCAAAAAGGCCGCTGTGTGGCTGAGCGTTGCCGGGCTGTTCGCTCTCGTTGTGATCCTTGCGCAGCCGATCATGGTGATTATCGGCGGCATCGTCTTTGCCGCGATGATTGATGGCGGACAGCGGCTGATCGCAAGGGTTGCGCCTTTTCTGCCGCGCGGCGTGCGTATCACGATGGTATTGCTGGGGGCGCTGTCCTTTTTTGTCTGGCTGGTAACATTTGCAGGCGGCCAGATCGCTGCCCAAGCTGCTGAATTTCCGGCGCTTGTCGAGGCGCAACTTGGCCGGTTGATGGTCTGGGCCGCAAGCCACGGCTTTTCGATGCAGGACTTCAACTTGCAGCAAGTGGCAGGCCAGGTGCTGGGCAGTGTGGGGCAAGTGACCAGCGCACTGGGCGGCTTGTTTGGCGGCTTCACCACCGCCTTCCTTATCTTTATCCTGTCGATCTACTTTGTGATCGAACCCGATCTGTACCGGCGCGGCTTTGCGTGGATGCTGCCTGAAGAGAGCCGCGATCACTTTGAAGGCATGGCCGTGCGGATGGGCCGCGCCTTGCGCATGTTGCTGTTCGGGCGCTTGCTGGGCATGACGGTTGAAGGTGTGGCGACATGGGCGATGCTGGCCTGGTGGGGCGTGCCCATGGCCGCACTGCTAGGGCTGTTGACCGGTTTGCTTGCCTTTCTGCCCAACATTGGCGCGCCAATTTCGGGACTGCTCATGGTTATCGTGGGCTTTTCCGGCGGTACGGAAATGGGGCTTTATTGCAT
Source organism: Novosphingobium sp. AAP83 (assembly GCF_001295795.1). GTDB lineage: Bacteria > Pseudomonadota > Alphaproteobacteria > Sphingomonadales > Sphingomonadaceae > Novosphingobium. The sequence continues at coordinate 532,006 of NZ_LJHY01000016.1, forward strand.
CGCAGTCTATATAATCGTGCAATCCGTGGATGGTAACATTATCGTGCCGATGGTAGCCAAGCGCACGGCAGACTTGGCCCCCGCGCTGGTACTGGGCGCGCAGTTGGTATTTGGTCTGCTGTTTGGAATTTTGGGGCTGATGCTGGCTGATCCGATTGTCGCGATGATCAAGATCGCGCTAGAACGGCAAGCCGCACGCAACGACGCCAATCGCGTCACGGATTGATCAAGGGGGCCAAACTGTGGCGCGCAAGTTCCTGTATCTCGTCGCGATCCTGATCGCTTTGGCCTTGGCAGTGCTGTTTGTGTTGCGCGTCTGGTCAACCGAGCTGACGCGCTATGCCTTTGTGCCGCAAGTGGTATTTCAAAAGCAAGAGCCCTTGCCGACTGGCGCTTATGCCAATCGGGCAATGTGGATTTCACGGCCCGATATCGGCGCGAAGGACCCTGCGCAATGGGCACCGCAAGGTGTCGCGCGCCAGCAAGGCAAGGCCGCTGTCTTCTTCATCCACCCATCATCCTACCTTGCCCGCGCTTTCTGGAATGCTCCTGTCACCGAACCCGATAGCGCGCGCCGCGCCGATTACTTCGTCAACGCCATGGCTTCGGCCTTTAACGGGCAGGCGCAAGTTTGGGCACCACGCTATCGCCAGGCTGCGTTTGGCACTTTCCTGACAGACCAGCCCGAAGCCCAGCAGGCGCAGGATGTGGCCTATGCCGATGTGCTGGTGGCGTTTGATGCGTTCCTTGCGGCGGCGCCACAAGATGCACCGATTGTGCTAGCGGGGCATAGCCAGGGCGCGTTGCACCTTATGCATCTGTTGAAAGATCGTATTGCGGGCAAACCCTTGGCTGCGCGCGTTGTGGCAGCGTACCCGATTGGCTGGCCCATTTCGGTGGAACACGATCTTCCGGTCATGGGCCTGCCATCTTGCAATGCCCCCGATCAAAAAGGGTGCATCATGTCATGGAGCAGCTTTGCAGAACCGGCAGACCCGGCGATGATACTTGATGCCTATCGTGCACGCCCGGCACTGGATGGCAAGGCAAAGGGCACGCAAGCCGTGCTTTGCACCAATCCGTTGACCGGGCGCACCGGCGGCAGTGCTCCGGCATCGGCAAATCTGGGCACACTTCGCCCTTCTAACGATGCCCCCAGCGGGGAAATCATTCCCAAAGCCGTGCCAGCGCGTTGCGATGACACGACCGGCCTGCTCATGCTGGGTGACCCGCCGGAACTGGGGCCATATGTGTTGCCCGGCAACAATTACCACATCTATGACATCCCGCTATTCTGGATTAACCTTCGCGCTGATGTGGCGCGGCGCACGCAGGCTTGGGAAGCATTGCGCCAACCATGATCTGCGATTCTGTCATTGATATGCGCGCGGCCCTGCCTGAAGGCGGCGTGTTGCTGGGCCTCGATACGGGCACCAAGACCATCGGCTTGGCGCTGTGCGATCCGCTCTGGCGCTTTGCCACAGCGGGCAAGACCATCCGGCGCACCAAGTTTGCGGCTGACAAGACGCAATTGCAGGCGCTCGTGGCCGAACGACAGGTCAAAGGGCTGGTGATCGGCCTGCCGTTGAACATGGACGGATCAGGCAGTCCGCGATCACAAGGCGCGCGGGCGATGGCGCGCAATCTGGAAGATTTGGGTCTGCCCATTCTGATGTGGGACGAACGCTGGACCACGCAAGCAGCCGAGCGCGCGATGATCGAACAGGATTTCAGCCGCGCCAAACGGGCTGAACGGATCGATTCGCATGCCGCCGCGCTGATCCTGCAAGGGGCTATTGATGCGCTAGCGGGAAGCGCGTTCTAGAATTAACCGTTCACCTAAAACACTTGAAATTCATGCACCGGACCGGCACTGCACCGCAATGGCCACTCCATCTGAAAATACCAGCGAACGCTTCACCCTTGCGCCGGGCATGCCGTTTGATCCGTCGCATTTCGATCGCATGGTATCGCTGCAAAGCCATAGCGGCTTTATCGGCATGACATATCGCAAACACGGCCCCAACTGGCTCGAGATGGCCATTCCATGGCGTGAAGATCTGGTGGGCGATATTGAAACCGGCGTTTTGGCAACGGGGCCGATTATCAGCCTGCTCGACAACACCACGTCAATGTCTGTCTGGGCCAAGCGCGGAACATTCCAGCCGCAAGTGACGCTGGATTTGCGCGTCGATTATCTGCGCGCGGCAACGCCGGGCAAAGACCTGATCGCTTGGGCCGAATGTTACCAGATCAAGCGTTCCATGGCGTTTGTGCGGGGTATCGCGCATGATGGTGACATCAACGACCCTGTGGCCAACGTGGCGGGAATATTCATTCAGGTGGAACCAGAAACATCGGCGCGCGCGCAAGAGGCTTCGACATGAGCGATGCACTGCACACGCGCCTGAGCAGCCTGCTCCCGCCCTATGCGGTGACCATGGGAATGCGGATCGATCAGATCATTGATGGCGTACCGATCCTGACGATGGATTTCTCCGACCGCACGGTGGGTCGCCCCGGCTTTATCCATGGCGGCGCAATTGGCGGCTTGCTCGAAATCGCCTCGATCATCGCCCTGCGTGCCGATTTGGGGGATGAAGGTAAGGCCACGCGGATCAAGCCGGTCAACGTATCGATCGAGTATTTGCGCGGCGGCGTGATGGTGCAAACCTTTGCCATCGGCCAGGTGATCCGCGCTGGACGCCGCATCGCAAATGTCCGTGCCGAAGCCTGGCAGACCGACCGCGACAAACCCTTGGCCAGCAGCTGGATGAACTTTCTGCTCAAGCCGAAAGTCGCTTAATCCTCCACCACCTTCATCAGCCGCCGTTCCAGAGGGGATAGCACCCCTGCGAGATCGTGCCCGCGCTTGAGCACTTGGCCAGCCTCACCGTACAGTGCCCACATACCTTGTTTACCGCGCAAGGACGGACGCTTTTCGATACGCGCGGTAGGGCGTTCAGCGGTGCGTTTGAAGGCGGCGAAGCTGGCGGCGTCCTTGCCGAAGTCCATCGCATAATCGCGCCAGAACCCGGCGGCGACCCTGCGGCCGTAGAGATCAAGGATGCGCATCAGTTCGGGGCGGTCAAACGCTACCTGTGATGGCAGGCGCGCATGGGGGAACGGCAGGATCGTGCCCGGCGTGCCCGGATCAGAGCTGCTCACGCTCAGCTGCGCGTCCTCCGGCTGGATGGCGGTGGTGCGGGCGTTGGGTCATCCTCAGCCGTATGTTTGGCGATCAGTGCAGCGACCTGTGCCTTAAGCGTTGCCACTTCGGCTTCGAGATCATCTACGCGGTTGCCACCTTGCGGCTCGCATGGCTCTTTGCAGGGCGTGCCATAGGGGATGAATTCCTTGAGCCACGTTTCTGCCGGAACCAGCGTCGAGCGCGCTTTCAGTCCGATCATCGTGGCGCCTTCGGGCACGTCATCGGTGACCACAGCGTTTGCACCAACGCGCGCACGCGGGCCGACGGTGATAGGGCCAAGAATCTGTGCGCCTGAACCGATGATGGCGTTATCACATAAGGTGGGATGACGTTTACCGGGAACGCCATTGGCCGGATTGGTGCCACCCAGTGTAACGCACTGATAAATAGTAACATTATCGCCTATTTCCGCCGTTTCACCGATCACGGTAAAGCCGTGGTCGATAAACAGGTGTTTGCCGATTTTGGCACCGGGATGAATATCGATGGCGGTGGCGAAGCGTGAAAAGTGGTTGACGGCGCGGGCAAGGAAAAAGAGCTTCGCTTCAAACAACCAATGCGCAATGCGGTGCAACCCCACAGCCAAAAGCCCGGGATAGAGCAGGATTTCCCAACGCGAACGCGGTGCGGGATCGCGTGAGCGGATCGAATCCAGATATGCGATAAGGCCGTTAAACATGCCCCAGTTCTCTCTCTTTCAACCGCTTAAAGCAAGCGCGGTTGGAATTCCCCGGAACGCTCGGCCAAAGCGTCGCGCACAAGGGATATGGTGACGGGTGCTTTACGCTCAAGAGACAGCCGGTCAATTGTTTCAATAAGTGACTCGATTCCGGCGTGGCTGCGCTCAAGCCGTGGCAGCAGATATGCCAAGACCTGATCGTTCAAATTCAGCCCGCGCCGTGTAGCATGTTCGGCAATCAGGCCCGCAGCCAGATCATCATCGGGCGCGCCGATTTCGATCAGAAGCGCCGCGCCCAGCCGCGATGCCAGATCAGGAAGCGCAATCTCCCAAGCTCCCGGCGCGCGATTGCTCACCAGCAGCAGCGGGCGGTCATCAGCCTGTGCGCGGTTCCAGCGGTGGAACAGATCATGCTCGGGGCAAGTATCCGCATCGTCAATCGCCTCGCCCGCGCCGCTTTCGGCAAACCAGCGCGCGAGCAGACTTTTGCCCGAACGCGCAGGGCCTGCCAGAATTGCCGTGCGAAACGGCCAGCGTTCCGCCGTTTGCAGCGCCTCGATCACGGGCACAAGCGATGGGCCGAGCACAACAGTCTCGGCACCGCGCGCGGTAACCAACGGAAGGGCAATCTGCGACATCTGGGCAGTTATATGCTTGAAATCAGAAATTGGTTACTTGCGGATCGAAAGCGCATCGGCACCCGCGCTCACCCGCCACCCCTGCGCCTTGAGCGCTGCTGCCAAGGCGTCAATCTCGCCCGCATAGGTCACACGCATGACAGAGGTTCCTCCGATTGCAGTGGATGTCGTGATCGCACTTTTCACGCCGGACAGGCCCCGCAAAGCGCCAATCCCGGCATCAAACGCCGCACCATCAGGCGTGGCAAACTGGACAATGATGGTCGATGTCACCACAGCCGCAGTCGTGGCCGCAACAGTTGGGCCAGCGTCAGGGCCTGCCTGCGTGCCTGAATCCGAGCGCGCGGGGCCTTCAGCGGCAATCAACTGGTCGATCAATGCCGGATCAACCTGCGGCGCGATATTCAACGTAGGATCAGGACGCAATAGCCCGTTTGCCAAAGCATCGCTGAACATCCGGTCCATCTTGCCGATCGCCTGTTCGAGCATCTTGGGCACTTCGGCCTCGTTGCGCGCGGTCAGCGTAAAGCTGCCAAGGAACAGGTTATCCGGGCCAAGCCTCGCGGTGAACGTGCCCCGCACCGGGCCTCCGGGATATTCCCGCTCCAGCCGCGCCAAGGGCATGACCACATCAGCCGCGCCAAATTCATCGAGAATCACCCGCCACCAGTTGCGACTGCGGCGATCAAGCTGCCCGGCAGTCAGCAGCAGCGAATCAGAGCCAGAACCTGCGGGGCGCACGTAATCAATGGCGCTGTTGCCGGTGCGGTATTCCGCCCATGCCTTTTGCCACGGATTGCGCGTTTCAAAGACTGTTGCCACGCCACCCTGATAGAGCACCGGAATGACCAGCATCGGCGCCGAGCGTGCACGGGCGCCGGTCATCCCCAAGCGCTCGCTGGCGCGCGTGCGGTCAAAAATCACGCCAAGTCGCGCGATATAGCGGCGTGGGCCGATCTGCTCTTGTTCAACCACAATCGCCGAGATCATGGATTCAAGCGTCGAATCATCAATGCCGGGGGCCGCGCCCCCACTGCCGTTGGATTCCCACAGCTTAACCCAGCCTTTGCGTGCTGCTTCGCGCCAGCCTTTGGTGCGCGCATCTTCAGCATTATCGCCGCTGACGTTCACTTCCAGCCCGCGAATCTCGAAATCGCCATTGCTGGCAATCGGCGGAATCCCGCGATCACCTTCGATCTGCGCAAGCAAAGCTACTCCGCCCAGCCCTGTAAGCAGGGCCAGACCAAGCATCAAAGCTTTACGATTCCAAGCGTTTACGAAAGGCAGGCGCAATGCGACCAAGGGAACTCCAGAACCAGAATGACCGCGATCTTGGGGACAAGGCGGCTTGTCCGAGCGCTTTTGCCCAAAGGCAAGTGGAAATCCAAGCAGGAAAGCGCTAGGCGCGCGTACCATGAGCGATCAAGACAAAAAGCCCGAAAGCTACAGCTACGCCCAAGCCGGCGTGAACATTGCCGCTGGCAACGCATTGGTGAAAGCCATCGGCCCCCTTGCGAAGTCCACCGCGCGCCCAGGCGCAGATGCGGAACTCGGCGGTTTCGGCGGGTTCTTCGACCTGAAGGCGGCAGGATATAAAGACCCGTTGCTGGTGGCGGGCAACGATGGCGTTGGCACCAAAGTGAAGCTGGCGATTGATCATGACCGGCATGACCAGATCGGCATCGATCTGGTGGCCATGTGCGTCAACGACCTCATCGTCCAAGGCGCTGAACCGCTGTTCTTCCTCGATTATTTTGCAACGGGACGCCTTGATAATGGCGTAGCGGAGCGCGTTGTTGCGGGCATTGCCGAAGGCTGCAAGATGGCCGGATGTGCGCTGATCGGGGGCGAAACGGCTGAAATGCCGGGCATGTATGCCGATGGCGATTATGACCTTGCGGGCTTCTGCGTCGGCGCAGTTGAACGTGGCGAGCAATTGACCGGCGACCGTGTGGCTGCTGGCGACGTGTTGCTCGGCCTTGCCTCATCAGGCGTCCATTCCAACGGTTATTCGCTGGTGCGCCGTCTGGCCGCTGACAAAGGCTGGAAACTGGACCGCCCCGCCCTGTTCGATAACGAACGCCTGTTGATCGACTATCTGATCGAGCCGACTCGCATTTATGTGAAGACGTTGCTGCCGTTCATCCGCTCTGGCCGGATCAATGCGCTGGCCCACATCACCGGCGGCGGCTTGCTCGAAAACGTGCCGCGTGTGCTGCCCCGTGGCCTACACGCCAGCATCAACGCCGATAGCTGGGAACAGAGCCGCCTGATGGCGTTCCTTCAAGCGCAAGGGCATATCGAGCCCGAGGAAATGGCGCGCACGTTCAACTGCGGCATCGGCATGGTGCTGGCGGTTTCGCCCGACACAGCAGATGCCTTGGCGGCAGACCTTGCCGCAGCAGGCGAAGAAGTCTTCCGCATTGGCGAGATCGTTGCAGGCGAAAAGGGCTGCACGGTTACCGGCAGCACGGAAACGTGGTCAGCCCGCGCGCCTTGGGAAGCTGTTCATCTTGGCTGAACGCACGCCTGTCGCCGTATTCGTATCAGGCAGCGGAACCAATATGGCCGCGCTGCTCTATGCCAGCCGTGCGGCCGATTGCCCTTACGAGATCGTGCTTGTTCTTTCCAACAATCCCGATGCGTCCGGTTTGAAACTGGCGCAGGCCGAGGGCGTCGCCACGTTCTGTCTGCCGCACAAGGGCATACCGCGCACCGAGCACGATGCGCTAATGGAGGCTCAAGTGCTGCAATCGGGCGCGCGGGTGATTGCGCTGGCCGGTTATATGCGCATCCTCAGCCCCGAATTTGTGAGCAGGTGGGAAGGCCGGATGCTGAACATCCACCCTTCGCTCCTGCCCAAATACAAGGGCCTGCACACCCATGATCGCGCGATTGAAGCAGGTGATCCGCATGGCGGCTGCACCGTCCACCTTGTTACGGCCGAACTCGATGATGGCCCGGTGCTTGGGCAAACGCCGGTTGCGATCATTCCGGGCGATACGGGCGACACGCTGGCCGCCCGTGTGCTGATTGCCGAACACCAGCTTTATTCGCGCGTGCTGGCTGCGCATGTGATCAGGCTGCAAACCGCTTATATCTGATCGGCGCTAACCTCAGGGCGGGTTTCGCGCGTGCCGCGATAGCGCAAATCAGGATTGCTGGAATCGGGCAAAAGCACGACAAAATCGTCGTGAACCTCAACCAGTTCCCCAACGAACGGCATGTCTTGGAATGTAGGGTTGCCGACCACGCGATAGCTGACCACATCACCAACCTTGAACGTGGCCGCATCAAAATTGAACGCGAAGGGGCAATCTTCGCCACCAGCGCCAGCACCCATACCTTGCATGATCGAATCTCCCTTGGGCCGACCCCATAACAAAAAGGGCCGCCGGATCAAACCGGCGGCCCTTGAGATTCCCTTCCCCGCGACGCAAGGGCGGAGTAGATTAGAATTCGTAGCCGAGCGTTAGGCCATAGGTGCGTGGCGGCATCAGCGTGCCACCGATTGCGCGGCTGGTCGAAATCGCGAAGCTGCCGGCGTAGACCAGCTCGTTGGTGATATTGCGCATCCAGAAGTTGGCCGAGAAACGGTCACCGGGATGGCGGTACATCACGTTAGCATCAAGCTGGATATAGCCATCCTGCGCCATGCGATCATCGTTGAATTCGGTGTGGAACTGCTTGCTGCGATAGGCAACGTTGGTGCCCAAACGTACCGTTCCGCCATTGCTGACGTCGATATCGTAGGTCGGGGCGACATTGATGCTCCACTTGGGGCTCATGCGCGTGGCATTGCCTGACAAGTCCTTGACCAAAAGCGCTTCATTTGCGCCCGGCGCAAACAATCGCGGATCAAGCGGATCGGATGCTGTAAAGCTGGTGAATTCCGAATGGAGATAGTTCACCGAAGCAGACAGCGTGAATGCACCTGCGCGATACAGCAGATCGAATTCAGCGCCGTAGGCTTCAGAGACAGCAGCGTTGGTCAAAGTGCTGGTGAAAAACGGCGGTGCCGGGATCGGGCGGGTCAGCGAAAACTGGCCATCCTTCAAACGCTGGAAGAACACGGCAAGGTTAGCGCTGAGGCCACCGGCAGCATACTTTGCGCCCACTTCGAACGCCTCAACCTTTTCAGGATTGACGAATGGTAGTGGCTGAGTTGGCGACAGGCGGCGGGTTGAGCCGATTTCAGCTGTGCCGCTCTTGAAGCCGCGCGACCAGTTACCGTACACCATCAGATCATCGTTGGGACGGAATTCAAGGCCAAGCGATGGCGAGAAATCGTCCCAGCTCTTGGTGGCATCCCACTGCAGCGGATCAAGCACCAGCCGGTTCAGAGCAGGGGCGCCAAGGCCCGTCTGGTTGCGCAGACGGCGTTCTTCCCAGCTGTAGCGCGCGCCACCCTTGACCGAGAGCTTGTCGGACAAGTCGTAGGTCATGTTTGCGAATGCCGCATAGGCCTTGATATCAAGCTGGCCATCGAACTGGATGCGGAACGGATCGGTGTTAGTCAGCACATCAAGGCCGATGTGGTTCTCGGTCCGCACGTTTTCGTCGAGATAGAACAGGCCGAACACGCCGTGGAACTTGTCGGTATCGACGTTCGCTTGCAGTTCCTGGCTGAACTGGTGCTGGAACACAGGCTGCCAGTGATTAGCGCTGCTCTGCAACGCGTTGGTCTGTGCCAGAGCATAACCAAGATACGACGACATATCGAAATCGTGGAAGAAGATGGCGTCAAATGCACGGTAGCTGGTCAGCGATTTGAACGTCAGCGAATCGCTGGCGTCCACGGTGATCGCCGCAGTCAACGCCCACTGCTCACGGTCATTGATTGGGTCAAAGTTCGTGTTGATGTTTCGTGGATTGGTCGAGAAGCTCGCCTGGCTGCCATCGGCGTTCCGGCGCTGGCCGAGCGCGCTCAACCCGTCATTTTGCGCAACCGCATCGTTCAGAACGCCGGGGAACGAAACTTCGCGAAACTTGATCGCCAACGAACGGTCGTCTTCGCTGTGGTATTCACCGGTCAGCAGAATATTCACCGAATCCGAAGGCAGAAATTCTAGATGCGCACGGCCCGACCACTGGTTCAGGTTGTCGATCTCGTTGCCGGTGAATTCGTTGACGCCAAAACCGTCACGCTTGATGCGCTGCACTGCAAGACGGCCACGAACGCCCTCGGCAATGGGACCACCAATGGCGGCATCAGTCTGGATCAGCAGGGCATCGCCGCCAAACGACTGGCGGATATAACCGTCCAGCGTATCGGTTGGCTTGGCCGTGATCAGGTTGACTGCGCCACCCGTGGCATTACGGCCATAAAGCGTGCCCTGGGGGCCGCGCAGCACTTCAACGCGCTGGAGATCGAACATCGATCCAAGCTGTGCTTGTGCGAGCGAAACCACGACGCCATCAACGTGAAGCGCAACCGAAGGATCAACCCCTGCCAACGAGCTCGACAAGCCAATCCCGCGAATGAACAGCTTGGCGAAGTTGAAATCGTTGCCGAAGCTTATCGAGGGCACCAGGGCTTGCAGGCCTTCAAGCGTTACGGTGTTATTGGCTGCAAGCTGTTCAGTGCCGACAGCGGACACAGAAAGCGAAACGTCTGACAGCGACTGCGCGCGTTTTTGCGCGGTCACAATGATTTCGTTGCCGTTATCGGCGGTTTCAGTCGCCTCTTGGGCGAAGGCGGGATGAGCTATGGCAAAGGCTGCCGCTGCGATGATGCTGGCACGCGAAAAAAGGCGCGCAGATGCACGGTTGGTGCTCACAGGTATCCTCTCTGATTAGACCCGAAGTGGGGGCCGCACGTTCTCGTAATGGAACAGCTGGGTCATGGCATTGACAGGCCGTCCATACAAATTCGGTTCTAGCCTATAACAATTATTTTAATATAGCGTTGCAAACAAGCAACATTCATTCACACAAGAAAAAAGGGCCGGAGCATCGCTGCTCCAGCCCTTTTGCACGTTAGATCGACGAAACGATCAGCCGACAATCTCTTCTGGCTTGAAGAAATACGCGATTTCGATCGCAGCGTTTTCATCCGAGTCCGAACCGTGAACGGTATTGGCTTCGATGGATTCGGCCAGTTCCTTGCGGATCGTGCCGGGTTCGGCATTGGCAGGGTTCGTGGCGCCCATGATGTCGCGGTTGCGCTGCATCGCGTTCTCGCCTTCCAGCACCTGCACAACCACCGGGCCGGAGATCATGAATTCAACCAGATCGTTGAAGAAAGGACGCTCGCTGTGAACGGCATAGAAGCCTTCTGCCTGTGCGCGGCTCATGTGGATGCGCTTGGAAGCAACGACGCGCAGGCCCGCTTCTTCCAGCATCTTGACGACTGCGCCGGTCAGGTTGCGACGCGTTGCGTCAGGCTTGATGATCGAGAAAGTGCGGGTAACCGCCATGGGATGTTCCTTGCGATGTGTGGAATTTCGTTGGCCGCGCCCCTAGCGGTCTTTGTGCTGCGGTGCAAGATGCGGCGTTTGAAACGAGACAGCAGCCTCAAGGCCCCTCGACCCACTTGCCGCCGTCCTGCCGCCAATATCGGCGCTCCACGCCCTCGCGCTGCCCTAGCATACGCCAGCAACCTCTTGCGTCATCAATGCGATCGGGCGGAAAGAGGAGGAATACGCGCGCAAAATCGCCATCGCGCCATACGCCATCGGCCAACGCCATGAACTTTGCACCGTTGGCGGGCGCAACTTCCGACGAAAGCAGGATCGGCTGGCGATCGGCATGGGGATCAGCCGCATGGCCATTGGCGAGAAACGTATCAGGCAGGCGCGTCCACAATGCCTCGCTGGTGCGCTTCAGTTGCGCGGCGTCGTCTGAAACCACCAGTAACCGCTCACCCGCTTTCAGCGTATTGCGCGCAATCTGCGGCAACACCTGTTCGGCAGAGTCCTTGGTCAATTGGTAGAAATCGACGCGCATCAGGCCATTTTCCCTTTTCCGCTGCGGCACCGGTCAGAACAAAACTTCACATTGTCCCAATCGCGCTCCCACTTTTTGCGCCAAGCAAACGGCAAGCCACAACCGGCGCAAATCTTCGTCGGCAGATCGGATTTGCGCCGCATTTTGGGCACGGGCGATCAGGCCTCCAACACGTCGCGGACGTATTGATCGAGCAAGCGCACGCCATACCCGGTCGCGCCCTTGTCCCACGTCTGCCCGGGCTTATCCGCCCAGACCATACCGGCGATGTCCAGATGCGCCCACGCCACGCCCTTATCGACAAAGCGCTGGATGAACTGCGCCGCTGTGATCGATCCGCCATAGCGCGGGCCGACGTTCTTCATATCGGCAATGGGGCTGTCGATCAGCTTGTCGTAGGCAGGGCCAATCGGGAAGCGCCACAGCTTGTCACCGCACGTCTTGCCCGCAGCATCAAGGCTGGCCGCCAATGCATCATCATTGGCAAACATGCCGCCATACTCGCTACCGAGTGAAACGATGATCGCGCCGGTCAGCGTGGCAAGATCGATGATCGTTGCGGGCGCATATTCCTTTTGCACCCAGGTGAGCGCATCGCAAAGTACCAGACGACCTTCAGCGTCAGTATTGATAACCTCGATCGTCTGGCCCGACATTGATGTGACCACGTCTCCGGGGCGCTGCGCATTGCCATCGGGCATGTTTTCCACCAGCCCGCAGACGCCGATGATGTCGGCCTTGGCCTTGCGCCGCGCGAGGGTGAGCATCGTGCCCGCCACGGCACCCGCACCGCCCATGTCCCACTTCATGTCTTCCATGCCGGCCGCAGGCTTGATCGAGATGCCCCCGGTATCGAAGGTCACGCCCTTGCCGACAAATGCAGTGGGCTTGTCGACGTCTGCACCCTTCCAGCGCATCGCCAGAAGCTTGGGTTCGCGCACCGAGCCTTGTGCCACGCCTAGCAAAGCGCCCATGCCGAGCGCGGTCATTTCGGCAAGGCCCAGCACCAGAATTTCAACGCCCATGCCTTCAAGCCGCGCCTTAACGCGTTCAACGAAGCTTTCGGGATAAATGATATTGGCGGGTTCGGCGACGAGTTCACGCGTGAATTCAACGCCTTCTGCAACCGCGCTTTCGATCTCCCAGGCAGCAGCCGTGCCTTCGGGTGCGCTAACAGCGATCACTTCGGTAAGCGATACCTTCTGCTCATCGGTCAACTTCGTGCGATAGACATCATGCCGCCAACTGCGCAGCCGCGCGCCAAGCAGCAAAGCAGCCGCTTCGGTGCCCGAAAGGCCAGATCCGGCAAAATCAATCGCCAGCGAAGTTTCTCCCGAAGTCAGGTACTTTGCGGTCAAAGCCGCGCCTGCTTTTTCCAGCGCTGACAGCTTGTCGGCCCCACTCGCCTTGCCGATTCCGGTCAGTGCCAGCCGCACCATACCGGCATCGCCACTGACAAAAGCTTCGAACACTTGGCCCGTTTTGCCGGAAAACCGCGCCGCGCCTGCACCTTCGCGCAATACCGCATCAAGATCAGCAGGCAGCGCATCTTTTGCAACCAACCGTGCCACGAGGCGGGGCAATGTGGCATCGCTGGTACGGAAAACGACGTTCATCAAGGGCACTCCTGTCGAAAAAGACGACACACTTTGACGCAAACCTTGGCCAAAGCGGCATTTGTGTAATTGCAGTTAAGGTGCACTGGTGCGATAGGCAAGCGCATGCAACCCGCCCGGCGGCAGCAGCCGCAAGCCTTTGATCGACGCTTGCGTTCTGCGCACGCAACGCGAATAGCCCTTTGGCCCGCGCCCGCGCTCGTGTTTGCGGCGCTATTGGCCTCACCGGCATCCGCGCAAGAGAGCCCTGCCCCTAGTGCCACAGTGCCAGTCAAGGCGGCCTCACCCGCAAGCGAATCAGCAACGCAAGACCTGATCCGGTTCGAAGCTGATAAAGTACGCTACGATAGCGAACAGGAACTGGTCACAGCAAACGGCGGTGTGGTTCTGCGCCATGTCGATCAGACGGTGCGTGCTGATAACGTGGTTTGGGATCGCAAGACCGGTCAGATTATGGCCACCGGCAACATCCGCTTCGTCGATGTGGATGGCAACATCGTCTATACCGACAAGGTCGAATTGACCGACACGTTCAAAGCAGGCGCGATTGAAGATTTGCTGATCGTGCTTCGCGCAGGTGGCAGGTTGGCGGCAGAAAGTGGCGCGCGCGATGCCGAAGGCAACATAACGCTCGATCAAGTGGCCTATTCGGGCTGTTCGGTCGAAGATGGCAAAGGCTGCGCCAAAAAGCCCAGTTGGGAAGTCACCGCCGCCCGCGTATTTTTCGATGCCAAGGAAAAGCGCGTCAAATACTTTGGCGCAACGCTGCGCATGTTCGGCATCCCGATCCTGCCGCTGCCGGGGCTTGGTCACACATCAGATTTCCGCGCGGAAAGCGGCTTGCTGATCCCCGATTTTCGGCTGGGCGCAGCCAACGGAGCAGAAATCAGCGAGACATGGTACTGGCGTATCGCCGACAATCGCGATCTGGCCGTAACAGGCACGTTCTACACCGGCTCGCTGCCGATGTTGACCGCCAAGTATCGTCACCTGACCAATCTGGGCGCGTTCCAAATCACCGGGTATGCCACGCGAAGCGGGCTGATCCCGCTTGGCGCACCGATCAACACCACGCCCACCGGCCAGCAATCATGGCGCGGTTATATCGAGGCGAACGGCAAGCTCCAGTTCTCGCCCGAATGGAGCCTAACCGGTTATGGCCGCCTTGCGTCTGACCGCACGTTCCTGCGCCGTTATGACATCAGCCGCGATGACCGTTTGCGCTCTTCGCTGAATATAGAGCGGATCGATAAAGACAGCTATTTCAGCATCGCAGGCTGGGCCACCCAAACCGTGCGCGTCAACGATCCGCAAGGATTAGTACCGCTGGCCCTGCCCGCGATCGATTACCGCCGCCGCCTGACCATCGAGGGCTTACCTGGCAAGTTCGAATTGCAGGCCAACAGTCTCGCCATCGTGCGAACTGCGGGACAAGACAGCCAGCGTGCCTTCGCCCGCGCACAATGGGATTTTCGCACGATCACCGGTTTGGGTCAGGAAGTAACGCTGACCGGCCTTGTGCGCGGCGATGTCTATCACAGTTCCGACAACGAATTCACCGCTACACCAACCTATCGCGGGCTACCCGGCTGGCAAACGCGCGGCATCGCCACTGCGGCGTTGGATGTGAAGTGGCCGTTCGTCGGCGGCCTGTTTGGCGGCGCGCAAGTGCTGACCCCGCGTTTTCAGGTGGTAGCCACCCCCGGCGTGCGCAACTTCGAAATTCCGAACGAAGATTCACGCTCGGTCGATCTGGAAGACACGAACCTTTTCGCGCTCAACCGCTTTCCGGGGAACGACCGGATCGAAGACGGCGTGCGCTTTACCTATGGCTTTGACTGGAGCTTCCAGCGTCCCGGCCTGCGCGTGACGACCACGCTGGGCCAAAGCTATCGCTTGTCCAACCAGAACTCGCTCCTGCCCGAAGGTACCGGCCTCAGCCGCCGAACATCCGATTTTGTGGGCCGCACCACCGTGCGCTTTGGGGATATCGTCAAACTGACGCATCGTTACCGGCTGGATAAGGACAGCTTTGCCCTTCGGCGCAATGAAGCTGACGTCACGCTGGGCAATCATCGCCGCTATCTGGAAGCGGGCTACCTCAAGCTGAACCGCAACATCGCCAGCAGCTTTGAAGATTTGCAAGACCGTGAAGAACTGCGCTTTGCCGCCCGCACGCCAATAACGCGCACATTTTCGGTGTTTGGATCAACCATCGTCAACCTGACGAACCGTGATGAGGACCCGACCGGATCTTCTGATGGATACCAGATGTTGCGCCACCGGTTGGGCGTGGCTTGGACCGATGATTGCCTCGATTTGTCATTCACATGGCGGCGCGATTATGTGAACATTGGCGATGCTGTGCGCGGCAACTCGTTCCAGATTTCACTTTCCCTCAAGAACCTCGGGGTGAAATAGCGCGCCATCTTGCCCTTTTGCGCCCAATGCGCCACTCATCTTGGGTTAAGCCGCGTGCGGTCACAAACCCGAGAGTATCAGAAGGCCGCCGTTGAAGCGCCAGTTCGACAGGACGATTACCCTGATTATGATGTCCAAACTGAAGATCACCCGCACGATTGGCACCGCCGCTCTCGCCTTTGGCATAGCGGCTGTGGCTATCACCCCGGTATTGGCGCAAGGCGCGAATTCGCCGCTGAACATCCCTGCCAACCCGGTGATGTTCGGCAAAAATGATCCTAACGTCCGCCGCGCGACCGCCATCATCAATGGCGAAATCGTCACCGGCACCGATGTTGAACACCGCTTGGCCCTGATCGTTTCGGCCAATGGTAACAAAGTCGATGGCGAAGAACTTGACCGTTTGCGCATGCAGGTTTTGCGCAACCTGATCGATGAAACCTTGCAAATTCAAGAGGCGAAGGCCGCTGATGCGCCGGTCGATGATGCGCAGGTTGACGCGACTTATGACCGCGTTGCGTCCCAGAACTTTGGTCAATCGCCTGAAGCGATGGAAAAGTACCTCACCCGCGTTGGCTCATCTTCTGCCTCGCTGAAGCGCCAGATCCGGGGCGAATTGGCATGGCAGAACCTGCTCCGCCGCAACGTCCAGCCATTCGTCAATGTGGCGGAAGGCGAAGTGACTGAAATGATGCAGCGTTTGCAGGCTTCAAAGGGCACCGAGGAATACCGCATCGGCGAAATCTTCCTTGCCGCCAGCGACGTTAACAAAGCACAAGTCTTTGCCAACGCTGAAAAGATTGTCGAACAGCTGAAAGAAGGCGGCAGCTTTGTGGCTTATGCACGCCAGTATTCCGAAGCTTCAACCGCTGCGGTTGGCGGCGATCTTGGCTGGATCCGTTTGGCCCAACTTCCCCCTGAACTGGGCGCAACGGCCATTGGCATGGCCCCCGGGCAATTGGCAGGTCCGGTTGAAATCCGCGGCGGTTTTTCAATCCTCTATCTGATTGATAAGCGTCAGGTGCTTACGGCCGATCCACGCGATGCGCTGCTCAGCCTCAAGCAGATCTCGATCGAATTCCCCAAGGGCCTCAGCAGCGACGCCGCGGGCAAAAAGGCTGCTGAATTTGCCGCCATGGTCAAGACGATCAAGGGCTGCGGCGATGCCGAAACGCAGGCTACCAAGATCGGCGCATCGGTTGTTGCCAACGATCAGATCAAGGCTCGCGATCTGCCGGGCGCGCTGCAAGATACCCTGCTCGCCCTGCCACTCGGCCAGACTACGCCTCCATTCGGCTCCATCGAAGAGGGTGTACGCGTGTTGATGCTGTGCGGCCGCGATGATCCGCAAGTCGCCAGCGGCCCAAGCTTTGACGAACTGATGTCGCAAATCGAGGATGACCGCGTGAACAAGCGTGCACAAACCTATTTGCGCGATCTTCGTCGCGATGCGGTGATTGAATACAACTGATTGTCGCCAAGCGGCACCCAAGCGTTTAGGGGAGGCGCATGACGCTTCCCCTTGCGCTCTCCATCGGTGATCCCGCAGGCATCGGCCCAGAGCTGGCCGCAGCCGCTTGGTGTCTGCGCGCAGCAGAGAGTTTGCCGCACTTTTTCGTAGTCGGGTCAGCCCGTTTGGTCGAAGCCGCTGCGCGCCGCCGTGGGTTGAATATACCGATCTGTGCGGTCAAATCGCCCGATGAAGTGGCCGGGTGTTTCGCCGATGCCCTTCCGGTGCTGGATATCGGCGATCTGGATTACACCCCCGGTGAGCCGTGTGACGCGGGCGCGACGCTGGCGCTGGATGCTTTATCATCGGCCACCGGCCTTGTCCGTTCGGGCGCGGCATCGGCGCTCATCACCGGCCCCATCGCCAAAAGCCGCTTGGCACGCATCGGCTTTGATTACCCCGGCCAAACCGAATATGTTGCGCAAGCCTGTGGCATATCGCCCGAAAACGCGGTGATGATGCTGGCAGGGCCAAGCTTGCGGGTCGTGCCGATTACCGTTCACGTGGCGCTGCGCGCTGTACCCGATTTGCTGAGCACCGAACTGATCCGCAACCGCGCTGCGATCACCGCCGCCGCGCTTACCCGCGATTACGGCATCGCCAACCCGCGCCTTGCTGTGGCAGGCCTAAATCCTCATGCGGGCGAAGATGGCCGGATGGGCCGCGAAGACGCCGATATTGTCGCGCCTGCTGTTGCGCTGCTGCGCGAAGCTGGCATCAACGCCTTCGGCCCGCTTCCGCCTGACACGATGTTTCATGCAGAGGCCCGCAAAACTTATGACGTGGCAATCTGCATGTATCACGATCAGGCGCTGATCCCGATGAAAGCCTTGGATTTCGATGAAGGCGTCAACGTCACGCTGGGCCTGCCGATCATCCGCACTTCGCCCGATCACGGCACCGCATTTGCGATCGCCGGAACGGGCACCGCGCGCGTGGGGCCGACGGTCGCCGCGCTGCGCATGGCAGGCGAATGCGCGCTGCGGAGAGCAGGACTATGACCGATAACCTCCCGCCCTTACGCGACATCGTAAACCGCCACGGGTTGATCGCCACCAAGGCGCTCGGCCAGAATTTCCTGTTTGACGAGCAATTGCTCAGCCGTATTGCCACGGTTCCGGGCAAGCTGAAGGGCGAGAACGTCCTTGAAGTCGGCCCCGGCCCCGGTGGCCTGACACGCGCCTTGCTGCGCGCGGGCGCAAACGTAACAGCGATTGAAATGGATAAGCGCTGCATGCCCGCGCTCGCCGAATTGTCCGAAGCCTTTCCCGATCAATTGACCGTTATTCAGGGCGATGCCACCAAGATCGCGCCGGAAACGCTGTTTAACGGGCCGTGGCATGTAGCGGCGAACCTGCCCTACAATGTCGGTACGATGCTGTTCACTGGCTGGCTTTCGGGCCAATCGTGGCCGCCGCAGTGGAAATCGCTGACTCTGATGTTCCAGCAGGAAGTGGCCGAACGCATCATCGCCGCCCCCGGATCAGATGCTTATGGTCGCTTGGCCGTGCTGGCGCAGTGGCGCTCTGTCCCGCGGATCGCGATGAAAGTGCACCGCAGCGCCTTCACCCCGCCGCCCAAAGTTATGTCCGCCATCATCCATGTAGAGCCGGCCGCAATGCCTGAAGGCGTTTCGGCCCGCATGCTCGAACGCGTGACCGAAGCAGCCTTCGGCCAACGCCGCAAAATGCTGCGTCAATCGCTGAAGGGCCTGCCGGGTGCGATTGATGCGCTGGAAGTGCTGGGCATTGATAGCCAGCGCCGCGCGGAAACTTTGGACGTGGCAGAGTTCGTCAGCATCGCGCGGGTGCTGACAAAGTAACGTCCCCAGCCCCCGATTCATGTCGAGCGAAATCGAGACACCTCACGTCCAAGTGTCTCGGCTTCGCTCGACATGACTGGGGGCTGGGTTTCTCAGGTCAAAAGCTTAGGCCAGTTCAGCCTCTTTCGCCTGCGCCGCCTTCTTCTTCAAACGCCATGCGTGCAGCAGCGGTTCGGTATAGCCGTTGGGCTGTTCGATGCCATTGAACACCAGATCACACGCCGCGCGGAAGGCGAAGCTTTCCTCCCAATTTCCGGCCATCGGTTCATAGAGCGGATCGCCCGCGTTCTGTGCATCAACTTTGGTCGCCATACGCTTCAGGCTGTCCATCACTTGCGCGTTGGTAGCCACGCCATGCAGCAGCCAATTCGCCATGTGCTGGCTGGAAATGCGCAGCGTTGCACGGTCTTCCATCAGACCCACATCGTTGATATCCGGCACCTTTGAACAGCCCACGCCCTGATCAATCCAGCGCACGACATAGCCAAGCAGCCCTTGCGCGTTGTTGTCCAGTTCCTCGGCCACTTCGGCTTCCGACCAGTTAATGCTACCAGCCAGCGGGATCGCCAGCAACGCATCGAGATCCGGCGTGAGCTCTTGCGCCACCGCAGTGCGCAGATTGAACACGTTGACTTGATGATAGTGCATAGCGTGCAGCGTTGCCGCCGTGGGCGATGGCACCCAAGCCGTGTTCGCGCCGGTGCGGGGATGCGCGATCTTCTGCTCCATCATGTCGTGCATCATGTCGGGCGCGGCCCACATACCTTTGCCGATCTGCGCCTTGCCCGAAAGCCCCTGCGCCAGACCGATGCAAACATTGCGCTTTTCATAAGCCGCGATCCAGCCAGAGCCCTTGATCGCGCCCTTGCGGATCATCGCGCCTGCCTGCATCGATGTGTGGATTTCATCACCCGTCCGGTCAAGGAAGCCGGTGTTGATGAACACGATGCGGTCACGCACGGCTGCGATGCAAGCAGCCAGATTGGCCGAAGTGCGGCGCTCTTCGTCCATCACGCCCACCTTCACGGTGTGGCGCTCAAGCCCCAGCAATTCCTCGACCGCATCAAACAGATCGTTGGTGAAAGCAGCTTCTTCCGGCCCGTGCATCTTGGGTTTGACGATGTAGATGCTGCCCGCGCGGCTGTTGCGCAAAGGCCCCAGTCCCTTCACATCGTGCATTCCGATGGCCGAAGTGATGACCGCGTCCATAATACCTTCCGGGATCTCGCAGCCGTCTGCCAGCAGGATGGCCGGGTTGGTCATCAAATGGCCGACATTGCGCACAAACAACAGGCTGCGCCCCGGCAGGGTCAGCGTCCCACCATCAGGCGCGGTCCATGTGCGGTCCGCCTCCAGTTTACGGCTCATCGTCTGGCCGCCCTTCTGGAAGCGCGCCTCAAGATCGCCGCGCATCAGGCCCAGCCAGTTGCGATAGGCCAGCAGCTTGTCCTCGGCATCAACCGCCGCAACCGAATCTTCCAGATCGACAATCGCGGTCAGCGCTGATTCCAGCACGATGTCGGCGATGCCTGCCTTATCGGCCTTGCCCACCGGATGCGTACGATCAAGCACCACTTCGGCATGAAGGCCATTGTTGCGCAACAGCACGCTGCCCGGCTTGTGGCCCGCAAACTGTCTGGCATCGGCCAGCGGTGGCACGCCGTCACCGTCCCAGTCGTTCCAGCTCATCCCCGAAAGCGGGAAGGTCTGATCAAGGAACACGCGGCCTGCGCGAACCACCGCCGCGCCGCGATCGGCATCATAGCCGCCGGGCCGTGCAGCAGGAGCATCGAGCGCATCGGTGCCATACCACGCATCATAAAGGCTGCCCCACCGCGCATTGGCAGCGTTCAGCACAAAACGGTCATTCAGCACCGGCACAACCAATTGCGGCCCTGCCATCGTCGCGATTTCCGGATCGACGTTTTGCGTGCCGATAGTGAATGCTTCAGGTTCAGCCACCAGATAGCCGATTTCAGTCAGAAACGCGCGGTATTCACCCAGATCGATGGATTTGCCTTTGCGATCACGATGCCAAGCATCAACCAAAGCCTGAAGCGCATCGCGCTTGGCCAAAAGGGCGCGGTTTTCGGGTGCAAACCTGCCTGCCAGCACAGCAAAGCCCTGCCAGAACGCATTTGCATCCAGCCCAAGCGGCCCAAGCACTTCGCTATCGATAAACTGGCTAAGTTCGGCGTCAACTTTAAGGCCGCTACGCTCAATACGTTCGTTCATTTCACCCATTTCCATTCGCTTATTGCAACGTCCACGCCTGATAAAGCAACGCGTCGAATCTTTTGGACCTGGGGAGGAACTAACCAGCTTATGCCTTATTGCATTGCATTTTGCAATCACGTCAACGTCATGCCGTGCCCACGCCGCGCAAGCCACATAACAAGGACTTCACCACGCCCCTGCGAAGCGCTACCACGGTTACACATGCAACAGATTTCCGCCACCGAACTAGACCTGATAGGCACAATTGATGCCGCAGCGATGCTAGCGCAGGTTGAGCAATGGTGCGCGATCAATACCGGCACCGGCAACCTGACCGGCCTTGCCCGCCAGTGGGACCTGTTGGCCGAAGCATTTGCAATTTTACCGGGCACCGTGCGCAGAATCGAGCCTGCGCCCGCCACCGCCATCGCCGCCGATGGGCAAGAGGTCGAAAGCGCCAATGGTGCGCATCTGGTCCTGTCGATCCGCCCTGATGCAACGCGGCGCTATCTGCTGACTGGACATATGGACACGGTGTTTCCACCCTCGCACCCATTCCAGACACTGACATGGCTCGATACCGAAACACTGAACGGCCCCGGTGTGGCGGATATGAAGGGCGGGATCGCGGTGATCCTCGCTGCGCTTACCGCGTTTGAAGCCAGCCCCGCCGCAGCATCGGTGGGCTATGATGTGCTGATCAATGCTGACGAGGAAACCGGCAGCCTGTCATCGGCCCCGCTTATCGCCGAACTGGCTAGCGGGAAGGCTGCCGCGCTCACGTATGAGCCCTCTGCCCTGCCCGATGGCACTTTGGCGGGTGAACGGCCCGGCAGCGGGAATTACAGCGCGATCATCACCGGCCGCTCCGCCCATGCCGGACGCAACCCGCAAGACGGGCGCAACGCAATCCTTGCCGCTGCCGATCTGGCGCTGCGGCTGAAGGCGCTGGAGGAACCGGGCCTCTCGGTAAACCCAGCCAGGATTGATGGCGGTAGCGCCAACAATGTCGTGCCCGACCGCGCAGTGCTGCGCTTCAACATGCGCCCGCGCCTGCCGGAACAGGCTCACACCTTTGCAGCAGCGCTGCGCGAAGCTGTGCGCGTAATCGAAAAGCTGCACGACGTTTCCATCCACCTCCACGGCGGCGTCTCCCGCCCGCCCAAACCGCTTACCCCGCAGGCAGAAGCTTTGTTCCACCTCGTGCGCGATTGTGGGCAGGCGCTGGGCCAGCCGATCCGCTGGCAAGCCTCGGGCGGGGTCTGCGATGGCAACAATATCGCCGCATGCGGGGTGCCTGTCGTCGATACGATGGGCGTGCGCGGCGGGGCCATTCATTCGGATCAGGAATATCTGATCGTGCCGTCTTTGGCAGAACGCGCCGCGCTATCGGCGCTGGTTCTGCACCGGCTATCCGGGGGAAGCTGATGACGTTCCGTATCCGCGCCGCGCGCGCCAGTGATCTTCAACCGCTGTATGAGATGGCCAAGCTGACCGGTGGTGGCTTCACCAATCTGCCCGCAGATCGCAAATCGCTCACCGCCAAGCTGGACCGCGCGTCTCAGGCCTACGCCAACAGCGAGGCGGGCGATCCACAAAATCTGAAGGACGAATTGTTCGTACTGGTGCTCGAAGACAGCGCAACGGGTGAAGTGCGCGGCACCTGCCAGATTTTTACCAGCGTTGGGCGGCAATGGCCGTTCTATTCCTATCGCAAAGCCACGCTCACCCAGCATTCCAAGGAACTGAACCGCACCTTCCGCGCCGAAATGCTAGGCCTTGTTACCGATCTTGAAGGGTCAAGCGAGGTTGGCGGGCTGTTTCTCCACCCGTCGGAACGGGCGGGCGGGCTTGGCATGCTGCTGGCGCGCAGCCGCTATCTGTTCATCGCCATGCACCGCCAGCGCTTTGCCGAAAAGATTTTGGCCGAGCTGCGTGGTGCGATCGACGAGCGCGGCGGATCGCCATTCTGGGACGGCGTGGCCGGGCGCTTTTTCGGGATGAGCTTTCAGGAAGCGGACTATTTCAACGCGATCAACGGCAACCAGTTCATCGCTGATCTGATGCCCAAACATCCCATCTATATTGCGATGCTCCCTGAAACCGCACGCACCGCTATCGGCCTGCCCCACCCATCAGGCCGCGCCGCCATGCGCATGCTGGAAGAAGAAGGCTTTGCCTATGAAGGCTATGTCGACATCTTCGACGGTGGCCCCACCATGACCGCCAAGACCGACCGCGTCCGCTCGATCTGCGAAGCGCAAGCTACTAAAATTTCGCAAGTCCGCCCGGCTGAAGGCAATGGTATGGTGCAGGCGCTGGTCGCCACCGGACGCCTAGCCGATTACCGCTGCACGTTTGCCCGAGTGGCAGTTACGCCCGACGGCTTGTTGATCGATCCGATGGCGGCAGCGGCGCTCAAGGTTTCGGCGGGCGATATGGTCTGGCACGTCACCAGGTAGCCTCCCTACCCCGTTCTTCGATGCAATATCAGGACACACTCGATGCCCCTCGTTGAAATCAACTTCGACGGCCTTGTTGGGCCAAGCCACAACTACGCTGGCCTCAGCCTTGGAAATCTGGCCTCGGCCAGCCATGCAGGCGAAGTCTCCTATCCGCGCGCAGCCGCCCTACAGGGTATCGCCAAGATGCGCCACAACCTTGGGTTGGGCCTTGCGCAAGGGTTGTTTGCGCCGCTGCCCCGCCCCAATCCGGTGTTGCTTGGCGCTTTGGGCCTGAACGCCGTGGATGAAACCGATCCCGCCCAGCGCCGTTTGCGCGCTTCCGCTTGGTCTGCCTCATCAATGTGGACCGCCAACGCCGCCACGGTCAGCCCCGCGCCCGATACCGCCGACGGGCGCTGCCATCTGACCGCCGCCAACCTTGTCACCATGCCCCACCGCTCGCAGGAATGGCCCGATACGGTGCGCCAGTTGCGCCTCGCCTTTGCCAGTGCCGCGCACTTTACGGTGCATGACGCCGTGCCCGCCTGCTTTGGCGATGAAGGCGCGGCCAATCACATGCGCATGACCACAGCCCACGATGCCCCCGGCCTCGAACTGTTCGTCTATGGCAAAACCGGCGGCGCATTCCCCGCGCGCCAGCACGAACAGGCAAGCCGCGCTGTCGCCCGCCTGCACGGCCTGAACCCCGAACGCTGCCTGTTTATCGAACAAGCGCCTGAAGCCATCGCGGCGGGCGCTTTCCATAACGATGTTGTCGCCGTGGCAAACGAGCGCGTACTGTTCACCCACGAACAGGCCTTTGCCGATCCCGATGGCACATATGCGGCAATCCGCACAAGGTTGCCCGAAGCCGAAATCGTCGTCGTGCCCGCAAGCGCCATTAGCCTTGCCGATGCGATCAAAAGCTATTTGTTCAACGCCCAATTGCTAACGCTGCCCACCGGCGAAGTGGGCCTCGTGATCCCGCTCGAAGCGTGGGAGACGCCCTCTGTGCGTGGCTGGCTTGATGGAATGCTCGCGTCCAACGGCCCGATACGCCGTGTGCTACCCGTCGACGTGCGCCAATCAATGGCCAATGGCGGTGGCCCTGCCTGTTTGCGCCTGCGCGTCGTCGCCGATCCTGCTACTGTCGATCCACGCTTTATGCTCGATGAAGCCAAAGTCGCGCTGATCGAGAGAATCGTTGCAATACAATGGCCTGAACAGATTGATCCCGCAGATATTGGCGCACAATCTTTGGCCAAAACGGTTATCGCGGCCCGCGCTGCTTTGCTGGACTTGCTGGGTCTTGAACAGCTTTCCTGATCAATCAGGCAAACTTCATAGACACCCCTGTCGCTGCAATTTACAGTGAATGAAAGTTTAACGGACAACAAGGCAGCAAAATAGCGTCTGGCACGATGATTGCTAAGCTGGTCGGCAATAGAGGATAAGTACCCCGGATGCTAAACAAGATCGCCCGCCTGTTCACTATCAAAACCCGCTTTGAGGCGTTTGCGATCATCTACGCACTGTCCTTGGGTGCCGTCGAACGCGGCCAAGCCTATCTCACTCAGTATCCCGGCTTGGGCGGCAAGCTACTGTTCGCTGCTGCAACCGGCGCGGTCTTTATCGGCGGGGCAAAGATCTTGGATGCCGTGCGCATGGAACGCGAAGCCGCCATGCCCATTGCTCGATAACCGCCAGCGACATCCATCACATCGCCGAAATTCCGCCGTCCAATTTCAGCTCGGCCCCGGTCATAAACCGGCTCTCGTCGCTGGCCAGATATAGCACGCCCGCCGCGATATCATCGGGCACACCCAGACGGCCCAACGGCACTTGCCGCGCCAACTTGCCCATCACCACCGACTTTTCAAGGTTCGCATTGGCGCTGATATCATCAAGGATCGGGGTATCAACGAAGGTCGGGTGGACCGAGTTGCAACGGATATCCCAGCCACGTTTGGCGCAATAGAGCGCGACCGATTTGGTTAGCATCCATACTGCGGCCTTGCTGGCATTGTACCCGGGCATAGAATCGGAAGCGATCAGGCCCGCAATGGAACTGATGTTGATGATCGAGGCGGGTTGATTGTCCCGTAGCAATGGCAATGCTTTCTGGCAGCCAAGAAACACAGAATCGACGTTTATGGCAAAACCGCGATGCCATTCCTCCAACGTGCAGGTTTCGATGTTGCCCCGCACGCCGACCCCCGCATTGTTGACCAGCACCGATAGCCCGCCGAACTTTTCGGCCGCCATGGCCAGCGCCTTGTCCCAATCATCGGGGCTGGTCACATCATGGCGCATGGCAAAGGCTGTGCCTGTGCCAATTTCGGCGTCAATTGCAGCAGCCGTAGCCAATGCGCCAATGCCGTTTATGTCTGTCAACAGTACTTTGGCGCCCTCACGCGCTAGCATCCACGCATGAGCCGCACCAAGACCCTGGGCAGCGCCTGTGATAAGGGCCTTTTTACCGGTTACTCTGCCCATTGATGCTCTCCAGTTTCTAGTTTTACATGCCTGAAATCAGCCCAAGATGCTAGGCGAGAGCAGCAACAACATCCGCGTATCGATGGCATAACCCTCAGCGCGCTTGCCCGCGATGAAGCTGACGATCTCGGTCAAGGCCACGCGGTGCACGGTAATGCCCTCGCCCTCCAGCCCGCCACCGTCCGATACCTTTTCCAGATCGAGCGCGCGGAACAGCGTGAAAGCCTCGGTCACCATGCCGGGCGAGGAATAGAATTCTCCAAGTGATTCCACACGGCCCGGACGATAGCCGGTTTCCTCTTCCAGTTCGCGCGCCGCTGCGATGGCAGCGTCCTCGTTCTCCGATCCCGCCTCGTCACCGATCAATCCGGCAGGCAATTCGATGCAAGGGCGGCCCAATGGCACGCGGAACTGCTCGACCAACAGCACATGGCCATCGTCAATCGCAAGGATCACGGCTGCCCGGATGTTGCGCGCGCGGCCGACATATTCCCAGCGTCCGCGCGTTTTGGCTGCGATATAGCGGCCCTCCCAGCGCACTTCTTCAGGCTGGTCGCGGTACTCTTCTTCAAGGCTCATGATATCTCCGGATTCAGACTTCAATCAGCCTATCAGGTAGTTCGTTAACGTCATCTTCGCTGCGCGGGAAATGTTCGACAAGGACTTTGCCTACTTCGCCCACAGCCGCTGCCATGCCTTGCGCCATCTGGCCTTGGCGGAGCGGATCAAGCATCGCCTTCATCGCATGGCCCCATGTGTCGGGCGAAACTTTCGACGCGATGGCTGCATCAGCGATGATTTCAGCGCGATGTTCGGCAAGGCTGAGATAGATCAACACGCCGGTGCCTCCCGCCGTGCGGCTTTCTGCGCCAACGCGAAAGCAGGTAAGCGCACGTTCGCGAACGCGGGCGTTGCGCACACGGCGCGGCGTGAACCAAAGGCCCAGCGGTGTGAACCGCATCAGCAAGTACATCGCGGTGAACTTGATCGTCGCCACACTAAGCGCAAGGCCCAGCACCGCGCGTGGCGTCCATTCGAACGCCCATAGACCAAATAGATGTTCGATCCGGGGAAGGAAAAAGCCCGATCCTATTTCGAGCGCGCACAAGGCCGCGAAGGCGGTGAGCGCAGCCCAGACGAGTGCGACATCACGGTACGTGTCAGACCGGGGCGTGACGATAGTGACGATCTCGCCCGCGCTGTTCATTTCGGCAGCTGCGACCGCATCGGACACCAGCTTGTGATCGGCGTCTGTCATTGTAGGTTTCGCCATCACCAGTCCCGCTTACCAGTCACCGGAGGCACCACCGCCACCGGAATCGCCACCGCCAAATCCGCCAAAGCCTCCACCGGAATCGCCCCCGCCGCCCCATCCGCCACCGCCGTGCGAGGCAGATCGGGCAATCTCGCTCAAGCCCCAAAGGACAATGCCCGGATCGATCCCGCTGCTTCGCTGGCCATAGCCACGATTGCGCCGTCCGAAGATGGCAATGGCAACGATGATCAGCACGATCCAGAAGATCGCGCTGCCAATCGTGCCCCCTGCGCTGTCGCCGCTTTGGCGCTGTGATGCCGCCGCCGCTTCCGCAACGGCTTTGGCGTCTGCCGGATTTCGGTTGAGTTGCGTCAGTATCTGCTCAACCCCCGCATTGATCCCGCCGGGATAATCGCCCGCCTTGAAACGCGGCGTGACTGCCGTGGCAATAATCCGCCCGGCCAACACGTCGGGCATGAACTCTTCCAGCCCGTAACCCACTTCAATCCGCACGCGGCGATCATTCGGAGCTATCAGGAACAGTAGACCCTGATCGGTTTTTGCGCCGCCTATCCCCCATGTGCGAAACAAGGCGTTGGCATAGCTTGCCACATCATCGCCATCGAGCGAAGCGATGGTCGCCACGACAATCGCGCGCCCGGTCTGTGCGTTATAAGCTGACAAGCGCTGCGCAAGCGCGGCTTCCTGATCATCGGGAATGATGTTCGCCTGATCCAGCACCGGACCAGCAGGTTTGGGCGGCATGGCGGCGTGTGCTGTTCCTGCAAAGACCAGCAGCAGCACCGCGCACACACGAAAGAATGCCCGCAATTGGGCGGTCATATCAATTGCCCGAAGCTGCCGGAGCAGGGTTGGCAGGTGCCGGTGCGCTCATATCGAAATTCACCGTAGGTGCAACTTCGGAACCCGCAGCAGCCTTGAACGGCACCATCGGCTTGGCACCATGGATCAGCTTTGCCCCAATGGCATCGGGGAACGTGCGGATCGTGGTGTTATAGGACTGCACTGCTTCGTTATAGCGCGTGCGCGCCACGTTGATGCGGTTTTCAGTACCTTCCAGCTGGACCATCAGATCGGCAAAACGCGCCTGGCTCTGCAATTGCGGATAGTTTTCCACCACAGTCCGCAATTGGCCCAGCGCTTGGGTCAACTGGTTCTGCGCATTCTGGAATTTTTCGAATTCGGCCGGGTTCGACAAATCATCGGTCGTGATGTTGATCGAGGTGGCTGCCGCGCGCGCGTTGGTCACGTTGGTCAGGATCGTGGTTTCCGAAGCGGCAGCGCCCTTGGCGGTGGAAACCAGATTCGGAATCAAATCGGCGCGGCGCTGATACGAGCTTTCCACATCAGCCCAGCGGGCCTTGGCCTCTTCCTCGGCTGTTGGGACCGAATTGATCCCGCAACCTGCAAGGCTGGCTGCGGCAACAGTTGCAAACGCGATTGAGCTGAAGCGAATAGCGGCCATCGGCATCGTACCCCTTAGGATGGGACCGCACGCACGGTCCCTTTGTCTCCCCTGAGATAGCGCAAGCGGACGGCACTTCAAGAGTGTCTCGGTTTTGCAACCGATTGAGGCTTGCTGTCATCGCTATCAAAGGGCAACAAAGGTTCCGGAATATGGTTAACAAGCCAAGGGGGAATTATGGGAATGCTTGGTGAATTCAAGACCTTCATTTCACGCGGAAATGTTCTGGATCTTGCAGTTGGTGTGATTATTGGTGCAGCTTTTGGAAAAGTAGTCACCTCGCTTACGGAAAGCATGATCATGCCAGTGATCGGCTTTATTACTGGCGGGAAAGATTTCACTAACTTATTCATTCAATTGAGTGACTTGCCTGCCGATTTCAAAGGCGATGCCGCCAGTTATGCCGACTTGAAGGCAGCAGGCGTCGCGATGATTGGCTATGGCGATTTCATCACCCAGATCGTTAACTTTGTGATTCTCGCATTCGTCGTGTTCCTGATCGTCAAGGCCGCGAACAAGGTCATCGCCAAGCCTGCTGAAGAAGCGCCAGCCGCTCCTGCCGGCCCAAGCGAGATCGAACTGCTGGCGGAAATCAGGGATGCGCTGAAGTCCAAGGGCTAGGGCAAACCCAGAAAAACGGCATTAAAGGGGCGGGAGACATCCTGCCCCTTTTCATTTGGCACAAGCACCCTATATGAGTTTCTGCCGGTTTCGACCGGCTATGGTGATAAACTGCGGCGTGCAATAGGCACAGCGGACCCGGGGGCGGTACCCGGCGGCTCCACCATCACTACAGGTTCTTTATCGAATCTGGCCTTGTTGTCGCAAGGGTGTTGATGGGGCCGAACTAGGATCGACGTGTGTTGAAAAGCGCTGTTTTTGCCCAGGCTGAGTAACCTGTTATAGGCTCACAACTCACAAGTGCCAACGACAACGAAGCACTTGCTCTCGCAGCATAATTCTAGGGGCTAACGCCCTGAAGTTATAAAGCGTGAGCACGGTTCGGACCGAACCGGGTAACAGAATCGGAAACCGGGGGCTGGGGGCGAGCCTAGCAACAGAATCGCCCTATTGCCCCTCAATCGCTGATCGCCCCTGTCCTGTGATTTTGCGGGTGTTGACTGCCCTCCCCAACCATCTGGCTGGAGAGAGAGAAGTCAGATTTCGCTGTCAGCCAGAACCGCAGCGCGCAACTCTTCGATGCCCATTTTCTTTTCCGACGAGGTGACCAGCACTTCAGGATAGGCGGCGGTACGTTTGCGCGCGGCGGCGAGGGTTTCTGTGTAGACCTGATCGAGTTCACTGGCCTTGATCTTGTCGGCCTTGGTCAGCACGACGCGATAGCCGACCGCTGCCTCATCGAGCATCTTCATCATCTCGGTATCGACATCCTTGATACCGTGACGGGCATCGATCAACAGCAGCGCGCGCTTGAGCACGACGCGGCCGCGCAGGAAATCGCGCACCAGCTTGCGCCACTGCTCCACCACTTTGGGCGGTGCTTTGGCAAAGCCATAGCCCGGCATATCGACCAGACGCAACAGCGTGGGATCGCCCACTTCGAAGAAGTTGAGCTCTTGCGTGCGGCCCGGCGTGACCGAGGTTCGCGCGATGGACTTGCGGCCCGTCAGCGCATTAAGCAGCGACGATTTGCCGACGTTCGAGCGGCCAGCGAAGGCCACCTCTGGCACGTCGGGATCGGGCAGGAAGTGCAGCGCGGGCGCGGACTTCAGGAATTCGATGCGCCCTGCAAAAAGCAGGCGCGCGCGTTCTATCAGTTCAGCCTTAACGGCGGCGTCAACCGCTTCTGCTCGGATATCTTCTGGGTTCAAGGTGTTTTCGGCTTCCGGGTGGAAGCAGCCTTCTGTTCGCGGGTGACGGCGCGGGTGACGTCCGTCTGGTCCTTGTCAACTTGCGCCTTTAATTGCGGGTGCTTGCTGTAAAGGTACTTTTGCTGGGCAATGGTCAACAGGTTCGAGGTGATCCAGTAGAGCAGCAAACCTGCTGCAAATGGCGCCATCACGAACATCATGATCCAGGGCATGAACGCAAAGATCTGCTGTTGCGCCGGATCCATCGCGACCGGTTGCAGTTTGAATTGCAGCCACATCGTAATGCCGAGCAAGATCGCCAGAATGCCGATGGCCAAGAAGCTTGGCGGATCAAACGGTAGCAGGCCGAAGAGGTTGAGCACGTGCGCAGGATCTGGCGCGGAGAGATCCTTGATCCAAAGCACAAAGGGCTGATGGCGCATTTCGATGGTCAGCGTCAGCACTTTATAAAGCGCGAAAAATACCGGAATTTGCAGGAAGATCGGCAGGCAGCCCGCAAGTGGGTTGACCTTTTCTTCCTTGTACAATTCCATGATCTTCTGTTGCTGCGTCTGCTTGTCGTCCTTGTAGCGCTCTTGCAGCGCCTTCATCTTGGGCTGGAGCGCACGCATGGCGGCCATCGAGGCGAACTGACGTTGCGCAATCGGAAACATCACACCACGAACAACCAGCGTGAGCAGGATGATAGCAAGGCCAAAGTTGCCGACCTTGTTGAAGATCGAATCAAGCAGCCAGAAGATTGGCTTTTCGAACCATGAGAACCAGCCCCAATCGATCGAATAGCTGAAGTTGGTAACGCCTGCGGCTTCGTACTTTTCAAGGACCGCGTTTTCCTTGGCGCCTGCAAAGATGCGCACATTCTGCGATTGCACTTTGCCCGGAGCGACCGAGACCGAAGGGTAAATCAGATCAGCGCGGAAAATGCCGTTGCCAAGCGCACGGAAAGCCGATTCCGCTTTGGCATTGGCATCGGGGATGAGCCCCGACATCCAGTAAATGTCGGTAAAGCCGATCCAGTTGGCCAGTCCTTTAAGCGGGATGGCGGCACCGGGTGCTTCGGAGACAGTCGAGTAATTATTTTCAAAGTTCACCGAACCGTCGAACGCGCCAATCGGGCCGGAATGAAGCTGCCACGTATCGATGCTCGACGTTTTTTCGGTCCGGTTGACCAGTGCAAACGGACGCACAACCACTGGTGCAGTGCTGGCGTTGGCCACGCTTTGCGTTGTGGTGATCATGTAATCCGCATCGATGGCGTAGCGGATCGAATAGGTCTGTCCGGTGGTGTTGCTCCAGCGTAGAGTGACCGGCGTTTGCGGGGTCAGCTTTGCGCCCTCGGCGGTCCACGTCGTTTTGGCATCAGGGGCCGCGACGCCTTCACCCACCCAGCCGATCTGCGCGAAGTGTTGCGCAGGCGTACCTGCGGGCGAGAACAGCCGCACCGGCGCACTTGCCCTGTCGACCGTTTCGCGGTGGCGGGCCATCGACACGTCATCTAGCAGCGCACCCTTGAGGTTGATCGATCCCTTGAGGCCCGGCGCATCAATGACAACGCGGTGACCGGCGGCCAATTCGGCGCGCAAGTCTTTCTTTTCCAGCGCGACGTCTGCGGGATTGAGCAGGCCACCTTCGCGGCTTGGCTTGGCAGGATTCGCAGGATCGGCAGGTGCAGTAGCCACAGCCGCAGGGCGCTTGCCCGCTTGCGGATAGAACCAGCGCATGGCCGATTCCCAACCGAGCAGCAGCAGGCCGGTGAGCACCACGGCCAGAATAATGTTACGCTGATTCTGCACCGTGTTCGCGTCCTGTCAGTCAAATGCCGCGCAAGGCAGCCTGTAATTTCTCGTCAGGGGAGAGGCCTACGGAACCGGATCGTAGCCGTGCCCACCCCACGGATGGCAGCGCAATAGCCGCTTAGCCGAAATCCAGCCACCCTTAATCGCGCCGTGCTTTTCAACCGCATCGATCGCGTACTGCGAGCAGGAAGGACTGTAACGGCACGACGGTGGCAAGATCCGCGATGGCCCCAGCTGCCAGCCACGCGCAATCAGGATGAGCAGGCGTTTCACTTGCGCGGCTTGAAGTTCGATGCGCGTCTGCGCGGCGGGTCGCCCTTGCCCTCTGCCGCGCGGGTGAGGGCCACAGCCAATTCATCACGCAAAGTAGCAAAATCGCGCTCGACCCCGCCTTCGCGGCCGATCAACACATGATCGGCGCCGCGCATGCCCGAGGCGGGCAGCGCTTCGCGCAACAGCGCGCGGAAGCGACGCTTCATGCGGTTGCGGACAACCGCGTTGCCGATCTTTTTGGTGACGGTTACCCCGAAGCGCAGATCAGCTTCGGCGGAAGGCACTATATCGCGGTTCACCAACAGCACGAACCCGGGCCTTGCGACCCGGATTCCGCGATTGGCAGCAACAAAGTCTGCCCGATTCCGAATAGTGGCGATTCGGGTCATCCCCGCGACCGCACTTTCCGAAAGGATATCGGCAGCGTTCAGGCCGACAGTTTCTTGCGACCGCGCGAACGGCGGGCTGCAAGAATCTTGCGGCCACCCGGGGTTGCCGAGCGCGTACGGAAGCCGTGACGGCGGGCACGCACGAGGTTGCTTGGCTGGAATGTGCGCTTCATCTGTTTGCTCTTCTCATTAAAATCGGTGAACAGGCAACCATCGCCGCTGGTGCGACGTGCCGGAATCAGGCTGTGGCCGATAGGCGATGACCCGCAGGGCGTCAACCCTGTGGCATACGGATCAATCCGTTCAGGCCATCTCCGCAGTCACGTCTTGGCTGAATGGGATGGACCGTTCGGGTTTGGTAAGCATTGATTGCTATGCTTGGTGGATGAAACGGACCAGTTCGCAACGCACTGCGATGCCCCAAAGCCTGTTTGTAAAAGCAGTGCTGCCGTTTGCGGCACCGATCCTGCTGACCTTCGCGCTCGTGCTGCTGGTTGGGAACCATTGGCCGCGCGACATTGCGCCGGGTTCGGGCTTGAAGCTTGCAGGTCTGATTGCCACGGCGGCGACGGCATTTGTGGCTTGGCGCTATAGCGCTGCACAGTTGGACGAACCCAAAGCGTGCAAGTTTGCAGCGTTGCTCTGTGCTGTCACCGCCCTGTTGGGCTGGCCGGTCTGGTCTGTCGGTGTTTTGCCTAGCGTAAACGGGGCGATCGTGCGCGGCCAGAGCACGGTGCACATGACGCTGGAGCGGACCGAGGTGACACACGCGAGCAAGAGTCGGAAACTTTACTATTGGGCCTGGCTGAAACCAGACCAGAGCGATGCTGTGATTGGTTCGGGCCGTTATTTCATTTCCGAGGACGTCTATAACCGCTTGGAGAAAACATCACCTGCCACGGTCAAAGTGACGGTTGGCCAGGGCTTGCTTGGTGCGCGAATCGTGCTGGGATACGATCAGCGATAAACGCAGGCGTCCAACGCCTCGTTTTTGACCACCGCAACGCGCCGCGCGATGGAATTGCCGTGGCGCCGTGTAAAGCCGCCTGCGCCGTTCACTTCACGCTTTTTGGGCTGAGGCAAAACAGCGGCAATCCGTGCGGCTTCAACCGGGCTCAATTTGCGTGCGCTTTTGCCATAGTACCGCTGCGCGCCTGCCTCTACCCCATAAGTGCCGATGCCGGTTTCAGCCACATTGAGGTAGACTTCCATGATCCGGCGCTTGCCCCAGATGGTTTCGATCAAAACGGTGTACCAAGCTTCAAGTGCTTTGCGCAGATAGCCCCCGTTTTGCCACAAAAACACGTTCTTGGCGGTTTGCTGGCTGATGGTGGAGCCGCCGCGAATGCGCCCGCCCTGCGCGTTACGCTTGAACGCCTGCATGATTGCGTCTTGATCAAACCCGCTGTGAAGACAGAATTTGCCATCTTCGCTTGAAATCACCGCAGCGACCATATCACGGTCAATGTCATCAAGCGCGGTCCAGTCTTTGGTGACCGGGTTCTCGTCCATCAGCATGGTCAACGTGATCGGCACTGGCACGAACTTGTAGATCACCACCTGCAACACAGAGATGAACAGGAATGCCACCACCCACCGCGCAAAAAACCAGCCGATCCGGCCGACCAGCCCTGTCGACTTACCGGGCGCGCCGCCGGCGGACATGTTCGGTAGATTAAGATCCTTGCTCATACCGGACAAAGCTATTCGCAAAGGTGCGGGTCTGGCAATCGCTTCTAGCGGCACTGAACCAAAGTTTTATCACGCCGTCTGCGAATAACGCTTGATCCGCTCTGCCAGTTTGCTCACCGATGGAATGACAATCCGCCGCCCTTCCTTTACGACCAACCGCTCCCGCACCAGCAGAGAAAATTCGCGAGTGACAGTTTCACGATTCGTACCGATGCGCGCAGCCAGTTCCGATTGGGTAGGCACGCGCGAGATGCTGGCACCGCCAGTGTGGTCGGTCATTTCTGCCAGCCGCAGCAGTTCGGCCTGCAGCCGCGTTCCAACCGCCATTGTTGAAAGTTCATAGATCCGGTTGGTGAGATAACGCACCTGATGCGCCAGATAGCGCGCTAACCACAAACTGAGCAAAGGCTCTTTCGCAATCAGGGCGTGGAAAGTTTTGCCCGGTATGACCATCAGGCAACTGTTGTTCGACGCCACCACATCGGCCGAGCGTGGTTCGCCATCGATGGCTGCCAATTCACCGAAAATTTCGCCCGGCCCGATGGCCCGCAGCACCGTTTCACGACCTTGTGCCGAAACCAGAGACACGCACAAAAGTCCTTCGACAACCAGATAGACATCGCTGGCTGGCAACCCCACAGCCAGCAAAACATGGCCTTTGCGCACGCGCATCACCCGGCCATTTTCGGTAAGAATTTGCCGAACGGCTTCGGGAACGATCAAGTTTGACTGCAATTTGGTCGCGCTTGCCATCAAAATCCCCCAGAACGGATCCTTATAGACAACAAAGTGGATGTGTCGAGAATCACATGTTGCCAGTGTTGAGACCTACGGCACGGCCATGTAATTTTTGCGATATGTGGCCCTCAGCAATGACTACCGGGCCGATGCAAAGATACCTGATTTGGAAAGCTGGGCCAGGAGCCCTCGATATCGAAATAAAACGGGTCGGCGTAGCTGTGCTCCGTCCATCCCTTCTGATTGTAACCCCCGTCGGCGGCACGGCTGTTCCTCATGAAGATGTCGCAGATATTGCCCGGTTTTACTTGAGCGAAACCGAAGTAGAACGGCTCATCTCACCATCGGAAACACTGCGCTCCCCCTGTCTTGCGCTCCAATGTGACGCATTTCTCTCCGTTGCTTCACATGATCGGCATTGGGGCTGGTCAATCAGGGTTTCACGCAATGGCAAAGCACTGACCGGCCACCATCTTGACGGTGCCCCCTTGGTGATGGGCCGCGACGGATTTACCCGCGCAAGATTACGGACGATACCGCAAAAATCAGCGATGGCGCGGGGCCACGCTTTTATAGGCTTATTCTAAGCAGTTACCGCGTTTACATCCATTTTGAATGGTTAACGCGAAATTTATTGCGATAATGGTTGTAACCTGTGACTCTGCTGGTGATGGCGAGGTGGCAGGGGTTTCATCTGGCCAAAAAACAGGCTCAGAGTCTTAACGTGCAATTGGTGGGGCATAGTACTACCGGGCAGGCGCCAGAAACAGCCGAGCGCGTTGACGTTTTGCCGAACAATATGCCAATTGGATTGGCTGATAACTTGCACGGTTTTGCTGGCGAACTGGACTCAATTCGATTCGCGACGATCCTGTTTGCAGACATTGTCGGATCTACACGACTGCTGCGCGCGCTTGACCCCGAAGACGCGCGCGATCTGATTGATGCCTCAATCAAGCTTATTCAAAACGCAATTCATGATTTCCAAGGCCTTGTTGTGCGCGTTCAGGGTGATGGCGTGATGGCGGTGTTCGGCATTCACCCCGCAGCACAGGACCATGCCTTGCGCGCTGCTTTGGCGGCACGGCAAATCGTCGATCGCATGAAGGGCGGCAGCATAGGCATTTTGCCATCACTGCAAGTGCGAATAGGCATTCACGCGGGACCAATTCTCCTGCGCCGTCAGGATCACGATTTTGGCAGCATCGTGGACGTGGTTGGCCATGCCGCTCATGTCGCCGGGCAGGTGGAACAGCTTGCATCGCCCGGTAGCGTTGCGATCTCGGCTACCACGGCTTCCCTCATCGCTGAGAATTGCGACCTGCGCCAGACAGGCAGGCTACCATCAGATGGCCATGACAGTGCCGATGATGGTGGCGAAGCGGTGTTCGAATTGGCCGCAATCAACTTTGCCGGAAGCGACCATGTGCCTGTCAAAGGCAACGCCACCTACCCGGTGATAGGGCGCGATAAGGATTTAGAGCAAGTACGGGCAATGATCGCCGCCCTGCCCGCTGGAAAGCCCGCAGCGATTGGCTTTATCGGCGACGCCGGCATGGGCAAAAGCCGCCTCTTGCTTGAGGCGAGCCGTCTGGCAGCAGGCTATGGCGTCACTTTCGTGGTCATTCGCGGCAACCCACTGATGGCGGCGGTGCCGTTCGGCTGTCTTTCGCCAGCTGTGCGCCACGTGGTCGAATTGCTGCGCCCATTCTGCGCCGATCCTGCGCAAGCAGCGGGACTGCCAGCAGAGCAGGCCGAATGCCTTAACGGCTTTGCGGGAGGCATTGGGGCCTGGCTGCCCGGACTATCGCCGGGT
Source organism: Novosphingobium sp. AAP83 (assembly GCF_001295795.1). GTDB lineage: Bacteria > Pseudomonadota > Alphaproteobacteria > Sphingomonadales > Sphingomonadaceae > Novosphingobium. The sequence continues at coordinate 569,285 of NZ_LJHY01000016.1, forward strand.
GATCGCAGCCGCATTGCCACGCAGGCGATAGTTGGGCTGCTGCGGCTTGCGGTGGAAAATATGCCGTTGCTGCTGCTGGTTGACGATATGCACTACATTGACCGGGAGACGCGGTCTATATTGACGGGTATTCGGCAAAGTGCGGCGCTGGGTATTATTGCAGCCGGCCGCCCTGAAGCAACACTGCGCTTGACCACACTATGCGGCAAACCGTCGCAACTCAAAGCTTTGCCATCTGACGCCGCCCGCACCCTGATATCACTGATAAACCGCGCGGCTCCGCTGGAAGATGGCACCATTGAAAAAATCCTTGCACGTGCCGATGGTTTGCCATTGGCGCTTCAGGAATTTGCGGTCACGGCCCAATCGGATCAAGGCACCGTCCGCCTCCCTGCCCGACTGGAAAATCTGCTCGCAGAACGCCTTGCGGCATTGGATGAGGATGCAAGCCGGTTGTGCCAATTGTGCTCCGCGCTTGGTCCTTCATTTCAAGCCAGCCATCTCGCAAAAGGTGCGGCTCTGGTATGTCGCAACCCGGCCGCAGCCACTATACGGCTGGTGGAAAGCCGGGTCATTGAAACCGCGCAGGCCGATGTCGTGCGCTTCACCCACCAATTGGTGCAAGAAGCCGCATATGCAACAATGACCAGGCGGCGGCGCAAAACAATGCATTTGCGTGTGCTGGAACTGCTTGAAGGAGATGCCGCCACCCATGCCGAACTGGCCACCCATGCCGAGAAGGCGGGCCTGCCAGAGCGCGCGCTGGATCATCAATGGAATGCATCAATCGAAGCCTTGGGGCTTGCCGCCATCAGTTCTGTGCTGGCGCTGTACCGCCGCGCGCGTGATATAGCGGCCTGGCTTGACCCGCCTGCATCGCAGTTCCAGCGTGCGCGATTTGCTCTTCTTGCCCTTGATACGCTGCAACAACTCTCGTTGGAACAGGAAGTCCGGCAGGATATCGAGGCTGTTGCCAACGGGCAAATTGATATGGGGCCTGGCATCCGCACGGTTGCGCGAATTAACATGGCCTTGCTTGACTGGATCGATGGCTCGCCGGTTCGTGGCACTGAATGGCTGGCACAGGCTCAGGCTGATCTGGACAATCACGACAGCTTGCCGCGCCGCACATTTGCCGATGTTGTGGGGGCCTATATCGCCTTTTCTCGTGCGCGTCCGGAAGAGGCCGTGGCGCGGATCGAGTTGCTAGGCGCAAGGCTGCAAGACGGTTTGGATGGCGCGACATTTGGCGCGGTTGTAGTCATACCGCACATCCTCGCCCGTGCATTCGGTGCATGGTATCTTGTCGATCTGGACGACCTGCCACGTGCGCGGCGATGGATTGCCGAGTCAGCTCGCCTATCCCGCCGCTATCACCATGATTATTCACGTCTTTTGTCTCATCTTGCCCACGGTTACCTACACTATCGCGGTGGACATATCCCAAAGGCGTTAGGCATCATGCGCCGCGCTCTTGCCGAATGCCTGAACCGTCGCTTCTTTGGTTTTGAACCGGTTTGTGTCGGCTGGACCGCGCTGTGTTTGATTGATGCTGGCCTGTTGGATGAGGCTGAAGTCATCCTCAACGCATCACTAGAGAGGGGCTCCTATCTCAAGGTGCGTACCGCCGGAACCTACTATCTCCACGAAGCGCGCGCACGATTGGCCATGGCACGCGGCAATGCCGCACAAGCGACCGCGATTGCCGCACAGGCGCTAAACCATTGCCGCGATTGCGGTGAGATTATGCACGAATTGCATGCCAGGGTGCTGTGCGCGGAGGTACGCGCCGCTTTTGCACAGCCCGTCGGCGACCTGAGCGACTTGCAGGCAAGGGTGACAGAGCTTGGTATTGCACCGCTACTCAAGCGTTTGAATGCTTTGACTAAAGACGCGCGCTAAGCGATCATCAGCGCTTTGCTACAGCAAGCGGCAATCGCAGCATGGGTGTCCTCTGGCGGAATGCCTGTTTCCAACGCTGCAATTTCCGCAATGGTGCGTGTCCCATCGGCTGCCATCAGCAGGGCGCGCAACTCGGGTTGTTCGATCTTGAGCACGGTATGATCCAGCGTGCAGAGCATCGTCTCGCCAAGGCCCAACATTCCGCGCACCAGCGGACTCGCGCATGGATTGTCAGACGGTTCGGCCGGGAATGGAGCCGGACCGGGATAAAGCGTGACATACCACTCAACGAACAATTGCAAGATCACCCGCAAGTGTTCGGGATTATCGGTAATCGCGCTGATCGGCACGCGCTGCGGATAGACTGCCGCCACGCGGGCAATCGACGCGGCCAGATCTTCATCCGCAATGTTGATGCTGTCCCCACCCTGAGCAAATGCACCGTCATCGAGCCGCTTCAACTTGGTGGATATCCACATGCCAGCGATACGGGTGGCATCAATAACGCGGTCAGGCTCCTGTTTCGCAAACAGGCTTTGCCGGAAATAGCGCAACGAGGCGTAATCATCGCGCGAGGCGGCGAGCAGGACGGCGTATTCCGGGTCATCCGGCAACGCGCTTCCGTCCGGCAGGAACCCGTCAAGGTGCCGGTTGCGGCCGGCATCGGTTAGGAACACCAGGCCGCTTTCGGCTGCTGCTGCGGCTACATCCATCAACCGTTGCGGATTAAAACAAGGCCCCAGTTCATCGTGGAACAACACCGCGTCAGGGCGCTTGAGCATGGATTCTGCTTGCTGGCGCAGGGTCTTGGCCAGCGGTTCATCATCGGGTTGGGGCCGCGCATAGGCTTCAAGAAAATCACGCACGGCAGCAATCCGCGCATCGGGATCATCGATCTCGCCAATGGCATCAAACAGCATCTCGCGCATGATCTGGCGGACATGGCCACCGGGCATGGCGTTATAACTGACAAAGCCGACCCCCCGATCCGAAAGGCAATGGGCGATCAGGCGCATCGTCGCTTCGCGGACATGATCTGGCACCCAGGCATAAACGCCGTGGGCGATGACATAATCAAACGATCCGGCAGGGTAGCGCTCATGCGCTTCGCAAATATCCTCCACCGCCAGCGTGACATTGGCAAGGCCGCTGGCATCCGTGATTTCCTGCCCGCGCGCGATGGCATTGGAGGACAAATCAAAGCCATGTGCATCGCAATCCGGCCACATCGCCGCCATCGACAGCAAGTTGACGCACGTCCCCCCGCCAATCTCCAGAATGCGCGCCTGATGCGGCGGTACAGGATCAAGCCCCGCAAGTCGGGCAAGAACCGCCAACCGCTCAGGATGCGTCTGGGCAAACATCGTCGTTGGATAAGCGACGCGATCATAGGGGGTGGTCAAACGCACATCCAATTCTGTTTACTTTTCACTCTGGCACCATCTTGGGCGATGGTTCGGGGCCTATTCAAGTGCGTTCTTATCGAAACGATGTGAATTTGCGCACATGATAGCGTGCAAATGCACGCCACAAGAGCTCTTCAGGCGTTCGAATACTTCGACCGGGGGCGGGCTGGTGAAACTGATCGAGATCAGACGCAGCAGCGGCGTGCTGCTCATTGGCCGCAAGGGTGCATTCCCTGCTATCATGCTCAAGGCAAACGATGAACAGCGCTGTGCGTCCACTTTGCGGACATTGGCGCAGGACCGCGCCGCCATCGTGCAGTTACGCGCGCAATGGTCAAATATTTTTGCCACCCGCCTACCCGAAAATCCCGAAGCACAAGATCCCGCTCGTCTGCTGCTTCGTGAAATTGCTGCCGGGTCAATCCAGGCGATTTTGCTGCGCACGCCGCGTATCCCCTTGACGCCAGCAGACGTGGCGCAAATCACCACGGGCACGATCAACGTCGGCAACGAACAGCGCCGTTTGCTGATTGCAAACAAAGGCACGCTTCCGCCCCAGGTTCTGGCTTTCAACAACAGCCAGGCAGCGATTGCTGTCCTGAACCAGTTGCGCGACAGCGACGCGACAGCACGGCAAATCGATCTGCAAGCTGGGCGGCTCAACCCCGGCGGCAAAGTCATTCTATCGGGCGCCAGTTTTCGCAAACACTTGGCGCAGCAAATTAGCGCAGGCGTACTGGAAGCAGCGGTTGTCGACCAAACGGCCGCAGCTACCGCCATAGCAGCGCGTCCTGATGCCGAAACCCCGCCAGGCCAAATGGGGTCATTCGAAAGGATCGGAAGCGCGCTGAAGCGCAGTCTGCCCTATGCCATCGAATCCGGGGACGAAGCGATACGGCTTGCTGTTGAGGAATTTCTACAGCCTGAAAGCATCGCCGTGATGATCGCCATGGCGGCGGCAGTGGCCTTGGCCAACACCAATCCCGTCACCGGCGCGGCCGTTAATACGACTCTGGTGCTGCTGGGCTGGGCCAATGGCGGCATGAAGGCAATCAAGGGCATCGGCGCTTTCGTCATGGCCACTATCGACGCCCAATCAGCAACAACCGAAGCAGAATTGGATCAAGCTGCCAAGGCCTATGGCAAAGCACTCGGCGCTATGGGCCCAGACCTGCTCAATGCCATTGTCGGCAAGTTCGTGCCCAAGAAGGGCGGCGGGGGCAGCAAGGGTGGGAAGGCAAACGTCAGCGGCACACCGCCTCAGCGCAACCAAGCCCAGACGCAGAAGACAAAGGCCGAGCCGGGGAAACCTAAGGATCCGCAATCCAAACCTATACAATCTGCCCCATATAAAGGAAAACTGCCGACAGGATCATCAAAGACGATGACCTCCGAAGAGGCCAATCATTTTCATGAATTGAAGGGTAACCGCCCACCTTATGCGCCTGGGAAGCCCGTAAAGGAGATCATTACTGACAGCGATGAGGCCTTTGTGAGAGTGCATGGCAAAGACAACCAAGCCGGGTCTTGGGTTATGCGCAAAGAGGATATTGAGGGTCTGTCTCCTCAGCAAATCAAGGATAAGTTTGCTTTGCCCGATTTGCCCACGCAAGTTTCGGATGTATCTGTACCGGCCGGGACAAAATTGCGGGTTGGCGAGGCTGGGGGACTACCTCCGTGGGGTTCCGGTGGCGGGATGCAAGTCGAAGTTATGGAGCGTACGTCTGTCTTTACAAATCCGAGGCCACTTTGATGGAAAATCCGATAAACTATACAATTGATGGGGCAAATCTTGTGCTTTCAGGGTTGGACCTGCCTGTGAAGATGCCGTACCCGATAGAAAAGGTGGTTGTTGTCGAAAACACGTTGGCGGTTTTGCTAACCATCCCGCGCGGGACTGTCGAAAACGAAAACGTGATGGGACTGAACGCAGATGGCGAGATCATCTGGCAGATTGAACGCATTCCACATGTCTATGAAGACAGTCCCTACATCAATATAGCGGTTGAAAATAGAGACCTTATTGCATTTAACTGGGATGGTGACAAAGTTAATATATCCCCCACCAATGGAAAGGCAAAGCGCATTGGTTATTCGAAGTGATATTCGAATTTATTCTGATTTCATAAATAGCAAATATTTATCATTTTTAAGATATTTAATGTAATTTAACCAATTACTATATGGCTGCCTGGTGTAAAATTGGCGCGGCGCATCTTGAAATGGGCATTCAAGATGGCACCACGCAATTTCCTTATCAAGCAATCATCGTTTGATTATCGCCAGTTGCCTCGTCAAATTTTCCGGCCACGATGCTGCTTGCTAACATTCCAGCTACTGAGAGGAGTTCCTTCCGCGACTTGCCGGGGTATTGCTGGCGAAAATCATTCATCATCGATGTAAGAGCCCGATCCGAAAGTTGTTGAGCAATACCAGCATGTTGTGATTCACACCTC